>NZ_CP017641.1:0-1340625 GCF_001983935.1 Fuerstiella marisgermanici | reverse complement strand
TACAGACCCGAAAGAAGATCAGAGGAAGGAAGCTTGGCAGCGTCGTGGTCTGCCAAGGCGTAGGCTGGTGTTGTAATCAGGTGAGGCCGCCATGCCTGAAGGGGCTTCGCTTTACATCGCGTTGCGATAGACCTGCTGAAACGCATCAATAGTCATAGGGCGGGGGTTGAAGTTTGCCGTCCATTGCCGACTCGCTTCAGTGGCCAGGGTCGTCAGCATATCGTTGCTGATTTCCTGTTCAATGGCGTCGGACAGCTTTGTCGGCATGTCTGACACTCGCAACAAATCCTGGATTCCTGAAGCGAGTGATTCTGCCGCATCAGATGGCGTATCTGCGGGCCCGGCCCAACCGGCGGCAATTGCGAGATCGTGGTAGAGTGCCCCGACTTCAGGTGCATTCCAGCGGATGATATGCGGCAGCATAATGCCAACGGCAACGCCGTGAACCGTATTGAAATGTGCGGAAAGCGGATTGGCCGTTGCATGAGCCGATCCCAACATACTGTTTTCAATGGCGGCACCCGCCAGGTGAGCTCCCAACAACATGTTACCGCGAGCTTCGATGTCACTCGGTGAGTTCATTACCTGAGAATAAGACTTTGACAGCAGCTGCCATGCCTGACGTGAGAACATCTGCGACACAGGATTGCGTTTGGATGTCACGTAGCTTTCGATGGCGTGCGTCATCGCATCAATGCCGGTGGCGGAGGCGACCGAACGCGGCATGGTGATGGTCAGTTCCGGGTCGAGAATTGCAACTTTGCAGGCCGCTTTATGATCGCCGCACGGCATCTTCATATGCGTGGCAGCGTCGGCAATGACGGCAAACGATTGAGCTTCGCTACCGGTGCCGGACGTTGTCGGCACCGCGATCATCGGCAGCATCGTTTTTGTGGCTTTTCCGACTCCGTGGTAGTCCTGCATGCGACCGCCGTTAGTCAGCAGGAAGTTGGCTCCTTTGCCGCAGTCCATACTGCTGCCGCCACCGAGCCCCACAATCAAACTCACATTTCGCTCGGCCGCGAACGCGACACACCGATCAACATCATCCGTCGTGGGATTCGGCGATACATTGTCGAACACGGCCACTGACAGACCAGCCGCTTCCAGCGACGCGACTGCCGTTGCGCTGTGGCCTGCGGCCGTCAGGCCAGGGTCTGTGACCAGCAGAACGCCATTCCGGCCGGAATCCGGATCAACGAAATTGCTCGCGAGATCGCCCAGCTTCGCAAACGCCCCGGCTCCAAAAACAACTCGCGTCCGTGGAGTATAGTCGAAAGACGGGTGGCCGGATTGCACGGCGCTAACAGCTGTTTCTGTGGCTGAACTCATAACCGGCTTGAATAAATTTCCGAACCGGTGGCGGCACGGTAAGACAGGAGGACGGGATACAGCAGGCGAGGCTCAACAGTCTACCGCGCACAAGTTCGGTCGACAACAGTCCACTAAAAGGCCGTCCAACCGCTCACAATCGCGGCGAGCCGGCGAAGAACGGCGGAATTTTTGCCACGCCGTCAGTTGCTCGTCAGATAATCAGCCGGACGCCGCCGAGTTCCGCGAGGTCATACGGCAAACGGCCGCCTGGTGACCCAATGAACATCAGGTTCTTGGGAATTTTCCATTCGTCGGACAGCTTTTGAATTAACTGCGGACTGAACTTCCCTTCCAAATTCACGAACTCGACATCGATCTCCGGATACGCTTTGTCCAGGAATTCCAGTTCCTTCGCCAGATTTTCGGGAAGGTGGACTTTGTCATTGGTCACCGTCACGATCTTCAGCCGGTTTGTGTGCTCATTCTGGCGAACGTACAGCAGTGCGTTATTCAGGTTGGCGATGTTGTCGCCACGAGTAAAGAACACGATTTGCTGAGCGTTAATTTCATCGATCTTCTCACGCACCCAGCGAGCCAGGCGGGTCATGGGGCCAACGATACTCGCGGTCAGACTGCGGAGCATCGACAGGAAGCCCTTCAGCAGCGTGATGCGTGCCAACATAACGATGATGCCCAGCATCGCCGGCACAAAGTACTGCAGAAATGTAAACACATAATCGCTGTCGATAAGCGCGTTACCGATCAACGCCGCCAGCACCGCACCGATGGCGACGAGCACAGAAACCCAGCGAGCCTGAGCGGGCCGCGGCAGGTTGCCTCGCTTAATTTTTAACAGGACATTGCCAAGCCCAAACAAAGCCATCACAGACAGGAACGAGATGGTGTAGATGCCGGCCAGCTTTTTGATTTGCGCATTTTCGCCAGCCATCTTTAGCTTTTCGTCCAGATCTTCCCGAGAGAGCGTCGGCAACTTCGATCGATCGTCCTTCGAAAGCAACATGAACAGCCGTCGACTTTCATCGGAAAAACTATCTTCATGCATCGACAGCACCGCTCGATTGACTGAGCGGCGTACAAGGTCGGGCGATGTTTCGTCGGTGGGGGGCGGGGCTTGAGCCATGGCATCGCCGATGGACTTCGCAGTGCCATCGGGCACGCCATTGTGGGTGATAAACAGCACGGACACGCACAACAAAAAGAACGCCACGATAATGCGGTGAGTTGTGCCGCGTCGGTTGGTTTTTAACAGAAACTGCGGCAGGCAGCGGTCGAGCGTCATGCGATGGACGAGTCCCGTGACACCAACAAAGCTGGTCAGCACCGCACCACTCAAAACCAAAGCCGCGTCAACAGAAATCAAAATCCTTAGCCAGTCACCACCAACCACCTGGCCCATGTGCGCCAGCAGAGCCGTTTGGTTCTTGTCGACTTCAACCATGCTCAGCACGGTCAAAGCCAACAGCGCCATCAACGGATTGAAGAAAGACACCGCAATCCACATGTTGCGAAGTGTCTTCGGGAAGACGCCATCCTTCTGCTCTTCCACAAAGTTGGACGAACTTTCGAAGCCGGAAATGCCCAGCATGGAGACCGAAAAGCCGAAGAACAACGCCAGCCACAGCGAACCGGATTCGCTGGATTCTTCGTCGCTGGAAATATCAGCAAACTCGTCATTGGTTCCTGGTGCGGCCGGTAGCGGTTCCGCAAAGTTCTGCCGCGCCGTCGCCAGGCCGCCGTCGTCGTGATCGCCGCCATTGGAAAAGACGAACACAATCCCGACAACCAGCAGCAGTGTGAGCGTGACCAAATGAGTAATAAAAATTCCGATCGCAACCACAGCCGATTCTGTGATTCCAATGATTGTCAGAACCATAAAAAAAGCCAGCAGCGCGATGGTGCCTATCATCACATCCAGGCCGTGCCACAGATTGTGGACGTAGTGCATCCCTTCCAGCGCAGAAATAACGGCTGTCGCCATGTAAGACAAAACCGTCAAACACGCTGCGACTGAAGCGGCTCGCTTGCTGGTCGTGTTCAGCAACGCGTTGTAAGCCCCGCCGTTCAACGGCAGCGCACCGACAACTTCGGCGTAGATTTTGCGGAACAGAAACAGCACCCCCGCCACCATCAGCAGGGAGATCGGGGCGAGCTTTCCGGCGTACACGATGGCCAGAGCCGACACGTACAAACACGAAGACGTGATGTCGTTGCCACAAATGGCTGTTGAGGCGAGTTCTCCCAATCGCGTGTGATGTTCGATGGGCGGCGCATCCAAAGTCGATTCGGCCACAATTCACAAACCTCTTACAGCAAAATATAAAACGCCGGCGGGACACAGACTTCTCGTTGGCGGGAAGGAGATTACTTAGATTCTTCAGGAATAACAACAGCCAGCATTTCGCTGGCGACGGCACCGAAATGCGAAACCGCCGCGGGTCTGCGCGCGATACCTCGAAGCCGGTCTTGAGCAGATCACGAGGAACGCGGCAATCCCCCTCAAACCCAAAACCTGCAGTAACGCGATTGAATCTGCCGCGCCCCGTCGACGACGACGCCGCTCACTCGCTGGGTTGACCATGAGTGTACAACCGCCGACGATGCTGGATGCTTCCTCAGACGCCCCCATCCGCCGGATCACTTTCATGAAGGTTAGTCGACACACGCTGCCCATTATTTTGTTTCTCATCGCAAATTTTGCGACGTTGGTCTGGTCGCCCGCCTGTGCCGCGGAACTGAAGGTCGCTGTGTTCAGCACTGACGTCACGCCGCCTTTGGGTGATGGCATCGGCATTGGGTTTGTGAAGCAGTTTGTCGAAGTTGAGCAACCGCTGCTGGCCAAAGGATTCGTACTAAAAAGCGACAGCGGTACGTTTGTGATCTGCGCGATTGATTATTGCGGCTTGTGCAATGATTCCTACGAACTCTTCCGCAACAAAATCGCAGCCGCCGCGAACACCACGCCTCAAAACGTGGCAGTGCAATCGCTGCATCAACACACGGCCCCCGTCCTGGACGCCAACGCACGACGGATTCTGTATCGCGACCAACGTGACCAAATCGACCGCCGCGCGGAGTTTGAAACGCTGACGGCCGAAAAAATTGCCCGCGCGGTGAGTGACGCCACATCGAACTTTCGGTCGTTGACGCATGTGGGTACGTCGAAGGCCAAAGTCGATCGCGTTGCTTCGTCACGACGACTCAGGCAGCCCGATGGTTCTGTCGTGGCACGGATGAGCAGCACGACAGACGCCGGTTTACAGTCGGCGCCCGAAGGCACGATTGATCCCTGGCTGCGTTCTGTCGCACTGTATGAAAACGAACAAGAAATTGCTCATCTGAGTTACTACGCGACGCACCCGCAAACAAGTTCCGGCGGTAACATCACACCGGACGTGCCCGGGATTGCTCGAGAACGATTGCAGAAGGAAACTGGCGTCTTCCAGATCTACTTCACCGGATGTGGCGGCGACATCGCAATGGGAAAGTACAACTCCGGCACGACAGAAGACCGCGAAGCTCTTGCAAATCGCCTGTATGCAGCGATGGAAGCCTCAGTAAAAACCTTCAAACGCCAAGCCGTAAACGGCGCACGTTGGCAGACGAAGGTACTTCATTTCCCACTCACCGCTGGCCCGAACTTTGCCGCGACCACACACGAATCGATCCTCAACAGCAACGCGTCATCCAGTGCAAAGCTAAAAGCCGCGATGAATCTGGCGTGGATCCAACGCATTAGGGCACAGCAGGATGTCGAAGCCAGTTGCCTGACGATCGGCGATGTATGTTTGGTGCATCTGCCTGGCGAAGTTTTCGTCGACTATCAGCTGTCCGCTCAACAATTGCGCAGCAATGCTTTCGTAGCTGTTGCGGCCTACGGAGACTGCGGAATGTGGTACATCGGCCCGGACCAGATCTACAAGGACAAAGGCGGCTATGAACAGAAGTGGTCGTTCGGTGGCTGCGTAGAAGGCCAATTGAAGTTGGTGCTGACCGAATTGCTTTCTGCAGCCGAACCGAAACTGCAGGCCGAGTAATCTTCGCTCATCACGCTGACTCTGAAAGCGGTCACATCAATCTGAATGTTTGATTAAGAATGGCAGAATCACGTAGGCTCACGTGTTGACGCCGAGACAGATCTAGAGAACGATCCCGCCAAGTTACCTGCCACTTCTCAATGGCTTTGATGAACAACGCGGTCAAAACTGGTAAGTCTAGATTGCGGCGTCCATTGGCCAGCCGGGCATCCTCAAGAATGTGCAGAAGCGAAAATCGTGCCTCGCTTCTGTATTATCAATGCCGTCCTGTTTTCCTTATGCCTAAAACGAGAATCCTGAAACCACTGCTATGGCGAAACAATTCCTCGGTTTATCGATCGTCTTTCTGCTTTCATCCGGAACTCAACTGCACGCAGAGGACACGGTCGGTCCTTATGTTGGTACTTTGAAAACCACGGAAGCCTACCTTCTTTACCGGCCGGGAAATATTGCGGCCGAACTGCGTTTGACTGTTAACGATGAACAAGGAAAGAAAGTCGCCGCCGTTGAAAGCCGCAGCGAAGCTGAGCATGACTTCGTCGCGAAGTTTCATGTCGCGGGACTCAATCCCGGCACCACTTACCGATACCAGATCGAAAACATAAAAGACGGTAACGCAACCCTTGTTGCTGGTGGCACGCCTGATTTCCATTTCACAACTGTGCCAACGGAACGCGGCGGTCAGGTGTTGAACGTCGCTTTCATTTCCTGTGTCAACGACGCCACAGATCCAGTTTGGCAGGAGATGGCCAATCATGATCTCGATCTGCTTTGCTTCGGTGGCGACACGCCGTACGCCGACACCGGCGACCTTGTGGACCTGCGAAACAAACATCGCCACCTGCTTCAGCGTCCGCCACTTGCGGCGTTGGGTAAAAACGTTTCACTTCTCGGAACCTGGGACGATCACGACTTCGGCAAGAACAACGGCAACGGCAAAAGTGCCGCCGCGTTGAAAGACAACACTCGCCGATCGTTTGTGGAATACCGCGTTCAGGATCAATACGGAACCGGAGACGCAGGCATCTACCAGAAAACAGATCGAGGCGCGATGGAGGTGTTCCTGCTCGATGCTCGGTGGTATTCGCAAACCGGCCCGTCACCTGTCAGCCCCGATCAATCGACGTGTTTTGGCAACGACCAATGGCAGTGGTTGTTGGAAAGCCTCCGCAAGTCCAAGGCACCGTTCAAAGTCCTGTTGCAGGGACAAATCTGGCAGGACAAAAAGAACCGCGAAACCGACGACATGTACACCTACTACGCCGAACGCGATGCGCTGCTGGACTTCATCAAGAATGAACGCATTCCCGGTGTCGTGTTGGTCGGTGGTGACATCCATGTTTCTCGCTATCTGATGCACGCCCAACGTGTGGGCTACGACCTGCACGATTTCATCATTTCACCTGGCCACACCAGCACCATTCCTTCGCTGAATGTGTACCACCAGGATCTTGAGTGGTCACGAGTCGAACCGAATCAGTTTCTGAAGATGACGGCCGATACCACCAAAGAACCGCCCGTACTGACCGTCAAGTTCCTGGACAAAGATGGCCAGGAGAACCTCACGAAGACCATCACCTACGACCAACTCACACCTCAGCCTGAAACCGGCATTGCCAAAGCTTTGCGAGCCTATTGGAGTTTCGACGGCAACACAAAAAACAACTCACGACTGGGCGATCGCCTTGATGGAGAACTCAACGGCGGCGCTGAAGTGAGCAAAGAAAATGGCGTGCGCGGCGGCGCGTTGCAGCTAAGTCGGGCTGACAGCCAACACCTAACTGTGCCGCGTTCGATGCTTGATGACAACGCCAGCGTCTATACGGTTTCCAGTTTGATCAAACCAGCGTCGCTTCCCGCCCATGGCAGCACAGACCGCTCCTTCGTCATGGAAAGCAACGTCAACAATCACTGCGACCTGCCTTATGCCTCCAACACTGGTCTTCCGATCTCGATTGGATTCAGAGCGTGTGAAGACGCCGACAGAATCAACCTTCAGCTCTACACGGAGACGCTTGTTCCGCAACCTGTCGGCTCAGAGCGTCCGCCGGGCACAAAGGTGCAGGGCGGCTTCGACCACCTGATGCACCGTTCACAACTTTCAGATTGGACCCACGTCGCGGTCACATTCGATTCGTCACAGCTGCAGCTGTTTGTAAACGGCAAGCTCGCGGGAACTCACAAGCTTCCGATCAGCGCACCGATCGCTGAAACGGGCGGTCTGGTCATCGGCGGCCACCGCGCTGGCACAGGCCGAAACTTCGACGGCATGATCGATGAAGTCGCGATCTGGAACCGCGTCCTGGCCGAATCCGAAATTGCCGCGATCTACAGCAACGGTACACCACCGGCCGTGCGTGAAAACTAACCCGCATAACTCGAAAGCAGGTAACGGTGGTGTGGTCCGTGTTCGCAGTGTTCGTTAAAAAAAATGGAATGAGCTCGCGATACGGACCTACTGCGGCGGTGGCGAACGCTGCCAACCTTGAATTCCGGGCGAAAAACCAGGCGGGAAGATTGTCTCGGAGCTGAAGGCAGGCGGTACGGAGAAATAGCAGGACTCAAGTGAATTCCGATTAATGCCTGTCAGGTCCGCACCAGAAAAGTCAGCTCCGCTGATGTCGCACCCCTGGAAAGATCCGTGAAGTGTTGAGTCACGAAGTACGGCATTCTGAAACGAAGCGAGTTGAAAATTACCTTCCAGACTTGTACCGCTTAGATCAGCGCTATCGAAGGACGCCACTTGAAATGAAGCTCCTCCTCCGATTAATTGCGCGTTCTTGATTGATGAGTTGTCAAAGCAGGCGAGCTGGAATGATCCTGCGCCTGCTTCGAGTGTCGATTGATCGAGTTCTGCTGACGAAAAGTTCGCTCGTTGGAAAGCGTTTCCGGGCCGTTGAAGCACCACACCTCGCATTTTCGCATTCTTAAAATCCTCGCCGGACAACTCCTTACCCGTCCCGTCGAGTAGGCGACTCCGGAGACGCTCGCCTAGTGTGCGGTTGAACTTTTGTGCGACAGTTGCGTTGTGTCGTCTGTAAGCGAAGCTCAGCCACGTGGCTGCCGCAACAAATACTACAAGGCATAGCAGGCCGCAGAGCAAGTCACGTTTCCGCATTTGTCCCCACTTTCGACGTACAAAACGATATCACCTGCAACAAAGACGTGCCAAAAGAAATCTCTGAATCATTGTCACCCTGAGGGCCAACATTATCAACGCTGGTTTCATGAGCAACCGTTGCGTTGGCCCCCTTCAGAACGCAGGGCCACTTTCTGTGAACGTAAGACTCTGCCGAAACAAAGATTCAGTTCGAAGCACGTGGTTAAGGATTGTTCGGTCATTTTGCCGTCTGGCCACGTGACGATCCAGAAGCTAAATTCCGTCCATCGTCCGGAAAGTCGCCAGCACATTATCAGACTCAATTCATGACCGAGCTATTCGATCTCAGCAAAATCGTTGCCGCCATCGCGGCGGAGTTGAACGTATCCGTGGAACAGGTCCACAGCGCCGTCCAACTGTTGGAAGACGGCAACACGCTGCCTTTCATCGCTCGGTACCGCAAGGAAGCGACGCGAGGGCTGGATGAGCTTCAACTGCGCAAGATTCAGGACGCACTGGCGAAGGCTCATGAACTGGCCGACCGCCGCAAGACCATACTGAAAACGATCGAAGAATCCGGGCAGCTCACGCCCGCGCTGAAGCAGCAGATTCTGGATTGCGACGACAAACAGCGGCTGGAAGACATTTACCTTCCCTTCAAACCCAAACGCAAAACACGAGCCTCCGCCGCGCGTGAAAAAGGCTTGCAGCCGTTGGCAGATTTGCTGTTGGCTCAACGACGCCTCAACGAACCGGTCGGACAACTCCTTCAGCGTTTCGTCTCCGCCGACAAGGGTGTCACCAACGCGGACGAAGCACTCGCCGGCGCGTGCGACATCGTGGCCGAAGTGTGGTCAGAAAAACCAGATTTGCGACAGTGGATGCACGAACGAGCGGCGCGGGGACGAATGACGTCGACCGTAAAACGCGGCAAAAAAGAAGCGGGGGGAAGTTTCGAAACCTACTTCGATCACAACGAACGAATCGACCGCATGCCGTCGCACCGTTTTCTGGCCATGAAACGAGGCGAATCGGAAGGCGTGCTGCGACTTGCGATCGAACTGGACGAAGACTACGTGCTGCCCAGATTGCAGAGCCGACTGATTCAGAATACCAACTTCGAATTCGCGGATGCACTGCAGAACACAGTCGTTGATTGCTACAAGCGACTGCTGCAACCCGCTGCGGAGTCGGCCATGCTGCAGCAGTTGAAAGCGAAGGCCGATGAAGAAGCGATTGCGGTTTTCGCGAGCAACGTGCGAGAACTGTTGCTGGCCGCTCCGGCGGGGCCTCATGTAACGATCGGAATCGACCCCGGCTTCCGCACCGGCTGCAAAGTGGCCGTCGTTGACCGCACAGGCCGGTTCCTGGAAAACGCCACCATCTTTCCAACCCCGCCGCGCAGTGACACGGCCGGTGCCGCCAGCACGCTGCTGTCGCTGATCCAAAAGTACGACGCCACCATGATCGCGATTGGCAACGGCACGGCATCGCGAGAAACCGATGCGTTTGTGGCTGGGGTGTTGAAGGATAACGACCTGCAGATCACAAAAGTCGTCGTCAGCGAAGCCGGTGCGTCTGTGTACTCGGCCAGCGAACTGGCGGCCAAAGAGTTCCCGGATCTCGACCTGACTGTCCGAGGCGCCATCAGTATCGCTCACCGGTTGCAGGACCCGCTGGCGGAATTGGTGAAGATCGATCCAAAGGCCGTTGGCGTCGGACAGTACCAGCACGACGTCAATCAAAACCAGTTGCAACGGTCGCTGGATCGCGAAGTCGAATCGTGCGTTAGTTCTGTCGGCGTGGACGTCAACATGGCGAGCGCGCCGCTGTTGTCATACGTTCCGGGAATCGGTCCGGCCGTGGCGAAGAATATCGTCAAACGCCGCGACGAAAGCGGCGCGTTTCGCAGTCGATCTGAATTGCTGAAGGTTCCAAAACTAGGTGCGAAAGCCTTCGAACAGTGCGCTGGCTTTCTGCGAATTCGTGATGGCAAAGAACCGCTCGATAATTCGGCCGTGCACCCGGAAAGCTATCCGGTTGTCGCAGACATGGCTCGCAAGCTAAACGTCACCGCGTCCGATCTGGTGGGCAACGCGACACTGGTCAGCCAGCTTCAGGCGGACCAGTCACTAAAGGACACACTGGGGCAGTTCACGGTGAAGGATCTGCTGACAGAACTCGCTCGCCCCGGCCGCGACCCGCGAGCGGAATTCAAAGCCGTGAGCTTTGCAGAGGGCGTGGAAGAAATCAGCGACCTGGCGATCGGGATGAAGCTGGAAGGCGTTGTCACAAACGTGACTCACTTCGGAGCCTTCGTCGACATCGGCGTGCATCAGGACGGCTTAATCCACATTTCGCAACTGGCCGACCACTTCGTCAAAGATCCGGCTCAGGAAGTCAGCGTGGGCGACATCGTCCACGTGACCGTAATGGAGATCGACGCGCCGCGAAAACGAATTAGCTTGTCAAGAAAACGAGATGCGTGACAGGCAGACTGCACAGCCACGGAGCTTGGTCCGCCCCCGGTGACGCAGGTCCGACCAAAATCGTTAGTCGGCAGAGACTTCGATGCGGCGCGGTTCGGTGCGTTTTGCGCGAGGCAGCTCGACACGTAAAACACCGTTGTTCAGGCGAGCCGTGATTCGGTCGTGGTCAACTTCGTCACTTAAGATGAACGACCGCAGATAGTCGCCGATCTTGTATTCCTGATGCACGACTTCCGCGTCGTTTACCTCGGTGGGCTTTCGCGTGACTCGCCCAAACAATGCCAGTCGGTTGTCCTGCACTTGCAGATCGAGGCCGTCGGCGGACACGCCGGGCAAGTCGGCGTAAAGCACCAGCCCGTCCGTCGTTTCGTAGATATCGATTGGTGGGTTGAATAGTAGTCGAGGGACCGAGGGTTCATTAGGCATCTGCGCACGAGCCGTCTGTGGATTGTCGTCGTGACTTCGAGATACATTTTGCGATTCGTTCATCGGTGTGCTCCGACAGATCGGTGTGCTCGACGGGCAAGTCGAAAAAAACGGCGACAGCGAATCTCGCTGACTTGTGGCCGGGGAACAAGCTTTTCGGACGATGATGGCTGTTTCCCGCAAGCCCGAACCGTCCACAACGAAACGTAAATTGCTCTAGCCCGGTCCTTCGGTCACAGGAATACTTCGAACAGAAGAATCCTGTGTCTTAGGGAGGGCAACCCGTAGGATACCCGCTGTGTAGTCTGCCTTCATCCCCTCTTCGTCAATTCTTTCAGGTAACTGCAGGTTTCGTTGCCATGCCCCCTGGAAGCGTTCCTGTCGACGGAACGAGTCTTCGCGAGCTTCAGGCGGCACCTTCCGAACCCCTTTGATGCAGAGCACGCCATTGGCGACGCTGACATCCAAATCCGCCAGATCAACGCCCGGAATTTCGGCCGTCAGCACGAAACAATCGCCGTGGTCCAGCAAATTGACGAGCGGGAACCGGCGATTTGACCGGCCTTGCAGCGACATATTCATGCCCTGCAGCAGCCGATCAACCTCCCGCTCAAGATCGTGTAGCGGATCCCAGCTTTGTCCCCAACGAAAAACGGGCATTCAGATAGACTCCAACTTCAGCGCCACGACCGTTAATTCAACTCTGTTCTCGCGAGCGGCAGGAAAATTCGCCCTGCCTTTCAGCTCACTCCAATAAACATTACGTCACTCTCTGCCTCAGCACAGACCGTGCCGCTTCTGGCGATTCGACCAGCCAGAACCGAATATTTCACGTAAACCTCTCAGGTCAAATGTTTTACGTACGACACCAGCCTGTGGGAGCGACCGGCATCCGGTGCGAATTCCCTGCCAAATTAGCACCTTGCCGTTCCGTTCGATTGCCACGGCTGCCTGCGTTTCGAGAATCAGCCGAAGTCAAACGCATCCAGGTTCCGGAAAGCCATCCATGAGCGAATCCACTCGTCCGTCGCACGCCGTCTACGTCGGAAGCTTCGATCCTCTTACGCTGGGCCATCTTGATATTATCGAGCGTGGCGCGCGGATGTTCGAAAAGCTGACCGTCGGGATCGGGATCAATCCCGACAAAGACCCGCTGTTTGAACCCCAGTTGCGTATCGAGTTATCGCGGGCTGCTGTGCAGCATCTGGACAACGTCGAAGTCACAACATTCGAGGGGCTCGCAGTAGAATTTGTGCGAAAGTGCGGCAGCCGCATTCTGCTGCGTGGCGTTCGCAGTTTGACGGACATCGACGCGGAATTCACCATGTCGCTGGCCAACCGCGTACTCGACGCTGAGATCGAGTCGGTGTTCCTGATGTCAAGCGAACACTACAACCACGTATCCAGTTCGCTGATTAAGCAAATCGCCCGGATGGCAGAAGGAAACGTGAGCGAACGATTGAAGGACTTCGTCCCGGAGGTCATCATCGCCCCGCTGCTGTCTCGCTTAAATAAAACGTAAACCCACCACGGAAAGAATACGAACAATGGTCAAAACAGCTTCCACGATGCTAAGTCTCGGCACCAGCGCGCCGGACTTTTCTCTTCAAAACGTCGATGACAAATCGGTGTCACGATCGGACTTCGCCGGCAAGCCGCTGCTGGTGATTTTTATGTGCAACCACTGTCCATTTGTTGTGCATCTTCGCAGTGCACTGGCAGCATTTGCGGACGAGTACCAGGCAAAAGGGCTGGCGGTCGTCGGCATCAGCTCAAACGATGTCGAAGGATATCCTCAGGACGGACCGGAAGAAATGAAGCAGGAAGCGGCATCGGCCGGGTACAACTTCCCGTATCTGTACGATGCCGATCAATCCGTCGCAAAGGCTTATCGAGCAGCCTGCACGCCTGACTTCTTTCTGTTCGACAAAGATCACAGCCTGGTGTATCGCGGTCAATTCGATTCCAGCCGTCCGGGTGGCGACACGCCGATCACGGGCGAAGACCTGAAAGCCGCCTGCGATGCCGTGCTAAGCGGCAAAAACGTGCCTACGGAACAAATGCCCAGCATCGGATGCAACATCAAGTGGAAGGCAGGCGCGGAGCCGGATTACTTTACGGGACAGTCGGCGGTGTAGCTCGCATTCGTCGAAACACGGAACGCAAAGAAGCCTGGCTTTTGAAAAAGCCGGGCTTCTAAGTTGTCCACGTGGTGCCTGAGTTGCGTCTTCTTAGAAGACGTCCAGGATGAAGTGGTGTCCGCTATGGTACGGCTTTTCCGTTGGGTAAAAGTTGTACCATGCCTTGTTGTAGACCGGGATTCGCATTTCCGGTGAATACTTGTAGTACAAGCTGTTGCTTTGCTGCGGCTTGCGGAACGAGTGTGGATAGTACACGTACGGATAATGATAAAATCGCTGCCAGTTGGCCGGCTGATTTGGTGGCGCGGCTTCTGCGTCGCTGCTAAAGGTGACGAAGGTCGCCATGGCCAGCATGGTGACCATCAGAAATCGTTTCATCATCGGTTCTCTCCGTTTTTCAATGAATCCGAGCTGGATGGTTTCAGATACCTGACGGCTGGGAAATTGACGAGGACCCGGCTTGCGAACCAGAACTGACAACTCAACGTTGTCCTGGTCGCCCCCGGAAACAATTTTGGTTCGCAAGGCCGAGTTCGTCGTAAATCCACTCTGCGTCAGACACTCACAGGTCGTCGGCAGATGCTGCGTGTTTAAGCTCAGGTGCTGCCGTCACGATTGCCGTCTACCGAACCGTTACGCCGCACTCCAAGCGGGCCGAAAGCCGATCCGCAGGATTGATTTCATTGTGGTCTGTGCGAGCGGTCGCTCACGCAGAGTTTCATCGGCATCCGGGCGGCGAAACAATCACCACATTCCGCAGAATCGGAATAACCCGCCGAATCAGCATGCCGCCGGTGGAGTGCGATATCGCCGGGGAAGCAACCCGTTCTGACGCCTTTATAGGCCAAAATTCCCCGATTCTGAGTACAAACGCACACCACTCTTCCCCATGGCAGGAACTTCTTGACGACGGGATGCTGTTTTCCTAGTGTCTGCCGCTTAAGAGCCGATCAAACGTAGTGTTTTGCGGTCGCGTGGTCGTTGCCACGGCCTGTTTCGGCGTCCGTTTCCGTTCCGTCCTCAGAAAGTCATCCCGAATGTCCGAACTGATTGTTCCTCACGGAGGTCTGTCAGAACCCGTTTGTTGTACCGTCTCTGAAAACGAAAAAGCTGCTTTCCTGCAGGAAGCCGAAGGCCTGACAAAGGTTCCTGTTTCCGCAGCTGATCTGTCTACCGTGTACCGCATCGGCGATGGAACTCTAAGCCCACTTACCGGCCCGATGAATTCACAGCAGTGGAATCAGGTGCTGGATGATTCAACCATCGATTCCCAGGGTGCCAAGTACGCCTGGACCATTCCACTGGCCTTCCCCGTGGATGAAGCGTTGGCCGGACAGATCAAAGCAGGCCAGGAGGTTGCTTTGACGAACCCCGATGGCGAAATCGTTGCGACTGTTGACGTTAGCGACGTGTATCCGTGGGACAAGCCGAAGTACATCAAGAGCGTCTACCTGACTGACCGCACCGATCATCCAGGCGGCAAGATGGTGATGGTCAACGACGAAAAGATGACTCATCTGATCGGCGGCGAACTGAAGGCTCTGCCACAACCGAAGAACCCAAACTTCGGCAAGTACGCGCTGACGCCACGCGAAGTACGAGCCAAGCTGGCGGAAACCGGCTGGGATGCCGTTGTCGCTTTCCAGACTCGCAACCCGCTGCATCGAGCTCACGAGTACGCTTTGGTGTACGGCCTCGAATCGCTGCTGAAGGCTGGCAAAAATGCCGGAGCCGTGCTGAATCCGCTGATCGGTGAAACCAAAGGCGACGACGTCAGTGCGGAAATCCGCATGCAGACTTACGAAAAGCTGATCGACGGTCGCGGCATGGGCGAAGGCGACAGCGATCCGGAACTCTGGGGCAGCCGCGACGACAGCGTGCCGGACCGAGTTCTGCTGCTGGGTCTGGACATCAAAATGTTCTACGGCGGACCAAAGGAAGCCGTCATGCACGGCATCTACCGTCAGAACATGGGCTACACGCACATCGTGATTGGCCGCAAACACGCAGACGCTCCTTACGAAGACGGCACTGCCATCTGGGGCGACTTCGATGCTCAGGAAATCTTCGAAAACCTGAACGGCGATCTAAAAATCACGCCGATCAAAGTTGGTTTCGCGGCCTTCTACGAAGGAATGGGCCGAGTCGACCTGATGGAAAACCACAAGGACGAAAAGCCAGTCTTCATCTCCGGCAAAGATGTTCGAGCGACTTTGCAGAAAGGCGAGCTTGTTGATCCTCGTATCATGCGAGAAAGCACGTCAGAAATTCTGGCCGCTGCCATGAAGCAGGCGTAGCGAATTGACAAGCCAGCGCCGTAAGTCCGCTGGTTGCACAACGCACGTTTAAGCGATCGAACCAGAAGCTCAGCTTTGTCACAAAGCTGAGCTTCTTTCGTGTCCCGCCATTGCCCTCTGCATCTGCTACTGTTTCAGAGGCTTCAGCGTCCGACCTCGAAACGCCGGGTAGTCCGGTGCGTATCTTGTCGCTCGAAACATGGCCACTCCACCGAGCGGTCCCGGTGGAGCCCCCGTCGCGGCCGTTGCCGCGTGCACTAGTTCCGCTTCTGTTGCGCCAAGCTTGTTCCACAGATCCCAGACCACGTCGCCTGCGGGTGTCACTTCAAAGACGTGGCCAGTTTCGCCGGAACAAATCAGGGTGTTTCCGTTCGGCATTCGTTGGGCTCCCGAAACTCGTGGCGAATACAGATTCGCCGGATCCTTATACGTCCAGTGCATCTTCGCTGGACCAAACGGCGCGTTTGGATCGCGAGCATAGCTGCCGGCTGACTTGATTGGCGGAACAATTTCGTCGACCGTTGAGAACGCTCGCTGGTCACGATCGCTGCCATTATTGAAAATCAATATGTTGCCGGCACCGGGCAAGCCGGGCTGAATCCAGTGAGGATCATGGTGACCAAACAGGACCTGGTCGAACGGCGTGCCTGCAAAGTACGCGAACGGATTTCCCCAGCGATACAGCAAGTCACCTCCCTTGCCATAACGCCCGCCGGAATGACTGGCCGCTTCAGCGGTTGTTGTGCTGTGATCAATCACCCAGACTTCGTCGAACGTGCGACCACACAGGAGGATCTGGTCAAGCTGTGGGTTGTAGTCGATTGAATTCGCATGGATCCAATCGGCAATTGGGCGTTCGATGTAGTTAAGGTCAATTAATTCCGGATGGTCTGCCGGCTGGCCGAAGTTCTGTTTCGACTTATCAAACGACTGCACCAGGTGATCCCACAGACACCATTCCCAAACGACTTCGCCCCCGGTTTTTCCGATCGGCTTGATCTCCAACACAACCTCGGGCCACAGCACACCGTCGCTAATTTTCGCGGGATCGCGACCGGCCTCGATGGCTTCAGCTTTCGTCTTCACTTCCCAAGCCACGACCAGGACGTTGCCATTGGGTAGGGGTTCGATGTCATGATGCGAATGCCGTCGATCGTCGGAGACTACATAGTCCCATGTCAGGTTTCCGTCCCAGTCAAACTTCTGAATGCCACCCGCCGGGCCGCCTGGAACATTAAAGGATTCGTTCGGGATCTTTGCCGTCCGTAGCAAACTGCCGTCTTCCAGAAGATAGGCGGCCTGGCTCGGTTTACGTTCTGTGGTCCACGAATGAACGACGTTACCGTCGATATCGATCAGAAACGTTTCCTGCCCGCCGAACGGCGCGATAAGCGTATAGCCGAGGCTTGCCTGATCAGTTTTCCGAACCACGCCCCGTTTGATCGGCTGAGCGTACGCGCCCGCGAAATTCATCACAAAACAACACGCGACAATGATCACAAATCGTTGCATCGAATTTTGCTTCATCAGGAAAGCGTGGGTACGAATACCGGACTCGGAAAGAAGGAGTGTGTGTGGCGCCGCTGGAAGGCCCCTGTACGGCAGGAAACCTGAGCCAGCGTTATCCCGCTGGCTTCTTTTTGGCGTCCATGAGACTCACATAAGCATGGCTGTTGTAATGAGCAGTCAGTAAGTGCAGCCCGTCGCTGCTGATGTCCAGGTCCATCGCGTCGTTGGGCATCTTTGTATTGTGAAACTCGTTCACTTCTTTCGGCTTCCAGAACAACAGGTAGCCACCACGTCCGCCGGTAGCGGCTATCCGAGTTCCATCCGGATGAACGGCCAGGCCCCACGCGACCCCCTGAAGTTTTCCCTTCGAAAGATGTTCCGTCGTCTGCTTACCCGATTCCCAATCGAACGCCACAACAGACGGATTGCCGATTCCTGCAAACGCGTTCGTGACATTCGTGATACCACTGCACAAAACTTCGCTGCCGTCGGCGGAAAATTCCATGCCGCGAAATCCACCGATCGTGGCCACAAATGTCTTGTCGTAGATCTGTAACGATTCAGCCTGCCACGTCCGCATTTTCTTGCCGGAGGCAACGTCCCAATGAATCAGGTGACACATCAAATCGCCGGTCGCGAGGTGCTCGCCCGAAGGATGAAAGCGGACATTGTAAACATGAGATTCGTGGCCCTTCATTTCACGCACGAGCTTGCCATCCGACGTGCTCCATAAACGCACAACAAGGTCGTTTCCGACTGACGCGAGTAGCGTTCCGTCCGGGCTAACGTCGATGGCTCGAATCCAGCCTTTATGAGCTTCGATCGCGTAAAGGGGTTCCGGCTTTTCCGCATGCGCGTCCCAGGCGATCAAACGACCATCGTAGCCGCCGGTGAACAACTTGCTGCCGTCGGTGCTAAACGCCAACGATCTCACCCAGGCGTCCGTCGGATAGGCCACCTTATTGCCCGATGCAATTTCGAACCGCCAGACGTTGTAATCCTGAGCCCCCACAAAGGCGAACTTTCCGGACGGATCGAACCGGCACGAAATCAGGGGGCTGTCGTGCTTCAAGTCAGTCGCGACGTGAGTCTTGGTGACATCCATCGAAATTCTCTTTCAGGCAAGCGTGGCGGGCGGGGAACTGGGCGGGAGGTCGTTATTCTACGGTTGAATAACCGTAGAATAATGTGGGGCGTCGCCACCAGCATACCCGATTCGTCTCCCGGAAGGCTATCAGGCACGCCCCAAAACAAAGGCAGCTCGTGACGAATCCGGATTCCGTTGAACAATCGATTGCAACATGCGACTGGGCACAGCAACGAACGTTTCCGTACCTGGCCACAGAATTTCCGCTGCTCGCCACGGCCTGGGACTATTCACGCAACCGCATTTCGCAATTGCAAACGGCGTTGGCAAAGAATCCATTGCCGGACCAGGTGGCGACCGTCGCCATTTCCGGTTCGTTAAGCCGCATGGAAGCACACTCAGGTTCGGATCTGGACGTACTGATTGTGCTGGACGACCGCAGCGTCGAAATTGCTGAAGACGCCAGACGCGCCATCTACGATCAGGTTTGGCACCAGCTGAAAACGTTAGCTGCAGACGAATCGCTGAAGCGACCGAAGCCTGGCGGTGTCTTTTCAAGTTGCGTTTCGTGGCGAAAGCTGATTGATCCAGAAGTTCGCGGCATCGTCAACGAGGACGTCACAACTTACGGGCAGCGCATGCAGTTGCTGCTGGACGCACAGCCGGTCACCGGGCATTCCTCTTGTCAAAACCTTCAGCTCGACCTGCTGAACTGGTACGCAGAAACGCGAATCGCGGATCAGTTTGCCGAAGCCGGCGTGTTTCACTGGCTGTGGCAGGACGTGCAACGCTACTGGCGCAGCATTCGAGCTCGAGCCACATGGTTGCATGCGACGGAACCGCTGAAGTGTGCCGAAGTGAATTTAAAACTACGTTCCAGTCGAATGGTGCTGGTCGCCGCATTCCTGCAGGCGATTGAGGCGACTCATGCCGCAACCGATGACAAACAAAACTCAATCACCGATCTACAAAAGCGTCTCACCGCGACACCGATCGAACGGATTGCGATGTCGTTAAGCGAACACGAAGAGCGGCCCGAATTCCTTTACTGCTACCAGAGCGTTTGGGACCGCATTCGGCAGCTCAGCCAATCCACGGTGGAAATCACAAACGCGGACCGAGCGGCCATGAATGGTGTGCGCCGTGGCGTAACAAAAGCTGCGGAAGGCGTTTCCGCGGATTGGGTCATCTAAATCCATTGCACCACGTTACGCTGGTTTGCGAACGTGTCGACTTCACCGCGTCACCCGTTGACGTCGGCTACGAGCCGCACGAGTCAATTCGCAGTTTTCTGTCATGTTGCTAGCATGCGATTTCTGCGCCTGCACTGACACTAAACAACACACTTTCAGGATATCACGCATCCATGTCCAATGCACCAAATCAACCACTCCGTATGGCTCTTATCGGTGGTGGCGGAGCGGGCTTTATTGGCAAGGTTCACGCCACGGCAGCGACTCTCGATCGTCAGGCTGAACTGGTTGCGGGAGCTTTGTCTTCCAATCCAGACAAGTCGAAGGCAGCGGCTGCAGCCTTTGGAATCGCTCCAGATCGAGCGTACGGTTCTTACCAGGAACTGCTGGACGCGGAAAGCAAATTGCCCGCTGATAGGCGAGTGAACTTCGTATCCATCGCGACGCCAAACTTCACCCATTGCGACATCGCCTGCGCAGCGATGGAGGCCGGTTTTCATGCCGTGTGCGACAAACCGATGACCACCAACCTTGATGACGCTCAGCGCATGCTGGACACGGTCGAAACAACCGGACGCGTCTTTGCGTTGACGCACAACTATTCGGGCTACCCACTGATGCGGCAGGCGAGAGAAATGATCGCCAATGGCGAACTGGGCGAAATCATCGCCGTGCGAGCCACCTACGTTCAGGGCTGGATGCACGGCATGGACCCGCAGGCAGAACAGGCTCGCGGTGCATGGAAATCGGACCCGCTGAAAAATGGTCGAGCCGGCTCACTCGGCGACGTGGGAACTCATGCTTTTCACCTGGCCAGCTTTGTCACCGGGCTGCATCCTGAGGCACTGCTAAGCAACATGCAGTCGTATTCTCGTCACCACGAATTAGACGACTACGGCCACTCGCTTGTTCGATTCGATCAGGGAGCCACCGGCATGATCACATGGAGTCAGATGACTCACGGCCGACAAAACGATCTGTCGATCGAAGTCGACGGCACCAAAGCCGCGCTGACCTGGCGGCAGGAAGAACCGAATCAGATGTTTGTGAGGGCACTCGGGCAGCCCACGAAAATCTACGAACGCGATCCTAACTCCAGCTACGCTTCGCCCGACGCCATCGCCGCCTGCCGACTACCGGGCGGACATCCCGAGGCGTTTTTTGAAGCGTTTGCGAATGTGTATCGCAACGCGTTTGAAGACATGCGGCGAGTCGACGCGGGCGAAAGTTTCGATCGTTCGAAGTCGCTGTATCCGTCGGTGGCGGACGGCGTGGCCGGCGTAAGATTCATGACAAGATGTCTGGACAGCGCAGCGGCGGATTCAGCGTGGCAGAAGTGGTAGGCCAGCAGCCAGCCATCAACCTTCGAAAAGATCGCCCGACGGCTTCCGAAAGGCCGAGACGTTTATTGCATGAACGCCACGTAGTAGAAGACCAGCCCGGTGACGGCCGTCAATGTGATGTCGACGGCCGAAAGCCAGCCCAGCGTCTTGTGCAGCCGACTGTGAGGGCCTGGCGTCGGCGGATTCGGAAATCGTTTCAAAGCCAGCACCAAAGTGACGCACCAAAGCACTGGCGTGGTCACAGCAAATAGCAGGTGCACCCACAGATAGGGTCGCGATTCTGCGACCTTTGCAGCCAGAGCCGCTTCTTCGGGATGCGATTTTGCAACGATGTTCTCCCAGCCACCATGCACCAACTGCAGGTCAACTTCAAACGCCCCAACCGCCACCAGCAGAATCACACCCAGCGCAATCTGCAGCCACTTGTGCTGCTGATAGCGGCGTTTGAACTTTGCCAGCCACAGGCTGTAGCAAAGGACAGGCACGATAATAACCAGCGCACACACGACGAAGTCGAGCATGAACGATGTGCGGTAGCCAAGAAATCCGTCAGTCAACATGATTGGAATTCATCAGGTTGCACGGGGCTGCTGGCAGCTGATCACAATATCAACGCACTGACCGGTAGCCCCAAGCTGCACACAAGCCTTATTCTTCAGGTGGCTTGGCCGGTTCAGGAACGGGATCACTTTGCGAACCACTGCTCTGGCTATCTGATGCAGGTGGACCACCGGAAGGTGGACGGCCGCCCATTCCTCCCATCATCATCATCGCCGATTGCTGAAGGTTATTGACGGCTGCGTTGAACTGTTCCTGGGTCTCTGCCGCCTTCAACGGGGCCAGCAGTCCGGGAAGAATTCCAGACGCCATTCCCACGCCCTGTTGAATTTGTCCGATACTGTTCGGCAGCTCAGCAATCGCCTGATTGGCGTCTGCGACCTGCTGGTCCCAGTCTTTTGTCAGACTTACTGGAAGCCATTTGCCGTCCACTTTTGTGTAGTCTTCCACCTGTTCGTTGTCGCCCGTGGTGATTTTTAGTTTGGCGGTCGTATCTGTGGATTCCAGAGTTTCCACTTTAGCATTCTCAAGTGCCGCTAAGCCAATTGGGCCGGGCGTCGAACCGGGAGGTGCCAGTTTGCTGAGTGCGTCGAACTGAGTCAGCAGGTCGGCTCCGGTGGTCTTCATGAATTCGGCACCGTCAAATGTCTTCAGGTTTTCCAGATCGCCCGCACTATCCAGAACGGTCTTAAGCAGGTTCGTGACCTGAGCGATGGCTTCCTTCGTCGTCGCGGGATCGCCGCTTTGAGCGACCATCGGGTGACCTGCGATAAAGTCCTGTTTTTCCACCAGCAGTTCGTGAACGTTTTTGATCAGGCCGGTGATTTGCCCCCAGACCTGCGGGTCCATTGTCTCACCGAATTTTTGAACGATCCCTGTGATGTCTTTTTGGTAACTGGTTGGAAGGGCGTTCCATGCAACGACCGGTTGGCCGTTCTTGACGCCTTCCATAATGTATCGAACTGAGGCTTCGGCTGTGTCCTCAGACGGAGCTTCCGCAAGCTGCACACCCGGGGCCTCAGCTGTCGTGGCACTGTTGTCCTCACTGCAGCCAACCGCAAACGCCAGAGGCAACAGAAACAAGATGAAGGGTCGAGTCATTCGGTGTTCACTTTCCATTTAACATTCAGCGTGAGATTCACGGCCAACCGGGATCCGCCCCGCAATCGACTTCAAGTCGTAATTTCTCTTGCCATTTTAAGACGCCGCGCGCAAGGCGAACGGCCCGGTTTTCTATGCCACGACGGCTGTCAACGATAGTTCTTCACCAACGGATTAATACAATTCCCGCAAAATCCCAGAGATGCCTCGCCCGCTACCGTGATTCCTGCTGCAGACCGTACTCGTCGATTTTTTTATGCAGTGTGTTGCGATTGATCCCAAGACGCGTCGCGGTACGAGTCTGCACGCCCTGGCACTGCCTCAGCACCTGCAGAATCACTTCGCGTTCGACCTGACTGACGACCGCATTGTATACGTCGGTCGATTCTTCGCCGGATGCCGCAATTCCCTGACTCACAAGAGATGTGCACAGGGTCTCGATGTCGTTATCTTCGTTGCGGCCAATTCTCACGGGAGCAAGGCCGCGAACATGAGTCGGCAGGTCAGCAGCGTCAATTTCGTCAGACGACGCCAGCACTAACGCGCGTTCGATGTAGTTCTGAAGTTCGCGAACGTTGCCCGGCCATTCATACTGACTCAGAAAGTTCAGCGCATTCGTGGTGACTCGTGCAACGGCGAAACCATTCTGCTCCGCATATCGCCGGACGAAGAACTTCACCAGCGAGGGAATATCGTCGCGCCGCTCGCGCAGGGCGGGCAGGTAAATCGGTATCACATTCAGGCGATAGTAAAGGTCTTCGCGAAACCGGCCGGCCTTGATTTCGTCGGTCAGGTCCACGTTCGTCGCGGCAACAACCCGGCAATCGACTCGAATGGTCTTCGTGTCCCCCACGCGTTCGAATTCCTGCTCCTGCAGCACGCGTAACAACTTGACCTGCAACTGGTAGCTGACCGAATTGATTTCGTCCAGAAACACGGTGCCGCCATGAGCCGCCTCAAACCGCCCGGTTCGCGTCTCATGAGCCCCCGTGAAGGCTCCCTTCATGTGCCCGAACAGCTCGCTTTCCAGCAAACTTTCCGACAGCGCGCCGCAGTTTACGCGGACGAACGGCCCGGTCGCTCGCGAACTGAGTTCATGCAAAGCTCGCGCAATCAGTTCCTTGCCGGTTCCCGTTTCGCCGGTTAGCAACACGGTGGCGGAGCTAGGCGCCACCTTTCGCGTCACTCGGAACACTTCCTGCATTTGAGGACTGTGACCGATAATTCCGTTTATTCCGCCTACGTCCGTCATTAATGACTCACTGAATTGACCACCGTCGGATGAAGGCAGTCAAGTTTGCCTAATTGTCTAGCTGTGGCTCGAGGTTGTGCTGAATTAGAAAGCAGTGGTATTCCTGTTCATCTGAGACGTTCCCACTCTGACACGTTATACGATCCAAAACGCGGAACCTGAAGCGGTTTATGACTAAATTCGGGCATCGCTTGCCGTTTTCCCGCGCTAAAGACGGATTTCACCCGACTTGATTTATCAAGACGTCGCACGCCACTATGATGGAGCGGACCTCATACGTCTTCTACCAACGAAATTTCAACGATGAATCAGCAGACCAAAGATCAAATCGCGCCCGTGCTGGGCCGAGTTCCCAGTGGCGTTTTTATTCTGGTGGCGGGCGACGGTGCCGGTCAGCAAACCGGATTGCTGGCCAGTTGGCTGCAGCAAGCGTCGTTCGAACCGCCGCAGATCACAATCGCCGTCAACAAATCCCGCTACCTAACCGATTGGTTGAAGGCGGGATCGCCAATCACCGTCAATCAGGTGTCGAAGGGCGATAGCGTTCTGTTCAAGCATTTTGGCAGAGGATTCGAACCTGACGCCGATGCTTTCACAGGTGTGGAAACGACGACCGCCGAAAACGGACTTCCATTGCTGATGGCCGCCATGGCTTCGATGGAAGGCACGATCGTGTCTCAGATGGAAGCGGGCGATCATGTGATTTACCTGGCCGACATTACGGCAGCTAAGGCATTTAAAGATGCGGCGGAGTTCGATCCTCAGGTTCACGTGCGTAAAAACGGATTCAACTACTAAATGACTGCGGCAACGTCTTCTCAACCCACTTGTGTCATCACGCCGGAATTCCTGCGAGACCTGGCGAGGATTGTCGGGCCTGCGCGGCTGTTGTCTTCCGAAGACGAATTGCTCGTCTACGAATGCGACGGCTATATCGTCGAAAAAAATGTCCCCGACGTCGTGGTCTTTCCGGAGACCGCGGACGAAATCGTGGCCATCGTCAAAGCTTGCCTAGCCAGCGATGTCCCATTCGTACCGCGTGGTGCAGGTACGAGTTTAGCGGGCGGTTGCCTGCCGGTCGGTGGCGGCGTGATGATCGCTCTGACAAAGATGCGGCAAATTCTGGAGATCAATCTGCGAGATCGATACGCCGTGGTTGAACCGGGCGTGGTCAACATCAACCTCACGCGAGCCCTCGCCGGGAGTGGCTTCCATTATGCCCCAGATCCATCCAGTCAGGGAGCCTGCACAATCGGCGGCAACATCGCCACCAACAGCGGTGGGCCTCATACCCTAAAATACGGCGTGACGGTCAACCACGTCATTGGCATTGAGTTCGTCACTCCAGACGGCGACCTTGTCCAACTCGGAGGACCAACTGGCCGCGGCAACAACTTCGACCTCACCGGACTTTTCGTCGGCAGCGAAGGCACATTCGGCATCGTCACAAAAGTGTGGGTAAAGGTCGTTCGCAACCCAGCCGCCTACCGCACGATGCTTGCGATCTTCGATTCGATCGACGACACAACTCAGGCCATCAGCAACATCATCGGTGCCGGCATCGTTCCTGCAGCTCTGGAGATGATGGACAAGGGCATTGTCGGCGCCTTGGAAGAAGCGTTCCACTTTGGCTTCCCGCTGGACGCTGAAGCTGTTCTGCTGATCGAAGTCGATGGCCTGGAAGTGGCTGTGGATGCCGAGGCACAAACAATCACGCAGCTTTGCAAAGACACGGGAGCTCGCGAAGTACGACTCTCACAAACCGAAGAAGAACGAGCTTTGTTGTGGAAGTGCCGCAAGCAGGCATTCGGCGCAATCGGGCGGCTTAGTCCCAGCTATTGCACGCAGGACGGCGTTGTGCCGCGCACGAAGGTGCCGGAAATACTGCGTTTTATCGCCGAAGTAAGCGAACGGCACGACATTCGTGTGGTGAACGTCTTCCACGCGGGCGACGGCAACCTGCATCCGATTCTGCTGTTTGACGAACGCGACGCAGAACAGATCAAGCGAGTGATGCTGGCCAGCGACGAAATCCTCAGCAAGTGCATCGACCTCGGCGGCAGCGTGACCGGCGAACACGGGATCGGTGTCGAGAAAATCAGTTTCATGAATCGTCTGTTCACAGAAGAGGACTTAATCGTAATGGAGGACGTCCGCAAAGTGTTCAATCCATCCGGCCACTGCAGCCCCGGCAAGTTACTGCCCACCGCGGGAGCCTGCGGCATGGAACACATCCAACAATCCCACCCCTCACGCCGCGCCGCCATGTAGGGCGGGACGGCCCGCCTGGCGATTGGCGTGGTGGACGGGTGACGGTGTGACGGCTGAAGCGCCGGCGGTGCTCCCGTTGGTCGCTGGAAAGAAAATAGGGGCGAGCCGAGGACGTGAGTCGTCTGGTTTTATTGTGGCTCGACTCGCCGAGTCGAGATTATTGGGTTCTGCATGTCGGAAGGTTTTAGTCGTGAATTCAGTTCGCTCAGTCGCACTGGCCGAACGACTTACACGTAATAACCTGCCTGGCAAGAGAACACCCAACAGCGGAGATAAGTGTTGAACAACAGCTCACCATTCGAAGCCTTCAAACCCGCTTCTACAAAAGAAGTGGCCGACATTGTGCGCGCCGCAGCAAAGGATGGCTTCGCGCTGCGGACAGCTCGCAAAGTTGGCGGCAAAGGCAGGACAAAGTCCGACACTTCACGGCCGGTTAGCTTGCGAAACATGGAAGCTGTCGTCGACTACCCGGCTCGCGACATGACCATCACCGTGCAGGCGGGCATGCCGCTCACGGAACTGAAGAAAATCCTCGCCGAAGAAAAGCAGCAACTGCCGGTCGATTGCTTCGATCCCACCATGACCGTCGGAGCACTCGTGGCCAGCGATCTGGCCGGGCCGAGGCAGTTTGCGTATGGGACTCTGCGCGACTACGTGATTGGCATCGAAGCGGTCGACGGTCAGGGGCGAATTTTCCACGCGGGCGGGCGAGTCGTCAAGAACGTGGCTGGTTACGATTTGTGTCGCCTGATGGTTGGCTCACGAGGTTCGCTGGGAATTATCACGCAGCTCACGTTTAAGCTGAAACCGATTCCCGAGCATTCGGACCTCAGAACGTTTCGCTTCGACCAGGTGGCAGATTTTGATGCCGCTTTGGAAAAGTTGAACGTCACAGCGGCCACGCCAGTGATGATGGACTTCACGTTTGCATCGCCGGAACTCGCGAAGCAACGCACGGGGCCAGACAGCGAACGGAAGAACCTGCCATATTCGCTGTGCATCGGCGTCGAAGGAACGGAAACATCCTGCGACTGGCAAATCAAACAACTGCGACAGGACTGCGCAGGCAGCGAAGAAATAGATTTCAGTGGTCATCCTGGCTGGTCGGTCACGCAACATTGTCGATCGTTTGGCTACGGCTGGCACAACGGCGACGTTCAGATTCGAACCCTGCCGTCAAAACTGGTCGCCATCGTGTCCGAACTTTCAGAACGCGGGTATTCCACTCAGGGCCACGCCGGAAACGCCATTCTGTTCGCTGGTGACGAAATCAAAGACGGTAAAGTGCGATCCGTTTGCGAAGAAGTCGCGGCTAAACACGGCGGCACTGTCAGCGAATGGGATGTCGACCACCCGGCCAAAGCGACGGACCCACTGTCGACTCGACTTCGAAGCACGTTTGATCCACACTCTGTTTTTCTTGTTGAATAAATGCCCGCCAACGATCCCACCCCAAAGCCGCCGACCATTGGCCAATCCATTCCGTACGATCGGTTTCTGGACTGCGTCCATTGCGGCCTGTGTACGTCCGCCTGCCCGACGTATGTCGAAACCGGCGATGAAAACGACAGCCCTCGAGGACGCATTTATTTAATGCGGTCGGTTGTCGATGGACGGCTGGACCTGACGGAAAAAGTGAGGGGGCATCTGGACCTGTGTCTGGATTGCCGCAGTTGCGAAACCGCGTGTCCGTCCGGCGTGCAATACGGAAGGTTGCTGGAACCTTTCCGAGTCGAAATGCAACAGGGTTTGCAAGCTGCTGCTTCCAACGACACCACTCCACCCCAGCCGAAGAAGCCGGACTGGTTTCATCGCTGGATCATGTATGGTCTGTTTCCCAGCCGAAAACGAATGGCATGGGCGCTGGCTCCGGCGCGCTTAATGCAGACGCTGAAACTGGATCGGCTGGCGAATGCAGTCGGACTCACAAAGTTGCTTCCCGCTCGACTGCGGCGCATGCAGGATCAATTGCCCACTCTCAACAAATCGCTGCCGGCGTTGCCGGAATTCCTTCCCGCGAAGGGCGAACGGCGAGCCACAGTCGGGCTGTTTTTGGGATGCGTCGCGGACGCGATGTTTCGCCGAGTCCACTGGGCGACGGCTCGCGTGCTGCAGGAAAACGGCTGCGACGTCGTGATCCCGCAGGCTCAGGCGTGCTGCGGAGCGATCCACTATCACAGTGGCGCGGCAGAACCTGCGATTGAACTAATGCAGCAAAACGTCGCGGCGTTCGATAACGACAGTCTGGACGCTGTGATCGTGAATGTGGCTGGCTGCGGTTCGATGCTGAAAGATTACTCGCACGTCGCCGAAGAAATTGCCAAAAGCAGCAGTATCGATCCGTCGAAGTTTGTCTCGAAGATCAAAGACGTGTCTGAGTTTCTGGCGGACCTCGGACCGCGCAAACCCGTCGGGCCAATCAACGCTGTGGTGGCCTATCAGGACGCCTGCCACCTGCAACACGCTCAGCAGATTCGTCAGCCACCGCGCGACTTGATGAACCTGATCCCTGGCATTCAGTTAAAGCCCATCGCCGAACCGGAACTGTGTTGCGGCGCGGCGGGAAGTTACAGCCTGACTCAACCGGAAATGGCCGACCGACTGGGTCAGCGTAAGACGAACAACCTGCTTGCTGTGAATCCCGACATCATTGCTTCCGGCAACGCGGGCTGTTCGCTGCAATTACAGGCTCATCTTAAGAAAGCAGGGCACGACACGCCCGTCCTGCACCCGATGGAGCTGCTGGATTTAAGCTATCGCAACGCAAAACTTAGCGAACTGAAATAGCCATGCCCGCTCCAGCACCAGCAATTCACGCGGTTGTCTTCGATCTGGACGGCCTGATGCTGAACACCGAGGACGTGTTCGACATAGCCGGTCGAGCACTGTTGTCTCGCCGCGGCCTGTCGATGACGGACGAAATCCACCGTGCGATGTTGGGACGTCGGCCGGACGAAGCGTTTCAGGCCATGAAAGACCTGACAGGCATTGACGATCCAATCGAAGAACTGAAAACGGAGACACGAGAATTATTCTGGGCCGCAGCGTCCGACTGCCTGGCCGTGATGCCGGGGTTGCTTGAGCTGCTGAATCTGGTCGAACGCCGCGGCCTGCCAAAGGCGGTCGCCACGTCTTCACCGCGCGATTACATGGAAACACTTCTGGGAAAGTTTGATCTGCTGTCGCGATTTCCCATTACGTTAACGGCGGAGGACGTGACTCACGGAAAACCTCATCCTGAGATTTACGAAACGGCGGCCGGAATGTTAAATGTGGCGACGGCAAACATGCTGGTGTTGGAAGACAGCGAAACAGGCACTCGAGCGGCGAGCGCAGCCGGAGCCGTCACGGTGTCGGTTCCAAACCGCCACACAGATCATGGCGATTTCAGCATGGCGACGTTGCGAGTTTCCAGCCTGGCGGCTGACGAATTGAAAACGCTGCTCGCGGGGTAAATTCACGTGTTTGGTCGTTCAATTCTCTTCATTGTCCTCATTCCGCTGATTGAGCTCGCGTTGCTCACGCAGCTGATTGAGCACACTAGCATCTTCGTCACGGTACTGATCGTGCTGGTCACGGGCGTAGTGGGCATCAGCCTGACTCGGCGACAGGGCATGAAAGCCTGGAAGAACGCGCACCAGCAGATGGCTCATGGTAAGTCGCCATCGAAAGAGATTCTCGACGGTGTCATGATCCTTTTCGCGGGCGCGTTCCTGATTACGCCGGGCCTGCTGACTGACTGTGTTGGGTTCTCATTGTTGGTGCCGAAAATTCGCAACCAGCTGGCGACGTTTCTGGTGCGCTGGTTTAAGGCCCGCACCGTTGCGACGTTTCAGGTGAACAGCTGGACCATGGGGCCGGAGTTTCAGCCGGATGATTCTGACGCCGAAGGTCCCAGCGTTCGAGTCGTGGATCCGGATTCAGATTCGTCGTCAGATGAGGACATTAAAAATGTGCGATTTGAAGACCGTGGCTGACAGGTCTCGGTGCTGTTCTGCAATCAACGCCGTCACAGCAACATGAACAACCCATCCATGCCTGTCAGGCGACTGTAGATGGCGATCACCTGTTGAGGCGATTCGCATTCCGGTTCGATGGTGATCGAAACATGATCGCCTTTTTTTGTGGACCGCAACGAATACGGAGGATCCAGTTCCATTCGCAGTTCGTCGCGGACATGAGCGATAACGCGGCCGGTGAAATTCGCCTCAGCCGATCCAATGACCTTAAACGTATAAGGACCAGGAAACGTGTGACGCGATTCCAGAAGTTCGACGGATGGCAGACTCATCGTTGTGTTCCCGGACCAAATTCAAAAACAGACATCCAGCCGACAGGCAACCTGACCAGACGAAACCAGGTTGGCAAAAATGACCAGTAATAGTTTACCGAATAACTCATGACTGACGAATCCAGCGACACAGAATCTGTCCACAGGCACCCGGCGTGTGTTGACGAACAAACGCTAACGCAGGACTGCGACACTCGACGCACCCGTGCCAGCGGACCGGGCGGGCAGCATCGCAACAAAGTTGAAACAGCCATCGAGATCATCCATCGTCCGACCGGGATTTCGGCTGCCGCTTCAGAACGCCGTAGTCAGGACCAAAATCGGCGTGTGGCCATCCGGCGGCTGCGGTTGCAGTTGGCAATGGATTATAGGGCGACGAATTCAGAACAGGTGCTCCCGTCGACACTGTGGCAGACGCGTTGCCGCAACGGCAAAATCAGCTGCAGCGATCAACATGCCGATTTTCCATCCATGCTGGCTGAAGCCCTGGATGCTCTATGTGCAAAGGATTACGACGTCCGCAAAGCCGCCGCGGCGTTGGGCTGTTCGTCGTCTCAACTGATTCGCTTCGTTGCGAAGTTGCCTGAGGCCCTGGAAACGCTCAACAAGCACCGCCAGGACATCGGCCTGCGGAAACTTCACCGCTAAACCATGGACACCGCCGAGCTTTAATGTTTTCGCGAGCTTTTCGGCCTCAACGTCAGTTTCAGCAACATCGTGGCCGGAATGTTTGCCGCAACTCGCCTGGCAGCCTAGCCTGGGTAGCAAACCTGACCGTTAGAACTGTGTCGGAAATGTTAAGACTGTTAATGTTTGCTGTGGCTAATTGTGACGATCGTGCTGTTGGTGACGATCAAATCGGACGTACCGAACGCACATCCGGGGATATTCGTCGCAGAAAGTTCGCACGTTGCAAAAGCCAATCCTTCTTCTTTGCGTGCTATTCGTGCTGTCGCCGCTGCGCGAGACAGGCGCTGCGGACAACGACGTAACGTTCGAAGAATTGCTCAGTCGCCTGCAACAGACTGAAGAGCGGGTGCGCGAGTTAGAACAGCAAGCCGGCACGCCGTTTCGCCAGTCGTCCCACACGCGACTTTTTGACGAACCGCTTCCCATCCCGCCCGTGAGTGACTACATGGCCAACGCGACGGTTGCCAGTCGCAAGGCGGCGGGAACTTTCGCGAGCGATGATTCTGAAGACGCGAGTTCGGAAGACGAAGAAAAACAGCCAACCTTCGAAGAGCGGTTAAAGAAGCTGGAGGAAGGTTGGAAAGAATTAGACGAAGCATGGACGGAGTTTGATGAGGCGGAAGAGAAGAAGAAAGCGGACGCCAAAAAGAAGCCAACCTTCAAAATTAACGGCCGTATTCATGCCGACTTTTGGGACTTCCTTAACGACGACGGCGGCGTGGGATTCTTCGAAAACCCAATCGCTGGAGACGGTGCAGACGGCAATGCGGCCAACGATGGTTCGGATCCGGAGGACCGTTTTAGGTTCCGCCGCATCCGCCTGGAAATGAAGGGCGATATTCTGGAGTCGATGTACTGGCGAACACAGGTCGACTTCAACAATCCGCAAACCGCCGAAATGAAGGACGTCTATATCGGCTTCAAAAACTTGCCGAACAACTATCGCATTCAAGTCGGCAATCAAAAACGACCGCTCGGTCTCGACCCGCTGAACAGCAGCCGGTACAACGTTTTCTTAGAGCGTCCTTTTGTCACAGAAGCCTTCAACGAAGACGCTCGACGACCCGGCATTTGTTTCTACAGTAACACAGATGACGAAAGTCTGATCTGGCAGTACGGTGCTTTCTATCTTGAAAACATCACGACCGATGGCCGGTACCTCGGCGACGAGCGGCAGATGAGTGTGAACTTTCGTGTCGCCGGCAGCCCGTGGTACGACGAATGTTCAGACGGCCAGGGCTATTTTCACTGGGCCGTCGCCGGCATGGTGGGTCACCCGGACGGAACGGACAACGGTACCGACGGTCACCGCAACGAAGGTCGTTTTCGAACGCGACCAGAAGCCCGCAGCACTGCTCGCTGGCTGAACACCGGACGCATCGCTGGTGCCGAATGGTTTGAAACCATCGGATTAGAAAGCATCTTCAACGTTGGACCGTTGCAGATCGCCGGCGAACTCATGCAAAACTATATGCAGCGAGATGGTTTTGCTGACACTCAGTTTCACGGTGGTTACATCTACGCCAACTACATGCTGACCGGCGAACACATCCCTTACGACCGAAAAAGTGGAACGCTGGGCCGCCTTGAGCCGTTCGAAGACTTCTTCCTTGTCGACCGTTGCGATCGCTGTACCAAACGGGGCTGGGGTGCGTGGGGCGTGGCCGCTCGGTATTCGTACCTCGACATCAGCGACGCAGACGTCCTGGGCGGCGTCGGCGAATCCGCGACTCTGGCCGTCAATTGGCACTGGACTGCGTATTCGAAGTTGCAGTTCAATCTGATCTACGGCGACATCGACGACCGCGACCCAATTACCGGCGCGACAGACGGCACCTACCTCATCGCCGGAACTCGCTTTGCCGTCGAATTCTAGGTCGGTACGCACCGACGGGCGGTTGGCGTGGTGGGCGGGTGACGGTTTGAGGGCGGAATCGCCGGCGGTGCTCCCGGTGGTCGCGGACGGGTGGGCGGCGGGCGTATTCCGTCTCGTACTTTTCGAACGATGCTGGTCGGTTAGGCGTCGCGGTTGCCGTCTTCGAATTCCAGACGCATTTGGTTGTCGTCGCGGATGCCGAGTTCTTTGAACAGCAGGCTGGGCTGGATGTCGGTGTTGTGCTGATATTTGCCGCTCTGATATTCCGTCACGTCGCCATCCACCGAGTGATAGAAAATTTGGCACACCTGCACGCCAGGATAGATTCTCACCGGCTGCACGGCAAACATTTCCAGAGTCCAGAAGCCACAAAAGCCGACGTCGCCGAATCCCGCCGTCACGTGAACAAACAGCCCAAGGCGGCCGATTGACGAGCGACCTTCCAGCATCGGCACGTAATTGTGAGTTTCCGTGTGTTCGATCGTGCGGCCCAGATACAGCTGATTCGGCTGCAGCACCATTCCTTCTTCCGGAATTGTGAGGCGGCGAAAGCGATTCGGCCGCTTCATGTCCAGAATGATCTCTTCGTACACCAACAATTCATCATGCAGCGTCAGGTTGTAGCTGTTGGGATTGAGCTGGTCGTCGCAGTAGGGCTCAATTTTAATATTGGTGCCAAGTTGCTTTTTGATTTCGCTGCCGCTGAGAATCATAGGGAGTGCTGCTGAATGGAGGCTGACCCGGACACGGTGAACGATCGCGACCCACAGCGTAGGCACTGCGTCGCCGGTGTTCAAGCAGCGGCCCTGCGATTGCCGAAGACGGGCTCAGCCTGATACGGTTGTATCGCGGAAACGGACAACAAAGGCCGCGCGCAGGACCGCATACCTGAATTCAACCAGTCCATGATCGCCCCAACAGTCAGGGCCTGCTATAACCGGCACCCAACGATTGGTTCGGACGGCAGCGACAGGAACGCAGAGTGGCGAAACCCGTGCATATTGCATTCTGCGGCGGCGGTTCAGGCGGGCATTTGACCCCCGCCATGGCCATTGCGCAGGCGGTCCTGAAAGAAAACACAGACGCGAAGTTCACGTTCTTCACCAGCGACCGCGAAATCGACAGAAAGATGCTGGCCGCGTGGACCGAGTCGAACAGCGACGCTGCCAACCGCATCACGATCGTTGCACTACCGTTGACGTCGTCCGGTCGTGGGCTGCGATATCTGGCCAACGTCTGGAAATCCTTTCGCCAGTGCCGTCGCCACTTCAAAACGGATCCGCCTGATGTTGTGCTGGGCATGGGAGGGTTTGCGTCGGTGCCCGGAGTCCTGGCCGCTCGATCGCGCGGAATCCGGCCGCTGCTGTTCGAAGCCAACCGAGTGCCTGGTCGAGCGAATTTGTGGCTGCGATTTGTCGCGACGTGCACGCTGACTGGCTGGCCCGTGGAAAAACCGCCGCGTTGGGGTTTGGCGGTGGAATGCGGAATCCCATTGCTACAAACCAACAAGGTGTCAACGACGACTGCTACGGGCGAGGACAGACCTCATGGCGAACGCCCGCCGACCTTACTAATTCTTGGCGGAAGCCAGGGAGCTTCCGCGTTGAACGATCTTCTGGTCAAGACCTTCACTGACGCGGAGTTGGCTGTTGGCTGTGACGACGCGCGGAGGGTAAGCATCATCCATCAAACCGGATCGGCCGATGAATCTCGGATCGCTGCGGCCTGGAAACAAGCAGGAATCACAGTGGACGTACGAGCTTTCATTGCCGATGTTCCGGCCGCGCTAGACACTGCTGATTTTGTCATTAGTCGAGCGGGCGCGATCACGTTGGCGGAAATCGCAGCAGCAGGGCGAGCTTCAATTCTGATTCCGTTGCCATCAGCCAAAGACAACCATCAGGCAGTAAACGCGGATTACTTCCAGAACGCCGGTGCCGCAATCGTTATTGATCAGCGAGCCCCCGACGTGACGAAGCGGCTGGCGGAAGCTGTTAAGATGCTGAGTCAAACACCGGAAAGAAGGTCTGAGATGGCGACCTCAGCGACCCGTCAGCACACGCCGGACGTGGCAAAACGCATCGCGGCCCTGCTGATAGGAGCGGCGGAGAGGCCCTCGCAGTAAGAAACGCTCGCAGTAAACGGCTTCGAAGCACATCCGGTCATCGAGCGGACTTTGGCAGGCCGGCGTTGCTTAAACATCAAACCGATCAATCACGACTGCGCCGACGCTGGAGAAGTTGTTCAGGTTTGGCAATCGCAGACACGCCTCCGACAGCGAAACGCGTTCGCCGACCAGCTTATTCGGTTGCAGTTGGCCGTCTTCGATCATCTTCAGCATTGCTGGGTATTCGAACGCCTGCATGCCGTGGCTGCCGACGATTTCCAGTTCCCTGCCAATCACCTGCGACATAGGGATCGGTGGGTCGGAGTCGCCGCCCAGCGTGAGTCCAATCTGCACATGCCGTCCTCGCTTCCGCAGGCACGCGATCGAATTGAAGCACGTGACGCGACTGCCCAATGCATCGATGGAAACCGTTGCTCCCCCGGACGAAAGCTGCTGCATGGCGTCCGGCACGTTGGATTCATCCGCTGCATTCAAGACAACGTCGGCTCCGCATTCTTTCGCCTTCTGCAGTTGAGCGTCATTGATGTCCACCGCGATCACTCGCGCGCCAAGAGCGGCCGCGATCATAATGGCGGACAGCCCGACTCCGCCGCAGCCGTGGACCGCCACGATATCGTTAGCGGTGACTCGCCCCTGATGCACGACACCACGAAACGATGTGGCAAACCGGCAGCCCAGACTCGCCGCCGTAACGCTGTCGATCGAATCCGGCAGCGCTACGAGGTTGACGTCGGCGTGCCGGATTTCCACGAACTCAGCGAACGCTCCCCAATGCGTGAAACCCGGTTGAGTGTAGTTGTCGCAAATCTGCTGGTTACCGGAAGCGCACTGCTGGCACGTTCCGCAGCCACAACTGAACGGCACGGTCACTCGCGCGTTCGGCTGCCATTGCTTCACGGTGGTTCCCACTTCAGCCACCGTGCCAGCCAGTTCGTGGCCGGGAACGTGAGGCAACTGGACATCGCTGTCGTGGCCCATCCAGCAGTGCCAGTCACTACGGCAGATCCCACAGGCTTCCACCTTAATGATGGCGGAATCCGGTCGGGGAACCGGAGCGGCCGTTCTGGAAATTTCCAGCGGCCCCTGAAACGATTCAAAAACTGCAGCAAGCATAATGGCGATATCGGGGAATGTGGGCGAAAGGGGCCGTATGATGGCATTTCGAAAGAATGGATGCGCGGCGCTATTGCCAGCTCATGTCACGCGCATGCTTCCAAAACACTGATTGCAACGCCGAATTTCGTGACAGCGCAACATGGAATTGTCTATGACGTTGTTCTGGCCTGGTGATCACGCAACAATAATAGCAACCGGCCCGTAACCCCTTGCGACTCACGCAGATTTCGGAAAGGTTCCACTTTAATCGCGCCGGTTCGTCGGTGCCGACACTGCCCAACATCAGCATCGTAGCTGCGAAAGTAATATTTATGCGACTAAGAACCGCCCTTTGTGTACTTCTGTCGGTAGCCAGCGGGATCGCCGTGGCCGCCGAAACGCCCGGTTTGGTCAAAGAAAAGCCGTCATCCGGTCGCTTTGTCAAAGTCGATGACGGCTACATGATTCCTTATGAAGTGAAAATTCCAGGCACAGACGTGTCGTTCTGGATGGAACCCATCCCAGGCGGCGAATTCACAATGGGCAGCCCTCAGGACGAAGCCGGCCGAGAGGAAACTGAAGGCCCTCAACGGAAAATCGCTGTCGATCCGTATTGGATGGCTCGCCACGAAGTCACGTGGGCCGAATACAAGATCTTCATGGATCTGTACGATGCTTTCAAAGCGTTCGAGGTCGCCAAAATCCGAACGGTCACGGAAGAGAACAAAGTTGACGCCATCACGGCTCCCACAGTGCTTTACGAACCAGATTTTACGTTCGAATACGGAGCCGATCCCAGACAACCGGCCGTCACGGTGACTCAGTACGCCTGCAAGCAATACAGCAAGTGGCTGTCGGCAATTACTGAGTGTCAATTCCGCCTCCCGACAGAAGCGGAATGGGAATATGCCTGCCGAGCGGGCACCTCAACTGCTTACCATTTCGGCAGCGATGCCTCAAAACTAGGCGATTACGCGTGGTATGTCGACAACACAGATGATGAAGGAACAAAAAATGTCGGCCAAAAAAAACCGAACCCGTGGGGCCTGTACGACATGCACGGCAACGCGGCCGAATGGGTCATTGACTATCTCCAGCCTTATAAAACTACTGACGGAATGCTAAATGCGGCGAAAGACTGGGTGCGGCCCGAAGAGGTTGACCCTCGTGCGATTCGCGGCGGATCGTGGGAATTCGAAGCAGAAGAATGCCGGTGTGCGTCGCGACTTGGGTCCGATTCTGAAGAATGGCGAACTACGGACCCAAATTTGCCTAAGAGCCCGTGGTGGTTTACGGACGACCCAGCTCGCGGTGTAGGTTTTCGGCTAGTCCGAAACCTGAAAACGGTTCCTCGTAAGGAAATTGCTGCGTTCTGGGAGATCGATCACGAGGACATTCAGTATGGAGTCGACGACCGACTTCATAGTGATGGGCGTGGCGTACAGGGGATTGTGGATAAAGACTTACCGGCTGCGATCAAGAAAATCGAAGACGAATAGATTTTTCGCACACGGCGATCACACGGTCGCCAACGGCCGTTTCGCGATTCCACAATCAGCGGCAGAATAAAAACAGGCGAGAACGCTTCAGGGATTACCGTCTTTGAGGCGTCTGTTTCCAATCAGCTAGCACTTCTCCAAAACGAAAAAAAGCTTCGCGCACTCGAGTTCGAGCACAATGTGTGTTTCAACGAAAACTAATGGGCAAGGTACAACCTCACCATGACGAACTCGTTTAGGCGATTGCTACTGCTGGCGGTAATTCTAAGTTCCTGTGGCAACCTGGTGGCTCAAACCACTGACGTCCAAAACGGCGACGTGATTAGTCCCGCCACGACGGGCGTAACCGAACCGCAACCTTCAGACACAGCGTCTGATGATGAAATAACAACTCAGCAACAAGATGAGGCGCCGGCGGCAGTCTACGACAAAGCCGATGTCGCGTGGATGTTGGTCAGTATCGCCTTCGTGCTGATGATGACCTGTCCCGGACTGGCTCTGTTTTACGGCGGGCTGGTTCGCAAAAAGAACATCCTCAGCGTGATGATGCAGTGCGTGTTCCTGATGGGACTGATGTCCGTCGTCTGGGCCGTTATCGGCTACAGCCTGGCGTTCGGAGGTTCCGGCGCTTACTTTGGCAACTTCGAACATTTATTGCTGGCTGGTGTCACACCGTCGAGCGCAAGCGGTCTCACGGTGGAACAGTGCATAAACGATCAAATCATCGTCGCGTTTCAGGGCATGTTCTTCATCATTACTCCGGCCCTGATCTGCGGTGCGTTTGCTGAACGCATGAAATTCACCACGATGGCAGTTTTCAGCGTGGTGTGGGGACTGCTGATCTATTGTCCGATCGCTCACTGGGTATGGGACGAAGGCGGCTGGCTTTCCGAAGCCACCGCAGGAGCAAAATACCAGGCAATTGACTTTGCAGGTGGATTGGTCGTGCACATCAGCTCAGGCGTTTCAGCATTGGTTTGCGCCCTGCTGATCGGCCGCCGTCGAGGTTTCCCGTCTCAGGCGATGATGCCGCACAACTTAACATATACCTGCATCGGCACTGGCCTGCTTTGGGTGGGCTGGTTTGGCTTTAATGGCGGCAGCGGGCTTGCTGCAGACGGCAAAGCCGTAAACGCCCTGTTTGCGACTCACCTTGCAGCTTCAGCAGGCGTTTTATCATGGTCGTTGGGCGAGTGGTTTAAGCACGGCAAAGCAAGCGTTTTGGGAGCATGTTCCGGCGCGGTTGCTGGCCTTGTATGCATCACACCGGGGGCTGGATCGGTGACTCCGATTTGTGGAATCCTGATGGGATTCGCGGCAGGGCTGTTTTGCTTTTTCAGTTGCACAACACTGAAGAACACCTTTGGCTATGATGACTCTTTGGACGCCTTTGGTATTCACGGATTGGGCGGCATTTTGGGAGCAATTCTGACGGGCGTGTTCGCGACTTCGGTCGTGACGGGCGGTGAGAGTCGCGGCGCGATTGACGGTCATTCGGCACAGATTATGACTCAACTTGTCAGCGTCGTTGCGGCCGTCGGCTTCAGCGCTATCGGCACGTTTGTCATTCTGAAAATCCTGGACGCTGTCATGGGGCTGCGTGTCAGCGAACAGCAGGAAGTCCAGGGGCTGGATATCAGTCAGCACGGCGAAGAAGGTTATATTTTTCTATAAACTCTGAACTATGATACGGGTGATCAAACGATGAAGAAGATTGAGGCGGTAGTTCGCCATTTCAAATTGGAAGACGTGAAATCGGCCATTACCGAGGCTGGCGTTCATGGCATGACAGTCACTGAAGTTCGCGGCTTCGGTCGGCAAAAGGGGCACAAAGAAACGTACCGAGGTGCGGAGTACATTGTGGACTTCATGCCAAAGGTAAAGATCGAAGTGGTCGTGGCTGACGACGTGGAAAAAACGATTGTCGAAGCCATCGTCAACGCAGCTCGCACAGGCCAGGTGGGTGACGGAAAAATCTTCGTCTCCAACATCGAAAGCGTCGTGCGTATCCGAACCGGCGAAGCGGACGAGTCTGCCATTTGAATTCGCGGACCAGGATCTTTCGGATCCACTGTTCCAACGCGCCTAATGCGACTGAAACAGAAGCTCGGCCTTGTTGCAAGGTCGAGCTTTCGTTGCGCCGGCCCCAAATGCCTGCACACAGCGAGCGGCCGCCCTGTCTGCCAAGTCCGCCTGCGGCAAGCTCAATTCCAAACGGAATTTCGCGATCGCCGCGACCGAAGAACTGGTAGTTTGGACGCCTGAATGCCTGAGCGGTGCGACCAAAGTAAAGGGCGTCGCAAAATCGAGGCGTTTCTGCGACCGCTTGAAGGTCGGAAGAAGCTTGAAGCCAGCAGGGATTTATTCTGCCCGCCTAGGCCCGCCAGGCGAGGTCAGTCTGCGAAGTCTTGAAGCCTCCCGGCGGCAGACGGCCCGGCCCCCGTGAGTCCCTCAGCTAACCCAACCTCACGGGCTTAGGCTGGTCCGCGAATTCTTCGTTGGTCAGAGTTGGTTTGACAAACCTTCCGGCAATCTTTGGCCGATTGCGTGGCTGCTTTGAACGATGACGATTGGGATTCTACAATCGCCCGACTCATGCGGAATTTGTTTCGCCCATTTGCCAATGATTCAAACCGATAGAAAAAACCATGCAGGCCATCGCCGTGATTCCGGGCACACCCAACAGTGTCCATCTTGCTGAACTCGACAAACCGTCTGTCACTGACATTCCGGACGGGCGCGGCGTGCTGGTCAAAACGTTGAAGGTCGGCGTCGACGCCACCGACCGCGAAATTAACGACGCTCTGTACGGCAACGCGCCTCCGGGCTACGACTTTCTCGTGATCGGACACGAATGCTTCGGCATCGTGGAAGAAGTTGGCCCGGCCGTGAAGAAGGTTAAGCCCGGCGATTACGTCACATGTACAGTTCGTCGTCCCGGTGGATCGATTTACGACGCCATCGGTCGTTCGGACATCACCAGCGAAGAAGAATACTACGAACGCGGCATCAACCTGTTGCACGGTTACCTGACCGAGTATTTCGTCGACGACGAAGAATTCATGGTTCGGATGCCGGTTGGCCTAAAGCACCTGCACGTCCTCGCAGAACCGATGAGCTGTGCGGCGAAGGCCGTCGAACAGGCCATGCTGGCTCAAAAGCGGCTGCAAGTGTGGGAACCAAAATTGGCGTGGGTCACGGGATCTGGTCAGATCGGACTGCTATCGACACTCATTCTGCGGCTGCGAGGCATGGAAGTCTTCACGCTGGCTCGCGGGAAGAAACCCAATCTGAAAGCCGAGGTCGCTGAAGGAATGGGAGCAACTTACGTCAGCACGGCGGATATGTCTTTGGAAGAACTGGCGGCAAAGCACGGCAAGCCGGACCTGATTGTGGAAGCCACCGGCAGCAGCGCCATCGCCTTCGAATGCATGCAGCACCTCGGTCACAATGGCTGCATTGTTTGGACCAGCATCACGGGTGGCGAACGCAAAGTAGACGTTCCCAGTGACCATCTGAACCTGAATTGGGTGCTTGGTAACAAGCTGCTGGTTGGCTCGGTCAATGCGAACTTCCGCCACTTCGAATCCGGAATTTCAGACTTGGCTCTCGGTGAAGTCACGTTTCCTGGCGTTCTCGAAAAGATCCTCACCAACCCGGTGGACGGCTTTGAGAACTACGCCGAAATGATGCGACTGCTGGTCGAAGACCGCGACGCGCTGAAGGTGTATGTGAACGTCGCAGAAGGTTAAACCAGCGGTTGAGGGTGAAATCGCGGTCCACGCTGCGATTTCGCTCACAATTTTGCCATTTCCGCAGCATTTGCTCCTGAAAATCCTTCGCTATCTTAGCGGCAGCATCTGCCGGAGGGCTAAATTCACTTATTGAGTGAGCCCTCATTGGGGGCAGATCCGTGTTGCAGCAGAATCCGCACGCTCGTATTCTGCGACTCCTCTCCATCTCTCAACTCTCAAAAGATTCGCTAAAGTTCCGTCTGTCGCTTCCGACAGGCCGTCAAGTGTGACGACTTTGCGAATCGTCCCTTCGATCCATTCCCCCCTGCCAACTCCGTCTCTCAGGAAAGGCAACCACCATGCGCTTCGAATGGCTGCAAAAGCTGGCCAGCGTGACCATTTGCGCCGGCATTCTGACTCTGTCCGGCTGCTATTCCATGAACGGCTACATGACGAATGCGTCCGGGCTGGGATACTACGAACAGGGCAACTACGCCATGGCGGCTCAGGAATTCCAGAACGCCGTCGCCAGTCGTCCCAACAACCCTGACTACCTTGCGAACCTAGCCAAAGCTCGCATGAAAATGGGTGATTCGGCAGGCGCCGAGCAGCTGTTCCAGCAAGCTCTGACGCAGTCGCCATCGCACCAGCCGTCATACCACGGCTATTCGGAATTGCTGCTGGCACAGGGACGTGGCCACGACGCTCATCGCATGCTGAATACGTGGGCCGCCACCCAACCATACATTGCCGAATCTCATGTCGAACTGGCGTGGCTGCAACGAGAACTCGGGCAACCCGATGCGGCCGCTCAATCGCTGCAGCAAGCGCTTCAAGTGAACCCGAACCACGCGACAGCACTGGCTCATCTGGGGCAGTACCACCAGGACACAGGCAACCCGACCGAAGCGGTCGCCATGTATCAGCGAGCTCTGCAAGCCAACTGGAACCAGCCGGAAGTACACTCAAAACTGGCTGTTGCGGCTCAGGCAGTAGGAGCCAATCATCCGATGGGCGAAACCGCGATGGCGCGAGGCGTTCATCCAGGCAGCGTGCCACGACAGCAGATGGCGTTCGGTCCTCAGATGGCACCAATGCACATGGCTTCCGCTCCAATGCAGCAAATGCCACAGCAACAGCTGACGTATCAGAATCCGCCAAACATGCCGCCGCAGTTTGCCAGCCAGCCACAGTATTCGGGGCAACCCCAGGTCGCGCATCAACAGGATCCGGGCATGCCGGCGTATGGTCAGCCGCCGATGATGTCACAATCCGTCCAGATGCCAACCATGCCTTCGCCGAGTAGCCCGATGGGGCAACCATTCAGCCCGATGATGCCCTTCGGCATCGGCGGCACGGTAACTGAGCCCATGGGATCGGGCGAATCGATTCCATACAACGGCGGAACCATGCCGACCACTCAGCCAAGCACGCCCATCGCGACGCCTGCACCAATGCCAGACCCCGCGTTTTCCGACAGCGGAAAAAGTGCCGGACCGATCACTTCGGTTTCTGCCACACAGGTGTCAGAGGCGGAGGTTCCGGAGATTGAGGCGTTTTAAGGATGGCGAAACACCTCATATTGATGCGGCATTCTTACGCTGCGTCTAACAACCCAGCCTGGTCCGATCATGAACGGCCGTTAACCGAACGCGGCCGCCAGCTCGCCACCAGCACAGCTGCGATGCTGTCCGATTTTCGAATTGATCGCATCGTCCATTCTGATGCGGTGCGCACAACGCAAACCGCCGAGTTGATCAAAAAGGCGTGCGGGCACGACCCGCCACTGTATGCAGCCGCACAACTGTATCACGCATCGGCCAGCGAAAACCTCAACGAAGCCGTTCAGAATGCCAGTGCCGATGATGATGGGATCATGGTGGTGGGACATAATCCAGGGATGGCCGGCCTGATTTACTCGCTTAGCCACGAATCTCTGCCAATATCGCCAGGCAGCGTTGCGATTTTTCGGCTAAACGGAAATGATTGGAAGCTGCTGCAGGACGGTTCTGAAGCCGTCACGCTGACGACTTTCATTTCCGGAGGCGTTCGTCAAGACCATGGCACCGAGTGTCCCTGATAATTCCGGCAGTGGTTCCAACACCGATCACGACGCGGACGTGCACGCGACGTTGGCCATGTCTCTGATTCCGGGAATCGGGCCAAGGCTACACGCGACGTTGCTGGAACGCTTTGAAACTGCGGACAACGTCCTCAACCAGCCAGCGGCAACATTGCAAACCGTCAACGGTGTCGGCAAGCAGCTTGCCGAACGCATCACCATCGGCATTCACCGCGCGGCCGCCACCGAGATGCTCGCGCGATGTGTCGACCTTGGTGTCAAACTACGCCGCAAGCACACACCCGGGTATCCAACGGGCCTGAACGCCGTCGATGACGCGCCGGGAATACTTTACGTGCGAGGCACGTTTGAACCGAGAGACGAACTTGCCGTCGGAATCGTCGGCTCTCGCCGCTGCACGTCGTACGGACGACGCCAGGCCGAACGGATGGCGGGTTCGCTGGTGCGAGCTGGCTTCACGATCATCAGTGGGCTGGCACGAGGGATCGACGGAGCAGCTCACCGTGGCGCCTTGAATGCGGGTGGCCGAACAATTGCGGTGATGGCGACGGGCGTGAAGGAAATCTATCCACCAGAACACGCCGACCTGGCCATCGACATCACTCGCAGCGGAGCGGTCGTCAGCGAATTTCCACTCGATCAAAAACCACGCCCCGGGCTTTTTCCGCAAAGAAATCGTATCATCAGCGGCATGAGTCTAGGAGTAATCGTCGTCGAAGCCACACGCAATTCCGGAGCCCTCTATACCGCTCGACATGCAATGGAGCAGGGGCGCGAAGTATTCGCGGTACCCGGCCAGGTCGACAGCCTTGCCAGCGCGGGTTGCCACGATTTGATTCGCGAAGGAGCAACCCTGATCCGCAACGTCGAGGACGTCCTCGCAGAACTCGGCCCGCTGTCCCAACCGACTCAATCGGCTGAAGCCACCACCGTGCACGACCCGCGTGAAATGAGCCTGAATCCTCAGGAAAAAGAAGTGCTAAACCTAATCACAACATCGCCCGTCCACGTGGACGAAGTTCTAAGAACCACCAAACTGGATATGTCACGAGTCCTGTCTACATTGACAGTATTAGAAATGAAACGTTTCATCCGCCGCCTACCCGGGAATATGCTGGTGCGGAATGTCTGACGTGAGGTCCTTACAAATGCAACTTCGAAACCTGGCCTGTTGCATTTGGATCGGCGTGTGTTGTGGCTGCTTTCAATCTGAGCCCGAAGTTAAGGACAGCACTCAGCCCGTTGAAGTCACTTCCAGTCGAAGTCCAGTCGAACCGCCTCCACCTGAATCTGCACCCTCAGCCAATGCGCGAACTGGCAGTCGCGAACAGCAACCCGACTTGGGGTCTCGTAGCAATACGCCGAGCGACGAAATCAAGATACGCCCAACGATCAACGGAAAGCTGACGGAAGCGATTGCTCAACTGGAAGAAGAGGCCGCCACGAGAAACTTCGATTGGACCACACAATCGAAGCTGGCGGATTATTATGCGATGGCCGGGTATCGAAGTAAGGCGGCTCATCTGTGGCGGTCGCAGTCGAACCAACGGTCTCTTGCAGCACGGGAACTGGTCATGCTGACGGACTATGACCGAAGGCACCCCGAGTATCGGCCACGACTGGAGGCAGCAGAAAAGCGAACGCCCAACGATATCAGCGTGAATCTTGGGCTTGCGATTGAGGAGTTTTCAAGAAAGGAATTTGCGACGGCGCGAAGGCGTTTGGAAAGAATTGCGTTGCACCGGCCGGACGCTGCCGAAGCTCAAGGGTTGCTCGGAGAAATCCTGGTCGACACTGATCCAGCCGCACTGCAAGAATGGTATGAGCAGGTCCCTGAACAAATCAGACACTCACCTGATGTGCTGATTGCATGCGGACTTTGGAGTAATTTGGATAGTCGGCACCGGATGGCGATTTGGTGCTATTCAGAAGCTGCCCAAAAAATTCCGGCGTCGTATCGCGCTTCATATTTGCTCTCCTCAGCACTGACGAATCTGAATGCAGTCGAAGCCCCGCAGTATCGACAACTCACCGAACAACTGTTTCAGTTGCGGGAGCAAGTCTCCAAGTTCCTTCGCGAGGGTGGAAAAGATGCGTCAACGGCGAAAAAGCTTGTCGATCTGCTTGAAAAATTAGACCGCCCAAACGAAGCCTACCAGTGGCTTCGACTCGCCAGAAGCAAAGTTGACATTCCCAACTGGGAAGCCGAGGCATTCGTCAGGCTAAGCCGCCACAGCAGGCCGCCGCCTGTTCCGACAGTCTCCAGCGACAACATCTGGCGCGATCATCCTTTGAATGGATATCCAAAATTCGAGGTTCCAACTGAGAGTGAGTCTGCAGGCGGCGACTCAACAGTCATGCGAAACCGCGAGGCAACACGCATTCAATTTATCGACCAGGCGCAGCAACTCGGATTGAACTTCGCGTATAACATTGGCCGACCGCCGAATACGACCAATGTCAGAATGTTTGAGTCGACCGGCGGCGGGATTGCCGTTATTGACTACGACCTGGATAGTCAACCGGATTTGTTTTTCACACAGGGAGCCGATTGGCCGGACGGCAGCCTTTTACCCTCCACCGTGGACCAGGCTTCCGACGTTTTTTTTCGTCAGATCGACGGGCGGTTCACCAGCGTCGAAGAAGTCAGCGGCATCGCGAAAGAAGGAGCCTATGGTCAGGGCTGCGCCGCAGGTGACGTGAACAACGATGGTTTTCCAGATCTTTATGTTGCGAATATCGGACAGAATCGCCTGCTGCTCAACAACGGAGACGGCACGTTCCGCGATGCCACAGAAGATTGTGGCTTCGCCTCAAGCCGTTGGACGACAAGTTGCCTGATTGCCGATCTGGATGGGGATAGCAACCCCGACATTTACGACGTTAATTATCTTGAGGGGGATCGTGTTTTTCGTGATCACTGTAACCGCGACAGCTGCTCGACCAGGCCATTCAAGGGGGCATTCGACGAGGTTCACTGGTCTCAAGACCGCGGAATATTTCATCCATCGGTGTGTACTCATGAAGGGGAAGATGGGCCAGGCCTGGGAATTATCACGATGTCCTCACGATCTCTGGCCGCCGACCATGAATTAGCGTCAGCCTCAAATTCCGAGCCCATCAATCAAAACGCGTTGTCGCTTTTCGTGGGGAATGATGGTCAACCAGACTATTTGCTGACACCTGTTTCTTCGCGCACTTCAGATGGTAACAAAGCTGGAAAACCGCGTCTGCAAAATGACGGATTCGCACGCGGCGTTGCGGTGAACGCGGAGGGGAAATACACATCTTCAATGGGAATTGCAGCCGCCGACGTCAATCGAGACGGAAAGCTGGACTTCTTGGTCACAAACTACAGCGCAGAAGCGAATTCATTGTTCGTGCAAAAATCGCAGGGGTTCTTCGTTGATCAAATTGCGGACACCGGTCTTCGCCACGCCGGACTTCCATACGTAGGCTGGGGAACCCAGTTTTTCGATCCTGATTGTGATGGTGATTGGGACCTTTTTGTGGCAAACGGACACGTTGCCACATTTGAGGAGCCTGAGATCGAGTATGCGATGCCCATGCAGATTTTTCGACACGACGAGGGCGTTCAGTTCACCCAACTGGCGACTGATGAGGTCGGTGACGTTTTCCAACGCCCGATCTTTGGGCGATGTGCGCTGGTCACAGACTGGAATTGCGACGGCGCGCCTGATGTTGTTGTTGGCACTCTGGCTTCTGCTCCGCTTCTGTTGACAAACCTGACCGAACCGATTGGTAAGAACGTTTCGATCAGGCTTCACGCTAAGTCCACCGCCCGTGATGCGATTGGGACGGCGGTCACGCTTGTATGTGGGTCACAGCAGTGGCGAGCGGAACTAACTGCAGGCGACGGATTCCATGGAAGCCAGGAACGGATGATTCACATCGGGCTGGGGGCACAGGCCCCGCCGACCTGTCAGATAACGATTGAATGGCCAGGGGGCAGCACTGCCGAGTTTAAGGACATTCCTGTGTCCTCTTCGCTGGATGCTGTGGAAGGTAGTCCGCGTCTCTGGGTGAGGCCGAAGTAGAGCCCCCCAGAGCCGTTCGGGGAGCAATTGTTCACGAAATTTTCACTTGGTTTACGATTCGAGTGCATGGCTGAATAGAATACACAATTCAGGATTTCCACTAAGTAACATTCCAACGCCCCATCTCTGTAGAATCCAACGCCTTGTTGCCCAAACGTTTCAGACTGAAGTCCACATCTTCTTTGATCCTGCTCACGGTGACCGTTGTCTTGGCTGTCGCCGCGTGGATTTGGACTAGTCAGCATCGAATCACAGGATTTGAGCGGGACGCTCGAAAAGCGGTTCTCAAAGGCGACTGGACGACTCTGAAGACCATTTCTGAGGACTGGTTGCGCTGGGATCCTGCAACAAATGATGGAAAAGCCTACTACGCCGAAGCATGTGTTCAGCTTGAGGATTATCAGGCAGCCGTAGATGCCTTACACCACGTCAGTGAAGACTATCACGGCTACCTGTCCGCTCAGGCCATGCGAGCGGAAATCCTCTTTTCAGATTTGAATCAGCCACTGGAGGCAATTGACGTTTGGAACAAAATTCTGACTCTCGAACCGGCGGCCGATGTCCCCCACCAGCGCCTGATTTACTGGTATGCGATGACTCTTCAACGACAAAAGCTGGTCGAACAGATCATCGCAGCAGCAAAGCACAAGGCAGAACCACGCGAAGCCTATGCCTACTTGGTACTCGCCGACGACCTCAACTTTTCAGACGGTTTGGCAACCGTCACCCGCTGGCTTAGCCAGTACCCTGACAACCAGATCCTGGAAGTCGCGCAGGCGGTTTATGCCGCGAAAGTGACATCAAGTCGATCACTACCAAAGTTTGGTACATCAACAGTGATGCCAGGCGACAGAAGCCTTGTCGATCGCTGCCACGAGAAGTATCCGGAAGCACTTGAGCCGCTCGCCCTGCTGATCGAACTGGCGATATTCGACGGTGACTCCGAAAAAGTGCGAAGTCTCTTAGGCAAAGCCCCGGCAAATGCAGAAAACGACGGTCGTTTCTGGCGATTTCGTGGCTGGCTACTAACGGCAGGTAAGTCATTTGAGGCAGCAGCAACTTCGTTGCGCCGCGCGATTGAGCTGGGGCCGTGGGACTGGAGAGCGCGATTATTCCTGGCAGACGTCCTTAGAAAACAGGGAAAAAATGAGGAGGCAGCAACGGTGGGCGAATTAGCCATGCAGGGCAAAACTCTCCACGGAAAGCTACTGCAAAGCCCCAACGCCAGAGACCTCAGCCTTGAACTGGTAAATGAAATCTATGCCCATCTGGAGCAAACCGGACCGGACGTTGTCCAAAATGCCCTTGCCAGCAGGCTGAATCCGGAATAATCACCCGAAGAGGTTTCGAAGCGAGAAACACGCCAAATAAACAGAGCCTCGCTTGCCTGGTTAGTTTTTCAACAAAGTTTCGGTATGTGATTTATTTGACTCTTGGCACTTATTCGATATTCTGCGACATTACGTAACTTACTTGTATTATTATGGCCAATCCCAAATTTCTTGACACACGTACGTAGGTGTTTGCCGATGTCTCGTTTCAGTATGTTCTTTCTAACCTTGCTGCTAGCTGGTAGCGGAATCGTAGGATGTGGTGGCGGTAGCCAGAGCGATGAGCCTACCGAAGGTGCACCTCCTCCTCCGCAAGCCGGTTCGGACGACTATGATCAGTACAGCAGTGCGGGCAGGGGCGGTCCCGGTTCTAATCCAGCCGCAAAGAAGTAATTTGATCGGACGGTCTTGCGTCTACAAGACGATGGACCTGAATTTATCCAGTCATTGTTGGCTGGTGCTTTTTTATGTTTTTTCGAGGATTCCCTAGATGAAGGCAACGAAATACCGACCGCGCGGTTTCACGCTGATTGAACTGCTGGTGGTGATTGCAATTATTGCGATTCTCATCGCTTTATTGCTACCAGCTGTGCAACAAGCACGCGAAGCGGCTCGCAGAACTCAGTGCAAGAACAACCTCAAACAACTTGGGTTGGCATGTCACAACTACCACGACGTGTTCAACCAGTTTCCACTGAATTACGACGGGTCAGTTAACAACCCAAACGCAAGCGTTGGGGCAACTTTCGGAAGTGGTACGCAAGGTATGATCAGCTGGATTACAGCCGCTCTGCCGTACATGGATCAGGGGCCGCTGTACAATGCACTCGATGGATACGGCACGTTCAATACGCCAAACAGCGCCACCACTAACGGAACGACTCCGGGAACTGGAACAGGGTATGGGCGTTTTGAGGTTAAGGAACTCGCTAAGACCGTAATTCCTGGGTTGTTGTGTCCCAGCAACGGTCAGGCAAAAATTTACACGGCGAACGGGAACAACGGTGCATTTTCCTACCGAGGAGGACCATTCGCTGACGGTGGAGGTGGTGGTGGTATCGGCTACAGTGGCGGTCGAACAGACTATGTCGGCAACATGGGCTTTTGCCACAGTGGCTGGCGTGACTCTAACACCGGCGTTAACAATTCGCATAACGGTGCCGGCTGGTCCAGTCCTGAGTGGGTCGTTACTTTCGACCTCGACTGGGACGGTCACACTCCACGTCGCGGCTGCTTCTGGCATCGTGGTTCCGCCAGGATCGCTCAGATCACTGACGGAACTTCAAACACAGTAATGGTCTTCGAGGACCATCACTGGCGTTATACGAAGCGTGAACCAAGCCGTATGTCACGAAACTGCACTTGGATTTCCCCCATCAACGGTCTGAACACTTTCAACAAGAAGATTAACTCAGACAACGAGTACAATGGACGGGGTGACAACGACACACGTGGCAGTAGCTTCTGCAGCACCCACACGGGTGGTGCTCAGTGTGTTCTGGCTGATGGATCGGTTCGATTCGTTAGCGAAAATCTGGACATCGGCGTTCAAAAAGGAATCGGAACCAGTGGCGGGGGAGAAACTGTTAGTGATTTCTAAGCTAACTTTCACCCACATCTGATGACTTGGCAATGCCCGCAGGTGACTGAAATCGCCTGCGGGTTCTTGCGTTTTAAAGTTCCAGCTCTTCACCAGTCATTTGACGAAAAACTTGAGCGGGGCTATGTCAGTAAACGCACGTTTAATCTCTGCGAGCAGTTCGTGCGATTCGTCGTGAACCGGCCTCTTGACATTCAGATCTGCTTCATCAGGATGGTACGTGTTGAACTTTCTTTGCCGGAATTTGTTGCTTGCGTTAAACGTGACCCTGCTCACGCTGCCCTGCTTTCTAGCCAGCGGCTGCGTAGATTCAGGGACTTCAGCACCTGCCCCCTTCAGCAACGGTCGGCCACCAGCAACGAAGCGGGAGGGGCTAAGTCTGACTGCCGATCTGCAGCCATCAGATAACCCTCACGACTTACCGTCCCCTGTCAGTAAGCCTCCAATACCGTTCATGGATATCGCGGCGGATGTCGGCGTTTCGTTCCGTTTCGAGAACGGAGATTCGCCGAAGAAACTGATGCCGTCTGCCACTTCCGGAGGGTGCGGCTGGATCGACCTTGACCATGATTTGTGGCCGGATCTGGTGCTGCCGCAAGGCGGTTCTATGGAAACAGAAGCTCCGGAGCTAAAGGATCGGGTCTTCAGAAATATCGGTGGGCAACATTTCCGGGATTGTTCTGAAGAATGCCTGATTGCAGCTTCAGATCGGTGCTACGGTAGCGGGGTGTCGGTAGCGGACTTTGACAACGATGGATTCAGCGACATCTACATCGCGAATGTCGGCCCGGATGTGCTGTATCGAAATCTTGGTGACGGTACTTTTCAGGACGTCACGAACGCCGCTGGTATAAATAATACACGATGGGCATCCAGCGTTGCTTTCGGAGATCTGGATAATGATGGTGACGCTGACTTATACGTCTGCAATTACGTGGACTACGACCCGCGACATCCGATTCCGTGTCTGAATGCCGACGGACTTCCCACAACGTGCCATCCCAAGCACGTCGGTGAAATTGCCAACGTATACTTTGAGAATGATGGCGACGGCACCTTTTCGGAAGTTTCCAACGATAGAAATCTAAATGCTCCCGGCAGCAAAAGCCTTGGGGTGGTCATTGCAGACCTGGACCGGGACCAGGATTTGGATGTGTATGTTGCAAACGATACAGAAGCAAACCACCTGTTCCTTAACGATGGTCTAGGAGGCTTTGCGGAAAATGCAATTGCTGCAGGTGCTGCTGCAAGCGGTCAGGGCCACCTGCAGGCCAGCATGGGCATTGGGGTTGGTGACTATGACCGCAATGGCCTGCCCGACCTATACGTAACGCATTTTATTGATGATTCTAATACGATGTATCAGAATCTCGGTCGTGGCGCGTTTACTGACTCGACGCGGGAATCCGGCTTACACCAACCCTGCCTGCCGTATCTTGGGTTCGGCACGGTGATGACTGATTTTGATGCTGATGGATGGCAGGATCTATTCATCGCAAACGGCCACATCGACGACTTGCGCGAACTGGCCGGCTCACCCTGGAAAATGAGTGCTCAGATTCTGAGGTTTGATGGGAATTTGTGGACCGACGTGTCCAGGGATTCAGGCGATTACTTCGCTGAAAAATGGTTAGGACGCGGTGTCGCTGGTGGCGACTACAATCGAGACGGTGCGATAGACCTTGCCGTCGTGCACCAGAACGCTCCTCTCGGCTTGTTGAAGAATGAAGCTAAACTGGGAAACTGGCTATCTCTGACCCCTATCGGTGACATGAGCAGTCGGACGGGAGTCGGCCTTGAGGTGACCGTGACTCAGGACGATCAGCAGTTGATTCAGCAGCTTTGCGGAGGTTCGAGCTACTGTTCCGCTCATGAAGCGGCAATCTATTTCGGACTTGGGGCATCGGGAAATCTCGTTTCCATATCGGCTCGTTGGCCATCTGGAAGAGAATTTCGCGAGGAGAACGTCGAACCCAATCGTCATTATCACCTTTCTGAAAAGCACGGTTTGTTGGCGCAATGACGAAGTCTGTGGGGGTCATACTTGTTGTCGTCTTAGTTGCTTTGGGCGCTGTCGGGTACCTCTATCAACGACGACCGCCTGCCAAAGTCTTTGATGTCGATCAAAATCGGCCAAAGGCACGCGATTCGCGACATACAGCATTCTCCGTAACAAAGCCGAAGGCACCGTCAGAGGGTTTTGTTGGAAGCAATGCGTGTCGCTCGTGTCATCAGGAAATCTGTGAGTCATACTCGGATCATCCGATGGGGCGTTCCATGGCTGTCGCGACGGATGACGTTCCTCCAGTTACCGGTGAAGCGTCGCGATTTCGTGTCCGGCCGAGTGATCACGCCGATTACGACTTCGAATACGTGGCGTTTCTGAAGGATAAGACATTCATCCATCGGGAAACGGCGATTGATCGCGGCTCGAAACAGCAAATCTATCAACATGATGAAGTAGTTGACTTCGTGGTAGGCTCGGGAACCCGGGGAAAGTCTTATCTCATCAACCACGGCGGAGTGCTGATGCTGTCACCACTCACCTGGTACACGCAGGGGCACCGGTGGGATCTTTCGCCTGGTTACGAGCGGCAGAATCGTCATTTCCAGCGAAGAATTGTCGACGGTTGCGTTCAGTGTCATGCGTCTCGCGTCGCAAGTCGGCCTGAATCCACTCATTTGTTTGAAGAGAAGCCGTTCCATGAACTCGCGATAGGGTGCGAGCGCTGTCATGGGCCGGGCGAAGACCACATTGAGTTTCATTCTTTGGCTCACCTGCCAGCAGATCAAACCGACCCAATTACCAACCCGTCCGATCTGGACAACCAGCTGCGCGACCACGTCTGTCTGCAATGCCACCTCATCGGCGAATCTCGTCTGCTGCGTTACGGTCGAACCGACTTCGATTTCCGTCCCGGTGATCGAGTAACGGACGTCTGGACAACGTTCATGAAAGGAGCGGTCGTCGACGCAGACCAGACAGCTGAGGCGGTGAGCCAGGTGGAGCAGATGTTATCCTCTACTTGCCATCAAAACAGTGCTGATTTTGGGTGCGTTACCTGTCACGACCCGCATCGCCAGCCAGCCGAATCGGAAAAGCACAGCTTCTATCGAAGCCGGTGTTTAAAATGCCACGAAAACCAGGACTCCCAGTGCAGCGAAAGCTTCGCAGTTCGCGAGGCGATTGAAAACGCTGACTCTTGCATCTCCTGCCACATGCAAAGCCTCGAGGCGAATGACGTTCCCCACCTTTCTCAGACCGACCACCGCATACTGAGACGTCCGCAGGTTAAAACAGATCAGCAAACTCAATCTACACACTACGAAGTAAGAATTTTCGGTTTGGAGAATGCTCAGATCTCCGAAGAGGAAGTTGATCGTGCCCACGCGATTTTCATGTCGCAGACCGCTGAGGAAAAAAAGAGCACGTTGATGGCAGCTCAGGCAATTCCAAAGCTGGAAGAGTGGGTTGAAAACGTCCCGGACGATCTTCCCGCCCTTGATGCGCTGGGCGCGGCATATTCACTACTTGACGATGATGGGGCAACAGAGAGAACATGGCGGGCCGGTCTGAATCAGAAACCAACTGACGAGCGTTTCCTGAGGCGACTGTTTCTTCATTACCACGACCACGGTCGTACCGATGAAGCCATCCGCATCGGCCTAAGATTGTTGGAAGTCAACGCGAGGGACCCAGAATACCTTGGTCGCATGGCGCACCTGCTGGGGCAGAAGGGTCAGTTGACAAGGGCGGTTGAGTATGCAGAACGAGCTGTGCAGATCGACCCGCAAGCCGAACGAGTTCACAGCTGGCTGGTTGACGCATATCTGGCACTTGGAGACAAAGAGGCTAGTGATCGACATGCATCGATAGCGAAACAGCTTTCTAAGTGACACCGTTTTATGCATCAGCCGGAAAATGAAGGCACCTCCATTTTCCGGATTGAAACGGATGAACTGTTCAATCGGGTTGTCATTTTGAGACCGACGGGCAACAGCAAGTTTGCCGAGTCGGTGCCTGTAGCCGCGTCAATGATTCACGTTGAGTGAGCGCCGACTTCCCCGGATTTGCGCTTCAACCAGATGAAGCCAATGGCCGCTGGGATGCCGTCTCAGTAAATTGCCGGAATGACACAACATGTTGTGACACCCCGGCTCGCATCAAGTTCCGATGGCGGTTTGCTTGGGGAATCACGAAATTCGTGTGTATGAAACTGCCTGGGCCGAAAGCGAAAACTGTGCGTCTTGAGATTTTTCATTCGAAAGACAGCCGCTGAACGGGAGAGCGGTGAGTTTACTTTTTGGCCGCTGTTGATACCGTAAGCGTCCGGCGAGTGCCGCTCGTTTTGCGAGTCGCAGGGTGCCCGGGGCGAGCGCACGTCACGAAAACCTGCGCTACGAGTCCTGATGCCCATGAAGATCAAATCATGGTGCGATGTGGCCGTCCGGCCTGCGTGGCTGGTTGCCGGGCACGTGTGGAAACGCGGCTTTGACATCGCGACTGTTGTTGACAATTGAATTCAGAAAGTGATCCATGACCACGGCCAGTCTTTCTCTGGACGGTAAGAACTACGAATTGCCCGTTGTCACAGGCACCGAAGGCGAAGTGGGCGTCGACATCGGCAAACTGCGCGCTCAGTCTGCCGCAATCACGCTGGACCCGGGATTCACGAGTACCGGAGCGTGTGAAAGCAAAATCTGCTTTATCGATGGCGAAAAAGGCATCCTGCGTTACCGCGGCTACCCCATTGAGCAGCTGGCAGAGAAGTCGGACTTTGTCGAAGTTGCCTGGCTGTTGCTGTATGGTGAACTTCCCAACGCCGACCAACTGAAGAAGTTTCGAGGTCAGCTGACCTATCACAGCATGATCCACGAAGACATGAAAAAGTTCTTCGAAGGATTCCCCAATAACGCTCACCCGATGGCGATTTTGTCCGCCATGGTCGCTTCGCTGTCGACCTACTATCCGGAAAGCGAAACGGAAGAACACCACGACGAAAACATCGCTCGGCTAATCGCCAAGGTCCGTACACTCGCGACATACGCCTACAAGAAATCGATCGGCCAGCCGCTCACCTACCCTCAAAACAAGCTCCGCTACGCAGAGAATTTTCTGCACATGATGTTTGCGGTCCCGTGTGAAGAATACACGGTGAACCCCATCATGGCGAAAGCTCTGAACATGCTGCTGATTTTGCACGCCGACCACGAGCAAAACTGCAGCACGTCCACCGTGCGAATGGTGGGCAGCAGTCGAGCCAACATTTTCGCCTCAATTTCAGCTGGCATCTGTGCGTTGTGGGGACCTCTGCACGGCGGAGCGAACCAAGCGGTTCTGGAAATGCTGGAGATGATTGAGAACGATGGCGGCGATTACAAGAAGTGGGTTCAGAAGGCCAAGGACAAGGACGATGGCTTCCGCCTGATGGGCTTCGGCCACCGCGTCTACAAGAACTTTGATCCGCGAGCCACCATTCTTCGCAAGATGTGTGAAGAAGTGCTGGCCGAGCTGCACATCGACGATCCTTTGCTGCAAATCGCCGAGAACCTCGAAAAAGTGGCTCTTGAAGACGAGTACTTCGTCAGCCGCAAGCTGTATCCGAACGTCGACTTTTACAGTGGCATCCTGTATCGAGCGATGGGGATTCCGACAAACATGTTCACCGTGATGTTCTCAATCGGTCGTCTGCCTGGCTGGCTGGCTCACTGGAAAGAACTCCGCGATGAAGACAGCCGCATCTATCGCCCTCGCCAGGTTTATACGGGGGCCACAGAACGCGATTACGTTCCGATGGAAAACAGGTGATGCCGGACCTACTTAAAATCGCCGTCAACGGGGCTGCTGGCCGCATGGGACAGCGGATCACCGCGCTAACGATTGCCGACCCGGAACTGGAACTATCCGCAGCTTTGGAATACGCCGCCAGCCCTCAGCAGGGGCACGATGCCGGTGAAGTATGCGGCGCCGGCAAATGCGGCGTGACGATCAGTTCTGAGCTGGTTCACCGTGTGGACGCGGTCATCGATTTTTCGTTGCCTGAAGCACTCGACAGCATTCTGCCCGCCTGCGAAGAGCGCCAGATTCCGTTGGTGATCGCCACAACCGGCTACACGGATGCTCAGCGAGAACAAATCGCGGCAGCGGCAAACAGCACGCCGATCGTCATGGCTCCCAGCATGAGCATGGCCGTCAATCTGGTGATGAAGCTTGTCTCCGATGCGGCTCGCGTGCTGAAAGACAACACGGACGGCGTCGACGTCGAAATCATCGAACGCCACCATCGTTTCAAAGAAGACGCTCCCAGCGGCACGGCGTTACATTTCGGCAAACTTGTGGCCGAACAGATGGGGCAGGAAAACCACATCCACGGACGCAGCGGCCGACCGGGTCAACGGCCTCACAACGAAATCGGCTACCACGCATTGCGAACCGGTGACAACGTCGGCGAACACACAATTGTGTTCGGCATGATGGGTGAAACCATCGACCTGACCGTGCGTGGACATACCCGAGACAGCTATGCCTACGGCGCACTGGCAGCCGCCAAGTTCGTCGCTTCGCAGAAAGCCGGCCTGTACTCCATGAACGACGTCCTCGGCCTCTAGCCGGGCCGGTGTGCACCGGCGGGCGGTTGGCATGGCGGGCGTGTGAGCCGGGCGATGGCGGAAGCGCCGGCGATGCTCCCGGTGGTCGCTGGGAGGTGATGGCCACGGGGCCAAAAGCTATCCCTCCGAGGTTGAGCAAGTGTGTTTTCTGGCCAAAACTGACAAACTCTTGGGCAGAACTCACATGCCGCCCATTTTTGCTTGCTGATTTCACGACTCGCACTTACACTCCGCGACTTCGAAATTTCTCCACGTTCACTATTCACTCAGCGAGTCCCAGCTGCCGGTGTACTTGTCACCGGAAGGTCGTCGCTGAAAAGGCCAAGAGCAATGAAAAAAGACATTCACCCGGAATACCGTGATGTCATCTTCCAGGACACATCCAACGGAACTCGGTTCCTGATGAAGTCGACCATCAAGTGCAAGGAAAACGGCACGTGGGACGACGGCAAGGACTACCCGCTGTTCAAGGTCGAAATCACGTCAGCTTCGCATCCGTTTTACACGGGTAAGATGAAGTTCGTCGACTCAGCCGGTCGCGTCGAGAAATTCCAGAAGAAGTACAACTGGGGCAAGAAGAACGAAGAGACCGCCAAGTAGCGACTTCAATCCGGACATAACATTCAGGACGCGCACAGAGAACTGTGCGCGTCCTTTGTTTTTGAAAACTTTGTTCAAAGCGATTATTAAGCCCCTCAAAGCGACCATGTCTCGTCGCACCGCAAACGCGACAGCACGCTGTAGGTTTGAGTCAATCGCAGTCCATTCAGAATCAATGCGACAACCATGTTTCCCAGCCTCGAACAAAAACTTGCTCGCTACGAAGAGCTGGAAAAACAGCTTTTAGATCCGGACGTTCTGGCTGACATCGACAAGATGCTGGGCATCCAGAAAGAAATGGGCGGCCTTGCCAAGATCGCCACGGCGGTACGCGAATACCACACGCTGGAAGGCGACATCGAAGCCGCTCAGATGATGGTCGACGAGGAAACCGACGCGGATTCTAAAGCCTACGCCAAAGAAGAACTCGACGGCCTGATCGCTCGTCGAGACGCGATGGCGGAAGAACTGGAAGACCTCGCGACCTCAGGCGATTCCATCACGCGTGGTTCGTGCATCATGGAAATTCGAGCGGGCACCGGCGGCGACGAAGCGGCTCTGTTTGCCAAAGACCTGTACGACATGTACATGCGGTACTGCGAACAGAACGCGTGGAAGGTTGAACTTCTCGAATTCAACGCCACAGAATTAGGCGGCATCAAAGAAGCCGTCTGTTCCATCAGCGGCGAAGGCGCGTTTCATTCTCTGCAGTTTGAAAGCGGAGGACATCGTGTTCAGCGGGTTCCCGAAACGGAAACTCAGGGCCGAGTTCACACCAGCGCTGCGACGGTGGCTGTGCTGCCGGAAGCGACGGATATCGAAGTCGAGATTGATCCGGAAGACCTGCAGATCGACACGATGCGAGCGGGCGGTCCCGGCGGTCAGAAAGTGAACAAGACCGAAAGCGCCGTCCGGATGACGCATCTTCCCACCGGCATTGTGGTGAAGATTCAGGATGAGAAAAGTCAGCATAAGAACCGAGCGAAGGCGATGCGAGTTCTCAAAAGCCGCATCCTGGAAGCTCGACAGGACGCTGTCGACGCCGAACGCGCAGAAGCCCGGCGGACGCTGGTGGGTTCAGGCGACCGCAGCCAGCGCATTCGCACTTACAACTTTCCTCAAAACCGAATCACCGATCACCGCTGTGGCTTGTCGATCCACAAACTGGATCGAATTATTCAGGGCGAGATGACAGAATTGATAGACGGACTGCTTGAGTTCGACCGACAGGAACGGCTGAAAGGCAACGCTAAAGACTGACATGACCGATTCCGCCGCATCAACGGACGACGTGTGGACCGTGCAGAGAATTTTGCAATGGACGACCGACTTTCTTGAACAAAAATCGGTCGAATCGCCTCGTCTGGAAGCGGAACTTCTGCTGGCTCACGCCCGCAACTGCAAGCGGATCAACCTCTACACAGACTTCGAAGCCGAACTGTCCGACGACGAACGCACGAAGATGCGGGACTTTGTCAAACGCCGAGCCGTCCACGAGCCACTGGCGTACATTACAGGTCGGAAGGAATTCTACGGACGCGATTTTTCCGTCGGAGCGGGCGTGTTGGTGCCGCGTCCGGAAACCGAAACGCTGGTCGACATCTGTCTCGACCACCTGCCCAAAGATCAGCCGATGCGAGTCTGCGAAATCGGATTTGGCTCAGGCTGTATCGCAGTCACGTTGGCCAAACAGCGTCCCAACGCCACCATCGTGGCGTGCGATGTCTCAGAAGCGGCCGAAAAGTTTGCCGCAGAAAACGTTGCGACTTACAAAGTCCAATCGCAGGTGGAACTGGTCAGCGGAGATGGCATCGCTGCCATCCAGGCACACACCAGCGAACCGTTCGACGGGATTGTGAGCAACCCACCATACATTCGAGAAGACGAATTCGCGGCGCTTCCTGTCGATGTGGCCGAACACGAACCGCGCGAAGCGTTGGTGTCCGGCGATGATGGGCTTGAGCTTATTCGTCGGTTGATTCCGGACGCTGTTTCGATTCTGAAGCCCGGCGGCTGGATGGTGCTTGAGGTCGACCCGGCTCAGTGCGAAACGGTCGCTGGTTTGTTCCGGGAAGCAGGATTTGAGTCCACGAAAATTCACAAAGACAGCTTCGATCAAAACCGCATTGTTGAGGCTCGACGGCCGGGATAGAAAAAACAACGCGAACTTGTCGTCCATTTTGTGAGCGACAAGGTTTTCTTCAGTCGAGAGAAGAAGGGGCACGGAGCGAATGGATATGCTCGTCATTCAGGGAGGTGCGGCGCTGCAGGGCGATGTGACGGTGGAAGGTGCCAAGAACGCCGCTCTTCCCATCATGGCCGCCGCGTTAGCTGTGCGAGGCGACGTGCGATTGGGCTGCGTGCCGGACCTTGTCGACGTGCACACGATGACTCAGTTGCTGCAAAGCCTTGGCGCGGAGGTGGATCGATCAACCCCCAATTCTGCAGTCATCAATGCTGACAACGCACAGGGCCACGTCGCCGATTACGAATTAGTCCGACGCATGCGTGCCAGCATTTGCGTACTCGGGCCGTTGCTGGCACGGCACGGGCGGGCTCGAGTTTCTCTGCCGGGCGGCTGCAATATCGGGCATCGGCCGATCGATTTGCATCTTAAAGGATTGGCGGCATTGGGAGCAGATCTGCGGATCGAAGCGGGCTACGTTATTGCGACAGCCGCGCAACTTCGCGGCGCGGAAGTTGATCTGTCGGGACCGCACGGCAGCACCGTCACAGGCACCTGCAACGTGATGGTCGCCGCAGCGTTGGCGAAGGGCCAGACCGTCATTCGATCGGCGGCATGTGAGCCGGAGGTCGTCGACGTCGGCAGGTTCCTGATCAACGCTGGGGCGAAGATTTCTGGACTCGGTACCCCCGTCGTTGAGATCGAAGGTGTCGATAGCCTCACGGGCAGTGCTCACAAAATTCTGCCCGACAGAATCGAAGCCGCCACGTTTGCAATTGCTGCAACCGCGACGCATGGCAGCATTCGATTAAAAAATGTGAGACCTTCTGATCTAACCAGCGTCACGAATGCATTGAGTGCGATGGACGTTGAGGTTTCTTCCACAGTTGACGAACTTCGGATTTCAACACCACGTCAACTAAAGCCCGCCAACATCACGGCCCGGCCGTTTCCAGGCATACCAACGGACACTCAAGCGCAATTTATGGCGCTATTGGCGACGATCCGAGGCCGCAGTGTGGTCACTGATGGAGTGTTCCCTGACCGCTTTATGCACGCTTCGGAACTGCTGCGGATGGGCGCACACATTCGTCGTGTTGGAGCGTCAGCGGTTGTGACCGGAGGCACTCGGCTATCCGGAGCCAGCGTCATGGCGTCCGATTTGCGAGCCAGCGCGGCGCTGGTGATTGCAGCATTGACGGCAGACGGAGAAAGCCAGATCCGCCGCATCTATCATCTGGATCGCGGCTACGCAGGACTCGAGACAAAACTTAACGCTCTGGGAGCGAACGTGCGGCGTGAGTCGGACCGGCAACAGCCATCCGCCGTCAAAGCTCCTCACTATTCATCGCAGTCCGCACGACAGCGAACGGATTCCTGAAAGAGAAAAACAGGCGACCGTCGCCGCACCGCATGACCGAGTTCCGGTGATCCGCTAGACTTCCTGCCGTAAACTGGCACCTTCCGAAAATGGCGGCACGTCGCGACTCATTGCGGGCGAGGAAATGACTGAGACAATTCAGGGCAGCATCTACGACTACCCAAAATACTACGACCTGTTATTCGGGTCCGACTGGAAGGCGGAGTTCGACTTTCTGGATGCCTGCTTCCCGAAGCACGCCGGTCGTAAGGTCAAACGTGTGTTTGAGCCCGCCTGTGGCACGGGCCGGTTGCTGATTAAAATGGCGAAGTCTGGCTACGAAGTCGGTGGCAACGACTTAAACTCGAAGGCCATCGACTTCTGTAACGATCGTCTGGAACGCTTTGGTTATCCACGCAGCACGGTTGTGGAAGACATGGCGGACTTCAAAGTGAAAAAGAAGTTCGACGCCGCCTTCAACCTGATCAACACGTTCCGCCACCTGCCAACAGAAAACGCGGCTCAATCGCACCTGGAATGCATGGCCGCCGCGCTTAACAAAGGTGGACTTTATGCGCTTGGCATTCACCTTGACCCAACCAAGGGTGAACGCATGGAAGAAGAAAGCTGGTCCGCTCGCCGAGGCAATCTGGCCATCACATCGTACATGTGGTGCAAGGGCCTTGACCGCAAAAAGCGAATGGAGCACCTCGGCATCACCCTTGATATCTACACGCCCACCAGCCACAAGCGAATCGTCGATCACATGGACTACCGCACGTATAAGCATGCTCAGTTCAAATCGTTGCTGAAAAAAGTGGGAGCATTTGAAGTAGCGGCCGTCTACGACTTCAGCTACGACATTGATGCGCCGCATAAAATCACCGCGGAATCCGAAGACGTCGTTTTTGTACTGCGAAAGATATGACGTGACCGAAAGCGAAAAGATTTTAGTAGCCCTCTCCGGCATTTTCGTGCTGGGGATCGGCAGCCAATGGGTGGCGTCTCGACTTAAAGTGCCATCCATCTTGCTATTGCTGCTGACGGGAATTCTGGCCGGTCCGGTCTTCAATCTCGTCAATCCGGGCCAACTGCTGGGCGACTTGCTGTTGCCACTGGTTTCGCTGTGTGTGGGGATTGTGCTGTTCGAAGGCAGCCTCAGTTTACGCATTAAAGATCTACGGCAAATCGGGCGACCGTTGATCATGCTTTTGACCGTTGGCGTGCTGATCACCTGGGTCACCTGCACTTTGGCGGCGTGGTGGATTCTGGATTTCAACGTTTCGTTAGCGCTGCTGATCGGCGCGATTCTTACGGTGACCGGCCCGACCGTTGTGGGGCCGATGTTGCAGCACATTCGGCCCATTGGTCAGGCTGGACCGATCGCTCGCTGGGAAGGAATTGTTGTCGATCCCATCGGTGCCGTTCTGGCGGTGCTGGTTTTTTCTGTTTATCGGCCGGTTCAGAATGCCGATTTTGACGGCGCCGCATGGACAGCGACGGTTGGCTTTCTGAAAACGATGTTCGCCGGCAGCGCGATCGGCGTTGCGGCGGCGCTACTGCTGATAGTGATGTTGCGCAGGCACTGGATTACTGACCACCTGCAAAGTTCGTTCACGCTGATGATTGTCGTCGCGGCCTTCACTTGTGCGAATTTGATCAAACACGAATCAGGTCTTGTCACGGTGACGGTCATGGGAGTCATCCTGGCCAATCAGCACGTGGCGTCGATGCGACATATCATCGAATTCAAAGAAAACCTAAGCGTGCTGCTGATCTCCAGCCTGTTCATTCTTCTCTCTGCACGGCTGGAACTGCGTCAGTTTGAAAAGCTTGGCTGGCGCGGGCCAGCGTTTGTGGCATTCGTGATTTTGGTGTCTCGCCCGTTAAGCGTTATGGTGTCGACCATTGGTGCGGGCCTGAAAATTCAGGAGCGACTGTTCTTGTCGTGGCTGGCACCTCGAGGAATCGTGGCGGCGGCCGTGGCGTCCGTGTTTGCTCTGGAACTGGCCGGCGAAGACAAGCTGGTGGCCGCTACCTTTTTGGTGATCATCGGCACCGTCATCACCTACGGATCGACCGCTGCCTGGGCGGCTCGCAAACTGGGACTTAGCGTCGCCGACCCGCAGGGAGTGCTCATCGGCAGTGCTCATCCAGCGTCGCGAGCCATCGCGGTGGCGCTACAGGAAGCGGGCGTGACCGTGCGGTTGGTGGATCGCAATCCACAACATCTGAGCATGGCTCGCATGGAAGGTCTGTCGACTTTTTACGGCGACATGCTGTCAGATTCGATGCATGAAGAACTGGACATCAGCGGCATCGGGCGTTTTCTGTCGATGACGCCGAACGATGAAGTCAACAGTCTGGCGGCCAGCCACTTTACAGAACGGTTTGGCCGTTCCAATGTGTATCGCTTAAGCGCCCCGCCTGAACGCAGCAAGCGTCGCGAAAAGTCTGCGGAGGTATTGAAGGGCCGCGTGTTGTTTTCCAACGAAGCAACCTACCACTACCTGGACCAGCGATTTGAAGCTGGCGCCATCATGAAGGCGACACCGCTGACGGACGAGTTCGGATACGAAGAGTTTCGCGACCGCTATGGCGACGCGGCATTGGTGATGTTTGTTCTGGAAGGTGATCAGGTAACAGTCGTCTCGACCGACCTGGAACCAGTGTTCAGACCGGGCCAGACACTGATCGCCCTGGTCGATCATTAGCAGCCACTCGCTTGCTGTATCACCTTCACGCAGTCCTAAAGACTGCGGATCGTCTCAACCAGTTGCTCAGCCGTGGCCTGCATGGCGAACGCAGCGTAAACTCGCTGCGGCAGTGTGGCAGAATTGTTCGGCGTGCGCGCGAGGTGCTGCTGCAAGCCTTCGACGAGGCCCGATTCCGTTGTGGCGTCGTACAACGTGCCGTGGCCCAACGCTTCTACCAATTCCGGAAACGCGCCGTGATTCGGTAGCAGTGAAGGGACTCCTGCGAGTCCGGCTTCAAGCACGTACAGGCCCTTCGGTTCGTGATAGTCGGTCGGCACGCATAACAAATCAAAGCTACTGTAGATACGAAATTTCTCAGAGCGTCCGGCCGGGCTTCCCAGCCAATGCACACGGCCTGGCGCGACTGCCGATGCTTCTGCCAGCAATCCTTCGAACCACTGTGTCGACTCTGCCGGAAGATAACCTGCAACCGCAAATTCGGTATTGGGGAATTCGGTCAGGACGTGCTTCGACGCCGTAAGAAAGTTCTGCACTCCTTTTTCACGGCAGATTCTGGCAAAGAAGCCGACGCGAATTTTGCGATCAACTGAGGCTGCTCGATCGACAGTTTCCGGCGGCGGATGCGGCACAACGTCGGCAGGATCGATACTGAGCGGTATCTGGCGGAACTTTTCAACCGGCACGTTCAGATAGCCCGCCATGAAATGGCGGTAGAAGCGGCTGTGAGTCAGAAAGCCATCGAACAGCTGGCAGTTCGCCTGAAGCTGTTTCATGACTCGCGGCTTCCACTTCGCCGTCAGTCCTTCCAGAAAGATGTCGTCGCCCTGCAGCAAGCATAGGATCCTGCCGTTAAACCGAGGCCGCAGTTCGGTGAGGACTCCGGACAGCAACGCATTGCTGAAGATGATGACATCTGGCTTCAGTTCGTCGCACAGATAGTTGACGAATTCATGAATTTCACGCCGCTGCGGCCCGGCGTCGCCCTTGAGCATGTCCAGGGTCAGCGATCCGAGTTTCGATGCTTCTGTGCCGCCACCGAACTTTGTCAGGCCGCGAATGATCGACGGACGGTTCAGCCACGACGTCATCCACCCGGGGAGTCGCCTCCAGCCTGGCAAGACCGAATCCAGATAAACGTTGACTCCGCCCAGAAACACGCGATCCACGCTGACGTCTTCTTCGTCGACCGTGATTGGCGTGTAAGTCGGAACCAGAACGGCGTCTTCACCGGCCAGTCGCAATGTGCGAGCGAGCGTGTTGTCCTGCATGCATGAGCCGCAAAACATGCCTGCACCGCCAGCCGTGATGATGGCAATTCTCATCGGCTACCCGGCAATAACTGGCAGGCTGACCGGGTCGTCCACCGTGCGGCGTGGACGGACAGGCAGGACGGCGTGAGCGTACTCCCAGATTTGATCGGGCGTTTCGAACAGCTTTTCATGAGCTGCGTCATTGTCGTATTCGCAGTCGTCCGTGGTGTACTTACGGCAGATGCTCGGCCGAGTTTCATACGCGCCGCAGAAGTTATTGGGGAGAAGATGTTCGCAGTCGGCGTGGACCATGATGTACCAACTGCCTTCGTCCACAAACATACTGACCGAACCGTGCATCATGTACCACCGAATGTGGTCATAGTCTTCCCAGGTCGTGGGCGTTTCGATCGGCAATGCGAAATAGCGACAGCATTTGCCGGTACAGTACTGGCAAAGAACTTCGCCGTCTTTCAGTTCTTCTCGTTTTACCTGAGTACGCATGGTGGTTTTATCGTAGGGAAGGGGAGGTGAAACACCGTTCCAGTTTAGGCAATCCCGCCATGAATTGATGGCGGGGGCGACTATAAATGTGGATCAGTGGTTGATGATAGAATCATTCTGTAGCGATCACAACGAAACGCCGGGTTTGGTCGAATTCGCCACTGAGGGCAATCGATAGGCGTTGCAAACGTTCACGTTGGTGAGAATGCACCTTGCCGATGGTGTTTCTCAGCGGCCCCGCGTGGGTTGGTATAGAGTAAAGCGTATTCCCCAACCACTCGGTTCCGGCCGCGTCACGAAACAGGACAGATGAAACGCGCAATCGCTCTGATTATTGGCATCGCCGTATCTGTCTTTTTGTTCGCCAGGTCCATGGCAGGGACGTCGATGGAGGGCCTAAGGGTCGCCTTCCAGAGCGCTAACTACCTGACTTTGCCTTTGATGCTGCTGTTGCTGTTCGGCTTCTACTGGCTGAAGGCAATGCGCTGGAAATGGCTGCTGGCTCCGGTTTGCCCGCTCACCACCAGGCAACTATTTAAGCCGCTGCTGATCGGCTTTGCTTTTAACAACCTGCTGCCCGCTCACCTGGGCGAATTTGTCCGCGTGTTCGTCGTGCGAACGCGACACGGCATTCCTGCAAGCACCGTGTTGTCGACGGTTGTGCTGGAACGCATTTTCGACGTCGTGGCGATATTGGCTTTGTTTAGCCTGGGCCTGCTGTTCACCGATAACATGCCGCAGGAATATCGCGACAACGCTCTGATCTTTGCCGGTTTTTGCGTGATCGGCGTGCTGTGCGTGGCGGCGTATCTGATCTGGACAGACTGGTTTCTGAAGTTGTCCGAAACCATGATGAACTGGGTGCTGCCGAAGGCGATCTCATCGAAGATCCTCGAAATGCTGCAGGCGGGAGCTCACGGACTGCACGCACTAAAAAGCGGCAAGGCAATCTTTCTGATCGCGGTCAGCTCGCTCGTGCAATGGACACTGAATGGCTTGATCGCATACACCGCATTGAAGGCGTTTCATGTCCCTGTGACGATATCAGCGGGAATGATCATTACGGGCGTCACGGCGATGGGAGTCACCATTCCATCGACTCCGGGCTACTTCGGAGTCATCCAATACTGTTTTCGCATCAGCATGGTGGCTCAGGGAATCCCGTTTGACCCATCGCAGGTCATGGCGGCCTCGGTGTATTACCACATGAGTATGTACATCCCGGTGACGCTGCTGGGACTGTACTACATGGTGTCGATGAAGGTGAAATTCTCCGACATCACCAAAGCCGCCGATACCCACGAACTGGAAGAAGTGGCTCATGCTGCGGCAGATGAAGAGTTCGCCGACAATCCGAGCGCACCGGCTGCACAACAAGTCGATGGCGCATCGTGATCGCCGCAACCAGTTACTGAACGTCGCACGCCTTACATCAGGCCGCGTCTGTTGAGTTCGGCCACAACCTGTTGCACGATGGCTGAAACCTCTGCTTCACCGCCGCCCGCATTGGCGTCGATCGGACAGCCCCCAATCGGCTGATCGGTAAAGCCATGAGCGGCAAGCATGCACTGCAATTCGTTACTGAGTGCTGTAATGTCGGTCCGCTGTTCGGTAGAAAGCGGCTGGCGCCCGTGTCCCATATTGAAACCGCGTAAATTCACAGCAGCGCGAAAGCCTTCCGGGAATTCGGCCGAGTAAATCATCGTATCGAACAGCTTGACTAGGTCGTACTGGATCTGTCGAGCCCCTTCGATCTGATGGCTGGTTGTCAGATCGTACAGCTTGCGTGTGAGCTCCGGGACAACGCCGGAACTGGCATTTGTGCCGCCGTCGCAGCCAACCAGAAGCATGGGCATCAGTGCCGCGTCCCAGCCGGTCAAAAACGCAAAGTCCGGTCGATTGGGCTTCACGGCCTGGATCATGCGAATCATGTGCGGCACTTCGCCGGACGAATCTTTGATCGCCACAATCCGTTCGCATTCTTCCGACAGGCGTTGCAGCGTGGGTACGTCGATCGGGCTGGCGAACATCGGAATATTGTACAGCGTCACGTCAATCGGGGTGTTGTCACCGATCTCTTTGAAGTACGCATACACGCTGGCAGGGCTGAGCTTGTAATAAAACGGCGCGACGATCGCGACGGCTCGAATCCCCAGCGACGCGTAGTATTCGCAGGCCGCCAGAGTTTCCTTCACGTTGGCTTCGGCCGCTCCAGCCAGAATGGGAACTCGCCCACGAGCCTGGTCGGCAATCACCGCAACGATGCGGCGGCGTTCCTCAGGCGTGAATCGAGTGAATTCACCAGTCGAACCGTTGGGATAAAGGCCATGCACACCGCGTTCGATCAACCATTCGACGTAGCGGCGCAATTCGTCTTCGTTAACACTGCCGTCAGCGGAATACGGAACGAGATTGGGTGTGAAGATGCCCTGAAGTTTTTGTTGGGTCATGGGAGAGGTGGGAAAAGGGTGGAGACTGATGTGAATTCGGGGGCATGGTATTCTCAAACACCCGTGGCGGAAAGAGCATCACTCAGATTTGGCAGCCAATCGCGATTCTAGCGTTTCTGCTTCCTCAGTTGGTTCCGTCCCGAAAACGAGGATTGCTCCAATGCACATCGCCGTACTTAGCGGCAACGCCACCCACCACGGCAGGCCGAATCCGATCGGCAGATAGCCAAACAGCAGCGAGCATGCCGCGATCAGCATCGCATATGGCAGTTGAGTGCCGACGTGGTCAAGGTGATTGCAGCCCGCCGCCGCTGACGAAAGCACGGTCGTGTCGGAAATGGGCGAGCAATGGTCGCCAAAGATCGCTCCTGCCAGAATCGCGCCGATCGTTGCGAGGAAAACAGGATCATTGGCGCACAGCCCATCGGGGCCATTGCCTAAAACAGCGTTTGAAAGTGGAATGAACAATGGGATCAGCAGCCCCATCGTCGTGAACGAACTGCCAATCGCGACAGCCATTGCTCCGGCCGTTATGAATGCGATCACGGGCAGAAATTCGCCGCGAACGGATTCCCCGATCAGCGAAATGATGTACGCCGCAGTGTTCAGGTTGTCACCAGAGCAAACCGAATTCACAGCCCACGCCAGCACCAGCACAATGATGGCCGGAATCATCGAAGTGATGCCGTTAGCCCAGCTTTCAGAAGCTTCTGCCAGAGTCATTTTTCCGATTGAGATGCCGCAAATCACGGCGGCTGTCGACGCCGACAACGCCGTCACCAGCAGCAGACGATAGGCGTCGACTTCCGCCCACCAGGCATTGCCTTCGCCTGTGGATAGTTCCGTCCCAGATTCGCTGGTCCCCAGCCAGTAATAGCGAAACAGCAGGCCGACGACAGTGGCGATCAACACGCCAACGGGAATAATGGCCGTCCACATTGAACCCGTTTTAACCTTATCGCCTTTGTTCTGTTCGTGTGAATCCGCCTGCAGGCAGCGGCGCTCGGCCTTCAGCATCGGGCCGAAATCTCTCCCGCTAAACGCGATCGTCCCCACGATAATGATGGCGACAATGGGATAAATTCGATACGGCATGGTCGCCAGAAAGACTTCTCCGGCTGCGGCTGTCATGCCTGCTTCAGTGATCCCCAATTGCACCTGATCAATTTCAAACGCCGTCCATGTCGACAATGCCAGCCCCGCAATGGGAGCCGCCGTGGCATCGATCAGAAACGCCAGCTTCGCTCGTGAAATCTTCAAGCGGTCTGTGAGCGGTCGCACAGAACCGCCAATCAGCATCGTGTTGGCGTAGTCGTCAAAGAAGACGACAACGCCCGCCAGCCAGGTCAGAACCTGACCTTTGCGACGAGTATTCGCGTACGCGGCAATTCGGTTGACGACTGCATCAGTTCCGCCGCTGTCGTTCATCAGCCCGATCATGGCGCCCAGCAAGATGGTAAACAGAATCACAGACGCATGGTCTGCATCGGCCACGACATTCACGAACAGGTCGCACAATCCGTCGACGGTTGCCGACAGGTTGAAGTCGGCCAACAGCAGGCAACCGCATAGAACGGCCAGCAGCAACGCAAAGTTGACATCCTTGAAGGCCACAGCCAGAGTAATGGCGGCCACTGGCGGCGCAAGCCGCAACCACGGATAGAGTTCGATCATGGTTTGAATCGTGCCGGGATCGTTGGGCATCGTGATTGCCGCTGAGGCAGGTGCGAAATCGCTGGTTGAGTCGTCAGTCCGGCAGACTACTCAGATCATGACCTCAAGGCAAGTTGTACCGGCTGGCTCGCTGGTACCGTGCAGATAGAGCCGTCGGTGGCGGCATCAGCGATTTCTCATTCAAATGCCACTTTGGGTTGCGACCGCCAACATTTCACAGTGGAATGATTTCCCCACGGAACCTCCTCAGACGAATTCCAACACTATGCCAGTGCCTACCGGATCTTTCACATTCCGCTTTGCCGTAGGCACCGTGCTAATTCTCGTTTCGTTGTGGAATTCTGCGGCGCTCGTTCACGCTCAAGTTAACGGGCGTATCGCGGCCGGCGGCGTCCAGCGCTATCGCGCCGGTCATTGGGGACTTGTTGCCGGAGCTTTCTACAACACGTCTGAAGATGATGAAACCGTCACCACGGTTGTGACTCCCAATGGCAGCTCGGGAGCTCAGTTTATCCGGTCGCTGGTTGTCCCGGCTGGTTCAGTGCGCCAGACCGCGTGGCCTGTCCGACTTGACGACGACAGCCCGGACGCGTTCGAATTTCATCTTCTGACTCTGCTGGGCGATTCTGATTCTCAGGAGATCGTGGATGGCACCGGCGGAGACTTCACCGACTCTTTTCTTTCATCCAACCCAGCCAGTCACAACCTGCTGTTGACCGGCTATTGCGGTTTGATTTCAACGCGCACGGAAAGTCCGGAAGTCGCGACGGCGATTGAGAAGCTGCAGATGCGTGCGAGGGCGGCCGCACAGCTGGAAACGATGATGCTGCAATTCGGGCCGGAAAAACTGCATGGCTACGCAGAGGCACTGGAACCACTCGACCAACTGCTGATCTCGTCCCCCGACCTGCCACAGTATCCTGAGGCGTGCGATGCTGTTCGAGCATGGATTCAGCGCGGCGGCCGAGTTCTGTTTTTGCTGGATCAATGTGGCAGCGCGACAGTGAACGCCATTTTGGGCGAGGCGTTGCCGATTTCCATCGTCGACAAGACTACGCCGATGGAAGTCCCCTTCAAACATGACGCGGCGGTGATGCATCCTGGCATGAGTGACCTGTCGCACGTGCGAAACTTCGAAGAACCCGTGTCGCTGACTCGCGCCGTATTTGAAACAGGTCGCGTTCACTTTAGCGTGCGAGACTGGCCAGCGTTGGTTGAAGCACCCTTTGGCCGCGGGTCCGTTTTCGTTTCCATGGTGTCTCCCGAAGCAATGCTTAATGCGGACTCAGGCAACGGCCTGGACGCCATCGCAACGCCGATTGTGGAGTCCCTGTTCCTAACCCCGCAACCTGAGCCCATTTTGCCCAACGAAAGTCTGGCCGCCGCCTCAGAAAAACGAATCGGTTACGAAATTCCAAGCCGAGGTTTCGCGATTCTGGTCCTGTCAGTCTTTACCTTGCTGGTCGGCGGACTCGGTTATCTGGCCTCTAAACGGCAGCGCCCCGCGTTGCTGCTGCTGGGCATCCCGCTGTTGTCCGTCGTGGCAGCCGGACCAGGAATCATCAAGGGAATCGCGTCACGCAGCGTCGCGCCGCCAACAATCATTGAAAGTCGAGTTGCCGTATTGGGTGACGGACAGTCGACCTTTGCAGCGGATGGAGCGGCGACGATCTACCAGCCCTCCGTCGGCCAGACGTCCGTGGATTTGCCAACCCACACCCTCCTGTACCCGACATCAAAAGGGGCTGCAGGAATGCAGCAACGGTACGTCTGGTCAGACACCGGCAATTCGAAATGGACGAATTTTTCTCAACCAGCAGGTGCCACAACGTACCAGCAGCGGTCGTTTGTAAGTCTGCCTGAGCCCATGTCGGCGTTGGCGGAGTTCGGTGCCGACGGGGTAGAAATCACGTTAGCCAACACCGAACAGTTGCAGCCGGAAGATCTGATTCTCGCGAGTCTTAGCCCGGACAAAATGGCGTTACAGCCGCAGGCAACGGGTCAATATTCGGCGGGTCCGACTGACGTGTTGGCGCCCGGTGAAGTCAGCCGGGAGACGCTGTTATCCGAATCGCAGATCATGCACGGTCGGTTGATGCAAACGGCTTTGCACGAAATCGACCGGTTGTCCCGCTTCCCGCAGATCCCGTCGGTATTGTTCTGGACTCACGCACTGCCGCCGACCGTACAGCTTGTCGACATGGCGCCGCGGACTGATTCACTTTGCCTTGTGGCCTTGCCGCTACGGCTTCAAATCCCGCCTGCGGATGGGCTGATTACGATTCCCACAACGTTTATGCCTTACCGTGCGATTCAGGACATCGATGGATCAGTCAGCGCAGCATATACGAACCGTTCAGCCAAATGGTTAGCCAGAGAAACCGGCGGCGCGTCGCTGTTGCAGTTTGAAGTGCCGGACGTCTGTCAGCCGTTCGATTTTGAATCCGCCGAAGTGCAGTTTCGAGTCCTCGCGGGTTCGCGAACGATCACACTTCAGTCTGGTTCGCCCGACGATTTTAAGCTCGTGGAAACTCTGGATAGCCCCGTCGGCAACTTCACTTTTGCAATTCCCGGCGACGTTTTGAACGCCGGTCCCAAAGACGGCAACTTTTTGCTGCGAATCAGCGTGAGCGAAATTGACGGTGCCGACAGTAGCGACTTCACAAGTTCAGAGCGCGATGACGACTGGAAGATCGAACGCGTTCTCGTGACCGTTCGTGGTCGCCGAACCTCTGCCTCAACTTCGAACAAAAAGACAGAAGCGAATGAGTGACACCGTTGTCGAGATCGAAAATCTCACCAAACGCTACGGCGAATTCGTCGCGTTAGACAGCCTGAGTTTGACCTTAAAGCGAGGCGACATTTTGGGCTTCATCGGTCCGAATGGCGCTGGCAAGACGACGACCATTCGCATTTTGGTTGGCCTCACTCGCCCCACCGAAGGCCACGCAAAGATCGCCGGCGCGGATTGCGTGACGGACGCTCGCAAAGTGCGACAACTGGTGGGCTACATGCCCGACAAGTTTGGTTCGTACGACAACATGCGGGTTCGGGAATACCTGGACTTCTTCGGTGCCGCATACGCGATCCCTCGTAAAACGCGACGCAAGCGAGTCGAAGAGGTTCTGGAAGTCACCAACGCCACATGGATGCAGGACCGCTACGTCGAAAGTTTGAGCCACGGGATGCAGCAGCGGATCGGGATCGCTCGCACGCTGCTGCATCAACCTGAGGTCCTGATTCTGGACGAACCCGCCAACGGTCTGGACCCTCAGGCCCGCATCGAAATGCGGGAAATTCTGATTCGTCTGGCGTCTGAAGGGCGGACGCTGATCGTGACCAGCCACATTCTGCCTGAACTCTCACGCATCTGCGATCAAGTGGCCATTGTCGCATCAGGCCAGCTAAAAGCGTTCGGGACGCTGAAAGAAGTCACCGGCCAGCTGACCCAACGGCGGACATTTGAAATCCAGTGCCTTAACAGGGATCAGCTTGCTCCTGTCGAAGCCATCGTACGCGAACAGATGTCGGACGAAGCCGAAATCACGACGTCAGAAACAGAAGATCTTGTTCGAGTCCGTACGGCAGCCACAGACGAAGTGCTATCCCGTTTGCTGAACAGCATCGTGACATCCGGAGCAGCAGTCTCACAATTTCGCGAAGTCGCGGGCGACCTTGAAGAAGCCTTCATCACCGCTACTCGCGACACAGGCAGTGTCAGCACAGCCAGTGCTGTTGATCCGCCAGCCTCTGAATCGGCGACCGTGGAGGCCACCTCATGAACGGAACGCTTGTGGTGGCTGAACGCGAGTTGCCGGCATTGCTGCGCACTCGGCAAACATTCTGGATTCTATCATCGGTAGCATTCGCGTTTGCTGTGACCGTCCTGTTGAAGTGGCCGGAAAGTGGAGTCGCTGATCTTAGCGGCACGCAACCTCGAGCCGCATTCCGCAGTCTGGCCCTGGCGATGCTAATGGCCGTGGTACTGATCGTGCCCGCATTTCCCGCGACGGGAATTGTGACGGAAGTTCGCCGTCGGACGATGGAACTGCTGTTAAATTCACCGTTGCAGCGATACGAAATCTTCTTCGGCAAAGCGCTGGCGCTGCTGGGCTTCGCCGTCATCCTATTGCTGGTGACTCTGCCTGCCCTGGCCTGCTGTTTCGCGATGGGCGGAATCTCGCTGCAAAGCGACGTGGCGATGCTGTACCTGTTGATTCTGGTGGTGTGTGCTCAACTCATTGTCGTTGGCATGCTGGTCGGCACGTTTGCCGGAAATGCAGAATCGGCTCTTCGCTGGGCTTACGGAGCGACCTTCGCTCTGGTCATCGCCACATTGATTCCGTGGCAGTTTCTGCAGGGATCAGAAGGGCTGCTGGGCAGCTTTGCTGGATTCCTGAGGCGACTGTCGCCCGTGCCCGCATTGCTGCAACTGATCGGTGACCGCCCGCTGAACACGGTGGGCATTGCCGATGCGCAGGACATGATGGCATGGTACCTGGCCACAGCGGCGGCCATGATTATTGTCGGCAGTTTTGTTTGTGTCAGTCGACTGAACTATTCTCTGCTGGACCGTTCGCGGTCTCAGGGCGTCATCACGGACGACCTTTCGGCGAAGCAGCAATCGGTAAGGCGGCGGTTCTTTTTGGTGGACCCGCAACGGCGCAAAGCGGGCATCCCAGGCTTTCTGAATCCGGTGCTGGTCAAGGAATTCCGCAGTCGGCAGTTTGGCCGTCTGCACTGGTTGCTGCGATTGATCGCCGGGTGTGCCGTGCTTTCGTTGTTGCTGACGCTGGGCACCACAATGGGCACCGTTGGCTGGGGCGTGGAACGCATTGGCGGCATCATCATCATCGCTCAGGTCGCGCTGATCGTGGTGTTCACACCGGGACTTGCTGGCGGGATGATCGCCGGCGAAATGGAAAGCGGCGGCTGGAATCTTCTGCGAGTAACGCCATTGAAACCTGGGCGAATTATTCGAGGTAAGCTGACAAGCGTACTGATCACATTGGTGCTGGTCCTGTGCGCGTCGTTGCCGGGCTATGGCATTATGATGGCTATTAAACCTGTGCTGCGAGAACAGGTGATCCAGGTGATGATCAGTCTGGGAATGTCGGCCGTCTTGTCGCTTTTAGTGAGTGCCACGGTCAGTACCTTTTTTCGCACGACGGCGGCCGCGACTGCAGTCGCTTACGGAATTTTGATATCAATTTTCGCAGGCACGATGGTCATTTGGGCTAATCGCGATGCTCCGTTCAGTCACGCCTTTGTGGAAAAAGTGCTGGCCGTCAATCCGATGGCGGGTGCTTTAAATGCCATGCAGGTTGCGGGCTTCGAATCTTACAACCTTGTGCCGCTCACATGGTGGGTGACCGGCGTCACGTGTGTTTTGCTGATGTGCGTGCTGCAGTTTCGCACATGGCAGTTGTGTCAGCCGGACTGAATGAGATCTGATGTCGTCGATACGCGGAATTTCCATCATCGCTGTTCTGGTCGCCTGTTTCGGTGTGTTTGCACACGCTGATGAAACGACGCGCGCGTTCGAAAGCGAACTCAAACTTCCCGACGTGCCTCGCTTTGACGATCTGCCCACGCGATTTCTTCTGCGGCCCGAATTTCATATTCCCGAACCAAGCAAGTTCCTTCAAAAGGACTTCGTTGAACTGTTTGTGCGAGTCGTCAATGGCGACTATGACGACGAAATCAGCGTTCAGGCGGCTCGATCTTTGCAACGGGTGGCTCAAGAAAAGCTGGCCGACCCGAAGCAGTTTGCCGATGCTCTGCGTACCCGACTGCAGAAATCTACCAGCCGCAATGTCCGACGATCCTGCGCAATGGCGCTGGCGGAAGTTGGCGATAAGAACGATGCTGAACTGCTGGCCGAGCTTTGTCTACCGGGTGATGAAGTACTGTGTGCAGCTCTTGAACCGACCCTGGCCGAATGGAAGTCCGAAGCACTGCTGGACACGTGGCAGCAGCGGATTCAGGCGCCGAAAAAATATAGCCAGACCCTGCTGCAACTGGCCTGTCGCGGTATTGCAGAGCTGAACGCGACGCAAGCTGTTTCCGATTTGCTGAATCTGGCGGCAAGCGACCGCACACGGTTTTCCACGCGTCGAGTTGCGTCCGAAGCACTCGGCCGACTTGCACCAGACGATGCATTCAAACTAGCCAGCGAACTTTCGAACGCTGGCATTTCTGATCGTATTCTGGCCGTTCTGTTGCTGAATTCCGCAACGTCAGAAGACGCGTTGACACTCGCAGAACAACTATGCGACGACAGGGAAGACACTGTGGCTGCCGTGGCGTGGAACACGCTGGTCCGACTAAAACCGGAGCGATTGTTGAGCCGCCTGAGTGTTGGGAAAACTCATCGCGATCCCAATGTACGTTCGGCCGTGGTTCGCACGGTTGGCTTGTTGCCGACTGTGGAACGGTGCGATCTGTTGAGTGAAATCTTAAGTGATGTTCATATTGGAGTACGCAACGAATCTCGTCGAACGCTGCAAATGCTAGCCGAGAACAACGCGGAACTTCATTCGCAAATTTGTGCCAACGCCGGAGCAGTCATTCAGAATGCTCAGGCAGCGTGGCAGCAGCTTGAACAGTCGCTGCTGCTATTGGGCCATCTCCGGCATGACGCGTACCAGCCCGCGTGTGTGCCGCTGCTAACACATGAACGCAGTGAAGTTCTTGTCACAGCGGCCTGGCTGCTGCACCTGATGCCACAAAATTCGCTGGGGGAAGCAGCCGCAGCCGTCGCCGCAACGCACTGGACGGAAATGAAGAACGACAGTCAGAACTACCCCAGGTTCCACGCCCTGGACGAACAACTGGCGTTTCTGTTGCATGTCGCTGCATACACAGACAGAACCGAATTAAAAAGTTTGTGTGCGGAACAGTTCAGCAAACAAAGTGCACTGCATCCGGATGGTCGAGCGATCGCGATGTGGACGTTGGGCGAATTGTCGAAAGATTCGAAGGATGACGCACTGGTGGGGCAGTTCTCTGAACGCATCTTCGATGACAGCGAAATTTTTCCGGAATACGACACCGTCCGCTGCGGATCGGCCCTGGCGATCGGCCTCGTCGGTGGAAAAATTGCCGTCCCGGAATTGCAGCGTGCTCACTCAACCTACGGCGTCGGCGGGATCATCGGCAACTGCGTTTCAACCGCTCTGCGAACACTCGGCGAAGAAGCGCCGCCGGCTCCGGAATTGGAACCAGTGTACATTCAGGACTGGCCACTGCACCCCACGTTGAAGAACCGTGGGAACTCAGAATCGCCTGCCACGGAAGTTAACGGGGCATCGGTGACGGAAGAAACGGAGTGAATCGGCGAGGCGCGCCAGTGACGTAGCCTGGCAATAACCGCGACGTCTGCGTCTGATGGTGCTCAAACTTTAGCGGGACACGGCGGTCGCCAGACTTCACCGTTGCTGTGCCGGTCACCTTCCATTCCAGCTGCAATTGCTCAAACCACGGTCGACGGCTTGCCGGTCGCTGCGGGCGAGCACTGTCGATCTCGGAATCGTCCTCGTCCCGTGATTCCTCGTCCGTCGAATCTTCGTCTTCGTTGCCGGATCGTTGCTGAAGGATGAGGCGCCCTGAGCCACCGAATTCCTGAACTTCCGCTGTGGCGTCCTCAAAGGCCAGTCGGACGGTCGCTGAACTGGCGCCGGCCGCCGACGGTACATGTCGGGCATTGCCGGCAATCGTGATGTCTGCTGATTCTTCGTCTGCTTCTGAAACAGAAAACGTCAAAGCCGTGTGCACACTTCCCAGTAACCCCAAAGAAAAAACGCTGGTGCGTTCCCACGACTGTTCCTTAGCCAGAGGCATTTTCAGTGGCGACAGCCAGAACGGTTGGTGAACCCAGGTCGCAACAGCATCTTTCGACACGGCCTGCTGTAGCAACTTCTGCGAACGCTTGTTAACGCCCGACATTTGTCGAATCACCGCATCCAAACCCTGAGTGTGGCGGACGACACCGGCGGGATCGATAGACATTGTCACTGGAACTCGCCCCAATTGGCGTGACTGTCGGTCCAGCACGCGAGCGGATTCTGCGGTCTGCGAATCATCGACGTCGGTGATATTCGTTACTCGAGCGTGAACGACAGTTTCGTCGGGCAGCGCCGAAAACACAGTGTACTGGATTTCGATGCGTTCTTTTGATGTGGCAGTTGTGGGTGGGCGGCCTTCCAGCTCAAGCGTCGTCTGCTGTTTCACCAGTGTTTCAACGTTAAAGCGGTCGCCCTGTTGAAGCCCCCAGACAGTGGTTTGAGCGGCCGCGGGAATCGCCGGCAACAGCAGGCACCCAAACAGCAGTGGGTGCCAAAGAAGAGTTCTCATATTGCGGCCTGCTTTCCAGCAAGGGGAGGGCACACGTGCGTCAGCTTACTTCGTCCAGAACTTCTTCGGCCACATAGATGGGCAGCGGCGGATCATAGTGAGCCGAAAGTGCAATGGCATCGCTCGGGCGGCAGTCGATGTCGATCAATTGATCGTTCTGTTGTAGCTTCAGCACTGCAAAATAGGTGTGGTCCTTGATCTCAGACACAACCACTTCTAATGGCTCTCCGCCCAGAGCATGAATCACCATACGCAGCAGGTCATGAGTCAGCGGGCGATGAGGTGGCTCTTCCAGCAGTCGGCGGTTGATGATGTTGGCTTCGAATTCACCAATCAGGATCGGAAACGTGCGAACGCCGTCCACTTCCTTCAGGTAAATGGCCTGCTGGTCATTGATTTCCGAGATTATAACTCGGGTAAGCTGCATTTTGACCGGCACTGTGAAAGCTCCTTGCATGGGCAGAATCAACCGAACGACGCTCCGCCGTCTCGACACCTGACCGCGAAGTTTACTCGAAGTGCCCACACCGCTTCAAAGATCAGCACACATTTTGTCCCTCGAATACCTCCTTCTCTTGCCGCTGCCGAATTTGCTTCGGAAGGAAAACGTCCCGGCGTTCCCACACGTTTGATGAATCCGAACTGTGGCAAGGTCCCGTCAAACCCCGATATGCCTGGATCAGACACTGAGCTTGCGGCTTTCGCACCGATGGACATGTGCGGCAAAGTCTCAGCGGTAGCTCTGGATGACGCCAATCCTTCGCCTCGGAAAGATCGGCAAGTCCATGGCGGATGCTGCGAAACGCTGCGAATTAGCAGGGAGTTCGGCATTTGTTTGAAGCAAGACCGGGCGAGGTTCGCGCGCCGGTGGGCTCGGTCCGATGATGGGAAGTTTCCGTCGGCCGGGAACTTCTGAAAACGTGCCTGCCGCCTCTTCACGTAGCACCGTGGTCGGGTGACAATGGGATGTCCGACCGGATGGCAGTGTTCACGTCGTCCGTTCCTGTCGGCCGCGCTTAACCACAAACCTGGATTTCTTCCGTGCCCCAACTCTCTGATTCCGGACGCCAGCTCGTACAGGATCTCGCTCAGAAGCACGGCGTGTCTGCCGACGGAGTGACTCATATGCTGGTGGCCGTCCACAACGGCAACGGCTCGATGGCTCAGTTCAACCACCCGGATTTCAGCGGCTCCGGCCAATGGATGCGCGGTGGGATGACAATGGTCAGTGATCTGTTCAACCAACAGCTGAAGTGGCGAGTCAGTTCGCTTTGCGAAGACATTGCCTGCCACCTGGCGAACCATCAATTCGCGCCGTTTAGCGGATCGTTCCAGTCACAAAGCCAGAACGGAGTGACTTCGCAGTCGCAGGCGTCAGGTCAGATGGGGTCAAACAACAGCCTATTCGTTCCAGACCCTGAGGCAAACTGGTGGCCGCAGGAACTGGGTTCACCCAACGCAGTCGGTTCACAGAACAGTGTGAAGTACGCTTACTTCGCAGAAATTCATCGACTGGCCGTCACGACCGGCGGCGAACCATGGGTGTACGACACGCTGGACCATCGAATCGGCGGGTTCGGCCAGCAACAGGGCGGCGGCGCCTCCATCACGTTTACCAGTCAATATGGAACGGTCAACTTATCCACTCTGCCGGTCGTCTCGCGAGCTGGCGTGACTCAGCCGCCTGTCACTCAACCAGTCAGCGAATCAGTCGACAGTGCTGCACAGAATCCGACAACCGACGACTATACAACGTCAGGCGCAGACGACGCTGGGACGTCTCAATACGCCAATCCGGGGCCGGTCGCCAACGAAGACGTCCTGCAAACACTCGAACGCCTTGGCGGGCTAATGGAAAAAGGCTACCTGTCGAAGGAAGAATTCGACAGCAAGAAAAGCGAACTGCTTAAACGGATTTAACAAGCACAGCCCGCGGCGCAGGCCGGGATATGGGAAGGTTGGATTGGTGGCGAACGAATCATTTTGTTGCGCCGCTTGGTGATTCTTGTGCTGCCGCCCTGCCGGGCCAGTTGCAGTATTCCAATTCGGACACACTTCTGTCTGACCAGATTCACCAACTTTGTGACACCCGCGGCAGACCAGCCTGACACCGCCCGCAGATAAACTTGCCAGACAAAGCAAAAAGCCCGGCCTTCTGAGAAATCCGGGCTTTAAGATTTTGTGGCACCGCGATGGGCAACGCTGGTTAGTTGGTCGCGGCTTTCCGTTCGGCTGCCTGCTCCGTCAGCAATGCTTCAACAACAGTGGCCATGTAGGTGTAGTCGTGATAGCCAACGGCCGTCATGCGTACTTTTCCGTGATGATCGATGAACAGCGTGGTCGGGAAGCCTTTCAGGTCAGGCACCTGAGCCAGCACTTCGTCCGTGATCAACGCACATGGGTAGTTCATGCTGTTGTTGGCCGCGAAGTTTTTGACCAGTTCGGCTTTTGCTTCTTCGCTCGGAGCGTTTTCCTGATTCAAGCCGATCATCTGGAAACCGTAGTCGCGATATTTGTCCTGCAGCTTCACGAAGTGAGGAACTTCCTGACGACATGGACCGCACCAGGTGGCCCAAATGTCGACGATGCAAACTCGACCTTTGAACGCGTCCAGCTTCAGAGGTTTGCCATTGATGTCGACCAGATCGAAATCAAACGGAAAGCCTTCGCCCTTAGCCAAAGCTTCTTTGGCATGCTGCTTCTGCAGTTCTTCGTTGCGACGCTTAAGTTCTTCGAAGTGACCTTCCCATGCCGTCAACTGAGTCGGGTAGTCAGCCAGTTCTCGAACGGATGCGAGGTCTTCGTCGGCCTTCAACATGTTCAGATTGTTGAAGCCGGTTTCGATCGCTCGGTTAAGAGTTTCCAGAGCCTGTTTGCCCTGACCCTGCTTGGCCTGAACGCAGGCGTATCCGTAGTAAATGGTTGGTCGCAGGTCGGATTCCGGGAACTCAACACCGGCTGTTTCCGCCTTCTTAATGACCGAACCGGCTCGGGTCAGAGCTTCGTCTGACAGTTCCTGTCGACCGTCCTGAGCGTGCATCATCGCCAGGCTCAGCAGCGTGCCGGCATAGGTCTGGACCGCTTCGACGTCTGTTGGTGCCGTTTCGTATGCGTCTTTGATCTGGCCGAATTCTGCAGGATCTTCGAAGGCATCTGCGAGTCCTTCCATGATCGGGTCTAACGCGATCTTTGGAGCGGCAGGTGCAGCTGGAGCCGCAGCGGCACTCGCTGGCGCAGCCGTTCCGCCTGATGTGTCAGAGACTGTCGAATCCGCAGAGTCTCCACAGCCGACGATTACGCTTCCACTGAGAAGCAAAGCAGAGAGTTGCCATTTAACCTTCATCACTATTCATCCTTGGAGAGCGATATCTTTTCGGTGGTTCAGCCAATGCGACGTTCAAAAACGGGTCGCACTGAGTTTATCGTCAGCCCCTGCGGTCAAATTTGACGGCGTCATCCGCAAAATCGTCCCTGCGGTAATAATCCATCGCAATGACGGCGCGCCGCAGTTCGATTTGCATGCCTTCGAAGGCTCAGAAAGCAATCCCCACTGCGGCCAGCAACGCGACTCGCAGAAAATGCCGGTATTCGTCGACCGGCAGAGCAAAGGATTTCCCCCCGTCCCCGCAAGCGAAGCTTTCACAAGTGACGCGACAAGACGAGCCATCATCGACCTGCCATCATCGAAAAGAAGCCAATCGCCATACCGCTCCGCAAGATGCGGCGTTCACGTGAAGGCGATTATGGTGACGGGAGACGGTCAGCCAGTTCGTCTAGGTCGAGCCGGTACAGAACCTGGTTGTAGTTGTGCCGCGGCGTCGGCGCTGTGGTGCTCGAGAACGTTTTGGTGTACGTCGCTTCGAATAAAAGAATGGGCGAATCGGCTGGCGTGAATTCCGGGTGCAGGCTGGGGTTGTAGAAGGTGTACTTATTGTGAGTTACCACGTGAATCGCGTTCTGCCATGGGCCCGTGGGAGAGTCAGCTTCGGCGTACCAGATTTCACCTAAAGCCGACGACTTTCCGTACATCTGCGTGAAAACCGTCACCCACTTTTTGCGAAACTCATTCCACGCCACGCCACCACGATGCGGTTTGACGCTCACACCGGAATCGACCGCTGGTACGGATTCCTGTGGCACCAGTGCTTTCCATGACTTCGGATCAGACCAGGCTTCAAACGTCGCGTCGCATTGAAGCGTCGGAAACGGGTCACCAAACAGTACCGACTTCTGCCCGTTCTCGTCCGTGCGGAACACCGCGTGGCCAACGGGGCTTGACGGTGGCTTCGGTGCGGCGTCCGACTTTTCCCAGATCACCAAATGCTTCTGGAACTCTGCTGCCTCTTCATTCCACACGCACAGGCCTCGTTCGTATTCTTCGAGCGGCGGCTTAATTTTTGAGTACGTCGCTCCCAACCGCTGTGTACCGTGGCTGTCCGGAAGACTGACCAGACCGGACAACCATGTCGGCCCGTCGCCAGGCAGCTTCGCCAGGTTTCGCGGCACCTGCTTCGCATCCGTGAAATACGAATACCGTAATGCGGCAGGTGGTTCGAAGGATTTCAGCGGCTGCAAGTGCGACGTCGCCCCGATGGAATGAAAACGCCCCAGGGGATAATTTGGCAGAGTCGTGTCACCCCAAATCCAGAACATCCGCCCGTTGTGAGACGCGTTTTGAACACTGTCGCAGCCGAATATTCCCTGCTCAGTCCAGCCTGCATGTTCGCCAAGCTTTTGACTCTCGGCAAACAAGCCGCCGCCCGTGATCCGGCCGAGTCGCCTCGCAGGCAGCTCACGATGAACTTTCACCGTGTTCGATTCGCCAGGGCGAGGCGTGATTCGGACGCCACGATAGCCGAATGCATCGGCTTTCACAGAATAACCGTGCCCTTCAACGTGGAACCACGTTTCAACGTTCATCACTTCCGGCAAGTCGACGGCGATCACGCCAGCATTGTCCGAAACGAAACGGACGTCGTGAGTCGTTCGAAATTCAACCAGCGGCACCGGCCAGCCGTTTTCGTCATCCACCACACGAATGCGAAACGGTTCGGCCGCCAGTGTCTCGTCGGCGCAGGTGACGGCTATTAAGACGAAGAAACAAGCTGAAATAAAACAGCGCGGCTGGGCGTGGTTGTTGCATGGCATCATCCGGCCATCATTACAAAACGGACCACACTTGTCAGTCGCGTTCTCATCGCTGTCGCAGATTTTCTGCGCCGCTGGTTCGCGATATTCGAACCTCAGAAAAAATCCAACGGCAGACCAGCGCGCGGGGCACCAGCGGACAACGGTGATTAGTGGCCAGGCATCCTGCCGAGTTCTTAGTGCAACGGGATCGTTGGAATCGTTACACTACATTCGTTGCTGCTACGGGCCAGCCGAGATTCCGCCGTAGCGTTCGGTTTTCAGTGTACTTGACGCGTTAATCACCAGCCCACCAGCGAACCAGGGTACGAACACGGCGTTGTTGTCGTACGGAATGCTGACATTGACGGTGACGTCCTGAGTCGTTTCGTCGATGACCGTTGGCGTGGTTGTGACCGTCAGGTTGTTCACGCCCACGATGCCCATAATGCGAGTCGCTTCGGTGATCCCGTCACTGGCGACCGCGCCTGGAATCACGAGTTTGCGAGCCCCTTCGTAGGCTGCATTGTTGGCCGTTGAGCGGATCGTTCCCAGCACTGCAAATTCAATCCCCGCAAACAGCAGAAGAAAGAAGACTGGCGCAACGACGACAAACTCAACCATCGCAGTCCCTGCACGACCGCGGCAGTTGAAAGCCGCATTGCGTCGTGTAGAACCGCTTTTCCGTATGAAACTCTTCATGTGCGAAACCCGCAAAATGAGCAGTCAGACTACTCAGTGATTAACGTCGGAAGGTTGTTGGCGATTTCTTCGAACACTGAAATCAGCTGAGCCTGGTCGTCAGCATGCCAGTGCTTACCGCCACCTGCGGCCGCTACCTGCTGCATGTGCGTCTGGTCAGCTCCGCTGCTAAACGTGATGGTGTGGACCGTAATATTGTGCGTATCGTGAGCCGTTTGAGCGACGCCGACGGGATCGAGGTCCGTGTTATGATTTCCGTCCGTCATCAGCAGAATCGTCTTCGCGGCGTTCGGCCGAGTGTACGATGGATCCAGCACTCCGGTGATTCCATCCTGCAAACCCAGTCCGATGGCCGTCCAGCCGTTGGGTGTAATGCTGCTGATGTTTGTCTGAACCGGCGTGTAACTCAGTGCCAAATTTTCGTCCAGTGTTGAAGTCGTTGAATAGGTGGCCAGTCCGACGAATTCATCCTGTGGCGTAAGAGCCAGAGCAGCCAGGAAGGCGTCGACAGCCAGTTTCAGGTCCGTCCAACGCGTGCCACCAGGCGTGACAGTGCCCATCGATCCGGATCGGTCGAGGACCAGCATTACGTCTCGGTCCAACTGTGAAGCCGTCGCCGACTTGACGGGTTCGAAGTTGCTGCGATCGAACATGCCAGCAAACAGCATCGTGATGGGACCGTCTGGTGAACCTGCTGTCCGGCTTCCGACGATTCGCACGCCATTGAGTTCCGGATCAGAATCCGCTGCAGGTGTGAAGCTCCACTTTGCCACGCCCGTTCGTTCGGACGATCCGAAAACCACGTCGGCATCGTTTAGCGTCAGCCCATCTCCGGCGACGGTATTCCGCGACGCGGCGGCTTTAGCAGACGCACGCGCGGTTGCGGGGCTTTGACTAAGACTTAGAGTCCGGCTTCCGGCTCGAGCGGCCGCGTCGGTCGCGGTTCGCAGTTCGGTGCGCGTCAGTTGCATCCAGGCGATGTTAATCGCAAACGCAGAGAACGCCAGAATCACGGGAACGCACAACACGATCAGCATTAGTATCGCGCCCTGACGGCGAGAAGACGGTTGCTGCAAAGTTCGCGTAAATGGCAGCTTTCTCATTTTAGAATTCCTTCATCATGGTGGCCTGGCCGTCGACGACAAGCGCGTCGTAAAACCAGCCGGCAATCACCGAATTTGAACCGCCAGTCGCATGAACACGTACTGTGATCCATGTCTGCACGGGCTGTGTTTCGAAATCAGAAGGGGTAATCGTCACTGTTCCTCCCTGGACGTTTCTGTCAGTCAGAATCCGATTGCATGCTGCAGTAACATCTGCTGTCGTGGCACTCGGCTTGATCGACGCTCGAATTCCTTCGTAGGCAGCCACGCTTAGCGTCTGCTTCAGATAGATCATTGAACAGGCTTCGATGGTTCCGACGATCAGCACAAGCAGAATCGGAAGACACACGGCAAATTCCGTGGCTGCAATTCCGCGTCGGCGGTTCTTCGCTTTGGTCGTTGTGTTGTTTATGGCCCGCATGGGATGACTTCTATTTATTTGCTGTCAGAACCTAACCGGAAACTTACGTTTGCCCCTACCGATTTCGGATCAGATGTCAAACTTCAACCAGCTCACGTTGATCCTGTGTCACGGAACTCGTTTCAGCCGCGGAGTCACCAGACGAACGCAGGCTTTCGACCATGTTGTTAAACATCTCGGGCAACTCTTCCCACATGTCGTCTTTTCGAAACTTCAGCGGTCGCACATCTTCATCACCGTCGGAAATCTGAACAATCGTTTTCTCCAGACTGTAGATCGGACCAGCAATCCGGTTGCTAAGCGTCAGCGTGTCGCGAATAAAAATCGGCAGCAGGCAGAGCAACGCCACCAAAATTGGGCCACTGTTGCGACAAAATGCCGACAGGTTGCCAGCCAGTCCGCCGAACGGGTCAATCAAAAACTGATTGATCAGCCCGAAGACAGCTCCGGCGCACACGAACACAAGAAAGTGCAGGACAACCCGAAGCGCCAGAGTCCACTGTACGCGAACATTAACGACGGATTTTTTTCGATGATTTTTTTGCTTCGTCATGGTGATGACCTCTGGGATCAGGAAGGAGTTGCGGTCCTGTTGGGGAAATTCTCTACGCTAGGCTTGGTCAGGAATCCCCGCTCGGCGGATCAACGTATCCAGTTCCACCGGGTTTGACGGCGATTGAATTCCGGTTCTGCCGGTTATTCCGCGATGTTCCCAACTGCACACGCGGAGCTTCCGGTTGAAGGTTGACAACAGCTGCGGCCCAAATCGCCATGGCCATTTCACGACAAACCCAAGCGCGCAATGAGTCCTTCACTAGCAACGGACCGCGTTCTGTTCGAAACTCCGCCATCAGACACTGTCTTGCCGTTTTGCCCTGCCAGGAACACCAATGCCAACTGCCAGTCCCGTAGACCTGATCGTTGTCGGCGTCTACCTGATTGCCGTGACTGCCCTCGGCTGCTTCATGTCCCGTCGAACTCACACGGCCGACGAATTCATGTCGGCCGGTCGTTCGCTGCCTGGCTGGGTGGTTGGGCTGTCGATCATTGGTACGTTCGTCAGCAGTATCAGCTTCGTAGCGAACCCCGGTAAGACATTTTCCGGTACGTGGCTTCCGTTTGTTTTTTCTTTATCGCTGCCGTACGCCGCCTGGGTTGCCACCGTTTTCTTTGTGCCCTTTTTCCGAAACTGCGGCAGCCTGTCGGCTTATGAGCATCTGGAAAAACGCTTCGGCACCTGGGCTCGCGTGTATTCGGCGCTGTTTAACGTGATGTATCACGTTGGCCGCATCGGCATGATTCTGTATGGCGTTTCGCTCGCCGTAACGGCTCTTATCGACGTGCCGATTTCCACGATCATCCTTTGCCTGGGCGTTCTGGTGATCGCTTACACATTGCTGGGCGGCATTGAAGCCGTCATCTGGACCGATGTCGTGCAGAGCATCATTCTGGTCGGTGGAATGCTGATCTGTCTTGTTGTGCTGGTGATGAATGTGCCCGGCGGCGTTGCGGGAATTATTGAAGGGGCGTCGCAGCCTTTACAGAATAAACTCTCGCTGGGCAGCATGGACCTCAGCTTCGCAAAGACGGCCAGCGGAAGCTCCACTTTCTTGACGATGTTGACCTTTGGCTTCTTTATCAACCTGCAAAACTTCGCGGCCGACCAGACCTTCGTGCAACGCTATTTTACGGCTCGCACAGAAGCGGACGCACGCCGAAGTGTGTGGATGGGAGCCATCGCGTATCTGCCGATCTCTGCGATTCTGTTCTTCCTCGGCACGGGCCTGTTCGTTTTCTACCAGCTTAATGGCGAATTACCGGCCGACCGAAAACCCGATGAAGTACTACCATTTTTCATCATGTCGGAACTGCCGACAGGTCTGGCCGGGCTGCTGATTGCCGCGATTCTGGCGGCGGCGATGAGTACCGTTGATTCATCATTAAACAGTTCGGCCACCTTGTTATTGTGCGATGTTCAGAATCGTTTCTTCCGGCGTGGTGTGCAGCAGGTCGACGGTTCATACAAGGCCGATGACAAGTTCGACCTTCGATTCCTCCGCTTGATGACGATCGTCCTGGGCGTACTCGGCATCGCCGTGGCTTTGGCGATGGTTAGCAGTCGAGGCCACATGCTGGACGTGTGGTGGAAAATTTCCGGCATCCTCAGCGGCGGAACTCTGGGCCTGATTCTGCTGGCGAGGTTCACTAAAGCGGAAGGTGCATTCGGTGCCGCTTTAGGAGTCGTCTCTGGCGTGTCCGCCATCACGTTGGTCACGGTCGCTCACATGCCAGACCTTCCACAGTGGTTGCAGCCCGTTTACAGCAAGCTGGCCCCCGTGCGCGACTTGCTGGACCCGCTGATGGCTGTCGTGGTCGGCACGTCGATCGTGTTTCTGGTGGGAGCCGTGTTGTCGAAGCGGCCTAAGCAGCTTTCCGCGTGACAGATTGTGGCGGCGCCAGTCGCTGCCGAAGCTCTTCGATCACGCGTTCCATAGCAGTCGCGCGAGACCCCTTGAACAACACAACATCGCCGGGGCCAACCAGGCATTCGAGTATCTCAAGCAGCAGAGCTCGACTTGCAAACTGCGAAATGCGGTTGATGTTTCCACCCGACGACAGAAAGCCTTCCACCACATCGTCGGCGAACTGACCTGTCAAAACAACATGATCAACGGCGGATCTCGCTAACGTGGCGCCGATGCCATAATGAAGGTCGCTGGCCTGATCGCCAAGGTCCAGCATGTCGCTAAGCACAACAATGCGATGTCGATTGTCGGTGAATTCGGAAACCGTCTGGATCGCAGCGGCGACACTGGCCGGGCTTGAATTATACGTGTCGTCGATAACCGTCCAGTCACCAACCTGCGACACAACGCAACGGCCGTGTTGAGGCTGAAACGTCTGCAGACCGGCGTTGATCAACTCGGGCGTCACGCCAATTTCCATTCCCACGGCAATAGCCGCCAACACGTTCGTGACGTTGTGTCGACCGCAAACCGGCACGTGAAAGCGAAAGCCGTCCACCGTCAGGCTCAACTGACCGTTCTCAGATTCGACTTCGGTCGCTCGAACGTTTGCTGATTCCGACAAGCCGAAACTGACAACTCGCGCCTTCGTTGCCGAAGCCATGGCTGCCACGGCTGAATCATCTGCGTTCAAAAACGCGACGCCATCGGCAGGTATTGAAGCGACCAATTGCTGCTTTTCGGCTCGAACCGTGTTCAACGATTTAAAACCATGTAAATGCGCCGGTGCAATTCGTGTGACAACGGCAAATTCGGGTTCTGCGATGGCAGAGAGAGCTTGAACTTCTCCCGGACCAGACGCACCGATTTCAATCGCCGCAAATTCGTCGCCTTCCTGCAGTTCCAGCAGGCTTAGCGGCACGCCAAGGCAGTTGTTGAAGTTACGAGGGCTTTCGATGCCCGTATGTACGGTCTGCAACACACAGGAAATCAGACTACGTGCCGTCGTCTTCCCAACGCTGCCGGTGATACCGACAACAAGTGCCTCACTGCGCCGCCGGTTGGCGTGTGCCACCTGAGCGAGCGCAATTTCGATGTCATCAACGGCAATATGAGGTGTCAGGCAGTCTGCGGACACGGCCTCATCGACGATGACAACGTTGGCTCCGGCGCTAAGTGCGGTCGTGGCAAACGACACGCCGTGTTGCTGCGTTCCCTGAATCGCAAAGAATGCGTCGCCGGGTTGGACGTCGCGACTGTCGATCACGCAACCCTCGATGATCGCGCCCGGGGCCACCTGCCCAACGATGACACCATCGGTCAGTTCACAGATTTGCTTAACGGTCAACGGATGCATAACAAGCTCAGCCTTGTCGTCCACGGCGGTGTGGGAGAACACCACCTGAAGATGCCACACCGGCAAATCCTGCCGATGGGAGGGTCCGGGTCACAGCTTTCATTTCGACCTGAACAGACTGTCTGGGTAAGAACATCTTCATCAATTGTGTGGACATTTGTTTGGCTGCGACGGAATTGCCGTCACTGTTTAACCTGTTGCAAAAGCGTGAATCCGGGACTTAGGCAGAACGAATCAGGCTGTACGTCGGATGCAAAGACTCTTCGGGCAACGGAGCGTACAGTTCGTGCAGCAGCTGCCGGGCGACAAAGCGGTCGTCAAACGGCTGCCGACGTTCCTGGATCTCCTGAACCGTTTCATGCCCTTTGCCAGCCAGTAGAACAACGTCACCTGGTTCCGCCAGTTCGAAGGCCTGCCGGATCGCGGCGGCGCGGTCGGGTTCGGCCACAGCCTGAGTACCTGGTAACAACCCACCCATTAAATCGTGAATAATCTGCAGTGGATCTTCGGATCGAGGATTGTCAGACGTGACAACGCATACTTCTGACGCGGCGGCCGCCTGCCCCATCATTAGACGCTTCGAGGCATCTCGATCGCCACCCGCACCAAACACGCAGATAATTCGGCCCGGCGTGAAATCCCGGATTGTGGCAATCGAACGCGACAGGGCGTCGTGGGTGTGAGCATAATCGACCAGCACCTGGAACGGCTGACCTTCGTCGATTCTTTCCAGACGTCCCGGAACCGTTCGCACGGCCTCCAAACCGGCCGCGATGTCTCGCAGCGGAATACCAAGCTGTTCCGCCAACCCTGCCGCCGCCACCGCGTTTTCCACATTGTGGCGGCCGATCATTCGCAGGCGGACTTCGGCATTTCCTTGAGCCAGATGCAAACAAATTCGCTGGCTGCGATGCGTTTGACTCAACAACGTCGCACCTAACTCGGCCTCCGCACAATCCAGGCCGAACGTAATCACCGGAGCGAACTCCGACACCGCGTCCAGCACCGATCGGCAGCCAGCGTCAGTAATATTCAGCAGCAGCGGTGCGTCCGGATGCAACAATTTTGCAATCTCAGATTTCGCGGTTCGGTAGTTCTGAAGATCGCCGTGATAATCAAAGTGATCCTGACTAATATTGGTGATCGCGGCCGCCGACAGCGGGATCCCGGCACAACGTTTTTGAGTCAACGCGTGACTGCTGATTTCAATCACACAATGCGATGTTCGCTTTGCCAGCATGTTGCCCACTTGCTGAACCAGCCTGTCAGCGGGCGGCGTGGTCATGTTGGCTGGTTGCTGCTCAACACCATCGCTATTTTCAATCGTGCCGATCAGGCCGGTCTGAAATTTCGCCTCCTGCAAAATGGATCGCAACATCCACGACGTGGTCGTCTTGCCATTCGTCCCCGTGATGCCCGCTGAGACCATCGGACAGCGGTCGCCGAACGTCAACGCCGCACACAGTCTGGCAAACGCCGCGGCGGTACACGGAACAATGCACTGTGGAACGCGAATCCCTTCGACCGGCCGCTGCACAACAATCGCAGCCGCGCCGTTCGCCACGGCGCTGGCAATGTGCTGATGCCCGTCCGTACGACACCCCGCAACGGCAACGAACACGTCGCCGGGAAGTACCGTCCGACTATCGGCCGTCACAGACCGCGCTGCGATATCGGCACAATTCAGAAAACGAGAACCCAGCAGCACACGCTGCAGACTTACGGGGATCGAGTTCATTCCGTGCATCCTGCCGGAAGGTCGAAATCAATGGCGAACCTCGTCTGTTAAACCAGTTCGCCGATCCGTTTCAGCGTCATGCTGAACACAATCCGCCGATTGTGCCCGCAATACAATTTCGCGTCAACAGCAGCCGTGGGCGGGGACGGCCCCGCAGCCGATTGGCGTGGGAAGCGGGTGACGGTGTGGAAGCTGAAGCGCCGGCGGTGCTCCCGATGGTCGCCGTGTGCGGGGGCGGGGGCGGCCCCGCAGCCGATTGGCGTGGAAGGCGGGTGACGGTGTGGAAGCTGAAGCGCCGGCGGTGCTCCCGATGGTCGCCATGTGCGGGGGCGGCCAAGCGGCTGGTTGGCGTGGGAGGCGGGTGACGGGTTGAGAGCTGAAGCGCCGGCGGTGCTCCCGATGATGGGAAATGGCGGCGACGGCGAACCGGACACTGCGGATCGATTTCGCTGAGTTTGCGATTTCAATCGTCGTGCCTGCCACTCATTTCATGAGTCGGTGGCCAATTGCTGTTTTCACCTGTTCCAGGACAGCTGACAACTCAGCCACCACAGCTGGCGATTCGGCGTAGACATTCTGTTTTTCTGCGAGGTCAGTCTTCAGGTTGAACAGTTGCCCGATCGGTCCGCCAGGTTGCGGCTGGATTTTGCGGGGCTGAGAAAATCCACCGGACCCTAATCCCTGAATGAGCTTCCAGTCGCCAGACCGAATGGTCATCATTCCAGTCCCCGATTGTAAAGGCAGCACGCGACGAGCGACGGTGTCGGCAGACGGCTTCTGCAGCAGTGCATCGTGGAAATCGAAACTATCCGGTGCGGCGGTGGCGGGCAGTGGCTGTTTCAGGATCGCCGCCAGCGTCGCATAAATGTCGACAAAAGAAATCAGCCGATCCGACGTCGACCCCGCTTGCACTCGCCCCGGCCAGCGGACCACAAATGGCATTCGGTGGCCAGCTTCCCACGCATCCGCCTTCATGCCTCGCAATCCGCCCGAACTATCGTGCCCGAACCGTTTCACGTCTTTGTCGTACCATGTCGGGCCATTGTCAGACGTGAAAACCAATAGCGTGTCGTCGCTTAAGCCAGACTCATCAATCGCGTGCAAAACCTGACCGATGTTGTGGTCAACCATCATCATAAAATCGCCGTACATATCAGCTCCACTCTTGCCAACGAATTCCGGCGACGGAAGCCACGGCGTGTGTGGTGCCGGGTAGGCAAGGTACAACATCAATGGTGCCCGATCAGCCTTGTCCTTTTTCCCATGAGCCGCAATCACATCGACGGCTTCATTCGTAAAACGCGGCAACACACCCTTTAGCGTCAGGTCGGGAGCAATCCCGCCGGCCCGCCAGAACGCCCCTTGAATTGGCGACCAACCGTCACTGTTGTTCGCTTCGATACGATTTGACGGTGCCGCGACGGCCCTGTCGCCACGAATGTAGAAGTACGGCGGAATATCGGTCGACGCGGGAATGCCAAAAAACGAATCGAAGCCGCGATGAACCGGGCCGCCGAGCATGGCTTTGTCGTACCCGTTTTCTGCAAAGCCCAGATGCCACTTGCCCACCATGGCCGTGTCGTAGCCGGCGGCTTTCAGAAACGCGGGCAGCGTCACCTGCTGATCGGTAATCGTCGGCCCGTCTCGCCACGCCCCCACTTTCGCTCGGAAGGGATAGCGGCCCGTCAGCAGCCCGTAACGAGACAGATGGCATAGCGGACCAGGCGCATGAGCGTCGGTGAATTTGATGCCGTCGCGCGCGATTGAGTCGATATGTGGGGTCGGAATTTTGGATTCGGCGTTGTAGCAGCCGGGATCTCCGTAGCCCATATCATCGACCAGAATGATGACAACGTTGGGCTCATCGTTCGCCGCGCGTACCTGCTGGCATGGCAGCAGAGCGATGCAACTAAGCAGAACACTATACAAAAGCCTGGAGTTGTCGGCGTTGATCATCATCGAATCGTTCTGATTGAAGGAGGTCGCACTGCTAAGTCTGCAGCTGTTTGGGAATTTCCCCGATGGTCACGGCTTTGTCAAATGGGTACACTTTAGGCACGACATTCAGCCACGGAGTTATCCAAATGCGCTCATTCGTTTCGCAATGCAACAATCGACTGACGATCGCATGGCTGCTTCTGGCCGGATTGCTGTGTAGCCTGCAATCGCCTGGATTCGCATCCGATGAAACAGCCGCAGCTGCGAAAACAAAGCCCGGTCAACAGGCGGTTCCAGACAAAGCCGCAGAAACGAATTCTGACGAAGAATCTGCAAACGGGCTGAAGCTGGAAGTTCTTCATGTCAAGATTGAAAACCTGTCGTCGCTGGATGTGATTCACGGCCAACTCGTGGTTCAGGTTTCCATCACCAACAACACGGCCACCACCTGCACCTTGGATGCGGCAGACTTCGCTGCGTCGCTAAATCAAACGCCGTGCGACTTCAATCCGGCCGTCCCTGAACCATTGATTGTCAGGAACACGGAAATCCCGCCGGGAGAAAGCCGCGTGGGCAGTTTGGCGTTCAACGTGCGTTTCGCGTCTTCCAAAGAACCGAATATGGTTCTGACGTGGAATTACGACGGAACGGTCTTTGAGGCCGATCTGAACGCCGAAGCGCGACGGACGACAAAAATTTCCACATCGCACGTCGGGCCGGACGATTGCCTGGCAATTGTCGAATTTCACAGAACGGTTGACCATCTTGGGGTCTGGCTGATTTCTGAACAGCTGCAGGCATTAAAACGTAGTGGCAACGAACGAGTGCTGCTTTCTGTGCATCCAAAGGATCCGCCCCCAAATCTGTACAGCATGCGCTCGTCGATTGCGGGCTGGCTGGCGTCGGTACAGGCAGGGCAAAACGGTCAGCGCGGCGTGTTTTCGAAGACGTTGCAGGCGCCTGTGCAATTCGAAAGCTTCCACGTGGTTGGCATGGCCACTCAGACGTCACAGTCAGGCTACTACGCGCGGCAGAGTCCCGTCTTCAAAACAGATCGTGACCGAGCCATCGCAGATAGTCTTCGACTCGCCTACAACCATGTTCCGCTGGAGGATGCCTTACGAGATCTGGCGCACGAAGAACCGGGAGTGCAGCTTGTCGCGATCGAAGCAAATCTGGATCGACTCACCGAACCGCAGCTTCAGGAAGTCGTGCGTCAGGCAAAGAATCGAACAACGGACTATCAGGTTCTAGTTGCGAAGAACCTGTTCCGCGTTCCGTTTCCATCGGTGGCCGAAACTTTGATTGAGCTCGTCCAACACGAAGACAAACAGGTTTCTGAAGCCGCCGTCGAATCGCTGGTGAAGTCAGTTTCCCCCAACAGCGTTGCCACCCTGAACAAGATTTGGAGAGATGGCAAGGATGATCACGTGCTGCGGGAAGTCATTGTCAAAAAGGTGCTGGAATCCAGTGACCACCGACATTCACGACTGTTAACCGACTACGCCATCAGTCAGCTGCGCCGCTTTTCAGAGCCACCCACTTCTGCCAACGAAGACGCCGACGAAGAAGATTCAGACTCGGACGAAGCCGCAGACAAATCGGAAGCCGCCGCCGAACAGGCGATCGCTGCAAAAGAAGAAGCAAGGGCTATCGCGAGGGCGTCGCAATCGCTGTCGAAGGTTCTTGTGTTTTTGCAGGCACACGACAACGATCAACTATTAAGCGTGGCTCGGGAAACTCTGCTTGAGATTCATGATCCGGTTGCGCAGGACGTGTTGATGAGCTACCTGCTGCGGTCTCCTGATGGCGCGGATGAAGCTCTGGCGACCGCTTACATCGAACAGCGACTCCCGCCCGAAGCCGCCTCAGATGATTCGCCGGATCAACTGACAAAGCAGCAAACGAAAGCTTTGAACGACCGACTTGGGCCGCGGCCCGGGTCGCATAATCGCATGATGACAGGTCAGGTTTTGCAAACAATTCGCAAGTACCCTGACACTCGATACGCGGACCGTCTCTTGAATCTGATTGAAAGCGAAGCCGTCACCAGCAACACGGCCACTCAGGTCTTTCGAACGGCTGTTCGCTGTGCGGATCATCAATGCATCACAGAACTGACAGAAAATATTGAGGAAATGAGCAGCGATCAACTCGGATTTCTGTTGGGGCATCTCAGCGGCATGAACCACCCGAGCTGGCTGCAAACCGCCACCGCCTGCTTGCAAAAGGATATCAGAGTCCAAAACATCGCGTTGTCGACGCTTAGCAGGCAGGGCACCCCGGAATCGATTCAAGTTGTCGTCGACTTCCTGGAAGCTCTTCGCCTGAAGATTGACGACGCCGACGGTTTCGACTCCGCCACGCAAAGTCTGTTTGCGCGAACGCTTGAGCAACTAAAAAACGTGACGTACCCGGAAGCCCGGCGAATCGTCAATCGTTGTCATCGGTCGTCGGTGCTTAAACTTTCAGATATGGCAGACAACTGCATTGATGAGGGGACTCGATCGTATTTTCGCTCCACGCCGTATCAAGCTGACTTCAAAAAGATCTTCGAATTACGCAATGCGGGTGAGCACGAAGAAGCCATTAAGGCCATTAGTGAGCTGTTAGAAAAGGATCCTTTCTACACGTCACTGTATGTTTCACGAGCGTCACTGTATCTAAGAACAGACCATCCCGAACCTGCGATGAAGGACCTGCAAATTGCGGCACGGCAGAATCCGGAAGATGCCGTCATCGAAAGCATCTCGGCCATCGCTCAGGTGCGTCTCGGCAATGTCGAACAGGGGATCGCAGAAGCCGAAGCTCAGTTTGAAAAAATCCCGGACCTGACGACACAGCTTCGCCGCGACACCATTTACAACACAGCGTGCGTGTATGGGCGAGCGTCAGAAGTCGCGCCGAACACCGAAGTGCAGGCTAAATACGAACAGCGTGCCATCACGCTGCTGCAGGATTGCACGAATCGCAAGGGCGGTTTCGACGACCTTGAACATCTGTTGGATGACCCCGACCTGAAGATGCTGCATCAGCACCCGGACTGGCAGGCCATCGTGGATAAGGTTCGCGAAAACGAAAAGGCCAAACCCAAACCGTAAGACACGCACGCTTCTGCAGTCATGCGCCAACGCCGTTTTTACGGCGATGCATTTGGTGGTTCGACGGCAAACCGCTGCTGAAATTCTTCACGCGTATTCGATTGCGGAAACGGTTCGTCGGGCACCGCGACTTCCAGAAAGTCGCACAGTGGCTTCCAGCCATCTGCCACGTTAAACGTCAGTAGCTGATCTTTCGGCAGCGTATCGATCACCGTCTGATTGTGGCGTTCGTAGCTGTCGATCGCGAACGAACGTTCGTCGAAGCGGCCCTGAAACATGGTGTCCAGAATCAGCTTCTTCGCCATCCGCTGCACTGCTGCGTGCTTTTCATCGGGCGACCGTTCCGGGTGCTGCATCGCTTCGTAAACGGTCGACAGAAAGCTGTCGTACCAGTCGTCCGCGTTTCGCACAGTGAGAACATATTTTGCTTGCGGATAGCATTCCCACAATGGCTGCCAAAAATAGCACGCTGGGCAATCGGCTGTCGACGGAAACCCGGCGAACACGCGATTCCAATCCGTTTTGCTGCCGTTGGCGTTCAGTGCGGCCAGCCAGAAGTCAGCATCTTCAGGACGACGAAACACTTCAATCATGTGGTAACATGGCCCAATGCCCAGCGTCTCCAAAGCGTGCTTTAAAGACATCGTGCCGGTGCGTGGATAACCGAGTCCAATGACCTGCAACATGAATCGTCTGTCCGCCGATTTTTCAGAAATACAATATTCGCCGCCACACGGCAGCAAGAAACGGCGAATGAGATCGAAATGCGGCCGACGCGGATCATTCCAGTCCATCAGCCACTACCTGTTCCGCGACGGAAACCACTATAATCGAACGATTGATACTTTTTCGAGGGAACTGAACCGCCGTGCCAGAACTTTATTGTCCCGGATGCAATGAGGCCTTCCCCAACAACGATGGGAAGTGTCCGCGGTGTGGCATGCTGCCGGCCCAGTCGATGGACACAGTGCTGGTGCCCGACGACGGCGACGTGACATCGTCCACAGGTATCGAATTAGACGAAGTGCTGCTCGACGGCCAGGTCGTTCACATTTACGCCTGCCAAAACATGCTGGGCCGCGGCGGAATGGGAGTCGTCTACCTCGCCACCAATCAGAATCTGGACCGCCAGGTCGCGTTGAAGGTACTTTCGCCACGCCAGGCGTCTCGCAGCATCGATTACGTCGCGAGGTTTGAAAACGAAGGGCGCGCGGCCGCCGCGCTGGTGCATCCCAACATCGTGACGACGCATGCGATCGGCAAAACAGGCCCTCACCATTTCCTCGAAATGGAATTCGTCCCCGGCCAGTCACTGCAAAAGGAAATCGACAGCACTGGTGGTATCGGCCCTTTGCGAGCCACGCAAATGGTTGTCGGAATCGCCGAAGGTTTGGCGATGGCTCACCGCATGGGGATCGTGCATCGCGATCTCAAACCTGACAACGTGTTGGTCACTCCTGCAGGTCACCCAAAGATCGCCGATTTCGGCCTTGCCAAGCAGATCCGTTCTTCGAATGGCGGAACCACAAAGCTTGCCGGCACGCCTCACTTTATGGCCGCCGAATTATGGCAGGGCGTTGAGGCGTCGCCCGCCAGTGATGTCTTCGCGTTGGGCGTCTGTTATTACCTGATGCTGACCGGCCAATATCCCTTCGAAGGCGAGACGATGACGTCGCTGATGGCCGCAATTCTTGCGGGCGAATACAAAGGCGTGCGACGACACAATCCTGACATCCCGCTCGAAATGGCAGAAGCCGTTAGCCTCATGCTGGCTCGAGCCCCCGAAAACCGCCCGCGTGACGGAGCCGCCGTGTCCCAACTGCTGCAGGCCGTTCTGGGGTCCACTCGCGATATGCACTCACTGGTTTACGAAGCCTTCCACGGCATCCCCAGTGTCCAGTGGGAACAGGCAGGCAGTGGTGTGCGAATCGATTTGAAGTTGCCGGAAGAACGACATCAGGCGGTATACATCGAAAACAGTGATCATCGAGCGGGCGATCGTCTGCTGAACATCTACAGCCTCTGCTGTGAAGCTCGCACCGATTTCTACGAAGACGCCCTGCGGCTCAACGCTGTCGTCTTGCACGGCGGCCTTTCTATTAAGGACATCGATGGAAAGCCATGGTTCGTGATGGTCGACACCTATCCTCGAGCCACCGTCAGCGCCGAAGAAATCCGTCGCAGCGCCATCGAAGTCGGTTCCCGAGCCGACGAAATCGAACGCCTGCTCACAGGCAAAGACGAAAACTGAACGCCGCTCGATCTCGGTGAATCGAGTCATTGCGGCACCGACCGTCGTCCGGATGCGTCAATCGGCGTGGCATTTTTTAGCCGCACCCTGCTGCGGATTGGCTCATTTTCGAACGGTGTCGCCGTATCACAACGAACCCGATTCCAATGACGGCCAGCAGTGCGGTGGACGATGGCTCGGGCACAGTCAACGTAGGGCATGCTCCCGCCTGCCGCCGCCTCTACAGTTAGGCAGGAGCCTGCATTTGCGACTGCTAACGCAGCGACCGACTTGATAAACGTTTCCTTCGCCGCCAGCCAAACACGATGGTCGCTCCGGCCAGCAGGGCGTACGACGAAGGTTCGGGCACGGCGGCGGTGACGCTGAACGAACGCCAGTTGGATTCTCCAAAGGCGGCGTTCGTGCCTTCGCCAAACCAGACTCTCGGCTGAGTTCCGAAAAACGATGGCTGGTTCCGCAACGATGAGGTCTGTACCAATATGCCGTCCTGGTACAGAAGGACATCGCCACCGGCTCCGGCTTCGTGATCGATTTCGAGCCTGTATTGATGGAAGTCAGATGTGTTGATTGCAGCCTGATCAAAAAAGCTGGTTTGGGACTGCTGAAAAGCGATGCCGGTTTCGGTGAAATTCAGATACATGGCAGCCCCCGCAGCGACATTGATCGCGACAGTTGCTGGTGCTCTGGACGCTGGCAGGAACGATGTGCCGGAGACCAGTTGCATTTCAAACTCGACGACCAGATCCCGGCCAGCTTCCAGCGGCAAAGTTGCTGGAAGCCTTTGAAAGTACATTCTGCTCGTATTCGTCGGCATACCTTCAGAGTCGGTTTGCAGAGTCATGTGGTTGATGCCGCCGGAGGAACCAATGACGGGGTCAAAATCATCCTCGTCGTCGACTTGCAGCCAAAGCGGATCGGTGCCGGTCGGTGTTTGCCCGGATGAGGCATTCCAGATAATGTCGGCGTGGAGATGGCTGGATGCCAAAAGAAATGAGGCGGTGACGGCAGCACCAGCGGCCGATCGAAGAGTGGAATACATGGCTCAAAAACTTGAATTGTGGAGACTTTAAACGTAACGCGCCGAATGACGGGCATCTACCAGTCATATTGCACGAGCGCCACGCGAAAATTTGGAATTGGTTTCGGATTCTTCATAAGTTGCTAGCGGGAAACGACATGAGGTTCCCACGTCGAAACTGAAAACCATACGTGTGGCCTCTGCGCTGGGTGGCCCAGCCTGTCCAGGCTGGGTTGCGGAGCAACAAGAGACTACTCTGACGGCACAACTACGAAAACGGGCTGCTAGTCTGAGGAACATTCGAGAGCAGCTTCCTGTGCCTGCGGCGCCCAACCGCTGCGCGGATGGGGCACCCGGCGGCAGGCTCCTGGGACTCAGATAGATCATGAGTTGGGTTCCACAAATCAGTTGTCGAAACCATTGAGTGAAAGTGACTCGGGCACAGCCAGAATCAGTGAGCGCCCCAGGTCGGTCTTCGCCTGGCATTCGCTCGTCGCCGTCGCCCGACCACGACGAATCCGATTCCGGCCCCGCTCAGCAAAGCATACGACGAAGGTTCGGGGACCGCAGTCACGCTGACCGCGTCCAGGGAAGTATCAAAATTCTGGCCGTTGTTGGTCGTCGCATCGGAGAATCGGATCAGCGACTGTGTTCCCGTCGCCGTAAAACTGAAGCTTCCCATTTCGTAGCTCGGACGATTAGGATCGCCGAACGGGCTGCCTGTCAGATCCTGCAGCAGAAGACTCCCAAGCTGATTGGTACCGGTGCCGTCAAAGGCCTCCCCAAAAATCTGCGACGTCCCGAAAAAGGGGGAGTTCGCAAGTCGCGCAACGTGGAATGTCACTGTGTACTCGGTTCCGGTGTTCGTTGGAACAAGCTGTTGGACGATGCCGTTGGGAGCCTGATTTCCGCTGTTGAAACCAACGAAGTTGTTGCCCTCGAAAGCCCGTGAAGCGTTTATGCCCAATGTCAAATTTGGAGGATTTGCGTCCTGCGACGCATAGGTCCAGCCATCGGCGATTCCATCCGTGTTTGCGTCCAGTTCGAAACCGCCGTTGACAATGATGTCTGCCGTTGCGGCGCAGTTGAGCAACAGCCCGAACGCGAGGGCTGGAAGGCTGACCATAAATTTGCATTGATGCTTCATAGGGGTGTACCTCTCTGTTCGAGAACGTGCCGCGCCGAATGACCGGCATCCACCAGTCTTATTGCGCGAGCGCCACGTAAATTTTCCCGGCTTCACAGAACATCGTAAGTTTTTTCATGAAAACGAGATGCGAGTTGCACCGTTAGACGAATGGCGGGAGCACCGTCTGTTTTAACTCGTGCTTAAGCGCGTTTCGGCGGGCATAGCGGACGAGCGTCCCACGTTAAAAGAGGCCACGCTGACGCATGTCGGGCGCGAAATCTGCCGGTTTTAGGCGATGGTCAAAAGTTTGCCGGTATGCGACCACTGCGAGTGTTTCAAGCCGGAGGAAAAACATGCTGTCACGGGGCGCGGAAAGTGTGATTTTTCGAACTTCCGTCCGGATTCGCTCGGCCAGTTATTAGTTCTTCGTTTGACCCGTGCGGCCTGCGAATTGGCTCGGTACACTCTTGTCACGCAATCACGGTGCAGCATTGAGAGCCTGACCAGAGCGGAGCTGATGAACCAGACCAACTTTCTAAATCACTGGGGTCGTTACCGCGCTTATCTTCGTGCGCTGGCGATCGCGGGAATGAAATCGGAACTGTTGCCCAAGATGGACCCGTCTGACGTGGTGCAGCAGACGTTGCTGCAGGCAGTCGGCGGCGTGGACGACTTTCGAGGTGAAACAGAAGCGGAGCGGCTGGCCTGGCTGCGGCGCATTCTTGCCAGAAATCTCGGCCACGCAGTCAAACATTATGCCCGGGAGCGGCGCGACATTCGCCGCGAACAAACCATTTGTGCAACGCTTGATCAGTCGTCCATTCGAATGGAAGCGATGCTGATCGACGAGGCCACGGCACCCGACGAACGGGTGGAGCGTGCGGAACAGATTGTTGAGTTGTGCGAAGCCGTCAGCCGTCTGCCGGATAGTCAGAGGCGGGCCGTCGAGCTTCATCATTGGCAGGGGTTGGCCATCTCACAGATCGCCGACGAAATGGATCGATCACCGGCCGCCGTTGCAGGCCTGCTGAAACGAGGACTAAAGGCGTTGCGCACGAAGTTGCGTGAAGAGTAAATGTTCGCCTCCGCGATTGCGCCAAGGGCACAGCGACTTTAAGCAGCGGCATTTATCATTGATTTGAGCAATACAGAGGCTCTATAAATTTTGTCGCGAAGCTCAGGGGGAAACTGATGACCTCAGACAACACAAGTGTTGATCAGCTTATTGCAGACTACCTCGCTGCCGTCGAAAACGGCGAGCCGCCGGATCAGGACGAATTCATCGCTCAGCACGGCGATTCGTCCGATGCGCTCCGTTCCTTCTTTGACGACTACAATCGTATTCATCGCGCGATAGACGGCGCGTTTGGTAATACTCCGGCCCGGCAGTCGGCGCCGACGCTGATAGCGATGCCAAACGACGCGACCTCCGACAGCGGCACAGGCGCGTGTATCGATCTGCCGGACTACGAAGTGCTGGCTGAGATCGCTCGCGGCGGCATGGGCGTTGTGTACAAAGCGCGGCAGCGCAGTCTGGACCGGATTGTAGCGTTAAAGATGATTCTTAGCGGCCGCCTTGCCAGCGAATATGTGGTCGACCGGTTTCTGGTCGAGGCGCGAGCGGCTGCCGGACTGGATCACCCCGGAATCGTGCCGGTGTATGAAGTCGGGACGCACGATGGAAATCATTTTTATTCGATGGCGTTTATCAACGGCCCGTCTTTGGCCGCGCTGTTGCGTGATGGCCCCTTCAATCAAACGGATGCGGTTGCTCATGTGGTTGCGATCGCCAATGCAGTGCAGTTTGCGCACGATCGAGGGATCATTCATCGTGATTTAAAGCCGGGCAACATCCTGGTCGACGCAGACGGAACGCCGAAAGTAACTGACTTCGGGCTGGCTCGACGTCACGATGAAACAGACGGGCTAACGCAGACCGGCCAGATTATTGGAACTCCGGCCTACATGGCCCCCGAACAGGCAACCGCCGATTCGGCCGACGTCACAACGACATCCGATGTGTATTCTCTGGGAGCCATTTTGTATTGCCTCATTACCGGTCGTCCACCGTTCCAGGCTTCCACGGCCGTGGACACGCTGCGGCTGGTGCTGGATTTCGAACCGACGCCTCCTCGCCAGCTGAACCCGCTCGTCGGCTGCGACATCGAAACAATCTGCCTGCGGTGTCTGCAGAAGGATCCAGCTCGGCGTTTTGCATCTGCGCGCGAACTTGCCGAGGAACTGAAACGGTGGCAGAATCATCAGCCAATTCAGTCTCGCCCGGTCAGTCGCTTTGAGCGGTTGCAGCGCTGGTGCCGCCGCAACCCAACCACGGCGGCGTTGTCGAGTCTGTTGCTTCTGGTTTTGGTAACACTGGCAGTTCTGACGCCCGGCTATATCGAACGACGGGTGAGTTTGCGTTATCAGTCTGAGCAGATTGCGTCGCAGGCGAATTCGTCTCTTGGTCGAGCAGCCGACTTTCTGCGTGAAGCACATCGCGTGCGATCAGGAGACTTTTCTGCGCCGACGGCCGAACTGGTTCAGGCCGAAAGCCTGCTGAGCGTCGCACCGAACGCGGAACTCACAGATCAGCTTGAATCGCTCAACCGTGACCTAGCGCTGGTGCGCCGCCTGGAAGGGGCTCGCATTGCGAGATCCACGTCACTGGCTGGAACCCTGAACGTGGATCAGGCGGCAAACGAATATCTCAGTGCACTCACAGACTGGCTCGGTGAATCACCGCTCGACAACGCGGAGCGGGCAGCGGATTCGATCAAGCAGTCCGTGGCCACTGAGCGAATTTTGGCGGGGCTGGATGACTGGAGTCTGACATTGACCTACCTGACGCAGCAGAATCCCGATGACGCCTCTTTACAGAATCAGTATGACGCGATTCAACAACTGGCGGAGTCCGTCGACGATTCGCCAACGGAACTCGAATCCTTCATTCGCAGCACGCCCCCGCTGTTGGCTGAGTCCACAACACCTGATCCACGGCTTCAGAAATTGGCAGCGTCAGACGATCTCGCGATCGTCAGCCCCGACATCACTATACGTCTGGGAGAACGCCTGCCGCCCACCGAACGAGGGCCGCTTTACCGTGAAGCGCTCAAACGCGCACCAGACGACTTCTGGCTGAACTTCGAATTTGCCCGCATCAGCGAAGTGGACGCGCCGGAGGACGCGTTGAGTCATTACATTGTGGCTCAGTCGCTGCGACCGGAGTCTGCGTTTGCGGCCGGAAGTCTGGGCATGTTCTATTTCCGCGCGAGGGATCTTGAACGGGCGCGAGATGCCTTCGAACGAGCGGTGACGCTCGATCCGAAAAATCTAAGGGCGCGGCATCGGCTGTTTCGAACGCTCGGGCTGCTTGAACACCACGCGGCTGCCGCAGAACTCGCGGACCGAACTCTGAACGAATACCCGGATTCGGCGATTGCCATGACCATGGTGGCTCAGGCATTCAACTACAAGGCCTCGGTAGACGACACTCTGGACAGGAACAAGGGCGAAGAAATGCTGCGTGAAGCCATCCGCGCCGATCCGCAACTCGATCTGTCGCACTATGCATTGGGCGGACTGTTGTATATTCAGAAGCGATACGAGGCAGCGAAAGCCCCACTGGAAAAAGCAATTGAACTTAACCCAACGCTGGCGGGTGCGGAGTTGATGCTGGCCAGGAACCTGGCAAGGCTGTCGAAAAATGACGCCGCGATAAGGCATGCCGAAGCAGCACTTGCGGTGAATCCCCGCGACGGTGAAGCGTGGCAGTTTATTGGTACATGTCATGACACGGCAGGAGAGTTCCGTAAAGCCATTCAGGCTTACCTTATGGCTGCGGAACTGATCGACAAACCGGACGGATATCTGCACTACAATCTCGGCAATGCACTTCGCGAAACGGGTGACCAGGTTCAGGCCACGCGACATTTTCGCCACGCGCTGGAGCTCGAATTGCCGGCCCCCCACCGTGCTGATGCTCACGTGAATCTGGCCGTTGTCCTAAAACGGCAGAATAACTATACCGAAGCCATCCAACACTATAAAAAAGCGATTGAGATTCGACCGGACATTCCAGATGCCTGGTACAACCTTGGGATCTGCTATCGAGCGTGGGGCATGTTCGAAGAATCCGTCGACGCCTTTGATAAAGCAATCGCTCAGCTTCCCGATGATTATCAGGCGATGAGTAATGAGGGCGATGCCTGGATGAAGATGGGTTACTACAAAAGGGGGCTCACCGATCTTGAACGAGCGTTAGAAAAGAAACCGGACTACGCGCTTGGTTTGTTTCGCAAAGGTCAGGTGCTGTTGTATCTGGGCCGCTTTGACGAATCGCAGAAGATTCTGCGTCGCAGTCATGAGTTGGGCCAGAACAGTCATTCGTGGTCGATGCCTGCGCTGCAGTTTGCGGAGCAGGCAGAGGCACTGGCTTTGCTGGCCGACAAAAAAGACAGTATTCGCAACGTCGAATTCGATGGACTGAATGTCGACGACATGGCCAACCGCGTTCTGTTTGCGTGGCGCCACGGAATGGTGGACGCTGCATTTGCTTATGCAGAGAAGCTGGAGGCAGCAGGGCCGTCCGTGGTAGCTGTCCATTTCCGCGTGGTGCGCAGCGTGAGGTGTGGTGTTCAGTTGGCGGGGACGAGTTTGGACAGTCGCGACTGACCGGGCGGCGCGGAGGTCAGGCCGACTTCAAGTTTCAGTCGATCAAACAGACTGAATCCATCCTGCTGCCACGTCATGACCTCGGCCACCACGGAACTGAGCGTTGGTGTTTTCAGATGGAGATTCAGCGATTCCAGGACGCTTGTAAGAATGCTGCGGCGACGGGCTCCCTTCGATGTTTTGCTCGTTCGACCTGTGCGACGGTCCATGGCCGCGCCGCGAAGACTGCGTTCCGCTTCGTTGTTCGTTGCTGGCGCGGCCGGGCTTGTCACAAAACAAAACAACTCCTCTTCCGTCATCAGCCGAATCAGTTCTGAGACCAGGTTGTCAAAATCCTTGCCGAAGTCGGCCGCCCGAACATCGGAATCCTCGGCGCAGTAACGCACCAGCAGAGCCGCCAGCGTGTTATCAAGTTCATCGACCTTCGCCGCACGACCGGCATCGCCAAGACGACCATCGGCGGCGTGGCGTTTGGCCGCGTAGAAAATTTCCAGCAGGCCGTCGAGCAGTCGCTGGTACTCTTCGTTGTCCGGCTTCAGCAGCGTCAGACGGATGGCCTTCCGCAGCAGGTGAGCCCAGCATTTCTGTGCGTGACTGAAACCTCGGTACACGGCCGCATCGTCCGAAACAAGCACGCCTCCAAACAACTCTTTCGACAGGATCTGAGCCAGTGTGTCGCCGTCTTTGCGGCATCCGAAGATCAGCACGCGCGCCTTCTCCGACAAAAAAGCCCACACGCTGTTGATACTCCAACTGGTTTCGTCTGCATGCACAATCGCACTGAACGCCATCAGGTCACACAGAGATTCGAATTCCTGTTCCCAACGCCGTGCCAGTTGATTCAACAGAGCGTCCGCCTGGGATTTGCCGAGCGGCAGATTCCAGAAGAATTCAATCAATGCACACGTCTTGTCGATCGACAGTCCCGTGATGGTCACAATGCGAGCCAGCGCGATATGAACTTCAATGCCGAATTCGGACCGCGGCCACACGCCCGGAATTTCGGATTTCTCGCCGTTGGGGCCGTGATAGATTTCATAGACGACCTGCACGGCTTGGCCGTTGATCACTCTCCAGACGAAACGTTCCCGAACGAAACGGCACTCTGCGACGTTGTAACCTTCCGGCAGAATGAGTTCGCGTCGTTCGGCGTTGTCCGCTTTCTGCTCGGTTGTGCGACGACCGCGACGCGCCGAGGATTGTTTTTTGCGACCTTTTCGGCGGCCCGTTTCAGCGCGGCGTCTCTCTTCCGCCGTCACCGAAAACGCCTCGTCGAGTCGCTCTGTGGGGTTCTTACCTTCGAGCTCTTCAATCCGATCACGCAGCCGCCGGTTCTCGTCCCGCAGCTCCGCAACCTCACGCTGCAGGCTAAGCACAAGCTGCTTCACTTCCACAGCGATGATCTGACTGACATCCGTGTCCATCCACCTGTCGTATCAAAATCTAACCGACAGAAAAAGACCAGTCTCCAAGCTGAAATGGACAGCTACCCCGCAAAGAACTACTTAGCTGGATCACAGCGACACTTCCACGTGCACAGCGAATTTTCGATCACCAATGCAACAGTGATACCGTCCTTGGAAAGTTGCCCATCAGAATGACTACCCGCGGCGCGATAGTATTTTCTTTATGCCACCGAACGCCGCCGAATTGCAAACTGCGTTCCTGTGTGAGGAATACACACCGTATCTGCCATGACACCGGTCGTCGATGCAATCTGTTGGTGAAGTCGTCACACTTACTCAGTACGCGACCGATCGGCCCCTCGCCGACAGCCGTAACGCTGATCGTTGCCGAAGCTTTTCTCCGGGCCGGCGGCGGCACGTGACCTGCACGATTGCCAATCATGAAGACTCTTGCGAAACGTCTGCTGCTTCCGCTGTTGATCATCACCAGTCTGGTCCTTTTGGCTGTGCTGGCATCGCGTTACACATCGCTGGATTGGTTTGTTCGAAACGATCGCTGGCTGCGAGACACGATTCAGGCTTATCCAGTGAGGTCGGCGATGATTGCTTTCGTCCTGTACCTTCTGACGTCTTTGTTTCCGGGGCTGGCTGGCAAGTCAATCCTGCTGGGTTGGCTGTTCGGGTTGACGCTTGGCGTGCTAATCGTCAACACGGCTTTGGTGTCGGCGGCTTTGGTCGCCTTCCTGTTATGTCGCTATTACTTAAAGTCGGCCGTGGAATCGCGATTCGGCATCTATCTGAAGCCGATTCAGGCCCACATGAAGCGGGACGGTGCCATGTATCTGCTGACCCTGAGACTGGCGCACACACCGTTTAGCTTTCTGAATTACGCATGTGGAGCGGGCACCGACATTCCGTTGCGGACTTTTTGGTGGGCCACGCAGCTTGGCCTGCTGCCGGGCAATATCGTGTTCGTCTACGCTGGCACGCGACTTCCGACTCTGCAGGAACTGATTGCGGCTGGACCGCTGAGTCTGTTGGATGGTCCCATGATACTGGCTCTGGGCGGAACCGTGTTTCTGCCCTGGTTAACGCGACGGATTCTGCGTCGGTGACACTGCAATCTGGCCTGGCACAACGATTGCGTTGCTGTTGTGATCGTAAGGCAAACAAAGTGATCAATATGAACAATAATCTGCAGTGGATGCTGGCTGCCACGTTTCTCGCACTGTGCACTGGCACGGTTGTGCGAATGAGCGCGCTTCGCAATGCAGATCCCGGGCTGGCGAAGAAACGGATGAGCAGCTTGAGGGTTTGGTGGACTCTGGCCGCCATGATGTCCGTCGCCGTAATTTTCGGCCGGACCGGAATTTGCGTGTTGTTGGCGGTGGCGAGTGTGCTGGGGGTAAGAGAGTTCCTGAAACTAATTGGTACTCGGCGCATCGGCAAAGTCGGAATGTTGGTGGCATGCGCGGCGGTGCCGCTGCAATACGGCTTGATTGCGCATGGCGATCTGGAACTCGCGAAATTCGTGCTACCGATCGGCGCGCTGTTGCTGTTAAGCACGGCGCGACTTCTGGGTTGTGGTCCGGAAGACTTCATTAGGACGACGGCGGGGGTGTATTGGGGAATAATGTTGCTGGTGTACGGTTTGTCTCATGCTGCGTTGCTGGTGACACTGCCGGTAGAAGGTGAGCCGTCCGTTGGCCACGTCGGCTGGTTTCTGTTTGTCGTCATTGTCACCGAAATGGACGACATTGCTCAGGCGCTAGTGGGCCGAAAATTTGGCCGTCGTAAAATCACACCTCTGATTTCGCCAAACAAAACGTGGGAAGGGTTCGCTGGCGGCGTTGCAACTTCTGTGTTGCTGTCACTACTGTTGGCCCCGTGGCTGACGACGTTTCCGGCGAGCAACACGACTCGCGGGTTGCTTATCTCCGTGTCGGCCGGACTACTGCTTGTCGTCGCCGCGTTTCTGGGGGACATCAATATGTCGGCCGTGAAACGAGACGTGGGGGTGAAGGACGGCAGCGCGATTCTTCCCGGCATGGGCGGCGTGATCGATCGCGTGGACAGCCTTACATTTACCGCTCCGGTGTTCTACTACTTTGTTCAGATGGTGTTTTCATGACATTGCAGGACGATCCTCCGGTCGAATCCGAACCTTACAAGAATCGCTACCTGACAATTCCCAATGTGATCTGTGGGTTTCGAATCGTTGGTTCACTCGCATTGCTGGGGCTGGCCATTTCCGGACGTCCTACCGCTTTCGTGGTGCTGTTTGTTGTGTTGCACATGTCAGACTGGATCGACGGACGATTGGCTCGATGGCTGCACCAGCGTTCCGATTTCGGAGCACGGCTGGACAGTCTTTCCGACGCTATTTTGTACGGTTGCCTGATTATTGGCTGCCTTCTCTTGAAGTGGGAAGTCCTGCAAAAAGAAGCGATTTGGCTGGCAGTCCCGCTGATCTGCTACGCGATCACGGTGGGTTACGGTCTCTGGAAATATGGCCGAGTTCCCAGCTATCACACACAGTTTGCGAAGTGGGGCAATTGGCTGGTTCTGGCTGCCGCCGTTGCTTTGCTGCTGGACTGGTCACTGTGGCCACTGCGAATCGCGGCGATTGGTGGCACCGTGACAAATCTGGAAACCATCGCCATGACATACGTGCTGCCTAATTGGACCGCCGATGTATTGAGTCTGCGTGCCGCGTTGCGATTGCGAAGTGCTCAGCGACAGGGCAGCCCCGTGCCCGCCGACTCGCCTCAGGAGTGAATACCATTCGCCCGGCGACGTTTACGACGGACCAGTGAGTCGGCTTGAAAAAGCTGCCGTGCGGAAGCTTCGGCACGCGACGTGCAAGTGAACGCTCCGCCGAGTCGGTCGATTGTTTGCGACCGATTCAGCACTCGCCCCTGACTTCCGCCATAGGACCGAGGGCTGGCCAAAATCCTTGAGCACCACAATTCATTGCCGCGTGGCCCCTTTAGATTTGTGGGTTGGCGGAAATGAATACGGGGCGTCAAACCTGAGTCATCTCCGCACAGTGTGCGAGAGCGGACATTGAATGAAGCACAGTTCTGAGAAGGAGCAGAATGCCGCATGAACTTTGTGAGAATTACCACCAGCGATGAAGATACTCGCTGGATCAACCTCAACCTCGTCAGTCGCGTGACGATTGAAACTGACGAATCCGGTATCGAGGTTCTGGTCGCTGTATTTGCAGACGGCTCCGCGGAAGACAGTTTTCGGATTCGCGGGACGGACGAAGTCAATAAGGCAGCCATTCTGGAAATTGAACGGGCCCTGAATCACCACTGCGAGTAGCTCCCCACGCCACGGCCGAGGAAATTACACACGTTTTCTGTGAGGGACGACCTCAATGTCGACCAATATTGCGAGTTCCATCGCCAATCAGGATGAGTCGCTTCCGAAAGATCATCGCGTCGTAGTCTTCGGCACTCACGATGACCAGGAACTGCTGGCTCAGACGCTTGCCACTTCAGACGAATTCGATCTTGTCACTGCCCGACATATCGTGCGATCTCTGCCGGGAATCATCCCGCGAGACCTAAGTCGCCCGGCGGCCGCTTCAATTTCTACGGCCGTGCGAGAACTCGGGCTGCACGCTGTGGCGATTCCCGTCGAACAGACGCCCAATCTTCTGCATGCCGAACGAGTTCATCATCTGCGGCTTGACGATGACGGGCTGAAGGTCGTGCACGATGCGGACAGCGATACGTTCTGGCCGTGGGCCGCTGTGTCTGTGATCAGTGTCGGCGTGGTGCCATCGGATGCTCCCGCCCGACATCGTCCTTCTCCCACGCTGGCTCAGGGAAGTTCTCACCGGTCGTGGACAGACGGAGTGACAATCGCTCCAAAGATGCGAGCCGAAGCGTTTGTCGTGCTGACCGTTGATGAACCTCCACTCGCCTTCGCCAGCGACGAACTCAACTATGAGTATTTGGCGGGGCGCATGAAGGGTTCGTCTTCAGCCAATTTCCGAATGCTCACGGAAGACCTGCTGACTCACGCGCCCAAGGCGTGGGTGACGCCGTCCACTCGAGCATTTATTGATCGGGGCCCAATACGCCACTACGAATTCCGTACGCGTGACGATTTCCGTAGCTATACAGAGTTCCAGAAACTACTCAGCGATATGCGTTAATGCGTTAGAGGCACGTTGGCATGAACCGTGAGCACCGGGCAGGGAGCGATTCTCACGAGGTGTTCCGCTACGCTGCCCTGGATTAGTCGACGCACGCCCGAACGCCCATGGGTTCCGGTGACGATCAGGTCGATATGATGTTCGCGGGCATATTCCGGCACCAGTTGTTGCGGGTCTCCCAATCGCGTGGCATACTCGACCGGATGATCCTTCTGAAGACGCGGGAACATCGCCGCCCACATGGCCACAAGCGTCTTTTCTTCCTGTTGCTTCCGTCGGTGCTCGGCGTGCAACTGCGATTCCGTGAGGTGCTCAACATATTCCGTGACGTTGTGGGCCTGGTCCTGAATCACTTTCAGCAGATGGAGTGTCGCCCCAAATTGCCGACACAGCTTGCGTGCAAATGCCCCAGCCTCACGACTGATGCGACTTAAGTCAGTGGCCAGCAGCACATTCTTCAGCGGGAATACGTTAGAATTTTCAGCGGCTCTTCAGCCGGGATCAATAAACTCGTGTTCAGGGTGCCGCACTGTCAGCACAGGACACGGCGCCTTTCGAACGACCTTTTCCGCAACGCTGCCCAAAAACATATGAGCGATAGCACCGTGGCCGTGCGTGCCCATGATGATCATGTCAGCATTCGATTCCTTCGCGTGCTTCAGAATTTCGACGAATGGAAAGCCTTCCACAACAATACGATTCACAGGGAACGCGTAGTCTTCCCATTCGTCGTGCAGCTTCTCCATCTTCGCTGCTGCATCGCGCCGCAGACTCGCTCTTAAGTCTTCCACCGGCTGATAGCTAAGCAACGCACCCGGCGGAACGGGCTCAACCACGTGCAATAAATCGACCGCCGCTGCAAACTGATCTGCGAAGGCCACCGCGTATCGCAGCGCCGACTTGCCTGGCTCACTGAAGTCGGTGGGGACGAGAATACGTTTGAGTGGAATCATGGCTAAATCCTCGGCAACAGGCTTGAGACCGTATGCCAACAACAGGTTGCAAGTTGTGTGCCAAAGCACGGCTGCCTGGCATGGCACAGTCCTGATCCCACCGGACTCACCGGCCATGAAACGCCAAACCGAACTACGGTCCGCTTTCTACGATTGTTGGCGTCCCCCCCTGCCCCCAACTCTTCGCATTAAATTGCTCAGACTGGCCTCTGGGAATGGTGAGCGTGGTCCAGTTGTCGCCAGCCATAACGCGCGCGAGCTGCACGATCTGGCCGACGTGATAACACGAATGTCCCAACGAACGCTGCAACGCCAGCGGCACAGTGTGTTCTTCGCCGCGAATAAAAACGGTACGTTCAAGATCAGTAGAAGAAAGGCTGTTGAGTGAATCAAACAGGCATTGCCAGCCGCGTTCCCAATAAGCCAGCAGTTCGTCACGAGCCCACCCATCATCCACGAATTCTGTATCACGATCACGCCACGGTTTTTCGCCGTCAGTCGTCAGAAAGTCGGTCCAACGTGAAAGCAGATTGCCCGCAACATGCTTCATGATCACGGCAATGGAATTCGTGTTCGCGTCGAGCGGCTTCCTCAGCCCCGCATCGTCAACCTGCTCGACCGCTCGTTCGGCAAGACGCTTGTTCGTCTGCAACGTGTTGATGGCAGCGGCGAGAAATGGGTCAACAGTATCGTTTGTAGGCACGGCTTCGCTTTCTGAGTCAGAGTATTTAAGCTTTATTCAATTGCTGGAAGGATGAGCTGAATCCACGCTCGTGCAATGGCGGCTCAGTCACAGCAAAGGCAAACTGGGACCACCAAACGCTACACGACTCAGGGCGAATGGTAAATCGAGCGTAAGATTCCATCGGTGTGAGCGAAGAACACGCAGAACTGGGCGGAACCAAGTTGAATCGTGATCCACGGGGAAACGCACGCGGCGCGAATCCGCCGTCGAGTCGTTGCATTGGCCGTTTCGTTTCACGATACTCCGCCGCTTTGCCGTGTCACTCACTGGTCGTCGAATGCTCAAAACGCTCCGTAACAACTTTGCCTTCTTCCGTCAGTTTCGACAGCGCTTCGAAACGACCGGGGCCATCGCGCCCAGCAGCCGGTTTCTCGCCAGGTCGATGACGCGGTTCCTCGCAGATCGCGGTGAAAGCCCCATCCGCGTTTTGGAAATTGGTCCTGGCACCGGGCCAGTCACCGAAAAAATTGTGCCGCTGCTTCGATCCGGCGACCACTTCGACATGGTCGAACTTAACGAATCGTTTGTGAGCATCTTAAACGACCGGTTTCAAAACGACGAACAATGGCGTGGCGCGTCTGCGTTTTCTGAGATCCACCAGTTGCCGGTGCAGGAGTTTCTACCAAACGAACAATACGACTTTGTGATTTCAGGATTACCGCTGAACAACTTCCCCGCGGACCTGGTCGAACAGATTGCCAACCACTACTTCACGCTGCTGAAGCCGACGGGTACGCTCAGCTATTTCGAATACATGTACGTCCGCCCGATCCGCAAAGTCGTGACTCGCGGCGACGAAAAAACTCGCATCACTCGCATCGACGACGTCATGGCAGCCCACTGCGCCGATCGCCGCATCGCTCGAGACAACATCCTCATCAACGTCCCTCCAGCCTGGGTCCAACACCTCGCCGGGACGGCCCGGCAGCCGGGGGCGTCGTGAGCGGGAAGACATGGGCCAATTAACGCGCCGGCACCGCTTCCGTTGGGCGCTGGTCGAGATGCCTAAATGGGTACTTGGGGAACTTGGAGTGAGGCGTGTTGCGATTTTGGTGGGGAGTAAGTTAGGCGGGGGCCTCGTGAGTAGGAAGACGTGGACGCTAACGCGTTGGCCTCACTTCTGCTTCCCAGTTCCGCAGCAACTGCTTCAGTTGGATTGCGTCTTTGTTGGGTAGCAAGGAGGCTTGTTCATTTCGATCCTTCGAAAGATCGAACAGGAACTCTTCTGCTTTTTCGCCGTCTACCTGGCGAACGTACTTCGCATCACCATGGCGCACCGCCGACCAAACTCGCTTGCCACGTTTGCCTCGCCAGAACATCGTGCGACTGTAGTCGGCCGTCCCAGACGTGATATGTTGCAGGATGTCGTCACCTTCCAGGCGACCGTCCGCGACGGTAGCACCAGCCAGGGCCAGAAACGAACGAGTCAGATCGAACGTCGCGCAGACCTGATCCGATGTTGTTCCGGCTTCAATGTGTCCCGGCCAGCGGATGATCAGAGGCACGCGGATGCCGCCCTCGAACGTCGTCCCTTTGGCTCCTCGCAAACCGGCCATGTGAGCGACGGGTCCGAAGCCGCCGTTGTCCGAAGCGAAAACCACCACCGTGTTGTCAGCGAGCCCGGCAGCGTCGACGGCTTCCAGCAGGCGTCCCAATTCGGCGTCCAGATCTTCGAGCATCGCCACGTAAGTATTCTGATCCGGTTCCATCCAGTTATCTTCATTGACGAGTTTGTCTTTATCACTCGGCCCCTGATACGGAAAATGCGGACACTCATGCGCAACGTACAGAAAGAACGGCTTCTGCTTGTGGCGGTTGATGAATTCGATCGAATCGTCGGTGATTAAATGAGTCATATAGCCATCACGATGGACGGGCAGGCGGCCTCGAAACAGCACGTGCAGATCGCTGGTTTCACGGTGATTGAAATAGTGAACGTTGCCGCCCGTGTAACCGAAGAATTCGTCCCAACCGTGCTGCATGGGATTGAACTTCGGTTCGTAGCCCAGGTGCCACTTTCCGAACAAAGCACACGCGTAGCCAGCTTCTTGCAGCTTGCCGGGAATCACCGATCGATCCGCGGGCAAGCCGAGGTCACGCTGTCCGGCCAAACGAATAGCGTCGTCATAACGCCCCACGTTGCCGGTCCCGATCGCACATTCCAAACCGCCCACTCGCTGCTGATACCGGCCAGTCAAAAATGCCGTACGAGTCGGACTGCATTCCGGCCCGTTGGCGTAATGTTGAGTAAACCGGACTCCATCTTTGGCCAGCTGATCCAGATGCGGCGTCTTCGCCAACGGATGGCCATAGCAGCCAATGTCTCCGTAGCCCATATCATCGGCGAGGATGAAAATAATGTTGGGCCGTTCGTCGGCGAGGCCGTTTGGTGCCCCGAGAAGCAGACACGAGACCAGCAGTAGAATAGAGTGGTGCATTTTTGACTAATCGCAGTATGTGACAGTGAACGGAACATCTTCTTCGCCGGGGCGAATAAGAAGCGAGCAGCGTCGCATGAGACTCCATCCCTCGTATGCAGCAAGACGCGGCCAGCATTGACGCGTTAAAGCTTGCTACTACTTCAACGGCGTGTGAGCCTCATCCATGATGGCTTCCATTTCTTTCACTTGCTGAGGCTGCGATTTGGCGAGATCCTGTTTTTCGAACGGGTCATTCTTGAGGTTGAAGATCTGCGTCGGCTTGCCCTTTTCTCGGTAGGCCTTCCAGTCACCTTTGCGAACGGCTTGCGAAAAGATCTTCTGATCGGCACCCTTGCAGAATTCGAAGTACAGGTATTCGTGCGACTGCTGCTCAGTTTTTTCGCCTCGCAAAGTCGGCAGGAAGGAGATGCCATCGTTCTGAGGCGGCACCGGCTGACCAACCAGTTCACAAACGGTTGGCAGAATGTCCTGAAAACCGCTCAGATGATCGGTTTTCGTACCGGGTTTGATGACGCCAGGCCAGCGAGCCATCATGGGAGTTCGGATACCGCCTTCGTGCATGTCTCGTTTGTGACCTCGCAAACCGCCTGTCGAATTCCAGAACGTTGGATCGTGTCCGCCTTCCTTATGAGCTCCGTTGTCGCTGGTAAACATCACCAGCGTGTTGTCGTCAATGCCCAGATCTTTGATAAGAGCGAGGATGTCACCGACTTCGTTGTCCAGGTTTTCCAGCATCGCCGCGAATCCGGCGATCGGGTTCTGCACATCGGGGCACGGTTCTCCGGCGGCCGTGTACTTGCCGACTTTGCTGTCGAATTCAGGAAACACTTTACGCCATTTTTCGTGCAGTTCTTTCGGTGCGTGCATCGCAGCGTGCGGAACGGCGGTCGGGATGTAGCAGAAGAACGGTGTCTTCGATTCGGCTTGAGTGCGAATGAACATGAGGGCTCGATCGATGATCTGATCATGTACGAACGTCCCTTCCTCTAGCCGCAGTTCATTACCGTTGTAGACGACAGTCGTCGGGTAATACGTATGAGCGATCCCCTGACTTTTCCAGCCGTAAAATTCATCAAACCCATGTGACAACGGGTTGGGATTGCCTAGCAAATGAGTCTGGCCAAGTCCCCACTTTCCGTAGGCGCCGGTGGCATAGCCCGCGGCTTTAAAGACCTCGGGCAGCACAGTCATGTCCGGGTCCAGCGACGCACCAACTTCGCCACTCCGGTTTCCTCGCAGATAGCAGTGCCCCGAATGCTGGCCGGTCATCAAGACAGCTCGCGACGGACTACAAACCGTGTTACCGGAATAGTGATTCGTGAACTGCAGGCCTTCGGTCGATAGGCGATCAATATTCGGCGTCTGAAATTTTTCCTGGCCGTAGCACGACAGGTCGCCGTAACCGAGATCATCGGCCAGAATGTAAATCACGTTGGGCGAGTCGGCGGCGAAGCAGGCCCCGCTGAACAGGAAAGTGAGTAGCAATGCAAAGCGGTGCATCCGTTTGATCGTCCGTTGTTGAAGGTCAGACAGTTTGTGGTATCGTCAGCCCATGATCCAGTCTCGCACAGTCAACTTCAAGTCAACGCATCATCACGACCGTTTGAGGGTGCGGTCATGGATTTCGGTTTTTTGGGTTGGACGAGCACGCTTGTGGGAGGGCGAGGCTCCTGCCGAGCCGCCGTCAGAGGGCTCCACCGGTGCAATCGGTTCGGCAAGAGCGTCACCCTCCCTGTTTGACAATCATCCATGAGCGCACCCACCGTTTGACAATACGGCGGTCTGGCACACAGTTAGTAGAATTCGATATTGTTTTGCGACACGGCCATCGTTCCACAACACGCCCAACTTCTGCCGGACATCCCCCTCATGCTTAAGACATTCTGGAATTCCCTATGAATAGTGGGCGCTCAATTAAGCGTGTAATATAGCACGCAAGGAGCGTTAACGATGAAGAAGAAGTCAGAGCAGCGATTGCGTCGTAAGCACAGCGACGAGTTTCGTCGGAGTGCGGTGTCACTTGTTGAGGATCAGGGTTACACGACCGCTCAGGCGGCTCGTGAACTGGGGATCAATGATAATTTGTTGCGGACGTGGCGTAAGAAGTACGGGAAGGGGGCCGGTTTGGATTCCGGGATTTCAGAGAGCGATCAGGAAGAGCTGACTCGTCTGCGAAAGGAAGTCACACGTCTTCGTCTGGAGCGTGACATCTTTAAAAAAGCGACGGCCTTCTTCGCGAACGAAAAGAACTGAGATTTCAGTTCATTCAGCACCACAGCGAAGAGTGGCCGATCACATTGATGTGTGACGTGCTGCAGGTGAGGCGCAGCGGGTTTTATGCGTGGCGGAAGCGTCCGATGAGTGCTCGTTCGAAGTATCAGTCGGCGGTGATTTCGGAAATTCGCCAGATTCATTCGGAGCGTCACAAAGACGTTTGCGGGAGTCCTCGGATGCACCAGGAACTGGTGTCACGTGGCTTTGAAATCTGTGAAGCGACGGTTGCAAAATTGATGCGTCAGGAAGGCGTGTCGGCATCGACTCATCGTCGTTTTCGCGTTCGCACGACGGACTCGAACCATGACCTTGCGGTGGCAGAAAACACTGTGAACAGAGAGTTTGAACGTGATCAGGCGAATGACGTCTGGGTGTCCGACCTGACGTACATTCCGACGAAATCCGGCTGGCTTTATCTGGTGGCGATCATTGATCTGCACTCACGTAAAGTGGTCGGCTGGTCGATGGATGTCACGATGTCGACGGACGTGTTTTTGTCGGCATTGGAAATGGCGTTGGGGCGTCGCGGCGATGTGTCGGGGCTAACTCATCATTCGGATCGCGGCAGTCAGTATTGCAGTCATGCATTTCGGTCAGCGCTGCGTCGCAATCGAATCGAATGCAGCATGAGTCGCAAAGGCAACTGCTGGGACAATGCCGTGGCGGAGAGTTTCTTCGCCACGTTGAAGAAGGAGCTGGTTCATCAGTGCGAGTATGCGGATCAGGCGGAAGCTCGGGCGAGCATCTTCGAATACATCGAAGTGTTCTACAACTGTGTTTCATTATGCACCTTTGTTCTATTTGAGTTAAAACTCAAGGGATTGCTGTTTGGGATCTGGTACCGCGGGGTTGCGGTTTCGAGTTTTTGCCTTCCGGACAACGGCCTTTGCCGCTGGCGTCTCCAGTTCGCTGCGATTGATGATCCACGGTCCGTCCGGAAGCGGGTGTTGACCTTTGATATCGGCTCGTTCAATCGCCAGTCTGAGTGTCCGCGTGCTGATGCCAAGATGTTTTGCGCTGTCGGTTAGGTTCATCCAGCCTTGATCAGATTGAGCCTGTGCAGTCCAGCGGGCAATCTTGTGGTAGTTCCGCATCGATGTGACCCGCTCTCGAGTCCACCGGTTTCCTCGTCCCGTTGGTAACCCGTTGCGGTTGAGCAGTCCGGCGATGAGATCGTCGGAACAGATTCGTGCGAGTGACCGGACAGCATCGACGGCCTCTGCTGACGTGGCTGTCGATTTTCCGCGACGACGGCGGGGAAGTCGCAGTTCGGTATGCACACCACCAACCCAGTGGATTGTAAGAATGACTTCGCTCACGTCGTTGTCGACATCCGCAACGATATCGCGGATCAGAGTCCGAACGATGCGTTTCTTGATTCGAATGTCAGCATCAGGATTGTTCCAGACTGCGTCAAGGTCAGCCACGACTGCCATCAGACCCTGCAAATCAGGATCGTCGATTGAAGATCTATCATTTCGTTGCTGATCCATGCGCTCTTCGATGTCACTGACGTGTTGCATCGACGCATTCCATCGTCGTTCCAGTTCCTCGGTGACAAGTCGATTTTCCGGGTCAGCTGCATCGAATTGACGTTGCGCACGCGATGCTTCGTAACGAGCAGACTTGAGTTCACCTTCCAGTGCCTTGAGAACTTCGTTGTCACGTTCGGTTGTTTGCTGGTGAGCGAGCATGGCGGCCTCTTGAGCGGCAGGAGCAACAACACGGAATATCTGTTCTGCTACGGCGATGTCAACGGAAGTAGCACCGAATGCGATGCACTTGGCTTCGCCGTTATCCAGATACCCTCGATGACAGCAGTATCGCGGCACTTTCGCTCCGACTCCGCTGTACGCGACGGCCAGCCGGCGTCCACATTGTTGACAGCCCAGCATTCCCGACAACAGTGCCGAACCTTTTCGAGCAGCGCCTCGCCCGGAACGCAGATTGTTTGACGAAATCAAATCCTGCAATCGTTCGAACTCCTCCCACGATACATAGCCTTCGTGATGTTCGGGAATCAATGCGATCCATTCTTCGCGACTGCGCCGCCGTGTTTTTGAATCGATAAATCCACCTTCATACGATGGCTGATGTTCGGTTCGGCCATACGCATACGCCCCACCGTACACCGGATGAGTCAGGATCTGGTACACCATCCCGTATGTCGGACGCTTCCACTTCAGGACTCCGGCTTTGTCTCGCGCCGGCATCTGGAGATCTTCTTCCAGAAGCCACATCAGAGCTTGCCTCGCACTCCCCAGTTCGAAGCACTTGCGAAACACCAGATTGATCATCTGCTGCACGCGAGTATTCGGGTCTTTCTCAATGCGCTGATCTTTGCCTCGAGTCGTTCCCGTTTTCAGATATCCGACCGGTGCCGAAATGATCAGTTCTCCTCGGCGCGCCTTTTCACGCCGAGCTTCTACGGATCGCTGACGAAGGAGGTCCAGCTCGTATTCGTTCAAACTTCCTTTCAGTCCCAGCAACAGTCGGTCATTGCTCCGGCGAGGAGCGTAGACCGTTTCCTGATCGATGAGTAACGTGTCGACGACTCGACAAACTTCAACCAGTTGCTGCCATTCACGACTGTTGCGAGCAAACCGCGACACCTCTCGTGCAGCAACGGCCCCGATCTTCCCGAGGCACACATCGGCGACCATGCGTTCAAATCCCGATCGAACAACGCTGCCGGACGCGCTGCGCCCCAGATCTTCATCGATGACTTCAATGTCTTTCCATCCCAGTGAACGCATCCGTTGCTGCATGGCATACTGCAGCCTGCGGCTTTCTTCGTTGTGAAGCACCTGAAACGGCGACGACTGACGAATGTAAAGAACGGCTTTCCGCTGAAGATGGATGGCTTCAATCTTTTCACTCATCTTCGGACTCCTTTCCGCTGTTGAGATTTTCAGCATGATGACGAACGAGTTCCGCCAGATATCGGGTCGCTTCTTCCCGAGTCTCGCTGGGCAGATCACTCCATCGCGGCCGGGGCGGACTCACTTCAAACAGATCAAGCTGTGTTGTCGGTTTCGTTCTGGGTTGTGGCATCAGCATCTCCCTGAGAAGATTGGAAATGCTGAACATCTATCAGAAACTCATCGCCCGCTGTGGCGTCCCGCAGCAGTGCTGAAAGATTCAATAGTGCTGATATTGAAACGCAGGGTTCGTCGCGTAGCTGCATGACGCAGCATACAGACTGATTCAACATCCACTGCGGAACTTCACGAAACTTTCCGTCCGTCACGTCGGCAGGACGACACAAATAGACAGCTCCGCGATCACGACGTACGATCGCTCGATCAATCGTGACGGGCTGATCAAACCAAGGGTGCCATCGATACCGAACTACTGCCTCGGTAACATGGGTATCGGTACGTGAGGTTGTACAACGAAGTTCGTCCGCACAGCGCGTTGGACTACCAGACTCCGAACGAGTTTGCGGCCGCGCAGCCTTCGGTTCGAGCTCGACAGACGGGAGCCGCCCCGACCACCTTCGCCATCACCTCGACCTGAGCTCCGCGTTGAAGGCCGAGGCGACAGCGAAGGCGGACGGGGCTCAGCACAACTTGTTTGGAAGATTATTCAATACCAATGTCAGCCCACAACTCTCATAACAACCGGACCTAATCTCGGGGGCAGCCCACCGCCACGGAAGCGTCGAACTCGATCTGCGAAGCCACCAAGAAATTCCGTCCACTGCATCAGGCGGACAAGCTCAGGCCGCTGGTGAGTTTCCAGGCACGAAGGGCAGCGAGGGCTTGCGGTGGCATGACGGCGATTGCCGGACGTGATCGGTACACCGCGACCAAGATGCGAACCGCGTTCTGTGAGGCGTTTGAGGCGGGTGGGAAAGATGGGTGTTGGTGCGAAATAAGCGGATACCGAGATTTGATCCGACCGTTGGAGCAAGTTTACACCACCCGAATTACACCACCCGGCAGCTTTACACCACCCACTGGCGGTCTTACACCACCCAACTTCAGTAAACTTGCAGTGACTTAGGAAAACTGCTGAAACTCGGATGTCGCAGCCACATTTGCCATAAACTAGCAAGGTGGTCGATTTCGCCAATTTTTTACTGGTGTTTCATTACCCCGGGCGGGACTTGAACCCGCACGCTCCGTTTGGAACCCCAGATTTTAAGTCTGCGATGTTGACGCTGAAAACCCTGCTTTTTATCCTTCGAATTGGCCGTGAGTGTGGTTACATCACCCATTACATCACCCGCATCACCAAGATTCAGGGGCGCAGGAAAAACAATGAAAGCCAAGCCAGTCAGAAAAAACAAGACCAAGAAAAGGCCGGTCGACGCACCATCAGACTTCGTTCTGAACTGGCACAAGGGAAGCGGTGCGTGGGTAAAGAAGATCAAAGGAAAGCAGTATTCGTTTGGTTCAGACTGGAGAGTTGCACTACAACGATATCACGAAGATCTGCACTATATCGAAGCTCAAATTCAGTCACCACGGCAGGAACGTGAGGCTGCTGATGTCTTCACAGTTGCCGAGCTGGTGGACTGGTTCATTCTTTCAAAGCGAACGCAGTTCAAGACACCACGGCTTGGCAAAAAGTACGGCCTGCATCCTCAGACGCTGGAACAGCATTTAACAGCCGCTGAGATACTGACGCGAGCATTCGGGGACCGTGCTGTTGTGAGTCTGCGAAGCTCCGACTTTGACGGTCTGATGAGTCGAATTGTCAGCGGCGACTTCGCGAAAGTAAAAGGTCGGAAGCCGAGCGATTCTGTTGTTGATTGCCACGTTCGCCTGATACGCGGCATTTTCAAATTTGGGTTGTCTTCAGATGATTGCCCGCCATTCAAGCCGCCGAACTTCGGTTCCAGTTTTAAGCAACTGCAGGCGAAACAACTGAAGGCAGTCAGGAAGAAAACCAGACTGTTCACGCCGCAGGAAATTCGAGCGATGATGTCGCACGCGAATCCTGAACTTCGCGCCGCCATCCATCTTGCTGCCAACTGTGGGCAGTACACCATCGACGTGAGTGACCTTGAGCCTGAAGACCTTGAAGGCCGGTGGCTTGATAACTTCCGAAAGAAGAAACTTACCGAGCGTCGCGCGTGGCTGTGGGACGAAACAGTTGAGGCCATTAACGAAGTTCGCGCACAACCAAACGAGTTCAATCGGCTGATCCTGAATCGTGCTGGGAAGCCGCTAAATAACCCGAAGCTGGTTGCTGAAACAAAGTGCGAATCATGTGGTGAGATTGTCACCATCAAAGGCGACAGCGATTCCGAATGCAACGAATGCGGAAACACGATCATCTTCGCAACGGCCAGACTCCGCAACGAACGGAACGAAAAGGCTGACGCACTCGCTCAGGCATTTGGCAGGTTGAAGGACAAGTTAGTTAAGCGTGGTCTATTCGTGCGGAACCCGAAACTCGAAAGCGGCTGGAGATGTTTTCGTCACACCTACACGACTGTTGCACACAAGACGCCGGGCGTGCCAATTGAATGCGTGCAACTGACGATTGGTCACACGCCGTCGGGAAGCGGCACAACGCAATCATACATCCATGAGGCGAACGATGATGCGTTGATCAAGATCAGCGAACACGTGCATGATTGGCTATTTAGCGACTGAGTGATCGTTTGAATCGCGTGGGGATAGGGTAGCTCCCGACAAGGCCAGAACTCTGGACTGGCTTTCCCCGCGTTTTCAAAACTCCAGACTCTCGCACCAGAGGGTGAAGACGATGGACCAACCAACCGAGCTAGAACGAATTACTCTACTCGCTGAGAGCTGGGATGATCGGCAGAAAATGTTCGCCGACATCAAAGAAGCCGTTGACGCATTTAACGACACGCACGGCGAACCGTTTAGTGGCTTGTGGGAGGAAGAAGCCGCTGTTCGGCGATGCCACACGGTTGGCGCAGCCATTCGCGTAGTGAATGCGAAGACTGGGCATGAGTTGATTGCCCCACAGCCATTCTTCAGCGTGAATGGAAGCCGCAGCATGGATGAATGTCGAGCTGCTGTCAGCTCGCTTGCTGCAAGCGTTGCTATTGAATCACAGGCTGATATAGCGCCGCGGGAAGTGGTGCCACCGCCACAAGTAAACCGCACTGGCGATCGGGTTTTCAGCCTGAGACAAGTCGAAGCCGTGGTTGCTGCTGTCCGGGAGATTGGCGGTACTGAGTTTCCGAAGAATAAACAGATTCTCGACAAAATCACAGTGCCGTTAGATAAGAGTCTGCTGGCTGACATTAAGGCGATCGTGAAGCAAATCACGCACCCAGAATCGGACTAAAACAGCCTGCGCAGGCGAATCAGGCAGCCTGATTGCCTGATTCGCGAGTCAGGCTGTGTTGACGTAGAGGATTCACTTGCTGAGTTGTCATTGTGCTGAAGCTCTATTACTTCCTTTGCTGGAGAGGCTTCCAATGGCAAGCGTTAAATACAACAGAAGCGTTCAGTTCGTGGCGGAACGCTATGGCATCTCAGATCCCCGGGTACGAACGCTTTTCCGTAATGGTGAAATCGACTGCATTAACATTGCGGACAGCACATCAGACCGTGCCGTGTACCGAACGTCCGACGCCGCCTTGCTTGACTGGGAACGCAGTCGTGCAGTTACCGACGCGAAGCGGCACGCAAGGCTAAGACGATCGAGGAAGAAACCTGAAAATGCGTTTTCGCATTGAGTCGCGACGCACTGAAAGGGATTCTTCTAATGGTTTCCGCTCGAAACTACAGTCGCAACGCAATCCTGATCAACGGCAAGCCATGCCTGCAACATCCGCTCTACTCAGTGTGGCGTGGCATGGTCCAACGTTGCACCAACAAACGTGCTAAGGGATACCGCGACTACGGACGCCGTGGGATTCGCGTCTGCCCTGAATGGCGGGAAGGTGACGGAGTGTTGACTGGCTTTCAGTGCTTCCTTCGCGATATGGGCGAACGTCCATCGAAGCGGTATCAACTCGACCGCCGCGACGGCAACGGGGATTACTGTAAAGACAACTGCCGGTGGCTATCGCAGGCGGAAAATATTCGAAACTCAAGTGCAACAACATTCCGCAGGCTGCAAGTCAGTATTGCCAAGCGTCAGATTCTTGAAGGTGCTTCGAATCGCGAGATTGCCGCCACATACGGCGTGCATCATTCCACGGTTAGCGACATTCGTCGCAATCGCACATGGGCTGATATTCAACCCGCCGCCGCCGACCACCCGTCAGTCAGCCTTCAATCATTCGCTGAGTCATGCTGGAGAGACTGTCAATCAAAGCTCACTGCGAAGGACGCGCCATGACCACCAAACAACCACAACCCCCACCGACACGGACACCCGATCCAAACCGCCCAGTCACACCGCCACCACCGCGGCGATCACCCAACGTCCATACCGCAGCCGATCTACGCCACGCTCTCATTCAGGCCGCTGCCGAGCGCCAACAGCTTCGCGAACGCATCGACAGTCAACAACGGCAAATCAATCACCTGCGAAAGCAGGTGCGGCATTTGTTGGCGCGATTGTATGACGACTGTTGACAGCCGCGCACAAAAAAAACTCGCCCCCAACGCCAGCTAAGCAGAGGAGCGAGTTTCCATGAATCACCAAGACGAAACGGAAATGGATTCGCGATGGATATTGCAACTCTACAGCAACTTGCGTTGGAATCAATCGCTCGATTCCACAACCTGCCGATCAGCGGCCAGATTTTGGCCGCCGCCGATTCCACAACCGAACATCCGTGGTTTGAGCTGCAGAAGCTCGCCAACAGGATCGGATTGCCAGTCCACCCGCTCGAAACGGACGGCCAATATCTCTGCTGCCCGTGCTGCGACAGCGTAAAGCTGGAAGCATTTTCCGGTGACATTGCGACCGATCATTTCAGCGCCGTCCTCAACGAACAGCAGATCAAGTCTGTAGGCCACGCGGATTTTCACGAAGTGCCTTCGTCGATCACAGTGAGGACGTTCATTGCCTGCCAATCGTGCCGCGTCCGGTTCGCTGTCGTGCTCGAAGACCATGCGACAGGAAGGGTGTGTATGTCGCTGGTCGAGCTGCCGGGAAACGAAGGCGACATCTGACGCGAAAGCGTGACAGGGTCACGCCTCACTGACAACGCACGGTGGAACCGCTGCGAATCGCGAATGGAATAGGTCAAAGAACCAATGCCAAGCCTCACGAATGAAAGCCAAGCGAAAATGAACAATCCAAGCAAACGGAAATCGCTCACGGCGATCCGCACATACGGAGTTGAAAATGTATCCCGCGTTCCAGCACTTTCAAGAAGTCGTTGCTGCTCATCCTGAATCCGGACAACACATCAAGCAAGAGGGCAGTGGCTACGTTACGCGATGCCCCAGCTGCGGAAAAAATCGCTTCAGCTTCACTGATGGAGACCGCGGTGTGGTGATGGACTGCTTTTCCGGCGGCTGCAGCACGGAAGCAATCTGTGAAGCACTCGGCGTTAAGATGTCGCAACTGTTTCACGACTACAGCAGCGAAGCGGGATCCGACTGTGGCCAGCCGCAACCACCACGGACCACAACAACATCCGTGGCGAGAAATAAGCAGCTGCCCCAAGCGACGGCTGGACCATCGCGGAAGCGAGCTGAGCACGACAGCGATCCTGCGCCCGATCCAGTCGCCGGAAAAAAAGTACACAAGACGGTTGGCAAAGCTTTTGCCGCACTCGGCTGGTCTTTGCAAAAAAGCGGCACTCTGCCGGAAGCCGAATCGTTACCCCACAAGACGTACACGTATTTCTACGCGGATGGTTCCGTTGCCTGCATCGTCTGTCGCTATAACTTTACAACGGCTGACGGTGGTCGCGACAAAACCTACCGCCAGGTCACTCGCGTCAAAGATGATGGCTGGCAGTGCCTAATGATTAAGGATAATCGGCCGCTTTATGGGTTGCTGGACGTCTTGGATACAGAAATCAAAAAGCCCCTGCCGTCGGGAGGCAGGGCTTTCCTGACAGGTTTGCCTGAGATCACCAGCCGAAAAACAGTCTACGTAAACGAGGGCGAGAAAGCCGCTGCCGCTCTGAGAGTCTTAGGTGTTCTGTCCGTCTCGCCATCCAACGGTGCCAAGTCGCCCCAGAAAACAGATTGGCGTCCGCTTAATGGCTTGAGAATCGTCATCCTTCCGGACAACGACGAATCCGGAGAGAATTTCGCGAAGCGGGTTATCCGGCTTCTGAGGCAACAGTGTCCGCAATCGGCAATTGAAGTTCGTAAGTTCGCCGACGACCCCGAATTCGCCGACGACATCCAATCGAAAGATGATGCTGCCGACTGGTGCGAATTCTATGAGCGGCGCGATCGGAATGAGCTACTGCAAAAGTTGGTGTCATTGCCCGATCGGTCTGCGGAATACCCCGAGACCGCTGAGCAAGCGACGACTGTAGTATCTCGCGGGGAACCGCTCGCCAACCATGAGACCGAAACCACCAAAGAGGATGGAGGGGATGGCAAGGAAACCGTGGTTACCACGCCGCTGTCATTACAGGAAATTAAAGAGAACCTGCATGCAGCGACTGGCGGTTGGCCCAAGGTGACCAGAGGAAGACTATTCGTCCACGAGGGCGATGAGGATGTTCGATTCCTCGAATCGCCCCATCAGTTATTCGCATGGATCGGCAGCCGAATGAACGCGCCGCCTCACTTCAAGCGGGATTCATTTCTTCACACTAAAGAAGAGTTCTATCAGCATCTGATATTCGAGTCGGAGGAATTTTCTCGTGTCGAAACGTTTCCAGAATTTCCGCAGCAAGCGGACGTGTATTACGCGCATCGTGAACTGGAGACCGGCGATGGCTCGCATCTGGAAAAGATGCTCGACTATTTTTTGCCAGCAACAGACGCAGATCGTACGCTAATCAAAAGCATGATCTGCACTTTGGTTTCGGGGATCGAGTACGGACAGCGGCCATTGTTTGTGATCTCATCGCCAGACCGCAACGCTGGTAAAACATCACTCGCGCAAAACGTGTCTCTGCTGGTCGGCGGCTTCCTGAAGTGGTCCGAGCGGCAAGACTTCGACAAATTCGGCGCGAGGTTGCTGTCGTCGGAAGGCCGGGCGAAGAGAGTCGTGCTGATCGACAATGTGAAGTCCGGTCGATTCAGCCACGACGAACTGGAATCGGTCATCACGCTGGAAACGATTTCTGGTCGGCAAAACAACGTCGGTGAATCCAGCAGGCAGAACAATCTGAATTGGATCTTGACAGTAAATGGCCCGAGTATGAGCCGAGACATTTCGACCAGAGCGATTCCTATTCAGATCCGAATGCCAAAACGACGCGACGACTATACAGAGAGCGTCCGGAGCTTCATTCGAGAGCATCTCTGGGACATCCTTGAAGACTGTATTGCTGAGCTACAAAGGCCGGTGCAGGACGTCTCAGGCAGTACGCGGTTCGATTCTTGGGATCGTGGCGTCCTGAAGCGGCTGGAAGGTGCCGGTGACGTTCTTCAGGTAATCGCGTCCCGACAAGGAGGCATGGACGTCGATTTCAAGGAATCGGGCGATGTAGAAAGCTACTTCGACGAGAAGCTGAGTGAACTGGGATACTTGCCCGAGACCGACATCATTTTGATCCCTAACGACGTCGCGACCGAGTGGTTTGAAAACGTTGTGGGAAGGCGCGTAGGAACCTCAAAAATGAAGCGAGACCTTAACCGCATGATCGACGCCGGACACGTGACCAGAATGCACGATGCACGTAATTCGAAGATGCGCGGCATTGGATGGAATGGTGTCACTTCTTTTGAGCACTGCGACGTGGAAGACAGAATCCTGAAACAGGAAGGTGACGACTTTAACAAACGTCGAGGGTTCTAATTGTGATCGTGACGGATTCTACCGTTATCATGACGGCCATTTCGGCAAAATCTGTCATCGGTCGGGACCAGTGTTTTCCCTAGCCAATCCATCTCTATGACTCTTATGACACTTTATTTTATATTGAAGGGAGGGGAGAGAAAAGAAGAAAAGAATACGTAGAAGACACGCAATATAAGTGCTAACTAGGCGGGGTTGGCGCGAAAGCGTCACGGGTGTCATTCCGTCATCGGACGGCGATCTGTCAGCACCACCCACGGCTGCCGCTGACGCCGCCGCCGACCGACCCGAGACCACCCTGGGGGGAGGCTGCAGGGAAAAGGTACTCCGGGCACCCCACCCCGCGCTCAGCCTACCCAGCGGAAGAGGCGGGGTATTGGGTCGTGTCTGGTATATCTAAGTCGTTGCCAGCACAACACTTACATCATTTCAAAGGTCTGAAGGTTGCCCAAATCTTGGCTGCCACAGCCATCTCCAGCCGCATTCACTTCGGCTTCGGACGCCTCACAGGCGATCTGAGGGCCTGAAATCGACCCAGTCGCAACCCACCACGCCGAGATCGGACTCAGGCAATTACAGGGCCATTCTCGCGAAGCTCACGAGAAATCTGACCGCCGTCCTGACCCTCACAATCGTCACTCACACCGGAAAGCGGCAAAACTCCAGCGTTTTTCCACGTCGCCGCCATGCCGCCACGTCGCCGCCTGAATGCTATCGCGCCGCCACGCACATCGCCTTCCAGCAAATCACCACGGAAGTCATAGCGACTACACTACCCACGCAACCGCACCACATTCGCGACACCACAGCCTCAATCTCACCCAAGCCCCACACCACAAAACACCAAATTCCTGCCGAATCCACACATCCCGCAACCCAACCCGACTGAATTCCTTCCCCACTCAACCCCGATTTCGCCAGCCTTTTCGCTGCCCAATACGCCAATCTGGCAGCCAATTCGCAAAAACTTCGCACTTTCCCCAACCTGCTACATTGACATCAAACCCGCAACATGCGATTGTTGTCATCATGACTACTACAAGCCCTACAGATTGCCTGATCCGTCCAAGCCAAGCGGCCAAAATGCTGAGTGTCACCACGCAGTGTCTGGTGAATTGGGTCGACCAACAGATCCTGCGCGCCGTCAAATTGCCCGGTGGTGTGCGTCGCTATTATCAGAGTGACATCACCGCAATTCTGGACGGTGATTGTGGCGATGATGATGGTGGTGATGATGTAGTCGATGTGACTACATATGAGGGTGGCCGCGGGGGGCGGATTGCCGTTGATGGCGACGGTGATGAGCCGCGCGAAGTTCAGATAACCAGACAGAAAATGGATGACAAGAATGATGACAGAAACAGCAACAACAGCAGTGCCAGCAGCATCCTCAATTCAGGACGCATCGCAGCCGCAGCAACAGAGCCTGAGCTTTCTGCAACGGGCGCAGGCTGCGAAGTCACGGGATCGAATGGAGGCGACGAAGGTCTATGCGTCGACGGTCAAGGCCGAGGCGACGGGGAGCCAACCACCGATCACGCCGGACCAGTTTGGCAGCCTCCTTCAACATCTTGGAAAAAATGAACGCGATTTCCTGAAGGATGTCGCACGGGCCAAAGCCATCTCTCATCGCGATTCCGAGCGATCCCGTCTTCCCGGCATCTTGGCTCAACGCGATCAACATGGCAGCCAAATCGACCAGCTTGTCGAGGAGTTGGAAGCCGTCACCGCGCCAATCGAATCCCGACTGTCAGACGCGCGGCATGCGTATCAGGTCCACGACAACCAGCGAGAGCTGATCGATCGCATTCCGGAGCCGGAGCGTGAGGCAATTCCGAGCGAATACGCAGATTTCGTCGACGATGGCGGCAAGAATTTCGGTGCTCAACACTGGTTTCAGAAGCTGAATAGCCTGGCTGGTCGTCGCATTCAGGAAGGTCAGCGTCTGCAGGCCGATCTTGAGTCGCTTCGTAATGGATCGCCTACGACGGCCAAGATGGATCAGGGTGCATCAGCCGAGTCGATCGCAAGCCGCATCGAATCGGCTGAGGTAAACATGCAGGCGGCATTACAGCAAGGGCAGGCCGCGAAACTGTTGGCCGACCAAATCCGCGAGCGGCTTGATCTGCTCACGAGTTGGCTCGATCCGGCAACGGGCTTATTCGTCCCACAAGCAGCCCCGCATGAACTCCCGAAAGTGTCCATCAATGCCCGACGATGGTCCTGATTCGCTTCGCATCACCACGGTTCTACAGCTTCCGACGTAACGGAGTGTTATCAATGTCGCTCTTATATCCGCGAAAAATTGATTGCCCTGAATCGCCGACAGGTTTCAAAATCGCACCGGCAGATCAGCGTCTTCTGGATCAGCAGGCTTATCAAATTGAGGCGAGCCAACGCCGTGCTGAGCAACGTGAGGCCGAAGCATTCGCTGAAGCTCGCGAGCGTCGTTGGCAGCAGGAAGAGGAGCAACGCCGCCGCGAAGGTGCCGCGCGACGCAAGACGATCGCCGCCGATAATTCGCCGCCGCGTGACCGCGTTCCTTATCACATCATCAGTATGCTGCAGGAGCGAGCTGCGAAGGTCAAGACGTTCCGCGAGCAGCTTCAGCAAGTTCCGAGGCAGCTTGTGGAGGGCGGTATCCTCGCGTGCTTCAGCCAGCACAGTGGAGTCCAGACCGCGTTGAATCACGGCGGTAGTCGTCGCGCTGTATTGCGAGAAGCGATCGCGAAGCTGAGAGTCGACGATGAATCAGACTTTGCAATTCACGCCAGTTGTGACTACATCGAGCGATTACTCACTGAAGACGAAGTCGCCGAGCAGTTACTGCAATCCAAGCCACGGAATGTTGCCGCGTCGTTCAATGAACCCGTCGCCGAAGTTGCCACACCTGCGAGGCCGGTTGTCGATTTCCAATTCGCTCGCGACCGACTGCAATACGCCGCACTTGCCGCGTACAACGGCGGTAAAATTGACCAGCCGCACCTGCCTTATCCCATCGCTATCGATGTCAACACAGCGAGCGTTGAGCATGAGTCACAACCGACTCTGCTGGACCACTCTCCAGCAAAAAGAGTCGGCACGCACACAGCCCAGATCGACAAAAAGAGCGGAATGCTGCATGCGATTCAGGGGCGATTCACCATTGACTCACCAGCCGCAAGAGAAGTGTATTCATCATTTGTTCCCGGCAATGAAATTAGTTCGCACAAATGGCAAGCCAGCGTTCGTGGTGACTGGTCACGGCTCAGCTTCATCAAGCCGGGGAAAGTGAAAGTCGTCAACAACCAGCGAATCGTGGGTCCGTGTTTAGTCGCGCACGATTTTGCTTGGCGAGAAACGAGTTTCACCGGACTTGGCGCAAATTCCGATCGGAAGAACAAGGTTGCACAATTCCATATTTCGGAGCGGGACGAAGCATGAGCAACGCAAAAACGAAGACACTTCAAAAGTTAATCGCAGCCGCTACTGAGCGAAACTTCGCTTCGGCAAAACCATTCGTGGATTTCGACGGCGCAGGATCGGCCGAAGACGCAATTCAGAACCTGCTGGTCGATTGCGCCTTTTCAGGCGACGCTGAAATAAAAGCGATGGTCAGAGATATCGGCGCACATCGCGTCGAAGTCGCTCGCGAGTTAGTGCCGGTTCATGGCAGCAGCGAGCATGACATCGTCGGCTGGTTGCCGATTTCAGAACTCCAAACATAACGCGCGAGACGGTTGTCGCGATCCGTCACACGCGCCACAGCCGCCCGGACTCATCCATTCCGCGGCGGCTGTTTTTTTACAATTATCTTCCGATGCAATTCTAAGTTATGTCCCGCATCACAAAAAAAATCAGCGACCGATCAGACCGATTTCTGCGGAAAGTCGACCGCGCGAAAAACACGGCACTCTACCGCGCTGGTGGCTATGGCCGGACCACGTTGCGACGAATGTTCCGCACGCGAAAGGCGATCAGTGAGCCGGGTCAGGTTCCATCCTCCCACGGGCGAATCAAGGGGCTGGCGATGTTCGAAGTGGACACGCGCAAGAAAACCGTGGCCATCGGTATGCGTGCAACGGGCGGGTTGAATTCAGACCTTGCGGCAAAGCTGAACAAGGGCGGAACCACCAATGCACTCCGTCAGCGACGACACCGCAAAACCGGCCAAAAAATCGGACCCGTGAAGCGACTGAGACAACGTGTTCGCGCGAGGCCGATCATCGATCCGCTGGTGAAAAAAATCACTCCCAAAACGAAAGCCATCTTCATTAACCAGCTCAAAAAGGTTTAACGAATCATGGCTATCACTCAGCTCGGCAAAGCCAACTGGCAAGTCGGCATAACAGACAACGTCTCGCGAGCAGTCCGGCAGATTCGGTCCAATATAGAGGAAGGAATCGGGCAAGCCGTCCGCCGATTCACGGATCGGATTCAGGGTGGTCTGGACGCAGTCGGGCGAAGGCTTCAACGACTTGGCGCTCAGTTCACCAGCTTCGGCGCGAAGTTGGGCGGAATCGGTCTTGCGATCGCGTCTCCGATCTTTTTGTCCGTGCGGTCGTTCGCCACGCTAGACGATCAACTGCGATTACTCAGCGGCATCACGGGTGCGTTACCGAGGCAATTTGCCAGTGTATCCGCTCGCATTCGTGAACTAGGTCGGACGACAAGTTTCACCGCTGCGGAAGTTGCCGCAGGTGCCGTGGCGTTGGGTCGGGCCGGGTTTGATACGACCGAAATCGAAACGTCGATTGGTTCCATCCTCAACCTCAGTCGTGCCACGGGAACTGAGCTAGCCGAGTCTGCTGACATCGCGGGGAACACCCTTCGCGGATTCGGCTTGGACGTGAGCAAGACGGGGCAGGTCGTCGACGTATTAACCGCAACGGCAAATGGTTCGGCCCAAACGCTTACCGATTTGTTCGAAGGCATGAAGCTAGTCGCGCCGATTGCCAATCAGGTCGGCGCGAAGGTCAGGGAAACTGCCGCGTCGCTCGGGATCTTAGCCAACATCGGCATTAAAGGTTCCATGGCGGGCACTTCGCTTCGTCAGGTGTTCCTGCAACTCGCCAAAACAGACACGCAAGAAACGCTTAAAGGTATCGGCGTTGCCGTCACCGATGCCACGGGCGAGATGAGGCCGTTGAATGACATCCTCAGCGACATCGTCAAACAGTCCGGCAGCCTATCGAAAGTCAAACGGCTTGACCTGTTCGCAGACCTATTCGACTCGCGTGCTGCAGGTGCCGCCGCTGCAGTTGGTGCCAGTACTGAGGCTGTCGAAAGCTTCCGAAAGAAGCTGGCTGAAGCAAATGGTGTAGCCGCCCGAACCGCCGCGCAGATGGATGCCGGTGTTGGCGGTAGCTTCCGTCGATTCCTCTCAGCCATCGAAGGTATCTCGCACGCCATCGGTAGCTCGCTCGAACCATCGCTGAAAGATCTGACCGACAAGTTCTCTGACGTTGCCGGTCGCGTCACTGAGTTCATCGGCAGGAATCAGGGTTTGGTCGCGACCATCGCCGCCGTGGTTGCCGGGATGATTGCCGCCGGTGCCGCAATCACGGGAGTGGGGCTTTCCTTAACCGTCGTCGGCGTTGGGTTAAGAGGTGTTGCGTCATCGCTTGGACTCATCACCGGCCCATTGAATCTAGCCATCACCGGTTTCCGACTTCTTACCACGGCTGCCGCATTATCGGCCACAAACATCGTCGGCGTGTTTCGCGTGATGGGTGCCGCACTACTTCCAATCTTCGCAAAGATCGGCTTGGCACTCGCAATAAGTTTGAAGTCCGCCGCGAGTGGCGTGGCCGCTGCATTGCTTCCGATCTTTGGTCCATCCGGGATTATTGTGGGTAGAGGTCGAGTCCTCCGCAGTAGAAGAGGATGGCGGTTTTGAAGTTGTCGCGGTTTCGGTATCCGCCGACTCTTCGTTTGATGGCCATGATTTTGCTGTTCATTCCTTCGGCGACGGCGTTTGTGATTCCGTGAGTGCAGTAGCTCACCACATTGGCTAAGCGTTCTTTGATCGTGCGAGCGACTTTCTTCATTGGCTCCAGCTTTGTGTGGATGACTCGCTTGTACCAGTCATTGAAGAACGTCGTGGCCTCTGCCGGAGTGTCATGAACCCAGAGGTCTCGCAGCATCTCCTTGTAGGCCCACGCTTTGCCCGTGAGTAACTCTGCCTTCCATGCGGCATCAAAGCGTTCCTGCTGTTTTTCGCTGAGATTCTCCTGGCCTGAAAGCCACAGATACCGAGTTCCCGTCAATCGATCATCGCCTTCGGCGCGAAGCTTCTTCTGCTCCGACCGACGGACCTTGTCGACGGCTTCGGTTGCCAGCTTCATGATGTGAAAGCGGTCGTGCACAATCTTCTGTTCGGCCAATGCAATGTTGCCTTTGGTGCTCTTGACGTATGCGGCACTCATGTCCATCGCAACCGCCTCCACAGACTGCTTTTCACTGTCGGAAAGCTGATCGAAACAGGCATCAGCGGCTGCCGTGTCATGACCATCGGAAATCGCTTCGACAGTGCTCTTGTCCAAGTCATAGATCAGCGTGACGTAGTTGTGTCGTTTTCGAAAGGCTTTCTCGTCGATGCCGATTCGAGGGAGGTTCTTCGATTGTTTGCGATCCTTCCCGCGAGCCACCGCCTTCTGCAGAATGTGCCACGATTCATCCCATGAGATCCCCAGAATGCTGCACGCCCCTTTCACGGTTTGTGTGGCCAGAAGAACGTCGATGGCGAAGCGTTCAAAGAACAATGAGAAGCGGCTGTTCTTTTCCGCCCAGGGAAGCCTGATCTGTTTGACGCCATGATCCGGGCACTTCACGCGAGGCGTGCGGGCATGAAGGATGGTCGCAAATTGCATCGTGTCCAGATGCCGCCATTTGCGAGACTTCGTGTGGTCATAGCACGGCAGCTGCCTGTCGCAATCCGGACAGCAAAAAGTTTCGCCCTCGCCATGTTCGACGAAAACGTCGACCTGTTGAGCTTCCATATCCAGCTGAACGTCCGCCACAAACCACGGCCCCGTCAGTCCCAAAATCTGTTCGTAAAAGTCTGTTCCCTGCATCCCACGAAAACTAACGAATTAACGCCTCACCCACAAAGAACCCGGATGGACCAACTTATTCGAGGCGCAGCTATATTCAGCGTGACTAGCAAGTGCGTCGACCAAAATCAATTTGATAGAAACCACCCCTTACGCTATATCGACCGCTGAGCAGCGGTGGTCTAGTTCCAGAAGTCGGGTTTACGTCCGTATTACGGTAGATTTATCGACCACGTCGCGCCGGATTCTAATGGCCGCGAGGAGAAAGAAGGGGCAGGACTCTTTTCGCGTTTCGTTGCTCCCGGCACGAACAACGCCTCGCTGATTTTCGTTCGTCGATGTGCTGCCGACCTCGATCGAACTTGCTGATAGCTATCCACCGGCGACGGGATTTGCCGACCACGGAATTGACGGGCGCTCCTTTCTGTCACGTAGCTGTCCATTTCCGCGTGGTGCGCAGCGTGAGGTGTGGTGTTCAGTTGGCGGGGACGAGTTTGGACAGTCGCGACTGACCGGGCGGCGCGGAGGTCAGGCCGACTTCAAGTTTCAGTCGATCAAACAGACTGAATCCATCCTGCTGCCACGTCATGACCTCGGCCACCACGGAACTGAGCGTTGGTGTTTTCAGATGGAGATTCAGCGATTCCAGGACGCTTGTAAGAATGCTGCGGCGACGGGCTCCCTTCGATGTTTTGCTCGTTCGACCTGTGCGACGGTCCATGGCCGCGCCGCGAAGACTGCGTTCCGCTTCGTTGTTCGTTGCTGGCGCGGCCGGGCTTGTCACAAAACAAAACAACTCCTCTTCCGTCATCAGCCGAATCAGTTCTGAGACCAGGTTGGCAAAATCCTTGCCGAAGTCGGCCGCCCGAACATCGGAATCCTCGGCGCAGTAACGCACCAGCAGAGCCGCCAGCGTGTTATCAAGTTCATCGACCTTCGCCGCACGACCGGCATCGCCAAGACGACCATCGGCGGCGTGGCGTTTGGCCGCGTAGAAAATTTCCAGCAGGCCGTCGAGCAGTCGCTGGTACTCTTCGTTGTCCGGCTTCAGCAGCGTCAGACGGATGGCCTTCCGCAGCAGGTGAGCCCAGCATTTCTGTGCGTGACTGAAACCTCGGTACACGGCCGCATCGTCCGAAACAAGCACGCCTCCAAACAACTCTTTCGACAGGATCTGAGCCAGTGTGTCGCCGTCTTTGCGGCATCCGAAGATCAGCACGCGCGCCTTCTCCGACAAAAAAGCCCACACGCTGTTGATACTCCAACTGGTTTCGTCTGCATGCACAATCGCACTGAACGCCATCAGGTCACACAGAGATTCGAATTCCTGTTCCCAACGCCGTGCCAGTTGATTCAACAGAGCGTCCGCCTGGGATTTGCCGAGCGGCAGATTCCAGAAGAATTCAATCAATGCACACGTCTTGTCGATCGACAGTCCCGTGATGGTCACAATGCGAGCCAGCGCGATATGAACTTCAATGCCGAATTCGGACCGCGGCCACACGCCCGGAATTTCGGATTTCTCGCCGTTGGGGCCGTGATAGATTTCATAGACGACCTGCACGGCTTGGCCGTTGATCACTCTCCAGACGAAACGTTCCCGAACGAAACGGCACTCTGCGACGTTGTAACCTTCCGGCAGAATGAGTTCGCGTCGTTCGGCGTTGTCCGCTTTCTGCTCGGTTGTGCGACGACCGCGACGCGCCGAGGATTGTTTTTTGCGACCTTTTCGGCGGCCCGTTTCAGCGCGGCGTCTCTCTTCCGCCGTCACCGAAAACGCCTCGTCGAGTCGCTCTGTGGGGTTCTTACCTTCGAGCTCTTCAATCCGATCACGCAGCCGCCGGTTCTCGTCCCGCAGCTCCGCAACCTCACGCTGCAGGCTAAGCACAAGCTGCTTCACTTCCACAGCGATGATCTGACTGACATCCGTGTCCATCCACCTGTCGTATCAAAATCTAACCGACAGAAAAAGACCAGTCTCCAAGCTGAAATGGACAGCTACGCAATCCAGGCCACCAACTTCACTGGCGAAAACTACCGCGACGTTCGCACGAATATGACCGATTGCAATCGCAATCATGCCCAATCGCATTCGCGTGGCCTACAGCAGGCTCTTGTCCAAAACGGCTCGAGCTTTTTCGAAGTAGTCCTGCCAGACGATTTCCGGCGTGCCGTCTCGGAGGCAGTCGCGGACTTTTTGTAGGGTGTTGCGAGCCATGTGTGGGCAGCGGTTGCAGGCGCAGGTTTCGCCCGTGTCGACCATGATGCCGGGGACAGGCACGAAGTTGTGTTGCGGGGCCGACTTTTCGAAGGCGTGGATCATGGCCGATTCGGTGGCCACCAGAAATGTTGTGGGCTCCTTGACCGACATCACGTGCTGACGCATTTTTTCCGTACCGCCAATGAAGTCGGTGATCTCCAGAATGTTTTGCGGGCATTCGGGGTGAGCGATCACTTTGCTGCCGGGGTTGTTCCGCTTGGCTCGGATCAAATCCTGAATGCTGAAGACCTCATGCACCATGCAGGAACCCGGCCACAGAATCATTTTCCGCCCGGTGACTTCCATCAGATACCTGCCCAGGTGCTGGTCCGGTACGAACAGAATTTCCTTGTCGTCGGGCACTCGGCCAATAATTTCCTGGGCGTTCCCGCTGGTCACAATCCAGTCGCACAGGCTCTTGACCGCTGCCGACGTATTGATGTAGGCGACAGTTTCGAAGCTTCGACCTTCGGCACGCAACTGTTCCTGAAAGCTGCCTAACTGGTCGGCCGGGCAGCTTTCTGCCAATGAGCAACCTGCCAGCATGTCCGGAATGAGGACTCGCTTTTCCGGGTTCATGATCTTGGCGGATTCGCCCATGAAGTGGACGCCCGAGAACACGATTGTCGACGTTTTTACTTTGGTGGCGTCGCGAGCCAGTTTGAGGCTGTCGCCGGTGAAGTCTGCGATGTCCTGGATTTCGCCATCGACGTAGAAGTGAGCCAGAATGCTGGCGTCTTTTTCCTTCTTGAGCTCATCGATTTCGTCCATCAGATCCAATGGATCTTCGTAAACTTCTTCTTTGTCACCCGTGATTACAGGTAGTGACATACGTGAGTGCCTTGTTTGGTTTGAATCTGCTACGGCCGTCCCGGAAACGGACGAATGCCTGCCCGCCCGTATTATTGCGGCCCCGTGTCGTAACGTCGACCGTCGAAATTCCCTGCGATTGCTAAAATCCCGCAGGAACTCCGTGCTTTCTCGGGTCGCTGCCGCCCTTCAGGCCGTCCTTCGTTAGCGAAGCCGACTGGTTTGCGGCGAGACTGGAATTCTCCGAAATCTCGTGGCCCTTCGCTTTCAACGCATCGCCCAGCTTTGTGAAGATCCTGGATTCCAGCAGCAATTTGTTTGGAAACCACTGGTGATGAAACCGTGGCGCCGATGCGGCCGCCATCGGATCCATGCCGAACACCAGGTGGTTTAGCGTCGCCTGAATTGTCGCGGTAATAATTCTTGGCCCACCAGACGCCCCGCTGGCAAACACTGCTTTCCCGTCGCGGACGACAATTGTGGGAGTCATACTGGACAGTGGCTTCTTGCCGGGTTCGATCGCGTTGGCTTCGCTTTGCATTAGGCCGAAAGCATTCGGTTCACCGGGGCGAGCCGCAAAGTCGTCGATCTGGTTATTCAGCACGATGCCATATTGGGGCTCGACGACGAAGCTGCCGAAGGTGAGATTAATGGTTTCGGTACATGCGACTGCGTTGCCAGCTGCGTCGATCACCGAAAAATGACTTGTCCCGGCGTCGGAGGCAGCAAAGAACCGACCGTAGCTTTCCGCCGGCTGTGTCTTTGCGACATCGATCCTTTGCGCAATCTTCTTCGCGTAGCCGGGCGCCAGCATTCGCGTGATCGGCACGTCAACAAAATCTGTGTCACCGAGGAATTCGGCTCGATCCGCGAATGCATGCTTCATGGCTTCGGCCACTACGTGCACATAATTCGCCGAGTTGTGCTGCAGGCTCTTCAGATTTCGCCCGCTGAGTTGTTCCCATGCTTCCAGCGACTGCATCGTTTGCAGCAACGCAACTCCACCACTGCTGACAGGCGGCATCGAATACACGGTCGACGAATGAAACTTGCCCTGAAGAGCCTCGCGCACGACCGGCTTCGTACCCGCCAGATCTTCGGCGGTTATGATTCCGCCGCTATCCGTGACCACTTTCACGATTGCTTTCGCAACGTCGCCTTCGTAGAACGCGGATGGTCCATTCGCCGCGATCTTTTCGAGCACCGTTTCCAACGGCGAATCAAAGACATCGCCGGTCTTCCATCGCTTGCCGTCATTCAGATATAGCTTTTTCAACGCCGCAAATTTTGTGTCGTAGCCGTCGTAGATGTCGAACTTTTTCAGCGACGACGACTGCACTCCCAGATCGTGCTGATCGACGGGAACCCCTTCTTTCGCCAGTCGGATGGCTGGTTCCAGCAGTGTTGCTAACGGCAGAGTCCCGTATTCCTTTGCCGCGAAGCACAGTCCCGCCACATCGCCAGGAATCGCGACTGCCTTGCCGCCTCGCACGCTGGCAGCTTCAGTCGTGTCAGTCGCTGCTCCGTCATCGAACATGTTGCGGCTGGCCGCTGCGGAAGCTCGTTCGCGGTAATCCAGTGCGACAGCCTTCTGCTTTTCCGCATTCCAAATCACCATGAAGCCGCCACCGCCGATGCCACAACTGGCGGGCCGGACAACGGACAACGCAAACGATGTCGCGACTGCTGCGTCGACAACGTTGCCGCCCTTGCGCAGAATTTCAGCTCCCGCAGCGCTGGCGGCAGGATGGTCCGCCGCAACCACGCCGTGCTGAAACGTAGTGGATTGTTGAGCGTTGGCGGCCGGAGCGATGGCGGTCGCGATCAGTAACAGCACTTGTAGTGGACTTCGCCAGAAGTCCTGCGCGCCGTTGGGATTAACCGCAGAGGACGCCGAGGTGCGCAGAGAGAAAAGCGGTCGTGTCACGGTTGGGGTTCCTTGTTTCGTACGAGCAGTTCTCGAACTTCCGCGGCCAGAAAAACGGATCCAGCCACGCAGATAATACTGTCCGCAGTCTCAAGAGAATTGCAAGTTGCTTGTCCGGCCTGCAGCGCGGCGGCAGGCGAATCCGCGATTGCAATCGACGGCGAGGAAATTTTTCCGCAGTCCGAATCGCGATGTGTCGTCGCCCAGTCAAGCAACTGCTGGCGGGCCACAGCTCGTGGATTCGTGAGGAATTCCGTCACAATCACGTGGCTGAATTCCGGCATCAGAATCTTCAGCATCGCCTGAGCGTCCTTGTCCTGACTGCTGCCGAAAATCAGGACTCGCGTTGCCCGATCGCCAAACGCGGCGCGGAAGGTTTCCACAAGGGCCGTCACGGAATCCGGATTGTGAGCGGCATCCAGCACGATCGTTGGTTCGCTTTGAAAGATCTCAAACCGCAACGGCCATTCAACGCCCGCGACGCCTTTAGCAATGGTCGCCTCAGTGATCCGCGAATCGCCTTCGCTCAGCAATTCGGCCGCTGTCACCGCCAAACCCGCGTTTCGAGCCTGATGTCGTCCCGCGAGATTCAGCGTCAGACTTGAATACTCGCGCTGCGGCGTTTGAATCGTGATTTGTTGCGAGCCCCTGCCCGTTTCGGCCGGCGGAGCTTCCGAACAAATGACCGAAATGTCTTCGCCACCCTGCAACAGACGGCAGCCCAACTCGGCTGCTCGATCGGCTACGACTTTACGAGCTTCCAACTGCTGTACCCACGACAGGACCGGCACGCCCGGTTTGATGATGCCCGCTTTTTCGAAGGCAATTTTCGGCAGCGTGTCGCCGAGGATGTGAGTGTGGTCCAGGCCGATGCTGGTGATGATCGTCAGTCGCGGGTTGCAGACGTTGGTGCAGTCCAGTCGCCCGCCAAGGCCGGTTTCCAAGACCGCGATTTCTACCTGCTGACGATCGAAGAACATCCACGCCAACAGTGTGGCGACTTCGAAAAACGTCACGTTGTCGTCCAGCAGTTCTGCCGGGGCGTCTGCGAGTTTCAGTCGCAATTCGGACACCATGGCCGTCATGTCTTCGCGAGACGGCATTTGTCCGCTGACTTTCATTCGTTCTTCGAACTGATGAATGTGAGGCGACGTGAATAGTCCGGTGCGGATGTCTGAACAGCGAAGAATCGAATCCAGAATTGCGGCCGTTGACCCCTTGCCTTTGGTTCCGGCAATATGCACGGCCGGAATGCGCTGCTGGGGCGAACCAATCAGCGACAGCAGGCGTTCGATGCGTTCGAGCCGAAAGTGGGGCGACGTGCGGCGGGGACGGATGCGTTCGTAATCGATGCGATCATAGATCCAGCGAATCGCGGATTCGTAGGTCAGCCTCATCGCTGGCAGTGCTTCATCCATTATTGACTGTACCAACCCACAAGCGCCGTCACTTGTTTCAGTTTTCCAAGCTGCGCGACTCGGCCCAACGCCGACGACATGCCGAGTGCCGGGGAATAGCCAAAGTTATGATCAGCCGTCGCCAACGCTGCCTGAACATCGGTCAGGCTTAGCGAAGTTCGGCCCCCGCGAGCCGCTCGCAACCGAGCCAGCCACATCACCACCGGATACATCAACGCCAGACTGCGAAAGCCATCCACCAGCGGCGTATCGTAGTGAGCCGGGCCGCAGAAATGAATGCCCTGAATCTTGACTCGGAAATATCGTTCGAACAATTCGTCGATTTCCGGCTGGCGACCATCAAACGGATGTTCAAGCTCCGCAAAACCGACAGCTCGAGATTTACCACTGCCGGTACCATCACCGAAGGCGGTCGCAACCGACGACGAACCCGCCAGTTGCGGAACCTTGCCCCACCCGGTCGTATACTTCAAGGCCGCGGAAAGCAGTTCGAACCGCAGGCCCAGTCCTCGCTGATAGTCCGCTTCGGTATCGTGCCTGGCAAGCTGACCGGCCATTAGACGGAACATCGTGCGTCCAAGCCGACTTGGGCGATGAACGGGCAAGTCGTTGTCCGGCTGAGCCTTCACTGATGCCTTGCTGATTAGGGAGAGGAACTCAGTCAACTTCGCATCTTTGATGGTGACAAACTGAGATTCTTCGACCAGTTCCATCCACGAGATCGCTCGCATCAGCCGCACAACGAAATCGACGCTGGTATCTGCGAAACTGTCGTCCAGCGTTTTTAAAAACTGATGGAAGTCGCTCCAGCTTGTCTGCTGATTGCCGTGCTTGGGATTACGATGAATCAGCGGCGCGTCGTGATCGCGACGTTTGCCAGCGACGATTTCCTTAGCAACGCTATTCAGGTCTCCGGATTGTGCACTGACCGACTGGCCCAGATTCTGCACGACAGATGGGCAACTAAACCGCAGGCTGACGGTGATGGCCTCTTCCCCCGCCGGATGGTACGCGTAAGGATAAACTCGGCACGCCAGCGGCTTAGCGGGTTCGCCAAACTTAGCATGAATGCGACACAGGCCGTCGTCATTCAAGAACACGCAGGCTCCGTCGGCTTGATGAGCCAACCGGTAGCGTCCCTTGCCGATTGTTTCGATCAGCGGCTTGTCAGTTTTGAGGTCCTTGTCGGCCGCCCAGCCCTGCTTTTCGATGCGGGTCTTTTCCGCTTCTGTGATTTCAATCAAGTGCTCGCGACAGCACCCGCCACAATTATGACAGCTCCAGTTTTGAATGACGGGAAGTTGAAGCGACGGCTTAGACATGCGGAAAGTTGAATGGATTAGCGCGAATCGAACGGCTGATTAGGGCATGTTATCGCTCATCAATCCAGTGCTGTCACGCCATGATTCTTGTTCACAGTTTCTGACAGGGCGATGATCGCCCAGCAGGCTGCCCAGTACGACGCCGTTTCAGTGACTTCGTCGCGGGAGTTCTTCTTTGTGCCATTTACGGACCAGCCTCCTTCGTCGTTTTGTGTGGAACCAAGATAGTTGATCGCGTCTTGTATCGCTGGCGTCTCACTGACCAGGCCATCTTGCACCAGCGGATAAAGTGCTATGGCCGTCCCTAAAGCGTCGCTGTCGTCGGCAGTCAGCCAGCCCCAGCCGCCGTCCCGGTTTTGAAAGCTAAGTAAAGTCTGTCTTAAATCCAGGGCAGTCGCCTCTTCACCGGTCAGGCGTTCGAGTATCAGTTTTGTGGCCCACCATTCGGTAGATGTTCCGGTACTTTCCGCAGCAAGCCATGGTTTCGCGTTAACGAACGCAGGATCTTCCGCTGGTTTACCGGGCGACGTCGCTGCGAGTGCAATCAGCGACCAGTGAGTGGTCACATCCTGTGTTTCTTTCTTGGGCCGCTTTTGCAAAGGCAGTTGCCCGCCGGACTTCCATGAGCCGTCTTCCTGTTGCGAAGATCCGAGTGACGCGCGATACGTTGCAACCCATTCCGGATCGGCACTGCCCTCCGCAATCACCGGACGACCGATCAGCAGCTGTGCCACCGTATCCGGGTCGCCGAGCAGTGCCTCAGCTTGCGTTGTTCCCTCTCTACGCGTGGGGTTGACAATCTTCTTCCACGAAGTCGCCCAGGCTCGGATTTTTTCCGCGTCATCTCGATCCGCTGCGAAACCAGCTTCAAGGGCTCGATTAAAGGACCACGCTGCGAAGGAAATGCGATGACAGGAAAGACAATCGTTGTCCGCCATCCACGTTTCCGCTCCTTCGGTGATTACTGGAAGAGCTCGCTTAATAATTTCAACGCTGGCGGATTGCTGAAGTTTGAAACCGTCCTCGGCATTTGCAATCGGTGAGGACGGAAATATGTTTGTTGCCGTCACCAGCATGAAAGCGGTGAAAGAAAGCATGACATTCAGGCGGCACATAAGCGTTATCCAGCGAGCGGAAGTTATCAACGTTTCAGGAACATTTCATCCAGATTCAGTAAGACGTTACCTACCACCGTCATCGCCGCCGCGTCGATGGCAGCCATTCCGTCCGGTAGTTCGCCCAGTGGATTCGTTGCCAGTTGCATGGCGTCATCCGGTTGAGTCGCCAGGTTCTGCTTCGAATCCTCGAACAATGCAACCAATGCGGCCAGTTCGCCTGCGGTCGGCGAACGCAACGTGCATCGACGGAAGGCGTGCGTCACCTGTTCGGTAACGTCGTCAGAATGCTCCAGCGCGACACGCGCCAGCGACTGGGCGGCTTCGACATACACCGGGTCGTTCAACGTAACCAGCGATTGCAGCGGCGTGTTGGAACTGTTGCGACGCACCGTGCAGACTTCTCGGTTGGGAGCATCAAACGTGGCCATCGACGGATACGGGTTGCTGCGCCGCCATGTAGTGTAAATCCCGCGACGGTAGCGGTCCTCGCCTTCGCTTGTCTTCCAGTCGGTTGAACTACCGAACGCCGCTTTCAGCCCAAGGTCCGGTTGAGGCGGATTGACGGGCGGCCCGTACATTTTGCTACTGAGAAGTCCGCTGACGAATAATGCCTGGTCACGCACCATTTCGGCACTCAGGCGAATGCGAGGCCCGCGGGACAGCCAGCGGTTGTCGGGATCCGCAGCCACCTTTTCGGCCGAAACTTTCGCCGACTGGCGGTAGGTTGCAGACGTGACCAAAATTCGCAGCATGTGTTTTCGATTCCAGCCGCTCTGGATCACTTCCGTTGCCAGCCAGTCCAGAAGCCGGGGATGAGTCGGCGGTTCTCCCTGCGAACCAAACTCTTCACTGGTTAACACGATGCCTCGGCCAAAGATCGTTTCCCAATAACGATTCGCGAGGACTCGTGCAGTCAGCGGGTTGTCTTCGCTAATAAGCCATTCTGCCATGGCTAACCGGTCCAACGGACGATTGGCTTCACCTTCATGAAACGCGGCCGGCAGGCCTGGTTCCAGCTTTGGCCCTTTGTCGAGATAGCTGCCTCGAAACTGTAAATGAGTTTCTCGCGATTCGGCCAGTTCACGAAGCACAGGGACCGAAGTCGCGGGCTTGATGGCTGCGAGTTTGGCTTCCGTCGCCTTCAGTTCGTTTCGCACGCCGGCCGACAATCCAGCTTTGTGGTTGCGGTAGTGAGATGCCAGTTTGGCCGCGTCTTCCGCAGACCGCTTGTCAGCTGGCTGATCGGCAATGGCCAGAATCTCCGCCGGAATGCTGGCTCGAGCAGTGGCCGATGGGTCATCCGTGGTCGAAAGACGGAACCGGCCCAACAAGTGTCGAGCGTGTGGTGAATTGTGTTCGATCGTGATTCGCAGCGTGCCAGGCGAATCCACTTCAAGCTGCGTTGTGAGCGACGCGACAAGGTGATGAGGCTTGTCGACTGATCCCCCAACCGCCCAACCACTTTCGCGGTTTCGGCTGCCGGTCAACGCTTCCGCCGGTTCAAAGTTGGGTTGGTGGTAGTCAGCCACAGCGTCCGAAAACTTTAGGCTGCGAACATTCGTCGGTTTGATTTCAATGGACGGATCAGGCACTTCTTTAATCCGCTGCGACCAAACTTCCTGCAGCTCCTCGTCCAGCAAAGTGACGCTGTAATTGTTCAGTCGCTTCTGCAAATCGTTGTCCGTCCGATTCCAAACGGCGATGCGATCGATGGAGTAGACCTTGCCAAGATCAACTTCCCAAAACGGGTTGTCTTCTGTCTTGCTATGAGTTACCGACTTGTTTTCGAAGTTGCCGTCCGTGGTCCCATCGACGGCCAGCTTTGCCGGGCCGCTGAAGTCGGTCGAATGCTGAGTTGCGTCGGCATTCAACGCCACATTCTTTTCATCGCTAAACACCTGCACCTCAGCCAGCGACAGAATCTGGTTCTTGCCATGTTGAGTAATCCGCACGAAACGCCCCTGAGGCGATTCTGCTTTTGTGGGCACCCATTCCGCTTTCAGCCCGGTGATCACAAAATTGCCGCCGGAATGTCCGCTGCCGCCCGCGGGCAATGACGCATCAGGCACCGTCGACAATCGGACCGCTCGTACGATCGAATCCTGAGCGACCGGCACATCGACGACATACGTATCCTGAGTGGGCAAGGCTTCCAGCGTTTCGGTATCGACGGCCACAACACCGTCTTCCGTTACGCCAATCGGTTGCTCACTGTTTCGCTTCACGGCAGTGGGCCGAGCGGACGTCCATGTGGGTTCGCTGCGCAGCGCGTTCTCCCACAGCTTTTGTGCTTTCGCCAGTTCCGGTGTCGGCGTGGCAAGTTGAGACTTCAGATCGGCAATGCGAGCTCGCAGGTCGCGTTGCTGTTGCTTTTGTGCGTCCGTGAAGATTTCCAGTAGCGGCGAATCGTCCCGTTTGTCGGCGTCCTGAGTGCTGTTCATAATCGCGAAAAATTGGAAGTACTCCTCCTGCGTGATCGGGTCGTACTTGTGAGTATGACATTGAGCACACGCCATGGTCGTGCCCATCCACACGGCCATCGTCGTGTTCACTCGGTCGACAACCGCCACGTTTCGAAATTCTTCGTCCTGAGTTCCGCCTTCGTTATTCGTCAGCGTGTTTCTGTGGAAGGCCGTTGCGATTAGCTGATGTTCGGCCGCATCAGGCAGCAGGTCTCCCGCCATTTGCTCAATGGTGAACTGATCGAACGGCATGTTCTCATTCATCGCTTTGATCACCCAGTCGCGATATGCCCAGATCGTGCGAGCTGGGTCATCGGCATAGCCGGCGCTGTCGGCATAGCGAGCCAGGTCGAGCCACTTGCGAGCCCAGTGTTCACCGAATGCCGGCCGCTGCAGAAGATCATCGACCAACTTTTCATACGCCAGTGGGTCTTCGCTGGCAACGAATGCGTCGACTTCTTCGATCGTGGGCGGCAACCCGGTCAGGTCCAGAAACACTCGCCGCGCGATCGCCGATTTTTCGGCAGCAGGTGAAGGCTGCAAACCCCGCGAAGTCAGGCTATCCAGGATGAACTGATCAACAGGGTTGTTTACCCAATCGGCGAAGTCGTCAGGCGCTGGCGGCGCCTGGGGCCGTTGCGGTTTCACGTACGACCAGTGAACGGCAAACTTCGCGCCTTCGCTGACCCATTGTTTGAGGATCGCAATTTCGTCCGGTGACAACTTTGCTCCGTGATCCGCCGGCGGCATGCGCAGGTCTTCGTCATCCGTTGTGATGCGAGCGATCAGTTCGCTGAGTTCCGGTTTGCCCGGCACGATCGCGGTTTCACCAGAATCCAGTTCAGCCGTGGCCGACTTCCGATCGTCCAGCCGCAATCCGGCCTGCAATCCTTCCGGGTCCGGCCCGTGGCACAGCAGGCACTTGTTCGAAAATATCGGCCGCACGTCCTTGTTGAAATCGATTTCAGCCGCGTTGACAAACGCTGGCAGACAGCAAGCTGCGATTAGGAGGGCCGGGTGTCGCATGACTGGTGGGACTCGAAGAACGGTGGGAGGTTGTCCGCGATTGTAGCAGCCATTGTACGACTGTTCATCAGCCATTCGCACCGTTTCGCCAGCAAATTTGCGGACAATCGAAGTCATCTGGACTCAATTTTCGCCTGCCGATAAACTTCGGCCCCTCTCTCACCGGTTCTCAGCCGCCTCTCTCCACTTCAAAAAAGGACGACACGGATGTTCTCCTTCCGCCCGTTTGCGTCGCTTCTGGCCATCGCTCTTACCGTTTGCATTTCCTCGTCAGCCTTCGCCAAAGTTGAAGCTGTGAAAGGAAAACGCTACCGGCTTACATCCAAACATGGCCCGTGGATGATCATGGTAGCTGCGTTGCGAGACGTCCCGGAAGAAAGGCGAACCGAAGGCGGCATGTCAGCATGGCAGGCTGCCGACGAACTGGTGTACGAGCTTCGCCGCAAAGGAATTCCAGCCTACGCGTTTCTGCAGGACATGCGTCTGCAGGACGTCCGTGAAAACGATGGCAATGCATCCGGCCGGAAGCCGGGGCAGTACATCGCTCAACACGAAGCCATCGCCGTCCTGGCCGGAAATTTCCGCAGCGCCGACGACGAACAGGCTCAAATCATCATGAACTGGATGAAGGAAAAGTATGAGCCGGAATTCATGAAGGACAAAAAGAACGGCGGCATTATCGCTAAGACGCCCGGTCGCCCAAAAGTTTTGAGTCGAGCTCACCTGACGACCAATCCGTTGATGCCCCCGTCAGAGATCAAGGCCGCTTCTTCGACCCCGCTGCTTCGCGAACTGAACGGCGATATGCAATATTCGCTGCTAAGAAACAAAGGCAAATACACGCTGCGAATTGCAACGTACAAGGGCACGTCGATCGTGCAGGTTGGTAATCAGGTGAGCGAGCGGGTTGAGAAGAGTTTCGCGAACCTGTTTGGGAACAACCTCGACGCCGCCGGTCGAAAAGCCTGGGAGTTAACGGAAGCGCTTCGAGCCGCTCGCAAGCTGGGTTACGATCGCGACCACGAAGCGTGGGTGTTTCATGATCGCTACGAGTCCTACGTGACAGTTGGTTCGTTTGACACCCCCGACGATCCTCGGATCTCACAACTCGCCAAGTTGTTCAACGGCAAGACACGCATTTACGAAGGCAAGGAAGTCATGACGGCAGAAGTGATGACCATTCCTCGCCACGTGCCCGTCGGGCAACAGCCGGAAAAAACGTGGATGTTTGACACGAAGCCACGACTGATCGAAGTGCCACGGCTGGGTCGATGATTGTCAACGTTACGGTCGCGAATTTCGGTGACCTGAACCAAATTGTTTTCGCGACAAACAGGCCCTTGTCAGTTCCACAAACGACAGATATGCTGACGACGTGCGACCAAACGAAAGTTACTTGCACCAGCCTCTGACAAACCTGTTCAAACGCAGTTTGAGTTGACCCTACAGATTTAACCCTAAGGGAACCCGTTTAGTTTCCGGCCGACTGTCACGCCGACCATGATCGGATCACATGACCCGGGCGTCGGGTGCCCACCTAATTTGATCTTGGGTGTCAACCAGTCACTGCCGAGCCGGTTTGCAGAGGCTTTTTCAGTGTCTTTGATGGTGAAATGGCGTTCTTCCCAGTCCCCCACCAAAAGTGCCACAAATGCCCCATGCTGCTCGGGCAGTCGCACTTGCAGTGTGCGCGAGCTTGACGTTCCACTTTAATTTTAAGGGGTGAATTCGGGGGCGTGACGCAGGTGGGTTGAAAATCCCAACCTGGTTTTTTGCCGATCCCGGACGGAGGCGACCACCTCACCAACCTCCCGATACGGCGGGGTCGCAGTGCAGATCGGTTGGGTTGACGTGAATTTGTGGTGTTCCACTGTCTCTGCCAGTACAAATGCAGCAAGTAGCGACTGTCTTGAGATTCAAGTGAGTTTTCTGGAAATGACTTACAGTTGTTGCTTTGACGGTTTGGGGTCGCCCCATCCTCCGCCGCCGTCACCTCAACCGCATGATTGTGACGGCTGAGGTGACGGTGACGAAGGATGGGGCTCGATTTCAGGGTTGGCTCCAGAGTTTGTCGTCTCGGATCATGACGTTGAGAATTGTGATGAGTTTTCGCATTGCGGCGACGATAGCACACAGCGGTGCCTTGCCGTTCTCAAGCAGCCGCTCGTAGAAACGTTTGATGGCCGGATTGTGTTTCTTCGCAACGACAACGGGCATGTAGAGCGCTTTGCGAATGTGTGCCCGTCCGCCGCCGGTTGTCCGTTTTCCCCGCAGTGTCCCGCTGTCCCGATTCGTTGGGGCGACTCCGATGAGTTTGGCGATCTGGCCACGATTGAGCATGCCCAGTTCGGGCAACTCGGCGAGGAGGACTCCGACCGTGGCCGGTCCGATGCCCGGGACCGACAACAGGATTCGTTTTCGTCGCGCCAGTTCGGTGTCTTTGTCGATCAGACGAGCCATGCGTTCTTCGATGACATTGATTTGCTTTTCGAGCATGGTCATCGACTTGCGGATGAGTGTCTGAATAGACTTGTCACAAGTGATTTGCAGACGATTTTGCTCGCTGATCCGCATGGCGACGACCTGGCGTCTGCGGGCCGCCAGGTCGCGCAGTTGCTGATGGGCTTTGGGGAGTGGAGTGGTTTGTCGGGGCTGCATCGTTCGCGCGTACCTGGCGATGATTGCGGCATCAATGGCATCGGTCTTTGCCAGCTGGCCGGCGGCTCGGGCGAAATCTCGTATCTGACGCGGGTTCACCACAGCCGTCGCGTGGCAGGCTTTGTGCAGCGCGGCCACGAGCGATCGTTCGTATCCGCCGGTGGCTTCCAGACACACCAGGCTGGCCTGAGCCGTTTCGAGGAATCGCAGCAGTTGTTGGTGTCCGTCGGCATCGTTGCCGAACGTCGTGACCCTTTTCCCCGAGCTGAGTGCGACATCGAGTTTGGCTTTGGCGACATCAATTCCTGCACACAAGTTGTTATGCTGCACGTGTACGATCCCTTCCTTGCTGATACGAGCTGGCGGTGGACGCCGCTCCGGCGACTGTTCGGGCTGAGTACATGACTCCGGAGCGACGATCACGCTACGCCACGGTCTTTTAAACCAAGGGTCCGACGATCTGCCGCTCTGAGGTGGGGAACAGGAACAACCTGTTCCTCACCTGTTCCATCTATCACAGACAATCGCCAAAGATACAAGGGTCCGCTGTGCGGACCAATTGCGAGCAGCCCGCAATTCCCTGCCAGGGCCGGAGTCTTTCGTGAGGTTCTGGCGGGAAGGACGTTTTCATTACCAGCAACAATGACTAGAGGAGCCGATGAGCGTCCACGAGTGACTCGTGGACCGCATTCATCCGCACGTGCATTGTTTGGTGACCGCAGGCGGCGTCGATGCGGCGGGCCGCTTTGTCACGCCGAAGAAATCCATCCTCGTGCCCGGGCGAGTGCTGAAGGCCATGTTTCGCGGCAAGCTGGTCGACTATCTGAAGCGAGCCGTTCGTTCGCAACGACTTGACGTGCCGCCACATCTGACGGTGGCGCGGGCGGTTTCGCTGTTCAACCGCCTTTCTCGCTCGGACTGGAACACGCGGATTCAGGAAACGTACCGTCATGGTTGTTCGGTGGCGGGATACCTTGCGAAGTATGTCTGTGGCAGTCCGATCTCGGGCAGGCGGATTGAACGAGTCGATTCGGATGAGATCGCGTTCTGGTACCGCGACCATCGCGACGGTCAGCAGAAGCTGATGCGAGTCACGCCGCACGAATTTCTGAAGCGCTGGTTTGAGCACGTGCCGCCGAAGGGGCAGCGGATGATTCGCCGCAGCGGCCTGTATGCCAATTGCAATGCGGGTCAGCGAAAGCGTGTGTGCGAACAGTTGTCCGCCGAAGACGGCCGCGCCGCGTCCAAACAGGCTGCCTCAGGGGTCAAGAGACTTGACCCTCAGCGTTGTCCACGGTGTAATACCTACGTGGTGATGCAACTGGTTTATCGTCCGTTGCCTCGTGATTTTACAAGTCATCAGCCACCGGTTGTCCACGCTCGAGCACCGTAAACGGCGGTCAACCCCCATAGAAGCGGCAAAGCCGTCCTGTTCAACCACGCCGTTGCACCGGTATTGCGGGCCACGACCAATCTGAATCCACGCTCACACACCGCAATCCGGTGAACTCTAACTTTGTCTGGCAAAACACATCTGCGGTCGGGGAGTCGGGGCATGCTGAAAGTTGCGGGCATTCTCGCATTGGCTACCATTTCTGTCATTGCCGCGATGTTCGCCAGTCTTCTGTTCTTTGTGCATGTGATTTCGGGCAATATTCCAACTGCCTTCTTGTGGCTTGGCGCCGCAATGCTCGCAATTCTATTCGCGGTGTTTGTGGTCGTTGTCGGCGGCGCATCAGAGGGTCAGCCCGGTTCGTCGGCCGCAGACGATGATGAGAAGTAGCGTGGCAAGACGCTGCATGTCAACTGGCAGAATCACGGTGAGTGCCCGCCTGAGGACGACCGTGTAGTCGAATGCCGCTCGTTTCACAAGCAGTGCGTCACACAGTTCGGCATTCGACAAGTAATAGATCAATCGTCCAAGTCTGCACTCAGTTTGCCGCAAGTTCTGGGTGGACGCATCCCCTTGAATGGGGCGTCGTCGTTGGCAACGTAGAGTGTCCTGGCGCCAGACAAATCGGGTAAGGGCCACCGTTTCCGGTGACCCTCCCCACACCACCTGACATGCGGGTCCGGAGCGAACTGGAAATGGTTTATTGACAAGCGGGTGCGAATCCCGTCCGGGTAACTCTTAGCCTGAGGCCCGGTATCGAGTGTTGCAGCGTCACTGGTAACAGTTGCGTTGAAGCGTACACAGAAAGGTAGTGAGGACGAATGGACTGGGCTGGCCGCCCAAACCGTGAATGGTATTGAGCCCCGAAATGCATGTTTTCTCGGTATCTGCCCAGGCATTCGGACCTGCTAAAGGCAACACTGAGTTTCGCGTTTTGGCGAGCGAAGCTCGGAGACCCGGGGTCGAAGGCCACGATCGCGCTACACATGATGCCAATGAAGCAACCAGTGAGATCCCAGCTGTTCTTGTTCGACGTGACGTCCAATCACGACGAAACGAGTATGCACGTACAAGCTGAAAAGGCAAGGAGTGCAGACGACTCTGGGAAGTCGGATGGCGGCATAGTACCGTTGAAGCGCGAAGACCAATCGCGTGAATTGAAGCCCGGTAATGCGGGTGCAGGGAAGGCCGCCAGGCCATCACGCGACTCCAGCGATACACCGACCGCACTCAGTGGCGGATCACCGGTGCTTGATCGACTGGATCGCATCACCCAACGCGCGGAAACGTACTCTGAAGAGGCGTTTAACAACCTCTTTTCGCTGCTCAATTACGAGTTGCTGTGGTATGCGTTTCGCAAGCTCAAGCGAGGCAAGGCACCCGGAGTCGACGGTGTCACGGTGGATCAATACGAGTCGAATCTGCGGGACAACCTGCACGACCTGTTAACCAGATTACACCGTGGTGCGTATCGGCCTCAGCCCAGTCTTCGTCGTGACATTCCGAAAGGGAATGGCAAGACCAGACCGCTGGGTATCGCCAGTGTGGAAGACAAGATCGTACAACGTGCGGTCGTGATGATTCTGGAACGGATCTACGAAGTCGACTTCTGTGAGACTTCCTATGGTTTCCGTCCGGGACGGTCATGCCACCAGGCTTTAAGTGTGCACGGTCAAACCATCGCGACCCGGAAAGTGAGCTGGATTTCGGACGCGGATATCCGTGGCTTCTTCGATAACGTTTGTCATGAACGTTTGCTCGAACTGCTACAAAAGCGGATTTCCGATCCGAAGCTATTGGCCCTGATCCAGCGCTTTCTGAAGTCCGGTGTGATGATCGAAGGTCGTCGCCGTAACACTGACGAAGGTGTTCCGCAAGGCTCGGTTCTTTCACCGTTATTAGCGAACGTGTATTTGCATTACGTCCTGGACCAATGGTTCGACCGGGATGTGCAGCCGCGTATGCGAGGTGAATCGTACATTGTCCGCTTCGCGGACGACTTCATTTGTGCGTTCGAACTGGAGTCTGACGCGAGACGCTTTCAGGATGTGCTACCGAAGCGACTGGCCCGATACTCGCTGGAGCTGGCCGAAGAGAAGACTAAACTGCTGCGGTTCGGCCGCTTTGCGAGACGCGATTGCCAGCGTCTTGGCGAAGGGGCTCCCGCGACGTTCGACTTCCTCGGCTTCACTCATTACTGCGGCCTGAGTCGTGCGGGAAAGTTCAAGCCGAAACGGAAGACAGCCAGTAAGAAATACCGAGCTAAGGTAGGCGATCTGAAGCATTGGTTCCGACGGAATCTGACGACACCTTTGTCCGAAGTCTGGGCGAAGTTGAATGCGAAGCTGCGTGGCCATTATCAGTACTATGGAATCAATGACAATTGGTCCCAACTGATGAAATTCCGCCAGGCAGCAAAGCAGCTGGCCTTCCGCTGGCTCAATCGTCGTTCGCAGAGGAAGTCAAAGACCTGGCCTCAGTTCGATGCGTACATAGCTCGCTTTCCCCTGGCATCTCCTTCGAAGCTGACTGACCTGATTGCGATACAGCCAAAGTGATGACCGGGTGACAAGTGATGGTCGGGAGCCGGATGCGTTAACGGCGCACGTCCGGTTCTGAGAGGGGTTGAGCGTACAATCGGACACGGATAAAATATTGTGACACCACCAGAGGAAACGGGTGGCCAACAGGGAACACAAACCGCATCCTAAACCCGAAAGACGCCATCCTACTCGCCCACCAGGCGGTTCGACGAAGTGGAGCCAGTTCGTTCCAGAGGTGTTTCAGGCTCAGGAGACCCTGTTCCGCGAGCATCGCGTTCGTAAAGCCGACACCACTGGCGATGGTCTTGGCCATGTGCCAGTAGCTTTTACGACTTTTCGCGTGACGAATCGCCTGACGACGGGGAACTCCCAAACGCGGGGTGGCCCGGCCGATCGGCTGGGTGCCGCAGGCACAAGATGTCTCATCATTCGGCGTCCAATCAGTATCCAATTCCATGTCCGATGGAATGCTCACAAACAGGCATCCTGTCGCTACGCGACCCGACCGAACGAGTCGGTCGGGCCACCCAGCGGCTAAGAACGGTTTAACGCGGAGTGCGCAGAGACGCAGAGGACCGCAGAGAGAAATGCTGCCCCTGGCAAACTCTGCGACCCTCTGCGTCTCCGCGTCCTCTGCGTTTCAAATCGAGCGTACCCGCACCACTGCGGATGCGTCGCCGGGTGCCACTGGCTTTGCGAGTGTGTGAACGGTTACGCGTTTAACCCGCAGCCGAAGGCGCAGGCGGCGCTCTGACGGTTGTTTGGTGGATTCCGGTCACGACAACGATACTGCAACCTCTGACGTTCTCAAGAAGCCTTGCCACACACGGGACTGCGTCAGCAGCGCCTGCGCCTTCGGCTGCGGGTTAAACGATCGGGCAAGGGCTGATCGTGCGTGGGAAGCGATCTGTGTTCTGGTGCTCTGCGTTCGCAGGGTGGCCCGACCGCCGTTCATGGCGGTTGGGTGCCGCAGGCACAAGATGGATCATCGTGGGGGTCGACTACAGATCGGTCGCGAACTGGTCATCATGTTCCAATCCCGGCGGCCAGCGAATCGGCAAGCCAGCAGATCGATGCTCCAGATACCAGCGGGCCGAGCTCCATGGCCAGTCGCTGGCTCGTTGTACCAGACCCGCCCGGACGTAGTTCGCTGGGCGCCGACAGCAGCGATATATTCGACGACGCCCATCTCGCTGGCTGTTCCTGGCTGGTGCGTCCGCTGTTCCTTATCCGTTTTCTGGTGTATCGTACGATTGGTGCGAGTGCTGGCGACTCGTCGGGCAATCACGCGATTGAAGTATCAGTTGGCCAAGGGCGATGCGTTCGGTTCTGCCACAGTCTTACTTGCCTCACTGAAATAGCCACCGGTGGTTGGCGGAACTTCCTGAGCGCTAAATGAGTAGAACACGGCACCTAAGCACACTGCCAGCACGACAGCGAATAGCACAAACGCAATTGTGAAGCTGCGCCGAAATCCAGTTCCTGAAGAGCGAGCTGCACCATCCGGTGCCTTGAACGGATTATCACTCATCGCAAACCATTTCCTCTCCCCGCTTTCCGTGCACCCACGTTAGCACGGGGATGGGCGTGTCGACGACAGCGACTAACACAACGGGCTCAGTCTAGTCGAGCGTCCAACTTGGCATCAGCACCAGACCCCCAGTTGTTCGTGGCGAATCTCGCATGGCAGCGGCCGTCTTTTCGTGCAAACTGCTCAACGTAAAAGGCTGACCGAATAAAATAATGTCCCCGCGTGTGTTTAACCTGTAGACTTGTTGCCCCAAAGACGGTGATATCTTCTGGCGAGACCACGAGTGTTATCACCTCCACGGGTATCACCGGTGGTCCGCTGGAAACTTCAGTAAATTGATCGGTGCCCCAAACATCGTTTCTCCATTTTTCGGCATGGCGGCCTGTGGCAACACACGCGATTCGAGCTTTTGACCCCGTCTGAGGTTTCGACATGACAATCAATTCGCCGTCTGCCAGGACAGCGGTGTACTGACTTGGGATGCCTTCCCTGGCTAGCCACTGGAGTGTCTCAGTGGGGGCTGGCCGCAATTCGGCCGCAACTATTAAGTCAGTCGTAGCAGTATCAACGTCATTCGGGTCTACGGAAAACGTCGCCCACTTATTTGTAGTGGCACCGGTTCGGGCTGGATGAAGTTTATCGGGAGAGTGCATCATTTCCTCCCACCAAATTGGAGCCTGCACTCTTAACCTGCCTTCTACGAATCCGACGAACCGTTGAATGTCCGGAAGGTGAGATACTTCTGGCGTAATCCCAAAGTTGGCCTGCTTTTGCGGCAAGAGCCGATGGTGAAGTCTCCATTCACATTGAAGGGCGATGCTGTGATTGCGACTGCTGACGAGATGCAAGGGGTCCAGAAATTCTGAGTCTACATCCTGGAAAATTCTTTCACTCAACGCGCCAGCTTCTTGAGGGGTTTGGGCGTTGACGAATTGGTGCAGCAGCGAGTCCTGGGCATTGGCAGGCACGCATCGGAGAAAAGTGGTAACTATTAGGCAGCACTCGACTAATTTTTGCATGGTGGCGACTCCGGACGTTTGCGGTAGACGTACTTCAGCACTGTGTAGAATGTGGCAAAGATGGTGACGACGAGCCAGTACGAGAATGCAATAATGCGGGTGCCGTGTGCGTTTGCTCTGGTCAGTCCCGGAACACCCCACCGAGACGGAATCTCATGGTTAACAAAAGGCGAGTACGCCGGAACAAGTTTGACGTCGTATCCAAACAACCAGTCGTTGAACAACCACTCGTCGTCGGAACGACCGGCCGAAAACTTCCAACTGCCTTCGCAGGTAGCGACCACCAGATCCCAGGCGTCAAGTGGGGGGCGATGCGACAAGATCAAGCCGTAGGAAATCAGTTCGACCCTCACCCCACGAATCAAAAAAGTACAAGACCACCACTGCCCCACAACCCACGCCACAACGCTCAGAAACAACCCCAGTCGTGCAATCAACAACAACGCTAGGTGAATCAGACATTGCATGGTGTTGACCCTGGGCGTTTGCGGTAGACGTACTTCAGCACTGTGTACAACGTAGCGAAGGTGAAGACGCCCAGCCAATAGTCAATCTTAATTTGGCTGTGCAACGCGGTGACACCCGGGGCTCTCCAGAGATCCGGGTCTGCCGGGGACACGGTGAAGTCATCGAATAAGCCAGCTTCATTCACGTCGACGCGGAGGAAAGAGAGTCTGTCCACCGTGACATCGTGTGACTGTTGGGGCGGCGGTCCGCTGCGAATAACCAGAGACAAATTGTCGGACACGACGGTCACTGTTTCTGATTCGTCGAGCTCGATGGATTGGATTTCAGCAACCGCCGCATCCGGGTCAATTTTCTCGTCGTTAGTCCCTGGGCTTTCGTTTGAGACTTCAGCACCCATGAATGGAGGTGACAGATACGAAGCGCCAGCTCCAAAACCGCCCGGTTCACTGCCGATCCAATGGCTTTGCAGGATCACGCCAGTCTCACAGAACGTGATGCCGTGAGTAATTTGTCGATCGAAAATCTGAACCTCCCACCACTGCCCTACACCCCAAGCCACCACGCTCAGGAACAACCCCAAACGTATGGTCATAAACAACGCTGGACGAATCAGACTTCGCATGCCTTACGCCTTCATTGCGCCTCGTATTCCAGCGCCGTGGCATTTTCTGCAACGCTGCGGTTGATCACAAAAATGCGTCTGGGGTCTACCAGAAATGAGTAACTGCAAAAAACTGGCCGACTAACTGTTGGTCCAACTAATTTTGCCCATCTCCCAACCGTTTTTGAATGCGTGTACTCAACTCAGCGACAACATCTGGGTGGGAGTCCGCGACGTTGACTGTCTCTGCTTTTGGGGTTCGGTGGTCGTAGAGTTCGGCGTGGCCGTCTTTGTGCAGGATCAGGCGATGGTTGTTGGTGCGGATCGTTTTTATGTTTCTTCTGTAGGCAAAGGCGTCGTGGCCAGGGGCTTTGGGATCGGTGAGGATCGGTCGCAGGGAAACGCCGTGAGCGTGGTCGGGCGTCGGCAGGTTGGCGAGGTCTGTCAGCGTGGGGAAAATGTCCAGCGTTTCCACCATCGCGTCTGACGTTGTGCCGGGGTGTCGCAGCTTGGCGTAGGACACAATGAGAGGCGACCGCAGTGATTCTTCGAAAAGCGTATGCTTCCCCCAGACAGCGTGTTCGCCGAGGTGCCAGCCGTGATCTCCCCACAGCACGATTAGTGTGTCGTCTCGGAGTTTGAGTTCGTCGAGTTTGTCCAGCAGGCGGCCCACTTGAGCGTCCGCGTAGGACACGCACGCGGCATAGTGCGTTCGAACTTGAGTTGCAAATTCTGCATCGGTGTTCGGGTTCTTGCCCCACCGATTGTACTTCATGAATTCGCCTGATCCGTGCCACGTCGTTTTTCCCTGCGGCTTGTCAGGGTGCGGGATCGGGGGCAGGTCGACTCCGTCGTATCGCTGAACGTATTTCGCAGGCGCACCGAAGGGCAGGTGCGGCCGAAGTATGCCGCAGGCCAGGAAGAACGGTTTTCTGTTGGCATCCTGGGAAGGTTCGCCCGCCAGTTGTTGCATCAGGGCCAACGCGGCGTCGACGCTGGGGCCATCCGGATAAATGGAATCGTCGCCTTCCGTGGCTTGCAGCACGTCCATCTTCCCGGCGTCTGTTCGGATTTCGCCGTTCGCCAGTCCGTGCATCCAGCCGCGTGGGTGTTTCCACGGCCCAGCGGGCAGCAACTGGTGGTCCCACGCTGTCGGCATTTCGACTGTGCTCGGATCATTCCAGTCAGGCCCGCCAAGTCCTCCCGGGTGGTGGGACACCTTGCCGACGGCGGCCGTGACGTAGCCGTTCTGGCGAAACCATTCAGGCATACTCGGCGGAACCTGGTCGCCCTTCGCCGCGACCTGTTTCGCTCGCGCGAATAACGCCCCGTTGTCCGCCGGACCATAGCGTCCGGTCAGCAGCGTGTACCGCGACGCGCCGCATGTGGGAGCCTGCACGTAGTGCCGCCGGAAGATGCGTCCGCGTTGGGCGAGGCCATCGATGTTGGGCGATGAAATATAGTCGACACCGTAGCAACCCAGTTCGGGGCGGAGGTCGTCGACACAAATCAGCAGGACGTTGGGCGATTGGGCAGCACAAAAGTCGGCCAGCAGGAAGGTGAAAATAAGGGCCAGTCGTTTCATGTGCATCGCTCGTCGGGGTTTCGGAAGTTAGCGAAACTTCAGCTTACGTTTCACCTTCCATGAATGCTACTTCGCCGCAGCTTAACGCCGTAATTGAGCCATAGCCTGAACGTTGGTCTCTCGCCTGTGCGTTCGGGCAGTGGGAAACAAACCGGAAAATTTGGCACTCGCTTTGCTGCTGAATTCGATTGGTCAAGAACTTTAACGGAGCTGCACGCCATGATTTCACTTCACAACATTCTGCTGCCAACGGACTTTAGCGAAGCGTCCATCAACCCGACTCGCTACGCCATTGAATTTGCAAGAAAGTTCAATGCCACGCTGCATCTGCTTTACGTGATTGAAGAACCTGCGTTCTACGCACCGCTGGGCGGCTACTTTCCGAGTCGAGAAGAATGGACGGCGTTTGCGGATTCAGGCCTGGACAACTGGATTTCCAAAGATGACGCGGTTGGTCTGAATATTCGCCGCGATAAAGTTTTTGGTCATCCTGGACGCAAATTTCGGAGTACACGAAGACTCACGAAATCGATATGATCGTGATGGGGACTCACGGACGTTCTGCGTTGCCACATTTGCTGCTGGGCAGCGTTGCTGAAAACGTCGTCCGCCACGCGCCGTGCCCCGTCTTTACTGTCCGACCGGATCAACACGAATTCATCATGCCATGAATCAGCTCGCGTACTGCAACGGACACCTGATCCCTCACGAAAAATTGTCCGTCAGTGTCACGGACGTTGGTTTCACTCTGGGCGTGACGGTTTCCGAACAACTGCGAACGTTTAACGGTAAGCTGTTTCAACTTGATGAACACATTCAGCGATTGGGGCAATCTTTGCAGGCGATCGGACTGCCAAACATCGACCTCGAACATCTGAAGAACGAAGCGACCACGCTGGCGGCTCATAACTACAGCCTGCTTGAGCCTGGCGACGATCTGGGACTCACGCTGTTCGTGACGCCAGGTTCGGCGGCGGCAGATGCGGAACTCGCTAAGCCCACCGTTGCCATGCATACGGCGCCGGTCAGTTTTCAACGCTGGGCCAATAAGTACCAGGATGGCGAGTCGCTTGTTGTCACCAGCGTTCGTCAGGTGCCCACCAATTGCTGGCCGCCACATCTGAAATGTCGCAGCCGCATGCACTACTTTCTGGCCGATCGAGAAGCGCGGGAAAAGGAATCCGGCGCGCGAGCGTTGTTGTTGGATCAGGACGGATTCGTTGCGGAAGCATCAACGGCCAGCGTTCTGCTGTTTCGGGCCGATGAAGGCCTGATCGCTCCGCCGGAAGCCAAGGTTTTGCCAAGCGTAAGCGTTGGGGTGATCAAGCAATTGACTGAAGCTCTGCAGTTGCCGTTTGTGCACCGCGACTTCACGGTCGACGAAGTCCACGCGGCCGACGAAGTCTTTCTTAGCAGTACTTCACCATGCGTTCTGCCGGTCGTTAGTGTCGACGGAACTAACATCAGCGATGGAAAGCCGGGCGCAACGTATCAAGAGATCCTTGCCGCCTGGAGTGCCCGAGTCGGCGTCGATATTGCAGCACAGGCCACACAGTTCGCTCAACGTTAAACGCCGAAGAAACCGCCTGACGCATCCGAGCCGGAACCCGACACACGGTGTCGATAGCGTCGCCAACTGGCGCTGATTTGAGCTTGTTGGCTTTGCGTCAACAAACTCCAAACCCACTCGTCGGTTTCCTGCAGCCTTCCGGCCAGAATACGAGCCGCGTTGGTGGCCAGCTTTAAGACCGCTGGCACCTGAGCCTGAAACATTTCATCGAATGAGACGTGATCCAGCGCCAAAAGTGTGGCTCCGCTTTCGCCTGCGGTGGCGGACATCGTGTGTGGCGTCTCGGAAAAGAACGTGCTCTCTCCAAACACGCCTCCCGGTTCAAGCTTCACAACAGACTGCCCCTGAACGGGCAGTTCCGGCAGCGTCACTTCCACCTCACCATTGAGCACGACATAGATTGCTTCAGAAACGTCGCCCTGATTAAATAGCTCTGCGTATGCAGCGACCGATTGTATTTCGCATTGATTGACGACGGTGCGAATCTCTTCATCGCTGAAATCATCGAATAGCATCACGCCCTGAAGGAAATCGACGGGCACGCCAGCCGCGATTTCGTCGCCAACAAACGGCGACAAGTCGCATTCCTTCTCCAGCAGCACCAGCCATGTTGGTGACTCCGCTGCGCTTTGATCAGACCTGCTTTCGCGTACCGGACGCCAGCCGCGCCGCAGAATCCGATTGAGGCTCGAAACCGATTCCGGCGTAACATATTCGTAGCGGGAAATTTTCATTCCATGTGATCCTGCGAGCGTGAAGAAGAATTCCGTTGGCGTGCTGTCAGCCGACGGGCTCAGCCGGATACCGAAGCAAAGCAGTTCACGTGCCAGTTATCTGCACACCGCATTTAGCGTGTAACGCGGAACGCACCGACTGATGCGTCTACCACGGAGTGCTGCGTCGTTCATCACACCGAAACCGTGCCGCAATATGTGCTCCCGCGGCTAAGACGTCATCACGCAAAGCGGCTAACCCTCGTGCGGATTCGCACAGCCGAGCGTTATCGCACGACGCACGCCCATGCAGCGAACTGTGATTTGCTATCGTGGGACCAGCGAGGAATCGTTAGCTGCCTCGCGGTTTTCCTTCTTCGTTTTGTGCGTTGAAAACGCATGAGCGAAACCGGCAGAGCCTGCGGCGACGGCCAGCAGAGCATAGTGGGCGTGTTCGGGAAACAGCAGCAACCCGATGACTGGTGCTGCAATTGCAATCAGCAAATTGACGAAGCCCATTGCGGGATGGCTTAGATACCAAAGGCCAGCGCCGGGAAGTACGAAGTTCAAACACGTCGCGATGGTTCGTCGTGTCATGGTAATGATCCTGAAAGGGCCGCACTGATGCAGACCAGCTACTGCATCAGGCGTACCAAACATCACCAGGATCTTATGCGGCGTTCGCCGGTGAGACGTCTACTTCTCAAGCTGTTTCTTGATGTAGTCAATCGCCGTCGTCAGCTGAGTATCGACAAAGGTATCCGTCTTAGTCGCTTCGTCGTCTTTTTCTTCTGCATCCGAACCTGGTTGGGCGGCTGGCCCTAGCACGTCTTTTTTTGAACGTTGTTCATCCCACTGCCGCCATTGCTTGCTGGTGTAGGCCAGTTCGTAGCCTTCGTCGGGTGTGACACCCCACTGATCGGATTCTTTCATGTCGGGAAACCGGTGAATGTTGACTCCGCTGGGCCGGTGGTAACTGGCCGTCGTCAGCTTCAGTGCACTATCGCCTTCTTCCATGCGAATCACATTCTGTACGCTCCCCTTGCCCCAACTGCGTTCGCCGATGACGACTGCTCGCTTGTTGTCCTGCAACGCGGCACTCAACACTTCACTGGCCGACGCGCTATAGTTGTTGACCAGAATCGCGATCGGAAAATTCGGAAACGTTCCGCCTTTCCTGGCTTCCCACGATCGTTCCGGCACATTTCTCCCCTTCACGCTGACGATGTTGCCGCTGTCTAAAAACATGTCTGCGATTTCGATGGCCGATTCCAGCAAGCCGCCCGGGTTGAAACGCAGGTCAAGAATGAGTCCCTGCATCTTATTGGCCACCAGCTGATCGATCGCAGCTTTGACTTCTTCGGCCGTGTATCTGCTGAAGTGAGACAAGCGAACGTAGCCGATTTTGGGGTCGCCCTCCAGCATAAAGTCCCATTCGTTTTGCTCGTTGTAGCGGTCGCCTCGTACGGTCGGAGCTTTGATCAACTGACGTACCAGCTTCAGTTCTTCCGGCTCCGGATCTTCGCCTGCGTGGACCACCTGTACTGTCACCGGACGGCCGACGGGGCCTTGCAGCTTCTGCACGGCTTCACTCAGGTTCATGCCGTCTGTGGTATCGCCGTCGACGCCGACGATCACATCACCCGCTCGTATTCCTGCTCGAAAAGCGGGCGTGCCGGGTAGCGGACTGACCACAATTAGCTGCCCGTTCCGCATGTTGACGGTAATCCCGATGCCCCCAAATTCCTGTTCGACCATCTGGTTAAACCGGCTGACATCTCGCGGCGGAATGAACGACGAATACTGATCCAGGTGCCCCAACATGCCCTGAATGGCAGCTTCCATCAATTCGCGGCGATCTATGTCTCGAACATAGTTCACTTCGATTTGCTGAAAGGTTTCGACAAACAGCGACATTAAATCGTAATCGGTGAGCGTCTGCGGTTTTGCATCGTCAGCAAAAATGACGGCCGTCGGAACGGACGCAAGAGGGGCGGCGACCAGCAGAACGAGTAGGACTGCAGAACGCAGAGAAACTGACAGCATGTTGGGCTCCGAGGATGGAAGGAAGCGTGGCAGGAAGCGTACGATACCATGAACCTTAAGTTTATGATTAAGCGTAGCGGACGCGGCGCTTCGCGTGAAGTGCGGCTGCTGTCTGCAGCGTTCAGAATCGGCCACAAATCGACTGAGATTCGAATCGACGGAACAAACTTCATGGCACAACCTATCGCGTGGCTAAATGGTCGGCAGCTTGCGTTCGACCAGATGGCTCTTCCCGTGTGGGACCTGGGCGTGGTGGCTGGTGCCAGCATTTCTGAAATGGCACGCACCTACGGACATGTCCCATTTCGCTTGAAGGAACACGTGCAGCGGCTGGTCGATTCGTGCGAAGAATTGGGGCTGGAGCTGCCCTACGATCATCTCACGCTGACCGCAACGGCCACTGAATTAGTCGTCGAAAACTGTAAGCTGCTGGATGAATCGGACGATTTGGGCATCGTATGGTTCGTTACAGCCGGATCCAACGCGACCTATTTGGCCGAAGGCACCGTGCCCGGGCCGTCGGTGGGGATCCACACTTTTCGCTTGCCGTTTCACCTGTGGAAGGCTGGCGCTAGTGAAGGTGTCCGGCTGCGAATCCCACACGTTCGACAGATTTCGAATTCTATATTTCCGGTTCACCGCAAAGTTCGCAATCGGCTGCACTGGTGGTTGGCCGATCGAGCCGTCAGCGCGAATTCATCAGGCTGCCGCGCTCTTCTACTGGATGAAGACGGCTTCCTCACGGAAACCAGTACGTCCGCATTTTTCGGAGTCGTCGATGGCACGATCCTTTCACCACGCCGCAACGTTCTGGACAGCATGAGTCGCCGGTTGGTCCAGGAAGCTGCAACGGAACTCGGATTGCGTTTCGAACTAGCGGACCTGCCGGCATCCGCCATTCAGAAAATGAATGAGGTGTTTCTGTCGTCGACACCGGTCGGGTTGCTGCCGGTGCAGTCCATCGACGGCACTGCGTTTCCGGTGAACCAGCCTGATTCGGTGCTTGAGCGAATCCTTGGCTGGTGGACAGCGAAAACAGGTTTGAACCCACTGCAGCAAGTTCTGGAACGCAATTAGAATTTCCGCAGCGTCTCAGCGGGGCAGGCGACGTTAAGCGCGCGGCCAACGCCAAACTGGTCATCGGGCACCAAGAAGTTCGCGAACCTGTTCGCTGATTCCCGTGTCGTCGGGGCACAGGAGCATTATGGCCATGAATGCACAGGATCTTCGCACGCTGGGATGGCGGCCCGCGTTTCAACGACAGCTGTCGCCGGAAGAAGAGCAGAATTTGATTCCCGTCCGAGTCGCCGCGCACTTTGGAAGCCAGGTTCTTTGCCTGTCCTATTCGGGCGAATTCGCGTTGCCGACTGCGTTGATTCAGGCATGTGGCGAGGTGGCGGTCGGTGACTGGCTACTGCTCGAACCGGATTCCCGCCGAGGCGTCAGACGGCTGGAACGGGAATCGCTGGTTGCGCGAAGGGCGGCGGGGGAAAAAGTGCAGCGGCAGCTTATCGCCGCGAATCTCGACACACTGTTTATCGTCACTTCCTGCAATCATGACTTCAACCTGGCACGGCTGGAACGCTATCTTGCACTCGCCGCCGAAGCCGCGGTGGAGCCAGTCGTCATCCTGACGAAGTCGGACCTTTGCGATGATCCTCTGCCATTGCGTCAGCAAGCGATGCGTCTGAAAAGCGGACTGATTGTTGAGGCCATTGACGCTCGCGATCCCACGCAGGTGAATTCATTGGCCGACTGGTGCGGAGTTGCCAAGACCGTCGCACTGGTCGGTTCGTCCGGCGTCGGCAAATCGACGCTGGCTATGACTTTGGGAGTCGGCCCACTGGCGACTCAGGAAATTCGGGAAGACGATTCCCGCGGCCGCCACACGACGACGGCTCGGCACCTTCACCGTCTTGATGCGGGTGGTCTGCTGATCGACACTCCCGGCATGCGTGAATTGCAACTGGCCGACTGCGAAAGCGGCCTTGCGGAAGTGTTCGACGACGTGGTCGCCTTTGCCGATCATTGTCGGTTCCGCAACTGCACTCACGACACCGAACCTGGCTGTGCCGTCCAGGAAGCGATTGAATGCGGAGAACTGGACAAACGACGATTGACCAGCTTTCTAAAGCTGCAGTCCGAAGAGGCTCGTAATTCAAAGTCCCTCCACGAACGTCGCCAGGACTCACGCAAGCAGGGACAATTCTACAAAAGCGTCATGGCAGCCAAGCGGCAACGCAAAAGCGGCGAAGATTAGTAACGAGGCCTACGATATCATCGTATTCATGGCTCATCCGGCGACAGCGAAACGAAATCCTGCCTCTCTGCGTCCCATTTCAGATTGCGTCGCGCAACTTCCTTCATCCGCAGCTGCCAGTCAGCGATCATGGTCTGTTGGGTCCGTGAATCGATCGGTTGAGAATCTCCAATCGCGATCAGTGCCTGATTGCAAATGGAAGCGCGCATTTGCGGCCATTGGCCTTCAGCAATCTCCGCCCGCTTGAAGCGTCGACTCCGCAGCAAATTGTCGGCAGCTTCCATGGGATTCAGAGTTGGGTGAAGAGGGCGAGTGCGAATGACCGCATGCCGCTGTGCCCATGAAATGTGATCTGCAGGACCTGGACTCGGTCCCATAGATACTGCGATCGGTCCTACCATGAACGGAACATCGTGCACGATCGCAATCGGATCACGCGGCCATTTGTCTTTGTCGTCGCTGGCTGACACTATGGGTTGGTGCCAAGTCCACGGAAAGGGATGCCGAGTACCTGGCTGTGCAGGTTCGAACAACACTTGAACAATCCACGCAATCACCTGCTGCGTCTGGTCGTCGCCTTCTGTCAGCCGGGCGTATTTCCGTAGCCACCGGATGGCTTCTTTCTTACCACCACGTTGAAGTGAGTTAACAGCTCGGATCAGTTCGACTGAAGTTGCATCCGGCCATGAGCTGGCCTTATAAATCAAGTCAAGCTGTTCTGCGAGCGGAGGTCGTGGAGGAAATGTCAGGACCATTTCGCTGTTTCTAACAGTCGGTGTGTTCGACTGCCAGATGACAAGCTCCGTGTCATCAACAATCTTACGGTGTTTGGCCCACGCGACAGCAACCTGGAACTTTCCGCCCTGCTCAACATCCCAATTCGTTTCGCGCAGATCAAGTTCCACCGAAAAATCGCCATTGCGTTGCAGCGTACAGGTTTGATAAGTCGTGTCCTGCTGATCCATTCCAGTGGACCAGTCGGGATTGTCGTCAGCCATTTTGGCCACGTAGATGCTAATGCCCTGAAACCAATCCACAGGGACGAAGGTGTCTTCCTTTTTCACCTGGAGCGCCCCTGTCACTTTAGCGGTACGGCCAAGCGGATCGACTGCGACGGGTCGCCACACCACGCGATATGAGAGGAACCCATAACCTTCCGGCCGGGCTCCAAACCCGACAATATTTGTGTAACTCGATGAAATCTCCCAGGATTCAGACGACGATTGCGAGGAGTAGCTCGATGATTGGGGAGCGTTCTCATCGGCCTGAATCTTAATGGGAAACAATGCCGACCACAGCACAAAACTACAAATGGCATATCGCATTTTAGGGGGCCTTCCTGATTTCAAGGCGTGTCACCGCGGCCTTCGCGTCGACTCGAGTATTCCAAATCCACGTCTCCGCTAATTCCATTAGCTTTGCCTGGGCACGAGCGGTACCGATGGCTTCGAGGACGTCAACCACGTCAATGCTGCGCGATGTAAACCCCGATGCGTCAAAGCCCCTCAAAACGTAATCGAGGAAAGGTCCCCCAGCTGAGCCCAACTCCTCGATCGCAGACATCGCGAAAGGGCGATATCTAGCGTCGACCGCAGAAAACTCATCCTTGCCAAGTAGCTGATTCATCGGTTCAATTTCCCCCGAGACTCGGTACACGGCGACAGCAGCGGCCAGCCTCATCTCGGGACGTTCGGCGCTGAGGTAACTCCGCAACTGTGGCAGGCTTTCCTTTGCTGCCGCTCCAAATTCGCCAATGAAGGCGACGGCATCGTGCCGAGTCCAAAAGTCGTTGTGCGGCAGCTGTTTAACGGCAAACTGCAGAATCTTGTCGGAATGCTGATTGCGTTCCCGCAGAATCATCATCAAATACCTAACGCTTAAGTGACGTCTGAAGTAGGGATAGCGATTTAGATAGGAATCGTGCAGACGCCGAAACAACGTCTGCGGGGCTGTGGTCACACGCCCAAGCGTCTGAGCACAAAGGACCGTTGTGTGTTTCGAATTTTGATCACTCTGCAAGATGGCGTCGTTCAATATTTGCTCAATTTCCGCGTGGGCCGATTTGGTTTGCATTACAGCTTCGGCAAATCGATCCAACGGCATTTTTTGGTCTCGGTATGCCTGTAGCAAATGCTCCGCTACCTGCCTGTTGCTTTGAGGACAAGTTTCTGTCAGGACCCTCAAGGCCAGGTTCGCTTCAGACACGTTGTCGGATTTCGCGATCCGCAATATTTGTGGCACAAGCGGACCGGAATCCTCGAAGTAGCGAAGCCGCTCGAGCCCCGCGGTTCGGATATGAGCACTTTCATCCGACAGAAGCCGCTGACACAGAGATACTTCCGCCGGCGCCAGCTCATTGCCCCAAGAATACATTCCGAGTTCGACGTGCTCGCCGTGTTCGCGGTGTTCGCCGAGCGCACTCGACGATGCCCTTAGTTCCCGTACGACCAACTCGACGTCACCGGTAACGTCCCAAAGAGTCCCATGTAGCTCCGACAAAGCCTCAAGCAATTCCCAGTATTCGTCTTCCGACTCTTCTTTTGCTTTTACACATTGAGCCAAAGTGTCGTGTATTGCTGCACGGATCGCTGGCGCGGCCGAATGTGCTTGCTTGCCAAGCATCCGAATTGCTCTAACGCTTTCCCTGCAGACATTTGGATTTGAGTCAGCCAGCAGTTCTTGAAGCTCGGCAAGGTCGCGCAAGTCCGGAGGACCGGTGATCTCCATGCCTTGCATGTCGCCCCACCACCAATCATATGGCAACACCGGATCTTCTCTGTGGCGGACAATTATGGCCGGTATCGCTCGCCGAGCATGAATGCCATAAACGCAAAGAGCACCTTCCGCGGCGTGCCCAACGCCTGGCAGGTGCAACGCTGCCGTCAGAATTCGAACGGCTTCCGCAGGATCCGATCGGTTGCGTTTCACACTATTGACGGCACAGACACCGACCGCAGGTTCTTCATCATGGACCAACCGAGCCAGCAGTGGCAAAGTTACGTGATTCGAACCATCCAACGCGCACGCTGCTGCTGCCCTGCCCCTTGGGGCCGGATCAAGCAGATATCGTTCCAGGTCCGATGGGCTAAACGGCTTCAGTTGCGACAAAACTGCGATTGCGGACGCGCGAGCCGGACTGGATGCCGATCCCAACAACCGACTCACAGGCTCAATGCTGGATTCACCGATCGCAACCAGTGAAGCGATGGCTGAATTCCGAACGGCATAATCTTCGTAATAGAGATTCTGACAGAGGATCGGCACCGCAGGCGCAGCCCTAGCCTTCAGATGTGCCAGGCTGCGAATGGCCAACACATGGTCCGGATGCTTCCTGTCGCTTGCAATATCGCAGAGTTCAAAAACAAGTGGACGAACTGCGGTGTCTTCTCCGGCGATGTCACCGCCACCGCCACCGCCACCGCCACCGTCACCTTTTGCAACATAATCAAGGAATTCCGAGACAGAGGGTGTCTTCGATATTGCGTTGACGACAGCGTCCTGGGCGATAGCCCGACCACAGTCCGATTGTGTTGCAAAGTGCAGAACGAGGATCGGACAAATGCAGGCCCGAATGATGGCGAAAGCTGAGTGTCGGTAAGTGGCCACTTCATTGTCCTCGCAATGGCGAACGGGAATCGCACCTTCGGGCTGGCAACTGCGTTCGCTAGAAATCCTGCGAAAGCGGCGACTGCGGACGAAAGTTATGCCCGGTGACGACACCGCCGCACGTCACGCCTTTGATCGACCTGAGCGATGTACCTCGAGGCGTAATGATGTGAGCATACACGGTGGCGTCGATGGAGTCACTAATTGAACGTGCGGCTCCGCTGGCCATGCAGGCGTTAACAATACCGGGATGATGAGATGACGGAGTCGGAGTTCCTTCACCGAGATGCCGCTCGGAATTCGGTCGGCCGGTGCTGCCAGCCGGATTCGGTGGGTTAGGGAAGTTCTGTCCCAACGCGGTGGTGTATTCAACCGGGTAGATAAAGCCACAGTTGGCCGGGTCGGGATCAGAAAGTACGCCGGAAGATCCGGCATTCACATTTTCTGAAATTAGAATTGTATTGTCGCCGCCATCGTAAACGTCTCGGATACGGATGCTTTGGTTATGTCCTGACAGCGACGGCCAGCAGATTCCTGTCAAGCGAGTCAGGTCGGCATCGTTTTGGTCCACCCAGTCACAGTGAGTACAGTCCGCCTGGCCGCAGCGCCGTCCGTCTTCATTCCAATCAAACCGAATGACTTCCGGCGTATGGAGGTCCACCCAACGCAATGGACTGCCGGCGCTTAACCGTGCCTTGCGTGTTGCAAACTGTTCCAGGTCGCCGTAACCCATGTTGATGACGAAACTCATAGTGCCACCACTAGTCGCGGAATCGTCGTCCGGACAGGATAGGATCGACAGATGAACCTGTGCCAGTGGTATGTTTACCGTGCTGGTTGGAGGGGCATCTCGTTGCCACCGATCGTAGATATCCTGCCGGTCCAATTCAGGAAGGCATTCGACAATCCAGTTTATCCCGGCGGCTCCGCCATATCGCAAAAGCGTGAACTCTTCCGGAGTGCCAGGCGGGCACGCTGTGGAAGCAGGCGGGATCTTGCGAAATTGCCCAGCGCAGGGAAACTGTCCATTCTGGCGCTCCGTCACCTGTAGCACGGCGAGTCCAACCTGACGTATCCGGTTCAGGCACTGAGTCCTGCGGGCCGCGCTGCGTGCATTCTGGATGGCCGGCAGGATAAGTGACATGAGCGTAGCGATGATTGATATCACCACAAGCAGCTCGATCAGTGTGAAGCCGCTGCGAGCATCGGACTTGCGGTGGACGCAACTGGGGCAGTGCATGAGGCATCTCCGGGAAGATAAGAGAGTTAGAGTAGTTTCCCTTTTGTTGTGGCCGGCTCAGGCTCGTGGAAAGCAGCCGACATAGTCCGAAACGCTTACTCCGCAGCCACAAGTCAGAGAAATTCGCGGTGGGCCAGGCACGGAGTGGGTTACAGGCACTGGGCCAGCGCCGAGCCAAGACAGGTAACGTTGAAACCACCGAATCATCATGCCGGAAATTGTGGGAGATGATGAATTTTCAAGAGTGTGTAAGGCCCTGAACCTAAGGTGCCAATCATGCCGCAGAGCAGAACTTTCCACAGGACCTCCCACAGAGAGAATTTCCTACCGCCAAGTCGCCACGACAATCGGAAACTCGTCCTAAAGACGCGGTGGTGGCGAACGCGTCGATCAGAAACCGCTACCCGATTGTCCTCGCGTGCTTCAAAGGAATCTCACCGCTTCCGCTGGCTCGAAAATTCAAAGTGTTTCGCTGACTTGTCCATCGCGGCCTACTTAAATCAACCTGAACTTGCGCCCACTATGCTTGCGGGTCTTCAATTTGCTGCGGCCGTCAAGAGTCAATCGGTTCCGCAAGGCTTTGCGCACGTTCCTTGCACTCAGGTGGACCGAATGATGCAAGGTGGCTCGCGCGGCTTGAACGGGGGCCCTGCGAAACCAGCACGGCTAATTCTCGCACTTCTGATGTGAAAACAGCTTGTTTTGCGGTCTCAGCTGAGCCGCGGTCCGCATACGTTGTTGCAGTGCGGAGTGGGTGGTAGGCGGCTTTTGTTCTGGATTTCACGCACCAGGGATGTCCGCCACGTTATGGAGGGTTTCCAGAAGCGAATGAATACAGCGGCAAGTTAGACAATTGAACCGACGAGTAATGATTTTTGGAGCCTATCGCTTTCTTAGTAGACGTCATTATGCCAATCCTTCGAACATGCCTGTTCATGGCGGGCCTATCCTTCTTGCTTCTGAGCGTCAGCTGCAAAACGGCAGTCGCGCAACAGGCCGTGCTTCCGCCTGCGTTGGATGTCGTTGATTCTGAAGAAACACCAGACGACTTAGGTGATTTGGACGATCTGCTGGACGCGGACCTGAATCAACTGGCTGCGACCGACGTGGTCGTCCCGATGTTCAGCGAAGAAGTCACGACAGTCGCTCGTCAGGAAGGCACTGTAGCCCGATCGCCAGCGGCTGTTTTCGTGATCACGAACGAGATGATTCGTCGCAGTGGCGTTCGAAGTATTCCGGAAGCTCTAAGGCTAGCGCCGGGGGTTCAGGTCGCAAAAATTGATTCCAGCAAGTGGGCCATTTCTATTCGTGGTTTCAGTCAGCGGTTTGCCAACAAGCTGCTCGTTCAAATTGACGGGAGAACGGTCTACACACCGCTGTTTGCCGGGATCTGGTGGGATGTCCAGGATGTTCTGCTGGAAGATGTGGCTCGGATTGAAGTCATTCGAGGCCCCGGCGCCACCGTGTGGGGCGCCAACGCGGTTAACGGCGTCATCAACGTCATCACGAAATCTGCTGAGGACACTCAGGGAGTGTTCGCGGAAGTTGGCGGAGGTCGCGAACGAGAATATGTATCCGGCCGAATTGGTGGCGCGATCGAAGGCGGGGGAGGGTGGCGTGTTTACGGCAAAGGCTTTGACCGTGGCGCGGGATATTCCCCCACCGGCCAAGCTAGCGATGATTGGCACGCAGGACGAGTCGGATTCCGCGCCGACTGGAAACTGAATTCATCAGACATCATTACCGCTCAGGGCGACTACTATGATGGTGATACCGGTCAACGCGAGCGATTGCCGGTATCGGGTGCTCCATTCGGTATTGTCACCGATACACAACAAGCGGTGGGTGGCGGAAACGCTCTGCTGCGATGGACTCGAACCCTTGACGAAGAGTCCGATTTCTCCTTCCAGACATACTTCGATCGAACAGACCGGACATTCGGCGATACTGGTTGGCACGAACAAAGAGACACGATTGACTTCGATTTTCAGCACCGTTTTCCGCTGGCAGAGCGTCATTCCGTTATCTGGGGCGTCGGATATCGCAATACAAGCGACAAAATTACGGACAGTTTTCAGCTAAGGTACGATCCCAGCCATCGGTCAGACGACCGTTTTGGTTTCTTTCTTCAGGATGAAATCACACTCAGAGAAAACCTGTGGTACCTCACGCTGGGCTCAAAGTTTTCGCACAACGACTATACACAGTTTGAAATTCAGCCGACCGCGAGATTGCTTTTCACGCCGACGGATCGGCAGTCGTTTTGGGGGGCGATTTCGCGTGCGGTCCGAAGCCCTTCACGTTCCAGCGATGACATCACAGCTTTGGGATATGTCGGACCTTTCCCAACTTACACGTCACTCAATGGCAACACAGACTATGAATCCGAGAATCTTCTCGCCATGGAATTAGGATGGCGTGCCGCGCCAACCAACAATTTTACCTGGGATCTTGCCACGTTCTATAATCTCTACTCGGATCTGCAACAGCGTGTTGTGTCGGCTCCGTATTTCGATGCGGAACTCGGCGCAACGGTCCTGCCCATCGGCCTAAGAAATGGGCTGAGAGCAGATTCGTGGGGCTTTGAATTGGCGGCTACTATGAATGTCGCAGACGATTTTACATTGCACGGTGGATACAGCTTCCTCAGATTGCATGCATCGGGTGGCACGGTCGGCAGTCAGGGGCCACGAAATCAACTGTTCCTTCATTCATCACAGGACCTTAGTGATTGCGTCCAGTTTGATTTGATTGGTCGATACACGGACGCTTTGGCATCACCTCGGGTGCCATCGTACTTCGAGCTTGACACTCGACTTGCCTGGCAGCCCACAGAATCGACTGAGATCGCGTTAGTCGGACGAAACCTGTTAAACGGAGCACACCCCGAATTCGGCGACGACGCAATACTTGGAACATTGGCAACGCAGGTCAAACGCGAACTCTATGCCTCCTTCACCTGGCGCTACTAATGCTTCACTTCACACCACCTGCCTTCGACCAGCTTACTAAGAACACAAGCTAGCGTTTTTTCACCACGGCCGAGTTCTTGTTTTTCTTCAATCGGAACGCTCATGCGACTTCAACTCAGCATGCCTGACGAATCGATGATTCTGACGCAACGGCTGGTCGCGTGCGCGCTGGTTCTGGCTGTTTTTTTGTGCGATGTGGGAATTGCGCAGGAACGAGTGATCGATCGTGAGCCCAAAATCAAGGCCGTCTACGTTTACAAATTCATTCACTACATCGACTGGCCCGACGATGCATTCGCCGACGCAGCGGCTCCCGTTGTGATTGGCACTATCGGGCCGAATCCGGTGAATGCCTACTTAAAGCGAATCGCGTCCGGCCGCCAGGCGGGCGATAGAAGCTTGATCTACCGCGAAATCGTATCCACAGAACAAGCGGCCAGCTGTCATCTGATCTTCGTATCTGCCAACGCTTCCGCAGATCTTGTCACTGGCGTGTTTCAAGGCTTAAAGAACGCACCCGTTGTTCTGGTTGGCGAGACGCCCAGGTTCGTTTCAGACGGGGGCGTGATTGGATTTCATGTAGTCGACAACAAAGTGCGCCTGAAACTGTCGCTGCATGCCGCTACCTCAAGAGGGCTGAAAGTGAGCTCTCAATTGGCAAAATTGGCAGACATCGTCGACGAGAAACAACTCCCCAGGAAGACGACGCACGAATTTTCTGAAAAGAATCGGTTGGGGGCAGCACGATGAAGGGATTGATTCGAGACGCGTCGATTGCGAAGAAGTTGTGCCTGCTAACCGTACTCGCGGTCTTTATAGCACTCAGTCTCTGCTATGGTGCATTCATCCTTAACGACATCGCCACACACCGCGCGGCCACGCTGCGTCAAATTGAATCGCTTGCGAGCGTGCTGGGCAGGAATTCCGTTTCAGCATTGGAATTCGATGACCGCGACGCTGCGACCGAAACCTTAAGTTCATTGGCTGGCCAGTCGGCTATTGAGCACGCCGTACTCAGGGATGGGCAGGGCGAGATTTTCGCAACATTCCCAGCCAAATTACCAGCGAGTCTGACCGATCGAAGAAGCGAATTCCTGGAGGTGCATCGTCCGATTAACGTTTCACGAGCGACAAGTTCTATCGGCGCCATGGAGAATCTTGATGACCTGTTTGCCGATGATGCAGCGACACAAGCCCTCTCAGATTCAAACGGGACCGACAGCCCGAGCGAAGCAACAACGATTGGGCACCTGACGATTCGGGCCAACACAAACGAAATCTATTCTGAACTACGTGGTCGAACACTGGTTGCAGCCATTGTACTAGTGAGTTCCCTGCTGATTGGTGTGAGTATCAGCATGTATTTTCGCCACTCAATTACAATGCCTGTCCATAACCTGGTAACTGCGACTCGGGCGATCGCGGAAGATCGTGACTATTCACATCGGGTAACCAAACTCGGTGACGACGAACTGGGTGCCCTTGCCAACGCATTCAATGCCATGGTTGGTGAACTGGAAACTCAACAAAAACATCTGCAACTGGCATATGAGGAACTCGAGCAACGGGTGGAGCGACGAACAGAGGAACTGGCAACCGCTAACGCCGATCTTCAGCGTGAAATGGATAAGCGTGAATCTCTTCAGGAAGAATTAATCTCCGCATCCCGCCACGCGGGAATGGCAGAAATCGCAACTGGTGTGCTGCACAACGTGGGCAACGTGCTGAACAGCGTCAACGTGTCGGCGATCACTTTGGTCGACAGGGTAAAAAACAGCCATGTGCAAACAGTGATTAAAAAACTGGTCGACCTGCTTACTGAACATAAGGACGACCTGGCAACATTCTTCACCTCCGATCCACGCGGCGTTCAACTGCCTGCATTCCTTCAACAGCTGGCGGTGCACGTCGAAGCGGAAGGCAAAGAACAAGAGGACGAACTGCGAGCGATGATGGGGCACGTTGACCACATCAAGGTGATTGTCAGTCGGCAACAAAACTATGCTCGCATGGGTGGTATAACCGAAGACGTCGATCTAGTCACTCTCGTTAAAGATGCGATGGACCTGAACGGCGCCAGCAACATGAAATATGGAATCGAAATCAAAACGGATTTTGACGATGTGCCTACCGTAACCAGTGATAAGCACAAGATTCTGCAGATTCTGGTGAACCTGTTCGCGAACGCAAAGCAGGCTCTTTTGGCTTCTGAAACCGCCACCAAAACGCTGACGCTGCAGGTTCGAAGTGAAGGCGACATGGTAAGCGTTTCTGTGGGCGACAACGGTGTTGGAATCGCCGACGAAAACTTCAAGAAACTGTTTACGCACGGCTTCACGACGAAGAAAACCGGGCACGGTTTTGGCCTGCACAGCAGCGCTTGCTCGGCCAAAGAAATTGGTGGGTCACTTTCAGTTCACAGCGATGGCCTGGGAAAAGGGGCCGTCTTCACTCTCAGAATCCCAGCCGTCTCCGAAGCCGCTCAGCCAGTCTGACAGGCCGCGCTAAGGTGACTAACAGAGCCAACCAATCTGTGCCGCACACAATCCAAACACCTGCTTTCGCAGCCCAGCAATGGCTTCCAGAATCATGCCGCCGTGAAGGCTCCGCCATCCCGGTCTCACTGAAGCACAGAGCGAGTGTCTGCAAGACAAGCTTGAGCGAATCGAAGTGATTGGCAACGCGCTGGACCGCGCCGCACGCGAACTCTGTTTCTGCGTGGCTGCTAGTTTGAACAACCACAGGGCGAACCCATCGTAGCTGTCCATTTCAGCTTGGAGACTGGTCTTTTTCTGTCGGTTAGATTTTGATACGACAGGTGGATGGACACGGATGTCAGTCAGATCATCGCTGTGGAAGTGAAGCAGCTTGTGCTTAGCCTGCAGCGTGAGGTTGCGGAGCTGCGGGACGAGAACCGGCGGCTGCGTGATCGGATTGAAGAGCTCGAAGGTAAGAACCCCACAGAGCGACTCGACGAGGCGTTTTCGGTGACGGCGGAAGAGAGACGCCGCGCTGAAACGGGCCGCCGAAAAGGTCGCAAAAAACAATCCTCGGCGCGTCGCGGTCGTCGCACAACCGAGCAGAAAGCGGACAACGCCGAACGACGCGAACTCATTCTGCCGGAAGGTTACAACGTCGCAGAGTGCCGTTTCGTTCGGGAACGTTTCGTCTGGAGAGTGATCAACGGCCAAGCCGTGCAGGTCGTCTATGAAATCTATCACGGCCCCAACGGCGAGAAATCCGAAATTCCGGGCGTGTGGCCGCGGTCCGAATTCGGCATTGAAGTTCATATCGCGCTGGCTCGCATTGTGACCATCACGGGACTGTCGATCGACAAGACGTGTGCATTGATTGAATTCTTCTGGAATCTGCCGCTCGGCAAATCCCAGGCGGACGCTCTGTTGAATCAACTGGCACGGCGTTGGGAACAGGAATTCGAATCTCTGTGTGACCTGATGGCGTTCAGTGCGATTGTGCATGCAGACGAAACCAGTTGGAGTATCAACAGCGTGTGGGCTTTTTTGTCGGAGAAGGCGCGCGTGCTGATCTTCGGATGCCGCAAAGACGGCGACACACTGGCTCAGATCCTGTCGAAAGAGTTGTTTGGAGGCGTGCTTGTTTCGGACGATGCGGCCGTGTACCGAGGTTTCAGTCACGCACAGAAATGCTGGGCTCACCTGCTGCGGAAGGCCATCCGTCTGACGCTGCTGAAGCCGGACAACGAAGAGTACCAGCGACTGCTCGACGGCCTGCTGGAAATTTTCTACGCGGCCAAACGCCACGCCGCCGATGGTCGTCTTGGCGATGCCGGTCGTGCGGCGAAGGTCGATGAACTTGATAACACGCTGGCGGCTCTGCTGGTGCGTTACTGCGCCGAGGATTCCGATGTTCGGGCGGCCGACTTCGGCAAGGATTTTGACAACCTGGTCTCAGAACTGATTCGGCTGATGACGGAAGAGGAGTTGTTTTGTTTTGTGACAAGCCCGGCCGCGCCAGCAACGAACAACGAAGCGGAACGCAGTCTTCGCGGCGCGGCCATGGACCGTCGCACAGGTCGAACGAGCAAAACATCGAAGGGAGCCCGTCGCCGCAGCATTCTTACAAGCGTCCTGGAATCGCTGAATCTCCATCTGAAAACACCAACGCTCAGTTCCGTGGTGGCCGAGGTCATGACGTGGCAGCAGGATGGATTCAGTCTGTTTGATCGACTGAAACTTGAAGTCGGCCTGACCTCCGCGCCGCCCGGTCAGTCGCGACTGTCCAAACTCGTCCCCGCCAACTGAACACCACACCTCACGCTGCGCACCACGCGGAAATGGACAGCTACTGGATTGCTGCGCGAGCTGTTCTGCACCTACGATGCGGTTTACCGTTCAACAACCCAGCGGGGACCGCACATGCCACTCTACATGTTCCAAAAGTACCTCGATCCCGAAGGATATGAGACGAACAAAAAGATCAAGTTCGCGTCGTTAGTCGTATGTGTGATCCTTTATGCCATGTGGAAGAGTATTGTCGAGGTGCAGTTCTACTTCCTGGCACAGACTGCCACTGCCAGCATCATGGAAAACGGACTAATCCAGTACACCGACGGCGATGAGAGTCGTCGGGAAAAGCTGAGGGTGCCGGACAAGACATCCGGAAGCGTAAAGGTCGACTACCTGCCCGGCGTCGGGTTGGCTCGAATGCACGGCACACGAAACTGGACGCCAATTCTAATCTTGCTGGGCAGTCTATCGGTCGGCCTGATCCTTCTGGCCCCAGTGATTCGTGAGGCACGCGATTTCGCCAACGGAACCAACCGACGCAAGCGCTGACACGCTGCTGTAACGGTGTAAGCTACGTCCAAGACGTTTTGCCCGGAGAATGTGAGGGGCACACGCTGCGCCTACGAGGATTTTTCTGGTGACGGGATGCGTTTTCGTGAAGCACGTCTGCAGGCGAGCTGAGAGTTTGTCATTAAGGGCAGAATTGATTACGCTCAGGCACCGCCCAATGGCCTCGCTGTTCGGTCCGAAATACCGAGTCGCAGCCAAGCGTGATCATTGCTTCAAACGTCTCTTTGCGTGAGAAACACCATGTGGAAAGTTGTCAGAAACCTACTACTGGGAGGCTTGGCCTCTCTGACACTCGCGTCCGCAAACGCTCAAACCCCCAAAACGTCCGATTCGGCAGACCTTGTAAAAAGGATGGGAGGAGAAAAAGTCCTTCCGCTGAGTTCAGGTCCGCTGGTCAATCCCCTGTGTCGCTTTGACGAGCATCCGTGGTTTGAAATATCGAATCTCCGCCCAGGTTCGAACCTCCGCAATGCCTTAGAAATGGACTTTGTTTGCACCGGCCCCTTGACCGGTACTTTTCATGTGGTCGCGACCACAAACGGCAGGCAGCACCGATTTCCGATTTCCACAACGGTCTTGAATCAACGCCGAGGGCTGATTACGTGTAGCTACGATGTCCTCAAGGACAAAACGGAATTCGGAGCAGACGTGGAAGCGTACGTCGAATTTACGGATACAGCACCGATTGGCAACCGTCGCTACTATCGCTCGGCGCCAAAGCCAGTCAATCCGTTGTATTTCAAAGTGTCGAAGTCTGCGATTCGTGGCAACGTGCCGACGGTCACTTACGCGCGTGAACTTCGCCCCAATGAGCTAAGAATCTACGAGACCCGAAAAAAGAAATACGGCCCTCCGCCACCTCCACCAGCCGGATACTCTGTCGCCGAACGCACCGTCACGCTTGTCCCGGGAACCCCCGTGCTGGCCGCGTTTGAAGGGGAATGGATGAAGGCAGAAGTTCTCAGTGTGTCTCAAGCATCAGGAACGCCGAGAATCACAATTCACTGGCCGCAACTTGGCCACGCTCGCAACAAGTGGCATCCAACGTCTGCGATTGCGCTTTCGAAAGAGACCGTCGAAAAACTGGCAACAGATCCGTCATCTTTCAAACCAAGCGTCATCATCCCGGAAGGAGCACTCCAACCGCCACCTGCTGGCGAAGTGGTTCTGACCGCTGATGTCAAACTGGTTCCCGGTACCCCGGTTTCTGTCTACATCGTTGGAGGTGGATGGGAGTATAAGGTCACCAGCGCTACTGCAGGCACGGTCACCGCCATTCGAAACCCCCACGGTCGGCAGGAGGAGCAGTTTCGCCGCGATCAGATCACAATCCGCAAAGACGTTCTCGCTCAGCTGAAATCGCCAAAGGCTGTCGCCGAGTTTGCCGCTGAATTGACTGCGATGCGTAAAGCAACACGAAAGCGATCGTTTCGGTCATATCCGATCAGGATTGACATACCGAGTGGTTACGCACGCGTGACTGAAAAGACACCACTTAAACCTGGCATGAAATGCAAAGTTTCCTGGGGCAGCCGCTGGGATGAAGTTGAGCTGCTATCGGCCCCCGAAGACGGCGGCGTCGAAATCTATTGGCCTAAGTGGAGCAATAAATACGTCGTTACGCTGGAATCGTTGATCGCCAGCGAATCGGCAGTGCAAACGCCGATAGCCAGGAACAACGCCACCGCGGCGACCACTGAGAATGGAAAGAGCATGGCAGCGAGTCATGGCCCGACATTTCGCATCCGCCTGAAGGAAACGAAGAGGTCCCGCGTCGCAGTGATGAAGCTAATTATGGAGCTGACTGACGTCGATTTACCGACGGCTAAAGAGGTGCTGGACTTCACTCCGATCGTCGTGAAGTCGGGCCTGACAAGTTCAGCGGCCGAAGAATGGCGAGAGAAGTTTGAAGCAGCCGGAGCGGTGGTAACTGTCGAAGCAGACAAGACAAAGCAGGAATAGCATTCGCTTTCCATCTCAGATCGTGTCAGCCAAAGATATTCCGAACGCAGCACGTCCCCTCTGGCACTTGCTACGTGATAGGGGCGTGCCGGTAGGCAACGCCACGCATGCCCTTTATCGGCCAAATGGAATTGGGCGATAGCGGATCCATCCGAGGCGGATCACAACGGCTGTTCACCTCATGCCCATTCGACCGTACACCGCACACCGGCTGACATCCCAAAATCGACACTGCCACTGAGACCTGATCTCATTTACGCTATTTTTGGCACACTAAATTGCCAAAAGCTTTGGGCTGGCTACCATTCCGTCGAACACCAGTCAGTACCTCATCGCTTCAAAGCTGTGGCAGATGTCAGTGACAGACACCAAAGACCGCGAAATTCTGGAACACCTGCATCGCAGTGGCGAAGCAACGGTGCAGGATCTGTGCGATGTTTTGGATGTCACACGGAACGCCATTCGGCAGCGTATTACGCGGCTGGAAGCGAGCGGTGTGATTGTCAGTGATCAGCAGTCTCAGTCTCGCGGGCGTCCGAAAAACGTTTACCGCGTGACCGCCGAAGGGCTGCATTCGCTGGGGGAAGACTACCGCGAGCTGGCAGTTGTGTTGTGGGAGGCGATCGTCGGCCTTGAGGATTCCGCTGTGAAGGAACAGTTGATTTCTCAGGTTCGAGACCGCCTGGCCGACCGGTTTCGTCGCAAATTGACAGAAGGTCATTCGGCGGATCAGCGGCTGGATCAACTGGCTGAGGAAATGAGGTCGAGCGGTTTCAACGTAGAAAGCGACCATTCGGCTGCGTTGCCGATTCTGCGAGAAACCAATTGCCCGTTTCCGATGCTGGCCGATGTGGACGAAACAATTTGCCAGGTCGAACGGCAGGTGTTGGAACAGGTTTTGGGAGCTCCGGTGGAATTCAAAAACCGCTGTCGAGACGGACATCATTGTTGTGAATTTGAGGTACAGACGGCTGGGAAATGAGCGTTCTGAGTTCTCAAATCGGTGATTTCAAATTTGTCGCTCGGCGGTCCCAACCTTCAGAAAACGACGCACAGAATTGAACGAAAGTCTTGGCCTGATACAGTTTGCGGTTCGCAGCTTCCTGTAATGTGGCGTTATGGGATATCAGTCAAACCGCGAATTAAATGGTAAGCGTTTAGGGAAACGACTCGACATGACATGGATTGAAGGACGGTTCGAAGAAAACGTCATTACGACGACGATGGAAGATGCCATGAACTGGGGCCAGCAGTCCAGTATCTGGCCAATGACGTTTGGCTTGGCGTGCTGTGCGATCGAAATGATGGCGACGGGTGCCAGCAAGTACGACATTGACCGCTTCGGTGCGGGAGCTTTCCGAGCGACGCCTCGCCAGGCTGACCTGATGATCGTGGCCGGCACGGTCACCTACAAAATGGCCAGCCGAGTCCGTCGTTTGTACGAGCAAATGGCGGATCCGAAATATGTGATCGCAATGGGAGCCTGCACTGTCGGCGGTGGCCCATACTTCAAGTATGGCTATCACGTTGTGAAGGGCGTGGACCTTGTCGTGCCCGTGGACGTTTACGTTCCAGGCTGTCCTCCACGACCTGAAGCATTGCTGGAAGGCTTGATGAGAATTCAGGACAAGATTAAGGCCCGTAAAATCACCAAGGGCGAACAAAAACTGCCGATTCCGCATCACAGCGGCTACTCAGCGCTCAACGTTTAGTGTGGATCGACTTGCCGAGTCGACCGGATGCGACGTCAAATCGCTAGCTCCTTCATTCAACACAACAGACTCTCGAAATTGCATTAGCGAGTAGCCGCCCAAAGAAATCTGGCGGCGGTTCGCTTCAAGATAAACTTTCATGACTCGACTCAGAAAGTCGAGTCACTCTTCGAACCGCCACTTCGAAGTTACTAATAACTCACAACGTTTGACTGATATCCTGAGTGGTTCGCCCGCCGCGAACCGCTTCTTTAACAAGGAATTGCGACAGCATGAGCAGCCTGCTCAAAATCACCGATCTGCACGTTTCGGTCGCCGACACGCCCATTTTGAAGGGCGTCAACATGGAAATTCGCCAGGGCGAAGTCCACGCTTTGATGGGCCCGAACGGCTGCGGGAAAAGTACGCTGGCGTACGCTCTGGCCGGTCATCCGAAGTACACGGTCACGCAAGGCAGCATCGAAATCAGCTCGCCCGATGGCGAAACCGTCAACATCACAGAACTGGAAGCTGACGAACGAGCTCGTCTGGGCATGTTCCTGGCGTTCCAGTATCCGGTTGTGATTCCTGGCGTCAAAGTGGCCGACTTCATTCGCCACGCCATCAGCAACATCCGCAATCCAGACCGCAAAGAAGGCGAAGGTCTGGTTGGTATGCGAGAATTCCGCAAGGAAATCAAAGCGAAGATGGAAGAGCTGGGGATGGACGTTGAGTTCGCTCGACGATACCTGAACGATGGCTTTTCCGGCGGCGAAAAGAAGCGAATGGAAATCCTGCAGATGGCCATGCTGCAGCCGAAGTTCGCCATTCTGGACGAAACAGACAGTGGATTGGACAGCGATGCTGTTCGAGTTGTCAGTGAAGGTCTTGCCAAGCTGGCGGGCCCGGAAATGGGTGTGTTAATTATTACACACCACGAACGCCTGCTGGAATATAATCCACCGAAGTTCACTCACGTGATGCTGGGCGGCCGCATCGTCGAAACCGGCGACGCGGCGTTGGCAGAAGACCTGCACAACAATGGTTACGCAGGCGTGCGAGAGCGTCATCCAGACGCCGATGCAGACAATGCGAAGGCAGAAGCTGCTGCGGTTTAACTGATTACGTGTCGCGGAGAGGCAGTCCCATGTCAATAACGATTGACCTGACTGAGGAGTTGCGCAAGCAACTCGCAGAAAAAGCCGCTGAGCTCAATCTCAGTAGCGAAGAGCTTGCTGCCGTGGCTGTGCGAGAGTTGCTGTCTCATCGCGACGAACGCTTCGATCGGCTTTTGGATCGAGTTCTTGACGAAAACAAAGAACTATATCAACGGCTGGGTTAATGGAACTGCTGTCACTGGCAGACATACTGACAATTCACAAGGCAATCATCGAACGCAGTGGAGGCGGAAAAGGTATCCGCGATCTTGGTTTGCTGGAGTCCGCAATTGCTCAGCAATCCGTGTCGTTTGGTGGTAAGGAACTCTACCCGACGTTGGTCGACAAGGCCGCGGCATTATGTTTTTCAGTCGTCGGCAACCACCCATTCGCTGACGGCAATAAGCGAGTTGGACACGCCTCGATGAGGATGCTGCTCAACCTGAATGGATTTACTGTTGAAGCGGATGTCGACGATGCGGAACGAGCGTTTCTGCGTTTGGCGGCTGGCGAGATGAACCGCGATGAATTAAGAAAATGGATCACCGATCATCTTGTGCAATTCACTGAATAAATTTCGCACCACGACTTTCAAATCACAGATCAGAAATCCCGAATTTCAAGCTGAATAAATCATGAGCACAGACGCACCGGAAAAAGAAGACGTATCCATCGGCGATTACCAGTTTGGTTTTCACGATTCGACGGACAACTACGAGTTCAAGAGCCGTAAGGGGCTCGACCGCGAGATGGTCGGGCAGATTTCGGAGATGAAGAAGGAACCCGCGTGGATGCGGGACTTTCGCCTGAAGTCGCTTGAAATCTTTGAATCTCGCCCCATGCCCAATTGGGGCGGCGATATGTCGGAACTCGACTTCAACGAGATCTTCTATTACATGAAGGCATCCAAGGGGCAGGAACGAAGCTGGGACGACGTCCCCGAAGACATTCGCCGAACCTACGACCGCCTCGGCATCCCAGAAGCCGAAAAGAAGTTTCTTTCCGGCGTGAAGGCTCAGTACGAATCTGAAGTGGTGTACGGCAGTCTGCAGGAAGACCTTGCGAAACAGGGTGTGCTCTTCACTGATACCGATTCGGCTCTACGCGACCATCCGGAAATTTTCCGCGAGTATTTCGCCACGATTATTCCTCCGGAAGACAACAAGTTCGCCGCGCTTAACAGTGCCGTGTGGTCGGGCGGATCGTTCATCTATGTGCCACCGGGAGTTCACATCGAATTTCCGATGCAGGCTTACTTTCGCATCAACAGCGAAAACATGGGGCAGTTCGAACGAACGCTTATCATCGTCGACGAAGGTGCGTCGGCTCACTATGTCGAAGGTTGTACGGCTCCAACGTACAGCAGCGACAGTCTGCACAGTGCCGTGGTCGAAATTGTTGTGAAGCGTGAAGGGCGATTCCGTTACACGACTATCCAGAACTGGTCGAGCAACGTTTATAACCTGGTCACCAAGCGAGCCATGGCGTACGGCAACTCGTTGATGGAATGGGTCGACGGAAACCTGGGCAGCAAGCTTACGATGAAGTATCCAGCCATCTACCTGATGGAACCGGGAGCTCGTGGTGAAACGCTGTCGATCGCCTTCGCTGGTAAGGACCAGCATCAGGATGCGGGAGCCAAGATGGTGCATTGTGCACCTCACACCAGCAGCCGTATCATCTCCAAATCGATCACGAAAGACGGCGGCCGAGGCAGCTATCGTGGCCTTGTCAAAGTCGAAAAAGGCGCTCATCACTGTAAGAGCAACGTAGTGTGCGACGCTTTGATTCTTGATCCACAAAGCAAAAGCGACACGTACCCTTACATCGAAGTTGAAGAGCAGGACGTGGCCATCGAACACGAAGCCAGCGTCAGCAAGATCGCGGAAGAACAATTGTTCTACCTGATGAGCCGTGGTCTGACCGAAGCGGAAGCGTCAGCGATGATCGTCACCGGATTCATTGAACCGTTGGTCAAGGAACTTCCAATGGAATATGCAGTCGAAATGAACCGACTGATCGAACTGCAAATGGAAGGATCTGTTGGGTAAGGCCACCGTCCTTTCTGAATCGAAAATCATATCCTGCCGTCACCGAATACACCTCGCTGGCAACACTCGATTTTGCACAACCAGTGAACACACTTGCCAAACAAACTATCTGGCTCTTGAGCTTCTTGGTTTGCGCCTCATCTGGATATGGGGACCAGAATCCTGCACTACGATACGGCGTGATTTCCGGACGGATTGTACTCACCGAAGCAATTCCGGCACTCCCGCCACTGGTTCCTGAGGGAGCGCACGTTAAAGATGGAGCGGTGTGTGCTGCCGAAGGCATTCCGAATGAACGACTTGTGTGGAGTGGCGACACAGCCGGAGTCCACAACGTTTTCATCTATGTGTACAAGCTCAGGAGGGAATTGATCCACCCAGATCTGACCGAACCAACATCAAAGCCAGCAACATTGTCCATTCGTGGATGTAGGTACCGACCTCACGCTCTTTGTGTCAGAACCGGCCAGCATTTAGAACTCACCAACAAAGACTCCGTGTCGCACAATCCGAATAGTTACTCATTGCGGAATCAGGGACTGGGATCGCTCGTAACACCGAACTCGACGACGTCTGTTCGACACCAGATGCGTGAGTTCTTTCCTTTTGTGATGCAATGTGACTATCACCCGTGGATGTCGGCTCACATTCTGGTGCTCGATCATCCTTACATGACAGTCTCGAACTCTGATGGAAAGTTCGAGATACCGAAACTCCCGTATGGAACCCACGAACTTCGTGTTTGGCACGAACTTAAGGGTTACATACTCCGCAAAGACATCATCCTTAACACTCAGAGTTTGGACTTGGGAAAGATCCCGTTCCAGCTCACGCTTGACGATAAAGCCGCACTGGGAATTGAGCAAACTAATGACAGCAACCATTAACATATCCCGCATCGCTTTCGACGCTGAAGTCTTTGAAACGTTTCTTGATAGCCGCGTCGAACCGTCGTGGATCACGGACGCTCGGCGAGCGGCGTTTGCTCAGTATCAGCAGCTGGTCAATGAAGATCTCGACCCGGAAGAATTTAAACGCGTCGATTTGCGAATCTTTAACGCGGGCAAGTTTCGTCCGGCCACAGGAGAATCCGATGCATCGTCCGTCAGCACGTTGCTGGCCAACGAAACCGAATACGGCGGCAGCATCGGACACGTAGATGGCCAAACGACTCACGCCAATTTCAATGGCGAGATCAAAGCCAAAGGCGTGCTGTTCGGTGACCTGCAGACTCTGCTGACCGAACACCGCGAACTTCTGGAACCGTATTTCATGACGCAGGCCGTCAAGCCGGACGCCGACCGCTTCAGTGCGTGGCACGCGGCGTTCTGGACGAGCGGTACTCTGCTGTACGTGCCGAAAGGCGTTGAAGTCGACTTGCCGCTCCATAGTCTGATTGCGCACACCAAAGACGGTGTCGCTGACTTCGGGCACACGCTGATCATTGTCGAAGACGAAGCTCGAGCCACCCTGCTGGAAGAAACCACATCGGCTGATGAAAACATCAGCGGATTGCATGTCGGCTGCGTCGAACTGATCGTCGGCAAGCATTCCAATCTGCGATACGTCCAACTTCAGAACTGGAACCAAAAGACCTGGCACTTCGCTCACCAGGCCGGCAACGTGGACAGCGAAGGATCGTTGCAATGGACGGTGGTCGGGCTTGGCAGCAAGCTCAGCCACATTCATCAGGACGTCAATCTGAACGGGCGAGCTTCAACCGCCGAAGTCAACGGCGTGACGTTTGCCTGCGATCGTCAGAAGATCAGCTACTACACTCAGCAGCATCACAAAGCTCAGGGCACGCATAGCGACCTGCTGTACAAGGAAGTTCTACGAGACGAATCACGAGTCATCTGGCGTGGCATGATCAAGGTGGACGAGGCCGCTCAGCAAACGGACGGCTACCAACGCAGCGACGCCTTGATGCTAAGCCGCGACGCTCGGTGCGACAGCATTCCCGGCCTCGAAATCGAAGCGGACGACGTGCGGTGTACTCACGGAGCTACCACTGGTCAGGTCGACGAAGAGCAGATTTTTTACGCTCAAAGTCGCGGCATCAGCGAAAACGAAGCCATGCACATGATCGTGGAAGGCTTCTTTCAGCAGGTCTACGACCGTATCCCCATCGAAATCGTACGCGAAACACTTAGCCGCACGGTGCAGAGTAAGCTGGGCATTGAATCGATGGAACTGGTTTAGTCCGCATCAGGTTTCACAGCATCTGCTGGTGCATCGGGAGCGTCACTGTTCTCCTTGGGCATTGACGGTTCAGCGGCGTTAGCTTCAGCCGGTTCTTCCGGAGAATCATCAGCTGGTGAATCTCCTGAAGCAGCGTCTGCGGCGACAGACACCTGAACGGTATACTCGCCGGGGAAAATTGGCTTGCCACCGTTCTGCGATCGGCCTCGCAGCACGAACGACGTGGTGTCTTTGGGCAGGGCGAAATATAAAGTTCCTTTCGAATCTTCGTGAGCGCACGGCGACACGCGGTTGTTGGTGACGGCCTCGACCACGAAACCGAACGCATCCACGTGAGCGTTCAGGCCGAATCCGTCGCGGTAGGTTGCGGCATCAAAGACGACTCGAGAGCCACTCGCCTTCAGAATCTTGTCTTTGCAAAGTGCCGTACCGGTTTCGGCGATTCGGTTAAGGCGTTGCGTGTTGGCTGCCGCAATGTGGTCACGAATCCAGTCGCGGAGATTGACGCTGGCGTTCGGGTTCACAGCGAACCACTCAAACTCGTCACCAGCAGCCACATCCACGACCAGTGACTTCCCGTCCAGTCTGATGCGGCACGTCATTTGTGAGCTCACGAAGGCTTCGGGAGAATCTTCGAACGCCTGCATCGCCTCGGCCTGGTCTTCGTCGTTCAACTGCAACGACGCCAGTGGTACCGTCACAGACGGAATCCGCATGTCTCGCGCGATCGAACCTGTCAGCACGCCCTTCAGTTCCTGAGGTCGCATCATCATGACGGCGATCACGATCCCGAAGAAGGTCAGGAAACAGACGACAGGGATCCCGATAGAATACAGCTTCGACGCCCTCTTCCGCCGTCGATTTCGACGACGACTGACTGCGACCGGTGGTGGAGCCACATCAGGCACGAGCGGCGGTACGACTTCAGCGGGAGCGGCGGGTGTTGGCTGAGGTGCGACCGGAGCGGGCTGAAGTTCGGCCGCTGGCGGGACGGAAGGCGGAACGACCGTCGGCACAATCAGTTTTGTCTTGCACTTCGGACAGCTTCCCTGCTTGCCGGAGTATTGATCTGCTACGCGAATGGCAGCCGTGCAGTAGGGGCAGTTAAATTGAATTGCCATGAGACCAAACAGCAGCGTGTAGATGTTTCTTGCGTCGCGGCCGGCAAATGCCGCCATTCCGGCTCTAAAAACCGGGAAGCCCGATAAAAGCCAAATATGGCTGGTGGTATTGTGACGTCAGGGACTAACATTCCCGCCAGCTTCTCTACGGAACATCAACGTTTTATCAGATATTTGCAATGCGACTGCCCGAAGTTTTTTCGTCGAACCCGTTCGCGGTTTCAATTGAAATCTTTCCACCAAAGACGCCGGAGGGCGACGATGCTCTGCGCAAGCACCTGAAGACGTTGGTGCAGCATCAGCCTGCGTTTGTGTCGTGTACCTACGGAGCCGGTGGGTCAACTCAGGACCGCACCGTTAGCTGGTGTCAGGAAATTAAATCAGACTTTGATCGCCCGGCGATGGCTCATTTTACCTGTGTGGGTTCCACTCGAGATCAATTAAACGAGTGGCTGGACCAGGCGGCCGCCGCTGGCATTGAAAACATCATGGCGCTGCGAGGCGATCCGCCGAAGGGGGAGGAATCATTTCAGGCGGTTGATGGCGGGCTTCAGTACGCCAACCAACTGGTTCAACTTATCCAGGACCATCCGAAAGACTTCGCAATCGGCGTCGCGGGCTATCCGGAAAAGCATCTGGAAGCGCCCAGCATGGAGGTCGACATGGCAAACCTCAAACGTAAAGTCGACGCCGGAGCCGATGCGGTCTTCACTCAACTGTTTTTCGACAACGACAATTTCTTCCGTTTTCGTGACAGCTGCGCAGCTGCCGGGATTACAGTTCCAATCGTTCCGGGCATCATGCCGATTACCGATTTTGCCAGAATCAAACGCATCACATCAATGTGCGGCACGGTGTTTCCTGAGGCATTAGCAACGCGGCTGGAAGCCGTTCAGGATGACGCGGACGCGCAATTCGAAATTGGCGTCGGCTATGCCATCGAACAATGCACTGCTCTGCGAGACAACGGTGCGCGCGGCATTCACTTTTACGCATTGAACAAGTCTCAGGCCTGCCAGAAAATTCTCGAAGCACTGGCTGGCTGAGTCAACCGCTTTCGCACCACTGATTACGGAGAAAAGCCGTGTCCGGCATCTTCACCATCATTGACGATAAACACGTTCCCCTGTCTCGCATTGTCTGGATTTCGGACCTGCCGCACTTTTGCGGGAACGAAGAATGTCTTGTCGAAGGGCGTTACGAAGTCCGCATCGAAGGCGACGATTCTCTGTTCGCCACCCGCGAAGAACGCGACGAATCGCTGGAAGCCATGCAGCGCTGGGCTGAAGACGAATAATCGGCAGGCGGCCTTGCGCTGCGGTTTTCACTGTTGCTGTTGTCGCTTGCTGTAGCGGCACGGAGCCGTCAACGACCAGGTTGTGTAGTCAGGCCCCATGGCAAGGCCGATCACCACTGGTACAGCGATGCTCAACGCACCGCCCAGCGTCGGTGGTAGCACTCCCAGAGGCACCAAACCGTAAGTCGCCAGACCGGCCACAATCATCACCACGCTCGGAATCCAAACACGATCGTAGCTGGGCACAATAAACTGCCGCGTCGACCAGCGAGCCACCAGGCCCAGATGCGACGTAAGTATTTCCCCGTAGGCGGCCATACGGAAGACAGCAAGAATGAACAACGCGAGAGCCACTGTCAGATAGTTGACTGAACCTGAACCCCACGGCAACAGAGCCACCCAGACAAACAACAGCAATCCAGCGGCGAACGCTTTGGGCCGGAGGCCATGAAGTCCGGCTGCAAATTGAGGGTTTTGCGGAGCAGGCGACAGCGCCGCGTAAGTTGTCGAAGTACGGCGAGGTTTCGGTGCCACGTCTGACAATGCCGTGTGGAATTCGGGAACCTTTGTTAGCTCAAGCTGCATGCGGCGCCAACTCACAACCATCAGGCCGACAAGCGAAACGCCTAACGTGGAGAACGCAATTTCCGCTGAAGTCAGCTTGCCAACGTGGATCAGAATTCCCATCCAGAGTGCGGGTAGAAAGATGGACCAGTTCCATCGTGAACAGAGAATGCCGTAAGCACAAATCGTCCATGTGAACAGAAACACCACGGCAGGTGCCAGTGCGGCGGGAACGACTGTGACTATCAGAGCATCCGACCAAGCCATCGCCTGATCTCTTGCTGCAACCAGTGAGGGGCAAAGGACCGCCGCCTGCGTTGCCGCAACAACGCCGAGAATGCTAAATGGTACGACATCAAGCCAAACTGGATGCCACGGCCCGAATGGTGTGCGGCTCGAAGGTTGCCACGGTGTTGCTGCCAGCCAGGAATGAAAGGATGTGCTTGCGGTGCGATCAGGGAATCCCTGCAGACGGTAGCCCGCCACGATCATGCCTGCAATCACGCACAAACCGACATTGAATCCCACGAACGGAAGCCAGCAAAGATACTGGTCACTGGCCTCCAGGCCATGCCCCCACGTGAACCAAGAGATAACCGCAAAAACATCCGTCAACAACACAATTGTCAGCAGCAAATATGCTCCCGCTCGGCCGGGCAGGCTTTGTCGATACCACCGATTCATGATGCCACCTCACCGGCCATTTCATACGTGAAGTAGTCCCGCAATTCGTGTTCTGTTTCCGGAAAGATCAGTTTTCGCAACGCTTCGTCCAGCGTCGGCGCTTCCGCGTCGCGTTTGACGTTCTCGACGGTGTCGTGTTTTAGGATCGTGCCTTCGTTCAAGATCAGAACTTCGTCGGCGACCTCTTCCACCAGTTCAGGAACGGGGCTGGTCAGGACCACAGTGCGGTCCTGTCGTTCGGTGAGGTACTTTAGAATCTGTTTCATGGCCGTCAGCCCGGCTGGATCGAGCCCCCCGGAAAATGGCTCATCCAGTAACAGGATCGAAGCTTCGCAGATCAGCGCTGAGCACAAGCCAATCTTTTTTCGCTGCCCTGTTGAATACGCGGAGATATCCGAATCGCCGATCGCATCCAGTTGGAAGACAGACAGCAATCGATCGGCGTGCTCAAACAGCCGACGAACCGGCACGCTCCACAATTCACCAACACCCAGCAGAAAATCACGGCCGGTCATATTCTTTGGGAACCACGGTTCTGCAGGAAGGAATACGGTTTCCTGTCGGATGGCCAGTTCATTCTCAACAGACGATCGGCGGACTCGCCCATTGATGGAAACGGTGCCCTCGGCGGGCGACGCGAACCCGGACATCAGGTCCAGCAGCGTGGTTTTTCCCGTCCCGTTGGGGCCGATAATTGCCAGGGTTTGTCCGGCATCGACCTCAAAATTAATGTCCTGCAGAACCGGCCGCAGACCGTAATGGTGAAAGACGTTCGACACTTCGATCATGGGCCGCACCTCGCCGTGGGGATCTGGGAACGACGGACAGGCGCAGACTCGATGAGATCGTTGGCACGAGCTCTTTCATCAAATCTGCGAGCATCCGACACATTGCTGCTTGTGTCTCGGATAACGCTGTGCGCACGAAATGGATCATTCAAACATTTGAGAACACTCAAGTTTCCGCAGTTTACGGTTTGTTGAGACGCGGTGTTTCGGTATCCCGCACGGCTCGAATCCCGATAACCGGCTTCTCGCCTGAAGCATCGGCGGCGTATGGCATGTCCTGACTCTCTTTTTGGGAACAGTTCGCCCTCCGCATTGACACAGTTGGCTTAGACCGGTCCACTACCCACCTGCGCCACTCACGCACCGCATGCGCTCCACACGCCGCGAGTGTCGTCAACACGCCGACGATCGGTCGCGTCCTCGAACGCAATCCCACATAGCCGCCCGACTCGCGTTTGTGGCAACCTCCGTTTTCTCAATCTCTATCAGGTTCTGCGTTTTCCTATGAAACTGCTTCAGGCACAGATGACCGCCAAATGGTTCATCCTGCCCGTTATCGTTGGCATCGCCGCCGGTCTCGGAGCGATTGTTTTTGATGTGCTGGGCCAAACGGTGTCGCGGTTTCTGTTGACGCAGTTTTCCGGATTTGTGCCGCAGGCTGCGACTGGCGAACGCCCACTGTTTCACGTCGAAGAACTAAGCTTTTCTTTGGGTTGGTTGGTGGCAGTGATGGTCGGAGGCGGCCTGATATCCGGCTGGCTGGTCTACACTTTCGCTCCGGAAGCCGAAGGCCATGGCACAGACGGCGCGATTGACGCCTTCCACAGAAAACGCGGCAACATTTCCATCAGAGTGGCCGTGGTGAAGACACTGGCTTCGGCCGTCACGTTAGGAACGGCTGGCTCGGGCGGTCGTGAAGGCCCCATCGCGCAGATTGGAGCGTCTCTTGGATCATTTCTCGGACAGTGTCTGAAACTGTCGGCACGCGACCGGCGGATTCTCATGGCGGCGGGCATGGGCGCTGGCGTGGGAGCCATTTTTCGAGCTCCCCTGGCTGGCGCTATTTTTGCCGGTGAAATCATGTATCGCGACGCGGACCTGGAATCCGACGTGATCGTTCCGACCGCCATTTCTTCGATTACGGCCTATTCGATTTACGGCATGTTCCTGCCCAAACATATGACGTTTGGCCACGTCTTTGGACGGCTGCCCGCTTACCAAATGACGTCGCTGCTTGAGATGATACCGTACGGGATTATGTCACTGATTTTGGCTCTGGTCGGCATCATCTATATCAAATGCTTCTACGGCATTCATGAAGTCTTTCGAAAAGTGCCCGGCCCGCCTCACCTGAAGCCAGCGATGGGAGCCGGCCTGACTGCCTGTGTTGCCATCACGTTGTACTATGCCTGCGGCCAGGATCGAGCGCTGCTGTCCGTGCTGGCGACTGGATACGGAATACTACAAACCGGGCTGGAAACACCGGGCGCACTAACGATCGAAGTCCTGCTGCTGGTCGGGTTGGTCAAGATTCTGACGACGTCACTGACGATTAGTAGTGGAGGTTCCGGCGGCGTCTTTGGTCCATCGATGGTCATTGGCGGCTGCGTGGGAGTCGCCACCGGCAAAGCATTTCAGATGCTGGGCAACAATGTTCCGGCAGTCGGCTGGCTGGCCGGAGTATCTCCCGGCGCGTTTGGTGTCGTGGGCATGGCTGGCTTCTTCGCTGGTATCGCGCGAGCTCCCATTTCGACCATTATCATGGTTTCTGAAATGACGGGAAGCTACCAGCTGTTGTTGCCCACCATGTGGGTCTCCACGTTATGTTTTCTGCTATGCCATGGCACATCGCTGTATAGCAAACAGGTGCCAACGCGGCTGGAATCGCCCGCTCATCGAGGCGACTTTACCATCGATGTACTGGAAGGTATGAAGGTCGAAGACGTTTATCGTCGGGATCGCAAAATCGAACTGGTGCCGGAAGCAATGCCCCTGTCCAGCATCGTCAAGCTGCTAAGTAGAACTCACCAACACTACTTTCCTGTCGTGAACGCCGAAGGAAAAATGGTGGGCATCTTTTCCGCCGACGATGTGCGGTCGTACATTTATGACGAAACCATCTGGCAACTGGCCGATGCAGCCGACGTAATGACGTCTCGCTTTCTAAGTGTTGCCCCGGACGACGACCTGAACGAAGCGATGCGAAAGTTCACAGCCCTGAACATCGATGAACTGCCCGTGATGGATCCTGAATCGCCCGGCCGCCTGATCGGAATGCTCCGCCGCAAAGAAGCCATCGGCGCCTACAACCGTCAGCTCGCAAAACGCCAGGAAGCAGCCCGCGAACAGAGCCTGTAGTGAACATTGGCGAATAGCTTGTGTGGTGAAGTGTGGCTGAAGCACGTCTATTGCCACCCAGCGAGAATATTCGTCGTCCAAAATAGAAGAAGCCCGACGTTTGAAAAACGCCGGGCTTCTGGTTTGGCACAAACGGATTACGAATCTTCCGTTCGTTGGTCTATCCTGGGACTACCAAGACTAAAAATCGAAGACGTAGTCAAATCCCGTCACATATTCGCTGCCGCCAAAGTAGCTGTCATTCGCCGTCGCAAGAATATCGAAGCCGGCCCCACCTTCAGCAACGAAGTCGCCAAAAAACGCGTTGGCCGATATCGTCACGCTATCGTCGCCCTGGTGAGTGCGAATGTAAGTCGGACCTTCGATTGTGGAATCCATGACGGTCACATAGTCCACATCGTCGCCAGAATCGAGTTCAAGCTGTCCACCAATGTCGGCATTGGTAATCGCAACGTCGGAACCGCCGACTCCGTGAAAGGCAATCACGTCACCGTCAACAGTGGTGTCGTCCAGAATTAGCTGATCATTGCCCACGCCGGCTGAGACTCGAACACTACGAACGTGTGTCACGAAGTCCGAAATCGCTACTGTAGAATTTCCGTTACCATTGTTGATCTCAACGTCTCCCACCCAGTTTCGACCAATGGCCCCACGGTGAGCTCCGTTGAGATTGATTTCATCACTGCCGTCAAGGTTCGTGACCTGCAAGCGGGCGATATTAAACGACGTGATCGCTGAGTCCATCGTCAGCCGACTGCCGCCTTCACCGTTGTCAATGACGAGTTCCGGCGTTTGGACTCCCCAAAAAGTGTGGGAGTCGAAGCCAAGACCGCTATTGATGAAAATCCCGCCGCTCACCGGAACGTCTCCCAAAAATACACCAGTGGAACCCTCACCGCATTGAAGGTTCAATGCTCCGTAGATGGCAGATTGACGGACGGTTGCACTTAATTGCCCACTGGCAACGATTTGCGTTAACGAGCCTCCTATTGAGCCCTGCACCGCTCGAGCGATCGATTTACCATTACCATGATCCACGTACACATCGCCGTCAATGCGGCTCAGATCGAACCAGAACTCGTCATCACCATACCCCGAATTCGCTATCGACACGCCGCCACCAATTTCCGTCCGTCCGCCGCTGCCTCCCCCGACAAAGACGCTTGAACCGCCATCGGTGCTTGTTATGGAAAGAGAACCGGAAATGGCGTCGCCAGTGGATCTCGCAATGCGCACTGTCTGTTCACCCGGCCCATCGTTGATATCGACAGAGCCCAGAATATTCGTCTGTGACTGCAGGTAGCTGTTGTTTCCCGACATGTCGTCAACGTACACGCTGCCAGCAGATTGGAGGTCGTTCAGCACAACGGAATCGTCACCGCCAGCTCCCTGGACGAAGATGTCGGCGGTGAAGCCGAAAATTGTTAGGCCGTCGACGGTGAGTTTGTCATCTCCGGCCCCAAGATCAAGGTACAGCACATCATTGGGCTGTTCGAAAACAATGGTGCTGAACGAATCATCCAAACTTCGAATTTGCAGAAAACCCTCAGTCGAGCTTCCTTCCAGAACGGCATCATTGGGCAGATCATTGAGAGACAGATATTGCCAACCGGCATGAACGTTGGCCGTGGTCGCGAGCAGGACGGCTGTGAGCATCAGGGAGAAACGAATCATCAGTGGCACTCTAAATACGGGGGGAAGTGGGATTGAGAATCTCCACCGTAACACTGCCTACAAACTCGAATCAAGGACCTTCGCCCCCCCCCCATTTTATCAAAACTCACTGACTGTCACCGTTCTGTTTGTAACGACTGCGAAATGGGTCGCGGAGATGAGGGATTTTGGCGCCAACATACGTGGCTGGAACGCCTGCTCACTCACAGTGCCAGTCCTGATCGTCCATCATCGGGCACCTACGATGCCGACGGCCGATTGGCACTCTGTCCAGCAAACAGAAATCGAATACCGTATTCGAGTGCGCATTTCGCGCGGTCATCCCGTCCAATTCCCTGCACTGCGACCAGTGAGAGCAATCCTGGTGGCTCGGGCGCCGCAACTCACTCGCGACGTCAATTCACTTCCAGTGCTCACGCATCTTACCACCAGTTTTCGTAAGCGTAATTCTGTAATCGTTCGAAAGCATTCGTGCCATCGCGCGTACCATCCGACATCGACATTTCCTGTCGGTGGTCCTTCAGGAAGGCGAGGCTGTTCGTTTGGCCGCGCTGCCATGCCGTCCAACCCTGTCGCTCTGCTCGACCAACTTTTGCCTGCAGTTGTGATGTCCGAGCGGCCAGGAATGCTTTCATGCCGTTGGCGATACGTTTGTCTTCAGAATTCGTCAGCGGCAACAGCACTGGCAGACACTCGTCGTCGACTTCGTGACCTGTAATTTGCACCACCGGTGGAAGGTTGCCTGACATCACCTCAGCCACATTGTAGCGGTGGATGAGCACATCTACTGGCAGGACGGCGTACACGAACACTGCCAGTCCCAGAACCCAAAGCTGCCGTCGAATCAGCCACAGAAAATTCCGGCGACTGTTGATTTTGACCAACACCAGCAGAAACCCACCGACAACCGACGTAATTCCGAGCAGCGCTACGGTCCTCATGCGAGTCATGCCGTTGAATTCGATGTAGATGTACATGCGGTGATACACGGCCGCTGCGAGAAGCAGGTTCAGTGCCGACCAGCCCCACGACAGTCGCGTTAGCTGTCGTAGTCGCGGGTCACTAAGTGTGCGACCGCGAAAGATGAGCGACAACGTCAGCGTCGCCAGTCCAAGAGCGACAGTCAGCCACGCCGCACCTTCGTGAGCGTACCCGGCATAGTAGAAGCCTTCCGGAAATTCGCGGAACCAGAGTGTATTGAATTCGAAAACCAGATAGGCGCTGAACAGTGCAATCACAGTCAGCAGCGTGTTCCGAAAAGCGGCATACAATGGAGCGTTTGTGTCCTGAGTAATCGTTGGAAGACGTTCGCAAGCGGCGGCAATAATGGGCCCTGTTATCGGACGCAGAAGTCCGCCGGTCGCCCACGCCACGGCGCACCAGAAAGCAATTTCGTACGGGGAAAACTGAAACAGAAATTCGCGCACCGCTGTCGCCAGCTCGCCAAGGTGACCGGAAACCCACGTGACCATGTCCGGATTCGCCATCACAAATGTTCCGCCGAACAATAGTGCGGCCAGCAAGGGTAGAATCACTTCCAGCCGTCGACCGGACATTCCGTCCTCTGCGGGGCCAATAACCTGTTCCTTCATGCGTTCGTTGATGCGCTGAAAAAAGTCGTAGCCGCCTGGCACCACCTGAGCTGCAAAGATCAGTGTCTCCAGAACAAAAGGTTGTTGACGACGGAACGCCAGTGTCAGCCCATGCAGCAGCCACAATCCGGCACACACATGCAGCCCCCAGCCATTGGATGCCAGTCGAAACGACAACAGCATCATCATCAATGCCAACAGCACCGAAGACGGCGTGATCGCGCGCCGCGGGATGCCGACGAAAAGCAATGCGGTGGCACCCACAAAAAACGCCGCAGGACCGGAAAAGCCGCGAGCATGATAGATGGTGGCGTCCGCCAGCAAGATCATCAGAAAGACGATCAGCAATGCAAGCCGTCCACGGACCGTTCCTGCCATGACATTGTCAGGCACTGTAGCCGTTGAGGCGACTCCGGTGATTTCGCCAGTTAGTGCATCATTCGAAGCGTCATCTGATTCACGGCGCGCAGCACTGTCCGGATCTAAATCGTCCATCGCCACTCTCCTGTCGCTCGGTTGCTATTCGATGAAACAGAATACGTGCCCACTGCATTGAACGTTGGGCGAATCGAATTTGTCTAACCGATTCGTATTCCGTCGCAGCAATTAGTAACGCAGTCTGAGGGCGTTACGCGGCCTTTCGGCGTGACTGCCGGCGACGTTTGCTGAGGCGATATTCGATAGCGTTGCCCTGCTTGCCGCAGGGTTCGATGTGCTTCATCTGCTTGAAGCACCACGCTGCCTTTTGAGCCAGCCAGCGCGGCATTGAGCCGCCGGTGGCGAGTTCCGCGGTCGTGAATACTTCGGGGACATCGATATCCAGTTTGGCCCACAGGTCAGCCGGTGACGCGATGGAAATCGTGTCCTGCACTTCGACCAGTGTTCGATCCTGGACGCTGTGCTTGCGACGCCACGTTTTTCTTTTCGCGGGAACGCGTATCTCTTCCTGCTCCGTCAGCAAAATATCCAACTGCAGATTGGGGTGCGGAAACGCTTTGGTGAAGTGCACCAGTTCCAGAAAGATGTATGGCAGCGTTTGGTGAGCCGGACTGTAGCGACGACTGACAACCTTGCCGTTGCGACGTTCTTTTTTCAGCAGCTTCTTGTCTGTCGCCAATGGTTTGACGACAACAACCTTGTGCTTCTTCGTCAGCTTCCTGATCTTGTCACGAATGGCCAGGAGCGACGCACATTGGACTTCGATCAGCCGTTGATCATCATCAATGGCGTCAATGCGGTAGCCATCCAGATCCACTTCGTGACGGTTCAAGTCGGTCACATAGTGCAGTTTGAGTTGCTGATGAAGACTGGTGGCCATGACAAGCAGCGTCCCTGCCGCAAAAGTGAAGGTGGTTGCTGAGTAAGGTGAAGCTCCGGTTGTTAAACAAGCAACCCGGACTAACGCTCGTCGGCTACTGTTGCCATCCTAAGTTTTGAGTATTGCAGATCACTAGTGCTCTGTCCGTCATAAATTACTGAGGTGTGCCACTGGCTGAGCCCAGTGGCACACACCCCATCAGGATCCGGTTCACTCTGCACTCGACTCTCAACTGTAAGCCACGCACCACCTACAGCAACGATTCCAGCAGTAGACGCAGTTTCCGCATCTCCAGATGGCGTTCTTCGCCTTCCATCGTCTTCGGCAGCAGGTCGACTGTCAGCGTGCGGTCGTAGCCTTCATGTCGTAGCGATGCGATGATGCGGTTGTAATCGATTTCGCCCAGACCAGCGGGAACCTGCATTTCTGTCTTCGATGTGTCGCGCAGGTGAGCGTGCATCACGTGCGGGAAGACCACGTCAAACTGGACCTCGCCCTTCGGCGTACACATGAAATAGCTGGGGTCTAACGTGATGCCCAGGCCCTTAACCGCCTGACACAGCTCAACGGCCGTGTGAGGATCTTCTGACAGCAGGCCGGTTTTGGTGAGGATCGAGAGCTGGATGCTTTCTTCCCGGCACATCACGTTACGTTCTTTAAGCCGGTCGATCTCAGAATTGAACGGCGTGCCCAGCGGCGACGCTTCTATGGTGATTTGAGGGATTCGCAGTTGCTTGGCGAAGTTCACAATGGCCTGAAAGTCGTCACTGCTGACTTCTTCTTCCAGAAAAATGGCCACGGGGCTCAACCGACTGGCGTCTCGAAACGTTGCCAGCACAGAATCCTGATTCTGCACGATCTGAGCGGCCTTGAGTTGATCGAACTGACCGTTGATCCAGATTTCGACCTTGTCGAATCCCAGATCCTGTAGCTGACCGCAGGCCGCGGAAAACGAAAGATCCCAGAGACTTCGTGTCGATGCCGCAATTTGCACAGCACTACTCCTTTAGCGATTAGACAACAGAAAGCGTTGCCACTTCATGACTTAGAACGATCGCTTACCCCCGTCCAAAGGGCATAAGCGAGAGCGGACTGTATTTGCGAAACCCTGTTTCCGCAAGACCGCTCAAACTCCCTGGTTCAACATCTGGAGGAATTGGACGGTTTTTGCACGTTTGACCGGTTGAATTGCCGATAACGATAACAACGCCAGTCTTACACAAGGATAGGGGAGTTAGAATATGTTTGCGCGTGCCACTATGATGCTGCTTTCGGGGGCGATTGGAATGACCCTGACCGGCTGTTCGGCCACATCGCCTACCATGAGGGCTCAAAGCCCCAACGCCGCATTCGCCAGCTACGATGGCGGTTGGGATGGTTGCGAAAGTGGCATGTCGTGCGATTGCCAAAACGGTGAATGCGATGCGGGAGGCGGTCGCCGAGCCTCACGTCGCCAAGCCCGGCAGGCTGGTGCTCCGGTAGTAACCGGGGCATGTCCAACGGGGCAGTGCCCCGATGGTAAGTGTGGCGGTCGGTGCCTTAACATTCCGTTCCACCCGGTACACCGCAACTTCCATTCGTACGAGGTGCCTCGCGGACTTTCGCGTCCCGACACCAGTGCCCCACCAGCGTCGTACCAGTATCCGTACTACACAACTCGTGGTCCGACCGACTTCTTCATGAAATAGGCCGGTACCGCCCGCCAGTTGATTGGCGTGGCTGGCGAGCGACGTGATAAAACGAAAACACCGCCTGTCGGCAAGCACTGACAGGCGGTGAATCGTGAATACGCTTAACGGCTCGCTCGTTGAAAAGGCGGCCGTATTTCTCTTGGCAGTAGTCGCGGCTGGCCAATCACGTTTGATGGATTCGCCGCCGGCCCGTTATGCCACTTTCGCTTCCAGAGCTTCCAGCCCTGTGCGATTGCAGTAGTCGCCGAAAGATTCGCCTTCGTTGCGTTCGGCCTTATACAGACCCAACAGCGGCGAGATCGTAGCGACCAAATCGGCGTGCGGCACCATGTCTTTGTAGATGAAGCACAACCGCGTGCCCTCAGCATTGCCGCCGAGAAACAGCGTGTACTTGTTGGCCGCTCGACCAACAATCCCGATGTCCGGTGTGTAGGGACGAGCACATCCGTTTGGACAACCGGTCATGTGGATGGCAATCTTCGAAGATTCCAGCCCATACTTTGCAATCTCGACCTCGAGATCATCAATAATGCCCGGCAGCACTCGTTCCGATTCTGTGATCGACAGGCCACACGTTGGGAACGCTGGACACGCGATCGCATAGCGGCGGATCAGTGAAAGCTCGTCGGCTCCCTTGATGCCGTGTTCTGCCAGGATCGAATTGATATCGTCTTTGTCGGCCGGGTCGATGTCGCACAGGATCACGCTTTGTAGCGCGGTGTTCCGAGTCTTCATGCCGTACTTCGTCAGCACGGCTCGCAGACCGCTTTTGATCCGCAGTTCGCCTTCATCCTTGATGCGGCCGTTTTCGATATTGATGCCCAAGAACAGCTTGCCGTCGCCCTGTTCGTGCCAGCCAATATGGTCGTCGACGCCCGTAACCTCGGTCGCATGCGGTTCAGGAAGCGAAGCCCCATAGTATTCTTCGACCTTCTGCTTGAACTTCGGCAGGCCCCACGAATCGATCAGGTACTTCATGCGAGCCTGCTTGCGGTCTTCGCGGTTCCCGAAGTCTCGCTGCACCTTCACAACAGCTTCGGCGATTGCGATTACCTGATCCGGTGTGACGTAGGTCATCTTCTCCGAAATTTTCGGATACGTCTTTTCTGCAGACGGCGTGCGTCCCATTCCGCCGCCAACCAGTACGTTGTAGCCGACAATCGCATCACCTTCGACAATCGCCAGAAAACCTAAATCGCTGGCATGAATGTCGATGCAGTTGTCGGTAGGTTCTGCAATCGCCATCTTGAATTTGCGAGGCAGGTAGCGTTCGCCGTAGATGGGTTCTTCCACCGGTTGGAAGTCTGCGACGTTCGTTTTTTCGCCGTCTTCGTCCGTCAACCAGATATCGAAGTACGCGGTTGTCTTAGGTTTGAAGTGGTCGGCGAGTTCCTGAGACAACGCCTGCATCTGGTCATGAACGGGATTGTTCTTGTACGGAGCCGGGCAGCACATCACATTACGATTGACGTCACCGCAGGCGGCCAGCGTTGTCAGGTGAGTGTGATTGATCGCTCGAATCGTTTCCTTCAGATTGCTTTTCAGCACGCCGTGCAACTGAAAGCCCTGGCGAGTCGTGATCCGCAGCGTGCCGTTGGCCAGGCGGTCGCACAAATCGAGTTCCGCCAGAAACTGCTCCGCGGTGACTCGGCCACCAGGAATACGGGTCCTCACCATGCAGGAATACGCTTTGGCTTTCTTGGTGCCGTCGGGATTCTTTTCCTTACGGACGTCGCGGTCGTCCTGAAGATAGCTGCCGTGATGTTTCAGCAGATCTTTGGCACCTGCTGAAAACTCCTCGCTATCGTTCTGAAGTTCTTCCGGAATGGTGCCACGCAGTTGGTGGCTTTCTTCCTTGAGATGTTCTGTTTTACTGAGTTTGTCTTCGACCGTGGACATTGAGCTGACTTCTAGGTTTGGTGCGACCGGATGGTAGTACAAAACCGCGACTCTACGCGTGTAAATCTGAGTGGAGACGGGCCTGTACGTCGCTGAGTATAGATTCCCAACAAAAGTGTGAACAGTCGATTCAGCGGTTTCGCAGAAACGGCGCAATTGGGCGAATGCGACAGACAAAAAAAGGGCACGCGCCTGCGAATATCGAGGCGTGTGCCCTTGCTGCCAACGCGGCGTTACGCCGGAAGCATCAGAGAATGGCAATAGTGGCCGAAATGGCGACGATCACGAGCACCGTGGCAAAAAGCTTCACCCGCGACCGGGATTTTTGGTCTCGCAGAGACAACACGGCTTCCAATTGAGCCACTCGTTCGTATCGCAATGGTCCGCTAATATTTGGCGGCAATGAGGCATTCTTGAGGGAAGAATTCATGCCCGGTCCTTTCAGTATTTCAGAACAACAATCGAGACGTGCATCACATGTCCCTGTCTGCTGTTCGTGTAAACACCGGAAACCTTACATCGGATCAAAGTCTTTCCGGAATTTTCTTCGCGCTGGCATGAAGGCGTGGAGGGCTCAGCGAATGGGGTGAAAATGTGCGTGTCATTCACCTGGCAGAACCACTCAGTAGGGACGACGCCCCATAAGCCATCCCCACCCTTTTTGTGCCACGCAGCCTCCCGAATTCTGATTACGTGCGCGGGCCTCAGAAGTGAGTCGCGGACGGCTCGTGCTGGTAAAGTCGCGAAGGCTCCCGGTCGCCGATCATTGCCCGTCTACTGCCCCACGAGTGTGATGTCCGGGACTGTGGGAACGCCCTCAACTGGCACACCCCACGCCTTCGCTTCGGCGGCCGCTTTGGTCACCTGAATGCGTTCACAACCGCAACGATTGAAATGCTGCACCTTCTCCTATGGCATTGCAATGGGGCACCTATCACGTTGCGAGTTCAGTTGTGTTGCCCTGACGCAACCACGAGGCGACTTCTCAACGTGCGATGTGCTGGCGCAACATCTCTGTTTACGGCAATCACCATTCTGAATTTTTTCGACTAAGCCAGTAGACAAGAGTTTGGCGGCAGCCAATTGGCAACCTAGCGTTCTAGTTGGCACGCTGGAGATTTGCACCTTTGTCGCCAGCGGCCCAGGCAACTCGAACCTTAGTGACTTCGGTCACAAAGCAGGTTCGGAAATGCTGAAGTCACTGGAGAGCTTATGTCAGTTTCCTCGATCACCTTTGCTGCGCCAACCGCGCGAATCAGGTCTGCGACGAATCCTGCGATTGCCATCGCCCGTTCTGGCAGCAGAAGTAAAGCCTCACCAGAGCCGCTCTCAGTCACAGAGTTGCGGCAACAGCACCAAACCATCGCGAAGTTCCGAAACCTTTTGCCCGAAATAAGCCAGCAGATTCAAGCGTCCGTTTTGGCGGCGACATCAGGGGCGAACGTTAAGCAAATGTCGGTAGACGCACTTGCACAGGAGTCAACATTCGCGGCGTCTGCGACGCTTGAATCTACACATCAGATCAACACACAGTCGACGACTTTTTCACCGTCCAATCCGAACTTCTCGGGTGCTTCTAGTGCCGAGCCCATAGTAGGAGGCCTGTACAAGGGGGCGACCAATGATGTGTTCACGTTTACCGCAACGCACTCCGGCTTCGTTGGCGGCAATGCACCACTGGACTTTGAAGTCAGAAACCAGAACGGAAAGATTGTCGATCATGCAAACTTTAGTTCCCAAACGCGTGCCGGGACCGCCGCTTCGCTAAACAGTGGTCTGACGCTTGCATTGTCTGGCGGCTATGTGTCCGCAGGCGATAGTTTCGAAGTCGCTGTCCAGCCCGCCAGTCACGAGAGTGTGAATCCTGCAAACCCCTTCAATGGAGTGGGGACCAGAAGCGCCAACATTCCGCCGCCGAGGTCCGTTTCAGACGGCTCGTTCACAGTGAATGGTGCTGAAATTGACGTTCTCGCCAGCGATAGCATCAACACTGTTCTTGGCAAAATCAATGCGGCGAATATCGGCGTGACAGCAACGTTTGACATCGCTCGTGAACGTGTCGTCTTAACGGCCGACCGATATGCAGTTGACGGTCATATCGCCTTAGCGAATGACACGTCGGGTTTTCTGAACGCGATGAGACTTGCGGGAGCCGCGATGGCACCGGGACTCACCGGCGGTATCGAAAAACGCCTGTCGACCCCTTCTGCCGCTGCGAATTCGTCGAGTGCTGTTTCTCTCGCGAATGCCGCCGCCCCTCGTGTGGACGTGAGCGGCGCATCGCCAAATTTGTTCAGTGGCAGCGTGAACTCAGCTGACGTCGAAGTCCTCGAATACGGTCAAGCCGGGACGTCAGCTCTGCGCAGACAAACAGACACCGGGCGGGAGTCGGAGGATTCACACGACAGTGCCAGCAGTTGGTTCACCGTGATTGGAATCGGAACCGGGGCGCAAAGTCTGACCCAACCTGGGGATGTATCAAACCGCCACCAGCAGCAAACGATCCGTTCAATGACTACATTTACTAATGCCGTGAACGACACAGCTCAACACCTGGCAGGCGGTAGCGGCGATATCGAATTCCAGGCTGCAGTGCGTCATGCCTTTCACGTCACCCCCGCGAGCGGTCCAGGGACAGGTGATGCAGTGATTCATGACGATCCTCGCAGATTAGGCTTCGAGTTCGCCGGAAAAAACGAGACTCTAGGTCTGAATCAAACGCGACTTGAATCACGACTGCATTCAAGCCCCCGTAGCGCACACGACCTACTCGTCGGCGCAGCAGATGATTCGGAAGGAGGCGTCATCGGTCGACTTGACTCGGCGCTCGACAACCTGCAAAAGCGTCTGAAGTATCAGGCGGTGGCAATGGGCGGGTACATTGCGTGAACGTTTCGGCAAACGAGCATCAGAACCGAACGCGCTCGGTTGCCCCCATGGCTTGTCGCGCGGCATAGGTGGATGGGCGTAGCTTGGTTGCGAAGGTTTCTCGACATACACACGCTGCAGTTCTGGCGCCGATGAACTGTCCGTTGGCCGCCAGTCGGTTGAGGCACGCTTTTTGTTCGCCTTCTTTACTAAGAGTTGCTGGCCTGCTTGACGCTTCTGTCCCTGTTGCCTGAGACCTCGCTGAACAGGATTGATCGCCGCAGATGCCAGAAAAAATGGCCGCGGTGCGCAGAAGTTGGGCTAACGACAATCGCCAACCGGACGGTGCGAGTAGCGCCGCATACACGAAGGTTCGTATGCCACGCGGTCGTCTAGCTTGAGTTCGCTCAAGGTTCGCACAAATCATGAGATCCACGCTGGATTTTCTTGCAGAGTTCGGCACCATACACTTCTTGCCCGGCGCCAGATCGTCTGGCTATTCTGTTTGCTAATCCCACCTCATCGACCGGCGCTTCGAATTCCCGCCTGCCGTCTACCCTTCGGAAACGTTTTTATGCTGTTCCCTCACCACAAAGCCGCCGTGATGGTCGGCGTGTTGCTGATTTCCTGTTCCGCCGCCGTTGCTGACGAAGCTGTCAGCCGCAAAGTCACCAGAGAAGACATGCCGCGTATTCCGTCTACGGAACCGGCAGACGCCCTGGCAACGTTCAAACTGGCGAAGGGCTTCAAACTGGAAATGGTGGCTCACGAACCGTTGGTGTCTGACCCGGTTGACGCCTGCTTTGACGAATTCGGCCGCATGTTTGTTGCCGAAATGCACGGCTATCCGTTTTCTCAGGAACCGAATCGCCTGAATCCGAAAGGTGGCGGTAAAAAAGATGCTGGCATCATTCGCATGCTGGAAGACACCGACAACGACGGTGTGATGGACAAGAGTGTCGTGTTTGCTGACAACTTCAGCTGGCCGACATCGGTATGCTGCTACAACGGCGGAATCTTCGTGCTGGCTCCACAGTACCTGTATTACTTCAAAGACACGGACGGCGACGGCAAAGCCGACGTTCGCGAGGTTGTATTGGACGGGTTTGGCCGAGGCAACGTGCAGGCTGTGACGAATGGCTTGCAGTGGAGTCTGGACAATCATGTGTATTTCGCTGTTGCCAGCAACCCGGCGGACTTGAAGCTGCGAGGTGAGCCACTGTTTTCAGTTCGAGGCAGCGACCTTCGCTTCGACCCGAAAACCGAAAAGTTCGAACAGGTCACCGGCGGCGTTCAGTTTGGACACACGCGTGACAACTGGGACACTCGATTTGTCTGCAGCAACAGCAACCACATGCAGCAGATCATTTATCCGCGTGGCTACTTGTCGCGCAATCCGTACTACGCGGCGTCGGGCATGATCCGCAGCGTGGCTGAGGATGGTGCGAGTGCTCCCGTGTTTCGACGCAGCCCGCCGGAGCCGTGGCGAATCATTCGTCAGAAATGGCGAGCGGCCGATAAGGGCTACAAGTTGGTTGTGAAAGACGACGGCGCGTGGGAATTTTTGCCACTCGATCCGTCAAAGAAAGCCGGCGCGGTACCGACCGAATACCCCGTTGGATTCTTCACATCAGCCACGGGAATCACCATCTATCGAGGCAACGCGTACCCGGAAGAATTCCAGGGCGATGCCTATGTTGGCGACGTGGGCGGAAACCTGGTCCATCGCAAGAAGGTAAATTCCGAAAAAGTCACTTATAGCGCTGTGCGAGCTGACCAGGGCGAAGAAATTGTTGCTTCGTCGGACAACTGGTTCCGTCCGGTCAACTTTGTGAATGCTCCCGACGGTTGTCTCTACATTCTGGACATGTACCGCGAAACGATTGAGCACCCGCATTCAATTCCGGAAGAGATCAAGCAGTTTCTGGACCTCACCAGCGGACACGATCGAGGTCGCATTTATCGCCTCGTCAGTCCCAACGTAAAACGCATCACGCCGAAGAAACTCGGCAACATGAATACCACAGAACTCGTCAAGGAACTCGCTTCAGACAACGCATGGAACCGCGACACGGCTCAACGACTGCTGTGGGAGCGGCAGGACAAAACGTCCGTCGCGCCGACGCGAGAACTGCTAACAACTTCGAAGAAACCGCTCGGTCGACTGCACGCATTGTGCACGCTGGACGGACTGGATGCTTTGACGGCCGAAGACATTAAGATCGGGCTCAAGGACAGCAACCCACGCGTGAAAGCTCATGCGGTTCGTCTGTCAGAACCGTTCCTCCGAAAGTCAGACGACGCAGTGAAGTGGCTCGCGCCGCTGGTCGACGATCCTAGTGAGCACGTACGATTTCAGCTGGCTTTTAGTTTGGGAGAATCGTCCGCCGATGCCGCCGTCGATCTTCTGGCAAAGCTGGCCAAAGACAGCAACAACGGCGCGAATGTGCTGACGGCCGTTTATTCGTCTGTTGGCAATTCGGCCGACAAACTAATGACGCGACTGACGTCCGACCCGGCCGCTCTGAAGCAACGCCACGTCGCCGCCGTCGTTTCTCAGTTGGGCTTAATTATCGGAGCAAACCCGGATGTTGGGCCGAGTCTAAGCCTGCTGCAAACGGCGACCGCAAAATCGCAATCGCTGGCTGCCAGCCAAAAGATCGTCACAGCTTTGGGAGAAGGCTTGTCGCGCCGCGGCGGTACAATCGCAACCGTGCTTAAGGATTCGAAAGCCACAGACGACTTGCGGTCAGACGTTGCCGACCTCTTCTCCGGCGCGGCCGATGTTGCAACAAATGAAGACGCTCCGGCGGTAGACCGATTATCCGCCGTTAACCTGCTCGCCTATGCAGACCTGGACGTCGCCACAGATAGCCTTCCGGAATTGCTCTCGTCTCAAACGCCACAGTCGTTACAGCTGGCAGCCGTGCGAGCTCTCAGCAATCACGACGCCGATGGCGTTGCGGATTCGATGCTATCGGAATGGCGTAGCTTCAGTCCCAAAGTTCGAGCGGCCGTGGTGGAATCACTGACCGGCACTAATCGAGGAACGACCACTTTACTGGCGGCAGTGGAAGACGGAGCCGTCAAGCGGGGCGATATTGAACGAGCGATCAAGCAGCAGCTGATGAGTCACCGCGATAAGAAGATTGCAGCTCACAGCAAGACCTTGTTTGGCAGCGAAGTTGAAACCAACCGTTCGAAGGTCGTTGCTGACTTTCAGGACCTGTTGCAACTGGAAGGCAATGCCGAACGCGGCGTCGAAGTCTTCAAGAAGATCTGTGCTCAGTGCCACAAGGTTGGAGACATGGGGCACCAGGTGGCTCCTGATCTGGCGTCCGTCAAAAACAAATCGGAAGCGGATCTCCTGATCGCAATTCTGGACCCGAATCGCGAAGCTCAACCGACGTTCAACACGTACACCGTGGTGACCAATCAGGGACGCACCTACAACGGGATCATCGCGTCCGAATCGTCAAACAGCATCACGTTGCGAAAGGCGGAAGCCAATGAAGACGTCATTCTGCGCAGCAACATTGAGGATCTGGTGTCGACCGGAATTTCTTTAATGCCGGAAGGGCTGGAAAAGGATCTTTCCAAACAACAGATCGCCGACGTCATCGCGTTCGTGAAATCGGTTGGCAGCGAAAACGCCAAAACAAACGGCAAGAACTGATCTGCCAATCGCTGGGGACGGCAATCTCATAATTGTAGGATTGATACCGATCGTTTAAACCGCAGCCGACGACGCAGGCGGCCAGTGTTCGGCATCCTTAAGTCCTCAGCTTCCACGACGATCAACGGAACCCAATTACGCAATGACTCCGAAAAAGACGGCCCGCAAAGCTTCCTCTGTCGCCCCCGACTTGTTGAAAGAACGGAAGCAGCGGGCGCGGGCCGTCATTCGCGAGCTGAAGAAGTTGTTTCCTGAGGCCGAATGTGCGCTGCACCATGAATCGGCGTTTCAGTTGCTGGTGGCAACGATCCTGTCGGCTCAATGCACGGACGAACGGGTCAACATGGCCACGCCGGAATTGTTTCGCCGGTATCCGGATGCAAAGGCATTGAAAAATTCGACTCAGGCGGCGGTCGAAAAGATCGTGAATCCGCTGGGCTTCTTTCGCAACAAAGCGACCAACATTCGAGCCATGGCGGCCATGCTGGTAGACGAATTCGGCGGCGAAATCCCTCAGGATATCGACCAGCTGGTGAAGCTTCCCGGTGTCGGTCGCAAGACGGCCAGCGTCGTGCTGGGAACGTGGTACGGCATCCCGTCCGGCGTTGTGGTAGACACGCACGTGCGTCGAATATCCAATCTGCTGGGCCTGACGGAATCGCAAAACCCGGAGATCATCGAACGGGATCTGATGGCGATCCTGCCAAAGAAAGAGTGGATCGAATTTTCTCACCGCATCATCTACCACGGCCGGCAAACCTGCATCGCCCGACGACCAAAGTGCGAATCCTGCGGGCTACTGAAGCACTGCCCTCGCGTCGGACTGCCACCTCTTTGAAGTTCTGAGCCGAAGGGCCGCCGTCACACAGGGGCATCAGCCCTACTGAAGTTCGCGGCCGCAGCATTGGTGTAATCGCTACAGCCTGACGGCCAATCGGCAACTTTCGCCTGTTTGCGTCGCGCGGCCCGGTCCCCCTCATTTCGCTGACGCGCATAGTCGACCTCATCGGAGTAACTTCTCAGCGCGGCGGGCGAGCCGGTTTGGATACGACCGTTCCGCAATCCTCAACTCTCAGGAAAGTGAGTAACTCATGCGACGTTTACTAACAACGGCTGTGGTTCTGACCATCGCTTTTTCATTGGCCCCATCTTCTGAAGCAGAAGCTGGCCGACGCGGAATGCGGGGGAACCGATCATCACGACCGCTGTTCCAGCGGTTTCAACAGCGTTCCAACGGGAACATGTTTTCTAATTTGATGGAGATGGAACGCCGCAAGAATGCGTGGCTGCGTTCGACATTCATGGGCCGATAGTCCACACGCCCGACAACCAGCCATACGGACTAATGGGCCGCCGATGGTGTTCGCACCGGAGGCGGCTCTTTTTGTACTGGCAGTGCGCCAAACATCGGCGCGGCGACAGCGTGGATGTGACGCCGCACTTTGTTATGACGATTTGTAGCGCAGCTTCCAGCCGGGTTCTGTCACCGGTGGTTGAGTCGACTCAGCGATCAGGTCAGCGTACAAATCCGGGCGGCGAGCTCGAAGATATCGCTGGCCGCTTGATTGCTGCAATTTTTCGTTTGTGCACAAAGCAACCGTAACGTCGTCATCCAGGCGATAGCATTCGCTCACGATTTCGCCGTACGGGTCGATAATCATCGAATTCCCGTTGCGCACCTCGTTGTCGTCCATCCCGATGGGATTGGTAAACACGCCGTAGACTCCGTTTTCGTACAGTCGAGTCGGCAGCCAGCGCATGAGCCATTCGCGTCCCTTCGGCCCGTAAAATTCCTTCCGAAGTGCGGCCGGGTCGCGATCACGATTGTGCCACAATTCCGGCGACACCAACCCTCGCCCCGGCATCACTGAAGGCAGGCATCCCGTGACATGCGGCATGAAGATGATTTCGGCCCCCTTCAGAGCCGTGATGCGGACATTCTCCGGAAGGTTGTTGTCATAACAAATCAAAACTCCACACTGACAGCCACGCAGTTCGAACACGCAAAATTCTGAACCGCTGGACAGATGCGGATTCACAAACGCATGTAGCTTGCTGAACTTTGCGACAAGCTGGTTTCTATCAACACAGACATAGGTATTGAAAACCTGATCGCCATCGCGTTCGAACAAACCGGCTAAAAGCGGTACCTTCAGGTCGCCGCTGATTTGCATCAGGCGTTGCACACTGGGGCCGGACGGCACACTTTCCGCCAAGTCCATCAGGTCCTGCTTTGAGAACTGCTGAACAAAGGTGTAGCCGTCGATGCAGCATTCGTGAAAACTGACGATCTCTGCGCCTTCGTCGACCGCCTGCTTTGCCAGATCGGCGACGCGGGTCAGATTGAAATCTTTGTCGGCGTTGCGGTGTTCAAACTGAGCCGCCGCAATTCTGATGTCACGCATCTTCGTTCCTGTTACAGCGTTTCACGCTGACTTATGGCCGCGCAAACCGGTTTTTGTCCTGCGTGGGCCGGTTCCCACGAGCCAGAGCCGTCCACAACAAAACGTAAATTGCTCTAGTCAACGGGTAATGGCGAAGGTGGAAGTGTTGTCAGTTCAATAGTTTCGTTCTCGCTGTTCCCGTGTATCACCATGGCCACGTGGAATGTACAGCCGGGTTTGCCGACGTGATTTTCAGCGACCAGGCTGCCATTCTGAGATTCGCACACAGAACGGCTGATCGAAAGCCCCATACCCAGACCTTCGTCTTTGCCGGTGTAGAACTTCCGAAACACAACATCCGGGTCGCCCACGGGCAAGCCCGGTCCGTTATCAGAAACCCCCACGACGGCTCGATTCCGATTACTTTCATCGCGCCAGGACAGCCTAATCTGAGTTCGCCGATCAGGACATTCGTCGCAGGCTTCCAGTGCGTTGATCATCAGGTTGACCAGCACATGAAGCGTCTGCGTTCGGTCGACCATGACCGTCAGACTCGACGGTGTCGCGGGCGGCAGCAGGTCGGCGTCGCGTCCTCGAGCAGTTGGCGTGACCATCGCGAGGGCCTGAGCGATCAGTTCATCCAGAGGCACTGGTTCCGTCTTCAGTGAACGGAATTTCACAAAGTCTCGCACCCGATTAATGGTGTCCGCTGCGTGCATGATGGAATCTTCAATCGAATCCAGTGACCTGAGCGTCTGAGCCGTTTTGTCTGTCTGTTTTCGGATCCGGCGCTGAGCGGTATTGCAGTGGTTAAGCATGACCTGCAGCGGTTGATTCAATTGATGAGCAAACTCGGTACTCATCTGGCCCAGAAGGCTTAGATGGCTGGCTTTCAGCAGCTGGTCGCGAAGTTCGCGAACCTCTTCTTCCAAAATCTTATCCGGACTGTTGTCCGTCAGGTACAGCGTGGCAACACCGTCCGACGTTCTAACACACGGTTCGATACGCGCGTGGTACCACTGAGGTCCGGCGCTGCCCAGGGAAAGCTTAAGGTCACAGGTTCTCACCTGACCGGACGAGCCCGCCGTCGAAATTTGCTGAGCGAGCTGTGGCTGAAAATTTCTGGCCACGACGTCCACCAGGCGAAGGCCATTCAAGGGTGGCGTGTCGTTGCCCATACCGAACGGCGTTGTTCCCGAAATAAATCCGCCTTCGTCGACACGAAACGCAAAGTCGCACGCCTGATTTGCGATTCGCCGCCAGTTTCGCAGTTTCAAACTTCGCTTTCGTTGACGCCGCACGCGAAGAATCTGACTAAGCAGAATCACACCATTCAGTCGCAAAAGTTCGAAGAATTCCCGGCCATCGCAGCTGTCGTTCGGACGGGGACAGGCGATCCCTAAAGCGCCTCGCAGAACGCCATCGATGTGCAGCGGGCATAAAATGTATCGGTCGCATTTCAGGCGACGAAGCAACGCTGCCAGAACTCGACCGCCGCTTGTTGAACGATCGCCCAGCACGGCGATTTCATCGCGTCTAAGACAGCGCTGGATCTCTGAAGAAAACAGTTGAAACTGAAACTTCTTTACCAGGACCTGGCGGTCGGCGTCGGGATCTTCGCGAGATCGATAGCGAAGGCCGGCAAACCCTGTGCCTGAACCATCCAGCCGAATGCGAAACAGATGCACGTCCTCCGCGCCCATCCGCCGACCAACATCAGCCAGCAACGCGGGGACAACGGACGGAAGGCTTTTCGGTTTCACCGTCGCCAGTTGCTGAATCGCTTTTGAGGCCGAACGTCGCAGCCCGTAACACACCTTTGCCGATTGACTGGCGTTTGACGAAACGGAATCGGTGCTGCGGATAGTGGAATCGTCTGATTGATCGGCCTCGGACATCACGCACTCTCCTCCCCCCAAAATCACCCCCCGGTCCGTTCGTCCTGAAGCTGCTGGAGTTGTTTTTTTAGTTCCTTATCAGACGCCAGAGTGCCTTCGGATTGCTGCCGTCGCAACTGCACTGCCAGATCGTCGACCAACGGCATCAGCGCCTTTAGCGCTTCGTCGCTAACACGATCGGTGAACATCACGCCGTCCAGATGATCGTTTTCGTGCTGGACAACGCGAGCGGGCATGCCATTCAAATCCATGGCAAAATCACGTCCGGAGAGGTCGAACGCTTCTACCGTAATGCGTTCGGCTCGCGTAACGGGTCCGTAAATTTCAGGCAGGCTTAAGCAGCCTTCTTCACCCTCTTCGCTGCCGTTGCGTTTCACGATTTGTGGATTGATGAACACCTGCTCCATTTCTTTTTCGTTCGGATCTCCCGTTGGGTTGATGACGAACAGACGATAGGGCAGAGCGACCTGGTTGGCTGCGAGTCCAATACCGTTGGCTTCGTACATGAGGTCAAACATCTGCCCAACCCAGTCTTTTAACTGAGCATCAATCCGGGTGACGTCTTTCGATTTCCAACGGAGGGCCGGGTGAGGGTGATAAACAATTTGCAGTGTTGACATTTGAAGTGAACTTATACGATTTTGCCGCACGTCCGGCATGAGGTGTGTGTGTGGTTCCAGCTGGCTGGCAAAAACTAGTTTGTCGGTCATCCGTTAGGTGTTGGCGAGCCCTGAAAAATCACGAATATTCGGGCAAGCCGCCAGCATAACTCGTTGTCGAAACGGCTCCGAACCCGGAGCGAGATCGGGCGGTCGCAAAACCTGCAACCAAGTTTAGCGGAGTGTGAGCGGCAGGTGACCCATTCGCACCAGTTTGCTCCGTTTTTCCGCGTATCGGTCAGCTGTGGACATCACTCTTGTACTTCGCGGCGTGGTTCATTCGAATATCGGGCGTTCCCGAAGATGCCTGCGATTGCGACTTTCTGATTCTGATCTTCCGAATACACTGGATCAGAAGTCAAATCGCTCTGGAAGCCAACACCATGCCGAATCATGACGCGTCCACGAGACGCTCGCCGCAGCAATTGAAAACTCGACTGCTGACGCGTGTCGCCGCGATCGTATTTCTCCTTGCCGTCGCACTGCTGAAGCCAAAATTTGATGCCTGGCTGGAGAAATACACGCCTGCGGAAGAAGCAGGCAGTGCTCAGGTCGCCGAGGCATCAGCTCCCAACGACGGTGCGTCCGCTGAGCACGATATTCGCATTCTCGCTGGCACGACCGCAGCTGACGACGCGGGCCTGAGTGCCACTGATGACACGGCTGTTCGTGACAAGACCGAGAAGCAAATCGGTGGCGGAAAGCCTCGCGACGCAAAAACAGCGGAAAAGGACGCCAAAGATCCGCCCGGCAAGCTGTCTTTACTGAGCGGCACGCGCGACCGATATCGATCGACGGCTGGCTTGTTGTACGTACCGGGCAGTCGGGACGGGCATCGCCTGAAGCATGTGCTGAAGCATGCGCAGGACGATCTTTCCAAGCCGATCCATGGTGTCTTCAACGGCGACGGCGACCGTGATCAAATTCTGGCCTGGATCGATATCGCGTACGAAAAAGGCCGCAAGGGCGGAAAAGGAGTCGACAAGAAAGAGGAGAATGGCCGCGTGGTTTACACCGTCGACCTCGGCGAAAAAATTGGCTTCGTCGGGGGCCAGGTCGGGAAACGCAAAAACAAGCCGCCCTGCCGCTATCTGAGACTGGTGCTGGAAGACGGCAACAAAGTCGTGACGGCGTACCCTTCTGACCGACTGCGGTAAGCAATGTTGTGCGGCGGTAACTACGCCAGTCCCGCGAATTTTCGTCCGGTCCAGAAGATGCCCAGCAGCAGGATGATCGCTGCGCCCCACAGCGGGTGACTCCAAATCCGGAAGCGACGGATGATGGGTTCCGGCTCGGGCAACGCTGCAATTTGTTCGACCAGTTCCTGCATTTTGTCGATGCTGGTCAGTTCGCCGCGAGTCACTTCGGCCACTTCCTTTAGCACGTCGATGCGAGCGGGCTGACCGATCTGTTCTTTCTCCAGGCCCTTCACCGAAATCGCCGTTTCCAGCTCTGAGCTGGTTTCTGAGCACGTCGTGATGAACTGATACGTGCCTCCTTCTTTCGGGACAAACGTGCCCGTGAACAGTCCCCACGAATCGTCGCTGGCCGGGGCAAGTCGAATGGAATCCGTCTGACCAGACGGCGCCACGGCTTGCACAACGACAGTTCCTTCACGCAGTGGTTCTCCTGCTGAAGTCATGACGTTGGCGTTTAACGTCAGTACGTTGCCGGCTTCGGGACGGTCGGGCGAATAAAACAGCCGCATCGATTCGCCCTGCGACATGTTTCGTTGGTAGGCCATCCACCGCACAACCTGCCCCCAAAAGCGATAGTGGTACAAGTCTTCGACCCCTTTTCGCCACCGCCACGCTCCGTCGGTGCCCATGAACAGGACCTTGCCGGTGCCGGCCGTGCGAGTTGCAATGAGGGGGACTCGACCAAAGTTGGTGGATTCGTTGCTGTGAATCGCAAGCACTTCCGTTCCGATTTTGGCTCGCGACGTGGCCGCGTACCACTGGAAGCCCGGCAGCGAATTCCACACGTTTTCGTTTTCGTCGTCGTTGGTTTCCAAACGAGTCAGCAGGCTGCGACGCCCGGATTCCGTCAGCGCAAATCGCGCCGGGCGAGGTGACCCGAAACCGCGTGGGTTGGCCTGGTCGGGCACGACGGGGTACAGCTCTTCCAGTTCGGTCGTCAGCAAACTGCTGTGCTTGCCTCGAAAACCGGGCAAAAACACCAGGCCGCCCGCGTGGCTGCGAACAAGCTGGCGCAAGTGAGTGCAGTTTTCAAGGCTAAGCTGGTCCGCATCGACGCCGACGTCGCCAAGAAATACGACGTCGTAGTCGAACAATTGTTTTGCGTCGGGAAACTCTTCCAGGTAACCGCGACCGCCGCCAACGCTGTCGACGTCCGGGTGATACAGCAGGCAATTAACTTCTACGCCGGGGTCACGTTCGAGTGCGTTTCGCAGGTAGCGGTATTCCCAACGAGGGAACGATTCCACAACCAGCACCTTCAACGCTTCATTGCGAATGGTGATCGGAAACGACAATTCGTTGTTGTCGACAATCGCTTCCGCATCGTCGACAGGGATGTTCAGCGTGAGGTCGTATTCGCCCGTCTTTGTGGGCTTCCAGTCGATGGTGTCCTGTAGCTGGCCCATACCGGGAACTCGAACAGTTTTCTCCACGGTTTCACCGCGAGTCCCCGTCAACGAAACGGTCACATTGCGATCGCCGGGCAGCCAACTGACGACGCGAAACGGAATCCGCAGCAGCTTGCCAGTGATACCGAAGGTCGGTGCGTCTGAACTAATCAGCTCAACATCCGGAAGTCGCTCTTCGCTGCCAATGCCAACTGCGAAAACGGGCACGCCTCGCATGCGAAGATCGGTGGCGGCAGAATTCGGTGCCTTCCCCGTGTTCCAGTCGCCGTCGGACAGCAGGACGATGCCACGCAGGTTGACATGACTGTCTGCCGCGTGCTGCAGCGCCTGGTTCAGGTCAGTCCCTTTGGCAGCGTTGGTAAGTTTCGACGAAAATGGCTGGAAGACAACTTCCATATTCTTCTGCACCGGCGCCCAGGTATCCGGGTCGACGGCCGGTTCAGTGGCTTCAACCCGAGTCGCCGCTTTCTTAGCGGATCCGTCCGCTGCCACGACGTCGCGAGTCTGCATGCTGTCCGATGTATCATGCAACACCACCAGCGTGGGCCGTTCTTCCGGACGGATTTCCTGAGTCATCTCCGGCTGATTGAGCGTGATCAACGCGATCGCGATCAGCAGCATACGGAGACATTCCAGCAGCCCCATCGACGTCCCGTAGCCGCTGCGTCGCCAACTCACGAAACAACACACCCCCGCAACCGCCAGCACGACGATTGAAAACAGCAGAGTTGTGGATGTCCAGTAGAAGTTCATAGGAGTTTTCTGGTTTGTTAACTCCACCACCCCTCCCGCGTTTTACTGCAGCAGCGGTCGATCGAGCGAAGCAAGATCGGGGGAAGGTCCTGAGCATTCCCGATTTAGGAATGCTGATTGCAAATTGTACGGTCCAGCGCGAGCCCCCTCCCGGACTTTGCTTCGCTCGTCCGACCTCCCCCTATCACGCTTTGCGTGGGGAGAGTTAAAAAAAAATTACGTCGCCACAATCGCGGGCTCCTTCTTAAAGTCTGCCGCGCTGGCTTTCTGCGCCGGTTTTTCCGGAACGCACAACAGCGCTTCGGCGATGAGGGCGAAGATCATGATGACCAGAAACGTGCGCCACACTTCGTTCGCCAGCTGCATCGCGCCGCCGACCTTGTCGTCAATTCGCGTGTATTCCAAACCCGCCAACACTTCGTTTAACGCTTCGTCGCCCATCACAGTCGCCGTGTCTTCAGCCAGTGGGCGATTCAATGCGAGCAACTTGCCGTCCGATTCGTACAGGCCCGCCGAAATCGTGCGTTGCGAGTTCCAGTTTTGTTTCGATGTTTCATCCAGCGGCTTCCATTCTGTACCCGCCGAACCGGGAAGCAGGCCCGCTTCCAGCTGTCTCGCCATCCCCAACACCGACGCACCTCGAGCCAGGGCTCGCTGCATCATCACGTAAAAGGTGACTCCGTTGCGAAGCAGGTTTGATTCACCCACGGTTGGCAGAGTACTGCAGAACCATGCCGCCCCCTGATCCGTGGTGGCTCGCGCGAGCAGCGGCATGCCGGAATCGAGCTGCCACAACGACGTGCTGTTTGACGTATCTAATCGACAGGCTCGGTAACATTGCACCTGGCCGACCGGCAACGGCGAACCGCTTTGCGTGTTCGCCAACAAATCGGCGTCGGTCCGCCACGGCTTAAAGGTAAACTGTTCTCCCTTTTCCGGGGTCATCCAGTCGCCCCATGTCCCACCCAAAACGGTGTTGCCGTTTGGCGATTCCGGTGGGAAGAAAATCACGCTGCGACCGGAATTTACGAAGTCTTCCAATTGCTTCGCCAGCAGGCCGTCGGGCAATGGTGCCTGCCATACAACCAACGCCGTCTCTTCCCACGCAATGGCGTTCGACGATGCGGACGGCAGAATTTCCGATTCATAAATCAGACTACTGTCGACCGGCGTCCTGGTCGCGATTCGGAACATCTCTGCCGCACGATCGTCGTCGGATACGATCACCGTTTTCCGAACGGCCGGTTCCGCATAAACGAAGTTGTAGGTGTTGTCGGCGAGGTTCGAATCTCGCGGCAATTCAACTCGGCCCCACCCTTGCTTTGCATCCTTATCCAGTGGAATCGAATGGCCATTGCGGACGAGCTGGCTTCCCGTCATTTCCAGGTCCAGCCGCGAACGAGCTCCATCGATCACGACGACCAGCTCGATCGGCTTCGGTTCATCCGCCGCACCTGATCTGGTGATGCGAATGTCCATGACCAGCTCGGCGCCTTCCAACGATTCACGCCGATGAACGCCGCTAACAGCAACGGCGAGATTGTCTTCGGCGATGTCGGGATAGGTCAGCAAAAACAGTCTGACGCCGTCGCGAGCCGCCAGTTCCTTGCGGACGGATTCCCAGCGTCCGGCGGTCGGGTTCCAGTCGTTGCGACGCAGGTCCGAACAGATCCAGACATCCGTGCGTCCGGTTTCGTTCGTGTCCATGTATTCAGAAACCTGCTGCATCAGAGCAGGGATGTCGGACATCGTTGCGGTGGGACCAGCTTCTGGCAGTTCAGCCAGTTCTTCGACAGAACTAATTTCCACCGGTTGTTTGGTCGCGCTGTCGAACAAAACCAATTTTGTGTTGGATTCCGTTTTCTTAACCAGATCGATCAGCTTGCTAAGAGCCGTCGAACGCTTGGATTGGCTGGTGTTCGGATTCTGTTCTTCCATGCTGACCGATCGATCCAGCACAACGATGGTCATGTCGGGCGTGTTGGACGAAGTCAGCCCCAGCCAGCCACCTGCCATGGGGCGACTAAGTGCGAAGATCAAGCCGGCAACGGCCAGCATGCGAGCCAGCAGCAGCAGCAGGTACCTTAGCCGCGCCATCCCTCGCGCCATGCGTTTCGCCTGCAGCAAAAACATGGTGGCGGCCCAGTTGATCGTCTTATGCCGGTTCTGATTGATCAAATGGATCAATATCGGCAACGCAATCAGCGGCAGAGCGAACAGAAGGGCAGGTTGAAGAAACGACATGCAAAACGGCCAATGGAAGAAACGTCAAGGCCAGCGAATCGTCCGATTCTCGCCAAACGCACAGGCACTTTCAACTTAAGGGTGTCACATTGGCGCCGCGAGGGGCACTTCCGCTTTTGGGGACGTCGTGGAATTCGCCAGAAATCCCGAGGCCCGATCGAATCGCAGGAACTCTGGCGAGTCCCACGACCATTTTCCGTTACCACCGCGCCGGACGCAATACCGACAAACGGAGGACTGCCATCGATGGTTGTGGCCGGCGAAGTTCCGACTATACCTGCCAGGTCACCGAATTCGCGAAAGGCGCGATTCTGGAAGGGGTGGGCAATTCAATATGACTCGGCAATCGGGTATTCTGCCGCCGATTGACCGACCATTTCCGCCGTTCGACGCGATTTTACGTGGTTCGTGGCGTCGCCGACTTCAGAAGCTATTCCATGACAGACGTTGCCACCAGTTGCCTGGCTGACCTGAAATTTCGCAAAACCGCCGATCCCAAAATGGTGCGGGCCGCGTCCGCCGGAGATCCGGCCACGTTCCAACATGCCTTGACGAAGTCGCTAAGTAAATCACGCAAGCGTTTCGAAAAAGAATTTCCAGAAACACCGTTTACATCTCTGTGGTCCGAAACCATCGCCGTGGCAGACGCGGATCGCGAGCTACTCGCGCTGCTCGATCAAGTCACAGACGACGCCAAAGCCAGCCGAAAGGCGCGTGAACAGCACTTGCGATCCCTGATTGCGAACGTGGCCAACGCCTTCAAAGTCGCGAATCCCGCTCCGTCGCCATTCGCCAGCCTGGTGGCCGCAGAAGTTTTGTTAAGGCACTCAGAAGACTGTTCGCCGGAAAACGCGTGCCTGCTTTACTGTGGGCTCGCCAACTTAAACATGCAGGACTGGGCCTGCGATCCGGTTCCCACCACACCGGCCACCACAGATTTGCTCACACAGTGCGTCGCTCAAGCCGAGGTCCCCTTCACCCTAAGCCTGCTTCTGGAAGCGGTTTCATCTTCAAAGGACTGGCGCAAAGAACCGGCTAAACGACTCGCTTCTGCCATTGAAGACGTAACGGATACCGATGGGACTTTGCAGGCCGCCGTTGGCCGCCACGCGACGGACTGGCTGGCGTCGTTTGTGCGAGTGGCCGGCTGGTCCAGTGCCTTCAAAACGGAATGGGCTTCAACAAAAACGATGCGACGGTGGCAGCAAGCTCTGCAACGCGTCGTGGCGCTGATGACGCCGGAAGGACTGATCACACACGCCAATCAGCCTCACCAGGAATTCGCGAGTCGGCCCGATCAATCGGCCATCATTCTGCAGCATGGACTTCGTCTGGCGGACGTTCCCGGATCGTCGAAATTGCGTTCGCTGGTCGCCGAGCTGATTGAACGACCCGGCCGCTCAAAATCTAAGACATCATCAAAATCGAAGTCCCAAAAATCGAAAACCAGTGCAGAACGCTGCAGCGAACAATCGGATTGGGCAGAATTTGCTCTGCTTCGAAACGGACTGCGGATCGATGCCGACGTGATGGCCTTGGACTGGGATGAAACCAACCCGAACATGCATCTGGCGGCGTTGGGCACAAACCTATTGTATGGCGAATGGACCAGCCACATCACGGTCAACGGCGAACGTCATGAAACCGCGGGAAGCTGGGTGTGTACGTGCTGGTTTGAAGACAAAGAAGTTGCGTTCGCCGAACTGGAATCCGGTTCGGCAGACGGTGTGCGGCATGTGAGACAGATTATGTTGTCGCTGGATCAACACGTCGCCGTGATCACCGATTCTGTGACCGGTCCGGACGACGACGCGGACATTGAATTCACCAGCCAGCTACCATTGTCGCCCGAAACAACAGCGGCGACGGATTCCATCACTCGCGAAATCAGCCTGAAACGCGGCAAGGTGACCGCAAAAGCAATTCCGGCATGGCTTGAGGACGATCGCGTCATTCAAGCGATGGGAACGTGCGACGTTCTGGACGGCCGGTTAGTAATGACGGCTAAAAACAAGGGCGGTGTCACGGTGCCGCTGGTCCTGGACTGGCATCCCGACCGTAAACACCGCGACCCGGACTGGAGCCGTCTGACCGTCACCGAAGATCGCAAGGTCATGACGCCTCGCACAGCGTCCGCCTACCGAGTTCGCGTGGGCAACTATCAGTTGTTGCTGTATCGCAGCCTCCGCTGCGGCGAAACTCTCCGCGCCGTACTCGGCTACCACACCGCTCACGAAACGGTGTTTGGCCGAGTCAAAAGAAACGGCGACATCGCACCATTGGTGCTGGTGGAATCCGAAACGGAATAGTTCCCGACAACGTAGGGCCAGTGCGATCGACGGATCATTTGTTATTCAAGTCTGGTGAGGCGCTCTTTGTGAGGCACTCTCGGAATCCTCTGCCTTCTAATCATCGGTGAATTTGCAGTTGAAATCGTACCGTCATTGATGGGCGACATAGTTGCGGAGGGCAATGAGGTCAGAAGGCCCGCCTTCTGGGTTTTCGTCATCATGACTCGTGGAATGTGTACGTCCATCGCACTGGTGCAGACTGGAAGTATCGACTTTTAGTGAGGCGAAAAAGGTATCAATTCAAGGTTCTTGCAGCTTTTTTGCTCGCCCCACCTTGCCCGGCTGAGACTTACCCCGCGTCACTTTGGTACCTGACGTTTTTCTGCCAGCAGTTCTGCAGCTCGACCGGACCAGCCCTGACGCAAGAATGCGATGCATGGACCAATAATTATTCCGAGGAGTGCAAAGAACGCGGGGTCTGGCGGTCCCCAGCCACCAAATGCGATCCAGAGCAATACGCACAACGCAGCGGAAGCGGTCATACAGATCGCGGTCCACCAGACAACATCGAGCAGCAAATCAGGCGAATGGCCGGACAAGGTTGAGTAGATAATTGCCACTACGCAACAAATGGGCCAAAGCCAAAGTGCGAAATGGACGAACGATGAGGCGATTTCCAAGTGCACAGTTGCGGGATGCGGCGGTGCTGGCTTGTCTTGCAAAAACGGGAATGAATTCGCGAAGTCGGCGTACGCGGGTGCTGCCGGTGGATCCCAAATTGGAGCTCGCGACAGGTGTAGGGAGCAGGTGCCACTATTCACGGTAACAAGAGTAGCAGTCCACCGGCAATTGACGAGAGAGTAGATCAACACCATGAGTGCGCCGACACAGAAGCACTGCTTCAAAGTGCGGCAGTCCTCTTTGGCGAGGTCACGCTTACGTGTGGTTGAATCAGTCACAAACAGTGCAGGCTCCTGCGATGCCATATCACGCTAAGCTTCGCCGAATTCGGCCCCGCTGCATGGTTTGCAAATGTCTTCACCGAGCTCGATCCTATTGCAGTGTCTACTTGCCCGGTGAGGTTCCTCCGAATCCAGTGTGCACTGGTTCAATAGAAGTTACGCCTTTGAAGTAGTTAAACACCATAGAATTTGGCTCGTGCGATTGCCAGTGCACCGTACTGCCATCGGACAACCAAATGACGCGGAACTCCGCTTCTGTGGCTTGTTGAACCGCTGCATTGAGTGCGTGACTGTCAATGTTGAAGTCTACAGAAACGCGAGATCGCAGCTCTTCAAACTGCCAAGCTTGTCCCGAACGATCGACGCTAGTTCGATAGTCATCGCGCAGGTCTTTCCACGAATCTGGCCACTGGTTGTCATTCGCACGCAAGTGTTCAATGACCATGTCCGCAACCCACCACACGGCGTACGAGTTACGTATATTCTGGTTGATGGAGTACACACTGTATCCTGTGATGACGACTAATGCCGCCAACACTGAAACTATCACGCGATTTCGACGCAGCTTCAATGGTGATTGTTCTCCAGTAAAAGGTTGACGCCTGAAATCCCGGCTTTCCGGCAGTGACGATGCTTTCAAATTCCCTCGGAACGACATCTCAGAGCATTCTTTGCTCCCCGCGGCTTTCAGAAACACGGTCCACCCGCGCTGCCGCTCAGAACCTCGGCGTGCCTCCGTTTAGACGATAAAGCAATGAGATCTGTCCGGCGTGTGTGTACCCATGTTGAATGCTCCACAGCAACGAGCCAAACTTGGTACTAAACATAGGATGTTCAAGAGGAGGGGAATCATCGAGCAATTCGTCGGTGAATGTGGGAAGTTCCGCGAGTATTTGGTCGTGGACTCGGTTGAATGTCGAAGTAATCAATTCAATCGAGGGATAGGCAGTAGGATCCGCATCAGGTGTGGAACCTCGCGCAAACTGCTCACGAAACGATAATGGAACCAGCTCCACATCATCCGGGCGATCGCCGCGTGGAATCGCAAGGGCCAGACCGTAATTGCCGATAGTGATGTGGCCAATCTGCCAAGCAATGTGAGTGGGGCATGCATCGGGGACGCGAAACCAATCGTCAGGACTAATTCCGTCAATCACCATGTTCGTGTATCGTCGGACAGAACGAAAATTCTCGGTCAGCAGTTCAATTCGGCTCATAAAATACGGGACTCACATCTCGTGACTAAAGGTCCAGGGCCACCGGATCGCGGCGAACAGGATTCAATTCAAACAAGCCGCGCAACCTGCGACTCAGTACACAACAGTTAATATCCCGCGTTATAGATGACGGGCATTTGACCTTTCCAGCGTGTCCACACATCATCGTCGACAATCAGGTCTGCCATGAAGTGCGCGACATTGATTCGGCTCGTCTTACCCGCGTTGAAGATCGCACTTCGCGTCGGCGACGGGTACGCATGGTACTCGCTGACGGCCGATTCGTCGGTCAGACTATCTGGGCGAACGACGGCCCATTCGATTGCCTGATCCGTTTGACCAATCACGGTACGCAGATAGTCGGCCGCCTCCTCATTGTCTGCATGAGGAGGGACGCTCAGCCGCAGCATCCCGATTACGCACTTTTGATGAAACGAAACGGGTTCGACAAGGTCACGATTAGAATTTCCGGCCGTATTCATCAGCACGAACTTGACTGGCCGCTCTGTTGCGTTTGATTTGACCGCGTTGCATAGCCGGCGAATCGCATCAGTGACCAACCTGCGAGGTTGACCATAAATGCCCTTCAGTGTCAAGTTATGTCCCAGGCACGAGGCTACGGCATCACAACCCTTGACGTATTCTGCCAGTTCAGTGTCGCTGGCCTCAGCAATTCCAGCCTGAATCACGGTTAGATGTTGATGGTCTAACAGCGTTCTGGGCAACTTATCGGGAGACCGCACGATGGCTTTGACGCGTTGCCCCCGGTCAAGAAGTTGTTCAACAAGCAGCCGCCCCGTCGCGCCACTCGCACCGACAACCAGTGATGTCATCTGTTGTACCATGAGTAAAAACTCTAAATGAAGTCGCAGCTTGAGGTCGCGAAGAACGACGTCAATCTATGTTTCCATGCGGCACACAGCTTGCGTGTGCAACGGATTGTTCAAGTGAGCCGCTGCGCGGCGGGGTATTTTCTAATGGAGTCTGATTTGCGAATGTAGTGAAATCTTGTGCCATGTCTTTCTGATTGTTTCTTTCACTTTCAGGGAGACCATTTCATGTCACACGATCATTCTTCACAGAACGGGAACAACAGCAACTCGGACGAACAACGCAGTAACAACCAACCCACGAAGTCGCTCCGCGAACGGATGTCGCAGGATCTGCAGTTGCGGGGTATGGCGCAACGGACTCATGATGGCTACCTTCGCGAAGTTCGCAAGCTGGCCGGTCATTACCACACGCCGCCGGATCAGCTTTCCGAACAACAGGTCGCCGACTATCTGTTGTACCTGATCAACGACTGCGAGTTCGCTCCGGGTTCGCTGCGAGTCGCTTACAGTGGGCTCAAATTCTTCTACAAGTACACCGAACCGCGTGACTGGAAAGTGCTCACGAAGCTGCGTATTCCGAAACAGAAAACGCTGCCGGATGTGCTGTCCATCGACGAAGTTCACCGACTGATCGCCGCCGTGCGGCAGCCGCGCAATCGAGCCTACTTCTGGGCCACCTATACGCTCGGCCTGCGGATGAGCGAAGCGCTGAGTCTGCAGATCGGCGACATCGATGCCGAACGCATGCTGGTGCATGTGCATCGTGGCAAGGGCGCGAAGGATCGCTTCGTGACGTTGCCGCATTCGACGCTGCATGTGCTGCGCAGTTACTGGAAGACGCATCGCAATCCAACGCTGCTGTTTCCGCAGATCGGACGCACGAAGAAAGAGGGCCCGACGACGTCGCGGCCGATGGATCCGTCGACCGTGCAAGGCTGCATCAAGGATGTGGTCAGCGAGCTCGGCTTCACCAAGCAGGTTTCGATCCACACGCTGCGGCACAGCATCGCCACGCATCTGTTTGAGGCCGGCGTGTCGCTGCGCTGGATTCAGAAGTTCCTTGGCCATAAGAACCTGCAGACGACGCTGGTCTACCTGCATCTGACGGATCCGAAGGAAGAAGACGGTCGCAAGACTCACGACGATATCGCCGACGCGGGAACATTGTTCGACAACATGTTTCCGCCGCCCGGCGAACCACCTATCGGTCCTGACAACGATCCGCACCGAAATCGCAAGCCGCGATAGATGCCGACCGTTGCCGACGTATTGCGGCAGCACGGGGACGACTATCTGAAACAGTTCGGCGAACGCATGCCGTTGCAGCACAAGCGCGTGCTGAGTTTCATATCAAAGTGTCGCACCGGAGAACTGGGCCATCTGCGATACGACTGCGGCGACTGCCAGCGAACTCACTGGGTGGGACGCAGTTGCAACAACCGACACTGCCCGAACTGCCAGTCTGACAAGACGCAGAAGTGGCTCGCCGATCGTCTGTCCGAATTGCTGCCGGTGCCCTACTTTATGGTCACCTTCACAGTGCCCGAAGCGCTGCGGAAGGTCGTGCGCGCTCACCAGGACGTGTGCTATCGAGCGTTGTTCGACTGTGGCAGTCAGACGATTCACGAACTGGCGTCTGGAAAGCGGTTCGTTGGCACGAAGCGGATGGGCTTCTTCGGAGTTCTGCACACGTGGGGGCGAGACTTCACGGTCTACAATCCGCACGTGCATTTCGTGGTGCCCGGCGGTGGTGTTTCGGAAGATGGTTCGCAGGAGCCAACGGCCACGCCTCGGCGCATGAAACGCACCAGGTCAAGCGGCTCGCCACGCCATGGTCCGCCGGGACCGCCCGGCTGGCAGCAGTGTCCGCCGAATTTTCTGCTGCCGGAGAAGGCCGCGTCCACAGTCTTCCCCGCGAAGTTTCGCGATGCGGTTCGAGCGGCGGGGATTGAGGACGAATTTCTGGCCGCTGATCCGCGTGCGTGGACTCGGCCGTGGGTGATGGATGTCGAAGCGGTGGGCGACGGACGCGGCGTGCTGAAGTATCTGGCTCCGTACGTTTACCGTGTGGCGATCAGTAACAACCGCATCGAGTCGATGAATGAGACTCACGTGACCTATCGCTACACGCCGTCGGGGAAGAAGTTTTCGAAGCGTCGCAAAGTTTCGGGGCAGGAGTTTGTGAGAGGCTTTTTGCAGCACGTGTTGCCGCCGAACTTTCACAGAATCCGCTACTACGGTTTTTTGCACTCACACAGTTCGCTGAGTATCGACTATGTGCGGATGCTGGCGTGTTTCTACCTGGGCATGTGTTACATCCTGGCGAAGCGAGCCGTTGCGGAAGAACCACCGAAGCGGCCGATGGTGTGTCGTGAATGCGGCGGTGACCTGCATCTGGTGATGATCACCGATCACGTCGGCCGAGTCCTGTACGAACACCCGCTGCCGTATCTCGATTCCGGATGATGACGTTGTCACACCGAACGAAGCCGAGTCTTCGAAGCTTGACGAATCGGCAGTACGCCTGAGCCAATCGATCACATAACCGTGGAGCAACCGAGTCTCTTAACGCTGCGCGGTGAGTAAATTCTGCACGAAACGAAGCAGAAAAACTCAGCCTTTCGCACCCAGCCGGGCTCCTTGAACAAAGCGTTTGAGCTTCGGCTCGACCAACCTGCATCGCCACCAACTCAAACAACAACATCAACCCCGCGACCAACCCGCCAACTACCATCGCCGCGAAGTCAAACGCTCATTAGTTATGCGTACGTATCACGCGGCCATGGTTGCTTTGATATCCAGTCGTTGAGCCAACGATCAAGGCTTTGATTTAGTGGCTTGACTGAGTCTGAGACGTTGGGATCGTCGATAAACATCATTGCGGAGTCGTCCGTGCAATCAACCAGCAGTGAAATATTGCAGCCAACCTCGCAGTACCTAATGAACCGTCGTGGGTAGGCGGACAGCCAATCCGGTTCATCTGGGTTGGGTTGTTGGTACAGGTGGTGCCACGATTCTACAGACATGGGGTACTCCCAGTGTGGCTCGAATGGCACATTAGCGGGATGCTTTAATCGGTTTACTCCGTAATTGGGGCCGAATCCACCGTCGGCAACCGTTAGGGCAATTTGCCGCACTAACTCTGGCAGTGGAAACCCAAGTTGGTTTTCCACGTGGGCAACGTCTGATTCGGATATGGGTGGATGTGGTGGCCGTGGCGGAAATATTTCACCGGAGTCATCCATGTACCCATTGTCGCATTCAATTGCTGGCGAACAGCGGATTCGTTCGGCGAGTTGTGTGAGTAGCTCATTCACGGTGTCTTGTACGCATAACGTTCATGATCACCCGGTTGCCGCGAGCGATGTTGACTTCGAAACCCGCGAGTCGGCAACTCGGGTGCATCCATTTGTTATTGGGCGTTTGGTTTGTTCGCAAGCTCACGCCCATCATGTGCGTTCGCCTTGACTGAATCGTACTGGTGCCTTTGCGGGTCTGGAAGCCTGGGTCTTTTGCGGTGAGGAAAAGGCATCCGCGATGACGCTGGCTGTTTGAGTTTCTGCGCTGCCGTTTTCTGTGTTCGAGCGAACGTGGTTTCCGTAAGTCGTAATCGCGTGCCAGCTTTCAGTCACGACCGGGGCAATGCTTTACGCCCGCACCCTGCATGATTGGATATGGCAATTCGCAGCAACGATCCAGGGCAAAGGCAGTGCGCAGAGCATAACGCGGCTGGAAGTCGAGGTTACTGAGTTTTGAGTCAACCGCCTGAGCGCGCGACCTTCGCGAGTGTCCGTGGCAGGGTTGCTCACGCCGAATAACGTCTGAGTTCACCGGGCAGCGATGAGCGACGCGGGATTCAGAGTCCACGACGCCGCTGCTCCGGTGCAACGAGTTGTTATTTTGCCCGCTGTTCGATCAACGATCACGCCGCGAGCATCAACAACATTCAGTCTACGGACAATTCGCCAAAACGAAAGCCCTGGATTGTCTGCCTGGGAGCCCTGGCAATCCGAATCACACGAAAGGGGTTGCCCGGAGCAATCCTTCCGTCGGTCGCAGGTGAACCTGATTCAATGGATGGATGAAGCGTCGACCGCAGAAACTTGAAGGTCGCCCACGAATTGATTTGATCTGGGCACGGATGGCAAGCAGCAGGAACTGACGATCAACGGGACGATTGCGAAGCGAGGTTTCGTGTGCGACGCATTCGGCGTGGCGTGCCTGCCATGGTCGCCGGACATCAGCCGATGTGTGGCAACCGAACACCGCCACTGATGCAAAATAACGAAAAAGGTAAGCCGTGTTGTGGCGGTAGACTGGAAAAATGAACGAGCCTCGCAATGAGCAAAACGCCATGGACCACAACTCGGCTTCACCGTTTGGTTAGCTGGCAGGTGTGCGGGTGACTGCCAGATTGACGCGCGGCGAAATGAGCAAAGTTCACGTTTGTGAGCGGGTGAGATTGTACGTCAAAGCGCTGGTGTTTCAGATTGGCCTTGCGTGGGCGTTTTGTGAATGGATGGAAAGTTTGTGTATTGCCAGCAATGAATACCGGGCAGATGTTACCAGAAGATGTGCCAAGACAATTGGGAACCTAACTGGGGCCGTGCGGAAGGTAGTCCAGAACTTTGCGTATGAGATCCGTGAGATACTCCACGACGCGTTCTCCAAAAATGTAACCGATCACTGCACAGAGCAGCGCGCTGAATGCGATAATGTCGCAAGGAAAGAAGATGCGGAAGTTGTCAACGGCCAGACTAATTAAGAGCCCCAGGAGGGCCCCCTGAATCGCTCCGATAACCATGCCGAATAGACGGCTCAAGTGCCAATTGATGCGATTCAGTTCTGATTGTCTATTTCTCCAATTCACGCTTCGATCCGTAGCCAAAACCGCGGGAATAGTGGCAAGCTGATGCTTTGCCAGCTAACGCCGACCATCAGCCGGTTGTGGCGGTTGATGATCCATGTGATTGCGGGCCGACCACAACTCGGCTGCATGGTGTTGTTATGTGTGGCTGGCATAGTCCAGCGGCAAGGATCCCTTTTCGAATTGAAATATAGTTCTATTGTGGTTGTCGTGCGAGGTTTCAGGTGGTTTTCGATCCTTGATTCTATCACCGGACATGTAGCCCTGCGAGACGACGCGTGGACCCAACACGAGATTGTCACTGATAATCCAAGTCCAGTAGTTGATACTCGAATCAGGGTGCTGTAGGTCCTCAGCGTTCGACACAATGTCGAGGCCGCGTGGAGAACGCGTCTGGTGAATGAGCGACCACGTTTTCACGTCGCCGGAATGAGGGGATGTGGATTTAGAAATCTCGGTCGAATCGAATGACGCCCCCCACGAGCATGAAGTGAGGATTGTAATGGGATTGGTGCCCCACGGTGCAAACTCGGGATAGATGCGAAATCCGGCGATGACGAGGACGACTACGACTGCACGGCGAATCCGCTCACGACTGGGTGACTTGGCGGCTACCACAGAGTGGCCTCCTTCTTTCGCACATAACGCCGACGGTCACCGGACCGTGGGGTGAAGATGTGAAATCAAAAAATCGGCGAGGCCCACGGTTCCGGTGCACAGTTTTGTTATGCCCTGTTGTTCAGTTTTCCGTCTCAAGTTTCAGCAGTTTATCTGGATCTTGAACGACAATATCCACGAATTGAGCCAGTTCGTTCAAGTCGATTCTTGGCGATTGTTGCCTGAGAAGTTCATGGTACTTGAGCACAAGTTGTTGCGACTTGGCTTCACCAAGGAGACTGCGTTGTTCAAACATCCTCGGGATCGTCGCGACCCCGCCACACCCGATCGAGGTTCCGCCGAACCAGCGCGCGCGGTGGTATGTCGTAGACCCCGCCCACACGTGTTCATGATCCGGGGAAGTGAACGAGTCAATCCAGTCAGAATATTCGTTGGAGGTCACTTCGTTTCGAACCTTCGTTCCGCAAACCCATTTTTCAACCCGGTCGCGGTAGCAAATCAGGCAACAGCTTTCATCCTGTTCCATTGGCCCGTATGCCTCAGATATTGTGCCCCAGAAAACGAACATGACCATCCAGAAAACGACGGCTACCACGGTTGTCGCGAGAAGTGTAGGTCGAAGCATCTTTTGGATCGTGGTTCGCTTCATGAGCGCTGAACTTTGGGGGCATAACGACCACGGTCACCGGACCGTGGAGTGAAGATGTGAAATCGAAAATTGGCGAGGCCCACGGTTCCGGTGCACCGTTTTGTTAGCAACTTTCCGGGAAGCTGAAGGGCTGGCTGAGCTTTAAAGTGTGGCTGCCGAGAAGCGGCTGTGTTGACGTTCTGAAAACAAACTCACGGTGAGAACAGGGAACCTTAATTGTCTGACAGGAAGCTCAGTAGTCAAGGGAGCAAAGTGAAAACGTGAGATCACTCCGTCTGACACGAAGCGGCGGAATCAAAGGAAAAAAGTGAAAACGTTTTCAACAATGGTCTGACTGAAAACCCAAGCGCCACAACCAACCATTTGAAACAATGCGATGAAAGGAAGAACTGTGACGTTGAGTTGCTAACGACCACGGTCACGGGATTGTGCCGGACGGCTTACATTTGAAAAAATCGGGGTGATGCACAATTCCCGTGCACCGTTTTGTTACTTGCCCACGCTGCTCAGTGCGTCTCACTGCTGCAGGTAATGGTCCCATCTGGCTTCAGGAAAAGATGCAGGCTGCCCATGTCACCGATCATCATCGAGTAATTGCCGGCAGAAGTTTCGCCGAACCCTCCGTCGTATGGCGTCTCACGATTCGCCCAAGGATAGCGAATTTCAGGAACTGCGTTGACCGAAGCGAGTTGGGCAATGTAGACGCCGCCTGAGACACAACCACGGTATAGATGATCTGGAACGCCACCAATCTTTACGGCAGGCAGAACCGCAATGCAATAATTGTCGCGTACATCAAGTTCTTCAGCAGCAGCGGAGGCTTCGGGGTAGTCTGCGGTTCGGTAAATCACTCCGTAGCCGTCAAAGTGTGTGTACTCGTAATCGAATTCAGGAAATTTTTGCTGGGAGATCAACTCTTGGTCCGTGACATTCTCCCAGATGAAATGCATCGACTTGCAATCGTCGTAACACCAGCCTGCCTCATCCTCTGTCAGTATCAACAATATATCCCCCGGAAGTTCGGGGACGAGGTCCAAAGAGTCACAAAAGTTTATTTGCGCCATGAACCACATCGGACTTCCATCGGCATTCGTCGGCCAAGGCTTTGCGGCAGGCCAGTAGGGCAACCCGCCGATCTTGGTTACTTGACGTTTTGAAGGCTCACCTTCGGCAAATACGAACGCATCAGTTGGCGTCCCATGGGGACGCCGTAATCCGTGCCGATCTCGGAGGGTTTCGACTGAATACAAGTCATACGGACCTGAAATATTCTGGCCGCGTAGGCCTTCTGCCGGCATAGCATCGTCGTAAGTTCGCTGGATAGCGGCAAAGTCAATCTCGTCGTGCACTTTGCCAGAAGTCAAGGTAATCATCGGGAGAAGGCATTCATCTTTGGCAAGTAACGTCGACCATCACCGGATTGTGCCGGACGGCTTTGATTTGTAAATTCGGGGTGATGCACAATTCCGGTGCATGGTATTGTTCAAGTGAGCCGCTGCGCGGCGGGGTATTTTCTAATGGAGTCTGATTTGCGAATGTAGTGAAATCTTGTGCCATGTCTTTCTGATTGTTTCTTTCACTTTCAGGGAGACCATTTCATGTCACACGATCATTCTTCACAGAACGGGAACAACAGCAACTCGGACGAACAACGCAGTAACAACCAACCCACGAAGTCGCTCCGCGAACGGATGTCGCAGGATCTGCAGTTGCGGGGTATGGCGCAACGGACTCATGATGGCTACCTTCGCGAAGTTCGCAAGCTGGCCGGTCATTACCACACGCCGCCGGATCAGCTTTCCGAACAACAGGTCGCCGACTATCTGTTGTACCTGATCAACGACTGCGAGTTCGCTCCGGGTTCGCTGCGAGTCGCTTACAGTGGGCTCAAATTCTTCTACAAGTACACCGAACCGCGTGACTGGAAAGTGCTCACGAAGCTGCGTATTCCGAAACAGAAAACGCTGCCGGATGTGCTGTCCATCGACGAAGTTCACCGACTGATCGCCGCCGTGCGGCAGCCGCGCAATCGAGCCTACTTCTGGGCCACCTATACGCTCGGCCTGCGGATGAGCGAAGCGCTGAGTCTGCAGATCGGCGACATCGATGCCGAACGCATGCTGGTGCATGTGCATCGTGGCAAGGGCGCGAAGGATCGCTTCGTGACGTTGCCGCATTCGACGCTGCATGTGCTGCGCAGTTACTGGAAGACGCATCGCAATCCAACGCTGCTGTTTCCGCAGATCGGACGCACGAAGAAAGAGGGCCCGACGACGTCGCGGCCGATGGATCCGTCGACCGTGCAAGGCTGCATCAAGGATGTGGTCAGCGAGCTCGGCTTCACCAAGCAGGTTTCGATCCACACGCTGCGGCACAGCATCGCCACGCATCTGTTTGAGGCCGGCGTGTCGCTGCGCTGGATTCAGAAGTTCCTTGGCCATAAGAACCTGCAGACGACGCTGGTCTACCTGCATCTGACGGATCCGAAGGAAGAAGACGGTCGCAAGACTCACGACGATATCGCCGACGCGGGAACATTGTTCGACAACATGTTTCCGCCGCCCGGCGAACCACCTATCGGTCCTGACAACGATCCGCACCGAAATCGCAAGCCGCGATAGATGCCGACCGTTGCCGACGTATTGCGGCAGCACGGGGACGACTATCTGAAACAGTTCGGCGAACGCATGCCGTTGCAGCACAAGCGCGTGCTGAGTTTCATATCAAAGTGTCGCACCGGAGAACTGGGCCATCTGCGATACGACTGCGGCGACTGCCAGCGAACTCACTGGGTGGGACGCAGTTGCAACAACCGACACTGCCCGAACTGCCAGTCTGACAAGACGCAGAAGTGGCTCGCCGATCGTCTGTCCGAATTGCTGCCGGTGCCCTACTTTATGGTCACCTTCACAGTGCCCGAAGCGCTGCGGAAGGTCGTGCGCGCTCACCAGGACGTGTGCTATCGAGCGTTGTTCGACTGTGGCAGTCAGACGATTCACGAACTGGCGTCTGGAAAGCGGTTCGTTGGCACGAAGCGGATGGGCTTCTTCGGAGTTCTGCACACGTGGGGGCGAGACTTCACGGTCTACAATCCGCACGTGCATTTCGTGGTGCCCGGCGGTGGTGTTTCGGAAGATGGTTCGCAGGAGCCAACGGCCACGCCTCGGCGCATGAAACGCACCAGGTCAAGCGGCTCGCCACGCCATGGTCCGCCGGGACCGCCCGGCTGGCAGCAGTGTCCGCCGAATTTTCTGCTGCCGGAGAAGGCCGCGTCCACAGTCTTCCCCGCGAAGTTTCGCGATGCGGTTCGAGCGGCGGGGATTGAGGACGAATTTCTGGCCGCTGATCCGCGTGCGTGGACTCGGCCGTGGGTGATGGATGTCGAAGCGGTGGGCGACGGACGCGGCGTGCTGAAGTATCTGGCTCCGTACGTTTACCGTGTGGCGATCAGTAACAACCGCATCGAGTCGATGAATGAGACTCACGTGACCTATCGCTACACGCCGTCGGGGAAGAAGTTTTCGAAGCGTCGCAAAGTTTCGGGGCAGGAGTTTGTGAGAGGCTTTTTGCAGCACGTGTTGCCGCCGAACTTTCACAGAATCCGCTACTACGGTTTTTTGCACTCACACAGTTCGCTGAGTATCGACTATGTGCGGATGCTGGCGTGTTTCTACCTGGGCATGTGTTACATCCTGGCGAAGCGAGCCGTTGCGGAAGAACCACCGAAGCGGCCGATGGTGTGTCGTGAATGCGGCGGTGACCTGCATCTGGTGATGATCACCGATCACGTCGGCCGAGTCCTGTACGAACACCCGCTGCCGTATCTCGATTCCGGATGATGACGTTGTCACACCGAACGAAGCCGAGTCTTCGAAGCCTGTCGAAACGACAGGACGCCTGAGCCAATCGATCACGTAACCGTGGAGCAACCGAGTCTCTTAACGCTGCGCGGTGAGTAAATTCTGCACGAAACGAAGCAGAAAAACTCAGCCTTTCGCACCCAGCCGGGCTCCTTGAACAAAGCGTTTGAGCTTCGGCTCGACCAACCTGCATCGCCACCAACTCAAACAACAACATCAACCCCGCGACCAACCCGCCAACTACCATCGCCGCGAAGTCAAACGCTCATTAGTTATGCATCTCCGTCGCGGTCCTTTATTGAACCAGCGGCTGAGGATTGGCGTGCGAACACAATAGTTGAGAAAGCGAACCACAACAGAATGAATGCAACATGTAACAGCCAGAACGCGGTGTCATTATCGGTATTGATCGGTCCAGAGGCGAATGCGTAGGACGCACCGATGAACGTTAGCAGCAGGCCCGTTAAGAATCCAGAGATTACTCCAGTAACATAGTTGGCCCGATGGGGAAAAGTAAAGTTGTGAAGCGAGAACCCAAACGCTGAGGCGAAATAGATGAACAGTGCAACGTGGTGCTGAATATCCAGAAATCGAGTGTTGAGGGAGAAGCCGAGCGGAATAAACAGGAGAAGGTAGGGAGCCAGAATGGTAAGCCCCTCCTTTTGTCGATCAGGAACCACTCGTACCACGTACGCCAGCAAAGACACAGCAATGAATGCGAAGGCGGACGAGAACCCAATCAGCCCAGGGCGAGGCGTGTAGGTTGTTGCCAAGACGAACATGATTGCTGCATAACGGCCAGCATCAGCGCGGCACGAAAGGAAGACAATGACAGACACGAAAAGCGATGCTGAGTGCTCCGCTGCATGCGATTGTTCTACGGACGGTGCGTCCGCAAGGGATGTCGCAATTGATGCGGCATTGTGGCGACTGGCTCTCCGGCGATGTCCTTCCATTACGGTGGCAGGGTTTCAGAAAATCGGAGAAACGGTTGTGTTTCGTGGCGGCTACACCGTGTTGCTGCATGGTAAACCGCTGGCTGTCGTAACGTTGCATGGGGACAGCGAGTTCTCAATCAATGTGTTTAGTCCGTAGAACGTCACCAATCACCCGGCGGCGACGAGAGATTGTCCATTTGAAAACGCCCGACTTCGCCGCTCGGGTGCACCGTTTTGTTCAAGTGAGCCGCTGCGCGGCGGGGTATTTTCTAATGGAGTCTGATTTGCGAATGTAGTGAAATCTTGTGCCATGTCTTTCTGATTGTTTCTTTCACTTTCAGGGAGACCATTTCATGTCACACGATCATTCTTCACAGAACGGGAACAACAGCAACTCGGACGAACAACGCAGTAACAACCAACCCACGAAGTCGCTCCGCGAACGGATGTCGCAGGATCTGCAGTTGCGGGGTATGGCGCAACGGACTCATGATGGCTACCTTCGCGAAGTTCGCAAGCTGGCCGGTCATTACCACACGCCGCCGGATCAGCTTTCCGAACAACAGGTCGCCGACTATCTGTTGTACCTGATCAACGACTGCGAGTTCGCTCCGGGTTCGCTGCGAGTCGCTTACAGTGGGCTCAAATTCTTCTACAAGTACACCGAACCGCGTGACTGGAAAGTGCTCACGAAGCTGCGTATTCCGAAACAGAAAACGCTGCCGGATGTGCTGTCCATCGACGAAGTTCACCGACTGATCGCCGCCGTGCGGCAGCCGCGCAATCGAGCCTACTTCTGGGCCACCTATACGCTCGGCCTGCGGATGAGCGAAGCGCTGAGTCTGCAGATCGGCGACATCGATGCCGAACGCATGCTGGTGCATGTGCATCGTGGCAAGGGCGCGAAGGATCGCTTCGTGACGTTGCCGCATTCGACGCTGCATGTGCTGCGCAGTTACTGGAAGACGCATCGCAATCCAACGCTGCTGTTTCCGCAGATCGGACGCACGAAGAAAGAGGGCCCGACGACGTCGCGGCCGATGGATCCGTCGACCGTGCAAGGCTGCATCAAGGATGTGGTCAGCGAGCTCGGCTTCACCAAGCAGGTTTCGATCCACACGCTGCGGCACAGCATCGCCACGCATCTGTTTGAGGCCGGCGTGTCGCTGCGCTGGATTCAGAAGTTCCTTGGCCATAAGAACCTGCAGACGACGCTGGTCTACCTGCATCTGACGGATCCGAAGGAAGAAGACGGTCGCAAGACTCACGACGATATCGCCGACGCGGGAACATTGTTCGACAACATGTTTCCGCCGCCCGGCGAACCACCTATCGGTCCTGACAACGATCCGCACCGAAATCGCAAGCCGCGATAGATGCCGACCGTTGCCGACGTATTGCGGCAGCACGGGGACGACTATCTGAAACAGTTCGGCGAACGCATGCCGTTGCAGCACAAGCGCGTGCTGAGTTTCATATCAAAGTGTCGCACCGGAGAACTGGGCCATCTGCGATACGACTGCGGCGACTGCCAGCGAACTCACTGGGTGGGACGCAGTTGCAACAACCGACACTGCCCGAACTGCCAGTCTGACAAGACGCAGAAGTGGCTCGCCGATCGTCTGTCCGAATTGCTGCCGGTGCCCTACTTTATGGTCACCTTCACAGTGCCCGAAGCGCTGCGGAAGGTCGTGCGCGCTCACCAGGACGTGTGCTATCGAGCGTTGTTCGACTGTGGCAGTCAGACGATTCACGAACTGGCGTCTGGAAAGCGGTTCGTTGGCACGAAGCGGATGGGCTTCTTCGGAGTTCTGCACACGTGGGGGCGAGACTTCACGGTCTACAATCCGCACGTGCATTTCGTGGTGCCCGGCGGTGGTGTTTCGGAAGATGGTTCGCAGGAGCCAACGGCCACGCCTCGGCGCATGAAACGCACCAGGTCAAGCGGCTCGCCACGCCATGGTCCGCCGGGACCGCCCGGCTGGCAGCAGTGTCCGCCGAATTTTCTGCTGCCGGAGAAGGCCGCGTCCACAGTCTTCCCCGCGAAGTTTCGCGATGCGGTTCGAGCGGCGGGGATTGAGGACGAATTTCTGGCCGCTGATCCGCGTGCGTGGACTCGGCCGTGGGTGATGGATGTCGAAGCGGTGGGCGACGGACGCGGCGTGCTGAAGTATCTGGCTCCGTACGTTTACCGTGTGGCGATCAGTAACAACCGCATCGAGTCGATGAATGAGACTCACGTGACCTATCGCTACACGCCGTCGGGGAAGAAGTTTTCGAAGCGTCGCAAAGTTTCGGGGCAGGAGTTTGTGAGAGGCTTTTTGCAGCACGTGTTGCCGCCGAACTTTCACAGAATCCGCTACTACGGTTTTTTGCACTCACACAGTTCGCTGAGTATCGACTATGTGCGGATGCTGGCGTGTTTCTACCTGGGCATGTGTTACATCCTGGCGAAGCGAGCCGTTGCGGAAGAACCACCGAAGCGGCCGATGGTGTGTCGTGAATGCGGCGGTGACCTGCATCTGGTGATGATCACCGATCACGTCGGCCGAGTCCTGTACGAACACCCGCTGCCGTATCTCGATTCCGGATGATGACGTTGTCACACCGAACGAAGCCGAGTCTTCGAAGCCTGTCGAAACGACAGGACGCCTGAGCCAATCGATCACGTAACCGTGGAGCAACCGAGTCTCTTAACGCTGCGCGGTGAGTAAATTCTGCACGAAACGAAGCAGAAAAACTCAGCCTTTCGCACCCAGCCGGGCTCCTTGAACAAAGCGTTTGAGCTTCGGCTCGACCAACCTGCATCGCCACCAACTCAAACAACAACATCAACCCCGCGACCAACCCGCCAACTACCATCGCCGCGAAGTCAAACGCTCATTAGTTAGCCAGTCTGGTAGCTCTGGGCTGCATGGAGAATAAATATGGATTTACGAGAGCCAGTTAGAAAAGCGGTGGCATTAGGAACATTTGTGCCAATACGAGACGATTTAGATGAACCGGAGAACGACGATGAATTCCGTATCACGGTACCAGATCCAACACAACCTTTATTTCAAGAGGTCATCGATAGACACGGACTCGAATTTAGTGACTCCGTCACCGGCTTGCTCAAGATAGATGAATGGGATTTTTGTGCTGCAACTCTCCATTTGGAGGGCAAGTGGGACCAAGGAATCCCACCCGATGAGTTGAAGGCCCGACTTGCTGCTAGACGTAAAAGTAGTGGCTGAGTCTTGAGTTAGAAACACTCGGACATGATCTTTACCGTCGATATCAGATGTGATTAAAGATGGTGGTCCTTCAGGTTTTGTGAACACACCGATTGTGAAATATTTGCCATCAATGTCTTTGACGGGGGAATGGAAGACATCAATATCAGGATCGGAATCGTCTTTGATCATTGTGGAATCTTTGTCTAAGAGATTGAGGGCTAACGATCGGGTTCACCGGGCCGGGAGGGAAAAGTTAACCATCAGAAAACGCCCGCAAGCCCGGCTCCGGTGCAACCCATGGTTAGCCAGCACGATTGTGCCAGAGCTTCGCATAGAACCGTGGGACTTCAAGGATGAAGAAACTAATGATGCTGCAAGAACCGACGGTCACCGCGGGGACTGCGACTATAAGAAACAACGGAAGTTGACCAGGAACGGCTAGTGCATACAGGCTATGGACTCCCTTGAAAATTGCGAATACGGCGAGTCCGCTGCACACAACCGACATGAGTGCCTTAAGTGGCGTGCCGATAAACCTGCGCACCCAGTCTTTGGCCTCCCACGCATCGAGTATCGGCTCAAAGTGAGCCGGCCCCGAGGCATGAAAAATCTCGTGATACGGCAATAGCTTAAGATCCTGTGTTTCATCATTGACGGCCGGCGCAACGACTGTGTCCGCGTAATGTCTGGCGAGCCGCTCTACAACTTCGTGGGCGCGGAAGGAATGGCAGTATTGAATTAACTGTGCAAACCAAAGTGATGACAGGATGAATGTGGAAATGGCAAAGAATGTTAACGGAGAGACTTCGCCAAGACTGAAAGGCAGTTGGATATTCGGCTTGTTCGACGCGCTGTAAGCGTTCACCAGTAGAAGTGCCGCAACGCCCATTGAGCTCGTCCAAAGTCGGAACTGAGCGCGGAGGATTGCCGAATAGGCGGTGCACGCCTCTTTGTACGGCTCGGGCAGTTTTGGTGGATCCGTGGCCATGCGGACTTTGCTGGCTAACGATCAATAATTCACCCGGCGTTTGCTGGGTCTAAAATCTTATTGCCGGGCTTCTGCCCAACTGACTCCAGCTTCTCAGGTTTTATCCACAATTGCAACACTCGCCTGGTGACTTGGAAATAAAAACTGAAATCGTAGACTCCTGCCATATTCGACGTTTTGTGAGGAGTCGCGCGGTGAGTGTTCAGAAGTTTGAAGAGGTGCTGGAGGCAGGGAAATATTCGCGGGACGAGCGGAGTTGGTTCGTGAAGTGGATTCTGCGGTTTCGCGAGTTCCTGTATGAGAATGAACTGCTGCCGGCCGACGTTGACAAGGCGATTGTGATTCGTTTTTTGCAGCAGGTGAAAACTCAGGGCACTCCGGCGTGGCAGCGACTGCAAGCGGTGCAGGCGATAGAGATTTACCACCAGGACGTATTGCAGCAGCCGATTGCTGAACTGCAGGGAGTGGTCACCACGCTAAGTCGATTCGCCGGTCAGCAGAAACTGCTGGGCACAGACCAACCGTTGTCAGCCAATGAAACTGCGGGCCTGGTCGGCAGGATCGATCCTGAGGAACCGGCGATGCTGCAGAAGGTTCGTCGGGAAGCTCGACTTAGCGGATTGCTGCGGCGGACGGAACTGGCGTATGTGGGCTGGATCAAGCGGTTTCTGGTCGGGCATTCCACGGCGGCTGCAGGTTTGGCGGATGATTCGGCCGCCGCGCTGCCTCCAGAGTCTGCCATTCGACAGTTTTTGAGTTCGCTGGTGGTGGAAGGAGATGTGGCTCCCAGCACACTGAATCAGGCGAAGAGTTCTCTTCTGTTTCTGTACCAAAAGGTGTTTGCGCAGAGAATTGGTTTTCTGGACGTCGTTCCGGCAGGCAAGGCAGAACGTTTGCCGGTCGTTTTTAGTCGGGAGGAAGTTTCCCGGCTGAGGCCGCTGTTTTCCGGATTGAAGCAGTTGATGTTTCTGGTGATGTACGGGGCCGGGTTGCGGCATTTGGAATGTCGTCGGCTGCGTGTGAAGGACGTGTGTTTTGACGAAGGGCACATTGTGGTGCGGAATGCGAAAGGCGATCAGGATCGCATCACTGTGCTGCCCAATGCTTGTCGTGAATTGTTGCAGCAGCAGATTACTCGCACGTTGTATCAGCACAATGAAGACCTGGAACAGGGACGGGGCCGCGTCTGGTTGCCTCACGCGCTGGAGCGTAAGTATCCGAATGCCAACGCGGAACCTGCGTGGCAGTGGGTGTTTCCGGCTCGACAGCATTCCGTCGACCCGGTCAGTGGCGAGCGGCGTCGACATCACGTGTGCGAAGACTATTTTTCCGGGGAGTTCAAGAAGCATTTGAAGCGATCAAAGATTGTGAAAAACGCAGTTCCTCATTCGTTGCGCCATAGCTTTGCGACTCACCTGCTGGAAGACGGCGCCGACATTCGCACGGTGCAGGAGTTACTCGGCCACAAGGATGTGCGGACAACCATGAAGTATCTGCACGTCATGAACAAACCTGGCCTCGCCGTTAAGAGCCCGCTCGACATCATGCCGGATCGTTCCGGTCACAATTAACGGGACGTGTTTGGCCGATCTGAGAATTCAGACTGCCCATCGCGAGTTGCGAGACGTTGAGCTGAGGGTAGGTCCAGCAGGGAGGCGACGGCATCCCATGCGAATAGATTGAACAGGATTCTGAGGTGGACTTGCATCATGTGCCTTCCATTGAACGCCCTTGCACGCTGCATTGAGTTCTGATGTGAGAATAACAGCACGCTGAGTCGCTCGCACAGGCGTCGCGGCTCACGCGCACTTCTTGCCGTGCCGCGACTGTATCGTGCGAAGTGGCGTGCTGGAAATCCGTCACAGAAATGCGAGCCGGGCATAGTCGCGGAAAACGATTAACATCCTCAGCGCACTTGTGGTGGCCGGAAGACGATTCTGTGGCTGCTTTCGCAGGTCAATCTCAAGGCAGACAGAGTGCAGACAACCGGGGCCAATGCCGTGTGGCTCGGAAATCTTTGACCGCGGGCGAGCATTCGCGTGGCGAGATTCTGCGCAGATTGCGGACGGCGAAACGGCTACACTGCCGCTTTGTGACCTCGTGGAATGACGCGTGACGTGCGGGGCGCTTGACCGCTCGGATAATTCAGACCGCTCGCATGTCGGAACGTACTTCTTCACAAAACACGGCTCAGGAAATTAGTTCGTCGCAGGACCCGCTGGCCACTCCGGTCCAGTTTCTAGCGGGCGCGGGGCCGGATCGGGCCGCATTGCTCGCGAAGCTGGGCATTCATACGGTGCTGGATTTGCTGTGGCATGTGCCTCACAGCGTGAATGACTTCAGTGATTTACGACCGGCTCACAAACTTGAAAAAGACGTCGAACAATCGGTGCATGGTCGCGTGGTTGATCGCGACACCCGCAACCTGTCGAAGGGGCGTGTGCTGGTTGGTGTGTTGCTGGAATGCGATGGTCAGTTTGTGCGAGGCACGTGGTTTAACCAGCCGTGGATGCTGAAGAAGTTTCGGGACGACGACCACGTCATCTTCAGCGGCAAGCCACAGCGCAAATCGGGTCGGTGGGAATTTGGAAACCCGCGGATTCACTGGATCACCAGTGAGGAAGAATCGGAAGACGTTGGCAGCGTGGTGGGCGTTCTGCCGCGTTACCCGCTGACCGACGGCATCAAAATGGATGCGATGCGGCGGATGACTAAAGCCGCCGTAGAAGGCTACGCTCACCTCGTACCGGAACCGCTGCCGGAGTACTTTCGCAAGCATCATAATCTGCCGGACCTTCCGACGGCGTTAAAGTTTCTGCACACGCCAACTTCACAAAAGCAATTCGACGCTGGTCGGCATCGGTTGATTCTGGACGACTTTTTCGAATTCCAACTGGGGCTCGCGCTGAGGCGTCGTTTTTGGGGCACTAATTCGAAGGCACGAGCAATTGCTATGACGGCGAAAGTTGATGCGAGAATTCGACGGCTGTTTGATTTCCGGTTCACCAACGGGCAGGACGTCGTGGTGAAGGAGTTGGCGAAAGATCTGGAACAGTCGCAGCCGATGCATCGTCTGTTGCAGGCGGACGTGGGAGCTGGCAAAACGGCGATCGCGGTGTATGCGATGCTGTCGGCGGTGGCGAGTGGCTATCAGGCCGTGTTGATGGCTCCGACGGAAGTGCTGGCGACTCAACATTGGCAAACCTTCGAAGAAATCCTGGTCAACAGTCGGGTGAAACGCGGCTTTCTTGTTGGCGGGTTGCCCGCCGCCGAACGTCGGCAGCTTTTGGCGGACATCGCGTCGGGCGACTGTCAGCTGGTCGTGGGAACTCAGGCCGTGATTCAGGAATCCGTGAAGTTTCGCGACCTTGCGTTGGCGGTGATCGACGAGCAGCATCGCTTTGGAGTGCGACAACGGGCCGCGTTTGGCAACAGCGAAGGGGGCGAAAGCAGCGAACCCGCATCACCGGAAGCGATCGCTGAAGCTCTGTCGCCGCCCAGACAGCCTCACGTGCTGGTCATGACCGCCACGCCGATTCCGCGCAGTCTGTGTTTAACGCGGTTTGGTGACCTGGACATTTCGACCATTCGCGAACTGCCGCCGGGACGGCAAAAGGTGATTACCAGCCGCGTCCAAACGCCGGACCAGACGACTCGCGCGTGGGAGTTCGTGCGGAAGCAGGTCAGCAAGGGACGACAGGCGTATGTTGTGTGCCCGCGAGTGGAAGGTCAGTCGGAAGAAGACGACGCGGCGGCCGAAACGGTGTTCAGCAATCTGCAGCGTGGCGAGCTGTCTCATTTGAAAGTCGGCCTGCTGCATGGGCGGATGGACCGACAGACTCGGCACGACGTGATGGACCGTTTTCGAGACCGCGAAATCGATGTGCTGGTGAGCACCACGGTGATTGAAGTGGGCGTCAACGTACCCAACGCGACGATCATGGTAGTGCAGCAGGCCGAACGTTTCGGCCTGGCTCAGTTGCACCAGCTTCGCGGTCGAATTTGTCGAGGCAGCTATCAGGGCTACTGTTTTCTGATGTCAGAAAGTGACACTCCGGAAGCCAACGATCGGCTAATCGCGATGGAAGAATCGTCCGACGGTTTTAAGCTGGCCGAGCGTGATGCGGAATTGCGTGGACCGGGCGATGTTCTGGGAACGCGGCAAAGCGGGTCGCTGCCGTTGCGTGTTGGCAATCCGATTAAAGATATCGCCGTGCTGCAGGTCGCTCGACGAATGGCGTATGACCTCGTCCGCACGGGCGATTTCGATTCGCCCGAATTCGCGGACCTGAAAAAGCTGGTGCTCGACCGGTTCGCTCACGTGCTGGACCTGCCGCAAACGGGATAAGCGTGCCGCCATTCGGGGCCAATCGCCAGCAATGACTTTGCCACTGAAGCTAGCGATCTTGGTGCGTTTGGTTCGGAGCTGGCGGCCACTAGTAGCAGGTTGCGCTGGACCGAAACCATTGTGAATCGCTTTGACGTCTCTGCCGGAATCGATCGTTGTGGCATGACTGTAACGATTGTCATGCCGCCTTCGATTCGTCGTGCAGTGCAGGGCGAAGGAAACGCCGGGGTTTCACTCGTTACTCGTTCCGACCCTGGCCACACACATGTCACCCAATTCCACAAGGGTCAACGACATAGAACCCCTAACAAAACCTGTGTGAGCCGCGACGTTTGTGGTTTCGTTTCAGGCAAGAAGTGAGGAGGAGGCGACAATTGTCGTCGACGACGAACGCCGCCGCCTGAGGCGGAACCACAAGCGGCCCGGAGGGTTGCGACGACAGCAGCCGATCTGCGGCGTCAGCGCTCCTCGACGACATCTGTCGCCTCGTCACTTTTCCTTGCATCTCGACCACTGTCGTCACAACGCGGCCACACAGCTTTTGTTAGGGGTTCTTAGTTATTGTTTGATTTCGCGCCGCTCACGCCAATCCGAATCTTTTCTCCAAAAGAATTTGACAGCCCAATTTGCCGACCTAGTTTTGTGTCAGGTCACTGAGACAACCGCTTCGCTACTCGGCCCACCGGCCTGACGGCGAAACACATTGTCGGTGACTTAATCGTAATGAGAGTCTTCCTTGCGGCATGCGAGGTTGCGATTTGGGTTGGTGAGATGAGTCTTCTCACTGCAAAACTATTTGTCCGATTGTTACGGACTTAACCTGAGGGGTTATTCGAGATGTTGAAATTCGCAAACAGTGTGAAGAAGTTCCTGGTATCTGAAGACGGCCCGACTGCAGTTGAGTACGCAGTTATGCTGGCTCTGATCATCGTTGTCTGCCTTGCCGCTGTTTCTACCATCGGTAGCGCTGCAAACAGCAAGTTCCAGACTGTCGGCAACTACCTGACATAAGCTGTTCACGCCTGCGGGCGTGACAGTCATACGGGGCACACAGACCGCAAACGCAACGCCGCGAGGCGGTCGACCTCCCAGGGAAATCAAGAAGACTCGGTTCAGTTTTGGACCGGGTCTTTTTTTGTGCGCTACTGGTTGGGACAACTTAGCTGAACAGCGCCTCCTTTGGTCATCGGGCCGTGGTTTCGGTAACCCGATGTGTAAGCGATGGATCGAGATGCGACGAATCCCTCGCTTACACTTCGGGTTACCATTCGCACCAACATGGCGCTGTCCAGTTAGGACAACGCGAATCGTAGTGGGACTCGCCTGAGTTGCTGCGATTCGAACGGAGCTCGCGTTTTCCGACGAGATCCAATACGCCACAAGAGCGGATGCATCCGGTCTTTCCTGGCGCTACTGGAGTCTATCGAACGCATATTCTACCATGCTGTCTTTCCCCGATGGACTTACCAGCATGCCCAAGGCCATTCGCACAGATTCCGTAAACAACCGCACCACCGGCCTGGCGACGCCTGGCATTTACTATGGTAAGCCAGGCAGCGTTCGGCAGCAGGTTCATGACGGCGATACTCTTAACGTCAGCCCGAAGGGAAACGTCGCCGTACGTTTGCTGGGCATCGATACGCCGGAAGTCAGCTTCGCCTTTCCGGGCCCGACACTCAGGTTCGTGGACCTGCAGAAGGACGAATGGAATCAGTTTCTGTCGTCGCCGTTTGACGAGAAGTGGGGCGCGTACAAAACGATGGTTCCAGCCGAACTGCGAACTCTGATTCAGTCAAAGGTTGTGGGCCAACCGGGCACCAGCCATTTCGAACATGCCACCAAAGCGACCGACGGGTTCCGTCAGGTGGTGACGGACGATATGAGGATCATGGGACAGGATCTGGATTCGTTCGGTTACTACATGAACTTCGGGTTTGAGATCATGGACGGCTTCGGCCGGTTCCTGTGCTTAATTAATCGTGATCAGCCGGATCGCGACAAGCCGACTCGACGCCCCCCGACCTACAACATGCGCTTGTTGCAGCGGGGCCTGGCGTTTCCGTATTTCATTTGGCCCAACGTCAATCCGTGGGACCGCCCGGATTCCATCATGCAGGCCGTCATTCCGCCGGGCAAAGCGAAGCAGATGGCGGAATCGGATTCCGAATTAGTGATGGCTCGCGGCCATGTGAAACGAGCTCGCGCGAACCACGTCGGCATCTTCGACGCGATGGATCCGCTGTTGCTGGAACCGTTTGAACTTCGCTTTTTGTCACGTCGCGAATTGCCCAGTCGCTACGTGATCGACCTGACATCTGATTCCGATCGACTGATTCATCCGCACAACTATTTTTCCGTGCCGAATTCGGAAGACCGCCTTTGGCTGCCGTCCATCTACGTTCCGCTGTTTGAAAAAGCCGGGTGGAAGGTGGACGCATAGCAAACCTCGGCACAGCTACGCGCTCGCAATTTATGGTTATCACATGCGTCGCGGTTGTTGCGTGCGTCATTCGAAAAACGCGGGCACTTCGGCAGTTCGTTTTCGGTCCAGCATCTCCTGCAGATAGTCGGCCACTCGGTCGACCGTTCGATCGATGAGAAGCTGGCCGTTTTCTGCCGTCGCCATGGCCGGAGCGGGGTCGGGCTGGTCGGCTACTGCTTCGCTTCTTACGTTTTCCGGGAAGGCGGCCAGGGCGAACGCGGTTTCGAATTCCTGAGCGTGGCCGGGGATGCTCTTTGATTGCAGTTCGTTGGCATCGGCTTCGGTCAGCACGTCCCAGTAGGGCAGAAACTGCAGATTGACCTGAAACTTTCGGAGCAACTGATCCCAAACGGCTCGACACGGCACGATGTTGCCGCCGTGTCCGTTTAGCACGAGCACATTTTCGAAACCGGCTCTCACGACACTGTCGATCAGGTCACCCAGCACAGCCAGAAACGTGGCTGGCGTGAGCGTGAGAGTACCGACGTGCTTCATATGGTGCTCGCTGATTCCCGCCATGACACCCTGAGCGACAACGACATGCGGCGATAGTTTCTCTGCGACTCGCAGCGCGATATAATTGGCACTTCGCCAGTCGTGTTCCATCGCGAGGTGTTCGAGGTGCTGTTCGATGGCAGCGATGGGAATGATGCAGGCTCGCAATTCGCCGCTGTCCATTCGTGTTCGAAATTCACGTCGAGTATGTTTGTGCAGCAGAAGCCGGTCTTCGGGTCGCATTGATTTTTGTGTCCGTGTTTTTTGAAGGGTAACGTACGCTCATGATGACGAATCGACGCAGCTTTCTAAAGCGAACCGCAACACTGGCATCTGTGGGTGCACTCACAGGTTTTACGCGCCAGTCGATTATGGCGAACGGTTCTGTTGTCAATGATCGACAGTTTGAAGTCGTCAGCGTCGACCGCACAACGGTGAAGCTGGAATACCGCGAAACACCGCGCCGCAACATGGACCGCGAACTGCCTCATTGGCGCTACATCGAATTGTGCAGAGTAAAGTTGAAATCAGGCCAGACGGGCGTCGGCGAAACATTGCTGTACTACACGTGGGGCGTCCCGTCGGAAACAGATGTAAAGCGAATCGTCGGCAAAAGCGCGATCGAAGTGATGTGGGACGACACTCTGGGAGCCGGTTTGCAGATGGCGTTGTTTGACGCCGTCGGCCGCACCGCAGAAGTGCCCGTGCATGCATTGATGGGAAGGCAGGTTCACAGCACCACGCCGCTAAGCTGGTGGAATATCGACACGTCCGCCGCCGACATGGCATCGGAATGTCAGGAAGCCCGGAAGCTTGGCTACGTTTCTTACAAAACCAAAGGCCGACCCTGGTTCGACATTTTTGAACAGCTCGAAACCGCCACGCGCGCCCTTCCGGCCGAATTTAAAATCGACATGGACTTCAACGATACGTTGCTGACCGCCGAGAAGGGAATGAGCATCCTGAGACGCCTGGCGAAGTATCCGCAGGTTGACATTTATGAATCGCCGATTCCGCAGTCGGACATTCCCGGCAACCAAAAGATCGTCCAAAACACACGCGTTCAAATTGCGATGCACTACGGCAGCCCGAAGCCGCGACTGGTGGTGGAATCCGGCTGTTGCGATGGCTTTGTCGCGGGCGGCGGAGCCAGCTCGCTTACCGCGGCAGGACGGTTCTGCGGCGAAGTGCAAATGCCGTTTTGGCTGCAACTGGTGGGCGCCGGCTTGACGGCCGCGTATTCGCTGCATTTTGGCGGAGTGTTGCGGCAGGCTCGGTGGCCAGCAGTAAACTGTCACCAACTGTTTGAGGACGATCTGCTGCAGGAACCAATCACACTTCAGAATGGTCTCGCAGCAGTGCCCGACAAACCGGGTATTGGTTACGAAGTGAACTGGGACACGGTTGAACGCCTGAAAGTAGACCGACCCAAATCTCGCCCGGAACCGCATCGACTGATTGAAACCACATGGGCCGACGGCAAACGCATGTACACGGCGAGCAACGGAAAAGTGAACTTCATGTTGACGGCCGCCAATGAAGGCAAGTATCCGTACTTCGCCGCCGGCGCGGACACTCGGCTTGTCCCCAACAACAATTCTCCCGAATGGCGTGAGCGATACAAAAAGGCGCGCGAACAAGGGCCGATCGAAGCGTGATGAGGCTGCGGTCAAGGCGGCGGAAGTCCTTCTGGTCGCGCCGTTTGTCGCATTTGGGATGTGGCGACTTTTGAATTTCGACGCACGCCAGGCGGCGAAGACGGAAGACCTGGAGTTCACACAGAAAGCTCGAAGAAAGCCTGGACGAAACAGTTCCGTGTTTTCAGTGCCTTCTGTGGTTCAAAATTAAACTTACTCACAGTTGCCATCTTCAATTCGCTACAGTTCGGAATTCATTGTAAGCCCGTCTTTGCCAATCAACTGACTCATTAATGACCACTGCTACTCCGCCGAACATCCTGAAAACTCACTTCGGCTTCGATACCTTTCGAGGCCCTCAGCAGCAGATTATCGAACACGTGCTAAGCGGTTCGCATGCGCTGGTGATCATGCCGACGGGCATGGGCAAGTCGCTGTGCTATCAGATTCCGGCGCTGGCGATCGCGGCGGATGCTCCAAAAAGCGATAAGCCGCCAATAACATTGGTTCTGTCGCCGCTGATCGCGCTGATGAAGGACCAGGTAGATTCGTTGCAGGCCAAAGGCATCAAGGCGACGTTCATCAATTCGTCGCTGCGAAAACATGAACGTGAGAACCGCTATCAGGCGGTGGCCGATGGACGGTACTCGCTGCTGTACGTGACTCCGGAACGATTTCGGAAGCAGGAATTTCTGGACGTCATCGCCAGCCGCGAAGTCAAGCTGCTGGCCGTCGATGAAGCTCATTGCATCAGCGAATGGGGCCACGACTTCCGCCCGGACTACACGCGACTGTCCGATCTGCGAGCCATTATGGGCAACCCCACCACGATCGCACTCACCGCCACCGCAACGCCGGAAGTACAGGCCGACATCGTAAAACAACTTGGCCTGCAACCGGACGATATTCGCCTGTTTCACGAAGGGATCGATCGTCCAAACCTGGACCTGAAGGTGATGGACGTGTGGGACGGCGATGAAAAACTGGATGCCATGAAGGTCATCTTCGACCGCTGGCTGACACCGAAATCGACCGGCAGCGGAATTGTCTACTTCACGCTGATTCGCACACTGGAAGAATTCAGCGACCGCCTCCGCGCGGACGGCGTCAAGCATGTGTGCTACCACGGGGGCCTGGAACGGCGCGAGCGCAAGTCCATTCAGGATGACTTCATGAACGGGCGCAATCGCCTGGTGCTGGCGACAAATGCGTTTGGCATGGGAGTCGACAAGGAAGACATTCGGTTTGTGATTCACGCCGACGTGCCGGGTTCGATGGAATCGTACTACCAGGAAATCGGGCGAGCGGGCCGCGACGGCGAACCGGCCGAATGTGTTTTGCTGTACGACCAGCGGGACTTGAATACTCAGATGGAATTTCTGCGATGGAGTAACCCGGACGCCGATTTTTATCAGCGAGTTTACGATCACCTGAAGAATGAAACCGAACAGATTCGAGCGTTCGGAATCGACTGGCTGCGGGAACGCTTATGCGATCGGCAACGGCATGATCGACGCGTCGAAACCAGTCTGGCAATGCTGCAGCGCTATGGCGTGATTGAAGATGAAATTGATCTCGCCAACGTTGAGGTCACCGGCCCGATGCCTGAGAATCTGGCCGACGAAGAACGCCTGGCAGCCAAGCTCTTGCGCGATCAGAAGAAGCTGTACGCGCTGGTGCAGTACGTGCAGTCGGAAGACGACCGGAAGGCATTTATTCACGAATATTTCGGTCTGCAGTTGCCGTCAGCAGAATAAAGAAAGCACCAGTGCGATTCAGCATCCGCGCTGCTGTCTTCACTTGCCGCCGTGTCTCGCCAGCCAATCACAGGCGGCGGATGGCAGACTTTCGTGGCCGCCTTCGAAAATGGTGACTCGCGCGTGGACTGACGTCCGGCGCAACAGGATGTCGCGGCCCAGCAGTTCGTCCGGCTTTTGATCGGACGGTTGAGGGTTCTTGAGACGCCGGTCGGTCCACAGTTGTTCCATTTCCTCTTCGGTAACAGGCGCCGTCTTGCGAACCTTTGCGATTTCGTTAAACGCAGTTAGCGAGTGACGGACAGGAACCGAGCCGGTGTGACCATCGTTGACGCCAGCGTAGATATCAATCGGCAGGTCTCCCAAATTGTGGATATGGAACAGTGGCGACCGGTCGCGATAATCTGCGTCCACTTCCGGACTGCTGCCGGGCGGTGCGCCGAAACATTTCAGAATCATTTTTGCGTAGTTCTGCGGTTCGCCGTCCTTCACATGAAAGCGATACCATTCGGCGAGGTCGCTGATTCCGACCCATGCCGACACAGATGTGAACCGGTCCGGATGGTGGCCGGCCATCAGCATTGCCATGTGTCCACCGCCGGACACCCCGGCGAGATGGATTCGTGAGCGATCGACGTTGAATTTTTCGCAAGCCCAGTCCATCGCGTCGAGCACGTCCTGTCGAGCATACTTCGAACCGCATGCCTTGGGCGAGCTATTGGCACCTCGGAAGTCGGGATGCACGTAGATCCATCCTCGTTCCATCGCTTGCTGTTGCCACTTGCTGTTGTCCTGCTTGTAGTTGCCGCTCCATGAATGCAGAAACACGAACAGCGGCGTTGGCTGCGTGCGAGCCGTCTCTGGAGCCCAGTACAACACATTTTGTTTTTCGCCGTCCAAAGTGCTGTCCACCAGGACACTCGTCAGCGCCGGCAACTTTGATTGAGCGAACGCGAAAGCCGGTACCAAAATGAATGCGAAGGACAACAGTGCAAGCACGAATTTCATGACGACTCTACTTCTACCAGGTGACAGGCGACGGAGGAAATTCCGCCGATCTCAATTCTTCGCAGATCGTCTCCCGCATCACAAGCCAAATTGGCTTTCTGCTCAGCTTCGCGTGCGAAATCGCTGCCGAAATCCTGAGATTCCAGAAACCGGGCGGTTGACGTATGCTGCGTAGCTGCTGAAATTCGGCACGCTCCATTTTGTTGACCTCCGGCAAGGATGCCGTCATGAAGATTCGAAATCCGTACGTGAACTGGATGATCGCTCGAGTGGCCACATGGATGCTGCGGGCACTGTTTCTGACCGTTCGCATCGACCATCGAAAAGCGGTCGAAGATGGTACACCTTACGCTCGCACCACCGGAACGCTGCGATACTGCTTTTGTATGTGGCACGACGTCATCGTCGCGGCTCTGTTTTCGCGGAAGACATTCAAGCTGTCTGGCCTGATCAGTCGCCACCAGGACGGTACCTACCTGACTCACGCCATCAAAATGGTGGGCATCACGCCGGTGCGAGGTTCCGCCAGCCGCGGGGGTGCCCAGGCAACTCGGCAACTGATCGACCGCCCTGACCTGCACGTCTGCATCACGCCGGATGGTCCACGGGGACCTCGACGAGTCATGAAAGACGGCATCGTGTACATCGCGTCTCGCACCGGACGGCCCGTCGTGCCATCGACAATTACCGGCACCAATTATTGGTCCGTGCCCGGCGGCTGGTCGGACATGTTGATTCCCAAGCCGTTCTCTCGCCTGCTGCTGCTGGCCGGACAACCGATCTTTGTGCCGCCCGATATTTCTCGTGAAGAAATTGCCGAGTTCACGGAGAAAATACAACTCGAAATGGACCGCCTGGACCTGATTGGGCAGCGGTTAATTCGCGGCGACGAATCAGTGGCAGACTTGATCGGGAAGGTTGGCCAGTATCCAGACGATGCCGTGCGGCCAGTCGTGACTGAGACTGAGAATGAGAATCTATCGAAGGCAGCTTAGCTGGACAGCGCCACGTTGGTGCGGATGGTAACCCGAAGTGTGAGCGAGGGATCGAGTTGCGACGAATCCCTCGCTTACACTTCGGGCTACCAAAAAAGTACGGCCCAATGACCAAAGGTGGCGCTGTCCAGTTAGGCTCCGTCCCGCACTTCGCAATTTGCCCGGGAATCCTGTGCGCCGCAATTCGTTCGCCGGTTACTTTTTGCCTGTGTCGCGCACGACAACAAGTTCGTGATTCGCGACGTCGTACTCGTACTTCTTGCCGGCACCGAGCACCGGCAGGCGGATATGGTTTTCTTTGATGATTCTGGTCATGAATTCATCATGATCCTTTGGGTACCGACCTTCCAAAGCGTGAAATAGCTGCACCGCTTTGGTCACTCCCAGCTCAGCCGCTTGTTGCTTTAGAGGACCATAGGCTTCCAGCGCGCCTGTGATGGGGTTGCTGATTTTCACTTTGGAATCAACGGTTTCTTTACCGTCGTCCGGATTAAATTCGCCAATGTCGTCGGTCGTTTTGGGCCGGCCAGCAACCGGAGCTTCGGCCTTCTTTGGCGGCCGAGGCGGGTTGGCCGATGGACCAGCGGAGTCTACACAGCCGACGAACAGCAGGCCAAACGCGACGCAGGTGAATGTACGAACGACGGCTGCGTTGAAGATTGATCTCATGGCGAACAGCTTTCAAGAATTTGCGTGGGCATTAGCAACTGAAGGTTTTCGCATTCCAACTGCAATTCCCACCAATACCAGAAGGCTGCACAAGATCGCAAACCAGTCGCCGTATTTCAGATAGACCGTCGAACGACCGTCCAGCGGTACCTGAGCCGTCATCACGGCAGAACACTGCCGATAGCGACGGCCGGTCTCAGGGTTGATCAGCGATTCCACCTGCACGGGCTTATCAAACGCACCATCGTCAGCTTCGGGGACAACTAGAAACGTTTCCGGTTGCCGGATGCGTCCTGACGAATCGATGAATGCCGAAACTCCAGCATTGACGGCTCGCACCATCGGCCGTCGCGTTTCGATGCAGCGAAACGTCGCCGTGATCAGATGCTGATCCAGTTCGCTGGAGCCTCGAAACCACGCATCATTCGTCATGTTGATCAGCACGTCAGGCATAGCGCCGGATTCGCCTTCGGTGTTGACGACGCGACGTACCAGCTGAGGAACCGTGTCTTCGAAGCAGATAATCGGAGCGAACGAAGCCTTCGCGTAGTCGAAAGCCTTCGGCTGACTGCCGGCCGCAATTCCGTAGTCCGGCGGAAATGGGGTAAGTCGCACCAGCCACGGCAGAGTTTCTTTAAAGGGAAGGTACTCACCAAACAGGACACGATGAATTTTGTCGTAGCGGCCCATGTAGCCCAGGTCCGGGCGCACGAAAGCCGCCGAATTATAAACGCTGCGCTTGTCCTTTTCGATGACTTCGGTAATCAGACCAATCAACATGGCCGTGCCCGTTTCCTGGCTGATGTTTTTCAATAGGTCACGCGCTCGCTGACTTCGCCACCTTGCGATAATGTCCTGTGCTAAAGCGCTGTTGCTGGCACGGCCGGGCATCGTCAGGTTGCCTGTCAGATCGTCGTCCGTGACATCGTCGGCAATCACGACATCGTGTTCGGGAAACATGGTTTCCGGCCAGACAATCAGGTCCGGCCGGTGCTGCGACGCAAGTCGAGACAACAAATTGTGATCCAGCCACATCTTTGTTGACTTGGTCGGATCGTGCTTCAGTTCCGGCGTAAAATTGCCCTGTACGACGGAAACGACCGGCCCATCACCTGCCGAGTCGACGGGTTGAATTCTGTTCATTCCGTAAAAGCAACTGCCAGCCACTGCCGCGATCACGCAGGCAACCGCCACTCGCTGACCGCGTGATGAACTGCTGCTTGTCGTATCAACAGAAGGCGCCAGCCGCAGGCGAACCAGCAGCCCCGCAGGCAGACATGCCGCTATCACGCCGGAAGCCATCGCGATCAAAAACGAAACACCGTACGCTCCGGTGACATCCGAAATTTGCACCAGCGTCGTCCAGCGGTATTGCGAATGAGCCAGGTAGTACCACGAAAAACCGGTTAACAGGTAGGCTCGCACGAATTCCAGCGCTGTCCAGACCAGCGGGACAGCCAGCCACATCGGGCAGCCGGCTTTGATCACTTTTCTACTGATGGCCACGAATGCGGGAAAGTACAGCGACACATAAAACGCTAAGGCAACCAGAGCTCCGTACATGGTCACATGCCCGAGTCTCATCCATTGCAACGTGGCAATCGCCCAGATGAAGGCGCCAAATCCCACAGCCAGGTAGGCTCGTTTCGGAAGCCGTTCAACTCGCAGCAACAAACACAGCGGCACTAACGCGATCCATGCCAGCGGAGCGAAGTTAAGCGGAGCAAAGTCCGGCGGCATGAACCTGGACCAAAAAAGCGCGATCCAAGCCAGTGGCGCGAAGTCCAGCGGCGTGAAGCTCAACCAAAGCAGCACTCCGGTGGCCAGCGACATCGAAAACACGGGCCACGCCGATCCCGGAGCGGTCTCAGCCTGCTGCCCGGATCGGATGATGCGATCGATATCCGGGCGCAACTCCGTCGGGACTGCCGGAGGGCTCTTGACGGACTCAGGTTCGGGCAGTGTCACAGGTTCGGTATCGGTTAATGCAATCGCCAAGGGATCCGTTCCTTCTGCAGCGACAGGAGACTTTAGGTCGTACGCACGCGGATCGTACCGTTTTCCCGATTGGCCGAAAACCGCATCTTGGGATCTCGCAAATTCGCCGTCTTGCCTAAGCTGGCATCCGCGAATTGCAGTGGAAAGCGCGGCTCAGAGGTGGAAAACCTGCGTCGAAATTGTGATTCTGCGGGCTCGGGTGGCTCCGCCGTCCACCAACACAGTAATTCTGAAGATCCCAACTGCCATGTCCGACGCTGCGTCTCTGGTCCCGATTCATTCCAAAATCACGTGCCCCATCGAAGAAAAGCCAATGCTGGTGCAGTCGCTGCTGTTTGCCGAACTGTCCAGCGCGTCGTACTACGATGAAGTCCACGCGGAACGGATCGTGGAACATATGGGTTTTGAAGGCTTCCAGTACTACGATCGCGACGGTGCTCAGGCCTACATGTACTGGAACGATACGGACTGCGTCGTCGCATGCCGCGGGACGGAGCCAAACGAATGGAACGACATCAAGGCCGACGCCAACGCCGTGGCTGTCGTGACGGAAACGTTTGGCCGAGTCCACAAGGGGTTCAATCAGGAAGTCGACGACCTGTGGCCCATTTTGGAAAATGCACTGGTCGAAAACAAAAAGACGCTGTGGTTTACGGGCCATTCGCTGGGTGGCGCGATGGCGACCATCTGCGCGGGACGCTGCTATCTTTCAGAAATCGAATCCATGCCAAAAGCGCTATTCACTTATGGCAGTCCTCGTGTGGGAGACAAGCAATTCGTGAACTTCGTCGAACTGGACCACACTCGCTGGGTCAACAACAACGACATCGTGACTCGCGTACCGCCTGCTTGGATGGGCTACCGCCACGGTGGCACCGAAAAATACCTGAACTGTAACGGCAAGTTTCGAGACTTATCCGGTGTGCTGCGGCGGGCCGACAGGTGGCGTGGCTTTTTGCGCGGCTTGTTAAGCTTCAAGGTGGACCATTTTTCCGACCATTCCATCGATCGCTATGTCGAATACATCTTGGGCGCGGTGCAGGAAGCGGGCGACCTGCAAGAAGTCGACGATACGCTGGGCAAGTTGCCGGAAGGCGAATCGCCAGCAAGCGACGGCGAAGCAGTGACGGCGAAGCAGTGACGGCTTAGTTCGAATGTTGCGGCAACAGGAAACACGGAGCGACGGACATTCTGCTGGTTTGTGATGTCAAACCGCCGCCTTAGTCCGGCAAAACAGCGTTGTGGTAGACGTCCTGGACGTCGTCGCAGTCATTCAGCATTTCAATAAACTTATCGAACGTTGGCCGGTCCTCTTCACTGATTTCCGTTGTTGTTTGAGGCAGAAACGTAATTTCCTGAACCTCCAGTTCAATTTCAGGAAACGCTTCCTGCATTGCAGTGGTCGCTTTATAAAATTCACTTGGCGGAACAAACAGAGTCACTTTGCCGTCTTTGCATTCGGTGTCGTCGACATCGATATCAGCATCCAGCATGGCTTCCAGAACTTCTTCTTCGTTGTCGCCTGCGAAGGAAAGCACCGCAAGGTGGTCGAACAAACGCGACACTGAGCCAGCCGTTCCCAGCTTCGCGCCGGTCTTTGTAAAGCAGTTGCGAACTTCTGTGATCGTGCGGTTGTTGTTGTCCGTCAGGCAATCGATAATCACTGAGCATCCGCCCGGACCGAAGCCTTCGTAGCGTGCTGCCGAGTAATCTTCACCGCCGGTGCCGCTCGCTTTTTCGATGGCTTTTTCAATAACGTGGCTGGGCACCTGATCTTTTTTGGCGCGTTCAATCAGGTTTCGCAGCGCCGGGTTGCCTTCGGGATCGGGAACTCCATTTTTGGCCACGACGTACAACTGCTTGCCATACTTCGCATACAGCTTGGACTTCTGTCCGGCCGTTTTCATGATGGAATGTTTACGATTTTCGAAGCTTCTGCCCATGGTTCGTCTTCTGACCTGAGTATGTTCAATTCCGCTCGACCGCCTGTTGCAGGCATCACTTGCCTCAGTACGAATCTCTTCGCGGAATGATCGCACCGATGGCCTGTCTGATCAATCGCAAGCGATGCATCGATTGTCGGAGTCTCAAAAATCGACCGCAAAAAACGTTAGAACGTTGATGCATTCTACCGGCAAAGAATTCCTGCCATTGTGAGTTAGCGTCAACTTATTCTGACGGCTGCTTTGAAGTCGCACCGTCGCCGGACATCGGAACAGGCTGTGCGTGGCTAAGTTTTGCTGATGGCCCCAGCGAACCGCAGTCCCGTCAGCCCCGGTTGCTTGAAGGTTGTCAGCTGGAAGTCAGCAATGCACAATTGGGCTTCGAGAGACAATCGTCCGTTCATCAAAGGGAAACATCATGGCCACTGAAGCGCGTATTCTGAATATCAGCGAAACTCGATGGATGCCGTTGGTGATCACGGTCATTTCCTTGGCGAATGCTGGTTCCACATGTGACGCGCAGATTGTCGACGCCTGGCGGTACACCGTTCGCAAGCCTGCTGACGGTTGGCAGGCCACTAATTTCGACACCGCTGACTGGAAAGAAGGACACGGTGGTTTTGGAACTCGCGACACGCCGGGCTCGCGAGTCGGCACGACGTGGGCGACAAACAATATCTGGCTAAGAAAAATGTTCGCTCTGAAATCCGTGCCCGCAAATCCTGCGTTGCTGATTCATCATGATGAGGATGCCGAGATCTGGATCAACGGTAAATCCGTAGCGACGTTCAGCGGGTACACAACCGAATACAAAGTTGTACCGCTGGCGGAAGGAAAAGGATCTTCATTGAAAGTCGGCGACAATTTGATGGCCGTGCATTGCCGACAAACGGGCGGCGGTCAGTTCATTGATGTGCATCTTGTCGACGCCGATAACGTGCCCGAACTTCCACCCGCGAAACGCAGCACGAAGCCGTTTCAGTCCGACTTGATTACCGAATGGGGAGCAAAGGTTACGGGTGAAAATGTGTGGACTGAGTACCCGCGTCCACAAATGCGGCGAGACAACTGGACAAACCTGAACCGGCACTGGGACTATGCCATTACAAAACGCAACCAGGTTCAACCGCCCACTGAATGGCAGGGCAAAATTCTGGTTCCGTTTTGTCTGGAATCAAAACTGGGCGGCGTGCAGCGTCTGCTCGATGAAACCGAAACGTTGTGGTACCACCGCACTTTCAATGCGAAAAAAGTTGAGGGCCAGAAACTGCTGCTTAACTTTGAAGCAGTCGATTATCGCTGTGAAGTCATTGTGAACGGGCAGTCTGTGGGCCAGCATCAGGGCGGCAACACTCCGTTTTCTGTTGATATCACACACGCCGCTCAAGATGGCAGCAACGAACTCATAGTGCGAGTCGACGACGACACGGAAGGCTATCAGCTTCGCGGCAAGCAAACACTAGTCCCGCGCGGCATCTGGTACACGCAGGTATCCGGCATCTGGCAGACGGTTTGGCTGGAAGCCGTGCCGGACCGCTACATCAAAGATGTAAAAATCACCACCAGCGCACGGTCGAACTCAATTGTTGTCCGGCCAGTCGTTGTTGGAGCAGCAGGAACCATACGAGTTGTCGTGAAAGACGGCGATACCGTCGTCGGCACGGCGCACGGCGAAGTGCTCACACACGAAATCACGGTCAAAAATGCGAAACATTGGTCACCCGAGTCGCCGCATCTTTACGACGTCGAAGTGCGTCTTCATGACGCCAACGGGAATCGCATCGATCGAATTCATTCTTACGCGGGTATCCGCGACGTCGGGAAGGTCAAAGACGCCGACGGCCACTGGCGAATGACTTTGAATGGCGAAACCGTCTTCCATTGGGGACCGCTCGATCAGGGTTGGTGGCCGGATGGCCTGCTGACTCCGCCGTCTGATGAAGCCATGCTGTTTGACATCGAATGGCTGAAGAAGGCTGGCTTCAACATGATCCGCAAGCACATCAAGGTCGAGCCTCGCCGCTACTATTACCACTGCGACCGACTGGGCATGATGGTCTGGCAGGATCAGGTCAGCGCTGGCAACAATCCAAAGTGGACTCGGCTACAACCCAATCCCGAAGACGCGAACTGGCCGGACAAAGATCACGAACAATTCATGACGGAACTGGAACACATGGTCGACACTCTGGAAAATCATCCGTCAATTGTCGTTTGGGTGCCGTTTAATGAAGCATGGGGTCAGCATCGCACGATGGAAGTTGGCAAGTGGATGGTGGATCGAGATCCGTCACGCCTGGTCAACGTCGCCAGCGGCGGCAATTTCTGGCCGGTGGGCGATATCGTGGATCATCATGAATACCCTCATCCGAAGTTCCCCTTCGACCTTGGCAGTAACGGTCGGTTTGAGCCGTTTATCAAAGTGATGGGTGAATTTGGCGGGCACGGTTTTCCGGTGAAGCAGCACCTGTGGGACGCCGACCGACGCAACTGGGGCTACGGCGATCTTCCCAAAAACAAAGGCGAGTACAAAGAACGTTACGTCACTTCGCTGAACAGACTTAACGATCTAAAACGCAAGGGGATTGCCGCGGGTGTGTATACTCAGACAACCGACGTCGAAGGCGAAATCAACGGGCTGATGACATACGACCGCAAAGTGATCAAGATCCCGGCGGCCGAACTGGCGGAGCTGCACAAGGTGCTGTTTGCTGAACCGTAAACGCCGTGGTGCGGGATATCCAGTCGATGATTTCACAGCAGATCTGTTCGCGGCGGCTGTCGAATTCCAATGTGTGTTGAGCGTTGGGATATTCGCGAATGGTGAGGCTGTTCGTATCGAATTTCGAAACCAATTGCCGAGTCGCAAAGTTGTCGATGATACGATCGTTTCCGGCCAGCATCAGTAACGTCGGCGGGACCGGTTCGCATTTGGTTGCGATGATACGGTCGAGATCACGTCCGGAATTCAGAAACCCGCTGGTCACGAAGTGCAGGGCGAGTGGGTCGTTGAGAATAAAATTCTGATGCTTTCGATCGTCCGTCATAAGCGCCGGATCGGCTAGCGGAACCCTGGCCGTCTTAAAGCGAATATCGTGTCGGCGGGCAAATCGAAGCTGAAACGACTGCACAAAGTTGGGCCGAATTTTGGGCTTCAGGCCCGGATACAACAGCACAAGTTGGTCGATGGCGCCGGGCCAGCACTGAGCGAAAGCAGTCGCCGTTTTTCCGCCCCAGCTAAGGCCGAGCAAGGTCAACGGCACGCGTGGGTGTTCACGCCTGGCTAACCGGACCAGTTGGCGAACGTCGTTCAGCAAGCGTAATCCGTGATCCGCGTGACCTCGACGAAAGCCATTCCGTCCGGAACCGCGTCGGTCGGCAAAGTAGACTGCGTAACCAGCGTCGGACATTTGCTGGGAAGAAGCGTCATACCAGCCGGAATGGCTTTGGATCCCGTGTAAACACACCACGACGCCGCGCGGTGAATCGCTGGTGGCCCAGTGCCGAAACTGAAGCGACACACCATCGGAAGCGACAAGATTGCGGACGTTTGCGTCGGACATGATTTTGTGAGGGCAGCGCGACCGGTGAAGTCGGTCGGGAAATGTAATCCTGTCCGACAGATCTGTTGAACCGTCGCTAATTCACCAGCCGCATGACGTGCACCACAGGCAGGACTTCCCATTCATTTTCGGAGGTCAGACCAGCGGCGACTTCCACCATGTATAGCAGGTTGCGTTTCCTGTCGTAGGTCAAGCCGCCAATTTCGCGGCCGCAGTCCTGAAACATAAACCGGTCAATGCCGCCGCCCGGTGTTGTGGAATCCCAACGGTACCATGGCCTCACGTTCGCAACCGGTCGACGCCCGGCGGAGAGAAGATCTCCCGGAGCATAAAACAGCATTTGAGCTTCGTAAGAGGAACCGTGGTAGCCTTTATCTTCGTAGCAGTCGCCCGGGCGAGGTTCGCCGTAGTGCACCGGGCCATGGGCCTTCCGGCCAACGACGATTACGGTTTGCTTGTCGCCCAGCGTCAACCACGCCGCGCCCTGCCATGAATCCGCATGATGGTGCTTGTCGATCGGACTGCCCATCGGATACCACAACAGCGGCACCGCGTCTAGACTTGCACCTGGTGACGGAGTGCGTTCCGGTATTTTGTACGCGAACAGTGCCGGCCCCTGACTGGACTTTTGCAACCCCGTAACAATTTGAAGGCCGGACATTAGGTTGCGGCCGCCCAGGTAGCGATCTGCGATGTTGTCGGGCACAGCGCAGATATAACCGGCGTGCTTGTAGCTGTGCCAGCGAGCGTCGCCCGATTGAAACGGCCCAAGGTGCCACAAGCCTTTCGGTTGAGGTCGCTTTAGATCCAGTGACGACAACGCATGCGACAGATAGTCGCGGCCTTCGACGTTGTAATATTTGTAGGTGGTCCAGTGCAGACCATCGTCGACGACCTGCATGCCGCCAATCTCGAACGGCTCAGACGAACCCGCTGTCAGGTGAGTTCGGATGCCGCCGGTGATGTCCCCAAAGTCCTGCAGGACCTCGAACACAGATAGATCGTCCAGGTTCTTCTCCGGAGAAATCACGGGGCGTGGAATTGTAACCTCAGCCACCAGTTGCTGTTGCCTGTGTCCACCGATGAACAGTGATCCGGGGAAGCCATCGTCTGGTCCGTCCGGGTCGCCGTCCTCACGGTACGTCACGGCCCAGCCGCCGTAGCCGAATGTCGAGGATCGGCCCTGAACCAGCGGCGGTCGAATCGCGCCGAGATATTCAAAGTTGCCTGGCGTCACCATCTGTGGATGCAGAGGCGACTTCTGGCGAATGGGATCGGGAGCCGTCCTTAGCTCTGCCACGTCTGAAGCCGTTGCGTCGGGATCAGCCCCGGCACTGGTCACCAGCAGCGGGTCAGGTATCGGCACCATTTCCGTTGTCGTGTCGTCAGACGCCGGGATACCGACTGGGTCCGAACTTGCTTGGCCCGGCGTTGCTGTATTGGTCGTCGTTGTGGCGGCTGTTAAAGGATCGGTCACTTCCTGGCCGCTTAAGATCGCTTCGACCTGCTTCGCGACAGTCGGGTCCAGTTGGTACTTCCCTTTGGCCGACTCGCCTTCGACGACAACATTCGGCGTAACATCTATGGCTTGCTGAGACGCCGAAGCGGTGGCTCCGCTTTCGGCGATCAGGTCCATCACAACCTGCGAGCTCACCGCGAAAGCAGCAATCACGAGAAGGATGTAGGCAATTTTCATAGCGTACCCGTTTGTTCGATCAGTTCAAAATTCCAAGGTGCGGTTCACTTGATCGCCCCGCTGGAGCGTTTAGTGGGCGCAGGCCGATTTCTTCGGTCCCGTCTCGCCAGTCTGCAACTTCCACTTCCTGTTCATCGTCGGCCGGAATCAGGCCTTCGCGTTCCATGCGTGTATGCACGATCAGCGTCCCGGCTCCCAGTAAAGCGACGTAGTAGGGCAGTTCCAACGCCTCCAGACTCACAAACTGAGCGGCTACTCCGAAACCGGTGAGGGATGCGATAGTCATACGGCACGAATCACCAAACCACGGGGGCGCTCTGTCTGACAAAGTATGCAGAGTTCTCCAGCAGCGCCACATGCAGACGAGGTAGAATCCGGCAAACATCGTGATGCCAGGAATGCCGGTTTCTGTCGCCGTCTGAACCCACAGGCTGTGAGCTTCTTTGCCTTCCGGCCAGCCGAAATCTGAAGCCAGCAATGGCCATTGGTTTGGGCCGCACCCGAAAACCGGGTCTCGCATAAAGACGACGTAACAGTCCTTCCACAGGTCCAACCGGCTTTGAGCTGACGCTTCGTGTTCACCGCGTTTCTTTTCGAAGGTTCGTAAAAACCGCTGGCGTACTTCCGGCCCGGCCATCACAAATCCGGCCATCAGCAGCAGCGCAAACATGCTGTAGTGCATCGAATTTTTCTTGATCAGAAAGAATGAGATGGAGACTCCGATCACCGTCGCCAACATCGCACCTCGAGAAAACGAAAACAGGATCGCATGAAGAATGAACGCCATACACGCGCCGATCAGCGCCTTCTGCCAAATCTTCTCTGAATTCAAGAACAGAAAGAACGCAACTCCCAAAGCGGCCACAAAACCGATTGCAGCTGAGTTGTTGTCGACACCACCGAAGCCGATGAAGTACAGAAAATTGAAGCCGCGGAAGTAGTGCATGTTCAATTCGAAACACACGTAGCCTTCACACAGTACGATGACCCAGGCCAGAGCCTTCAAGTCCCGAATCGTTTTGCATGTGGTGATGCCGACCAAAAACGGCAGCAGGATCTTCGCCATCTGCTCGACAAAGCCCCAGGCCAACGTCTGATTGTCTGCCCCGATGGCAAGCAACAGCGACCACATCCAAAAGCCCACAAACAGAAATACGACGGGGCGAGCCTTCCCCAAATCCCAGTTTCCGAATCCACGACACGCCCAACTGCTCAGCATCGCAACAGCGACAATCATGCTGAAGCGGCCACCCTGAATCGCGTGTGACCACATCGAATCCGGACGCAGCAGCGCGAGCGCTACGTACGCGAGGAACCCGTAGAAAGGTGAAAACAACGAACCGCTTACGCCCAGTGCCGTAATCAGGTACGTAAAGATTAAGCCCTTCATGAACTGACTCCGATCTCATGTTCAGGCTCAGAATGGCTGCGCTGGATCATGTCCATCAGCGGTTCCAGACAGCTTTTCCAACGATGATTCAATTGCACCCAAGCGCTGGCGGCCATCCCTAATTCTTCGGCGTGACACTTGTCTGTGAAGACGCGGCTGATGCTTTCGACCCACTCGTCGGGGGTGTCGGCCTGCAGCAGTTGCAGCCCCGGTTCCACGTCCAATCCTTTAAGCGGTGCCGGAGAACACACGATTGGGCGACCGCAGGCCATCGCTTCCAGCACTTTGTTTTGCACGCCGCGAGCGATCCGCAAGGGCACGACCACGCAACTCGATTCATGCAGCCACGGTCGCACATCCGGAACCGGGCCGACAACATTCACGCCAGGCAGATCGTCCAGCGCTTCGACTTCACTGGTCGGGCTCTTGCCAACAATGCGAAACTCGCTGTTAGGGAATTTCTCCATCACCTTCGGCCAGATGCTCTTCGAAAACCATTCAACAGCATCGGCGTTTGGCCGGTAGTTCAGGACACCGATGAACACGCACGTTTGAGGTACCGGATCGATTGTGAGCGGCGCAAAATATTCTGTGTCAACTCCATTACCAATGGCCTGAATCGGCGCCGTGGGGCAGAAGTTGGTGAAGAGTTCTCGTTCGGCTTCGCTGACGACCAGCAGTCGATCGACGTTTGCCGCCAGTTGAGTTTCCAGCGTTCGCAGGCGGCGACCTTCGAGCCCGTAGACGGTCGACATGGGAAACCGCGAAGACGCCTGGTAGTCGAGCCACTTTTGGCTGTCGACGTCGATCAGGTCGATCCAGACTCTCGCCGAAGACTGCAGGTAGGGAGGCTGCACAAAGCGAGCGATCCCTGACGACGATGCCAGCGCGGCAGTGTATTTGGCCGTCGACGACCAGACTCTGACGATGGAACGTAGTTGGCGAGATTCGAACAGCCCTTCCGTCGCCGTGCGTCCGCAGGCCATAGAAAGCGCGCCGCGCACGTATCGTCGCGGGCCGGTGTGAGGCACAAATGCCAGACGACGCGTCACACCTTCCAGTGCTTTGCGTGTTTTGGCAGATACGGGTTCATCCGCGAGACACACAAGGTCCACGTCAGCTCGTTTAGCCAGGAACTTCAGGATGTTCCATGTTCGGATACGGTCGCCTCGATCCGGCGGCCAGGGAACTCGATGAGTGATATACAGTACGCGAGGTTTCATGTGCTTAACATGGCCTCCGGTTTGGCCGCGGTGAGGTCTGATGGTGTCTTCAGAGGTGCCAGAATTTCAGACATGCGTCCGAGATCAAACTGCTGCAGCATGCTGCGAATCTTGCTCGCCGTCGTTTTTAGATTCTGATAGTGGCGGAACCTGGACTTCAACGACGCCGCAATTCGCGGCTGTTCCGGATCGAACTCCCATGGATGAATGTACACGTTCAACGGACGCCCCTGACTTCGAACGCCATTCAGCAGACGTCTTGTGGCCATCCACGGAAGTAGTCGCAGGTATCCGCCTCCGCCGACGGGAATATTCGTTTTGCCGAAGCGATACACCATGCCGGGAAATTCGTGAATGCTGCCTGACGGTGTCGGAATAACGTGCGGCACCAGCGAAGCGTCTGGAATCCCATAGCGATCGTGATGCACGGGGTAGATGCTGGAATCCGTGTCGAAGCCTTCTTCTGCCAGAATCTGAAGTGCCCACAGCGACTTCTTCGTGATCGAAAAGCTGGGCGAGCGATACATCGTGACGGGCTGCCCGGTGATATCCTGCAGGATGTCGCGAGATTCGATCAGGTCGGCCCGAAAGCGTTCCGGACCGAGCTCATACACAAGCTGATGCCATTGGCTATGACATCCAATTTCATGACCGGCAGACTGAATTTCCGCCACCAGTTCCGGATACCGCTGAGCTACCCAACCGAGCACGAAGAACGTTCCGTGGGTGCCGCATTCCGCCGCGATTTCCAGCACTCGTCGCGTGTTTTGTTCGACGCGGCATTCATACTGACCCCAATCGTCTGCGCGGATGTTTGACGCGAACGCCGAGACCTGGAAGTAGTCTTCCACATCTACGGTGAATGTTCCGTCAAGTTGTGATGCGCTGTGAATCATTGGGTTGAGAGTTCAGTCTGTGTTTGGCCTCGAACGAAGCCGTAGCACGTAACCCCGGGTGTTGGCCCGGGGTTGCGAAGCATTAATATTTTGTGGGCCAGTGCCCACGGCCATGTGCAGTCACCGCTTTCACGGCTAACCAGACACCGCGCGTCCTACCCTCTGACCAACTGCGACCGCTCAGGAGTTTGCTTCTGCAATTCCTGGCGATAGCCGTAGGACTGTCGCTGGAAGTCAGAATCTGATCCCACCATGACAGCTCCCAACAGCGGCACCTGCAGGCTTCGCAGCGAGTCGCGGCTTTGAGCCACATATGGGATTCGGCTGTAATCTTTGCGAGTCGACAGCAACACGATGTCGGCGTTTTGAGCCAGCATCGAAGGTTCGGCAACGAACAGGAGCGGAGACGTATCAATGATCACGAAGTCGAACTGTTCTTTCAGCGTATTGATCATCGCTCGACCACCATCAGCTGATAACTTCTGCAGCACTGTCTGGTCTACCTGACCGGCCGCAATGAAGGTCAAACCGTCGGCTTGAGTCTGCTGACAAACATCGGTCAACGCCACTTCGCCTCGCATGTATTCACAGATGCCTGGTCCTTCTGCACCTTCCAGCATCAGGTGAGCCGAAGGACGGCGGAAGTCACAGTCCACCAAAGCCACTCGCTTGCCCGCTCGAGCAAGGCTGGCGGCAAGCTGACAGGAAACCGTTGTCTTCCCTTCGTTGGCGGACGCACTGGTGATCAGCAATGACGCCGAACGTCGTGGATCAATGTGCCGCATTAGATAGGTTCGCACAACGTCCATCGATTCAATGACGGCCCGGTTCCATTCATCGTAATCGACTTTCCCGGCAAAGATGCCGAGGCCCAAAACGCCGCCCTTGTCAGGTGAAGGAATCGTGCCGATCAATCGCAGATTGACAGCGTTGGCAATGTCTGAAGTTGAGCCGACTCGGTGCGAGAACCACTCAAACATTGTGAAACCACCGATGATCAAGGCAAACACGCCAAAGCCAGACATGATTGATGCCTGAGCTCGCGAAGAAATGTCTCGCTTCTCCGGGATGTTGGCTTTCTGGACTTCAGTGACGCGAAGTGGGGCGTCCAGTTCGATGCGTTGGTTTGCGATTTGCTTCGCGAGGGCGTCACGAGTTTCCACAAGGTACTCGATGTCTGCTTGTTCTCGTTCCAGGTCGATGGCTCGAGAACTCAGGATTTCAAATTGGTCCTCTGTCGCCTTGCGCTCCGCTTCCAGCTTCTCTTTCTGCTTCATCAACAGGGTGTATTTCGAAAGTGCGATGGGGGCGTCACCTTCGCCGGTTGGCATGCCACCGAGCATTTGCTTCAGTTCTCGTTCCTGCTGCTGCAAAGCCACAAGGTCCGGATGTCGCGGATCACGGATAGACGCACGGAACCTCTGAATTTTCTGCTGCACCATCATCAAACTACGCTGCAGCATTGATGATTGATCCATCATTCCGCCCGAAAGCCCTGCCGGCGGTGAGCCACCGAGGCCGGGAATAGTCGAGGCGTAGCTATTGACGGGCAAGCCCTGTTCCTTCAGGTACTGTCGCAGCGAATCTTCGCGGCGAATTTCATCGTTGATATCGCGAAGGTCCTGTTGCAACCCCTGCAGTTTTTCCTGGACAAGCCCCAACCGAATGACGGCTGTCTTGGATTCGCCTGTGCCCAGATCCTTGGCCAACTGAGCAATACGGTCCTGATTCTTCCGGACGTTCTCATTCAGTTCTTTGAACTTCTCTTCCAGCGTTCGCAGGCTCTCAATCTTTTCATTGCGATCGTTGTAAACCACTTCGTCCAGGTAGACGTCCTTCACTGCGTTCACGACGGCGGCAAGATCCTCTGGAAATTCGCCAGCCAATGTGATGCGAATGAATTCGTCGCTGATGTCGAAGTCGACTTCCAGTTCTTCTTCGAGCCACTCGACCGGATACGACTTGCCTTTCATGAGGCGGCATTCGCGAATGCCCTCAACGCGCATCGCCGACGTCAGAATCGGGCGACTCTTCAGGAAGTTAATCTGTGAGTTTCGGTAGTTCAGAAATTCAGAACCGCGCTGCTTTGTATCTGTGGCGACGATCTTTTCGTACTGATGAATTTTCAGCAACGCAGACGATTCGTATTCAGCGGGCACCATTTGCCACAGTATGCCGGCGACCAGCAAAGCGGCCGGAATTGCAACCGCCAGAGCAGGAATCCAGCGGCGCCGAAAGGCGTCCAGCAGACCCCACAAAGTGATCGGACGATCCGTTCCGTCACTGCTGGCTGGCGTCGGTCCGTTTGGTCGGCTGCTGAAGTTGGGTACTGCCGATTTTGACGGTTGAGACTGCGGAGCGTTTCCAGCCGGCCAGCTTTGATTGTTCGAATTCATAAGTCGGCTTTGCATGTCCTGATGTGTGTTCACTGGAGAAAGTATCTCTCACAATGTCCTCTCTAGCTCACAGAACGAGAGCCGGAAGGAAAAATGAAACACTTGAACCTGGCGTCCGACAGAAAGTTTTCAATCCGCCACACATGCGCGAGGTCCATGCGTACTCTCTCCGCAATTGGCGAAGAATTTCAGGAAATTTACCCGCCCTAAAGATCATGGAGACCCGCATTTAGGGAAGCGGGTCGTTTTGGTCTGATTGCCCGGAATGCCGGGCCGTCCATGCGGTTGTGTCGCTGAAACGCAACACGCCACGTTGCAAAAACACAACAGCCGGTCAGCGTCAGTAGCCTGTATGAGTAGTGGGCGGTTGACACTTTGACGCCAACGGTCAGGACGTCCTCAGCTCGAAGCGCCAGCATTACTCGGGTGCCCGGCCTTCTCACCAGCGTTTGCAACGCTTAAGAAAATCCTTCATGCTGGGCGGCGTAGTACTTCAAATATTGGTCTCAGCAGAACGTAATTTCATGTTTCGAACCTTAGTTCTACTGATGGCACTCGCCTGCTCAGCAGCCGTGCGGGCTCAAACTCTTGAGCAGCATCTTCTGGCCGAAACGCCCGCCAAGCTGGCCGCGGCCGCTCGTGAGTCCGGCGACGCGCGGCGCGGGGCGATTCTGTTTCATCAGGTGTATGTCGGTTGCGCGAAGTGCCACTCAATGGATGGCGGTAGCAATTCCCTGGGGCCAGACCTCACGAAACTGTCAGAGCAGAAAGACGCCACCGATGAATACGTTGTAACGTCGGTGCTGAAACCGTCCGCTGACATTCGCAAAGGCTTCGAATCACTAACCGTCGTGACAACCGACGGAAGAACTCAAACAGGTTTGCTGGTCAGCCGCAGCGAAGACGGCGTCGTCCTGCGAGACCCCGCCGCCGACGGGAAAAGCGTTTCGATCGCGGCGGACCAGATTGAGGAAACGGTTGATAGCAAATTATCAATTATGCCTGCCGGGATCGCCAACCAGCTTGGAAGTCGTCAGCAGTTTCTGGATCTGCTTAGCTACGTGCTGCAGGTTCGAGACGGCGGCGTTGAGGTGGCTCGCAAGCTGCAGCCTTCGCCGAGTTTAATCGCCTTCACGCTGCCGGAATATGAAAGCCACGTTGATCATGCGGGCCTGATTCGCAAGCTGGACGACGATGCGTTCGCGCGAGGCCACGCGATTTACGAACGACTTTGCATCAACTGCCACGGCAATAAGCAGAAACCAAGCTCACTACCCACGGCGTTGCGGTTTGCGGAAGGCAAGTTCCGCAGCGGCGGCGATCCGTATGCGATGTATCGCACGCTAACTCACGGTTTTGGACTGATGGTCCCGCAGACGTGGATGGTGCCACAGCAGAAGTACGACGTCATTCACTACATTCGTGAAGAGTACCTGCGGGACGACAATGCCGCTCAATACGCCGATGTCACAGACAACTATCTGGCCAGTCTGCCGAAGGGCGATACCTTCGGGCCGGAACCGGTGGAGTACGCTCCGTGGTCGGACATGGATTACGGCCCATCGATGATCAACACGTTTGAAGTTGGCAGCGATGGCACCAACTTCGCTCACAAAGGCATCGCCGTAAGACTTGACCCCGGTCCCGGCGGCATTGCGAAGGGCAACAAGTGGGCCATCTTCGACCATGACACGATGAGATTCGTCGCTGCATGGACGCGAGATCCCGAATCGAGCGAAGCCGGGTTCGTCAATTGGCAAGGTATCCACTTCGACGGACGACATGGAACTCATCCGCGTGTTGTCGGCGACGTGCAGTTCAGCAATCCCACGGGTCCGGGTTGGGCAAAGCCAGGCACGGCGGACTTTACAGACGACCAACGTGTGATCGGCCGAGACGACAATCGCTACGGACCGCTACCGCGTGATTGGGCCAAATATCGAGGACTGCACAGCGTCGGTGACGACACGATCATCGATTACACGGTCGGCGGTCGGCGCGTTCTGGAACGCTTTGGAGCGGTGGAGACTAGTGTTGATCGCGGCTCATTGACCGATGAGTCTCCTGTTTCCGCACGGCCGAAGTCGCAACTGACAACCGTCTTTACGCGCACAATGTCGCTCGGTGCCAGCGGTTCGCCCAACATGATGTTGGTGGCCACGCATCCTAACGAGGAAACCGTCTATCGCCGCATCGGCAAGTACAGCGCCGTTATCGCCCCGTTTAAGTCTGGCAATACTGTTTATGATCCATCTCAGTTCAACGGAGCGTCGCATTTGCAAATCGACGATGCTGCCGTGTTGGACATGTCCTCCGGCAGCTTCACGCTTGCCGCTCGCATTCGTACCAGCAACGACGGAGTCATCTTCAGCAAGTGCAATAATGAAGGTCCGTGGGTGCCGGGTGGGAAAGCATTCTTTGTTAGAGGTGGTCGATTGACTTACGACATCGGCTGGGTCGGTGCGGCGAATTCGAAAAAGCGAGTCGACGACGGCAAATGGCACAACGTGGGCATGACGTGGAACCACGAAACCGGCCGAGTCAACTTCTACATTGATGACCAGAAGAACGGCGGCGGAATTTTGAAGCCAAAGCAGAAGGCGGACTCAAAGCACGTCGCAAAGATTGGATTCGCCGCCGGCAACTTTCCGGCAGATTCGCACTTCGTCGGCGAAATAGACTCCGTGGCATTTTTCCCACGGGTCGTGACGTCACACCTGGATTCCGTCCAATCGCAACGAAAGCAAAGGCCTTCGGCGCTGTGGGATTTGCACTCTGGCATAGTCGACGGACTAGTGCCCAATCGACGTGAGTCGCCAAACGCCGCTGCGAAGGACTCAGCGACTGAATCGACGCAATCGCCGCACAAGCTCGCTGCCAAACACATTCATCGTGATGGGCCTCGAACCAGCCGAGCGATCTTTGCGGGAGTCGTCGGCAGCAACCGCGGTTTCGCATTCAGCCCGAAAGATAATCGCCTGCACCTCACGTTTCCTCCCGCTCGTGAAACAGAAAACGTAGTCGTGTGGACCGCTGCGGTGCCGGCTGGCTTGAGCGTTGAAGAATTGGGTGCCCTGGAAGCTCAAATTCAGCAACAAGTGAAGCCCGCAGACCTGCAGGCCGCAATCGACGACATCGGAAAGCCACGCTGGCCCGAAGTTGTCACCACCACGCCCGTCCTCGGTAGCGACGACGGACCGTTCGCTGTGGATGAGTTGACTTCGCCTGCAAACAATCCGTGGCTGGCGCGGTTGCGATTTACCGGGCACGATTTCTTCGACGATGGCGACCGCATGGCGGTGTGCAGTTGGGACGGCGACGTGTGGCTGGTGAGTGGGTTGAAGTCGCTCGCCCGACACGGTGCTATCGGAGAATGGAATTCCTACCCGGCGTCGCCGATAAAAATATTGGAACTCGCTGCGGAGGAAGCGTCTGCACCTGCGTTGAAATGGCAGCGCATCGCTTCCGGGCTTTTTCAGCCGCTGGGCCTGAAAATTGTCGATGGCACCATTTACCTCACCTGCCGTGACCAGCTTGTGATTCTGCGTGATCGCAACGGCGACGGCGAAACGGACTTTTACGAATGCTTCAACAACGATCACCAGGTCACGCCGCACTTCCATGAATTTGCGATGGGGTTGCAGCGAGATGACGCGGGGAATTTCTATTATGCGAAGTCAGCTCGGCATGCGCTAACAGCCATCGTGCCTCATCATGGAACTCTGCTGCGCATTCCGCCCGACGGATCGCGCACCGACTTTTTGGCCAATGGTTTTCGAGCGGCAAACGGCGTGTGCCTGAACAAGGATGGTTCCTTCATCGTGACCGATCAGGAAGGCCACTGGAATCCCAAGAATCGTATCAACTGGGTACGTGAGGGCGGTTTCTACGGCAACATGTTTGGTTACCACGACGTGACGGACGACAGCAATGAAGCGATGGAACAGCCGCTGTGTTGGATCACCAACGCCTTCGACAGGTCACCTGCGGAACTGATGTGGATCGACAACAAGGCATGGGGACCGCTGAACGGAAGCCTGCTAAATTTGTCTTACGGCTACGGCAAGGTGTACGTCGTTCCGCACGAAGAAAAGAATGGGCAGATGCAGGGTGGCATGTGCGAGTTCCCCATTCCGCAGTTCCCAACCGGCGTCACTCGCGGCCGTATCAGCCCGCACGACAACGCACTCTACGTTTGCGGCATGTTTGCGTGGGGCAGCAGCCAACAGGCCAGAGAAGGTGGCCTGTACCGCATTCGCCCAACGGGCAAGCCTGCTTATCTGCCCGTCGGATTAAATGCTTCCGGGAAGGAACTAAAAATCACGTTCACCGATGAGCTCGACGCTGGCAGTGCCACGTCGCCAGACAACTTTACGGTCAGGGTTTGGGCGTTGAAGCGGAATGCAAATTATGGTTCGAAACATTATGACGAACACGAGATCGAAGTTGCGTCCGCGCGACTTTCTGATGACGGCCGGGCAGTGACACTCGCGATTCCGGAGCTCGCCAAAACCTGGTGCATGGAGATCAAATGCCGTCTGAAGTCTGCTGACGGAGAAACGTTCGAACGAGTCATCCACAACACGATTCATCGGCCGGAATAGGGGCGGGCATTCCCTCGCACTAATCGGCGACAATTTGGCGAATCGCAATTTTTCCGAGCAACCCTCGTTCGTCGACTCGGATAACTTTAGTGAGACTACGCTGCAATAGATTTTGTGAAACTGCGCCGCGTCACTCGCCCTATCCCTGCACGCCCCTTTCGCGAGAGTCATTGATGGCCAAATTTCCTGTCACCGGTCCACGAACTGCGGATGCTGCTCTGACAGCCGCAGACGCCGCGAAGCTGCGTAAAGTGTCGATGGACCTGGCTCAGATTGCTCTCGACATCGCTGGAATCGCCGACCCCACTCCGATTTGTGACGGAGCCAACGCCATCATCAGCGTGGCTCGTGGCGATTGGTTGGGCGCCGGCTTGAGTCTGGTTTCGATCGTCCCTTACGTCGGCGACCTTGCCAAAGCGGGCAAGTTTCCCAAGTACCTGAAGTCGGTCGAGACAGCCATCCAGTTGGCTCAGCAATCTCCGGCGGCTGCCAAAATTTTGACGCCGGTGATCGTACGCGTGAAGCAGGCTCTGGATCTGCTGCCGGATGCCGGCGGTCAGGCCTTGTCGACGCTGCGAAAACGCGTGGATGATTTCCTGGGACAATCACGTACGGCCAAGGCTGTGCGAGCCGCGCTGCCGGATATCAGCAAGCAATTCAGCTTCCGCAAATTTGAAAGCAACGGGTATCTATATCACGAAGCGAAAGGCCGACTTGGCGTGCCAGGCAAAGTGAAAACTCACCGCTCGGGTTCGGCTCAGTCTGCTCTGTCCAAAGGCATGGGCGACGACGCCGGTCATTTGATCGGCAACCGCTTTGGTGCTCCGGGCGGGGCCGAAAATCTGGGGCTGCAAAACTGGCGAGCCAACCGCTACGGGACCTACAAGAACCTAGAAAACCACTGGGCCACTCAGCTAAAGAACGGCGGCGGTGTGGAAGTACAGATTCGAGACGTTTTCAAGAAGGGCGAAAGCCGTCCGTTTGCGAGGAAGGTGGAATGGACGGAAATCAGCCCGTCCGGCGTTGCCACGAAGAAAGACCTGACGTTCATGAACGCTCACACGGACCGTAGTCGAGCCATGCAGGACATCGCTCCGTCGGTCCTCACGCCGCAGTCGAACAACGTGATAAACGTCGACTTCGTGACTGGTCAGAGGCTGTGATCTAAGCGACCAGAAACACGCCGACCAATAAGTCGTACGCCGCATGACAGCCAACGGTGATTCCGAAGCCGCGTAAGAAGAAGATCGCAGCAAAGAAGGTTCCAGCGGCCGCTCGGAATGAAAACGTGAACAGGTTGAAGGCGTCGGCTGACGGCCCCACATGGTGAGCCAGGGCGAAGATAAATGCCGTCGACAGCGCCGCCATGACGGCCGCCCACTTCTTCGGAAATTCAAACATCCGAAACACCAAAAACGCCAGCGGCACTAACAGCAGCCGAAACATTACCTCTTCGTAGACGCCCGCGCCAACGTACGAAACGGCTCGCGTGAGGTTACCGGTCGCCAGCGTCAGCAATTGTTCGTCCGGAACGCCTGGTTGCAGACTCAAAAACAGCAACTGATGCACCTGGCCAACGGCGACCAGCGTGACCGCCAGAAGAACGCTTTCTGCCAGCATGCCCAGTTGAGTTTCCAGCCGCACATGCCACGGGTGCTTCGTGACAAGATGCCACACCAGCAGCACACCGATCACCAGCAGCGGTAGCAGCAAAAGCTGGCTTAGTCCGGCGGATGACAACAGAGAACGCATCCAGTAGTCGGCACCGTTGCGGATTTCGTCCGGGTTGTGCCGGGCGAGCATCAGAATTCCGGCTTCGTAGACGGCGATCCACGGCAGAAGAAACATCAGGCACGACAGCGGCTTTCGCGCGTCGGACCAGTAATCGTTGGTGGTGACGATTTGGTTGTTCATGAACCACGGCAGTGAAAACGAAAAAGGGATTCTGATTCGTTATCGGCACCCGCGACGGACCTCGTGCACCAACAGATTTTGAACCGGCACAATCTGCCGGAGAGCTGCAGTTGGTGTGCTGTTCGCGCACGCATCGCTGCGTCAACGATTGCGCAATCTGCACGCGACTTTGCCGGTCGTTCGACGTGCGCCATCCAACGGGAGAGATTGTGAACGGGACGTTCCGCGACCGGTACGCACTTTCATGCAGGGCTGAACACCATGCCGATGAGTCAGCAGAACGCATATAATTCGTCCGTCAGGAAGTACCGGACGAAGAGGCGTATTCGTTTCAAATATTCGTTTCATGGTTCAGAAAACAGGGCGGGTACTCATGACTTTTCGTTCTCCCGAGCATGTTCAACTGGAGGAGATTGCCGGACGTTTGGTGGAAAGTCTGGGCGAATGTGACGAGAACGCTTTGCCGTCAGTCGACGGTGTGATTTCCTTTGCCTGCGATGTGCGTGAAGTGCTGTTTCCGGGCTACGGAAAAACTCGGCGGCTGCCAGCGGCCGAACAGCAGGCAATCGAAACGGCCGCACTGCTGAACCGAATTGAATCGCGTCTCCGCATCGAAACCGGCCGATCCATCCTTCACGCTCGGCAAACCATGTTGAAGCTGCATTCAGACACTGCCGAGCCACCGGCCGTGCATGGCGACGCCAGGTCGCTCGCCCGACAATTTCTGACTTCCCTGCCGGAACTCCAGGCAGCTCTGAAAGCCGACATCCAGGCAGCATTTGACGGAGACCCCGCCGCACGAAGCAGCGATGAGATTGTGCTTAGCTATCCCGGCATTGAAGCGGTGCTAATCTACCGTGTAGCACACAAACTTCACCAGCTTGGCATTCCGTACCTACCTCGAATTCTCACCGAATGGGCTCACGGCGTCACCGGCATCGACATTCATCCCGGAGCAACCATCGGCCCTCGCTTTTTTATCGATCACGGCACGGGTGTGGTGATTGGGGAAACGTGCGAAATCGGTGCCGGAGTGACTCTGTATCAGGGAGTCACGTTGGGGGCATGGTCGTTTCCGCGTGATGAAGACGGCAACTTAATCCGCGGCGAAAAGCGACATCCGACGCTGGAAGACAATGTTTCCGTGTATTCGAACGCCACAATTCTGGGCGGCACCACGGTGATCGGTGCAGGCAGCCTGGTCGGGGCGAACGTAGTGCTGAGCCGCAGCGTGATGCCCAACACCATCGTGACTATCGAAAAACCGTCGCTACGGTTTCGAGAAGCGGGTTAGAGCAATTTACGTTTTGTCGTGAACGGTTCTGGCTTGTGGGAACCGGCCCACCCAGGACAAAAACCGATTTCCGCTGCCACAAGTCACCGTGAGACGCTGTAGCCGAGCCAATTCTGCAAAATTCGACCGAACCGAGGATTTTGCCAATGCTTTCGCCACGCGGCACGTAGCATGCAGCACGCGAGGGTCCCTGCGCACTGTGCCAATCATTTGCGGATTTATTTCCGCGAGAACGAAGGCTTCCAGCGGCGTTGTGGCAGACTCGGATTCCTGTTTTGTCGGCCTTATTACGCTTCTGAACTCACACGCCCATGAATCAATCTTCACCTAAACCCATGGTTCGCGGCGGAATTCCGTGGTGGCTGTGGGGCATGATCATTTTCGGCACAGCGATTGTCGCGTTGGCGACCGTTGTCGCTTTGTGGCCACAGGATTCAGAAGCTCTTTACCAGACCGCTATCGACAGCTTTGACGAGGGCGATTCGGAGACCTTCAAGGCTTCGCTGGCCTCATTGCGAAACGACGCCGACTACGCCGACCACGTAATTTTTCTCGAAGGGTTGGACGCTGCCAAAGAGGGCAAAGATCTTCGCGCACTGGAGTTGTTCGAATCAGTCAAAGACAACGACGCTTTAAAGCCACTGGTTCTGCAGAACATCGGCCGATCCTTCACGGCAACTGGTCAGTACAAGAAAGCAATCGAAGCATTTGATGCGTCCATCGCGCTGGATTCGGAGAATGCCGACGAAACTCGAATCATGGTGGCTCAGTTGTACTACGGCATCGGTGGCCTGAAACACGCTGAAAGCCTGCTGAACACCGTCATCGAATCGGCGACAGACAAGCCGACAATGGCGTATAGCCTGCGAGCCAAAATCAGGGCTGAAATGTTCAGCTACGCCGACGCAGTGGAAGACTATGCACTGCTGCTGGAAACTCCTGGCGACCGAGCGGCTGCCAGTCCAGCTCTGATTGCAGACTACGTACGCGCCCTGCTAAAAGTGGGCGACGAAGCCAGAATTCAGGAAGCGGCCACAGAAATGGCGGCTGACCTGATGGATCAGCAGCTACAGTGGCAGCTTAATATGGCTGCCGGCAATCGTGAACAGGTGCTGGACGCAATCGCAGCGACGAAGGGTTCCCCGAATTCGCCCGGCCCCACGGACAAAATTGAAGCTCAGGCCGCGTTGGAAGTCGGACGCTACGAAGCGGCGGCGAAAATGATTCGAACAGCCATCGGCAACCGGCCTCGCGACATCGACACCTTCGAATTGGCCGCAAAGATTTTTGAAGCGGCCGGAATGGCTGACGAGCAGAAAAATGCCGAGCAGAACATCGAAAAACTGCGCCAGCTTCAGCAGGACTATCTGGCCACGCTGACAGAAATTGGTGACGACATCAAGTCTGCCGATCTACGGCTGAAGTTGGCCGAAATCCTGGTCGAACTGGCTCAATTTCAGGAAGCCAACCGGTGGTACTCTGTGGCGGCGATGATTGATCCGGAGCGTCGCGAAGAAGCGACGGCGGCCCTCGAGGAACTCAGGCAACTCAGAAGCCTGCCCCCGGTGCTCGTTCCCTTTGAAGAAGAAAAATAGGGGCTCTGCCACAGCCGTGCCGGCCTTGCATTCGCGATGTTGCGAATACCTGCCCCCGACTGTTGGGCGTCTTGTGTTTGCGGTGTGGGTGCCATAAAACACTGGCTTCGATGGCCTTCTGACGCGATTTCGCCAAACGTAGGAGGCTTGCAGTCACGGCGAAACCCGATCAACCCAAAGGTGAATCTAAGGTGTATCGAGTATTGATCACGGACGGCCTGCACGCCGCCGGAATGAAGGTGCTAAACGACGCGGACAATGTCGAACCCGTCGTCAAACCAGACCTGACGCCCGAACAGCTTAAGGCCGAACTGCAGAATGTTGAAGGCATCATCATTCGAAGCAAGACCACGCTGACCGCCGATTTACTGGAAGGCCAGAAGCGTTTGAAGGTCATTGTGCGAGCCGGCGTGGGGACCGATAACATCGATTCCGAAGCCGCCACCAAGGCTGGCATTCTGGTGATGAACACGCCGACCGGCAACACGACCAGCACGGCCGAACATGCGTTCGCAATGATGCTGGCGTTGTCCCGCAACATCGCTCCTGCATGTGCCACAATGAAAGCCGGCCGCTGGGACAAAAAGCTGTTTCAGGGAAGCCAGCTCGCTGGTAAAACGCTGGCCGTCATCGGACTGGGACGTATCGGCGTAACAGTGGCAAAACGAGCCAAAGCATTCGAAATGCGAGTGCTGGGTTATGACCCGTTTTACTCTGCTGAAAAAGCGGCAGAACACGGCATCGAATACTTCGACAACGTCGACGACATTGTAAAGGAATGCGACTACCTGACGGTTCACACGCCGCTGGTAGATGCCACTCGCGGAATCATCAACGCCAAACGTCTGGCGACGATGAAGAAAGGAGCTCGGCTGATCAACTGTGCTCGCGGCGGAATTATCGACGAAGGCGATCTGGCGGACGCGATCGAATCCGGCCACATCGGCGGCGCCGCGATGGACGTTTTTGTTGAAGAACCACCAACGGATCGCCGACTGGTCGACCTGCCTCAGGTACTGGCCACGCCTCATCTGGGCGCGTCAACAGAAGAAGCTCAGGAAATGGTGGCGGTGGAAGCCGCAGAGATCATTACTGACTACCTGCTGAACAACGAAATCCGCTACGCCATCAACATGGCTCCGGTTTCCGGCGCGGAAATGGAAGACCTGAAGCACTACCTGGCACTCAGCTACCGGCTGGGACTGCTGTCGGCTCAAATGATTCACGGCCAATCACTCAAAGGTGCCGAAATCGATTACCGAGGTGAGGCGGCCGATCGGAAGACTCGCCTGATGACGTCTGCCTTCGCAGCTGGCCTGCTGGAAGGTGCGTTGGACGATGGTGTAAACATCATCAACGCCACATCGATCGCTCGATCACGCGGCATTGATTTAACTGAAGTGTCCAGCGGCAGTTCTGAGAACTTCGCATCGATGATTTCCATTTCGCTAAACACAGACAGCGGAACATTCGAAGCCGCTGGAACCATTTTCGGCCATCAGTTTCTGCGGCTGGTGAAACTGGACAAGTACTGTTTTGAGGCCTTCCTGGACGGCGTGTTGCTGGTCTATCGGCATCGCGATGTGCCCGGCCTGATTGGCTACATCGGCACGATTCTGGGCAAGCACAATGTGAACATCGCCAACATGGCACTGGGCCGTCAGACAAACCAGCCGGGTGGCGATTCTGTGGCCGTGCTGAATCTGGATAGTGAGCCATCGGCCGAAGCATTGGCCGAAGTACTGGAGCATGCGGAAGTCTCGGGCGTTGATATCGTGCGTTTGCCTCCCGCCGGGGCCAGCCTGCCATGGGTTGGCGGTAACTAACAGAACAAGAGTTCAACCACAAAAAAAAGAAGCCCGGCTTTGCAACAAAGCCGGGCTTCTTTACGTACCTGCTATCGCCTCACAGGGCACAACACTATGCAGCAGCTCGTCGCATCACAGAAGACATTGGAATCACGTCGACGTTTTGCTCACGGCCAGCGGCAGAGATGAACGATTCAAACACTTGAATGTCCAGCGCTGAAGCGGTGTTACTTTCCGGATGCCACTGCACTCCAAGGCAGTACCAGTCATCAGAAATTGATTCGTAGGCTTCCACGATGCCGTCTGGGCAGGTGGCACTCACGCGGAATTGGCGAGCCAACTCACTGACCGCCATGTGATGGTGGCTGTTCACTCGCACTTCGCCCGGTCCGAAAATGTCGTCCAGGTGAGTTCCTGGCACGATTTCAAGAACGTGCCGCAGGTTCTTTTCGACTTCATCGCGATGATGCAAAGCTCGCGGACAGTCCTCCGGAATGTCTGTAAACAGAGTTCCGCCGCAGAGTAGGTTGACCAGTTGCATGCCGGATCCGATCGCCAGGATCGGCATTTTCATTTCGATGGCCATCTTTGCGATGCGGCGATCGAAGTCTTCGCGGCGTCGAGGCATCACTTTGTTAGCGGGACTTGGATGCTGTCCCATGCGAACCGGGTCAAGGTCCAGATTGCAGCCGCCCAGCACCAATCCGCCCAGCGGCTCCAGAGCCTGTCGCAGGTCGTCGTCGTTGTCGTACGGTGGCAGCATCACAGGAATGCCGCCGGCACCAGTTACGCTGTCGTAGTACCCCGCGTTAAACCAGCTTAAAGCCTGGCCGTTGTAACGCTCCGGACGAAAATCACCAGTAATGCCGACAATTGGTTTCGTGTTACTCATCGCTGAATCCCTCCCTGGACGGTTGATGCCTGACTCACGAAATGCGGTCACGACAAAAAGATGGTTTGAGTCCGAAACTCAAAACACACTCACAAATCCCGTGAGCGTTCATGCAGGGAGAAGAGCAGTCAGCAGAAGTTGATTGCCGGGTCCTTCCAGCAAGAGAGCCAATCGGCTCGTCTTGATTTCTTCTCAAGCCACGTTGCGTTGAAGAATCCCATTCGTCGCTGCAACGGGAGGAAAGTTAGTCAAGATCAATTCGACTGTAAAGCGGTTCGACGATTTTGTAGCAAATCAGTTACCCCTACACCATATGCAGTGCTGCGCGACACCATAGGCTACTGATCTCACGTTTTATTTTTGGCGAAATGACCGTCCTCAGGCGCGCAGACAGTCGCAAATTCGGCCGTTAGAATTCTTCACGCCGACCAACAACAGCGTTCCGCTCCCCAACCCACGCCGAAAGATCCACCATGCTGCGTTTCCTGCCAGTGAAGTCCGTTCTAATCGTGTCCGCATTCTGCAGCGGCGCTCTTGCCACAGATTGGACAGAGTTTCGTGGCCCTAACGGACAGGGGCACGCGGACTTCCAGGACCTGCCGGTCACATGGAGCGAAACAGAAAACGTGGCCTGGAAGGTCCCTGTTTCCGGCATCGGTTGGTCGTCTCCCGTTGTCAGTGCTGGCCGAATTTTCTTAACGACAGCGGTAGAGGATAGCAGTGAGCATTCGTTGAGAGTCATCAGTCTCGACGCCGCAAGCGGCAAGGAGCAGTGGAACGTGGAAGTGTTTCGACAGGCCGGCGATGTCAAAATGCACAGCAAGAATAGCCACGCCAGCCCTACGGCAATCGTTGAAGGCGACCGCCTGTTCGTTCACTTTGGACCTCATGGCACCGCCTGCCTTACCATCGACGGCGACATCGAATGGAAGAACGACAAACTTACCTACGCACCCGTCCACGGTAACGGAGGATCGCCCGCAATCTCTGGCAACGTCATGATCATTTGCTGCGACGGTAGCGACAATCGTTTCGTTGTCGGCCTGGACAAGAATACGGGGAAGGAAGTATGGCGAACCGAGCGCGAACTGGATCCTTCCCGTGGCTTCAGCTTTTCTACCCCCACAATCATCAATGCGGAAGGTCGATCGATGGCGATCTGCCCCGGCAGCGGCGGCGTTTGGGCGTACGATCCGGAATCCGGCAAACAGCTTTGGCGCGTCGCTTATGGCGAAGGATATTCGGTTGTCCCTCGCCCCGTGTTCGGTCACGGTTTGGTCTATGTGTGCAGTGGTTTCGGTGACGGCCAGTTGATCGCTATCGATCCCACCGGCAGCGGCGACGTCACGGAATCTCACGTTAAGTGGAAGACAAAAAAAGGAGTTCCGAAGTCGCCTTCCGTGCTGCTGGTCGGCGACGAGATCTACATGGTCGACGATAAGGGAATCGCGACCTGCCTGGACGCAGTGTCCGGTAAACAGCATTGGCAGGAACGTCTTGGTGGCGGTTTTTCCGCGTCACCCACCTACGCCGATGGTCGCATCTACTTCCAAAACGAAACAGGCGAAACAACCGTGGTGCGGCCGGGCACGAAGTACGAAGAAATCGCAAAGAACAAAATCGGCGACGGAAAGCTAAGAACCTTCGCGTCGTTCGCCTTTGTCGACAACGCCATCCTGCTCCGCAACGAAACCCACTTGTACCGCCTTCAAAAGACAGAAGCTGCCGGACAATAGTAGGCTTCCGCTGACGGACGCGGTCTAACAGTAGGTGTGTTAGGCCGACGACGGTCTAGTTATGAAATTGCCGACGTTGGTGCCGCTGGCCGCTCGAAAACACGATGCACGTTCGGTTTCGCGACGGGACGGCTACAGCGAATCCAGCTGACTTGGGGCCGCGGAACGAGCGTTTCGAACGATGAAGCCTGTTTCCCGCAAGTCCGAACCGTCCACAACAAAAATGGCAAACTGCTTTAGTGCTTTAGGCGAATGGATTCGAGCCCGCTGACTTCGATGCGGTCGTGTTTTACTTCGCTGTCGAAATAGCGCTTCCCTTGGAGCCCAACGGACTGGCCCACATGCTGTTCCAGATCAACGTTGCCGTCCGGTTGCAAGTGTGCCAACACTTTGCCAGTCGGCGTGGCCAGAATGTAGCCTTCGCCGCTGCTGGAATCTCGCTGCACAATTCCCGCGCCAATGTAGCGACTGGATGGGGAGATCTGCGAGTTACTTCCCGGGATGATCAACGCCGAATTCGAAACCGGGGACATCGCCGACGTTGAGGCTGAAATATCTCCAGCAGCAAATGGCATGTTGGCTTCCGGAATTGGGATCGCGTTTCCGAAGCCACCTGTAAATTCTGTGGAGGCCGTTGACTGCGAAGACGAAAATGTGCCTTCAAAGGCATCGAACGATGAACCGTCAGTTGGGATGCCATCGCCCGTCATGCCGTCAATGACTAATCCGTTGTTCATCATGCTGTCGGCGACCATGCCGTTGTGCATCGTGCCCGGTGCCTGAAACGTTTGCGTGGACGTCGGTGAGCTAAACTGAGCGGCCAGTAGTTCGGCATCGCGTCGTTCTGTAGCTGACGTCAGGTCGTGAAGTTCGTCCAGTTGAGCCTTGCGTAGTCGATACCGATCAATGGCGGGAAAACGCAGGTCAATCTGTCCGGCGACAGGCTTATGAGTGGCCTTGTTTTGAAGGTCGCGATAGTCAGATTCGATCGATTGCAAATCCCACTGACTGGGCGGCGACAAAACCATGGTGCGAAACTTCTGGTCCAGTTCATGCAGTTCTCGCTGTTCTCCGCGAATTCGCTGCAGGCGAGCCAGGCGATGGCTGGGTGAATAGCGAGACACCGGTTCAGAAGGCTGCTGAGCGACTGCTGCGGTACGCTGATCTCGCTGACGTTCTGCGATGTCGGATGGCACTGCATACGGGTTGCGGTCGTGGGCGGCTTTCTGCTGTTCCCCGACCGGTACAACCGACGAGCCGGGAATCCAGCGGAATTCACGTTCCGGCGGTTTGATCTTGAACATCGCCTTCGGCCCCTGATCCGTGTCCACGATGCGTTCGCCAAGGATCGAGACCTGCTCACCAGCCAGCATTTTTCGCTGCCACACGTGGATCTCATCGCCGAATTTACTGCCCACCATAGCGATAGCGTCAGATGACACGACATCGCCCTTGTCGGCCGAAGTCTGTCGAACGGCTGCCTGCAGAATCCAACTGAAGCTGCCTGCCGGCGGCTCAATTTTGTACCAGCCACCAGCATCGTGTCGAAGCACGGTGACTACGGTGCCACGGGGCAGGGAATCTGTCGGGTAGAACTTTTCACCGTTACCGCTGCGCACATACGCTTCGTCCACGACGACTTTGGCTTCGTATGGAAACTTCTGTACCTGAGCGAACGTCACAGACGAAAGGCAAGCAGCAAAACAGAAGAGTTGGGCGATAATTTTCATTCTGAAACCTGCTACAAAAAGGAACGGCGTCACGTCGACACAAAGCTGTGCGGAAACGGATGCCTGTCGAACAAGTGTAGCTTTATCAGGATGCGGAGCGATGTGGGAGATCGTTCAGCGGCCAACCGGCAGAGAAATCGTCGCCGCGTTTCCACACGACCGGCCTCACCGGCAAGGTTTGCCGTTCAGCGGTCGTCCCTGCCAATTTCGTGCGAGTTGGCAGGCCGTTTTAGGCATTTGGGCTCAATATTCACTGTTGCTGCGGCAGCTTGTTCGGCGGCAACTAAGCTTGCAGTTCGCTCGCGACCGCCAAGACACATCTGCCAACGAAAAAAGGCTCGTGGAATTCCACGAGCCTTCTTCGAGTGCGGTTCGAACTTAAAACTAGCGACGAAGGCCGTTTCCAATCAGGTACGACGGCAGCAGTTGAAGGAAGACATTCGCCACTTCTTCAGACAATTTGTACCTAAGCATGACCACGTCGTTCGGCTGAATCAGAATGCGTTCTGATGGATTCTGCAGGGCTCGGTTCAGGTCGATTTTGATGGAAATCTGATTTCCACAGGGCAGTTCGCGGATAACGATCACTTGAGATGGCTGGCAATTACTGCCGCTGGCGGTGCCTCCGCCGAATCCTCCACGTGCTCCTGCACCAATTGCACTGATTCCCGTTCCGCCGTTACCCAGTGGGCCGCCGGCCATTGCGATGGCTCCCAGAACGTCGAGGTCCTTGTCGCGTGGCAGCAGATGTTCGCCACCACCAAGCAGGCCGGCGGTGAAGAAGGTTTCGCTGTCACGGCTGCGAATGATGATGATGTCGCCGTCGCTTAGAAGGATGTCGTTCTGTTCGAACTGTGGCGGTTCCGTAGGGTGATATCGCAGTGGAATGCGAGTCACGTTGGGAGGATCGGGCATCGGACGTTCATCGCAGAAGCAGTTGTCTTCGCAGTTGTGGCAGTTTTCAATGCACGCACTGTTCAGAATTCGATCGTAGTCCATGCCGTCTTTGAACATACCGCGATAGATCAGAACCTGATTCTCCGCATCCAGTCCGGGCATACCGCCGGTTTCGCTAAGAGCGTGAAGCACGTCGTTCTCGTAAGCAGGCAGGTCGACAACATGACCGGTTCCTCGCTTGGTGACGTCGGCCACAGCACCGGATTCTTCACGAATCACGAGTACTCGGACAGTTCGGCGACGAATCATGGTCAGATCAACCTGACTGTCGGGCGGCAGAATCGGAGCCGGTCCGCCGATGTACGCCTGACGCACTTTTTCGGTGGCTTCGATCAGCGACAAACCTTCAACGTTGACTGGCTTGATGATCGGCAGCGACAAAGTGCCATCTTCGCGGACAGGTGTCGGATAACCGACGGCTGGCGGAAGGCTGGAGTTCTCCGGATAATGAACTGGCGGAAGTTTGTCTTCGTCGCCCAAGACGCCTTTAACGAAGACGCCCAGTACATCGCCAGGACCTAACGCATAGAACTCAGGAGGATCCTGCCGCAGCCGCAGCATGGAAATGTCCTGAAAGTCGTCCTTCTCATAGTTGGTCAGCAGTTGCTTGGGCACTCGCGACACCGGCACGCCGGTAATCGTTGAGCAGCCTGTCAGAAAGCTGCCCATACCCAGCAATGCCAGCATCGGCACCACAAGGTGAGTTCTGCGAGTCACGCCCGATTGGTGACGACCGGGCTGAGTTGTTGTGGTGCTATTCGTCATTGAGGCGTCCTCCATCTTCTGTGTCTTGAAGATGAAACTTAAGAAGGCAAACGTGCGATGTTTTGTGATGAGAGAACCGGCTACAGCCGTTGACTCACGGGTTCCGTTGTTCGAAAAAGTGGCTTACTCGTACGGACGAGCGGGCGGCTGAATCGACATTGGATCAATTCCGGGATCGGCTTCCGTGCCGATCGGCGGGTTCACCAGAGGGATGTTTCCGTGGTCTGGAATCGGTGTCCCAATTCCCACTGCTCCGCTTCCGATTTGATCACCGTAGAACATTTCGGAAGTCGGTTTCGTGCGAGCCATTTCCATATTAGCGCGGGCCGTCGGTGAGATTGGGAGCTCACCCAGCGAACCGTAGCCATCCTGCTTGGCGGCGAGTGCTCCGTGTGAGAAGCCATCGAACCATGCATGAATCTTGCACTGGCCTTCCGGTGTCTGGAAACCGGGCTTCCAGTAACATTGCGGAGGCAGCGTTGGCTGACAGCCGGAACCGCCTTCCAGTACGTTTTTGTAGCCCGCCTTAAATCCCCGAGCGAAATGCCAGGGATGTTCCAGATCACCGTAGCACCAGGACCAGTGTCCCCATGCTTTCTGAGCCAAAATCTTGTTTCGGCAACCCATTTCGATATCAATGACACCGTCGCACAACGACGTGCAGCCACTGATACCAATGATTGCTGTGACCAGTAAAAGTAATGCCTGGCGTTTCATCTTCCGTGACTCCATTCGCGACTCTGCGGCCGCTAGTGCAAGGCAAACCCGTCAAATCCAGTTGAACAAGAACGGGATGTGTTCGTGTGTTATGAGGGCTGTTTGTTATTCCACAATCGGCAGAAGTTTTCTCGTGCCGACCGGCTCCATCGTTGACGAATCCTGAGTCAGATCCTGCGATCCCAGGCCCGCCGGAATGCGACTCAAAGCGTGCTCGATCGATTCCCGCGTCAGTGGGTTGCCAGTTGCGTTCAAGGCGGCTCGCAGGTCGTTACGACAGTCTGCCGCTTCCACCCCGAAGTCGCCCAGCGTGCTCGCAGCCATCGCCACTGTTGCCGGATCATTGTCCGATAGCAGGTCACACAAACCGATTACGCAGTTGGTTGACCACTGCGAACCGGCCAGATGACGCAGGCTACCCGCTGCTTGAGAACGAATCTCCGCGTCGGAAGACTGAGCCATCGACAACAGCTGTCCGACTCCGTTTTCCGTGAGGGTCCCTCGCAGAACAAGGCTTTCCAATGCCGTGACAGCGACCAGTGCTGAGTCGCCCGAACAGGCGTATTCAAGTGCGTCGTCGACCACTGAACTATCAATAGAGCATTCCGCCAAAGCCGATGCGGCCAGTGCCTGAACGCCTTCGTCTTCTCCCTGAGTTAACGCTTCAATCAACTCACCTTCAAATTCGCCTGGCATATTCAGCCATTCCATGATGGCTTCCAGGCGAACCGCACCGCTGGTGGATTTCCATGCTGAACCAGAAGCAGCGTCGTCCGCAAAGCCAACGGTTGTTATCATCGGTGCATGGTGCCGCTGATCAGCAGGAGCGAAGCCGAGTTCCTGTGCGGGTGGGTTGTAGTCCGCGACGTCAACCAGCCCAGCAAGTTCGAAGTCGGTGGCCACGATTTCCACGCGACCACTGTCTTCGCGATAGGCTTCGTCTTTAATCTCAATCGGGGTAAGCGATGAGATGACTGAGTCGTTGTTCAGCGCGGTTTGAATGTCTACCGAACGCTGATTGGCAGCGACATTCACAGGCGGTACTTGAACTCGCGGGGCAACCGATTGACGCTGCGCGACCTGCTGAGTCCTTGCAGACTGTGCCTGTCGAGTGCCGATCGAATCGGCCATGGCCAGCGCCTGCTGAGTTTGCTGTTCTGTCCCGTTAAACGTTCGATCGGCTCGCCGCGATGCAATATATTGCAAGCGGTCCTGAGCAACCGAGTTACCAGGATCGACCTTCAAGGCCCGACGGTACATAGCCGTCGCCTGAGTGTAGCGTCCCTGATTTTCGAAGACGCGACCGATAGCCGCCAATCGCTGAGGCGAAGTTGGATCGGCTCCACTTCCAGCCGGTGAACTGACCAGTGCATTGACGGCGGCACAGCCGACGCCTAATACAGAAAAGCCAAGTCCCAGCAGGAAAGCGTGCGCGAAACGTTTCCAATGCATGTTCCAATCCCCCCTGAGCAGCCATTAGCTGCCAACAGTTACAATTTCAAACACCATCATGGTGTTCGAGTCTGATATCTTGTGTTGCCGCAATCCGCATTGGATACGTACAACTTCGCAGTAGCGTGCGACCCCCGTCGGCGACATAGTCGTCTTGCTCGGTTCTTCGCCATGCCCGGTTAAACGGAAGCACTGGCAAATTCGAACCGACAGCTATGTCCGTTCTTATGATCGGTTTCGTCAGGACCGGACTACGCATTGAATTTGGCAAAAACCGAATTGCCGGACAAAACCGACCTTGACATGCAAAAACTTGCCGGGCTGAGGCGTATCGGTTCAAGTCTGTTACCCACCCATTGAATGAATCTCGTGCCTGTTTCCAGCGAAAACGTTAGCGTTTTGATCTCCACCGTCCTGCTCGTGCTCACGCTCTGGCAATTAGGGAAACTCAGGAAGACTTCCCAGGCAACGACATCTGAACCCGCAAGATGGTGGGCAATCGCCGCCCTAATGGCTTTCATTTTCAGTATTTTGGGTCGCTGGAGCGTCGTTGAAGCGGATTTACGAACCAGTTCGGCACTTAGTTACTTCGCCGCTGTCATGCTGCTCACTCCCTTGATTGCGATCCTTGGAGCCAGACGACCGGGCGTGCGAGCATGGCCGTGGTTCGTCGTCCTGCCGTTGGTGCTGGTGCTGCAGTGGCCATCGGTGTCTCAGCTGATGTCCGGCCGCTCAGACCTCGCCGTTGAAGTCCCCACTCCAACAGCCATCGGATTCCTGTTGGTATTGGTGATGGGAGCAGGCAACTACTTCGGGACTTTAAACACGCTGGCCGCAGTGTTGGGAGGCACTGGGATCGTCGTCATGCTGGCGCGCAGCGCGAATTGGTTTGATCCTGCGACTCACTGGCCCGAGCCATTGGCCGCCACGCTGTTTTTGCTGGCCGCTGTCCGCGTTCGCCGGCGATTTCGGCCTTCAGCGAAAGCAGCACTACAGCCCGAGGTTCACGACGCAAATCGACTTTGGATCGACTTTCGTGACCTGTTCGGCATCGTCTGGGCGCGGCGAGTGGTTGATCGAGTGAATCAGTTTGCGCAGCGTGAATCGTGGGACAATCAGCTCACTTTGGATGGGTTCGTCGCGAAGTCCGCATCACCAAACGTCACGGCGCCTCTGGCGGTTGAAGTTCCGGATCGCGCCGTCGAGGTTCTTTGCTGGGTGCTACGACGTTTTGTCGATCCGCCGTTCGTGCACCGATACCTGCCGAATCTGCGAACCGAACAGCCAGAGCAAAATCCAGCCCCGGTTCAGCCGAACGCCTGATGCGGTAATTACAGAAGCTTCCAGGCACCTATCTATCTAATAGGTCGATTAAATCTACTCATCACGGCCGGGGCGAGCCAGGGAATGCGGCTCACAGACGGGGCCGTACATGTCCGGTCGGCGATCCGCCATGCGGTCGATGGAATGCTTGCCAGGTACGCGATCCAACCGCTTCTTACGAGCCTTCTCAACGTCTATGGTCGCTCGCAAGACGGCTTCGCTAGCGTGATCGGCCGTGTCCAGAGTCGCTCCGATCGGATCACAGATGCGGCTGCGGCCAATGAATGAGAAGCCTCGTTCTTTGCCGACTCGGTTCGCCGCCGCAAAGTACACGCCGTTCTCCATCGCTCGCGAATTGCACGAAAACGCCGACATATATTCGGCTCCCGGCGGCCAATTGGTCGGCAACAGAATGATGTCTGCCCCTCGAATGCCCAGCACTCGCGACGCTTCCGGAAATCCTCCGTCGTAGCAAATCAGCATTCCAATGCGGACGCCGTCCGCTTCGAAAACTTCAAACGGACGGTCGCCGGGCGTGGTAAACCGATCGACGCCAAGCCACGGCAGATGCACCTTCCGGTAGCTTCCGATCAAACCATTTGGCCCGACCAGTGCGACAACGTTAAACAGACGACTGCCGTCCTTTTCCAACATGCCGAAGACTGTAAAGCAATCGTGCGTGCGGCACAGTTCGGTCGCGTGCTGGACGGAGTCACCATCCATCAGTTCGGCTTGCTGCATCGCTTCTTCCAACGAATCAAAGCAGTAGCCCGTGATGAAGCATTCGGGAAACACGACCAACCGACTGCCCTGCTGTGCTTCGGCGGCAATAAATTTCGCCATGGCAGCTCGGTTTGCAACGGGATCAGCAATTTGGACGTCTGTTTGAACGCACGAGATTTGCATCAGCTTGCTTCCTGTGAAACGAGGTTCGTTGGTGACCGCGCCACTTGCTAACAAGCGGCAGCTTCTGCCGGATAGGCTTCACCAACCACACCACCGATTGGAAAAGATTTACCGATTGAAGCGGTTTTGCCAATTCTTCAGGCTGTAATCGGACGATACCTGAACTGAATACAAGCCGCAGCCCATGCGGCGAATCGTTTTGACGAATGTCGAAACGCCGTTTGAATCGCGACAACAGTTGAAGGTAGAAACTCGTGAAGGCAGCCACAGGACGAAAACAGATTGTGTTGTCGATGCTGGCAGCGATGGCGTCCAGTGCCCTGTTCACAGGGTGCCAAACGTCAATTGGCGGTCAAACGCTGCCATCCGCCACCTACCTCGACGACGACGTGCAGTACTTCCCTGCCGGCCCGGAATTTAAACTTTCCAATCAGGTGGCGGCTGCTCGTAAGTACAAACTGGAACAGGAACAGCTGAAGAACGGCTATTAGGCTTTTGCCAACTGCCGCAACACGGTGTGCAAAATTCCGCCGTTGCGGTAGTACTGGACTTCGACCGGCGTATCGATCCGGCACGTCGTTACGAAGTGAACTTCGTCACCGTTGGCCTTGCGAGCCGTGACTTCCACAGCCTGTCGCGGTTCCAATGAATCGTCGAGTCGGATGTCGAACACTTCTGTGCCGTCCAGCTCGAGACTTTCACGGCTTTCACCGTCGCGGAATTGCAACGGCAGAACGCCCATACCGACCAGGTTACTGCGGTGGATGCGTTCAAAGCTGGTGGCGATGACCGCTTTGATCCCCAGCAGAAATGTCCCCTTCGCGGCCCAGTCACGGGATGAACCCGTGCCATATTCCGCTCCGGCAAGGACAACAAGAGGCGTCTTTTCTTCCTGATACTTCATCGCGGCATCGTAGATCGATGTCTGCTCGCCCGATGGGTAGTGAATGGAAACACTGCCTTCAGTTCCGGGAGCCAGCATATTCTTCAGGCGAATGTTGGCGAATGTGCCCCGCGTCATAACTCGGTCGTTGCCGCGGCGACTGCCGTAGCTATTGAAGTCTTTAATGTCGACGCCGTTAGCCTGCAGGTACTTGCCCGCCGGACTGTCCGGCTTGATCGCTCCGGCCGGACTAATATGGTCCGTCGTGGTGGAATCGCCGACGGACACCAAACACCGAGCTCCCTCAATGGCGGTGATCGGTAGCGGATCGACTGGCATATCGACAAAGAACGGCGGTTCTTGCACGTAGGTGCTGTCGTCATTCCATTCGTAGATGTCGCCATCAGAACTCTTGATCGCCTGCCATTCTGGTGGGCCATCAGCCGCAGATGCATACTGGTCAACAAACATACCGGGACTCATCGACGACGCGATTGTGCTGGCGATTTCCTTTTGAGTCGGCCAGATATCCTTCAGGAAGACATCTTTACCGTCGTTGTCCTGACCGATGGGATCGTTATCCAGATCGATATCCACTGTTCCCACCAGCGAATAAGCCACAACCAGCGGCGGGCTGGCAAGGTAGTTTGCCTTCACCAACGGGTTGACTCGACCTTCGAAGTTTCGATTACCGGACAACACGGCAGACGCAACCAGGTCACCTTCCGTGACGGCGGCAGCTACAGGTTCGGGCAGAGGACCGCTGTTCCCGATGCAGGTGGTGCAGCCGTAGCCGACGGTTTGAAAACCAAGTTCGTTCAGCGGCTGATCGAGTCCCGATTTCTCAAGGTACTCGGTGACAACTCGTGAACCCGGTGCAAGGCTGCTCTTAACCCATGGCTTTCGCTTCAGCCCTTTGGCGACAGCGTTGCGAGCCAAAAGCCCCGCTCCGACCATGACGCTGGGGTTGCTGGTGTTCGTGCAGCTTGTAATCGCAGCGATCACAACGGAGCCATCGCTTAGTTCAACGGTTTCGCCATCGATCACAGCTTCAACACTCTGTCCGGGCGCTGCTGTCGCGACGGCAGTTGCCGTCGCCGCGCCGCCTTCGTCCACCATCGTGCTGGTGGTGGAATCGCCGCTGGTATCCGGTCGGCCGAATACGTTTGTCAGGTCTTGTCGCCACTGGTCCTGCATGGCAGAAAGGAAGATGCGGTCCTGCGGTCGCTTAGGACCGGCCAGTGAAGGCACCACTGTATTCATGTCCAGTTCCAGCGTGCTGCTGAAACGAGGTTCCGGAGCGTCGTCGGTGCGGAACAAACCCTGTTCTTTGGTGTAGCGTTCTACAAGGTCGACCAACTCAGCAGGTCGACCCGTGCGTTCCAGATAACGAAGGGTCTCGCCGTCGACCGGGAAGAAACCCATGGTCGCTCCGTATTCCGGAGCCATGTTGGCAAGAGTCGCTCGGTCGGCAAGCCCCAGATTCACCATGCCTTTGCCGTAGAATTCGACGAATTTGCCGACGCAGCCATGAGCTCGCAGCATTTGAGTAACCGTCAGCACGAGGTCTGTGGCGGTCGCACCTTCAGGCAATTCGCCGATCAGTTTGAAGCCAACCACTTCCGGCGTCAGCATGTAAATCGGCTGCCCCAACATGACGGCTTCGGCTTCGATTCCACCAACGCCCCAGCCAACCACGCCCAACCCGTTGATCATTGTTGTGTGGCTGTCCGTGCCGACAAGGCTGTCCGGGTACGCAACGCCATCAGTCACCATGACGACTTTGGCCAGGTATTCCAGATTAACCTGGTGCACGATGCCCGTCGCGGGCGGCACAACGCTGAAGTTCTTGAATGCCTTCTGCCCCCAACGCAGAAACTCATAGCGTTCTGCATTGCGTTCGAATTCGATTTCGACGTTGTGCTTCAAGGCAAACCGGCTGGCGAATTCGTCCACCTGTACGCTGTGGTCCACCACGAGGTCACACGGGACAAGTGGGTTAATTTTTGTCGGATCGCCCCCCATCCGAACCATCGCACTTCGCAATGCTGCCAGATCCACAACGGCAGGAACACCGGTGAAGTCCTGCAGAACGACTCGACCGGGCTTAAACGGTACTTCGACCTGAGCCGGAGCTTCTGCGTTCCAGTTGGCAAGATTGTTGACATCGTCCGGGTTCACAATAAAGCCGTCCACGTTACGCAGGCAGGCTTCCAGCAGGACTCGGATGGAAAACGGCAGTGTGTTAATATCGCCGATGCCATCTTCGGCAAGTTTTTGCAGGCGGAAGTATTTGAGGTCGCCGGCGGCTGAGGAAATCGTGGCTTCGGCACCGAAGGGGCTAGCAGATGTCATGGAAGTTGTGCTTAGAAGGTGATGAACCGGTAGATTTTTGTGCATTGTAAACAACTGAGCGAAAGTCTCAATTCGCGGCGGACCGTTGGTTCAAACGGGAGAAAATGCGACGCAAACGCACGGCACGTTCCCGAATTTGGTGAGCCAATTTTGGCGGGGCGTGTCGAACTGCCGGCACCTCATCGATTCACTCATCGCCGAAGGCCGGAACGTCGCCAGTTTGGAATTCGATGGCGCGTACGATCACAGTGGCTTATTCAGCATCACAAAAGCTCCGAAAACATGAACGTTCGACAGCTCGAAAAACTGGGAATTCCTCGGTACTCAGCAAAGCACGCCATCGCGGCGGTGCAGCAACTTGCCGCGCAGAAGGAACTATCCAAGAGTCAGATTAAGGCTCGAATTCAGCAGGTCGCCGAAGACCCCAAGCTCTTTGTTGGTGACATAGTTCTTGGTGCACTGGCGGAAGATCTGCTCAGCGACGTAGAAGACACGCCGCACGAAGCGATCAGCTATCGCACATGGGGCAGTGACATCGACGAAGGTGCCTTCCGTCAGATGGAAGATGCCTGTCAGATTCCCAATGCCGTCGGCGCTGCGCTGATGCCGGATGCTCATATCGGTTACGGACTGCCGATCGGTGGTGTGCTGGGTTTGGACAACGCGGTGGTCCCATACGCGGTCGGTGTCGACATTGCGTGCCGGATGAAAATGTCAGTGCTGGACATGCCGGTCGAATCGATGAGCAAGTCCTTCGATCATTATCGCAACGCATTGGAAAACGGCACACGCTTCGGCGTTGGCGTCGGTCACGAAAAGCCACAGGACCACCCCGTGCTGGACGCCGACTGGTCAGTGACCCGAATTACGCGCGAAAGCAAAGACCGAGCTCGCCGCCAACTCGGAACATCCGGCTCCGGAAACCACTTCGTGGAGTTCGGCGTGTTCACGCTGACGGACAAAGCGCCGGAATGGGATTTGGAACCCGGTCAGTATGTGGCCCTGCTAAGTCACAGCGGAAGTCGAGGGACCGGAGCCGCCGTTTGTTCGACCTACTCCGACGCCGCTCGCCGAAAACTACCCCGCAAGTATGCTAACCTGGGTCGTCTGGCGTGGCTGGATATGGATTCTGAAGAAGGTCGAGACTACTGGGCTGCGATGAATTTGATGGGCGATTACGCAGCCGCAAATCACGACGTGATTCATCGGCTGGTGACCAAACTGCTTGGTGCTCGAGTCGTGATCGACGTCGAAAACCACCATAATTTCGCCTGGAAGGAACAGCACGACGGCAAGGACGTGATCGTGCATCGCAAAGGCGCGACGCCCGCGGGCAAAGGCGTGCTGGGGGTGATCCCCGGTTCAATGGCAGATCCTGCGTTTGTCGTCCGAGGAAAAGGCCACCCGGAAAGCCTCATGTCCGCGGCTCATGGCGCCGGTCGGGCGATGTCGCGGAAAAAGGCGAAGGACAAGTACAACTTCAAGTCTGTCCAGAAGACGCTCGAAAAACGCGGCGTGCGAGTACTTTCTGCTGGGGCCGACGAAGTTCCTGGCGTGTACAAAAACATCGAAAGCGTGATGGCCGAGCAGCAGGATCTGGTCGAAATGGTCGCGCGCTTTGACCCGAAAATCGTCAAAATGTGCGGCGATGGCAGCCGTGCTGAGGATTGACGGCTTCGAGGGATGGCGACGCCCAGCCCCTGATTATTGCTGCTCGAGGCCGGAACCGTAATGGGGCGGCGATTTGAGCAAGCTGTGCCGAGTCCTGCAGCCGCTAACTATTGACTGCGACGTTGTGGCGCTGCATGACGGCCGTCCATTCGTCGGTGGGCAATTCGGTCGCTTCGTCAGCAAGAAGTCGAGGAATGTCGTCCACAATGGGATACTTCAGCCGAGTCTCCGGATCGGTACTGACAAGGCAATCCCCGTCGTGGACCAGGTCGCAGCGAGTTTTGGGACAGACCAGAATGTCCTTCACTTTTTCGTATTCGAACGGCATCGCACGTCGCTTTGGTGTGAATCAGAAGACTAAGAGACTGGAACCGCCACGTCTCTGAGTCGCAACGCGATTTCGGCAACCACGTTGTGACTGCCCAGAGTTCTGCGACAGCGACGGCCAATGCGGAGTGCACCACCAGAGCGAAGGCAGCGTTCCCAGCAGGCAGGTAATCCTTTTAACGGCGAACGGCGCCGCAGCATCATCATACCTTTAATCCGATGATTGTCGAACTCATCGATCCAGTCCAGCATCGAATCGCATCGGGGCTCAAACACGTCCGTCTGTTTGCCAAACATTGTTGTCAGTGGGACCAGCATATCGATCCGCAGCCGCAACGCATCGTCCAGACAATCGAACAGGCCGTCGCGAATTGTGCGAGCAGCGTGATTGTACGTATGATTGCCTCGACTACCGGACATTACCACGACACCGCGTGCGTTCAAAGCTGCTGCAAAGTCGAGAGCTCGCCGAGTATCGTCGACTGCCTGACGGTATCCACGACCTAAAGTGCCGGTAAACCCGCCCGCAAAGCCAACCGTGCAGATCTGCAGGCCGGCGTCTTCCAAAACCATCTTCAAGTTTGGTAAGCCGATGCGGCAGGCTCGTTGCCGCCGGATGCTGACCATCCGTATACGCCTTCGCTGCAATTGCCGCACTTCAGCGACCAGTTCAGAAAAATCTGTCGCGAGCAGCAGCTCAGCCGTTCCCAGTAGCGGTGGTTCGTTTTCGTTTGATAAACCAGCATGCGAATGCTTTTCTTCCAACACAACGTCCATGGGATCGGTCTCAAACTCAACTGGATGGCAAGGGTGGAAGGTATGTGGGCGGGAAGGTTAAGGATTGCGCCGCGCGCCGCAACACTGATGTCGTTGTTTTCTACAAAAGCACGACGATTGCTTTTGGCACGTCGCTATCGTTTGATTGTGTGTTGTCTACAATCGCAGTGTAAGTTTCGACGTGTACAATGCGTCGTACCTGCAGCCGAGGCGGCAGGTGGCGTATACAAACACATAGTTCAGCATGAAACTCGCAGTTCAGCCGTTTGCTCGGGAGAGTATTCTTGGATCCGCCGCATAACTCACCCGTCGATCCGGACCGCTGGGTCGACGAATACGGAGACTATCTATACCGCTACGCGCTATCCCGACTGCGCCACGTTGCTGCAGCGGAAGAAGTCGTACAGGAAACATTTCTTGCGGGTATCCGCTTTCAGGATCGTTTTACCGGCGAAGGCGCGGAACGAGCGTGGTTGCTGGGCATTTTGAAACGCAAAATCGTGGACTACGTGCGGATGCGAAACCGCTACGATCGAGACAGTTCCTACGAAGACACGAACGATCCTTCAGCACAGCTATTCGATCAACAAGGCCGCTGGAAGGCCGATGCGTTTGCGGCCGCAACGCCTGTGGATGGCGTCGAATCCAGCGAACTTCGGGAGGTTGTGCAGGGTTGTCTTGAAAACATCCCCAAAAGTCAGGCGGACGTGTTTGTGTTGAGCGTGATGGAAGAAATGGAAACCGACGAAATTTGTTCAGAACTGGGCATCACAGCCACAAATCTGTGGGTACGGTTGCATCGAGCTCGACTAGCGCTGGCCAAGTGCGTTGGGTCGAGATGGTTTGCTGACGCTGGCGAGGAGATTCCGTCTCATGCTCAATGACAAAAGTGTTTCCGAATTGATTTCGCGTTCGCTTTCCGGGCATCTCGATTCCACCGATCAGAAGGCTGTCGACGAACGCCTTGCAGGCGACGCCAAGTGTCGAAACTTCGCGCGCCTGTCAAAACTGATCCAGGATTCGCTGTCCGATGTTGCAGAAAAAACACTGCAGGGCGACACATCTGTGACGGCAGGGCTATCCGCAGTCGCCAAATCGAAGCTAAAGCAAAAACTGCGAAAGGAAAGCGCAAGGTTGAGTCAGATGCAACTAAGCGCCACCATGGTTCCCGATCGAACCGACACGCCGGTCCATGGTATGGGCGTTGCCGAAGAAAAACGTCGTGCGGCCACCGATCCCGCCGATATCCTGTCGCCGAAAGAAGGCGACCTGCGCAAAATGTCGAGCCGTTTTTCGCTGATTCGTAAGTTGGGCGAAGGCGGGTTGGGAACAGTTTGGCTGGCTCGCGATGAAAAGCTTAAACGCACCGTCGCCATCAAAGAAATGAACGCTGCCGCCGCTGAACATCCTCGCGCCTGGCAGCGTTTTCATCGCGAAGCTGAAATCACCGGCCACCTGGAACATCCGAACATCGTGCCGATGTATCAGTTCGGCCACGATGCCGAACACGGCCAGCCGTTTTACGCAATGCGATTCGTTGGCAAGCGGACACTTGTTGAGGCCATCGAAGAGTATCACGATCGCCGCGAGATGGGCGAAGACGTGACGATGGATCTGCATCGCTTGCTATCGGCCTTCATCGGAATTTGCCAGGCAATCGCCTACGCTCATTCGCGCGGTGTTATCCATCGTGACCTGAAACCCGAAAATGTGGCGCTGGATAACTTTGGTCAGGTGATTGTGCTGGACTGGGGACTCGCCAAGATTTCGGACGAATTCGAATCCGAAAGCATTCTGTCCGGCGATTCACCACTGTCAGACAGTGGCTTCGGCCAAACGATGGCAGGCGAATTTATCGGCACGCCGCTGTATATGGCTCCCGAGCAGGCATCCGGGCAACTGGACATGGTCGATTACCGTACGGACGTGTATGGATTAGGAGCCATCTTGTTTGCGATGCTGACAGGGTCGGCGCCTCATCAAAACAGTAGTGTCAAAGAAGGGTCTGCCGTTCCGATTCCAGAGCTTCTGGAAAGCGTGGCTCAACGTCCTTCGCCACGAGTCCGCGACTACCTGCCCGGAGTCCCGTCTGATTTGGCGAACATCTGTCAGAAAGCGATGCACCCGAAGCGACATTCCCGCTATCAATCGGCCACCGAAGTGGCCGATTCGGTGCAGCGTTGGATGGCAGGTCGCAGCAACCGACGACAAGCTTATGCCAACAGCCGAGGAGAAGGCCGCGAATTGCGTACGGCCATGCAGGGAGCTGTGCGCGATCTGGAACGTAACGTGCGGTTTATGTCCAGCCTGCCACCGATCCAGGGACTCATCAATGCTGCTCAGAACGATCCTCCCGAAGATTTGACCGTCTGGCGTGAACGACTTGGCGTCATTTTCGGCGGGCTGCTAAAGACAAATTGCGACTTCGGTTCTGTGTCGTTCGCGAAGGTTAGCGACGGGAAGTTTCAGGAATTGGTCCGGATGGAGCGGCATCGAACAGATGCGTACAACATCCGTTCGATTCCGGCCAGTCGCTTGGGATCCGGCCCGCTGACGACCTGCATGGAGAAAGCACTAAGCGGTCATCCGGACGAAGTACACGTAGCGTTGTCTTCAGAATGTCCGGACGATCGTCGTCGCCCCGCCGATGGCCATGGCGGCAACCGGCTTGCCGCGGCCGTCCCAATCTTCGACGCGAAGTCTGAAGAATTGTTTGGCTTCGTGATGATTGAAGCGTGCCTGGAACGGCTGATCGAAACTCTGTTGCGGGAACGAGTGCGTTCGCCGGGACGCTTGTTTGTGCTGGACAATGAATGCCGCATTCTGATCCAGATCAACAGCAAGCACGGTCGCGTACGAGATGACGATGGCAAGGCGATGAGTTCCATGTCGGACCACTGGGAAACAATCTTGCCTACGCTGAAAGACCGTGGTGAATACGTCGACGAACAGGACCACGCCGTCTACGCAACACGAATCGACCTCGTACCCGGCCGGTACTCGCTAGCCATCGCTATGTGCCTTGCCGTGCCCGAATGATCCATGTACGGCTGAAAGCACACGTTGGAATTTGCCACCGCAGTTTACTGCGGTGGCATTTTTTTTTTCTTGCGGCGGCAATTGGCTGACTGACCGGTGATCAGTCCGCGATTGCCGCTCCCGCGATTGTGCCGATACGTCCAGCCAATGCGTTCACCGATCCTTTGCCGTCCGGGTGAACTCGGTTACTTAAAAAGATCACGAACAGTTCCTGCGGTGGATCGATCCACATCGCCGTGCCAGTGAATCCACCGTGGCCGAATGCCGCCTTGGTGAAAAAGTCGCCTCGATTCGACGAATACGGACTTCGCATGTCCCAACCCAGCGTTCGCAGCCCCGATGATACTTCAACCGGATCGGTCATCTGCTTCACGGTTTCCGGCTTCATCACCGCTACACCGTCGAGCGAACCGCCGTTGATCAGCATCTGAGCATAACGACTGAGATCCTTTGCCGTCGAAAACAGCCCGGCGTGCCCCGCGATTCCGCCCAGCGCGAACGCGCGAGGATCGTGGACATCGCCTCTCATTGGCTGGCCGTCGCGTTCCTGAGTCACGGCCGCTCGCGGCTTGAGATCGTCAGACGGGAGGTAGCCCGTTTCCGTCATTTTAAGTGGGCCGAAGATCTTCTGCTGCGAAAACTCGTGAACATTCTTTCCGCTCAGACGTTCGACCAATTCGGCCAACACAATGAAGCCGACGTCGGTGTAGACGAACCTCGTACCGGGTTCAATGTACGGCTTCAAAGCATGAATTTTCTCGAAGGCAACTTCAGAACCGTCGGCGTAATCCTTGATGGAATTATCGGGAATCAGTCCGCCGGAATGAGTCAGCAACTGCTTGACGGTGATGTCCTGCTTTCCATTTGCGCCGAATTCCGGAATGTACTTCGCCACCGGTGCCTGCAAATCAATCTTGCCTGCTTCTACCAGCAGCATCACAGATGTGGCTGTCGCGACCGGTTTGGTCAGGGACGCCATGTCGAACACGGTGTCGAGTTCCATGGGCTGCTTTTCGGGTACCAATTGGCGATAGCCGTAAGCTTTGTGAAACACGATGCGGCCCTTGTGACCGACCAGCACCACGCAACCAGGCATCTTGTTGCGGTCCAAACCTTCGGCCACAACGTCGTCGATCACCGCCAGCCGTTCAGCATTCATTCCCACATCCGCTGGCGAAGCTTCAGGGATACCAGCGGCGTGTGCCTGCTCCTGAACCGATTGGGCGTGGGAAGAACCGATCGGTAGAACGGCGAGAAAAACAATCAGCAGAAGGCGGGTGGTAGGTTTCATGTAGGTGGCTCGTAAGGGAAACTTCGGCGAAGAAAGAAGTGACTCCCGACCAGTCGCCGCAAAATGAGGCCTTGCTGGTGGGAATTTCGCTCGTCGCCGTGAATAATGCGTTCCAGGTCATTCGACGCACGCAGCTTACCGTCGCCGGACATCGCCTTCCAACGACTCCTTCCACCAAGACACCTTACACAGCGGAAGTTTTTTCAAAATGTACACACTGCGCATGGCCAAACGCATGCTGCTGGAAACCAACAAGCGGCTCTTGTGGAAGCTGTTCTGGAACATGGGCGTGAAGGGCACTCGATCGGTGCTGGCTCATCGCAAGCGAATGAAGCAGGGACAGTTCTTTCCACCGTTCCTGTACGTGTCCATCATCAACAGTTGTAACCTGCGCTGTCAGGGTTGCTGGGTCGACGTCGCGGCCAAGCAGCAAACGATCGACCTGACGGCGATGAATAAACTCATCACGGAAGCCAAACAAGCGGGCAATACGTTTTTTGGAATTGTGGGCGGCGAACCGTTCATGCATCCGGAACTGTTCGACATTCTTGCCGCTCATCCCGACTGCTATTTTCAAATCTTCACCAACGGTCAATTCATCACGGAAGAAAAAGCCAAGCGACTGGTGGAACTCGGCAACGTCACGCCGCTGATCAGTGTCGAAGGCAACGAAATCATCAGTGACCAGCGTCGTGGGCGATCGGATGTTTACAACAAGACTCTGGCGGGCATTGAAAACTGCCTGAAAGCCAACGTGATGACGGGCGTCTGCACCAGCCTTTGCAAGACGAACATTGACGACCTGCTGACGGAACAGTGGGTGGATCGGCTGATCGAAATGGGAGTTCTCTACACATGGTTCCACGTCTACCGACCGATGGGGCCGGACGCGATGCCGGAACTATGCCTGACACCCGAACAGCAGCGGCGTGCTCGTGAGTTCGTGGTCGAAATGCGAGCGAAAAAACCCATCATCATTATCGACGCCTACTACGATGGCGACGGGCAGGCTCTGTGCCCGGCCGCCAATGGCATCAGTCATCACATCAATCCATGGGGCGATATTGAACCGTGTCCAATCGTTCAATTTTCGAAGGAAAGCATTCATTCGTCAGATGACGACGATCGTTCGCTGGTCGATAAGTTTACTCAGTCAGAGTACCTATCTGATTTCCGTCAACTGGCGCAGGAAACAACTCGCGGCTGTATTGTGCTGGAACGTCCCGAGTTACTGCAGCAGGTAGTCGAAAAGCACAGCGCGAAGGATTCTACCGCGCGAGGCACCGCGCTGCAGGAATTGAAGTCGATGCTGCCGCGCACGTCGCAGTACCATCCGGGGCATGAAATTCCGGAACGCAATTGGTACTACCGTATCGCGAAGAAGTTTCTGTTTAACGACTTCGGCGTCTACAACGGCCACGACCATTCCAAAACAGCGGCGCCGTACATTGTGGGAGCCACTGAAAACAGTTCCGGTGTCGCTCTGCCACAAGCAGGTTCTTCGACTGGTTGCTGTAGCGAGCCCGATGTGGTTCAGCTGAATACCGGTGGCGACTAAAGAACGCCGCCAGAAATATGATGGCAACTAACCCGCGACGCCATGGACCGTCACGCCAACAAGGTGAGCTCCATAAATCAGCAGCAGCAGCCACCCGGCTGCGGTGCTGATCCGTTCAGACTTCCACGGCAGTACCAGCAACAGCACCGTTAGCAGCAAAGTGACCGGTAGATCGACGATGACGGTTTGAATATCAATTGGCAGCGGAGTCACCAAAGCACATGATGCCAACACCCAGCAGATGTTCATCACGTTCGAACCGATGATATTGCCCAGCCCAAGCGCTTCGTGACCTTTCAACACGGCAATCAGTGAAATTGTGAATTCCGGCAGTGACGTGCCAACCGCAAATAAGGTCAGCCCCAAAACCAGTTTGGGAACGCCCATTCGCAGCGCAATGGCTTCGCCGTTGCAAACCAGCATGCGGCTGCCGATGACGACAACGGCCGTCGCCAGCAGAAACATGGCGGACGCTTTCACGATTTCCAGCGGTGTGACGATGTGAGGTTCGGCATCTGCAACCAGCGACGATTCATAGCGAGCCAACCGGGCGGCTCGAATAGAATACGCCAGGTACCAAAACATACCGGCAAACAAGATCACAGCCTGCCACCGGGCGAGCCCAAATCGCGTGGCAGAGTCATTCAGCTCGGCTCCTCCGGCGGCAAACATGCTGAACAAAACCAGCAGCGAGGTGGATCCCAGCATGAACATTCCGGGGCCTTTAAGCATCGACCGGTCAGCCGCAATTCCGGGCTTCAGCCCACGGCGCTTTGCCAGAAATCCTCGAGTGACCGCGCATACGCCGACGATCAGGCCGATGTTGCACAAACACGATCCGATCGCGTTGCCGACAGCGAACTCTGCAGAACCGGCCAGCGTCCCTGTCAGGGAAACCATGAACTCAGGAAACGAAGTCGCCGTGCTGACAATCGTCGCGCCCACAATCACCGGCGGGATGCGCGTCATGCGCGCAATTTCTACTGAGCTATCTGTGAACAGATCGCCGCCTTTGGTGATGGCCAGCATGCCCACAGCAATCATCACCGATAACCCCCACATCGTTGTGGCGGGGTCGGACCCGATCAGAAGGGAGACGTAGTGAACGGCAAACGGAATTTCGAATGGCACGTGACGGCAACTTCAGGATCAGAAAAAGGAAGGCGTAGAAAAACCAGCTAAGCGGCCTCAAATGCCGCCTGCAACATCTTCAGGCTTTTGGGAATGGCGGTCTTCGGGTTCTCTTTACCTTCAAACTCCAGCGACACGTAACCGTTGTAACTGTGCTTGTTCAGCAGGCGAGCGATCCGCGGATAGTCGAGGTCCAGCGTGTACCACATTCCGCCGCCGTAGTACGTTTTCGCCTGTACCAGCACGGCATCGTCGGCCATCAGTTCCAGTCGATCGTACGGATCTTCCAGAAAGTTGCCGGTGTCCAACGTCGTCTTCAACCATGGAGAATCGATCGCTCGCACGATTTTCATCACACCTTCCGGAGTTCGGCCAAGTCCCCAGTGGTTCTCCAGACCGAGTGTGACGCCGCATTTTTCGGCCGTCGGCAGACATTCTGTCAGGCCGTCGATGACCCATTTGAAACCGTCGTCTTCGGTGTAACCTTCCAGGGTTGGTTCGATGCCGCGATTGGCCATCAGTTCATCAAAATTACCGCTCGTCCCCCAACGTCCAGTGTTCACGCGCATGGTAGGAATGCCGAGCTTGTAAGCGATCTCAATCGAATTGATTGTCTTCTGAGTATTCTTATTCCGCACGTCGGCGTCCGGATTCACCCAGCCCTGGTGAGTCGAAAAGCCAGACAGGTCCATGCCGTTGACGAACGCTCGCTGCTTAAGCTTTTGCAGCGTTGCGTTGTCTTTATTGACCATCTGCATTTCCAGAAGTTCGACGCCATCGAATCCCCATTCGGCAGCGAGGTCGATACAGGTCTCGATTGGCCGCAGATCCTCATTCTTGAATTGCCAGAAGGAATAGCTTGAAACGGCGAATCGAGTTCGACGTTTTGGTTCCGTTTTCTTCGGTTCATCGGCCGCAGAAGCAGAAGAGCCGAAAGGAATAGCCGATGCGGCGACGCCCGCTATAACGGAACTGACTGCGGATCGACGGGTGAGATGTTTCATGAGATCTACCTGACTGGCCAAGGCATTGGTACGAGCTGTCCGAAGTGTAGACGAACCATTGAAATTCGCCAGTTGGGAACAGCGCAGCTGCAGGAATGACACTCAAACCACCAACCGCTGCATTCCAGCATTCCGATCCGCCGCAGCGTTGCCTGGCAGGACCGGCGTGGACTACAGTCGTGGCGCAAACACCGTCGCCCCACGAAAATGCCCTGCAAGAATGAAGCCATACGAATGGGTTATGCCAACCTTCAACAATGTGTTGCCGACCTGGAAAAAACAGGACAGCTGATTCGCATTGCCGAACCTGTTGACGCCAACCTCGAAGCGGCCGAAATTCATCGTCGTGTTTATGCGGCTGGCGGGCCGGCGTTACTGTTCGACAACGTTGTGGACTGCCAGTTTCCCATGGTCAGCAATCTGTTCGGCACCATGGATCGAGCACGCTACATCTTCCGTGACGCCTTGAAGCATGTGGAAACACTGATCAGCTTAAAAAAGGATCCCACCACACTTCTGCGAAGTCCTCTCAAGGCACCCGGCGTTGCTGGAACTCTGCTGTCGATGCGGCCAGCACTGCGACGTTCCGGGCCGGTCATGCAGAACGAAACATCGATCAGCAAGCTTCCCCAGTTAAAGTGCTGGCCCGACGATGGCGGCGCGTTTATCACTCTGCCGCAGGTCTACACCGAACATCCCGATCGACCCGGGTATGTGAATTCAAATCTCGGTATGTATCGAGTGCAACTCGGTGGCAACCAATACAAAAAGGACCGCCAGGTCGGACTGCATTATCAAATTCATCGCAGCATCGGCTTTCATCATTCGGCCGCGCTGGAGAAGGGCGAACGACTGAAGGTGAATATCTTTGTCGGAGGCCCGCCATCGATGACACTGGCCGCCGTGATGCCACTGCCCGACGGAATTCCGGAAGTCGCTTTTGCCGGCGCATTATCGCGTCGCGCCGTTCGGATGGTTCGGCAGAAAGACGCTCCCATGATCTGCGCCGAAGCGGACTTCTGCATCACGGGAACAGTTGCGGCCGAAGAACTTCCCGAAGGCCCGTTTGGCGATCATCTGGGCTACTACAGTTTGGTTCACGACTTTCCCGTCGTGGACGTTCATAAGGTGTACCACCGCAGCGATGCCATTTGGCCGTTTACTGTCGTCGGTCGACCGCCTCAGGAAGACACCGTGTTCGGTGAGCTGATTCATGAACTCACCGGCCCCGCAATCCCCACTGTGTTGCCGGGCGTGAAGGCCGTTCATGCCGTGGACGAAGCCGGCGTGCATCCACTGCTGCTGGCCATCGGCAACGAACGCTACGTGCCCTACGCAACCAAACGGCAACCTCAGGAGCTACTCACAAACGCCAACGCGATTCTGGGGCAGGGGCAGTTGTCGCTGGCCAAATATCTATTCATTGCAGCTCACCAGGATAACCCCAACCTGGACATCAACGACGTGGCGGCGTTCTTCGGCCACATGCTGGAACGGATCGACCTCACGCGTGATCTGCATTTTCAGACTCGCACGACAATCGACACACTCGACTACACGGGTACGGGTTTGAACGAAGGTTCCAAACTGATTGTGGCAGCGGCAGGTGAGCGAATACGCTCATTGCCAACGGAAGTGCCGTCAGACCTGACTTTGCCGCCGGGCTTCAGTTCGCCGTGCGTCTGTTTACCAGGAGTACTCGCGATTACCGCCCCGAAATGGTCAACCGCATCGCCTGGCAGCGACCCAATCCCGCAGCAGTTCTGCGACGCTCTTTCTGTCGAGGCAGTGATCAACCGTTTCCCACTGGTGGTGCTGGTCGACGACGCCGAGTTCTGTGCGCGATCGTTCGGCAACTTTCTGTGGGTTACGTTCACTCGTTCTAACCCAGCAGCCGACGTTTATGGAATTGGTGCCTTCACTGAACAGAAGCACTGGGGCTTTCGCGGCAGCCTTGTAATTGATGCTCGACTGAAATCCCACATGGCACCACCGCTGGAATGCGACCCTAAGGTCACTGAGAAAGTCGACCGACTGTTTAGCAAATCCGGGGCGTTGCATGGTCTTGCCTGACGGTGGCACGAAAATTGCCGACGATCAAGGCGGTGCTGAGCCGTGGCATGTGCCCGCAGGTCCGCACCTTTTACTTCGTCTGGGGCATCGAGTAGTATCTGGTCCCGCCGGACTCCTTCCGACTTGATGCCTAACCGCCGATTGCGTAGTAAACCCCGAGGTGCTTTGTGAGCGCAAAGAAAATTGTGGTGATTGAAGATGATCGAGAGATCTCAAACACTGTGCAGACCGTGTTGAAATCAGCCGGGTACGACGTGTCTGCCGCAACGAATGGCAACGATGGTCGTAAATTGATCATGTCTTCCGAGCCCGATCTTGTGCTGACCGACATGATGATGCCTCGCATGGGGGGATTCCCGGTTCTGGAATTCATCAACGATCTGGACAAGCGGCCCAAGGTCATCATGATGACGGCGAACGAAGGCAGTCGGCACAAGGCATATGCGGAAATGCTGGGCGTTGTCGATTATCTGCGAAAGCCCTTCGCTATGGAGGTCCTGCTGGAATCCGTCAGTCGCGCTTTGAATTCTGATTAATTCCGGAGTTCTGAAGGATTGCGAATCGGGCCTGTTGAGGTCCGGAGGGGATGCCGTTTTAATGCGGCCTCGCTATTTATCACTGAAGGATCGTCAATGACGCGGCATATTTTTGTTACGGGTGGAGTTGTCAGTTCGCTTGGAAAAGGACTGACGTCCGCATCCATCGGCATGTTGCTGGAACGTCGTGGCCTGACCGTCCGGATGCAGAAGCTGGACCCGTATATTAACGTCGATCCAGGTACGATGAGCCCCTATCAGCACGGCGAAGTGTATGTGCTGGATGATGGTTCTGAGACCGATCTGGACCTCGGCCATTACGAACGATTCACGTCCAGCCCACTGAATCGCGACTCCAACTACACCACCGGTCAGATCTACCAGACGGTAATCGAAAAAGAACGCCGCGGCGAATACCTGGGCCGCACCGTACAGGTGGTGCCCCACATCACGGACGAAATCAAAGCGAGCATCCGTCGTCTGGCTGCTCCGGATGTCGATGTCGTGATCACGGAACTCGGCGGCACAATTGGCGACATCGAAGGCTTGCCATTTCTGGAAGCCATCCGTCAGATCCCGCTGGACATCGGCAAAGAGAAATGCCTGTTCATTCACCTCACGCTGGTGCCGTATCTGAAGGCCGCTCGCGAAGCCAAGACCAAGCCGACTCAGCACAGCGTGCAGCAACTTCGCACGATCGGCATTCAGCCGGACATTCTGGTCTGTCGTACAGAACGACCGATCGGCCGCGAACATACCGACAAGATCGCCTTGTTTTGCAATGTCGAAAAGCGAGCCGTGATCGAAGAAGTCGACAAGGAGTATTCCATATACGAAGTGCCCATGGGCCTTGTCGAACACAAGCTGGACGAATTGATCATCGAGAAGCTGGGCATGGAAGCGGGCCAGCTACAGCTGGACGATTATCGCGAATTGATTCATCGCATTCGCAACCCGCGGCACGAAGTAACGATCGCCGTCGTTGGGAAGTACATCGAGCACCGCGACGCCTACAAATCGATTTACGAATCACTGGACCATGCCGGATTTCAGCATTCAACTCGCATCATCGCCAAGCGTATCGAAGCGGAAGACCTGGAACGTCAGGGCGCTGAAGCTTTGCTGAAAGGCGTGGATGGCGTGTTGATCCCTGGCGGGTTCGGCATGCGAGGCGTCGAAGGAAAAATTCAGGCGGCACGGTACGCTCGTGAGAACAACGTACCGTACTTTGGCATTTGCCTGGGCATGCAGGTTGCCGTGATTGAATTCGCACGCAACGTGATGGGCCTGCAGGACGCGAACAGCAGCGAATTCGACGGCGACACTCAACACCCCGTCATTTGCCTGCTGGAAGAACAGGTTGGCATGGTCGAAAAAGGAGGCACCATGCGGCTGGGCAGTCAGCCGTGCGTGCTGGCCGAAGGTTCCAACTCGTTACAGGCCTACGGCACGGTGGAAATCAACGAACGTCACCGACACCGGTATGAATTCAACCCGCAGTATCGCGAACAGTACATCCACGCGGGCATGGCGCCAGTAGGAACCAGTCCGGATGGCGGCCTTGTGGAAATTGTTGAAGTCACCGACCATCCGTGGTACGTGGCCGTGCAATATCATCCGGAATTCAAGTCTCAACCCAACAAGCCGCATCCACTGTTTACCGGCTTTATCGGAGCCGCGCTGCACCAGCGTCAGACTCGACCAAAACAGTTGGTTTGACGGATCAGCGAATCAGCTACGGGTTACTTGACCCGCGGAGTTCCCGGTCCATCAGGCGGATCAATTCTGCGAGGCTGGAGACTTCCATTTTCCGCATCGCTTTACCCCGGTGTTTTTCCACCGTCTTAATGCTGATCCCCAGGCGAATGCCGATCGACTTATTGGTTTCGCCTTCGTAAACCAGATCGACCACCTGCCGTTCACGCATCGAAAGTCGGTCGAGATAACGTTCGCCTTGGGCCAACATGGGAGGCAGTCCCTGTTCATCGCTGGACGCTCGATTCAGGACGGCAAAGGCATCTTTCAGTGACGCCAGCAACTGGTCCTTGTTGTACGGCTTATCCAGCACTGTGACCGCACCCTGCTTCATGGCGGTGACGGCGACGCTGGTTTCCGGGTAGCCTGACAACAGAATCAGAGAGAACTTGTGACCGAATGGCTGCAACTGCTGCTGCACCTGCAACCCGTTAAGCTCAGGCATTCGCTGGTCGGACAGCACAACGCCGGATTCCAGTTCGTGCAACGCTTCCAGAAACTCAATCGCCCGTGAGAACGTGCGCACATTGTAGCCGGCCGCGTTTAGCTGCAGGGCGATTACGTCCAGCACCTGAATCTCGTCATCGATAACGTAGACGCACTGAGGGCGTTCGCGCATTTTCGCGGCGGCCGTTTTTTCCGGCGCGGCTTCGTCGGGTGTGTTGTATTCGTTACTCAATTCATTCTCCCGATGGCGACATCATGCATCTGTCATGCAAATCTAACCCACAGAATTGGCCGCACATCGCCGTATTATGCATGCCGATGGGGAAAAAGAAACCTGCCAGTGACCGGACGGAAGACTTGCCTCAGATTGCCAGAAATTACATAAGGCGAGTGTCGTCTGCAGTTTACACATTGCCCGATTAGCAAGGTTGCAGCGATTTTTCCGGCCTGGGAGCCCCCAGTTGCAGGTCGTACAGCGGTCCCACTTTCAATCGCAGCGCAGGAATTTTTCTAACCGCGGAACCACTTTCGAAGCAGGTTCGCGAGTCCAGCATTCCCAAATCACCAGCTGATCCCACCCCTGACGTTTCAGCAGCCGTTGATTGCGACGATCCCGATCAACGTTGCCTTGGCGCTTTGCCTGCCAGAATTCCGCATTCGTTTTCGGAACGACCTTACCGTATCTGCACCGATGCATGTGCCAGAAGCAGCCGTGTACCTGAATGACTTTTTGCAGCCGAGGCAGCACAAGGTCGGGCTTGCCGGGCAGATCTTTTCTGTGCAGCCGAAAGCGGAAACCCATTCGATGCACGAGTGAACGCACAATCATCTCAGGCTTCGTGTCCTTCCCGCGGATTCGCGACATGTTGAAGGATCGCTGCTCTTGAGAATGCACGTCCGCCATAGCACTCAGTCGTCGTCCCGGGAACTGGCAGCGCGCGTGGCGATCATTCCTGCCACATAGCCGCCTCGAAAACCACCGTCGATATTCACCGCGACAACGTTCGATGCGCAACAGGTCAACATCGACAGCAGCGCCGTTACGCCGCCGAACGACGCACCGTAGCCCACCGATGTCGGCACGCCAATAATCGGGCAGCTCACATAGCCGCCTACGACAGATGGCAGCGCGGCTTCCATTCCCGCCACGCAAACGATCGCCGACATCCGCTGAAGCAGCGGAACATGTTTGATCAGCCGTTGAGGTCCAGCCACGCCGACGTCTTCGATCAGCACCGCCGGCACATCCATCCAGCGCAGGGTTTCCAGAGATTCCTGAGCCACCGCTGCATCGCAACTTCCGGCGCTGATGACGGCCACGGCAGGTTCCGCGTCGGAAACACCAGGCGCCGAAACATTCTTCATCGTCAGCGTTCTGGCGACGTGATTGTAGTGGACATTGGGGAACGCCTGCTGAACGACGGCCGCCTGCTCCGGCGAAACGCGAGTCACAAATCCGGCTTGTCCAGCGGCGGCTTGACGCTGGAGAATCTCAACAATCAATTCGGCCGGTTTGCCTTCGCCGTACACGACCTCCGGAAATCCGCACCGGGACGCTCGATCAATATCCACAGCTGCGCCGGGGACTTCCGCGGTCGTGGCGCTGGTGATCGCGTTGACGGCGGAATTCAACGCGTCGGGGTCCGGCAGAAATGTTGCCAGAATGTCGCGAAGTTGTCGTGAATCTGGCAGCATAAATCAGATTGCGATCAGAACGTAAACGGTCGCCAGAATGATCTGCACGACAGCAAATGGGGTGGCCAACTTGACGAACCCGAAGAACGTGAGATCCAGTTGTTGTCGATGAATAATGGTCATTGCGACCACTGTTGAGGCGCTTCCAATCGGAGTGATGTTGCCGCCCAGGTTGGAACCAAAAATCACGCACCACCAGAACGGCGACGCCGGATCGGTTTCAAGCGCGGCCAGAATTTGAGCCAGCATGGCAGCCAACGGAATGTTGTCTGTCACAGAACTGGCCACTGCCGAACTGCTTAACAGCACAGCAGAATTCACAGGGTCCGGCAAACGTAACAAGGCGGCAATCCCCTGCCCAATCACGTCAAGCACCCGCGCGTTTTCCATGACGTGAATCACGACAAACAACGACGCGAAAAAAGCCAGCAGGTCCCAATCGACGGCGGAGTAAAACTTATCGACCTCGTTCTTATAAGCGATCAAAACCACGCCGGCGAAGAACAGTGCAATAAAGCCCATTTCTAATTTGTCGAGCCCGAACGGAAGCGCTGACTGTCCGGCAAGGCAGGCGATAAAACACACCAGAGCTCCCACCGAGAACCAGAAAAACCGCTTCGTGGGAATGCTCTCTGTCGGATCGAAACTATCGACAAGCCGACGCGCTTCCAGTTTGTCTTCTTCAGACTTCAGAGCTTTGATGCCGAACTTCCACTTGGCCATCAGCAGAGTCACGGCGGTTGCCACGACCACATACGGAGCCGCCACGAAGAAGAATTTGGCAAAGCTGATGCCCGCCGTCTTCCCCACAATGATGTTCGGCACACTGCTGATCAATGTGAGTAGTCCGCCGACGTTGGTGAGCAAACCTTCGGTCACCAGAAAGCCAAGCAGCAATTCGGTACGGTTAAGTTTCTTCAGGGATACCGTCGTCAGCGATCCAATAATGATCATTGCCGTGACGTTGTTCAGAACGGCCGAAAACAGGACCGTCAGCAGCCCGTAAAAGATCAGCAGTCGCCACGGATCGCCGCCGGATTTGCGAGTCAGCGAGATGGCCATCCATGTGAAAACACCAGACCGACTAGTGACTTCGACAAACAGACTGGCGCCCAGGATGATCGTGATGACGCCCCAGTCGATCGAAGGAATGTAGACCGGCAGATCGATTTCATGGCCGTTAGGAAGTTCGACGGGGCCGAACTTAAGCAGCTTCATCAGTGTGGCCAGAATCAAGCACAGCCCGGCGAAGCTGCCGACGATGATCGATTTCTTGGCGTGAATTTTTTCTTCCAGCGCCAAGGCCGCAATCATGGCGACCAGGATCAGGCCGAATAATACGGTTTCCCATGCAGGCACGTTGTGAGCAGCAGTCTCGGCTGCCAACAAAAGCGACGATCCGTCGAAGCAAAAGCGAGTGAACTCATTCATCATTTCGAATTCCGTTTCCTCACAGCAACAGCATCGAAACGTCGGTGAGTTCAACGCTTAACGAATACGCTCGACCATGCATCGCCAACTGGTCGTCCGCTTTGGTATTCAGCACCAGTAAGTCGACGTCGTGTTCCTGAATCAGCGCCTGATAGTCACGCAGGTGGTGGCCGCGGCCCACAAAACTGTTGACGGTAATGTTTGGACCTTCGCCGTCAATCACTTTGGAACAGTTGTCGATAAATTCCTGAGCGTCCGCCAGAAGCTGGTTTTCGATCAGCACTCGAGCGTCGTCCGAATCAATTTCCGGTATGCGGGCAATGACCGCCATGTAGCGTTCAAAGGCGACGTCGTCTTCGACGTGGCACAACCAGATTGAGCCGCCACTGCGACACATTCGCACGCCATAGTTAATCAGCCGGTTGTCACCGCTGATGTGGTCTGCCACCACCATCACACGGTCACAAACGCGGTCGTGGACGCTGACCGGCTGAGCGGCCGTTCCGGGCAGCACAAGCACCGGTATGGAAGTCGTCTGCGTCAGCACGTCGAGGTACACACCGAGGCTGTGCTGAGGAACCAGTGATTCTTCCTGCAGGTGACGGTACGTGATGATCAGGTCGGTCTGTTTTTGATCGAGTATTTCCAGCAGCTGCGCGACGGTGTGATATTCGCTGCCGGTAATTGTTCGCCATTCGCCAGCTTCGGCCAGTCGCGGCAGGAAGGCTTTGACCATCGCTTCCGTCTGACTGGCTTTGTCAGCATCATCGTCCGTCACGATGGTCACGGACCTAATCGGGATCTCAACGTACTGAAACAGTTCGCGTTCGGACCGGCGAAAAATGGATTCGAATTCGTCTATATGATCAGGCACGAGTTGAATTCTCCGCAGGCGGGCAGCGACAGGTATTTCGTAAGCAGGTGCTGGACTCTGAAATTTCAGAGTCCAGTTTCACCGATCAATCGCTTTCCATCTCAACCAATGATCGGCCAACACGATCGCCACCATGGCTTCGCCCATCGGAACAAAACGAGGCAGAAGACAGGGATCGTGGCGACCTTTGGTACTGATTGCCGTGGGCGTGCCGTCGCGAGTGACCGTGGGTTGTTCTTTGGCCAGACTGCTGGTCGGCTTGATGGCAGCTCGCAGCACAATAGGCAGCCCGGAACTGATTCCGCCCAGCATGCCGCCATGTCGATTGGTCGCTGTGGTGATGGTTCCGTCACGAGATTCGAATATGTCGTTGTTCTCACTGCCCCGCAATTCGGCGCAACCGAAGCCGATGCCATATTCGACACCCAGCACAGCCGGCAAACTAAACAACGCCTTCGCCAGATCGGCCTTCAGCTTATCAAAGACAGGTTCGCCCAAACCGGCTGGCACGCCGGTGGCTACAATCTCAGACACGCCACCGATCGAATCCGTGTCCATCCGGACGGTGTCGATCACGTCGATCATCTTCGCCGCCGCATCGTAGTCAGGACACCGCACGATATTCGGCGAACCATCGGGAAGTTGTTCGACCTGCTGCAGCGACACGTCCTGCGGCGAAGGAATATTGGCCTTTACCGAACCAACCTGACAGACATAACCCGTTACGCGACCACCAAAGTCACGTTCGATCAGCTTCTTCGCGAGCACTCCCGCTGCAACTCGAGCCGTCGTTTCGCGAGCGCTGCTGCGCCCGCCGCCTCGATAATCGCGGAATCCGTAGCGGGCGTCATATGTGTAGTCGGCGTGGCCCGGGCGATATTTGTCCTTGATGTCCGAATAGTCTTTGCTGCGCTGATCCGTGTTTCTGATCAGAATGGCGACGCTGGTGCCTGTCGTACGACCTTCGAAGATCCCTGCGAGAAATTCCGGGGCGTCGGCTTCCTTACGCTGCGTTGTCAGCTTACTTTGCCCCGGCCGGCGACGATTTATGTCGACCATCAGGTCGTCGACCGAAACAGGAATCCCCGGCGGCACTCCATCTATGATGACGACATTCCCCGGCCCATGACTTTCGCCAGCTGTGGTGATGCGGAAGAACTGTCCGAAGGAATTGCCGGGCATAGACAGGTGAGGATCGAGGGTTGAAAAAGGAATTTCGAATGATGGGGAAAATCGCAGTAGGAAGGGGCGGCACCGATGAACGCGTTAATGCACGCCCCAAGCCTCACCCCTCGTTCCTAAACACCCAACCTCATCCCGTCTAGGATTGGCGAGCGTATTCGAACATTGGCGTCGACAGATAACGTTCTCCGGAATCGGGCAGGATCACGACAATCGTCTTGCCTTCGGCTTCCGGGCGAGCCGCAACTTTCAGTGCGGCGGCCATCGCAGCTCCGCAGCTAATGCCACAGATAATGCCTTCTTCACGAGCAATGCGAGGAGCCATTTCCAGCGATTCGTCGCCCGTGACCTGCACGATTTCGTCAATGATGCTGGTGTCACAGTTGTCCGGAATAAATCCAGCGCCCAAACCCTGGATCGGGTGTTTGCCAGGAGGGCCACCGGACAAAACAGCGCTGGAGGCGGGCTCAACCGCGATACATTTTACGTCCAGGCCTTTGTCCTGTTTCAGAAAACGACTGACGCCTGTAATGGTGCCCCCCGTGCCCACGCCGGCGACGAAGTAGTCGATATTTCCTTCGGTGTCTTCCAGGATTTCCGGGCCAGTGGTCTTCTGGTGAATGGCCGGATTTGCAGGATTCGAAAACTGTTGAGGCATAAAGAAGTTGTCCTGCTGAGACATCTCAGTTGCCTTTTCGATCGCTCCCTTCATCCCTTCTGCGCCGGGAGTCAGGTGCAAATGAGCGCCGAAGGCTTTCAGCATCATGCGGCGTTCTACCGACATCGTATCCGGCATCGTCAGCGTAAGCTGATAACCGCGAGCGGCACAGACGTACGCCAGTGCGATGCCGGTGTTTCCGCTGGTCGGTTCTACCACCTGCATGCCGGGCTTCAACACGCCTCGTTCTTCTGCGTCCCAGATCATCGACGCGCCGATGCGGCACTTGACGCTGTAGGCCGGGTTGCGGCCTTCAATCTTTGCCAGAACGGTCGCCTTCAGGCCTTCCGTGAGGCGATTGATTCTGACCAGTGGCGTGCGGCCGATGGAATAGGAATTGTCCTGAAGGATGGGCATCCGTCCGTCTTTCTACAACGACTGAGGTGGGGAATGGTGTAGGAGTCTCTTCTTCAGCGATTTCTCGACAGGAAATCAACCGGTGGCGTTCCTGTTCTATCACGCCTTGCGATGCCCGTTGTTTAGCAAATTTCCGCCTAAGCGTCAGGTCAGAGTGCGGGTTGTCCCGATTGGAACCTGAAAATAGCCCATTTTGCGCGGAAGCGGCTGCGTCGGCATCTGTTCAACCAGTGCCAGCCGATGCGGCGGTTCCTGTGCTGCTGCGTCCAACTGCAAAGGCCAATGGCTCGTACAGCTCGGCACAACCGGCAGAATCCGCTGATTTTTCAGTCAGGTGGAATCCCTACTGCTAAGTCGTCGATAGGAGAGTGCGGGGTACCCTCACGCCTGGCTGCCGTTCGGCTGCGGAAAAGCTGGTGACAGATGCGTGGGCCGCCCTGCTATCTTCTTGACTCAGTGCATTCCGCAAGTAACGATGTACTTGAAGACCAAATCGAAAATTCGGCATCTATGCAGTTGACGGTAAACTTTGTGCAGCTTGCGTGAATGAAAAACGCAACATTTGGGCACAATCGGCAACAGCACCAAAACAATTCCGGCAGGACGCTTGTAGTTTTTTGTGTCCGGGCCTGATCCGGTCAGAATAGTGCTAGGTTGAAAACGCCGAGGCATCAACAATTGCCTCGTATTGGCATCACGGCCGTACACACAGCAGGAACCACAACATGGCTCAAAACAAAAACGGCCCCGTCATTGGCATGGCCATCTTTATGCTACTGACCGTAGTCCTCGGTGGCTTCCTGTATTACATGGCTGGTGAAAACCAGAAGATGTCGGCTCAGCTAACGGCCGCCAATAACGAACAGCAAAGTGTCAAAGCGACCATCACGCAGCAAAACAACGAACTCACGTTGCTAAAAGACCTAGTCGGCGACTACGGCCCTGGCGACGAAGTTGGCGTGGGTGACCCCAATGCGGAGGAGAGCATCAACGCACAAGTCCGGAAGCTGATTAGCGATAAAGCGGGTGACGAAACCGCCGTTCCTCCCAACTTGAGCGGTGCACTGATTCGCACGGCCGCAGAAAGCGATAACCACAGCTTTGCAGCCGACAGCCGCCTCCAGATGTACAACACCAAGACACGCGAACTGCAGCAGACAATCGCTGCCAAAGATGAAGAAATCGCAAAGCACAAACAGGCTCGCGAAGAAGCTGAGACCAGCCTGGTATCGCGGGAAGCTGAACACAGCAAGCAGATGGCCAACCTCGAACAGGCCAACGACACCCTGCGTGCGGAGAAGGCGGAACTGGACCAGCGATTGAACCTTGAGATCACAAACCTGTCCACTTCGCTGCGAGATGCGAACGAACGGAACGATCAATTCCAGAAGACAGTGGAAAGCCTGCGGGACCGTCTTCGCAAGATTGAAGACTTCAGCTTCTTCAAGCCCGACGGTATGATCACATCAGTCGATCACCAGCAGCAGCTTGTTTACGTCAATGTTGGAGCCGCCGATGGCTTGACTGTCGGAGTGACGTTTTCGGTTTATGGTCGCAAGAATTCCGGCGTCGGCAAACTTGCCACGTCAGATATCAAAGGCAGCGTCGTGATTGTGAAACTGCTCGGAGCAAACCGAGCGGAAGCTCGCATCGTCGGCGAAAAGGCAGGCGAACCAATCGCGCCGGAAGACCCAATCTTTTCTCCAATCTTCCAGTCGGGCCAGTCGATCGAAATTGCAGTCATCGGTCAGTTGAAGAGCGAAGGCCTGACGCGAGATCGCTTCCACAGCCTGCTGCGTGACCACGGCGTCACTGTAGCGATTGAAATCGATGATGAAGGCAACATCACCGACGGGCGCGGCAACATGATCACAGAAGAGGAGATGAAACGACGGATCAACGATGGCGTTTCCACGCTTCGCTTTGTCGTGCAGGGTGACTACGGTCGAGACACCAAGGACCCAGCACTGGTCAAGCTATTCGACGTCATTCGTCGAAACTCGGAAGCCGTGTTGGCAGCGTCAGAACCACAGGGAATTTATCCAGTCGGTCTTGGCACTTTCCTTGAACACATCGGCTATCGCCGCAACCACACAGCGTGGACGCCGGATTCCAGCGATGGATTCCCGTCCCGACTTGCCAATGGAGCTCGCAGCCCCATGGTCGACGGCACAGTCGGAGCCCGCGAGAGCTTTACGCCGATCTCCGGAATCTACGGCGGTCGCAAGAGCCCGAATTCCGTTTCTTCCGGGGCGGTTAGCAAAAAGTACAGCAACTAAACGCCGCCGTTCAGCGGTATCGATACGAAGGAAGCCCGGCTTTTGTTAAAGCCGGGCTTTTTGCTTGCTACAATTAGCGGCTCGCCGTTAACAGCAACCCCGATACCCTGGAAGCCGCGCCATGACACCGTTTTCGCAGCGCCTCGTTACTGTCTTCTTCTGCCTGGTTGCCGCTTCGCACGCCACTGCTGCTGTGCCGCCGCACATCGTGTTGGTGATGGCGGACGACATGGGCTGGGGGCAGACGGGTTACTACAACCATCCGGTCTTGAAGACGCCCAATCTGGATGCAATGGCGGCAAACGGGCTGCGGTTTGACCGCTTCTACGCGGGTGCGTCGAATTGCTCGCCGACACGAGCGACGGTGATGACCGGGCGGACCAACGATCGCACGGGCGTGACCAATCATGGCGTGCCGCTGCGGCCTCAGGAATTCACGATTGCTCAGGCATTGCAGAAGGCGGGCTACGAGACAGCTCATTTCGGCAAGTGGCATTTGAACGGCATGCGAGGTCCGGGTGCTCCAATCTTAAAGGACGACATTCGCAGTCCGGGCATGTTCGGCTTCGACAAATGGCTGTCCGTCACCAACTTCTTCGACAGAGATCCCATCCTTAGCCGCGCGGGTGAGTTCGAAGAGTTCCGAGGCGATTCGTCTGAAATCGTGATCGACGAAGCGTTGAAGTTTATCAGCAGAAATGCGAACCAGAGCAAACCATCGTTTACCGTTGTGTGGTTTGGGACGCCGCACAGTCCGTTCGTGGCAGACCGCGACGACCGATCGCACTTCCAGGAACTCGACGATGCGTCAGCCAATCACTACGGCGAACTGGTGGCCATGGATCGCAGCATCGGCACGCTGCGGCAACGTCTGCGAGAACTCAAAATCGCGGATGACACACTGTTCTGGTTTTGCAGCGACAACGGGGGCCTGCCACGAATTAAGCCGGAAACCGTCGGCGGTTTGCGAGGTTTCAAGAACACCGTTTACGAAGGCGGTTTGCGAGTTCCCGCGATTATCGAATGGCCCAACGGTATCGACACGCCTCGCATCACAACTTATCCGTCTTCGACACTGGACATCTTTCCCACGCTGATTGATATCGTCGGCGCAGCCCCGTCGCCGCTGCCGCAGGATGGCATCAGCTTGAAGCCACTGCTATCAATAGATCTCAAGCAGCGGCCTCAACCCATTGGCGTACGGCACACGGGTCGAATGGCGTTAATTGACAACGACTACAAGTTGCTCAGCCTGCCGCCAGCGGCCGCCAAAAAGGGAAAGCAAAGCAAAGCCGATGGCCCAACATTCGAACTCTACAACGTCACCAAAGACCACAAAGAAACACACAACCTGCTGGAAGAACTTCCAGCCGTGGCCGCTCGCATGAAAGCGGCTCTGGCCGAATGGAATGAGTCAGTTGAACGCAGCGTCGCCGGATTGGATTATCCGGAGGGCAAGGTCGTCCCGCTCGATCCCGGGCCTCGCTCATGGCCCGAACTGGATGAATACAGCGAATACCGGGATGCCTGGCGAGATCGGCCTGAGTTCAAGCGGTACATCAAACCGTAAGACGGCGGTTTCGTGCGGTCACGGGCCACGGATCAATCAGCTTGCCGTCTTTCATCACCGCAACTTCCTGATGCAACGCACTGGTCGGACAGATGTGCGTGGGAATGCCAAGCAGCAGGTCCCCCGGCTGATAACGTTGAGCGGCATCGGTTTCCAGCACCAGATGTTCTTCGTTATGAATGACTTGCCGAGCATCCGGCAGGTCGGGAAAGAACACGCGATGTCCCTTGGGCGGATCTGCCGCGATCGCCTTGTTGCCCAGGTCGAGACAAATGCGATCATGAGTCGGGCGACTGATGACTCGCGTAATAACCACGGCCGCCGGCGTGAAATCCAAATCCGGAAAATGGCCGCCGTAACCGGCGTCGTGAAAAATGCTGGTGCCGGGGCTGAGCGTGATTTCTGGTGTATCGAGTTCGGCGTAGATCGGAAACGTCGGGCTGCCGCCGCACAATAATTCCGGAACGTCGCAGCCCGCTGCTTCGCAACGCTGCTTCAGGCGTAGAACCGCAGGCCATTCCTTCAGCACCGCATCGCGACGTTCATCCAGCGATTCCTGATGTTGATGTCCGTCGTAAACGTGAAACCCTGCCGCCTCCAGACCGGGGGATTTACTGATCGTTTGATACAGCGCTAACGCTTCGTCGCTGTCCGGCAAAACCCCCGTGCGATGCTGCCCCACGTCCACGTCCAGCATCACTCCGATCGTCACGCCAGCAGTGCTGGCGGCTTCAGATAGCTGCTGCAGAGGCACCGGGTGGTCAGCAGTAACGGCCAATCGCACAGCGGGATACTTCTGCTTTAGCTGGACCACTCGACCAACGTTCGGCCCAACCGGGTTGTAAGCCAGCACCACATCCGTCGCACCGGCATTGGCCAGCATCTCGGCTTCGGCAACGGTGGCCGCCTTGTGCTTTGTCACTCCTTTGCTTAGCAGAATTTTGACAACGTCTGCCATCTTGTGAGTCTTACAGTGAGGTCGCAGGCGGTCGACGTCATTTGCGCCGGCGATCATGTGGTCGATATTGCGTTCCACCTGATCCGCAAAGACCAGCAACGACGGGCTGCACAGCGATTGCAGTGATTCGATATCAATTTCGGGAATAGTGACAGGCATGAAGCGTCCGTATTAGTGTGGTTAGCGGGCACGGATCGGTTCTCGAATAAGTCGGGAATCTGTTTCCGTTCAGCAACGAACCATAGGGAACACCGCTGGTCCGGAAAAGAGTCCCGCAGCTGTTCTTTCGAGCCCGACGGGAAAGGGTTGACTCAGCAGCCTGCAGCAGTGGACACTATCTCATAGCGTCGATTTACAAATTCACGCCGTTTCAGCGGACAGCAGCGGGGTTGGCAATGAGTCTGTTTCATAAGAAAAACAAGGTCGAATCGGTCGATCTCAGCAGACGGTACAACCTGATTGGCCGAGTTGGCCAGGGCAGCATGTCCAAAGTTTGGCGAGCCGAAGACCCGATGAACGGCCAGTCCATCGCGGTCAAGGTGCTCGACAAGGAAAAAACGCTTCGCTACGAAGCTCGCTTTAAAGGTCTGCACAAACCCAGCGAAGCCGACATCGCGTTGTCGCTGAAGCATCCGAATATCGTCAGGACGCTGGAGGTTGGTCAGACAACGGAAAACGAAACGTATCTGATCATGCCGTTCGTTGAAGGCTGTGGCCTCGGCCTGCTGGTCGACCTGCAAAACGATCGGATGAAGCGTTACCGCACAAGGTACATGATCGAAATCGGCGACGCCCTCGCTTACTTCCACAAACAGGACTGGATCCACCGCGACATTTGCCCTCGCAATATCATGGTGACGGAAGACGATCACATTAAGCTGATCGACTTCGGGCTGACCGTGCCCAACACGCCCGATTTTCGGAAGCCAGGCAACCGCACTGGCACTGCCAACTATATGGCTCCTGAACTGATCAAGCGCCAACCCACCGATCAGCGTATCGATGTGTTTTCGTATGCTGTGACGTGCTTCGAAATGTATGCCAAACGTCATCCGTGGGATGCGGCCATGACAATTGACGCCGTCATGCAACACATCAACAAACCGCCGGTTCCGATTCTGGATTTGTGTCCACGCATGGATCAGCAGATCGCCGGAATCATTATGAAGGGACTGGAAGCCAATCCCGGCGAACGCTGGCAGAACATCGACGAGATGGTCACCGAACTGCGCACAGCGGAAGCTCGTTTGGTGAAGGTGACTCGCGAACTACTCGTGTTGCGCAAACAGGCCGCTGCAGGCGGGAAGCAACGGCCCAAAACAGAAAAGAAAGCTGCAGCCAGCACCGCGCCACCTCTAAAGAAGGCGGCGCCTGAAAAGCCTGCCGCACCCGCCGCAAAAGCGAAGGCACCAGTTTCAGCGGCCGCAAAAGCTAGCGTGAAGCGGTCGTCAGAGCAGAAGCCGGCTAAAAAAGCGGCAGCCGCGAAGGCACCCGTCGTAGCGCCACCGCAAGCCGATTCGTCAGTGAATGCATCGGACGATTCCGATGAATTGCTGTCGCTCGACTAGCGGACTTTGAACTCCCTACACAACCTGCATGAGTGACGACGTTAGCATTCTTAGGGTTCAAGCGGCGCGTCGGCGTCCAGACCTGTCGGTGGTGTTGCCAGTGGCGGAAGCGGATCGACTTCCGGATCGGGATCACCGGGCTTGCGAACAGGCCTGACAGCACGACCGATTACGCCACCAGACCAGCCAGCCCAACCTGAGGCTCGGATCACATGATCCAACGTGCGACGGCGACGCGGTGAATTCGTTTCGGTCTGACTGGCCACGTCGGTGCTGTCCATCAAAGGCACGCTCTCTGGCAGCCTTTGGGCAAGTCGAGTCAACCGGCTAATCATTGATGGCTCGGACGCCAGCAACACTGGTGCGAGATTCGACGGCGTAGCACCTGACTTCGTCGCGGCTGGTTTTTGATCGCCAAACGCGGCAGGCGGTACCGGTGCGATCGGTGAACTAAGTGGCGTCAGCCGAGACTCAGCTTCTACGTTGCGCCCGGCGACTCGCGCTGGCGAAGTTGATGCGTCCCCGGAAGCGGCCACTGCCTGGATGGCACTGCAAATCGGTGTCGATGCCTGGGGCAATTCGGCATGCACGACGCTTGACGCCGCCATCGCAACAAACGCCGTCACAGAAAATGCAGAGGGAAATCGAGTTCTGATCTCCATGGCGACATCCTTTCGCACAGTAATTTTGACCTCCGATACAGTTTTTATCTGCCCTCAGGGCGCGAATATTCATGCGAAGTCCGCAATCCGCCGCCAGACCGCACAATTTGTCGTGAACGCGACTCGTCCCCAAGCGAGGAAGCCATGGCAAATTATGACGGCTAGGCAGAAGAGTGGGGCATGCCGAACCCAGCGCTTGCAGATTCTGCATCTTAGCCAACGGCCGGGCAGCCGAAGCTGCGGCACCGTGAGCGAAAAGCTGTGTCTTGTAACCCCTGTTTACCCGAATTCGAAGATGTCATAAATTGCATTTTACAGGTCGAGAAGTGGACTGAACGAAACGGATGGAAATCGAAAGCATGGATATTCTTCGCGGCGCAATCGTGGCTCAGGCAGCCGCCGAAACGGAAGCGGGCGGCGTGCAGAGCGTATTGTCTTCATCAATGGACTGGATTCTCAGCCACATTTCATTCCCCTGGCTGGTCGCACAAGTCGCCACCTACGGGCCGAAGTTACTCGGGGCAATCGTGGTATTCGTCGTCGGTCGCTGGCTGGCTCGAGTTGTGGCGGCGGGGATCGTGCGAGGAGCTCGAAAGGCTCGCGTTGACGAAACTCTGGTCGGGTTCCTTAACAACCTGATCTACATGCTGCTGCTGATCGCCGTCTGTATTGCGTCGCTGAAGCAACTGGGGGTTGATGTCACGTCGCTAACCGCCGTACTGGCGGCTGCCGGTTTCGCAATCGGGATGGCGATGCAAGGGTCACTCGGCAACATAGCGGCCGGTGTGATGCTCGTGTTTTTCAAGCCGTTTCGAGTCGGCGACGTCGTCGAAGTTGGCGGCAGCAAGGGCACGGTTGTGGAAATTCAGATCTTCAACACTATCCTGCTGACGCTGGATAACGTGAGGATCATCGTCCCCAACGGGAAAATCACCGAAGGCACCATCGAAAACTATTCGGCCGAACGCGAACGCCGAATCGACCTCGTCATCGGCTGCGGTTACAACGACGATTTGAAAGCCGTCAAGGCGATGCTGCTGGAGGTTGTGGAGTCCGATGAACGAGTTCTCAAGTCCCCAGCCCCCGTTGTTGCTGTGGCGGAACTTGGTAGCAGCAGTGTGAACTTTGTCGTCCGACCGTGGGTCGCCAGCCGGGAATATTGGAACGTAAGGTTTGCTCTGACGGAGAAAATCAAACTGGAAATGGACGAACGCGGCTTCACCATTCCATTCCCGTCTCAGGATTTGTTCATCCACAACCCCGATGCAGCGACCGTCAGTCAGCCCGTAATTTCCGCTCGCGCCGCATAGTCGCTGTCACGTATGTCCGAAACCCTGCTGCAATTTCTTGAAGGTTGTATTGCCGAAGAACGTCTGCAACGCTTTCGCGACGTTCTGTCGCACCGAACGCGGCACGTCGCCCTTGTGCTGGAGAACGTGTTTCACGTTCATAACGCCAGTGCGTGCCTTCGAACATGCGATTGCTTCGGCGTGCAGGATGTGCATACGATCGAATCTCATAACAGCTTCGAGCCCAACAAAGGCGTTGCTTTAGGTGCCAGCAAGTGGCTGACGATTCGCCGCTATTCGAGAAAACTGTCTGACGACAAGAACGACACAGCGGCGACGTCCGACTGTATTAAACATCTGCGTGACCATGGCTATCGCATTCTGGCCACGTCACCTCGTCAGAACAGCAAGCCGCTGGACGAAGTGATCATCGACGGCAAAACCGCCGTCATTTTCGGGGCCGAACAAATGGGCGTCAGCGACTTTGCGATTTCGCAGGCTGACGACCTGATCCACATCCCCATGTTTGGCTTCACCGAAAGCTTCAACATTTCCGTTTCGGTGGCGTTGGTGTTGCAGCATCTGATCGGGCAACTCAACGCGAACGCGACCGACTGGAAAATTTCGGAAGCAGAGAAGCACGAATTGTTCGAAAAGTGGGTCCGCATCAGCCTGGGCGACAAACTGCCCCCGCTGCTACGCCGCTTCGAAGAAAGCCGAGCGAAATAGCGAATTTGGCGGATATTGCCGATGCGTACGCGCCAGCCCAGCACCGGGCCAGACTCATATTGAGGCGATTTGCGGAATCCGTTATTGCTACGGCCCCTCAACTGAGATTTTGCCGGAAATTTGCATTTTGCAACGTCTCTCTCAACGCTCGAATCCTCTCTTTTCTCTGCTCAATTCCAAGGAAAACATCACACTTCAGAACTGCCTGAAGGATGGTGCGTTGCCAGGCACGAGCTTCAAATTCGAGAAGTCGTATGTCGTCGTCACAAGCGAAAATAACAAGTAGCTGGATCAGTGCCTTCACGTGCTTTGCCGGAAGTTTGATCCTGCTGCTCACAACCATCGCCCTCACGACACCGCTGCGCGCTGAGGACTTGCCGGAATCGATCACCAGCGTTGTGATCGAAGGTAATGAAACCATTCCAACGTCGCACATCCTCCAGAAAATCGTCACTCAACCGGGCCGCCCTGTCACCAATCGTCAGTTGCGAGAAGACAAGCGTTTGCTGATGAACACGCGCTGGTTCTACAGCGTGACGGAACGCTTTGAGCAACGCGGCGACGGCGTCGCATTAATCTTCCGGGTCCACGAACGTCCCATCGTTCGGCGAGTTGAGTTCATAGGATTGAAGAAAGTTAAGCTCAAAGAAGTCGAATCCTGGACCGGGCTAAAAGTTGGTGCTCCGTTTGATCACGTGGCCAACAAAGAAGCAGAACGACGCATCGAACAGGAATACAAAGAAAAGGGATTTTTCTTCGCCAAGGTGGAACTGGTAAAAGGTGGATCCCCGGCTGACCGTGAAGTGGTCTTTCGAATTCATGAAGGCGCGAAAGTTCGAGTGCAGGAGCGTCGTTTTCTGTTTCGCACAAAGTCTGGCAACATCGCGAAACCGCAACTCACTTCGTTTCTGCAAAGACAATCGCAGGACGGCAGCTACGGCCTATCGCCCTCAGCCGCTCGATTGAAAACAAAGCTGGAAACCAAAGAAGCGTTGTTTGGGTTCTTTGGCGGTCTGTACAAGCCGGAAACCATGCAGCAGGACATCGTCGCGTTAAAACAGTACTACCGCGGCCTCGGTTTCTTCGACATCGACATCACTGCGGCACCCCTGTTTTCTGAGGACCGCACTAGTGTTCGAGTCGACTATACGGTCAGCGAAGGCGTTCCGTACAAGATCAACAGCATCCAGGTGACCGGAAATCACGTCATTCCGACCGAGAAGCTACGGGAAAACGCCGAACTCCGCGAAGGTCAGTATTTCAACTCACTGCCGCTGGGCAAAGACGTGATCGCCATGCGGGAGCAATACGGCGAACGAGGTCACTATTTTGCCAAAGTTGTGCCGGTGCCGAAGTTTTCAGAAAAGCCCGGCGTCGTCGACATTGTGTTTGAAATTGACGAAGACCGACCTCGCTACGTGCGGAACATCAATCCTCATTTGCAGGGCGAGCACCCTCACACGATGGAGATTGTCCCGATCAATCTGCTGCAGTTTGAACCAGGCGACCTTGCCGACCCGTCGAAGATCTCTCGCGGGCGTTCGCGCATGGCAGGCAGTGGAATTCTGGAAAACGTACAGATGGAAGTGGTGCCGGTGGACCCCGGCGAAGTCATGAACGCCTCATCATCACGAAACTTTCGTGGCCAAAGCGGAGCCGGTTATTCTCCATCGTGGACGCAGCTGTTCGACAACGTAAGCGACACGGTCAGCGACAATGCAAGCACAGTTCAGCCGAAAGCCGCTCGACCGATTCGCCATGGTCATTCCCTGTTCAATACAACACCGCTCGGCATGACAGCAACCGGGACGGCGTCACCAACGATGCCTTCCGTCGCGACGGCTAACTCAGTGCTGGCTGAGCCGCTCGCCAGTACTCAGTTCAGCACTCTTGCAACGCCACCGACTCCGTCGATCGTTCAATACGCCGTTTCGAAACCGGCTACGTTATTTGGCCAGACTCAGGAATCGTTGCTGGTTTCTGCTCTGCCGCCGGTCGACGATGACGTGATCATTCGCGGACAAAGCCCGGGTGGATCGTTCTATCAGCCACCGCCTCCGGGTCGCGGTAACGCCGTGCTGGAAGGCAGCCCATACAACAATCAGTTTCAGGCATTGCCACCGGGCTGGGTGGATATCAACGTGTCCGCTGCGGAAGGTCGTACCGGGCGTCTGATGTTCGGTGCAGGTGTCAACAGCGACGCCGGCATCGTTGGTTCGTTTGTATGGGACGAGCGAAACTTCAACCTGTTTCGACCACCGACATCGTTTGCAGATATCATCGACGGTCGAGCGTGGCGTGGTGGCGGGCAGCGTTTTCGTCTGGAGGCTGCTCCTGGTGACCAGGTCAGCCGCTATGCGTTGAGCTGGACTGATCCGTATTTCATGTACAGCGACTACAGCCTGAGTGTCAGCGGCTTCTACTTCAACCGCTTCTACCCCGACTGGGATGAAACGCGTACTGGCGGTAGAGTCGCCATCGGCAAGCAGCTTACGCCCGAATGGTCTGTGAATGGTGCCATTCGTCTGGAAGATGTGGAAATCGAAAACCCTCGAGCCGTCACCGGCGGCACGACGTCCGTCCCCGAATTGGAACGAGTTCGAGGTAACAACTTCCTGTCTACGTTCCGAGCCTCCGCGACTCACGACACGCGAGATTCAACGCTGCTTCCGGGTGAAGGTCACTTCATGGACCTGGCCTACGAACAGGCCTTTGGCGACTTCAACTATCCTCGACTAGAAGCCGAAGGACGTCAGTATTTCACGATGTACAATCGCCCGGACGGCAGTGGCAAGCATGTGCTGACACTGGCCGGAAATCTGGGCTGGTCCGGCGACGACACACCCGTATTTGAACGCTACTACGCGGGCGGCTTTCAGTCGTTCCGAGGTTTTGCTTTCCGAGGCATCACGCCACGCGGGGCCGATAACATCTCAACGGGTGGTACGTGGCAAATGCTTGGCACGGCTGAATACCGAGTTCCCGTTACCGCTGATGACATGATTCATCTGGTCGCCTTTTCGGATTTCGGAACGGTCGAACAGGAAATCACGGCAGACAACTTTCGAGTCACCGTCGGTTTGGGCCTGCGAGTTGTCGTGCCCGCCATGGGCCCCGTTCCGCTGGCGTTTGACTTCGGATTTCCGATCCGAAGCAGTGCTGACGACGACGAACGGATCTTCAGCTTTTACGTAGGAATCAACCGGTAAGTCGCTAAACTGCCGGGCATGATTGTCGAAGGCCTTCTCACCAGTACCGACTCTGCCGGCACCATCAACGTGGCTCCAATGGGGCCGATCGTGCATGGCGACTTCACAACGTTCACGCTGCGTCCGTTCGCCGGCAGCACTACGTTCGAAAACCTGCAGGCCCAAAAATGTGGCGTGTTTCATGTGGTTGACCGCGTGAACGTGATTGCCGAAGCGGCCATCCGTCGGCTAAAAGATATCCCCGCCACCGTGGCTGCCAGCAAAGTGAATGGCTTTGTTCTGCAAGACTGCTGCCGTTGGTTTGAGTTCAAAATCACCGACATCGACACCAGCGAACAACGATCGGTCATGACGGCTAACGTGATTCACACGGGAAACCGCAGGCCCTTTCATGGCTTCAACCGAGCTCGTCACGCCGTGATCGAAGCCGCGATTCTGGCCACACGAGTTCACCTTCTGCCCGCTGCTGACGTGCAGACGCAGCTTGGTTTTCTGCAGTCTGCCGTCGAAAAAACGGGCGGTGCAGAGGAAACCGCTGCGTTCACAATGCTGGTCGAACACATCCAACAGCACTACGCCGGAGCTGCCGTGGCATGACGGACGTCGAAGTCATCACGGGCTCGCGGCTGCATTTTGGCCTGCTGTGCGGTGCCACCGATTCCGGCTGGCATTACGGTGGAATTGGCCTCATGGTCGATCAACCATCCTGGCAACTGCGAGTCACTCGGTCGACACAGGCTGCGGATTCGTTTGACGCATCGGAGGCGGTGCAAACGCGGCTTAAGACATTGGTCGCGGAGTTCCGCCGTTCGCACGCAAGCCTTCCACCGATTCACATTGCTGTCACAAATGAAGTCCACTTTCACACAGGCCTCGGCTCGGGAACTCAACTCACCCTCGCGGCTGCCACGGCTCTGTTGCTGTTAAGTGGGTCGCCGCGACCTGCGAGCATTGCAGACATCGCGGCCATTTTGGGGCGCAGTCGCCGATCAGCCGTGGGCACGTTTGGATTCGATCGAGGTGGGTTTGTGGTCGATCACGGAAAATCGGCTTCCGGCGATCAGCTTCCCATCACGCGAATCGCGTTTCCAGATGAATGGCGAATGGTGATCGTGACACCAACACAAAGTGTCGGGATGTCCGGCGCATCCGAAGAAACGTTCTTTGGCGATGAACGCTACCTTGAGGCGGCGGTCGTTACCAGGTTTGAAAAGCTGATCGAATCGCGAATCGTCCCCGCTTTGCAAGATGCCAACTTCCCGGATTTCCGTGATGCGATAGCGGAGTACGGAAATCTGGTCGGCGGCTATTACGCGGCGGCTCAGGGAGGCATCTATTCCAGCGCAGAAATTCGCGGGCTCGTGGATTCGATGGCAGAGTTCAACATCCCAACTCCCGTTCAGTCGTCGTGGGGGCCTTCCGTCTGCATTCCTGCGTCGTCCGAAGAACATGCGGCAGAAATTGTCGCCCACCTTCAGCGATACAAAGCCAGCCAACCCCTACGAATCAACATCGCGCGAGGACTAAACGTCGGCGCAACCGTACGGACGGCGGCGCCCGAACATCAACGATCGTTTGGGTAGAACCGAGCCAGGCGGTCCGGCGATATTCCCAGATGAGCGGCCGTAATCAACGTCCAGTTGCGTAAAGTCTGAGTGACCAGCCCACGATCCTGCCATCGGCGCGCAGACACTGTCAGCGGACTCCGCAGCAGTGCGATCCGGCCGCAACGCTTGAGCCGTTTCATGAAGTACAAGTCTTCCATCAACTGCAGATTTGGGAAGCCGCCAAGCTTCTGAAACACATCCTTCCGCACGAAGATCGCCTGATCACCGTAGCCCCACTTCAGCAATCGCACGCGCAACGCATTGCCGGCTTCCACGATTCGATAGCGCATCCCACCCGCATCAATCCGCTGTCGAAAACAGCCGCCAACCATAGTCGGATCGGCGGACAGCCTGCGACAGATTTCCGAAACCGCATCCTCGTGAAGTTCGCAGTCCGCATGCAAGAACAACAGCACATCGCCGCACGCCGCGTCCGCTCCCACGTTCTGCTGAACCGCCCGGCCACGCTCAGAATGCAACACGGTCGCTTTTGCGCTCGACGCCACCGCCACCGTCTGATCACCGCTGCCCGCGTCCACAACAATCACTTCGCTCGCGCCAGCTTCAATAGCGCTAGCAATCGCCCGCCCAACATTCGCTTCTTCGTTGAGCGTAGGAATGATGACTGAAACAGATGGCACCGAATAATCCGTGAAGTTCTGACAGCGGAAACCTGCGAGCCAGGACATGCAAATCACAGGTTCTGGATCGGGCGGATCATAGCAGACTTCATTCTCTTGAGTGCCAGACTGACGCAGTTCAAGGCGCGATTTCAACCGCCACTTCGCGACTTAGCCGCTGAAACTCGATCACGTTCAGTGGCATTACTTCCTTGTCAGCGAACCATGTTCGCATCGCTGCGTTCCAGGCTTCTGTGGAAGCAATTGAATCACCTTCTGCGTGTTGTGCCCATGCGAGGCATAGATAGTCTGTGGCTGCAGAAGTGTTGGCTGGCCGTTCGAGATTGGCTTTTAACACCGTCACGGCTTCTTCAAACCTTCCCGCACGGCACAAAGCCAGGCCGTACGTATTTGCAACGAGGGTGTCGTCGGGAGTTCGGCGAACGGCTTCTTCCATCAACTGCAGTGCTCGATCGTCGTCACGCAATGCTGGCTCGCCAATCAACATCAGCCATGCCAGAGTGTGACTCGCCCACGACCAGCGTCCGTTGTCGTCGCCACTGAGTTCCAGAATGCGTTCACAGTCGCGCGCTGCTTCCTTGTTGCGCCGCGATTTCAGCAATAGCCAGGTTCGCTTTCCCAAGACGTGCACATCGTCTGGTTTGATGGTAAGACTCCGGTCGTAAGCGGCAATGGCTTCTTCTGTTAATCCCGATTCGCTCAACAGGGTCGCATACTGATACAACAACTCTCTGTTGGTCGGGTCGTCGCTCAGTAACTCTTCGAGCCGCTTTTGCTTTTGAACTAACCGGTCCTGAGACGACACGGGGAGTTCACAGAAGCACTTTCCCAAATGGTCAGCGGGTGGCACAGCTACGCTGCGTTTGGCTGGTAGCGGCGTGGCATCCCAGTCGAGTTTCATCGTCCCAAGCTGGCGACGCACTTCGTGAACATCCCATACATACAAACTGTGGGCACTGGTCCCCGTGCCGGATGCCAGGTACCGTTGGTCCGGACTAAACGTCAGCCCAAGCACCGCCTCGGGGCCAGCCTTGGAATACGATTCGCCGTACGGGTTCTGAAATCGGGCCAACGGAGTCCAGTGGTCTGCTTCCAACAGCAGAATTTCCTCGCCATCATGAGCCGCCAGCAACCGTCCGTCTGGTGACCAGGCTGCTCGCGCGTAGCCCGTATTTCGAAGCGGAATCGTGGCAGCGATCTCCCAGGTTTGAGCGTCAAAGACGTGCAACGCATTTCGGGCACACATCAGCAACTGATGTCCGGTCGGAGAGAAGTCGATGCGAGCGGCGGTTTCGTCCGGCAGTTCATAGCGGAACACCTCCGACTGGTCCTCACGTCGAAATGCCCGCACCAAATCGGTGTATTTCCCCGACAAGGCGTAGACACTTCCGTCTGGTTTCGCCGCGACAAACCAATCCGTCCATTCCGCAGCAAGTGGGGTGCCCATCGTCAAATCGGAAGACGTCGGGTCAAATTCATAAGCCTTTCCGCCGGACATATTCAGGAAGGCAACATCGGCCGCGTGCGTCAACTCAACTTCGACAACAACATCGGCCTGTCCAGCGACTTCGCTGCGAGTGCCCTCCAATTCGGTCGTATCAATGGCCGCTAAAGAATCCGTTTTCCACCGAATCATACAGCCATCAACGCCCGCGAACAGAAACTCGCCGGTGACATCGAAACTAAGGTTGCGTACAAGTCGTGGGCAGCGAAGCACGTGCAGCACCGTTGCGTCCGGCCACGTTCGAATGACCACCTGGTCGCCGGCTGTGTGAGCCAGAAACGAACCGTCGGGATGGAACGCAATTCCATGAACACCTGCATAGCGGTCGTCATCAGATTCCCAGCTCAACACACGGCACGCTGGTGCAGGTTGGAATTGAAATCGGCCCACCGAATCACCAGTTTCCTGAAGTCCCAGCCACTTTCCGTCCTTGCTAAAACCAGTCGCGTAGCGGTTGATCCGCAACAGTTGGTTGCCGATCCAGGGGTTCCACAACCGAGTCGTGTCGTCCCACGCTGTGGTCATCAGCACGCAGTCATCCGGACTGAACTCAGCCTTCAACACCTTGCTGGTGTGTCCCGAACAGGTCGCAATCGGCCTCTCCGGATTTTGCAAGTCCCAGACGTACGCCATGTGGTCATAGCAGGCGGTGGCAAGAAACCGACCGCTGTGACTGAAGTCCGCATCTCTGACATATTCCTGGTGCGGTATGACGGTCAGCTCCGCATCGGAACGCCAGTCGAACACAGCCACGCCGGCGCCCCACCCGATCGCGATGTGGCAACCGGAATGGCAGAAGGTTACAAAGTCGGGCGAATAGTCGAACACTCGCCGCTGCACCACACGGCGTGATTTCAGATCAAATACGATCAGCTGGTTGTTGCCAATCCATGTGGCCAACTGACCATCATCGCTGAAAGCGAACGCGTGCGCGAAGGACTCAGCGGACGAAGGCACACTCGGCAGATAAGGCGTCCAGTCGCCGGTGTGCCAGATTTCAAGACGAGTGACCCCGCTATCGTGAGAACCCATAACCGCTAAATATCGATCATCGGAACTGAACCGTGTGTATGGAGGATAAAGGGGATCCCAGCCGCGTGAGAAATGAGCGACGTGATCGCCTTTCTCAACAGTCATCACATCGATTCCGCCCGTACTTGATACGCGAGCGTAGCGTTCCATTTGAGAATCAAAGCCCCAGCGTTCGAACGAGTGAGGAATGCCAGGATCCGGCCGGTCAATATCCGGCTTCACGTCCACCAACCCCAGACACGCGATCGCTTCGTTGCGGAGGCGTTCGATTTGCCGGTCGTCGACGTGCAATCGATCTCGCAGAGCCGACGCATTCGCGATCGCTTCCAGCCCATCAAACGCTCGCCCAGGCCGGAAACCTTCCCGTCCCGACTTCGCGCGAGCGGCATACGCTTCAAACAGATTCTCTGTCGCCTGGTCGTTCGCCTCCCGTTCGCGAATCTCGGCATTCGTCGCTCGGTCCAGCGACAACAGTAATTCATTCTGTCGGCTGCTAAGCTTCACTGCGGCGACGCTCGAAACAATCGCCACCATTACCAGCAACGTTAGCGCCAGTCCGCTGAGTGCGGCGACGGCAGGATTGCGGCGGCACCAGAGTTGACAGCGTTTCCACGGTGATGCTCGACGGGCTACGATTGGCTTATCGTCAAGAAACCTGCGCAAATCCTTCGCCATGTCGGCAGCCGCCCCATAGCGAAGTCGTGGGTCGGGATGAGAGGCCTTCATCACGATCGTTTCCAGATCGCGAGGAATGTCTGGAATCAGCGATCGCGGCAATGGCAGCGGACTGGTTGTAATCTCCCGAATCAGCGTCGCTCGATCAGCCGCTCGAAATGCCGGCTGCAGGGTAAGGAATTCGAAAAGCGTCAGCCCCAAACTGTAGACATCGCTGCGACAATCATTCGTTCCCTGAAACCGTTCGGGAGCAAGGTAGCGCAACGTGCCGATCAGGTCGCCGGTCTGAGTCAGGTTGTCCGCTTCGTGAGGAGTGTCGGTATCAAGTGCTTCGGCCGTATCACCGGCACGAGCCAGACCGAAATCGGTGATCCAGATATTCTTCTCGACGTCCAGCATAAGGTTGGCTGGCTTAATATCACGATGCAGCACGCCCTGAGAATGTGCGTAATCGAGAGCGTCCGCCACGTTCGCCATGAGTTCAGCGGCATGGCGGAAATAGTCAGCATGGGATGAGGAGCCAGATGCTGATTGCAGCAAAGAAGATGACACGCCTGAAAGAGCGCTGGCATCTTCCATGGGGTGCCGCGCAACGTCTACTTCGATCGGTGAGACCGAAGAAGGTTGGCGAGCACCAGCGTCATTCCGCAACTGCTGCAATTCGCGCAGCACCGAATCGAGGCTTTGACCATGGATGTACTGCATCGCCAGAAAGTGCAGACCATCAGCTTCGCCCACGCCATACACCGGCACAATATTGCTGTGATGCAGCGACGCAGCGATCCGGGCTTCGCGTTGAAACCGTTTGACCTGCCGACTGTCCGCCATAGACTGCCACGGCAACAGCTTTAGCGCCACGTGTCGGCCAAGAGACTCCTGAATGGCCTCATACACGACGCCCATGCCGCCTCGGCCGATTTCACGGATGATGCGAAAATCGCCCAACCGTTTTAGCTCAGTCCCATCAGGTGTCACAGCCGCACCGCCATCGTGCAACGGTTCCGAAACCTCAGCCTGTTCCATCATGGCCACAGCGGGAAAGAGTTCTCGAATTTCCTGTTCCAGTTCCGGATGCCGCTGGACAAATTCCGACAGCGACGGGTATTCGCCCTGACGTTTGCGGCTTAGGAACTCGTCCATTAATGGGCCGAGTTTGTCGTCGATATCGCCGTCCGTCGTCATGAATTCGACTGCTCCAGGTCATTCAGGGCACTCTTCAATCGACGGATCGCCCGCACGTATCGCTTGTAAGCGGCTTGAGGCTCTATACTCAGCACCTGAGCCGCTTCGGCATTGTCGAGCTGTTCGAAATGTCGCAGCGCCAGAATTTCGCGATCAAATTCTTCCATGGCGTTCAACGCATCCTGAATCTGCTGTCGTAACTCAGCCCGATTCGCGGCGTTGCTGGGAGAAGAAAAACGGCCCACCAGTTTTGCCGCCAACGCGGCCGACGACGCTTCCAGTCGACCGCCGCAGTCGATTGAAACTTCTCGTCCTGCATCACGAGCCTGCACGCCCAGATGGAAGCGATGCAACTGAGCCAATTTTTGGCTGGTGAGAAACCGCAGCCAAACAAATGGGCTCACCTCCGGCTTTGCCTGATACTCCGCGTGTCTTTGAGTGGCCTCAACATACGCATCCTGAATCACATCGGATGCGTCGACTCGGCCGTTCAGCCGCCGGTCCAGTCGTAGTTGAACCATGCGGCGCAAGCGTTCTCTGTGCTGAGCAAACAGTTCACCAAGGCCCGCCTGATCGCTGTCGCTGTGAAAATCAGAATGGTCTAACGACATGGTACTCCTCATGAAGAAGTGTACTGCGAATGCGACCAGAAGTCGTACACGTACAAATTCATTTTTCCGCGGGTGTGGCATTCTGTTCAGCCACGCGAAACGCCTGTGGAGGAGTGGATACCGGCTTTCTCCGGAATTTCCGGTTCGGTTCTGTATGAACGCTGCCAGTGGTCGCAGTAGTCCATTCAGAAGTCCCAGTTTACGGCTCAATCGAGCAGCAGATTTCTTCTGAATAAGGGTCACTACCATGCTACGTGTAACCGTCAGTTCGATCCTGCACACGATCCGCAGCAATTGTCAATTCGCATCGTCGCGCCGTCTACGGCATCGGGGCCAAATGCCGCGGACGGCAGCGCGACATCGTCAGATTGAGCTGCTGGAAGACAGAACGCTGTTGACGGTGGTCTCCGCCTTTGACGGCGCGACAGGGCAGTTGAGCGTGGACATCGACGCAGCAGACGATGTCTTCATCACTGCCGCCGCCGGGCAGGTGCTAGTGAATGGGGCTGACGTCGATACAGGAGTCCTGTTTGCCGAAGAGGTCACAACGATTCACGTGACGGCGGCGGGCGACTTCCCGAACGTGATTGGTCTTTCCAACATCGATCCATTCCTCTTCGGTGGGGTGAACAGCGTGACCCTGGAAGGCGGCGAAGGCGACGACGAATTCATTGTCGACATGACCGCTGGAACGTTGGCGCTACCGGGCGGAATCCACGTCTTCGGCGGCGATGGCGGCAACGACTTATTGACGATGCTGAGCGACGACGCCGAAGAACTTATCTATATTCCCAGTGCCACTACGTTCGGCGATGGCGAGGTATTTCGCGGCGACGACAACCTTCTTTTGACGTTTGAGGGGTTGGAGCCGATGTATGTCAGCGGTGGTCAGAGTGTTGGCATCCTGCTTCCAAACACCGATGACGTGCTTTCCGTTGCGGGAACAACAATTGGGGGCGCGGACTACCTGGTCGTCAGCGGTACATCCGGGGGTGTCGCATTTGAAGAGCTGAGGACGTTTCAGTCCGATTTTCTTACGGTCAACACGACGACGAACAACGCCGACGGCAACGACACGATCAACATCAGCGGCAGCCCAAATGCTCACGGCGTCACGGGGCTTGCAATCATTACCGGCGTTGGGACGGACGTCGTGAACATTAGTGGCAGCGTCGTGCTGACGGGATCGCTGAGCATCGACACCGGCGGCGTCATTCAGGGCGGCGGCAACGTGAACGCTGCGGTTAATATCGTGCAAGGCTCGGTCCAACCGGGCAACGGCGGATCGGGAACGCTGACTTTCGGAAATACGATCTTCAGTGCGAATGCGGCGTTTGCGCCCAATGTCGACGGAACCACCGCGGGCGCCGATCACGATCAGCTCAAGGTCAACGGCACAGTGAACCTCGGCAACGCCACCCTCAATGTGTCGGGCGCGATCGTCGGCACAACTCCCGGCGATACGATTGTGCTGATCGACAACGACGGCACCGACGCAGTCACCGGAACCTTTGCCGGTCTGCCGGCAGGCTCCACATTCCTTGTTAACGGGCAGAACTTTGAGATCAGCTACGCCGGCGGAACGGGCAATGATGTTGTCCTCACAGCTATTGTATTTGCCCCGATGGATGTCTACGTCGACGACGATCTGGTTGGCACGGCCAACGGCACACCGATCGCTGACGCTAATCCGGACGCCGCAGGCAATCAGCCGGGGACTTTCGGAGTAGATGTATTTTCAAGAATTGATGATGGAGTCAGCGCTGTCGCGTCCGGCGGGACGGTGCATGTTGTTGGTGGCTCGTACAACGCCGACGTGTCGATTTCCAAACCACTGACTCTGCAGGGCACGTCGGGCTTCGCCGGCGACGCTGAGTTCTTCGCGCCAGCGTCGATGTCGATCGTTTCGGGCGGCGACGGAGTTGCGATTCGGCACATCACGATCGCTGCGGATCTCGTCGCCGATTCCGTGGTCGCTCCGACACTTGAGAACGTCGTTATCCGGGAAGAACGTGGTTTCCGGGGCCGGAATCTCACGGGAACTCTGACGGTCAGTAACTCGCTGTTCCACAGCACGTCTACGTCATTATTCGATGTTGAATCGACTGGATTGGACGTCGTGATCAGGGATTCGACGTTCGTGTCAAATCCGGTCGGACCGTTCAACGTTCATGATGTTCGTTCTGTCGAAATGCACGACGTCGACTTCCGGAACAATTCTGCGGGAGTGCAGCTTAGCGACATCGACTACATTTTGTACAGCACGTCGGGCGAGGCTGACGACGTCATCGAGTTCAGCGAAAGCACAGTGCGACATCGTCGCCATGGTGTTGGCCGCAACCCGTTGGAACTGACAGATATCGGGCACCTGATTTTAAGTACCGGGGAGGGCGAAGACACAATCAGTGGCAGCTCGAACGCCACGATGTCTGTCGGAATCGACGCGGGATACGGCCCCGGAGATCTGCTCACAATCATTGGCTCGGCGGCAAACGACAGTTTTGTTGCCCAACGACAGCCAAACCCGGCTATGGAAAGTTTTCGAGTCACTAACGGAACTTCGGCTGATATCGACATCTTCGGCATCGACAACCTCACATTCAAAGGCCAGGGTGGTGACGACCGCCTGACGATCGACGAGTCCAACGGCGGGTTGTTGGGACTTCCGTCCGGCATCACGTATCACGGCGGCGACGGTTTCGACATTCTTGCCTTGGCCGGTTCGAAACCTGTTTTGGCGACCTATAACGTTGGTCCGGATCCTTCGTCCGGACAGATTCGGCACAGTGACAACACCACGACTCAGAACATCCGCTTCACCGGACTCGAACCGATTCTCGACGCAGTTCCTGGCGATGTCACAATCGTGGCCAACGCAGCAGCAAACAGCATCAACCTTGCAACGAGTGCGCTGCCCGGATTCGGCAGCGTCGAAGTCGATGGCTTCGAACGTTACGAATTCTTCGGCAAACGTGACGTGAGGCTCGAAGGCGGGGCGGGGCAGGATACGTTCGGCGTGTCGAACGCGACCGTTGGTTTCAGCGGTCGCGTCATCGTTGACGGCGGCGATCCGGTTGACGGTGATTCGCTGATTCTGGCGGGAACGGCGGGCGATGATTTATTCTCGTACACGCCGAATCCCGTACTGGCTAGCTCGGGCGAGTTTAGCCGCAATGGGCGAAGCGTCGAGTTTCATAACGTCGAAGACGCGACCGTGAGCGGTGGACTCGGAAACGATTCGCTGACGGCTCAGGAGACACCGTTGAGTCGGCCAGCAACGTGGATTCAGACAACGCCAGCACCCGCCGTCAGCGGCGTGAAATACTTCGGCGCGGCATTCGAAACCACAGAAAGTGCTGGCCTGCTGCCGTCCTTAAACGTCTTTGGCTCCGACGGCAAAACCGAACTGCGTACCAACGCCGATACACATAGTCCTCACACAGCGGCTGGCGTCCCGATCCCTGACGGAGCCGACCAGGTCTACCTGGCCGTGAGCAGCCCGGTCGGCCGCAAGCAAGGAAACGAAGGTGCTCGAGAAGTGGAACTGATCGGCGGCGTAATTGGTCCGGACGAATTCGTTACAGAAGCAGAACCCAACAATCTTGTCTCGGACGACATCGCCGTTGTAATCAATAACGACCACCGTGTCGGAATTCGAGGTTCCGTGCCGATGGGCGACGCCGACATGATCTCGGTCGTCATCAACAATGATCATCGCATTGGCGTGGTCATTAACAATGATCACCGAAGTGCCGGTAGCGATAGCAACCAGGCAGGTGCAACCGAAGTCACTCACACACTGCTCGAAGTGCTCGACACCGATGGAACCACCGTGCTGGCCGGCACGAATGGCAGTGCCATTGAGTCGGCCGGAGCGGTCATCACTCAACCACTGCCCGCAGGCACGTATTTTATCCGAGTCACCAACGGCGGCGACGGCAGCCCGGACGCGACTAACTACGAAATGGTGGTCTTCGATGTCTCCGATGAATTAATTGAAGACGAAACGAACGACGGCGATTCGGGCAATCATGCGACGAGTCCCGGCACGTCGTTCGGCGTTCATATTCCGAACCACTGGAAGGGCCACGTCCCCGGAACACCGCCGGACGCCGATCCGAATAACCCACCAGAAAACGGTCGCGACGACGTCGTAGTTGTCGATCCGTTGGGCAACCGCGAGTCCAACATCCGGTACAACAATTCGACGCCACTGTCTCTGGCCGACTTCGAAAGCGTGACTATCGATCCAGGTCGCGGCACGGATACGGTCATCATCAACGGCACAGACGGAGACGACGAATTTGATCTGCACGCCGGTCCGCGAGCATTCCTTAACCAGCAGCCGTTCGACATCCGCAACACAGAGAACCTGGCAGCCGAACTCGGCGATGGCGCCGACAACGCAGTCACCCGTGGCTTCAACGATACCTTCGTCGAAATCAACGCAGGCGAGTCTCACGGCGACGTGTTGCTATATCACGGCAACGGCGGCGCCGTGGTACTTTCGACGGGTGAGGCATTCGGCCAGATTCAGGAAAACGCCATCCTGAGAGACCAGCGGCTGCGAGGCTTCGAGACGGTTGCAGTGAACGCCACCGGCGCCAACGCGTTCCTGAGCCACGGATTTGCAAATTCGGTAGCCTCCATCACACCGGGACTCGATGCCATCGAGGTCACAACCAACGTTTCCGACAAACGAGCAATCATTGGCAATGCGGCCGACATTCAGATTGACTCGCCGGCTCCGACAACCTTCGAATTCAACGGCACACTCGGTGACGACACGATCAACGTCAGCAACAACCGCGTGGAAGTCGTCGGTCTGCAACCTGTTGATCTGAATCTGAACGGTGATGCCGCCATCCGCATCAACGGGCAGGAAGGGGCCGATCGCATCGTGATCTCCCCCACGATTAACCACTCAGTGTTCGTCGACGGCGGCGATCCGATCGGCGACCTGACGGGAGACCTGCTTGAAGTTGTCATTCCGATGTCGGCTCAAAACGTGCGGCTTGAGGGCGGCCCCGAAAACGATTCCGGTGGCGTCATCATCGACAGCACACACATCAGCTACGACCACATCGAACGCCTTGTGCTCGACAATCCGGGAACAGACGACGCGGACATCGTGGTCGGCCCGGGCGTCGGCGGCGGGCCGCACGTGCGAACCTTCGACACGGCCAGCGACGGCGATGGCGGCGTGCGAGTCAGCGGAAGAGACTCGTCCGGCAACGAAATCATCGCCTTCAACAACTACGACGGAACGTTAACTCTCGCTCAGCCGATCGACGACCTCAACGTCGATCTATCGGGGATCACGGGCAACATCATGGTCGGCCCGTCGGAATCCGGCAGCGGAGTGGAAGTCAACGGCCTCGGCGGCGAAGCGAAGATTATCGGTGTCCTGATCAGTCGGACATCGCTGGTCGGCGACGGAGACGACATCGTCAGCGTGCAATGGCCTACCGAACCGAATTCATCAATACACGTGGCGGGCATCGGAAGCGGGCAGGACCTGATTGGGAAACGAGACATCGGAACGGGAGCAAAGATTGGTAGTTGGGCCGTGCTGACATCCGGGCTGGACCAGCTCGTCGTTCAGAACGCAAGCGGCGGCCACGGTGAGGTCAGCTTTGATGTACCGTCACTCTCCGGAGCGAACAGCTACACCGCAAACCTAAAGCAAACGGATGTCGCCAAACTTATCGGCAGCAACGCGGGCGACGACAACTTGATCGTTGGTCGCTATGGCAATGCATGGCATCCCGTAGGAGTGGAGATCACTCAGGGCGGAGCGAACGTGCGTGTGGCTGGTGCCGGTCGTCTAAGTATCGAAACAGGCGGCGGTGACGACACGCTGGTGGTTGATGTCGACGCATCTCGTGGTTCGGATGTGATCACTTTGCCGATCTACTTTGACGGCGGTGACGGAGGGTTTGACACGCTCGAGCTTGTCGGGAATCCGACGACTCCTGTCGAGAACATGATTTACAGACCGGGCCCGGACACTCACAACGGGCGGGTCGAATTTGACGACGCGGACGAGCAGCGTCTGATGACGGTGGAATTCACAGGGCTGGAACCTGTTCGCAACAGCGTGGTCGGACAGTACCACAGCGTCTTCGGTACCGACCTGAGCGAAGACATCACGTACGACACACTGAGGCGTGGCACCGGCGTGTTCGGCGGGGCTCCATTCAAACAATTCGGTCGAGTCACGGTGGATGACAAGGAAGCGTATTTCTTCCAGATCGAGGACGTCACGACAACCCCCGGACTGCTTCTGTACGGCGAAGGAGGTCGCGATCGTTTTGTGATCGAGTTGCCTCAGCGAGGGCCGGTCGACCACTTGCAATTTCTGACCGTGGCAGGCGAATCGAATCAGTTTTCTGATGACGAAAACGAACAGAACGAAGTGTTGTTCCACGCGTCGTCGAACCCGGAATCATTTGAATACGCACCACATGCCACCGACCCGGACTTCGCGAATCTGTATTTCAATCGCATCGGAGATCCACTCGCGAACCGGCTGAAGATCGATATCCAGGACGTATCCGACATCGTGATCCCTGAATCAGGAGGCCGTGACACGTTGCAAATCACCGGCACGAACTTCAACGAGACGCTATTGTTTGAGCAGGTCGTCGACGCGACCCCGCTGGCGACGGGGTTTAGTCGCTACAACGCCTACTACACAGAAACCGACCTCACGTTTCCCGGCGGCGCAAACACGTTGACGGCGTACTCCGTCAAGACGCTAAATGCGAATTTGGGCCACGGAGTGGATGCGGTGATTGTGCGAGGCAGCGACAATGACGACTTCGTTCAGGTCAAAGCGACCGAGGTTACAATCGACTCCGCCGACGCCGTAGTGCTAAGCAATCACGAATCCGTTCGAGTGGAATCGCGTGGCGGCGATGACCAGGTGGAAATCGTCAACCCGATTCTGATCGACGTGCACGTGGACGCGGGGGCCGGTGACGATGACAGGCTGAAAGTTGTCGGGCGAGCTGCATCCGCTGAATTCATCCCGTTTGAGGATTCTCGAGCAGGGCGACTCGTGACACAACGGCGGAATGAGGGCGAACGAACCATCGATTACTCAGGAGTCGACACACTGGATGCGCGTTTTGAAAACTCTGACGCGGTCATTTTCATCTACGGCGATGATGACGACAACGACATCACGATTGACCATCCGGGTATTCCAGTGGTGAATGTTGATAATCGCACTCAGTTGCAGTTGTTCGACCTGGGGACAGACGCGAGGATGATCGTCGATGGGCTTGGCGGGGCCGACCGATTTGCAACGTCTCTGTCCGACTGGGACATCCACCTGTCCGGCGGACGCGGCGACGCTCACGACGCTGTCACGATCTACGCTCAGGATCTGAGCTACCAGCCCGATGCCACCTTTACTAACGGCCGTGCGGTTCTTCAGCCTGGATTCTTCGATGAAATTATTGTGGATGCGCAAAGTCTTGTCGCAAACAGCAACGACGCTGCGCCGTCGGTGACGTATCGGACGGCAGGAACCAATGATCCGGAGGCCAGAGCGTTTGCGTTTGTGACTCCCGGTGCCGGGCCGGGCCTTCCTATTGTACGCCTGCTTGGTGCCGACGCATCGACTCCCCTGAATGATCCGGACTTCCCATCAAACCAGAATGGCGGGGTCATCGCAGTCAGCGGCGGCGGTCTCGAAGCACAGGACAATCTTTTCTGGGAAGTTACAAGCAGTGATGGACAGGCGGTCACCGACTTCAAGCTGTTCTCGGCAATAGTCGCCGCTGAAGAATATATAGAAGAGACAGAACCTAACGACTCTATCACCGATGAAAACACCGTCGCAATCGACATCAACAACGACCATCGTGTCGCTCGCCGTGGTGCGGTCCCATTTGGTGACACGGACCTGATTGCAATCGACATCAATAACGACCATCGAATCGCTGCGATACATATTGACATTAACAACGATCATTCGACGACCGGAACGCTGACGCATTCGGTGCTGGAGATTTTGGACTCGGACGGCGAAACCGTTCTGGCAAGCGGCTCGAATATTGTTGGCTCACGCGGAAATGCGGCTGTCACGAATGCGCTTCCGGAAGGAAAGTACTATATTCGAATTTCCAACGAGAACCCGAATGGAGACGGTGCCTACGAACTTGTAATCTTCGACGTTAATGACGACTTCGCCGTTTCAACCGACTCGCAATCTTCGTTCGGAGCCGACCTTAAACCGGGCCAGCACGGCGAAGGCTCAATCGCAGCGACGCCGGGCGAAAACGATGTCGTCGAACTCACTCCGCTGGGCAACAAAAAGTCGATTTTGCGATTCAATGACGCCACGCCACTGACCCTGCGGGACGTCAACGCTGTCGGAATCGATCCTCGCGGCGGGGACGACCTGCTAACGATCTTCGGTTCGCAGGATTCCGATACTATTGGGTTTGTGGGCAACGATTTGGCGGTGAACAATCAGCAGTTCAGTCATAGCAACTTCGAATCGTTTGCAGTGCTTGCCGGTGCGGGCAGCGACGTCATTGCAGTGACCAGATCCCTCCCAGTCGCAGGCTCGCTGCATATCGACGGCGCTGACGGCAACGACCGTCTGATTCAGGAATTCGACGGCGCAAACGCTCAGGTGATGCTACCCGGGGTCGTACAGGACTCACGACTGCTCACAAGCCTCAGTGTTGAACAGTTTTCGCTGCAGGGCACGACCGACGAATTTGGCACCGCGACCAATATCCTCGTCAGTGGTGCGGCGGACGCATCCGGGGCCGTGACTGCGACTCCACTCACAGCCGACCGCGTGAACATTAGCAGCGACGATCTCAATTTCGATCTCACAACTACCGGAAACATCACGATTTCGTCGGTGACACCGTCAATGGGATCAGAACGTCCAATACGCCACGTTAACGTCGATGGGACCGTCTTCGATGACACGATCAACATCACGTCGACCGAAGTTGGCTTCGCTGGTTTGAGCAAGACTGTTGGCTTGTTCAATATTCCTTCGATCAGCATCGACGGTGGAGCGGGCCTAGACACCTTCAACGTGACGCCGTCAGCGACGACTGCTGTTCGTGTGAACGGCGGCGATCCAATCGGTTTCGGCGATCTGCTGAACATCACCACCACAGCCGGAACAGTCACGCGCATTCCGGGGCCGACCAGTGATTCGGGCGGGTATGACATCGCGGGCATGAAGCCAGTGAGCTTCGTGGAAATCGAGAACGTGGTTCTGCCGTCTATCCCGAAGGGCATCCAGCCGCCGGGACCGATTCAGAACCCTCTGCCGCAGTTGGCATGGAACCCGGTGATTGATGTCGTGCGTTACGATGTCGAAATCGTCAACCTGACGGCGGGCGGAATCGTGACGTTGGCGTCAACAGAAGTCCACGCCTTTCAGCCGCAGCAACCGCTGGCCCTGGGAAGCTACGAATTCCGAGTGCGAGGCTACTTTGAAAGCGGCGATCTGACCGAATGGAGCGAGCCGGTTGCTTTTGAAATCCAGACGCAGCCACGGTTCTTCCGTGGTCAGTTCAAACTGGATAGTCGACCGGAAATCCATTGGCAGCGAATCGCCGGAGCGACTCGGTATGACGTGATGTTCACGTACGACACCGGCGAGCAGGGTCTGCTGCTGCGTGACCCAAACGTCACCACGAATTCCTTCACGCCGGATTCCGACCTGCCGCTGGGTGACTACACCGTGTGGGTGCGACCGTTCTCTGAAGACAACTACGGCGGCACATGGGCCAGCACCAGCATTCGGCTTAACAGTCCGCCGATGTTGCTGAACCCTATTGGAGGCACCTTTAGCACAACTCCTACGCTAAGATGGGCGCAGAGTTCACCGTCACTGACGTACGAACTTTGGGTCCGGCAAACGGCACCAGTGCAGGTCGACCGAGTTGTTGAACTAAGCGGTGTACGAGGAACGTCGGTCTCGCTGACCACTCCTCTGGCTGAAGGTGAGTACGAATGGTGGGTGCGGGCGACAGAAGCGAACGGCTTTAAGTCGAAGTGGTCCGACGCTGGCAGCTTCAACACGCTGGCTCGCACAACAGTTACCGGTCCAACCGGGACGACTTCGCTGTCACCGATCGTCACATGGAAGCCTGTGCCAGACGCCACGCGGTACCGAGTGTGGGTCGAAGACGACACTGGTCGCCGAGTCGCTCATACGACCGGAGCGACCGGGCCGTCCTTTGTGATTCCCCGTCAACTGGCGGCAGGCACCGAACACACCGTCTGGGTGATGGCGTTCATGGCCGCGACCAACGGTGAATGGAGCCCCGGCTTCAAGTTCACGACCAGCCCGGATCGCCCGGTCGTGCTGGATCCTGTTGGCACAGTCGATGGCTCAACACCGACGTTCAACTGGACGGCCGCAAAAGGGGCTGTTGGTTACGAATTATGGGTCGACAACGAAACCAATAGACTCAGCCGAGTCATACATGACGCTAACCTGACAACCAACGCATACACTCCGTCAACAGCGCTGGCAGCGGGCGATTACCGAGCGTGGGTACGAGCGATCCACAGCGATGGCACGCCGGGAATCTGGTCAGCGGCAGTGAGTTTCACTGTGGCAGATTCAACCTCGAGCGACAGTAGAGACGGCGAAGATTCAGTGCTACCGAACGTGTTCGCCCGCATTCTGACAAGCGACGCCTCCGACCAGAGGACCTTCAAAACACAACGGCGTGCTGAAATCTTTAACGAACCTTACGAAACCGCATCGGCCGATGTGCCGGATACGACGCCACGATCTAAGCACGCCGCAACAGGTGTCGTGAAGACGAAGAGTCCGCTCGCAAACGAGCAACTCATCGACTCCACATTCACAGAATGGGACCACCTCCTGATTGAAGCGGAACAGCCATCGTAGGTGCCGACTGCAGGGCAACACTTCGCTGAAGCCGCCCTGCCACCTTGCCGCTGCAGATGCTGTCGCAATGCCAATCCATGTTTGATCTCGCCGCACCTCAGCGCGGGTGCGCCTTGAGTTTGGGAGCCAGAATCTGAGCGTTCCGGCAAAGCGTGAGGCCTCTCTGTTTGCCGTTGTCAGAAACTTCAGTTCCCATAATTGCCCCAAAGTAATACATTTGTATTATACTGTTGAAGTGTTTCGCCGATTCAGTTTACGGGCACGGCAACAAAGACAATGCATCAGCAGGCTTTGACAGCGATTCAGGCGCGAGTTCTGGAATTTATTCGTCAGGAGGTTCATTCGACCGGCCGAGCTCCCAGCGTGCGCGAGATTCAGGCGGAGTTCGGGTACAAGTCGCCGCATACACCTCAATTTCATGTGAACCGACTTATAGAGGCCGGTTATCTGCGTCGTGAACCCGGACATCGCGGACTGCAGCTATTGGAATCACGAGGACTCAGGCTGCTGGGAACGGTCGCCGCGGGACCGCCGATTGAGGCCATTGAGGAAGAAGGCGAGCGTCTGGACGTTAGTGGTTTTTCTGACGACAACCATTTTGCGTTGCGTGTGCGCGGGGATTCGATGATTGAAGAATGCATTGCGGACGGTGATCACGTCATCGTGCGGAAGCAGGCGACCTGTGACGACGGAGACTTGGTGGTCGCTCGAATCGGAGACGAAGCAACACTGAAACGTTTTTATCGCGAACGGCAGAAAAGCCGCATCCGATTACAACCAGCCAACTCAGGCATGAAACCGATTTTTTGCAAAGCCAGTGATGTCGTGATTGAAGGTGTCGTCGTCGGTGTGATTCGGTTGATGGCTTAACTGGACAGCGCCACCTTTGGTCATTCGGCCGTGTTTGGGGTAACCCGATGCGTAAGCGAGGGATTCGTCGCAACTCGATCCCTCGCTTACACTTCGGGTTACCAATGGCACCAACATGGCGCTGTCCAGTTAAGTAGCCATCACCGCAAAAATTGTCCTCATTCACAGGAAACGACTTTGGCTGATCGTTCCACAGCAATTCAAAATCTGCGAGCCGACTTGTGCCAGTTTCAACATGCACTGCGATTGAAAGATCGGGTAAAGAATGCGGTGTCGACGGGAATTTCTGCGCTGGACAATATCCTTCCGGATCAGGGACTGCTGCGAAGCACACTCAGCGAATGGATCGCGGCAGAACCGGGCAGCGGAACGATCTCTCTGGCGATGCGAGCCGCCGGGCAGGCTCAGCACGAAGGTCCGTTGATCATCGTGGACAGGCCGAGGCGTTTTTATGCGCCCGCTTTTCCGGCGGTCGGAGTTTGTCTGCGGAATACGATTCTGGTACGACCGAAATCGCGTGGTGACGAATTGTGGGCGGTGGAACAGTCATTGCGATGTCCGGGCGTGGGAGCGGTCATGTGTCAGATCGATCGTTTGCGAACTCAGGAGTTTCGGCGACTGCAACTGGCAGCAGAATCAGGAACGGCTGTTGGCCTGTTGATTCGTCCAGCGTCAGCACGCAGACAATCCGGTTGGGCCGACGTGCGACTGCTCATTTCTGCAGGATGGCCGGCAAGCCGATTCGGAGTAACGCTCGGAAACGCTTCCGCTGGTCGCTCCACAACAAGGCGAGCATCAAACGCAGAGGTGACCGAAGCAAATGCTGGAAGACCGCGAGTGTTCCACCGTCGTCTTGAAGTGCGGTGTGTGTATGCGAAGGGAGCGATGGCCGACCAGACTGTTGAACTGGAAGTGTGTGATGAAACGAATACTTTGCGTCTGGCTGCCAAGGTTTCCGATTCAACGGCTGCACTGCAGGCAGCCGGAGCTTAAAACCGTTTCATGCATTCTGTATCAGGAATCCGGAAACCGCGCTCAGGTAGTCATGTCATCTCGGAACGTCATCGATCATGGCATTCGTTCCGAAATGCCGCTGGCTGAGGCACAGGCTCTGCTGGAATCCGCCACATTTTTGCCGCACGACCCGGAAGCCGATCTGCTGGAGTTACAGTCACTCGCGTTTTTAAGCCACCGCTACGCGCCTATTGTTGGGCTGGAGCTGTCGAACGATCAGCATTGTCTGGTGCTTGATATCACTGGCTGTGGACATCTGTTTGGTGATGAATTCGGCCTGGCGCGTCAACTGGTCGCAGGCCTTTCTAAGGCTGGTTATTTCGCTCATATCGCTGTGGCCAACACAATCGGGGCGGCATGGGGGATCGCTCGATATGGGCATGGAACCGCTTCGGATCGTCGGTTGAGATCACTGCCCGTCGAAGCACTGCGCATTCCTGACAAGCTGGTTAGTTCTCTGCAGGAATTCGATCTAAGAACAATCCGACAACTCAAAGCCCTGCCACGCGAATCGCTGCCATCGCGTTTTGGAACCGCGTTAACAGAACGACTCGACCAGATGTTCGGAGACAGCGAAGAACTGCTTGTCCCCGTCTCACGTTCCAAACCTATCTCGGCGGAGTGGGTCACGGAAGATCCCATCTGTCATCCGGCAGCCATTCGATACGTCTGCGAAGACCTGCTGTCCGAAATCCTCAGTAACATCAGAACGCGAGGAGAGGGACTTCTTCACCTGACGCTGAATCTGAAAAGTGAAGCCTGTGCCCCGACGGTTCTTGAAGTGCGACTGGCACAGCCAACAGATTCGCACCGCCATGTGATGACTCTGCTGAATTTAAAACTTGAGACGACGCCAACTCCTGAGTGGTTGGTTGCTCTACACATGGAGGCATCCAGCACCGCTCTGCTTCGAGTTCAACAAAGAAATCTGTTCGACGATGATCAGCCAACAGATGAAGGCGATATTCAGCGGCTGACCGATCGATTGAGCGCGCGGCTGGGGCAGGATGCCGTTGTGCGGCCGATGCTATTGCCGGAAGCGACGCCGGAACGAGCCGTCCGGTATGAACCACTGGCCGATTTTTCAGCAAAGCTGCCAGCCGCGGAGCTGGCTGTTGATCTGATTCGGCCGTTGGATCTGTTGCCGCAGCCGGAACCGGTGGATGTCATTTCTGACACGTCCGGTTCACCGGTGAAGTTTTTCTGGAACCGGCAAAGTTACCGGGTTGTCAATGCGACGAAACCAGAACGGATTGCAACGGACTGGTGGCAGGATGATGGATCCATTTGTCGAGATTATTACCAGGTCGAAACACAAAACGGATCTCGCTTTTGGCTGTACCGCAGTAAAACCGACGCCTGGTTTCTGCACGGTGTGTTCGAATGATCAAGCGGAGTCGCCATGCCTGATCCTTCTCCTCATCCGCGCCGCCGCGCCGATCCGCCGATTCCTGCGCGAACGCTGGGTTGCTATGCGGAACTGCATTGCCGTACCAACTTTTCGTTTCTGGAAGGAGCGTCGCATCCGGACGAATTGGTTAACCGAGCGGCGGAGCTTGGACTGTCGGCACTGGCAATCACCGACCGCAACAGTGTGGCAGGGGTCGTGCGAGCTCACGTGGCCGCAAAAGAGGCGGGCCTGAAGCTGATCATCGGCGCAGAAATCACGCCGGAAGATGCTCCGCCCGTCATCCTGTTAGCAACAGATCGCGCCGCTTACGGTCGGCTATCGATGCTGATCACCCATGGACGACGTAGCGCCGACAAGGGCGAATGCCGACTTATTTTCGACGACGTGGCCAAACATGCTGACGGATTATTGGCGTGTGTTCCTCTGGCTGGCTGTGCACAGGACCACTGGCTGCATAAATATCGCGACTGTTTTGGAGATCGGTGTTACGGCCTGGCAGAACTGCACCGTGGGCCGCATGACGAACTGACTCTGCATTGCATGAAGCGATTGGCCGATGAAGCGCGCGTTCCGCTGGTGGCATCCAACGATGTGCATTACCACCTTCCTGAACGGCAACCGCTGCAGGATGTGCTTACCGCCATCCGCCATGGCTGTACCGTCAAAGAACTTGGCGGACGAATTTTCCCGAATGCCGAACGACATCTGAAATCTGCCGCTGCGATGTTGCAGTTGTTCGAATCTGTTCCTGATGCTGTTCTGCGCACTCTGGAAGTTGCCGATCGATGCGATTTTTCGCTGGATGAACTTCGTTACGAATATCCAGAAGAACTTTGCCCGGACGGCGAGTCGCCGTTTGAATACCTGAAGCTGCTCACCTGGCAGGGAGCCAAACAACGCTATCCGCACGGTATTCCCATCGATGTGCAAAATCAGTTGAATCACGAACTGAAGCTCATTCGGGAAATGAATTATGAAACTTACTTCCTGACAGTTTGGGATCTTGTCCGCTTTGCTCGTGACAGGGACATTCTGTGCCAGGGGCGAGGATCCGCAGCGAATTCGGCCGTCTGCTATTGCCTGGGAGTTACATCGGTCGACCCGGATCGTTTTGAAACACTGTTCGAACGATTCATCAGCAAAGAACGCGACGAACCGCCCGACATCGATATCGACTTCGAACACGAACGTCGTGAAGAAGTGATTCAATATGTCTACAACAAGTACGGGCGTGATCGAGCGGGTATGACGGCTGTGGTGACGACCTATCGAACGCGTTCCGCCATTCGCGATGTCGGCAAGGCTTTGGGATTTTCCATTGACCGTATCAACCGGCTTTCAAAACAACGTGACCACACAATGCCGTTGGAATCGCCGACGGACTGGATTCAACAGGCCGGTCTGGATCCAAAAGCGAGGCGATCACGGCAGTTTGTAAAGCTGATGGAAGACATCAAACACTTTCCGCGGCACCTTTCGCAGCATGTCGGCGGACTGGTGTTCACTCGCGGAAAACTGTCGGCACTGGTTCCAATCGAAAATGCGGCCATGCCGGATCGTACGGTCGTTCAGTGGGACAAAAACGACCTCGATGCACTGGGCATTTTGAAAGTGGACTGTCTGGCTTTGGGAATGCTGACCGCGATTCGCAAATGCTTTGACCTGATTGCGACATGCCCTTCCAATCCGAGCGATTCCAAACCAGAGAAGCTAACACTCGCCACCATCCCCGCTGAAGACCGCCAAGTTTATCGGATGATTCAAAAGGCGGATACCATCGGCGTCTTTCAGATCGAAAGCCGTGCTCAAATGAGCATGCTGCCACGCCTGAAGCCGGACAAGTTTTACGACCTGGTCATCGAAGTTGCCATTGTTCGGCCGGGTCCCATTCAGGGAGGCATGGTGCATCCTTATCTGAAGCGAAAACAGAACAAGGAAAAGGTCACGTATCCGAATGAGCAAATCGAAAACGTCCTGAAACGGACACTCGGCGTCCCGATTTTTCAGGAACAGGCAATGCAACTGGCCGTAGTGGCTGCCGGATTCACTCCCGGCGAAGCAGACCAGTTACGGCGAGCGATGGGGACATGGCGGAAGCAGGGAGTCATCGATGGATTCTATCGGAAGTTTATCAGTGGCATGCGAAACAATGGGTACGAAGCCGACTTCTCTGAAAGCGTGTTTCGACAAATCCAGGGATTTGGTGAATACGGATTTCCGGAATCTCATTCCGCCAGTTTTGCATTGCTGGCCTACGCAAGTTCATGGCTGAAGTGCTACCACCCGGCAGCGTTCACAGCAGCTTTGCTCAACAGCCAGCCGATGGGATTTTACGGTCCCGCTCAACTGATTTCGGACGCGCGCCGACACGGTGTCGAAGTTCGGCCGACTGATGTGAGCTTCAGTCACTGGAACTGCACTTTGGAATCAGGCCAAAAACAGAAGCCAGCGCTGCGACTCGGCTTCCGCCTGATCAACGGGATGTCCGAAACCGTTGCAGACGACATCGTCCGCATACGCAACCTGCAGGCGTACGAATCCTTCGATGATTTTCGGACTCGCGTGCGACTGGATGCAAGCGTGTTGTCCCGCCTGTCCCAGGCAGACGCATTCCGTTCGCTGAGCCTGTCTCGGCGACCAGCACAGTGGGAATCACTTCTCGATCAGAAGTCTCACCCACTGTATGACGACCAGCAACAACTGGACACACCGGGTTCATTGCCCGCCATGACCGACTTTGCTCAGATCATCGCAGACTATCGAGCCACAGGCTTATCGCTAAAAGGACACCCGCTCGAATCCTTCCGATCACAGTTTCAGCAGCGAGGCATCATCGCAGCCGCACAATTGAAGTATCGTCCGGCTGACCGAAAAGTTCGAACCGCAGGAATCGTGTTGAATCGTCAGCATCCCGGCACAGCGAACGGTATCACGTTTATGACGCTGGAAGACGAAACCGGTACCGCCAACCTTGTGATCCATCCGAATGTCTGGAGTCGCTTTCACACCATCGCCAGAACCGCGTCAGCTTTGATTGCTCGAGGAATGCTGCAGAAAGAATCGGGCGTGATTCACGTCATCGTCGATCACCTGCAGGATTGGTCCCCCGCTATCGCCGGTGCGAAATACCGTTCTCGCGATTTTCATTAAGACAGAGTTGCTAAGCAGGCACCCATTCATTTCGAGCCCAGTGAATATCAAGCCGGGCCCCCGAAACTGTTTTGCCAACAAAGCCCGTCGCGCGAACAACCAACGTGTCGGTTCCAGGTTCTTCAAGCCATCATGTCGCCAATTCGGCCGGACACGCTTTCGCACACAAAAAAGTGCCAGCACAATTTCTTGTCTGGCACCTGCTACTTGTGCAACGTCTGGCGTCATTCCTCTGTTTACTTCTTCATCACCTTCCTGGTCAGACCCCGGTCTGCCAGCGGTTTAATCTTGGCCGTTCCGTCGAAATAGCTCTGGTAGACGGGCCAGCTGAAGTTGGCCACCTTGCGGCCCAGTTCCAGCGCGGCGATGTTGTCCGCCTGGGGATGATAGCCGCCCATCACACGCGATATGCCGGCCATCTCGGCGACGGCGCTGAAGGATGGCAACTCCAGCAGCACCACCTCGTCCATCGGTTCGTGGGTGATCGAACCGGGGACGCGCGGGGCGCAGAAACCGAAGTAATCGTCGCCCGTGAACAGCTTCAGAATCGTGGAAGCGCCGGCGCTCACCGTGCTGTGGCCGGAGGGGTAGGAGGGGAATGGCGGGCAGACGAAGTAGTACGGCGAGTAGGGCTTCCACTCCTCAGCGGGGATCATACCGACGCCCTCGCCGTAGCCCTTCCATCCCGGAATCATCTGGCCCTTGTAGTAGTACTTCACCAGTGCCTGCGGCCGCGGGCTGTCATACTCGTACTTGGCGTCCCAGCAGGCGACGAATGTGTCGTGGCAGACGCCCGCGACTGCGAAGTACATCTTGACGTCCTGATCCAGATCGTGCTTGTCGCGGCGTGACACGTCGGCGGCGAAACGCATCCAGTGGCCGGATTGACCGGTTGACCGGGGGCCATCGCGCATGAACTCAACAATGGCTTTCTGCCTCGGCGTCAAGCTGGCGTTGTAGCGAATGACCTCATCCACTTCCGCCTTCATGCGCGGGTCGTCGAGACCAGGGGGCGGGCCAGGACGGAACTGATCGCCGCTCTCAATTGCGATGGTCTTGACCTTTCCCCACTGCGGTGTCAGGCCGCCCGGAGCGAAACGCTTGCCGTTGGGGAGCACAAACCACTTCGGCTGCCAACGCGACGGATCGTTGCAGACGTCGGCCGTGTTGGCGCACTCGTAGCCGGTCCAGTCCGCATAGGGCTTGCCGTCGCCGCCAGGCCAATCGCCGGCCTGATTCGCGCCGTCTTTCTCGTAATACGCGATCAGGGCGTCCGCAACTGTGTTGCCAATGCCAGCCGGGGTGGTGACGTCGCGGCTGTCATTAGTCGGTTCATAGCCCATCTTCTCCATCTCATCGTGAATCATGGCCTGCAGTTCAGGCTGCGGGAAAGCGTATAGCATCGCGCCGTGAATGGCGTACGCGATGGCCTCTTCCTTGTTGGCCAGCGTCCGCTCGGCCGGAGGCCGGCGCAGGGTGCCGCCAAGGCGCGTGCCGACCGCCTTGTCGTCGTAGGCCGCCCAGGCGTCGTACATCGCGGTCATCGAAATCGCCATCTGTCGTGCAATGATGGTAGGCATCGCCAGCCGGGTCACCTTTTCAACATCGGTCGCGGCCACCTCCTGCATGATCTCAAGCCACTTGTACGCTGCCGATGCCTCGGGATAGTCCGGATAGACCGGAGAGCCGTCCTTCGTGCCCACGAGATAGTGCATCTGGTCGGGATTCATCTCCATCTCGGCCAGTGGATGGTTCGCGAAACTCACGACGTTGGAGTCGGTGTTGGTTTGTGCGGTGCTATGACAAGGCAGCAACGCCTGCAGGACGAGCACCATCACCAGGGCTACCGCACGAGAAATATGAATCGAAGAAGGAACAAACATACTGAGACTCCAAAAGCCAGAAACTAATCACGACGTGATCCACTGCCGAGCCCGGCTGGACTGGAAATACGGCAGGGAACAATGTTCACATTGTGCCCTTGAATCGCCATCGTCTCTATCACGATATCTTACATTTCGGCGTCGTGTTTTTGCTACAAAACGACGCCGCCTCCTCGAACAATCTGAAATGGTGATGTGGGGGCAGCCCACACCCAACCAACCCGAAACTCCCGAGCGCAGAACGTGCCAACTCTAATCCAGATTGTCAAACAGAACGGTAACGATACAGTGTGCGGCCGAATATTCGACCTTACGATTCAAGTGTTGATCATCGTTTCACTGATCATGTTCTCAGTAGAAATGCTCCCCAAGCTTTCGACAGCCACACACGGCTTCCTGCAAACGGTTCACTTCAACGCCGCCGTATTCTATGAATTCACGGACGCGCTGGGATTTTGAAGTGCAATCTCTGGTACACTGTGAAGCGACGCCTTGCTGCCCGTTGTCGATTGCCAACCGCACCAAAACAAACAGCGATTCGTTGTGTCGCCGCAAGAAAGCGGACACCGGGCGGCACACAGATTTCAGAGGATGCAAATGCGGCTCGGCTCGATTGTTGATACCTTGCTGGCTGACACTCGCAAAACGCACAAAGGTTTCATGACATGCTGCTGGCTGGTACGGCTCGAACCAACATTAACCCGCCTCAGGGCGTCGAACTAACCGGATGGGGTTACTATATCGAGCGGCGGTGGCAACGCGTTCATGACGATCTTCGCGCTACTGCCGTCGCCATGGAAGGTGAAGGCGGCGGCTGTGCGATTTTGGTGGCTCTGGACTTGATGGTGATCGACCAGCGATTCACCGAACGGGCTCGCCACCGCATCTCCAAAGACATCGGTGTCCCTGCCTCATCAATCCTGCTGACCTGTTCGCACAGCCACAACGCTCCGGCTGCAGGCGGCCTGCTGGGTGTTGGGGAATGCAGTCGCGATTACGAAGATTGGGCGGCGGACCAGGCCGCTGCAGCCGCACTTCAGGCATGGAACAATCGCGGCGAAGTTCGCCTTCGTTGTGGCACGACGACCGTAGACGGGATCTCCTTCAACCGGACGCGTCCGAACGGAGTTGTCGATGCCACGCTCACCGCCGCTTTACTGGAACGAAGGGATGGAAGCCCACTGTGCGTCATCGTTAACTATGGTGCGCACCCAACAGTCGGCACGGAGCTGCGTCCATGGGATGTCAGCCGAGACGTACCCGGCCGCGTCTGCGATTTACTCGAACAACACTTCGATGGCGCGACGGCCTTGTACATTCAGGGAGCGTGTGGCGACACAAACTTCCTTCGCGAATTTCAAACGCCGATACGCGAAGCGGAACCCGCCGAAACGCTCGCCAACGCGGCAATCCACGCACTCAAGCGTTCGGAAGTTGAAACGTCAGGCACCGTCCGTTCTGCAAGCATGACAGTCACGCTGCCGACTCGCCGTTGGCGTCGGGAGGAAATCAATGCTGATCGAAGCGAGGCTCAGCGGCGGCTGGAACAGTCTGACTATGCTGACTGGAAAAACACCATCGGCCGCAGCATGACCAATCGACCGGACGATATGGTCACTCGCCACGGCGGCGACGAAGAAAAGGCCGTGCGAGCAATGTGCCGGTTCCAAATGGAATGGACCGACCTAATGCTGGAAGATCTGGACGCACGTCCTGAGCAATTGCAAACAGAAGTGCAGGCTCTGCGAATCGGGCCACTAACGATTGTCGCAAACAGCTGCGAATTCTTCTCGCCGTTCGCCATCGAAATACGCAAGCGGACAGATGCCACACACGTAATGATCGCATGCTACTCCAACGGCCGCGTTGGTTACCTGCCGGACGCCCACGACATCAAAGCGAAAAGCTATGCCGGCTATCAATCGCCGAAATACTGCAACCAGTTCCCGTTTACGCCTAAGTCGGGGCCTGCCATGGTCGACGCAATGTTGCGAGCGATTCAGCGGTGCAACGACATTCGATGACCACCGTGCGACCGTTCGCTCTGCATGACACAATTACCGCGCCGTATATCATAGCGGCGACGGCAGGGTGATGCTGTCTTTGAACGCCTTACCCAATTCGGCCGCTGCATGCAGCAACATTATGGCTTCGGCGTGGCGTGAGCGAACCGTTTACGGAATGCCTGGTACTCGTCTTCAGTTGTCACCCACAGGAAGACGCTGCCCGCTTCATCAGTCCGCAGGCTTAGGCCAAGCTTGAACGTAGTGCCAATGATTTTCATCAACCTGAATGGCGTCAGCTTGCCTGGTTTTCTGGAATAGGTCAGCGTTGAGACATCTGTCCCCGAAGCCGCGATTTCATAGGTGGAATAGAAATGAGGTAGCTTCAGAGTGCGAGCGAGCAACGCAATAAGTGCGTCAACATTCGCGCCTTCCAGTTCGACTTCTGTCGTTTTCGCCAACTCAGGCACAACCAGGACAATCGGCTCGGTGTTCTGCCAGCCAACGGGATACATGTTGTCGGATTCGTTGCCCACATCAATCTCAATCACATAGCCACCACCGGGGCCTGCCTTCGGACGGAATCCAAGCCCGAACTGCGCCAGGGTGATGGCCAACACACTTCCTTTGGTGAGTCCCTTGAAGTCATTGGTCGGTTGATCGTCTGTCCGCATTCTGGCAGCACGTGCTTGAGCGGCCGGAGTTGGTGTGACGGTGAAGGCCGCCGGCAACTGCAAGCTGGCCACCGCATCGTCCAGCGATGTCAGCGCGACTGGTTCCGTAACGCGTTGACCAAGCATCGTTAAGACTTCGGCGAACTGTTTGTCATTCAGTCCCCAGGTACTGCTTTCGTTTGGAGGTCCGCCAGCGCCGAATTCTTCAAGCGATTGCAGCCATTCCTTCAATGGTTGCGGATCGTTGATGGTGAAGGTTTTGTCACCGAATGTGATTGAACCGTTGCGATTCATGATCCCGATGGCCGTGACCGCAGGCTGTCCACCTCGGTCGGTTTCTTTCACTTCCGTTTTCTCGCCCGTCCGTCCGGATCGGAACGTCGCTCGCTGCTGCAGTTCGTAGAAAACGCCACCCCACTTTTGTGTGTGCTGTCGGTAAGTAAGCTGAGGCTGCACCAAAACTTCCAGCTGAACCGGAAACCGGCGTTGCCGGGGATCATCCTTTTGACCGAAAGCGGGGCCAGTACCGATTATGAACGCAAGACAAATCAAGAAGGAAGGTCGCATCAAAGTTGCCACGAAGTCACCTGCGGAAATAAGCGTCAGGGCGAGAGTTGTGTTGCCCTATTCTGCGTGCATTCAGAAAATATTGCCAGCGGAATATTCCGGACGACATTCACAATGAATGCCTAAGAACCCCAAGCCCGCTCAGTCGACAGAATCAGCCAACTCTGCGGCGGCTACGTCAGATTGGCATGCCTGATCCGCGTCGTTTGCGGAATCCTTCGGGGCGGTCCATCTTAGTAGCAGTGGCAACAATACCAGGTCGCCGAATACACCACCCACCAACGCCAAACTCAGCAGTGCCCCAAAATAGACGAGGGGAATGAACCGCGCGGCCGTTAGAACGAGAAAGCCGGCGACCAAAGCGCAGTGAGCGAACACGACTGCTCGCCCGGCACCGGCATGAGCGACGTGCAGCGCTTCGGTGACGGAACAATTTTGGCGAGCTCGTTCGAACGCCGTGATATAGTGAATGGTCGAATCCACCGTCAGCCCCATCGAAACGCTGGTGATCATCGCGGTCCCAATGTTGACGGGCATTCCAATCCAGCCGAGTGCTCCCATGACAATCGCCACGGGAAACATATTGGGAAGCAGAGACAGCACGGCGATTCGCAGGCTGCGAAATGCGATTGCCATGCAGATCAGAATGCCGCTGCTGGCGACCACGAAACTCTTCAACTGGTCGCTTAACAAACTCTGAATCAGCTCAGCCAGCAGCACAAACATTCCCGACGCCGATGGCGGCACGCTCTGTTCCAGGTCCGGCCTCTTATCAAAGAACTGCTGCACACATGACCGAATCTCTTCGATCTGAGCGATCTTTCGCTCACTGGACTGCTGTTCGACGGACCGCAAAACGATCCTCATCCGGTTGGCATCTTTGTTATAGAAATTCCGCACCAACATGGGCTGTTTGCGTTCAATGCGAGCCAGAGATTTGGCCGGCCCGAACAACCGCGGCGGCAGATCTGCAACGTCAGTCAGTGACAGAATGCGAATTGTCGGATCATCATCTGTCAACTCGTGCAGTTGATCCGTAAGACGTTGAATATCGCGAAGAAAGCTGTCCGTCAGTTTCTCCGGAGTGTCAAACGAAACCTCCCAACTGCCTGCGCCGCCGAGTCGCGTTTCGATGAATTCCAATGCCTGTACAATCGTCGACGACTTCTTGAAGTTGCGGCTGAAGTCGGTTTCCAGCTGCAAGCGAAACACGCCGGGAATAGCGACGACAAACAGGGCCGCACACACGATGCCGGTGATCATCGGCCGTTGTTCGACGGTACGACAATTCAACAGCAGAGCTCTGTCCAGCCAGCTTTCGAGGGGAACTCGCGAAGGCACCTTCAGCCGGGAACCGGACGCTAACGTCGCTGGCAGCACAACAAAACAGGCCACCATCACCACACCGGTTGCGAGACTCATCATCACCGAAAAACTGCGGACGGGCGTGATCTGGCTGACCAGCAGTGACGCAAATCCGACTGCGGTCGTCAGGCACGTCCAGCAGATCGGAGCCGCCATTTCTCGCAGCGTCTGAGTCGCAATGGCTGGGAAGTCGCCAGCGGGTCCGGTGGCCTCCGGGTCGTTTAGCAGCAACGAATTTCGCAGGTCGCGATAGTGCACGATGACGTGCATGCTGGTGGCAATGCCAATTACCGTCACCAGCGAACTTAGCATCGAACTGACCATGCTTAGTTCAGCCCCGACCAACGCCAGGATCGCCCGCGTCACAACAACTGAGCCAAGCACAAGGCCCACAGGAGCCAGTACCCACCGCAGGCCACGGAACAGAACCCACAGCACGATCGCCAGAATCACGAGCGAAACCAGGAACAACACGCGAGCGTCTTCTTCCACAAGACGGAACATGTCGTACACCTGCACCGGTTCACCCGCAACCGCCACGTCCCCTTGCATGTCGGCCGCAATTTCGCGTATGCGCGCTAGCGTTTCAGCTCGTGAAATTTCCGCCGCTTGTTCGGGCTGAAGTTCCAGCATGATGCCCGTGGTCCTGCCGTCCTGACCAACCAACGTTCCTTCAAACATTCGCAGCATCGAGCGGCGAGTCGGTTTGTAGCGCGGCGCTGCTGCGAGCAGGTCGGCAAGATGTTGTGTCTGTTTGCCGTTGACCCCCGGCACAGAACTCAGGCGTTCAGCGTTTTGGCGAATTCGCGTTGAGACGTCCTCATTGACCGCTGGAAGCACATCAACCTTCAGCACGTCTTCCAATGAACTGGGATAAGTCTCGTCCGGAACGTCAAACAGGCGAGGTTCCGACCAAGCCACAATCACGAATTCATCGCCACCAAAATCGCGCCGGCTGCGTTTGAGGATGACGAGATCGGGATTGTCAGCCGCGAAAAATGATTCGATGGTTTGATCGAAATGCAGCCGTTCAGACAGCGGGATTGCGGCAAGCACAATGACAGCCGCTGAGACCAGCAAATAGTTTCGAATCTTGACGAGTTGGCGCATGGCCGCAGGTTAGCAGAATTCTGCCCGATGCCACGCGGACCGCCCCGTGAAATTTGAACGCCCCCCGGACGACCTCAACCGGCTCGGCTACGAGCTGTTTAAACCGAAATACAAGGGGACAGCGCCGTCTGGGAAAGGTTCAATGGCGAAGGTCCCAGTAACTGGACCACTTCCTTTCAGGTTTCAAGACGGCGGTCTGCAGTCGCGGCGGCTCTGATACGGGCCGGACGATAAAAACAACTGAGCACCATCGACCGAAAAACGCTCAGCACTATAATGCCGCGGGGGGCAACTCAGCATTTCGGGCGGATCGAGTCGACAAACCTGCAGTCGGCGAGGGAAATACTTCTATGAACACAGCAACGGCGCGAAGATGGTTTCTGTCGCAATGCGGCGTTGGACTCGGCAGCGTCGCATTATCTGAGTTACTGCACGCCGACTCACCGGCGCCGCAGGTGGGAAATACCGATCCGTTGGTGCTGCGGCAGCCACATTTTCCGAGCAAAGCCAAGGCCGTTATCCAACTATTTATGGCAGGCGCGCCAAGCCAGTTGGAATTATTCGACAACAAGCCGAAGTTGACAGAACTGGAAGGCCGGCCGCTTCCAAAGTCGATCATTGGCGATCAGCGCTATGCGTTCATCCAGCCCGATGCGGCCGTGCTGGGGCCTCGATTCAAATTTGCGAGGCATGGCGAATCCGGTGCCGAAATTTCCGAAGCGATGCCGCACCTGGCTCGGATTGCCGACAAGATCTGCCTTATCAAGTCGGCTCACACAGATCAGTTTAACCACGCGCCTGCACAGATATTTCTGAATTCGGGCTTCTCACAGCCGGGTCGGCCGAGTTTTGGATCATGGGTGCTTTACGGACTCGGTTCCGAAACCAAAGACCTTCCCGCTTTCGTCGTGATGAGCACCGGCTCCGGACTCAGCGGCGGTGCGGCTCTTTGGTCGAGCGGCTTTTTGCCAACGGTCTATACCGGGGTGCAATTCCGTAGTCAGGGCGATCCAATCCTGAACGTGAACAGCCCGCCAGGCATCAGCGACAAGTTGCAGAATGAAACCTACTCGCTGATTAATCAGCTTAACCGACGCCGAATGGACGTCGTGGGCGATCCAGAAATCGCGACACGAATTGCGTCTTTCGAAATGGCGGCTCGGCTACAAACTTCGGCTCCTGAGTTGATGGAACTGAAAAAAGAATCCAAGGCAACGTTACGCATGTATGGCTGTGATCCCGACAAGCCGTCGTACGCGCGAGCCTGCTTGTTGGCGCGGCGAATGGTGGAACGCGGTGTGCGCTTCGTGAATATTTATCACAGCGGATGGGACGCTCACAACAACGTCGAAGGCAATGTCCGCGAGAACAGCCGCAGAACCGATCGGGCGTCCGCCGCTTTGGTGAAGGATCTTGAGGCACACGGCCTGCTGGATGAAACACTCGTAATTTGGGGTGGTGAATTCGGCCGCACACCGATGGTGGAATCAAACCCTGCGTTGGGACGATCACAGGGTCGCGACCACCACCCTCAGGCGTTTACAACCTGGATGGCAGGCGGCGGCGTGAAGCCCGGCATGACGCTAGGAGCCACCGACGATTTCGGGTTTCATATCGTCGATTCCCCCGTCCACGTGCACGACCTGCAGGCGACGTGGATGCACCTGCTTGGTCTGGATCACGAACGTCTGACGTTCCACCACGCCGGCCGCGACTTCCGATTGACGGACGTGCACGGGCACGTGGTTGAAGAAGTTCTGGCGTAACTCATGGCAAAGAAAAAGGGCAAAGGCAAGCGAAAAGGAAAAGGCGGGAAGGTTCGAGTCGACCTGCGTCGCAACAAGCAAACTCGTGCGCGCGATCAAAACGTGACTCATGAAATGCTGAACGATGAAGTCGCGGCAGAAGATGCCAGCAGCAGCGAACGACTCTCCGGCAAAGGCTCGCTAACCCGTCGCCGCACCGTTGTCGGCATCGACGACACAGGCGATCAATTGCTGCGATCGGTCGATAGTGAAGGCTGCCTGTCAGGCCGAGTGACAAGCTTCGTCGGCCTAAACTGCAACGTGCGAGCCGACGACGGACGCGAATTCGAGTGCACCATCCGAGGAATGCTGCGAACCCTGGCGCGCGACAGCCGCAACGTAGTGGTGACGGGTGACCGAGTGCTAATTCGTCCTGAAGGCGACGAGCATCAAAGCGTGATCGAACGCGTTGAGCCTCGTCACGGCGTGCTGTCTCGCAACAGTCAGGGACGCGAACATATCATTGTTTCCAACATCGATCAGTTGTTGATCGTTGCTTCAGTCGCCGATCCGGAATTCAAACCAAATCTAATTGACCGGTATCTCGTCATGGCCGAACGCCACGATGTGAAAGCCGTGATCTGCATTAACAAGATCGATCTCGTCGACGATACCAGCCTTCAACAGTGGGCCGCGCTGTATGCCCGTCTGGGCTATCCGGTCGTGCTGACCAGCATCGCTGACGGCCGCGGCGTTGACGTACTGAAACACCATCTGGCCAATCGGCAGACGGCAGTTAGCGGGCAAAGTGGTGTCGGGAAATCGTCGATCCTGAACGCAGTCGATCAGGATTTGAATCTGCAAACGATGGACGTCAGCGACGCCACCAGCAAAGGGCAGCATACGACTCGACGAGCCCGCCTGCTGCCGCTAAACGGCGGCGGTTGGGTTGTTGACACGCCCGGCATTCGACAGTTCGAATTGTGGGACATCGGCTTGGAAGAAGTGGACGGTTACTTCATCGAATTCCGTCCATTCATTTCGTACTGCCGATTCGCGGACTGTAGCCACATTCACGAATCCGATTGCGGCGTGAAGAACGCGCTGAACGCAAATCTGATTGCTCAGTGCCGCTACGAAAGTTACCTTCGCATTCGCGATGAAGACATATTCGTCTGGAAAAACCCGGCTCGCGGGCAAAGCTAAATCGCTTTTCAGCCGGCCCTTTTGTTTAGCAGCCGCTTACGAAGTTCCTGCAGTGCAGATGAGGACGGGGCTGTGGAATTGGCAGCTTCGCCAGATGATGACGCCCCATTCAGGATCGCGTCCAACTGACGAGTCCACACCTGTTCCGCTTCCATCAGTTCGCCGTTTGCAATCGCTCGTTCGGCACGTTCCTGCAAAATCGCCGTCAGCCAGCGAGGGTCCGCCGACTGCGCTGCCGCCCGTTCGGCTCGATTGGCGAGGTCGCCCGCGAGACTCTGATGCCGCTTCGATGTGGCGGCGACTTTCGCGGCAAACCACAACGCCGTGTCTGGGTGAGGACGATCATCGCTTTGTCGCAGATTCGTTCCGACGACCGCACGTAGCTGGTCAAACGCCAGATCTTCCAATTCGGTATCCTGCGCTGCATTCGCATAGACCGCAGTGAACACGGCCAGCGTCGATTCCGAATCTTTGGCGGTCGACAGTGCCTGCTTGATCACGTTTCTTTGTTGTTCACTCAATTCAGATGACGAGCCCGCGTCGCGTGCAGCAGAAAGCACGGGACTGTGTAGTGTTGCGGGCTCGCCTTTCTTCCGCGACTGCAGCGACAGCATCAGGTCAATAGCCGGTCGGTTCGCGGCGTCTTCGGCCTCCACCGCATCGTCGGTTGTCGGCTTGAAATCACTCGCGAGCGAGTCGGCCAGAAAGTCAAAAACGGTCGTTGCGGTAATCGCTCGCTGAGCACGAAGTTCTGCTTGAAGAACGACGTTTTGCGTGAGCTGCGAATTCCCGACCTGCCGTCTCGTGACGGGGGGGAGTTCCGTGCGAAGTTGCCGAAACGCTCGCAGCGCGTGCAGGGGGAAGCCGAGTTCCAGTAAGTGCTGTGCGGCTGCAAAACGATTCTGTTCGTTGAGTCTTCTGGCGTAAGACGGCCCGTCGGCCGCTGGCGAACCTTCCGCCGCTGAACGCAGGAACTGCTCAATCTGTTGTCGTGCGTCTTGTCGACGATCCTGTTCCACGTAAAGCTCGGCCAGCCACCGCGTGGCGGAATGAGGGTAGTTCGATTGTTCGGAGCTCACTCTTGATTCCGCCGCTGTTTCCAAGAGAGCGATCATCGGCGGGTGTAGACGGCTATCCGCGTGGGCCAACTCGGTCACAACAACGAGCGCCACTTCCATCGGAACGAATTTGACATCCGCGTTCTCGGACACTGATTCCAGTGACGTCACGGACTGGTCAATGTCACCGCTCCTGGCCAACAACGCGGCCAGCAGCAAACGACCACCATGCCAGGACGGAAACTTCTCCGTCGCCGTCTTCACGAGCGGCGTGAATTCCGCCAACGCATCCTGGCTTTCCAATGCGTTGCACAGCCGGTTCAGTGTGCCCTGTGTATGGCCGCCATCGAGGAGTTTTAACTTTCCGGCCACACCCAGCCACGGTCGAGCGACAGCCTGCTGATCCGACTCGGGAATCAAGCCGACCTTTGCAAACTCCAGAGCTCGGTCTGAAAGCCATATGCTTTCATCCTGAACCTGGCTGATGAGGAAGCCACGATTATCTGGAAACGCCTGCCACGCGCCTTCGAACAACTTCAACGCCAGAGCACGCGTCGCTGCGGCTGCTGGCTGCCCGCGACCGTCGTCTGCCAGCATAGTCTGAATCGTTTCGCTGACGACAAAATAATTATTCTGCAGCTTCTTCAAGTCCCGTTTCAGCAGCCAGTCGCCCAGGTCGGTCAACCGACCGCCACTGCGAAACGTGCGCAGGTACTGGTAGTAATTCTGAGCGTATCGCTGCGGATCTTTGTCGAGAATCTGCAGGTATACGTCAGCCGCTTCCGAGAACCGGCCGCGTGCTTCATGCATTTCTGCATCGCGAATCAGCGAGTCAATTGTTGTGGGTCGGAGTTTCTGAACGCGAGTTTTCAGGACCTCCGCGTCGTCCGCTCGCCCAACAGCAACGTAGTATTCCAGCAGCCTTTCGTTCAGTGAAATCGAATCGGGTGACCGCGCAAGCTGTTGTTCAATTCGCAGAATCGAATGCTTCAAACGGTCAGAATCGCCCAGAATCCGCAACGCCGATTTGCGAATACCATCCAACGAAACGCCCTGTCTTGAACCCTGCGAACGGCCTTCGGTTTCGGTCAGAATCTGATGAGCAATCTCAGTGGCAATTCGCTTGTGACCTTCGCCATAGCTGGTCCTCATAAGTACGGCCATCGCATTTACGTCGTTGCCCGTACTTCGCTGAACGCGAGTCAACAGTGCGTCTGCCATCTCGTCCATGCCAAGTTTTTTCATCGAAGTTGCCAGCGGCATTGCCGCACTTGTTGGCAATCGCAAGCCAAACAATCGTTCGGCGGCGGTGCGAGCACGATCAGTCTTGCCCAGCGTAGTTGCCAGCTCCAACGCGAGTAACTCGCGTTTACGCACGACATCAGGCGCGGCTGATTCGATCGTGTTCAACAGGGCCAACGCTTCCGCGTGATTGTCCTGTTCAAAGTGATAGCGAGCAATCTGAAGTCGAAGGCCCGCGTGTTCCGGCATCAACTCGGCCGCCCGCACCAGATGCACAATGGCGTCCTCACGTGCGTCGGCCAGGAAACAAAGATGAGCCATCGCCATTTCGCTCATCGCCGCTGTTTCGCCCGTCTGGCTGGCTTTGAAATCTTCGATCAGCGAAAGTAAGCGGGGAAGCGGTTGGCCGTCGTAAAACGTGAGCAGGTTGACGAAGAATGTCAGATCTGTCGGCGTGAAGAACCCTTCGGACGCCAGTGTCGTCGTGTTTTGCGTCCGCGCGACGCGACCGTCGAAATAGATGCTGTAGTTTCCAGTAGCGAACTGGCTGAGCGGTACATCGGCTTGCCCACGCAGCACGGCCCCCGCGGCATGGACTGCCGACTTCAATCGCAGAAACTCCAGCAACATGCTGTCGACGGTGTCAAAGTCTCGCCTCGCGGATCGTTGCGAAGCGATTTCGGCATACTTTTGCCCCAGCCGACGAAATGGATTGGCCTGCCCGGTAGTCGGAGTTACGTGGCCGGATTCAATCAGCCGCGAAGTCAGCGTCAACACTCGGGCAAAGTCCTTGCTGCGACTGGCGATCTCGATCGCGGTGGAAAGGTCGGCGGGCGTGGCGTCCGCTCGCACAAGATATTCCAGGATCTCATTGGCTTCCGCCGCCTTCCCAACCGCTTGCAGCTGCTGGACGACGAATTGGGGATTGCAGGGCCAGTCCGGGTGAGTTTCCCTAACACATTTGAATGCCTCAACAAGCTGCCCTATCTGTTCGCTACTTAAGCGAGACGACAGCTGGCCGAGAGGGCTCCACGGTGCACGGCTCACGGCAGTTTCAGCGGCCGCGACGAAAGCGAAGCAGGCTAAGGGTTCAGAACGTTTTGACAAAGCCGACAGTGTCAGAGTCGTCGCCATGCCACGGTTCGCGTCTGCAACGTAGTAAAGCGTTTTGTGGACGTGATAGAGATCCCAGGCGGCCAGTGCTTGTTCGAAAGCTGATCGGCCATCGTCAGAATTGTCGCGACTTAGACTGAGCACAAACTGGTCTAAGGTTTTGGTTCGAATAGCGTGGGCACATTTCAGGAACACAGCTGTGGCTCGAGCTTGCCCGAACGATTCGGCCGACCATGCCGCGTTAGTAGTAGCACTCGGACGATACCGCCCACCATTCATTTTCGTCCACGACGACAGCAACAGAAAGTGCTGCGAAAATTCGTCCAACTCTGCAGGAGTAACATTCCACAGGTCGTCTCCGGTTTCAGTAATGGTTGGTCCAAGGCGACGTTGCGCAGATCGCGAAGGGCTAAGCACGGAATGCGGCATCGCCAATATTTGATCGCTGAACGTCGCCGCGTCCGCCATATTGGCTTCGCTCCACGAAATAACGGCCATCCGCAAAATGGCCTCCCAATCATCGGGGTTCCGCTCCAGAACCTGGTTTGCCAGCCGTCGCGCGATCTGCGGTTTTTCTTCGAGGATCAGGTCGTCAATCGATTGCAAAACCTCCAGCGGATCGGCGGCCGGATCCGAGAGTCGCAGCCACAAAGCTTCGGCCGAGTCGATGTCACCGGAACGTAACAACAGGTTGGCCAGTCGAGCGGCCGACTTGCTGGACGGAGCCACCGTGTGCAGGCGCTGTTGGAATTTGACGGCCGCACCGAATTCTGACTGCTGTTCTGCCAGCACCGATAATTCAGACAACAGCGCCGCATTGTTCGCGTCGTCAGCTAAAAGGCGTTCAAGAGTTTGTCGCGTCATTCCCGGATCGCCGGCCGTTCGATAGGCATTCGCAAGACACAACAAGGCCGTCTTCTGAAAATCTTCGTCACGCATTTGGTCCTGTAGCCGGTTGACCAGTTTGTCGAAGCTTTCACTGCGAAGATAGAGATGCGTGAGTGCCTGAATAAAGTGAATTTTTTGTTCGACGTCTTCCGCCGCATCGAAAGCTCGCCAGTAGAATTCGATCGCTTCGTCAGTGCGAAAGCGATCCGCGAGTGCCTGCCCCGCCGCCTGCAAAGTTGCCACGTCTGTGGGATTGATCCGCACACCCTGACGCAGTGCTTCCAGTCCGGCATCCAGTTGCCCAAGCTGGAAACACAAGTCCGCAAAAAAGCGATAGTGCTGCGGGTTGTCCGGCGCGGCTGCCAAAAGTTGGCGGCCCGCTTCCAGAGCGGAATCTTTGCGTCCCAATCGACGCAACAGGTCCGCTCTTTTTTCGAGATGCACGGTTTGGAAACGCAGATCACTTGCGGCGAGTTTTGCATACGCTTCAGCCGCATCTGCCAGCAACCCCGCCTTCTCAGCAACTCGCGCGACCACCTTCAGCACATTGCTCGACTGCGGGGAAAGCCGGACCGCTTTCTGAGCTGACTCAATGGCGGACGCAAAATCGCTGTCGGCTTCCTGATACAGAGCCAACGTCATCCATTGTTCGGCGGACGCCGTTTCGCCGTCCATCCGCTGAGCAATTTCCTGAATCTTCGTTTGCAGCAGGTCGCCTGCGATGAAGGTTTGAATGCGTTCCTGTTGCGCACGCTCATGTTCCAAAGGCGACGCGGCCTGCTGTTCGGCGGCTTCCAACTGCTGCAGCGAATCGTCGATCCGGCCGGCGTCCCGCAACATGCTGGCGCACTGCAGGCGATGGTTGAATTCCGGGTTCAGACGGCAGGCATCCAGCATCGCCGCCAGCGCTTCGGACTTGTATCCAAACTTCTGAAGCGTTTCGGCCAGGCGTACAAGATTCGTCGAGCTGCGATGTTCGCCGACGGCCATTTTTTGCCACGCCGCTTTCGCGTCGTCCGGCCGATTTAGTTCGTGTAGGTATTCGCCCAGGCGTTCCCTGTACTGTAAATCGTGCGGAGCCGCAGCAATCGCCTGCTCATAAAATTCAATAGCCGTGCCGTCGCTTTTTGCCTTGCGGTGCAGTTCGGCCACACGACTTAAGATGGCCGCATTCGTTTCGTTGCTCGCCAGTAGTCGCTGCCAGACCTGAATCGCAAGTTGTTGGCGTTGCGACTCCGGCACGTCAGCGCGTTGCAAATACAGAAGCCCCCAGCGTTCGATGTGTTCGGCCGTTGCGAGGTCGTCCTTCGCCAGTTGTTCGAACTGGCTGATTGCAACTTTAAATTTTTCCTGCTGGACGAGGTGAGCGATCAAAGCATCGTGCAGCTTGATATCGGAAGGTGCCTTCTCAACGGCGTGCTTCAGCCATTGTTCCGCTTTGTCAGCGCGGTCGAGGCGGGTCAAACATTGAGCCAGCCTTGTCATGGCATCAAGGTCGTCGGGGTGTCGCTTTAGCCGCGTCTGAAAGTAAGCAGCCAGACCGCTATCGTCGTTGGTCTGACGATAGACGTCTTCGATGCGCCGACGAATATCGCCGAACAACCAACTAGACGGCTTCACCTGATCCGACAGGTCGTCCAACGTCAGCAACGCTTCACGAATCGCCCCTAACTGCAACTGAATCTCGGCCGCTCTGATTTCGTACTGCATCCGCTGATAGGGATCGCCTTGCTGTTTGGCCAGTTTCTGAAACCGCTCCAGCGCCGCTTCTTGCTGCCCCGACTCCACTAGCGCTTCAGCGATCTGAACCTGCACTTCCGTGTCGTCAGGGAATGCGGCTTCCATTCGTTCCCAAACCTGCAACGCCTTTTCGGGTTGCTGCAGCCGCTGATAAAGTCGCCCCAATTGTTGATAGATTTCCAATAAGTCGACTCGGGCAGGCTTTCGCTGGATCGCTCGTTCCAGCGCCCCAGCGGCATCTGCGCGTTCTCCAATCGCGCCCAGCGCCTGGCCCAGATACCACGACGCGACCGGATCATCCATTCGCTGTTTTTCTGCCGACCGGAATGCGATGACGGCGAGCGACTGTCGGTCGCGTTTGGTCTCGATCATCCCCACGATCATTTGTTCGGCAGCGTCGGAAGAATTTTTCGCTGCGTCCTGCAACGTCGTCACGAATTCATCCAGCGTCCCACGCTGCGTTCGAAATTCGTAGACCTTGTCCAACGCTGTGCCGAAGCGAGGATTTCGCTTCAGAAGTGACAGGTAACGATCAGCGATCTTTTGCTGCTGAGCCGCCGGCCCGCGTTCGTCGGCCGCACCTGGAGGAATCGAGGCAAACAACACAATCGCCATTGCCGCGACGCGAATGATTCGAACGATACTCATAAGATGCGATACAATCGGGGACATATTCGGCGTGAAGATGTTGGTGGGAGGGGCCGTCTAAAGTATAGTCGAGTGACACTCAAGACAAATCGACGTCCGGACACTTTGCTTGCCCATCGGAATTATTGACAGATTGTGCCATGCCCGACACTCACCGACTTAGCCCTTCAACACCGATCCGCATTGACGAAGTCAGCAGTCGAGGGAAAGACTTTCACGACGATCGCGACGAAGCGGAAAAGGAATTTTACTCGCTGCGAAACGAACTTATTGAATGGCAACGAAAGTTGTATGCAGAAGGCAAACAGAAACTGCTGGTGGTCCTGCAGGCGATGGATGCTGGCGGAAAAGACGGAACCATTCGCCACGCCTTCAAAGGAGTGAATCCGCAGGGCGTCCGAGTGACTTCCTTCAAGAAGCCCAGCGAATTGGAACTGGCTCATGACTTTCTCTGGCGCATCCACAAAGCCGTGCCGGCGAAGGGCATGATTGGTGTCTTCAACCGGTCGCACTACGAAGACGTTTTGGTCGTGCGAGTTCACAATATCGTGCCGAAGTCGGTTTGGCAGCCGCGGTATGAAGTGATTAATCAGTTCGAAAAGCACCTGGTCGATTCCGGCACGACCATCTTAAAGTTCTTCCTGCATATTTCGAAAAAGGAACAGCGTGAACGCATGCAGGATCGACTGGACCAGCCAGACAAGCACTGGAAGTTCGACGTCGACGACCTGAACAAACGAGCTCAGTGGGATGACTATCAGCTTGCGTTTCAGGACATGCTGAACAACTGCACGACGGAACACGCTCCGTGGTATTTGATCCCCGCAGACCAGAAGTGGTATCGCAATCTGGCCATCATGCGGACGATGGTCGACACGCTGAAAGAGATGAATCCGCAGTATCCCACATCAGAAGACCTGTCCGGGATCACGATCAACGACTAACGACCACAGCCGCAACATGGCCGCCGAAGCCAAGCGACAGCTTCGTCGCAGTATCTGCGCTGGTTTCGACATTCGCGTTCGACACTCCCACTGGGCACTTCGAGTCGATGTTTTGCAGATTAAGCGTGGCTGGAATTGTTCGGTCACGTAACGCCAGCAGCATCGTGGCGAACTCGACGCTGCCTGCGGCTCCCAGCAAGTGCCCGATCGCTCCCTTGATTCCGTACGCCGGAACTTTGCGACCGACGGCTGTAAACAAACCGTTTGCTTCCGCCAGATCGTTCGAAACAGTCCCGGTCCCATGCAAGCAGTAAAACCCGGGCTCAGCGTTTGCTATGTTCGACGCTTCCACCAACGGTTTGACGACATCGGCCACGACGGCACCGCTGGTGTCGACTTGAGTGACTCCCGTGGGATCAGTCATCCAGTTGCCGGCCAATAGTTTGCCGTAAGCTTTAGCACCTCGAGCCTCCGCGTGTGCGGCAGATTCCAGCACGAACACGGCGCCACCTTCGCCTATGACGAAGCCATCGCGGTCAGCGTCGAAGGGACGGCAGGCGGTAGCCGGGTCGGAATTCTTTGAAGTCACACCCAGCCGATGAAACGATGCCAACACGGAAGCTCGCAGCGACGCATCGGCACTGCCGGCGACACAAACGTCGCACTGTCCTGACCGAATCAACGCCGCCGCCTGAATGACGCTCACCAGTCCCGTAGCGCACGCAGCAATCGGAGTCGCAGTTTCGCTGACGCCTCCCAGCACAGCAACAGCCGCTCGTAACGGTCCATCCGACAGAAATCCGTTTCGCCACTGACCGCTGTTGGGGATGTCGCCTCGCACGACGGCATTCGTGACGCCTTCCATAGCTCGCAGGCTGGCCTTGCTGGTCCCAATAATGCACCCGGTTCGCTGCGGGGACAATTCTGCCGGTCCTAAACCCGCATCAGTCATCGCTTCTACCAAAGCGACCACAATCATGCTGTTCAACGGGTCATCCAGTAGGACTGTGGGCAGCGAATCGGAGCAGGACAACGCAGCTTCGCGCACGGCCGCGTGATCGACGATGGCACCTCCTGGCGTGCGGCGTAGCAAGTCACACAACTGCGAATGGTGATCGATTTCATCCTGTCGCAATGGACGAGCGGCGTGGTCACCGTTTAGCAGGTTCGCCCACGAGGCCTCACGCCCGATCGCCAGTGGCGTCACCATTCCGATGCCGGTGCACACAACATGGCGGTCAACTGAATCGTCGCTGTTGAAAGTGAACATGTCGGACTTAATCGCTGACTTCGGTCATTCCGTCAAGTCGGATGGTTTCCGTCTTCGGATTTCCACGGGGCCATGACAGGACAAAGCGAGTCCCTTCGCCGGGTGCGCCTTCGATTTTGATTTTGCCGCCGTGTTCGCGAATAATTTTGCGACTCACCGGCAACCCAATCCCCGTGCCGCGCGAACCTTTTGACGATTCGAACACGTTGAAAACGACCTGCCGTTGTTCTTTCGGAATGCCGGGGCCATTGTCAGTCACGGCCACCAGCATTACGTCGGTGCCTCGATCGTAGCTCGTTTGCAGCACAACGATTCCGTCGTCGCGTTCCGACACGGCATCGATCGCGTTGATCACAATGTTCAGCACTGCACGGTGAATGCCTTCGTGATCGAATTCGGCCAGCGGAACATGCTCTCCCGGTCGAAACTCGAAAGAAACATCGTTTTCACTGGCAGTGGTGCGAGCCAGTTCGGCCACTTCTTCGCACACCTTGTTCAGATTGTCGGCTTTCAAAACGGGCATGCGTTCCTTGCTGAAGGAAAGCATATCCATCACCAGTTGATTGATGCGATTTTGGTTTCGTTCAATGATCCCCCAACCCTGTCGAATCATTTCTTCATCGGATTTGTCGAGTCCCGTTTGAATCAAAAACCCGCCACCCTTCACACCCTGAAGAATGTTCTTGATGTGGTGACTAAGTACTGTGATGGTCTGGCCCATCGCAGCAAAACGTTCGGCTTTTAAGAATGCATCATGAAAACGACGAGCTTCGACCGCGAGCGCACTTTGTCGTGCGACGGCGAGGACCGATCTTAAATGCTCGTCCGTGAGTCGGCCTTTCGACGCGTCAGTCGGAGCGCGGGCCACAGTGGCGTCGGTTGTCAGATGAGTCGTGATGTCCAGATAAATGACGCCGATCAGTTCTTCCTGCCCACGCATTGGAGCACAAATCGCCTCTCGAATACCGGACGACAGAATGCTGTTGCCACCGTCGAAACGAGTGTCGACCGACGCATCAGACGTACGCACTGCTTTGCCATGCTGCAACACATAGCCGGTGATGGTTCGCGAAATCGGCATTTGTTCGTTGGCATCATCGCTCGCCCCACGGCGATGAAACACAATCGGAGTGAGCTCACCGCCGGTGGATTCCCGCAGCAGAATACAGCCCCGATCCGCTCGCACAGCGTCCAGGGTAAGACACAAAATTCGGTGCAGCAAAGCGGGGGTCGCGTGAGTCGGATGCACCAGTTCTTCGGCCACCTGATACAGCAGCTCCAAGCCAGATCGGCGGTCGGGCCACACACTTTCAGACGATCCCGACGCTGCATGCAACTGCTGAATAATGGCGGAATGCTGACCGGACTTCGAATCGTCGACAAAGTGCACGCTGTTGGAGGGCGTTGCTGGAGTCGACTGGTCCACGGCCGTTTGGAATGTCAGCCGGGTGTTTCCAAGGCGCAGTGAATCGCCGTGATGTAGAATCACATCGGACTGCCGCCGTCCGTTCACGTAGGTGCCGTTTGCGCTGTTCAGATCCTGCAAACGAAAGTCTCGACCATCATAAAAGACTCGCGCATGCCGCCGCGACATTTCGGTATCATCCACGCGGATGCGGGTTCCGACACTGCGGCCGATGATGGTGTCGTCGCCATCGGGCTCAACATCAAATCGAGCTCCTCGATTAGGGCCGGTGACAATTAGTAATGTCGCGTGTGACATGAAGTCGCGATTCGAGTGGCGGGGTCTTTGTTGTCAGGCGAAGTTGTCAGCTGAAGCACATCACAACGCACGATGTGTCATTTCTCAAGCATGGCTCGAAAATCGTCCTCTGACAAGATCGCGATTCCCAACTCCTGCGCCTTCGTCAGCTTACTGCCCGCTTTCTCGCCTGCCAGAACAAAGTCCGTTTTCTTTGACACGCTGCCAGACGCTTTGCCGCCGTGCTGGCGAATGAGTTCTTTTGCTTCATCCCGCCCCATTCCTGGTAGCGTGCCCGTCACGACAACCGTCTTTCCGACCAGGGGGCCTTCCGTCTTAACCGCGACTTTGCTGACGGGCGAACCGAGGTTCAGGTTCACACTGCGAAGTTCGTCAATCAAACTCCGTCCGATTTCGCTAGCGAAAAACTGATGCACGGAATCTGCAATCACGGGGCCAATCTCGTCCACCGCCGCCAGACTCTCAACAGATTGAGCCGCAATTTCGTCGACGGTGCCGAACGCCGCTTCCAGAACTCGAGCGTTACTCTGCCCCACATGACGAATATTCAGCCCCGTCAACAGACGCCACAAGGGTTGCTGCTTCGACGACTCAAGGCCACCAAGCAACCGATCTGTCGACTTCTCACCCAACCGTTCTAATGCGACTAACTGTTCTCGCTTTTCGTGCAGCCGGTACAGCGAAGGAATGCCATCGATGAGCTTCGCGTCCAACAGCTGGCCGACAAGCTTTTCACCCAGCCCGTCGATGTCCATCGCGGGACGGGATGCGAAGAAAATAAGTGTCTCGCGAAGTTGAGCCGGGCACGTTGGGTTCGGGCAGCGGACATAGACACCACCCTCGTCCTGAATCACCTTCGCACCGCATTCCGGGCAGAATTCGGGAAATGAAAACGGTCGCTCAGCTCCCGATCGAGCGGCTTCGTTCACTCGCAAAACGTGCGGAATGATTTTGCCCGCTTTTTCCACCAGCACTGTGTCGCCGATCATGACGCCCAGCCGCTGCAGTTCGTCACGATTGTGAAGGCTTGCCCGAGAAACAGTCGTGCCGTCGATCTGCACCGGTTCCAGTTCCGCGACCGGCGTCAGTGTGCCCGTCTTACCGACCTGGATCGAAATGTTTTGCACCTTCGTTTCCGCTTCGTACCGTTCCCACTTATAGGCTCGGACCCAGCGCGGACTTTTGGACGTGCTGCCGAGTTCGTCTCGTTCGGCCAGGCTGTTTAGCTTGATCACAATGCCGTCAACTTCAAACGGCAGGTGCGCGACTCCTTCCATCATCGCATCAATGGCAAGCTTCAGTTTTTCGATACCGACAGCCGTGGCGACGTCAGGCGTGACAGGAATGCCGAATTGACGAATGGAATTCAGAAAGCTGATGTAGTCAGGCCATTCAACCCCTTCAACGTAGCCCATTCCATGAGCCACAAATCGCAGGCCGCGTTTGCGCGCCTGTTTGGGATCGAGCAGCTTTAGCGCTCCCGCGGCTGCATTGCGAGGGTTCTTGAAAGGCTCTTCACCGGCAGCCACCTGAGCGGCCTGGAAAGCGGCGAAAAATTCGTTGAAGATCACAACTTCGCCCCGCACTTCCAACACGGGCGGAGGCGTTTCTGTTTCCAGTCGAAGCGGAACACCGGCAACAACTTTTGCGTTGGACGTGATGTCGTCACCGACGGCTCCGTTGCCGCGTGTCACGCCCTGGACAAGTTCTCCGTCCTGATAGATCAACGCCAGGGCGACGCCATCGATTTTGTATTCGACTGTGTATTCGAGGTTCTCGCGACCGAACGCTTTCTGCAGTCCGGCATCCCAGTTGACAAGTTCGCTTTCTTCGAACGCATTGTCGATCGACAACATGGGAACCCGATGTTCAACCTGCTGGAACCCCGCGATCGGTTCTCCACCCACTTTTTGAGTAGGACTGGTGGGCGAATCGAATTCCGGGTGAGCTTCTTCCAGCCGCTGCAGTTCGGCCATGAGCCGATCGTATTCGCGGTCCGAAATTTCCGGAGCCGCGTCGACATAGTACAGCCGGTTATGCCGCTCCAGCTCCGCTCGCAGATCTTCAATTTCCTGCTTGACGTTCCCTGTCATGATTTCTGTCGCAGCGGCGTGCTAGAGGATAGTTTATCGTTCTCACCGTCCGGTGGCTGAATGTCGTCGTGCTCCACTGCCACTTCATCTTTTCCCTGCAATGTTCGCACGCGGTCGATGGCCATCGCCAGAAAGGTTAATACAACCACGAGTACAAATTCCCAAATCAGAAGTTGGTTCCCGTAGCGGTCGAGCCACTTCGAAACGGGGGCGTCCGGATCTCCGAACACAGTCGCGATTAACGCCATAATGGTGAGAATAAAGAGGCTCGTGACAGGCACGATTAGCCGAAAGACGAGCGACGGTTTTGTACGCGGCGGTTTCATGCCTGTTTCGCCAATTCCGCCAGGTACGTTCGCGACTTGTTAATTTCGGCCGTCACTTCGGGGGCCGTTTCCAGAATCGGAATGCCTCGCGGAACCGGGTGCATAAAGATTTCCGTCCAGCCGGAATATTTAATGTCCGCAAGGGCTTTCACCAGCGGGCCGAAGTCCAACGGACCGCGACCTGGCATTTGTTTAAGCTCCTGATCCTTCGGCAGTTTCGTCATACAGCCATCGCCATGCTGCCAGGCGTAGAAGACTTCGATTGATTCGCCGAGCTCACGAATTAGCCCCGAAACCAATTGCGGATCCTGCGGCAGATGATACGGAGCCAGCGCCACGGCGATGTGTTTTGAAGGTCGTAATTCGGCGAGGTACCGCAGCGAGTCCGGCGAATCGATCAGGTTGTTGCCATGGTTTTCAATGGCGATCGTCACTCCCGTTTCTTCAGCGACTTCAAGATGCGGCTTCATCTTCTCAAGAAATTCGCCGACCGCTTTCTTCAGTTCGGCCCCCTTCAATCCCTTGGGGCCACTACCGCCCGTCACAATAGTTTGGCAGCCAAACCGTTGAGCCAGTTTCATTTCGTCCTGAAGTCTGAACGGGCCGAGTCCATATTGAGTGATGCAACCGAGTTTGACATCGTGCTTTTCCAGCAGCGACGCAAAAAGCTCTTCACCCATGTCTGCCAGTTGTTCACGCTGGTTGCCATGTCGCTTAGGCCAGATGTCCAAATGGCTGGCTCCGCACTTGGCGACTTCGGGCAGGATTTCGCCAAGGTACAGGTAGCCGTACATGCACGAACCGACCATGTACTTAAACTGAAATCCGTCGGCGGCAGCGGCGGCCGCGAAGGATGAACCGATAGCCGTCGTAGCAACGGCAGCGGCGGAAGAAACAAGCATCTGACGGCGGGAGAGGTGTGGCATAGTTTTGTAGGCTTCTCGCAGGGGCCGATTGGTGGTTCGTGGGAGTACGTTTTACCCGACAGACGCTGTTCCTGGCCACGCATAGAATACCACGAATACGAAAATCCGGCGGGAACGTCTGAGGCGTCGACGGGGGAATGGGTTGCGCAGCGCGTCTACTCGATCGGCATTCCGCTGGCCTGCAGAACCGCGGTCTGAACGGCAAGATCGTGCTTTGTTGAGTATTCCGGTGCCTGTTCGCCACGAACGACGGCTGCCAGATGCTGAAAGTCGCCATCATACCGGCCGGTCGACTTCGGCAGTTCCACGATCGTTGTTCCTTTGCGGTAGTCGCCCGTAGCTGATTCCAGCGTCAACGACAACTTGTACGGCTCAAGCGGCCGAATGACGATTGAACCCTTCGTGCCGCAGGCGACAAACTGCCGCCGTCGGCCTCCATCGACTTCCGACATGCTACTGCGAATCGTGGCCGTGGCTTTGGGATACTCAAACACCGCCAGGCAGTTGTCCATCAGGTTGTCGTGCTCGGGGCGCGTGTTGCGATTGAAAGGCGTAACCTGATCCGGTGGTCCCAGCAAAGTCACGACGGCATCGATCAGATGACATCCCAGCTCAAACATTGAACCGCCAGCGTATCGAGCCAAACTCGGTCGCACACCATCGCCGACCTTCTTGCTCATTTCACAATGCACAGAAAACACATCGCCCAGCCAGCCATCGCGAACAGCTTTGAACAGAAACTGAAACGCTGCATTGCCGCGAAACATGTACCCCATTTGAATCATCAGCTGCTTTTCGTCAGCTGCCGCGCAGATGCGTCGGAAGTCTTTCAGCGACGTGCCCGCAGGCTTATCCAGGTGCACATGAACGCCAGCCTGAATGCAGGCTTCTGCGGCAGGCAGAAGTTCGTCGATATCCGTTTCCACTGCCACGGCCTGTAAACCAGACGTGCCAAGCAACTCCTGCTGGGTCATCCAGCGAAGCCCCTTATACGACGACGTCTTCGCTACTCGACTGCGCTGTCCAGAATCGGGTTCAACCACTCCGACGACTTCGAACAGTTCCGGAAACTTTCGAAACGTGGCCATCTTCCCGGATGCATGGCCGTGCCTCGTTCCGATCTGCCCAACCTTGATCGGTGCAGCATGACGGAGTGCGCCAGCAACAGTCGTGGTGGCCGTAAGTAATCCGGCCGATGCGGCAAGAAACGTTCTGCGGTCTGGATTAGGCATGAGGGTGCTCGGTGTTGCATGGGGAAGACTTAAAGGGCAGACACGAAGTCTAGATTAAGCTCAGTCTGGTTCAACCAGAGCCCGCCTCGTGCCCGCCAGGGCCGATCGTTTCGTCTTCCCAACGACTACGTTATTCCGATTGCACCCTCAACTTTCCGTTAAACATCGTAGCGATATTTCCTTGCCTCATTTCACGGCCAGCATGTGTCTGCAAGCCTTCCGCGATGTGTACTCGCGACGCTTATGCAAGAACCAGGTAAGTAAACAGACCAGCCTGCCAGGCAGCGACGGATGTTGTCACCGGAAAGGCCTTGCGGCTACGTAGTTTCTTAAGCACTGCAAGAATTGTGAGCACGATAACTGTGCCCGCAAGTTTGACTCGAACAAAGACTCCGACTTCGCCGTCCGCCACGTTAAGCAGCCAGCGACCTACGGGATTTTCTTCCAGCAGATTGATTGACCAACTGTACTGCACGATCAGAAATGTGTCGTACAGTGACACCAATGCGATCAATCCACACAACAATGGAAACCAGTGTGGGCGAATGACAGACATCTTATCCTTCTTTCAACATTTCGGAGTTGCGAATCCACGAAGCAGAATGCTTCGTCAGGTGGGTTGTTCTCGCCCGAACGCTCCCGACTCACGGCTTAGCAACGACCGTGCCAGAACAAGTGAGCCATATGAAATGGCGGTTAATTACCCATAAAGACCCGGCCCAGACTCTCCATTTGACGGAAAAACCATTCGTATCCCGTTCGCCGGTAAGAAATATCGGATACCAGTCGCAATGCTGGGTGATGAGTGCTGCTCAATTCACTGGCACCACTGCGCGGCGGAACTGCGTTCCGGACGCTCGTACCGTTTGAGCCCGCCAACAACTCGCGATCCAATGGCAAAAGCCTGCTCACGGATCAAGCACCTACACCGCTGAAGGATTCTGCGAGGTGCAAATTGAAGTACCCAAGTGGTATTGTCGCAGCATTCGCATTAGCGGCTCTGACCACCGCACTTTCTTTGCTGAAGGCTGTCGGTTCCGGGTGACCGCGATAGAATTCGAGTCGCTCGCCATCACAGACGCAGAACTGATTTCATGGACTCCTTCACAGGCCGCCTCCTCATTTTGTGGACCGTTCGCATCGCTGTGACGCTGTACGCGCTGGCGATGTGGCGCTATCTGTTTTTGTCGCGGTCTGGTCGAAAGAACGGCGACCAACGGTTTGCGATATTGTGGGCGTCGGCGTGGCTGATGACCGTCGTCCATGTTGTGTGTGCGTTTCACTTCCAGCACCACTGGAGCCACACCGCCGCATGGCAACATACGTCCGACATGACCAATCGAGTCGTCGGGTTGGATTGGGGCGGCGGCCTAATCGTCAACTATGTGTTCTTGACGTGGTGGGGCATCGACGCGGGAAGGCTATTTCGTCGCAGCGACACGGCGACATCTTCCACAATATTCGTTGCCGTGGCCGCATTCATGTTTTTCAACGCAACGGCCGTGTTTGGCCCACCGTGGTGGTGGATTCCCGTCAGTGTTTTTATTGCTGCGGTGGTAATCGCGGCGATTTGCGGACGTTGGCGACGTCCTGATTCTGGCCAGTTTCCACCGAATACCGACTGACATTTGACATTAAACATTCGGCTACGTAGTTTCTGCCCGAAACGGCGGGAAGGCCCGCCCCTTTGTTACGTCATTTTCAGCGATTGGGAGAAGTGATCGATGGCTCGACCTGTCACACTGTTTACCGGGCAATGGGCCGACCTGCCTCTGGACGAACTTTGCAAAAAGGCCAAGGAATTCGGCTACGATGGCCTCGAATTGGCATGCTGGGGCGATCACTTCGAAGTCGACAAGGCACTGTCGGATGACAGCTACTGTCAGAAAAAACGTGATCTGCTGGACAAGCACGAACTCAAACTGTTCGCGATCTCAAACCACCTTGTGGGCCAGGGAGTGCTGGACAACATCGACGAGCGGCACAAGTCAATCCTGCCCGAATACGTCTGGGGCGACGGCAATCCGGCTGGCGTCAACGAACGCAGCGCGGAAGAAATGAAAAACACCGCTCGAGCCGCTCAGAAGCTGGGTGTGAGCATCGTGAATGGGTTTACCGGTTCCAGCATCTGGCATCTGCTGTACGACTTCCCGCCGACTCCGGCCAGCATGATTGACGCGGGCTACGATCTTCTGGCGGAACGCTGGAACCCGATTCTGGATGTGTTTCAGGAATGCGGCGTGAAGTTCGCTCTGGAAGTCCATCCAACAGAAATCGCGTTCGACCTGTATTCTGCCGAACGAGCTTTGAAAGCGTTGAACCATCGCGAAGAATTCGGGTTTAACTTCGACCCCAGCCATCTGATCTGGCAGGGCGTTGACCCCGTAGAATTCATTCACGCGTTCCCGGATCGCATCTATCACGTCCACATGAAGGACGCGTCGGTCACGTTAAACGGCCGAACCGGAATTCTGACCAGCCATCTGCCATGGGGCGATCCTCGTCGAGGCTGGGACTTCCGCAGCGTGGGCCGTGGTGGCGTGCGTTTCGAAGAAATCATTCGAGCGTTGAACGCGATCGGCCATGACGGACCTCTGTCTGTGGAATGGGAAGACATCGGCATGAACCGCGAAGTCGGCGCGGCTGAGGCAGCTCAGTTCTGCAAGAACGTGGACTTCGAACCGTCAGGCCGAAAGTTTGACGCTGCATTCGGGGACTAGGTGGACAACGCCACCTTTGGTCATTGGGCCGTGTTTTTGGTAACCCGAAGTGTTAGCGAGGGATTCGTCGCAACTCGATCCCTCGCTAACACCTCGGGTTACCTTCGCACCAACATGGCGCTGTCCAGCTAGAGCAATTTACGTTTTGTTGTGGACGGTTCTGGCTCGTGCGAACCGGCCCACGTAGGACAAAAGCGATTTCCGCGGCCACAAGTCAGTGTGAAACGCTGTCATTCGTTCGACGGAACAATGCACGGAACCCTCATCAGCAGCGGCTTGAGTCATCAAGTCGCTGTTGTTGTTTGAAGCGACATGAATACTGACCCGGTTATCGTCAAACGCGTTGAATGGTTAAGGATCTTTCCGGTCCTTAACCTGTGGCACGCTGCGCGATTGGCGTTCTGCGTGAGGACGCTGATTCCGATGTTTGTCGCCTTTGTTCTGGCGTGGATCGGTGTCTATCAGATTTGCCAAATCACAAATTCCGTACCCCAGGATGACAACAGATCCAGCGCGGCTCTGCAGACCACGACGCACGTACTCCAGGTGTTTCCGTGGCGATCCGTCCAGCCACCGCGCAGGTTTCATGAGGTAAGTTTGCGGCCCAATGTCCAGATATTTACGTCAGGCTCCTTTCCCGCTCCGGTTCAGGCTTGCGTGGTGACGTTGATGTCGCTGCTCACTTCTTCGGAACACACGCTACGAGACGCAGCCGTGCTGGCACTCTTAGCCGGACTGCTCATGATATTCGGTGTCGCGGCCGCTCGATCAACCGCCACGGAGTTCTGCACGCAGACTCGCACCGGAGCCATCGCAGCGATCAAACTTGCGATCGTCGATTTGCCGAAGAGTCTCCTCTCCACGGTATTAGCGACGGTCCTGATCGCAATGCCCATCCTGCTGTTGAACGCCGCGGCATGGTTAGCAGTGTTACCCGGCATAGGCGAATCAGTCGCGATGATCGTCTGGCCGGTCATCACACTGCTGGCCGTCTTCGCCAGTTTGACGGCCGTTGTCGTCGCGATCGCATGGTTCCTGTCCCTGGCCGCGATCGGTACAGACCGCTGCACGGGATCGGATGCTCTAAGTCGCGGCATCAACTACGTGCTATCACACAAGCTCCGCACCCTCGGCTACCTGTCGGCAGTCGCGATCCTATCTAAGCTGTCATGGTGGCTCGTAACCGCTATGCTCGTGAACGCCAATGCCTTGCTGGAACCTCGCTTCCGCGAATTCATTCCCATCGCTCGACGCAAGGATGATGGAGACGTAAGCGGTCCTGAAGCCGCGCTTCAGTGGTGGCAGTCTGCGATCAACATCGCGCCGGAGGTCGTCGAATTCGGCGCGTTTGTGTCCGGGCTAACGCTGATGTACATCCTACTAAGACAAAAGGAAGACGGCGTGCAACTGCGAGAACTCGACGGCGGCCGACGATAACGCGTTCTCGCCCAATCAGGCTTCACGTCAATTGACCGACGTGGGCCACGCCACTCACCGAGCTCTCACCCGGTCAATGCTGCTGGCAAACGTCGTCGGTGTCTGACTTACGCTTAGCGACGTGCTTTCTGCTCGTTTGATTCTGAAGCGGCTCGTCGCTTGTTGATGTGAGATTCATACAGCTTTACAAGATTCATAAGCTGCGGCTTTTGATCGGCTGGCGCCAGTTCGTGCGATTCGACAAGCCATTTCTTCGCACTCGCAAAATCACCGGCCTCAGCATAGCTGGCAGCCAGCGTGCTTAAATGAGACCAGTCTTCATTATTCGTCAATTCACAGGCGCGGCGAGCATAGCTGACGGCGCGGGTGGGGTTTCGGAACGCAGAATCTTCGGCCGTGGCCAACAACCACGCAAAGTTGTCATAAGCTTTCGCAAACGCTGGATTCAACTCCAGAGTCGTTTCGTAGTCATCCACAGCGGCCGCGTAGTTTCGAAGTTGGACATGAGCCGCCGCCCGGTTGTTGTACGCCCGAAACAGGCTGGGTTGCACGGCCAAGGTGTGATCCCAGCAATTGATTGCACCTTTGAAGTCACCCTGACTGAACAGCATATTGCCTTGGTTGTACCACGCGGCTGCATGGCCTTTGTCCAGTTCGGTTGCTTTCTGATAGTCAGTCATCGCCGTTTTAATATCGCCGTTACCCGCGTTGACGTTCCCACGCGAATACCAGATGTCGGCGTTCTCGGAATCGATTTGCAACGCGTAGTTCAAATCTTCCATCGCCTTTTCCGTGTCACGCAACTGATGCCGCGCGAGGCCACGACGGTACAACAGGTTGGCGTCGTTTGGCTTCAGCACAAGGGCTCGGGAAAAGTCATCGACCGCCTGTTGAAAATTCCCCATGCGGTGATTGATTGTTCCTCGCCACGTCCACGCTTCTCCGTCATCGGGCTGTTGAGCCAATGCGTTCGTCAGGTCACGCAATGCTGCATCGTACGCGCCGCTGGATTCTTCCAGACGAGCTCGCGCGACAAGCGCCTGGTGGTGCTGTGGGTCACGTTCCAGAAGAATCTGCAGGTCGCGGGCGGCCAGAAGTTCAAGGCCCAGTTCCAGCCGACAGCAGCAACGGTTCCACAACGTGTTTTCGCCTTCGATGTCGCGTTCCAGCAAAGCGTCATAGTCACGCAGCGCGGACTTGAAGTCGCCACGGTCGAACAACCGGTCGGCTCGAATAGCAAGCGCCTCAGCGTGGTTTGGCGTCTCCTGCAAAACGTAGTTAGCGTCAGCCAATGCGGCTTCTTCATCGCCGACTCGCAGGAATGTTTTTGCGCGAGCGATCCGGGCATCGCTGTGATTTGGGTTAGCCTTCAGAACGCTCGTAAAGTCAACCAGCGCTGAGTTACCGTCGCCGGCGGACGCGTAAGTTGTGCCACGCAGGAAGAGCAATTCCGCCTGTTCGCCCTGTAGTTCAATCGCGTTATTGTAGTCGGCCAGAGCTTCCCGGTACTCGCCATTTTCAGAACGAATGGCAGCTCGCATAATGATCGCCGCCGTATGTCGCGCGTCGGAATTCAGGATGGAATTCAGGTCTCGGATCGCATTCTCATTCTCCTGCAACTGACGATACGAGACCGCTCGCATATAGCGAACTTCGTGGTCGTGCGGGTTGCGTTCCAGAATGGAGGTCAGCATCGCAATCGCGTCCTGGGGCTGTCCCAGTTGAGCGTACAGATTCGAAAGCTGGCGTGCCGCGTCGTGGTTGCCCGGCTGAAATCGCAGGATGCTAAGGTAGTCGGAAACAGCGGCGGAAACTTCGCCGATTTCAGTAAACGCTGCGGCTCGTGCGGCCAGAGCTTCGACGTTGGTTTTGTCGATGAGGCCTAGCTTCGTCCAATCGGAAATTGCCAGTGGCCAAAGTTCCTGCTGCTGATAGGCGAGGGCTCGAAGCCGCAGCGGCGCTGGATCGTTGGGATCGATCTTCAACAGCGCCGTCAGATCGTCGGTCGCCTGCAACCAGTTTTCCTGAAGGAAGTAGATCCTCGCGCGGTTCGTCAACGCTTCTTTGCGATGCACGCCCAGCGAAATCAGGCGAGAATACTGAGCGATCGCGGCGTCGTACTGATTCATGTCGCGCTGCAGGCGAGCTCGCAAACGCACCGCACCAATGTGGTCGGGATGAACGCTAAGAATGTTGGCCGTTTCCTCCAACGCGACTCGCTGAGCGCCCGTTTCTGCCAGAGCCGTCGCGTATTGCAACCGCCCCTCAGCATTGTTTGGGTCGCCTTCAAGCAGCCGTTCCAGAGCAGCGATGCAGGCCGCCAAGTCTCCCTTTTCGTGAGCCTCGCGGGCTTGCTTCAGCAAACCGGACGAATCAGCGGCCGTGTTTTGATGTGAAGGCTTCGCTGTAGACCTTGAGTCGACAGTCAAATCGTCCAGCGTCACGCGGCCCGCATTGTCATCAACGCTGGCCGGAGCCTCGTCATCCGTGATGTCGAGCGGTTGACTGTTAATCGCCAGGGCCTCAAGAGAAAACGGTTGCATCTCAGGTTGCTCGGCGCTTTGCGAGGCTTCCGGCACTGACTTGGCTTTGGCCACAGGAACCAGAACCAGCGTGTCGGCTTCTTCACCCGCCGCGTCGTTATTCGGGAAGTCACCAGCATCGTTAGCGGCGGGCGCGTTGTCTGCCACGAATGGCTTCGGCGCGGTGGCAGCAGCGATCTGTGGCGCGTCAAACATCGGTTCTGCAACGGCAGACTCATCTGCAAAACCGTTGCTGTTAAATGCTGTGCTCGCGTCGGCAATCACAAGCGGCTCATCAAATTCCGGTGCCGGCATCAACGCAGCCACGGGTGCATCGCTGGGTTGCGAATTGGCCGGGCTGTCGAAGTCGCTAATTGCGAAGGGCGAATCCTGAACTGCGGCGACGGTCGATTCGTTGGTGTTTGTGTTGTCTGTGTCAGCACCGAAAAGCTTGAAACCGGATGGCAGCGGATGATCGTTCGCACCTGGTGCGTTGTCCGCCGAAGCAACCGTGGCTTCGTTCGTTGTGTTGCTGGCAGCAGCCGGGCTATCACCGCCGAATAACTTGAACCCGCCGGTAGGCGGCGCGGCGCTTTCGGCAACTGCGATGGATGCCACCGGATGGTCCGTCGATTGCGGCGCCGCTGGGGCGGGCGTCCTGGCTGGAGGCTCTGCAATGGCAGCGATGGCAGGTGCGGACATCGCAGCCTGCGCCAATTTCAGTTCTTTCTGAAACGAAGGGTTGGTGCCGTTTAATGCAACAGCCTTATTCAGATCATCAACCGCTTCATCGTTGCGATTCAGGCGTCGCAACAGCCGTCCACGATGGAACCACGCGGCGGCATCGTCTGGCAATTGTCGACAGGCCACACTCACATCGGCCAGAGCTCGGTCGGTTGCTCCGGTTTTGTCCTGAGCGATCCCGCGCCATAGCCAGGTCTGACCGCTATCGCGGTCCAAACGGAGTGCCGTAGTAAGTGCATCGACGGCTTGCTGATTCCTGTTTTGTTCGACCAGCAGCCGTCCGCGTCGAAAGTGACTTTCGGCATGTTCCGGATTCAGAATCGCAGAGTCCTCGAAGTCCTGCAGCGCGTCTGAAGCTCGGCCCGCTTGTTCCAGCAGGCAGCCGCGGTCAAAACGTGCGTCAGCCGCTTCTGGATTCAGCTTGATTGCCAGCGACAGTGCATCCAGCGCGGATCCGGTTTCACCAGCCGAACGCTGCATCGTTCCCAGTGCCCACCACGCGCGATCCCAATTGGGTTTGAGCTCCGTGGCGACCTTGAGGTCTTCTATGGCCGCAGGCAAATCACCAATCGCACCGCGACACGTCCCGCGCAGGTAGAAGGCTTCTGCATAGTCCGGCTTTAACGCGATCCCACGCGTGAGTGTTCGGATGGCGTCTTCGTACTGACCATCTTCCTGCTGCTGCAGGGCAGCGCGCACCTGTTCTTCGGCTTTCTGTTGCTGGTTTGAGCAGCCGGTGATCGGCAATATCAGCAACAGCAGTGCAGCAGACGCAACACAGCGGTGAATGCTGGTTGTTGCGTTCGTACTTGAGATCGTCGTCGTTGACTCGGAAGCCAAATGTCTCATTGTCACTTCTTCCAATTCAGATCCGGCACTCAGTCGGCGGTTTAAGCTGGCTAATCGCCCATCGTGTGCATGGCGATGCGGCGCAGTACCGCATCAGTGGTGTGGAAGGGACCGGCGTGGACGCACAATCCCCCCAGACTGCTTCATCGTCATTCGGGACGTCGGCTCTGAGCCCTGTTCGCGCGGCAGAGTCGTTTTTATCGTTCCAATCGGTCCCTCACGGGGGCAGGTCCACTGGCAGATTCAGCGTGTACCGACATGCAAATGGACCAATCTGCGCGGAATGGAATCCCTGACGACATCGCAGACTATCGGTACGAGCCATTCGACTTTACGGAGGCAGCCGACAATAATTCCCGCGATGTCAGAAACTTCAAATCGCCAAATCAGCAGCGTCGCACTCGTCACCGAGCAGCGCCGGCGCGTGCGCGATTTGGCGGGATTTTTGAAGTCCCACAAAGTTCCCACCGAATACAACGACCGCACTCAAAGCTTCGTCGGTCGAATCGCCACGCAGGACATCAGCCAGGATCTGGACATCCGGTTTGCTGAGTTCCGTCGGAATTTTCGGCTGAAACGCGTCGACCTGCGTGTGTCTGAGCCGGAGGAGGGCACGGGCGCCATTGTTACGCCGTGGTTCGAATATCGAGTTACCGTGACTCATTCTGAAGAGGACGCCGGCGAAGCCGTTTGGCGGCAGCAGGTGACGGACTTCCGCGACACGGAACAGCTGTTTTCATCCGCGTTCGCCACGGTCTTTGGCAATCTGTTCGACACCGTGGAATTCGAACCGCCGGAGCCCATCGACATGGAAGCGTTCATTGACAGCATTGAAAATCGCGAAGATGACGACATTTCAATCGAATACGATCGCACGGCCGTGTGGTGCCAGCTAATGACCGATGCTGTGCCGGGACAGTTGTACGTGGAATCCGATCGAGTGGCGCTGGTCACGCAGCAGCCGCAACTTCCGGCTCGCCTACTGGAAGCATTTATCAACTTCCGCGCCTGCCTAGCGGGAATTGAGTGCTTTTGATGGATGCGCCATGACTTCCGAACGAGACATTATTCGTGATCTCAAAAACCGCTTTCCAGTGCGGACGTCTGTGGAAGTCGGGATTGGCGATGACGGTGCAGTGCTGCGTCCAGGTGATAAGCCGGTCATTGTCGTCACGGACATGTTGCTGGATGGCGTCCACTTCGACCTTTCATCGGCATCACCGGAACTGGTTGGACGCAAAGCAGTCGCGGTCAACCTCAGTGATCTTGCAGCGATGGGATGCTGGCCGACGGCTGCGTTTATTTCCATCGCCGTGCCCAAGTCGATCGCGGCGACAGACACGTTCATAAGTTCGCTTTACGACGGCATGCAGGCTTTGTCTGACCAGTTTGAATTCACCATTGCCGGCGGCGACACAAACACGTGGCACGGCCCGTTTGCGATTAACGTCTGCCTGACAGGATCGCCCACCAGTGCAGCGCCAGTTCTGCGCAGCGGAGCGAAACCGGGCGACGTCTTGATGGTGACAGGCCCCTTGGGCGGCAGCCTGCCAAGTGGACATCATCTGACGTTTGAACCTCACCTGCAGCTTTCGAAATGGTTACTGCAGAACACCGACGTGCATGCCATGATGGACATCAGTGATGGGCTAAGCATTGATCTGCATCGCATGGTGGAAGCCAGCGGCACCGGAGCCATCCTGAATGCGGACGCGATTCCGATATCGCCGCATGTTGATTCTGGCCTGAGTGCAGATCAGCGGTTGAAGCACGCGATGTCGGATGGTGAAGACTTTGAATTGCTGATTGCTGTGTCTGCGACCGACGCTAAGCGTCTGGCTTCTCAAACGGAGCCGCACGCGTTTGTGCGTGTTGGTGAGGTCACCGAAAGCAACGACGTTTTGCTGAAGACCGGCGACAATCTGACGCACCTTCCAGCAGACGGATGGCAGCACCTCAGCTACAGCGAATCTCGCTGACTCGTGGCCGCGGATCAGGCGTTTCGGACGATGAAGGCTGTTTCCCACGAGCCCCAACCGTCCACAACAAAAGGTAAGCTGCTCTAATACTCGCGTCGCTGGCGGGAACTTGGGATTCCCATCTGCTTGCGATATTTCGTGATGGTGCGGCGAGCCAGTTTGAGGCCGTGCTTAGCGAGCGCTTCGACCAGTGCGTCGTCACTTAGCGGCTTCGACTTGTCTTCTTCGTCGATCAGTTCCTGCAGCTTGATTCGGATCGTGTCCCACGCGACTTCTTCCCCGTCGCTGGTCTGAGTTCCACCACCGAAGAATCGCTTTAGCGGGAAGAGGCCTCGCGGCGTTTGAATCCACTTTTCGTCGACCGCTCGCGACACGGTCGTGACATGAACGCCTACGCGATCCGCAATCTGCTGCATTTTCAGCGGGGCGATATGTTCCGGGCCTTTGTCCAGAAACTCAGTCTGGTGATCGATGATTTCCTGAGCCACTTTTTTGACGGTGCTGTACCGCTGTTCGATGGATTCGATCAGCCAGCGAGCGGACTCGATCTTCTTTTTGATCCATTCCCGCGTCTCGGGCGTGGGATGATTCTTCAGCATCTTGATGTAACGAGGGCTGATGCGAAGTTCGGGAACGTATTCGTCCAACAGCCGAACAACGTACGCTCCCTTGTCGTCTCGTTCCAATGCCAGATCCGGAGTGACTCGCTGCACCGGTCGCTGTTCGAAGCCGCGTCCTGGATACGGATTCAACGTCTGAACCTGTTCGATTCCGACTTTGATCATATCGAGGCTGTAGCCGGTTGCCTTCTGAATGACGGGTAGCCGGTTGTAGGCAATGTCTTCCAGATGGTCGCGGACCAGGACACGCATGACTTCGTGAAACGGCATGTTGTCCGTGATCTGCAGCAGCAGCATTTCGCTGTGATCGCGAGCACCAACCCCAGGCGGATCAAGCTGCTGAATCATCTGCAGAACTTCTTCTGCCTGCTCGTTCGTGACATGCTGATCGTAGACTCGATTGAACTGCTGGCAGATTTCCGGAAGCAGGCTTTGAACTCGCCCGTTATGATCCAGGTGCTGAATCAAATATTCACCGAACTGTCGCAGCGTGTCATCAATGGAGTTGAACGCAAATTGTTCCAGCAGATATTCGTGCAGCGACTGCGGCCGGGCCGTCATGTTGGCCATCGCGTCGTGCTGACGATCGGAACTATCCGAAATCTGATTCGCAGAAGGTGCCGCGCCGCCGAAACCGACGTTGTCTTCGGGCCATTCTGACGAAATTTCCAGCAAGCGTTCGAAGTCAGATTCGTTGTTGCCTTCGCCTTCCGCAACCAGTTCGCGCTGTTCGACGTCCTTTTCCAGCTCGCGAGCTTCTTTGGGATCGTCTGACTTAATCACCTCGTCCGGTGCGTCGCTGGGGTTGTCCCGGTCTTTGTCGACAAGGTCCAGCGTGACGTTTTCCACCAGTTCCTGTTCGATCCGTTCGTTCAACGCCATCATGTTCAACTGCAGAATCTCCATCGATTGGATCATCCGCGGAGCCAGCTTCATTTGCTGGCTCATCTTCATTTGCTGAGAGATGTTGAGATGCATGGAGGGGGCCGAACGCGATGTGTGCGGAACTTGATGACTAAAGGTAAAAACTGACGGAGATCATTCAGGTCAAATTGTGTTTTCGCAATCTACACAGGTTACTGGTCGTGAGTCAGGCATGAATTGACGGTTCGTGTGCCACCGGCTCCGCCAGTGCTCTTTTGTCCTGGAAAGCACTGGCAGAGCCAGTGGCACACATCAGAAAACAATAAAAAGGTCACTAGAACGACTGCCGCCCGCGCAACGCGTCGGCCAACATTTCTCGATTTGCAAACTCCAGAACACTTCCCGACGCTATCCCGCGCGCTAGTCGCGTGATTCGGACGTCGTCGTTTTCCAGCAGATTTGTGATGAACAAGGCTGTACCGTCGCCTTCAAGAGTAGGGTTTGTGGCCATCACCAGTTCTTTGACGCCATCGCGTCGAACACGTTTTACCAACTGGTTGATGGTTAAATTCTCCGGGCCGATGCCTTCCAGAGGAGCGATTCTGCCGCCCAAAACGTGATAGCGTCCTGTGAAAGCACCGCTGGATTCCAACGCCACCACGTCGCGCGGCTGTTCGACGACGCACACGACCTGTGGGTCGCGACGATCGTTGCTGCACAAGCCGCACACTTCGTCTTCAGTCAAATTAAAACATATCGAGCATCGCTTTACTGACGTTTTCACATCTCGAATCGCGTCTGCTAAAGCATTTGCGTCGGCCGCTGAGCAGGCAAGGATGTGGTTGGCCAGTCGCTCTGCTGACTTCTTACCGATGCCGGGCAACCGGTTAAATTCTTCAATCAGCCGAGCGACACTGCGCCCGTACGGATGATCTGCTTCGTCTGTTTTCATTCCCATTTCACTTCCACCATCCCTGTACGACTGGAGCTGGAAGCCTCAGCCACGACACGAGCCACAAGCAGCCCTGTTACTTGATAGACCGCCCTCCAAGGCCGCCTAACGCTATGCTTTCGATGACCCCGGACAGACACTCGCACAAAACCGTAAGTGATGCCGTCTTCTAGTTGCCGTCGCCGCCAACACCCATTTTTGACAACGCATCACCCAGGCCAGGGATGTTCAGGCCACCGGCGATGTCTGACATCGCGGCTGCTGACGCTTCTTTGGCTTTCTGCAGAGCCTGATTCGTTGCCGCAGCAACCAGCTCTTCAATCATCTCGCGATCCTGAGTTTCCACCAGACTCTGTTCCAGATGCACGCCAATAATCTTCATGTCGCCGGTCGCTTCGACGCGGACCATTTCACCGCCGGCGATCCCTTCGACGCGCAGTTCTGAGATTTTGTCTTTGGCTTCTGCCATCTTGCCCTGAAGCTGCTGGGCCTGAGCCATCATGCTGCCAAGGTTTTTGAGCTGATCAAACATTCGTCACTTCCTGTCTTGTTTGCCGAGTGCTGAGGATTGTTCGATCCTGAACTGCATTCGACCGCTATGTATCTTCGTCCGGCACGTCTCGCCGCACCGGGGCGTCAGTAACACGCACGACCGTTGCGTCAAAAAAGTGCACTACCTGCTGCACAAACGCGTCCTGCTCCGGATCGACGTCGTTACGAATTCGCAACGGCGACGGACCTTTCACTTTCGGCGGTTCATTCTTCCCTGCGTCTGCCAACTTTGGCTTCGCAGGCGCAGCCGCGGCAGGCTCAGCCTTATTTGTGACCGGTGGAGAATCTGCAATCAGCTTCATACTAACCGCAGCATCAACACCCGTTAGACGTGAGACTATCGCCTGGATTGCCAGCCGACTTTCCGACTGCTCAATCACGCGTCGCTGGAAATCATAGGATGCACCCAGTTGAATTTCCAGCCCGTTTGGCCCGGAAATTGCTATTGACGAAACAACCCTGAGAGCGGCAGAAAGCGTAAACCCTGATTCTGAAATAAGTTCCGCCAGAATCCGCTCAGCATTCTCTGCGCTGAATTTGATCTCAGGCGATGGGGAGGCAGGACCGTCGGCCGGTTTTTCCGGATCGGCACTAGTTTCCGCTAAGTTTTTTTTTTCGTCAGTCGCAGACGCTTCAGCGGCAGGCGCCACAGTGGACTCGGTCGCACCCGCGTGGTCTGGCAAGGCGGGAAGGTTGCCCGACAGCAAACTGCTGATTGCCGTCAAATTTTCGAGCATCGCAATCTGAACGAGTGCCATTTCCAGCAGGACTCGAGCAAATGTGCTGCGCATCATTCGGCCCTTCGCCTCAGACAAAATCTGAAACGCAGCCATGACGTTAGGCATTCCTAGTGCGGCGGCCTGCTGTTGCACGGATTCTCGCCGACTGTTTCCCACGCTGCACAGCGGCACTTTTGCTCCGCCGGAAAGAGTGACCATCTGGTCTCGGACGTAGCCGACGCACTGGTCAAGCAATTCACCGGCCTGCACACCCGCCGTGAGAGCCTGGTCCAGAATGTTGAGCACTTCGCCGGGCCGATGCTGTGACATCGCGTCGAACAAAGCAACAAGCATGTCATCGCTGGCGGTGCCCAGCATACGATGCACGTCGTCCGCCTTGACGGTCCCTTCGCTAAAAGCCAGCAACTGATCGAACAGCGACTGACTGTCTCGCATCGACCCTCGTGCTCGTCGAGCCACCAGTTCAACGGCTTCGTCCTCCACTTCAAAGCCTTCGGCCGTTGCGATTTCCTTCAGCCGTTTACCGATCGATTCTTCGCCAATCGCGCTGAAGTCGAACCGCTGGCAGCGTGACAAAATCGTGTCAGGCACCTTATTGGGCTCAGTCGTGCAAAACACGAACTTCACGTTGGGCGGTGGTTCTTCCAACGTCTTCAGCAGCGCGTTGAAGGCGGCCGTCGACAGCATGTGAACTTCGTCGATGATGTAAATCTTGAACGTCGAATGCATCGGCCGCATGTTGACGTTGGCTCGCAGCATGCGAATATTTTCAACGCCGTTATTGGACGCACCGTCGATCTCCATGACGTCGACGTCGTCGCCCGCCGAGATGCCGTCGCAGATTTCACACTCGTTGCACGGAACGCCGTCCACGGCGTTCGGGCAGTTTAGAGCTTTGGCCAGAATACGAGCACTGGAAGTCTTTCCAACGCCGCGGGCACCAGTAAACAAGTACGCGTGGGCCACTCGACCGGAACGAATGGCGTTGCACAGCGCCTGAGAGACGTGCTCCTGTCCGACAACGTCGCCAAACGCCTGCGGCCGAAATCGGCGAGCCAAGACGGTGTAATGAGACCCGGTACTCACGTGGAAGATTTTCCTTTGACAAGACAACTGGACGTGGCGGATTGTGACGACTTTGACAGAATTGATCCACTGATCTCGCCGACGCCATCTGCGAAAGCTTCGAAGATGTCCAGTTCTGTTCCGGACAATTTCCCCCGAGCCAAAGATTATCGTGTCGCAGACAGCGAATAGGCTGGACGTACGAATCATCGCACGGGGGGCGTGTTTGCGGCAGACTGGCGAAAAGCCACGCCCCGGATGCGCCGATCGAACTTCATGTTCGCTTTCGTCCGAATCAAATGGTAGAATCTCTGCCCCGCCACTATGCCTTCCCACCAAGCTACGAAAGACGGTCGTCTTACATGGCATCTCTCCGACTATTCTGCTTTCCCCTGTCAATTTTCGTCACTTTTTGCTGCGCCGATTTGACGGCTGCGGACGACTCGGATGCGTCAGCAGCCATCACCGCGGGACAGCAGGAATTCTTCGAAAAAGAGGTCCGGCCTGTCCTTGTTCAGCGGTGCTACGAATGCCACGCAGGCGACGAAGTGAATGGTGGACTGCTGCTGGATTCGAAGGCTGGCGTGCTGAACGGCGGAGACAGCGGGGCATCCGTTGTTGCCGGCAAGCCAGACCAAAGTCTGCTGATTGAGGCAGTGCGATACAAAAACCGCGACCTGCAAATGCCGCCACAGAATCGCATGCCGGATGCTGAGATTGCAGTGCTGGAAAAATGGGTGGCCATGGGTGCTCCTGACCCACGCACGGACGCCGTTTCGTCGGGGGCCAAACCAACGGGCATGTCAATTGAAGATGGTCGCGAGTTCTGGTCGTTTCGGCCGGTTGCTTCGCCGGACGTGCCTGAGGTTGAACATACAGAATGGGTGCGGAATCCCATCGATGCGTTCATCTTAAGCAAGCTGGAAGCGGCAGGGCTTCAACCCGCGCCGCGGGCCGATAAGCGAACGCTGATTCGGCGAGTCACGTTCAACCTCACGGGCTTGCCGCCGACACCGGAAGAGGTCGACGCATTTCTGGCCGACGAATCTGAGGACGCTTTCACGAAGGTGGTTGAACGACTGTTAAGCTCGCCCCAATACGGAGTGCGGTGGGGGCGGCACTGGCTGGACGTGGCTCGATACGCCGATTCGAACGGCTTGGACGAGAACCTCGCGCACGGCAACGCATGGCGTTACCGCGACTACGTGGTGAACGCCTTCAACAGCGACAAACCGTACGATCAGTTCGTTGTCGAACAACTTGCCGGAGACCTTGTCCCGAACGCCACAGCCGAAACAAAAACGGCAACGGGGTTTCTGGTTCTGGGAGCGAAAGTTCTGGCCGAACCGGACATGGAAAAGCTGGTGATGGACACCATCGACGAGCAGCTGGATACGTTCGGCAAGGCGTTTATGGGAATGACCGTTGGGTGTGTCCGGTGCCATGATCACAAGTTTGATCCGCTGAAGCAGGAGGACTACTACGCTCTGGCCGCCATCTTCAAAAGCACTCGCACGTTCGTCGAAGAAGGGCGAGGTGCCATCAAGTACTGGCATGAATACTCCTTCGCCACGGAAGAAGAATTGGCGAAGCTAAAAGTTGTCGACGCTGAAATTGCGAAACTTAAAAGTGCAGCGGCGTCATTCAAAAACAAGGCGATCGCAAAAGTCCGTGACGACGCAAGGTCGAAGGCCACGGAATATCTGATGGCTGCGACGACCTTCGATCCATCGATGGCACTATCGCAGGTCACCGCAATCGCGAAGCCGTTGGGACTGCACCCCCGAATTTTGCACCACTGCCGGTTACACCTTGATTACAACCGCGATGATCCGTTCTTCGCGCCGTGGCATTTGTTGGCGAGTTCCGGCGGTGCTGAGGCCGTTGAACAACACTATCGGGCTCGTTTTGCGGCGGCTTCGGGTGCAACAAGCGGCGGCGATATTCCGGCCATTGAAATCGAAGAAGCCAAGCGTGCATTAAACGACCTGTCCGGATTTCTGGCAGTGCCCCCCAAGGTCGAATACGCCTTTGACGATGCTACGCTGCAGGAATACTACAAGCTGGAAGAAGCCGCTCGCGTTAAGGAGAGCAATGCGCCGGACGAACCGGCGGCCATGGGTGTCAGCGAACAGGAAACTCTGGCTGAACTGCCGATCCATATTCGCGGCAGTCACCTAAATCTGGGTGAACCCGTTGCACGCGAGTTCCCCATCGTGATGCGAGCATCAACGGTACGGCCCGTATTTCCGAAGTCGCAAAGCGGGCGACTGCAGTTGGCGAATTGGCTGGTCAACACTCAACATCCGCTCACGGCTCGAGTATTCGTGAATCGGGTTTGGGGCTGGCATACCGGACGCGGAATTGTCGGAACGACGGAGAATTTCGGACGGCTGGGAGATCGGCCGAGCCACCCGGAACTGCTGGACTGGCTGGCTCGATCGCTAATGGAGAATGGCTGGTCGACGAAGGATCTGCATCGACTGATTTTGACGTCGAACACCTATCAAATGGCGTCCACACATCCTGACGGTGATCAAGCAGCGGAGCAGGATCCAGAGAATCTGCTGCTGTGGAAGTTTCGTATGCAGCGACTGGAAGCCGAACAGATTCGCGACGCCGTCCTGGCAGTTTCGAATCGGTTGGATATGTCGATTGGCGGCAAGTCCGTGCCGTTGCGCAACCGGCAGTTTGTGTTCAATCACACGTCCGTTGATCACACCAAGTACGACAGCCTGCGACGCGGCATGTACCTGCCAATCATTCGCAACAACCTGTACACAATGTTCGAGCAGTTCGATTTCCCGGACCCTACAATGGTCACCGGGCATCGAAATGAAACCGTCGTGGCGCCTCAGGCATTGCTGATGATGAATTCTGATTTGATTATGGATTCAGCGAACGCTCTGGCGGCCACTGTGACTTCGCAGGCCAGTGGCAATGCCGACCGTGTTCGCATCGCCTACGAAGGAACGTTGAATCGTCCGCCTCGCGATGAAGAAATCGCCCGAGCACTGGCTTATGTCGACGAGTTCACAGCACAACGAGTCTCGGCGACCGGCATTGATGAAATGGCGGAGATAGAAGCCTGGTCACTGCTATGCCAATCCCTGTTCGCCAGCAACGAATTCATCTACGTCAGATAATCGAGCGAAGCCGAGTCTCAAGCTGCTGGCGTTCGGAACAATGCCGATTGTCGCCCCGAAGTGGCCCGCAAGATACATCATCAATTTTCAGAAACGATCATAATGTCAGACTGCAATTTGCAAACTCGCCGCCGTCTGCTGCAAACGTCCGCCATTGGTTTTGGCCAACTGGCAATGACGGCAATGCTGGGCCGGGAAGCCACGGCTGCATCAATGAAGACAACGACGCCAGCTAACCCGCTGGCGCCGCAGCTTCCCAATCTTCCAGCACGTGCGAAGCGAGTTGTCTTTCTGTTTATGAAGGGCGGCCCGTCGCACGTCGACACCTTCGACCCGAAGCCAATGCTGCAGCGTGACAGCGGCAAGCCGTTGCCTTTTGATCTGCCTCGCGTAACGTTTGCGAAGCAGTCGAATCTTCTGCGTTCTCCATGGAAGTTCAAACGCTACGGAGAAAGCGGACTGCCGGTCAGCGAGCTGTTCCCGCATGTCGCTCAACATATCGACGACCTGTGCATTCTGCGTTCTGTGCATGGCACGAATCCGGCTCACGGTGGAGCGGCTTTAAAGCTGCACACGGGTACGGATCAGTTTGTTCGGCCGAGCATGGGATCATGGGTGGTTTACGGGCTGGGAACAGAAAACCAAAACCTGCCGGCCTTCGTGACCATTTGCCCGACGCTCGCTCACGGCGGAGTGAACAACTGGGGAGCCGCGTTTCTGCCAGCCTATTGTCAGGGAACGCCAATCGGCAACGCCAGCCTCGCTGCCGCAAAGGCGCAGGTCAAACACATTCGTAACGGACGCCTGTCAACGGACGTGCAGCGGCGGCAGCTTGACCTCATCAACGCCATGAACCGTGATCACCTGGAAGTCGCGGGGCGCAGCCAGGCGTTAGAAGGGCGGCTGAATTCCTTCGAACTGGCATTCCGCATGCAGGCAGCGATGCCGGAAGTGCAGGACCTGTCACTGGAAACCGAAGCGACTCAAAAACTATACGGCATGGACGACGCCGTAACAGAAGATTTCGGCCGGCAATGCCTGATGGCTCGCCGCTTTCTGGAACGCGGCACCCGCTTTGTCCAGGTGACTCATAGCGACAGCGAAGTACAGTGGGACCAGCATTCCAACCTGTACCACGGCCACACCAAAAACGCTGCCGAAGTCGATAAGCCTATTGCCGGATTCCTGACCGACCTGAAAGCACGCGGGCTTTTAGACGACACGCTTGTCGTATGGGGCGGTGAGTTTGGTCGCACGCCGACGGCTCAGGGCAACAACGGACGCGATCATAATCCACACGGGTTTACCATGTGGATGGCGGGTGGCGGCGTGAAAGGCGGCCTGGCCTACGGGGCGACCGACGACTACGGCTACTATGCCGCCGTCGACAAAATGCACATTCACGACATGCATGCCACCATGTTGCACCTGCTGGGTCTGGAGCATGAAAGCTTAACGTTCCGCTATGCAGGCCGAGACTTCCGGCTGACTGACGTCGCCGGTCGCGTGGCGGAAGACATCATCGCGTAGCCTGCTTACACGGGAAGCACCGTGAGCATGTCCTGGACTGCTAACTGCCAGTCGTCAAAGCCGGCAGCCAGAGGCACGTCGCGACGAAGCACGCCCCGCATACCGGAGCTTAAAAATCGCTCAGAACAAAGCCGTCGGATTTGTTAAGCAGATTCTGATACACGTAGTCGCCTTGCAGGTCGACCTGGTTACGCTGCACGTTTTCGCTGATGAATCGGACGGCTCCGTCTCCCATTAAGAACTGAGCTCCTCCTGGATGTCGGCTGGAATAGGACGACGCACAAACGGAAACCGTCGGACTACTGCTGGGGTCGTCGCCGGTTTGGTTAATGCCGTAAACGCCGCGAGCCAGAGTTCGTTCCTGTCGTGCCAGACCGGTGTCGGGATCGTACGACGCGCCATAAATCGTGGCCGCGCCGCAGATATCTTTGCCACCAGAGGCAGCGCCAGGACGTGTGGGCGTCGGCAAATCCCAGGCTCGTTCACCCGTGATAATGGTGTTGCTGGTGCCATCTGTGAAGTCCCTGAAGTTGACGTGGCTGTTCATGCCGAATGATCCGGCCAGAAGGTTATTGACTGGCACGGCCGGCGCCGGCTGCTGCACTGCGTTGTTCAGGTACGGATGAGGACTCCAATCACCGCCGCCGTTTGTGCCGACATAGTTGGCGATGGCCGTTTCTCTTAAAGCGCCTGTGTTCGACATCAAGGTTTGAATCGTGTTCACACCCGGAGCCGAATCAGAAGCACAGCGAAACGCCTTCAACGGCTTCTTCATTAGCGCCCATCGAGTGGCATCGTCCAGTGCATACGTGAGCGCTACGTCGCCAACGCCAAGCTGGCTGTACAGGTTTCCCTGATCGAGTCCCGGCAGGATGTAACACATCCACCCCCAATTGGCGCCGCGAGCTCCAACCTGATATGCGCCCGCCTGATCGATCCAGCCTGGCGGAAACCCCAGATGCGAATCGTGATAATTGTGCAGCGCCAGGCCAATTTGCTTTAGGTTATTTTTGCATTCCGTCCGTCTGGCCGCTTCGCGTGCCTGCTGTACGGCTGGCAACAGCAACGCAATCAGGATTGCAATAATGGCAATCACCACGAGCAATTCGATCAGAGTGAAACCACGCTCACGCGAGCGACGATGCAAACTTCTCATGGACGGCTTTCTTCAAAGACAGAGGGCACTAAGCACGGTCAATTAGTCGCGACAGGATTAGCCGCAAGAGTTGAATACGTACTTTAACGCGAGAAATTGTACCAGTCGTCATTGAATTTGCACGAGATTGGTTGAAAAACGCCCATTGGCCCGAACTGCCTGCGCCCACATTTCCATGCGACTACTGCTTTAGGGCCGGCTTCCGGCGTTTGACAATGATGCGCGCCGAATCCGCGCCCGGATGCCGCCTGTACTCCGAATATCAGACTGTCCAACGGGACGTGGTACAGCTAAGGAGTGAAAAGTCGTGAGCCAGCCGCCGGAAATACGCTGGCAACCGCGGATAAGAGCGGCAGCTGTCGCATTTCGGCTTTTGACGCTGCGACCAGGTCAGAGACGCGGATGCGTCTGCCGCTATTTGCCCTCGGTGTCGCTGTTGGAAGCCGCATCCGGCGTTGCTGTTGGAGTCGATGTGGCAGGTTTCGTTCGGTACGGCTTCTTCTCTTGATAGATCGCCAGAATTAACTCTTCGTCCTTCTTCTGGTCTTCGCCCACAAGGCCAATAACAGATCGCTGGTGCTCAACCGCTTTTTCAAAGTTGCCAGTTTCTGCATAGGCAGCGGCAAGGGCTTTGACGTCGGAAGCATTCTTCTGCTGACGATAATTAGTGGCCTGTTTCGCGGCGGCGATCGCGGCTTCACCGTCGCGGATGTCATCTTGTGGGCAGGTTGCTAACAGCCACGCTTTGTTCTGCCACGCTGCGGCATAAGCTGGAAGCAATGAAGTCGCCTTGTCGTAGTCAGCCAGCGCTTGTTTGTAGTCGCCCGACATGAACGCATTGTAGCCTCGATTATTGTAGGCCATCGCGTCGTCCGGCTTCAGCTTGATGATCGCATCGAAGTCTTTGACGGCTGCTGCGTGGTCACCCTTCAGATAATTAACAAACCCGCGACTTCCCAGCGCCGCGAGGTTATTCTTATCCAGCTCAAGAGTTTTGGAAAAGTCGCCGATGGCAGCATCCCAGTTCTTCAGATGCCGAAATGCCACGCCGCGTTGAATATAGTGTTGAGCATTGTCGTCGTTAACCTTGATCAACTGAGTGCAAACTTCCACGGCTTTATCAAATTCCTGGCGGGCAACATGAGCCGAGGCCAGGTTGCGGTAAGCCGAATACATCTTGGGATCAATCTCGGTGGCTTTCACGTAGTCCGCCACAGCTTTGTCGTAGTCACCGGTTGATCCATAAAACACACCTCGATTCACGTGCAGTGTGGCGTCTTCAGCATCAGACACATCGATCGCGCGAGTTGCATCTTCGATCGCTTTTGCAAAGTCATTCCTGACGGCCCAAACGTTGGCTCGCGCTGAATACAGGCGCGAGTTTTTGGGATCTTTTTGAATCAATGTCGACAGCACGCCAACGGCTTCGTTGACGTCAGCCAGTTCGCTTCGATCCACAGTCGCGCGTTTTCCATCCGCGAGTACCATGGTCGCTTTACCGTTTTCGACGCTGACCGTGCTGATCAGTTCTCCGGCCAGCACCACGATTTCGCCAGACAACGAGATGTCGCGCCGCGCGACAAACTGTGGTGCCGATTGAGCGATTGCGATCGACGCAGAGGTGGCCAAGATTGCGAGAGTGATAGCTAGCTGATTGAGGTGCCGGTGATTCATGATGCCGATTTCAGTCAGTTGTTGAGTAACGCCGAATGTGGGTGGAACGAAGGACGCTGGGCCAACTATCGAGACATTCGACAGCCAGCAGCTGGCTTGTCTATGCAAGCTTAATCGTGCTTCTGAGCATAAAGAAGCCCGGCCTTTTTGGAAAAGGCCGGGCTTCGAAAATCATACTGCAACGCAGCTAATAATTAGTTGCAACCGCAAGAACTGCCGCATCCGCCACAGCTACCAGCACAGCCGCCGCTGGTTGATCCGCAACCAGTTGAGCAACCGCCAGCAACGCTACCGCCACAAGCTGGTCGGTAAACCTGACGACTAACAGTCTGAGCAACCTGCTGACACACAGCAACCTGAACTTCACGCGTCTCCTGACGGTTAACCGTCACGGTGTACGTGTAAGGAACTTCTTCCTGTACCTGACGAGCGACCTGACGAGTGCGTGTTCGCGTTTCAGGCTTTTGAACACAGACAGTGTAGGTGTAAGGAACCTGTTCCTGAACCTGACGAGGAACCTGAACTGTGCGAGTCTTCTGTTCCTGACGAGTCTTCGTCACGGTGTAAGTGTAAGGAACTACTTCCTGTACCTGACGACACGTCGTTACAGCTCGTGTTCGCTGTTCCTGACGAGTCTTTGTCACGGTGTAGGTGTAAGGAACTTCTTCCTGAACCTGGCGAGCAACCTGAACTGTGCGAGTCTTCTGTTCCTGACGAGTCTTCGTCACGGTGTAAGTGTAAGGAACTTCTTCGCGTACAGTTTCGTAAGCAGTGTAAGGAACCTGCTCCTGAACCTGGTTGGAAACCCAACGGCGAGTCGTTCCGCATGAAGATCCGCATGAAGTTCCGCAACCGCTGGCTGATCCGCAACCACCGCATGAAGAACCGCAACCGCCGCACGCTGAAGCACAGCTACCGCATCCGCCACAGCTGCTGGCACAACCGCCGCATGAAGAACCACAGCCGGTGCTGCATCCGCCAGAACCACATCCGCTGGCAACTTCTTCCCAGTGACCCTGATCACGGCATACTGTGCGGAACTTCTGAACTGGTACCTGACGGCAAACAGTGCGAGTTCCAGTCATCTGCTCCTGGTAAGGAACACAAACAGTGTAAGGAACTTCCTTAGACTCGGTGACAGTTTTGCAAACAGTGCGAGTGCCCGTCATCTGTTCCTGGTATGGAACGCAGACTGTGTAAGGAACTTCATTCGTTTCCTGAACGGTCTTGCAAACAGTTCGCGTACCCGTCATTTGTTCCTGGTAAGGAACACAGACTGTGTAAGGAACTTCTTTTGTTTCCATAACAGTCTTACAAACAGTTCGCGTACCCTGTCGCTGTTCCTGAACAGGAACCATAACAGTGTAGTTTTCTTCCTGAGTGTCCATGACTGTCTTGCATACAGTTCGCGTACCCTGTCGCTGTTCCTGAACTGGAACGTTTACAGTGACGGTTCGCGTCTCCATGACAGTTTGAGGAACCATGACTGTCTGCTCAACAGTTTCCCATGTTCCGCCGCAGCCGCCGCTTGCGCCAACACTGCCACATCCAGATGTTCCGCATGTGCTGCAACCTGCAGATCCGCAAGGCGAACCACAGCTTGATCCGCCACAGCTGCCGCAATCACTTACAGAACCGCATCCGCCACAGCTCGACGCACAACTGCTGGTTGCAACATTGCAGGAAGGCACGACGCAGCACTGGCGTACCTTACAGCGTGACCTTCGTCCCGCTTCGACGTCTTCGCTGCACATCATGACAGCCAAGGCACAGGTCATTGAAAACAACACAAATCTCATCTTTTGAACTCCTCGTTCGTTTTGGGAACGCCGTGCTGCGACATCCGCAGTGGGTAATATGGCGTAAATGGGATGGTTAGAGTACGTCCGGTTCAATTCAAGTCAACTTCATTAGGGGGGCTTATGCAAAATTCAAAGCTAGTTGACGCAAAACAGAAATTTGCATTGCGTGGAAGGTTCGAACGTCGCAACTGTCAGGAAAAATCATCGTAGGATTGCGTACTTAGGCCGTCGAGTTCTCAAATTCGAATTCTGCTGCCCCGCATTGAATGCAAGTGTTTCTGTGCCAAAACAGCTCCAAAGGATGGTCACTCAAGGTGCTCAACCACAAATCGTTGAGTGAAGTGACAGGAAGTCGGGTGAATTGTTCAGAAAACCGGCAATTTCTTCCGGAACACCGCAATCTCCATATCCGGCGCTTTTTGCCCATGGTTTTGTGAGCTATCGATCATTGGTCCATGGGCGCCGCTTCCCAGATACTGACTCTTCCCCGCCAGTCGCTGGTGGCGATGCGCCGGCCGTCAGGGCTGAAGACTACTTTTGCGTTAATGGCGGCCGTGCCAACGGGGGCATTCGCACCGTTTAGTGATAGCAGTTGGTACCCGGTCTCCGCGTCGTACAGGTAAATCAGACTGTCGTAGCCGACGGCCGCAAGGCGGCGACCGTTGGGGCTGAACCGCACACTGCAAACGGCGCGCGGGGCTGGCGTTCTGTACATCTGGCTGCCGGTTTGTGCGTCGTAGACGCAAACCAAACCTTGACGTGAATCTGCTGCAGCGAGCAGCCTTCCGTCGGGTGAAAAATCGAGGAAACACACGCTTCCCGCGCTTTTGATGCGATAGTCAGATTGGAACTGCAACGCCTCATTCGAAATGTTTTTTTGTGAATTGAGCCACGTGTTATGAGGGCGGCTCGACTGTTCGCTGGAAGCCGGAACTTCGTCTGCGAGGCCTTCAGCGCCTCGCCAAACTGAAATTCCATGGTCCGTTGCTGTAGCAATCTGATTCACACCGAAACAAAGTGCTAAGACGCGACGGTCGTCGACGGCAAGTTCCTGCAGACATTCGGCGGGGTTGTCTGTGGAAAAAATGCGGACGAAGGAACGGCCATCCTGAAATCCAGCAGCGGCAATCAGTCCGCCATCGCGATGCCATGCAACACTGGTGATTTCGTCGGTTGGAAAATCGATGGTGTGGCGCACATTCCCCGTATCGCTCTCCCAGATAACGACCCGATTCGAAGTCGCAAAGCCGCGGGCACGGACCGGTCTGTCGGGAACAACTTCAGGTGCTGCCAGTAACGTACCGTCAGGATTGAACGCGAAGTCCGTGCGAGGCCAGTTGCTGTAGGTTGTTGACGAGACCTTTGCTTTAGAAACATTGCCACCGTCGACATCTATTTGCCCCACCCAGCCCTGCAGCTTGCCGCCATCCCGACTTGCCGCAAATCGCACCTGCGTGCCATCGGAACTGAACGCAATGTCGGCGATCGAGTCATAGTCGAAACCGTGCTCCATCACACGAGGCTGTTGGACGCATGCGACGTCCCAGACTTTGGCCGTGCCGTCAGCACTGGCCGTCACGAGCCACTGACCATTGTGGCTTATCGCGCCGTGCTCAATGACCGTCGCGTGACCTGGCAATGCTCGAGGCGGTTTTGAATCATCGAGTGGCGCCAGGCGCAGAATTCCGGAACGATCGCCATAGACAATTTGGTCGCCCGGCGCTGTTAACATTCCCCATGTGATGCCAGGTGCTGGAAAGACGGTGATCGCGCTATCGAATTCGGAACTTTCCCACAGCGCCATCGCATCTATACGTAATGCGGTCAAACGCGGCGGGTTGCCAGTGACGGCCACGTCGTAGAACGCGTGGCCAGGTTCCGGATACTCCGCGACCATAGCGCCGCTCGTCAGGTCGCGCACACGGAGCTTGGTGAAGAACACGTTGACGGCAATCTGACCGTCTGGCAGCGTTACGATGCCGCGACCATCCCAGTCCTTCCAAACTGAGTCCAGCGTTTCGGCAACGCGGACTTCCACTGGGTTTGGCCAGGTGATCACGTACCTGCCATCATCGCTGAACTGGACACCTGGCAGCACTCTTTTGGCGTGCTGTACCAGATATGGCCTGGGATAGTCGCCGGATAGTTCAACGGACTTCAGTTGCTGACCGGATTTCGTATCCCACAAGCACAATCGTGCGGGTATGCCGGTCGCTTTCTGACGACGCATACCAATGGTCGCCAGGCGAGTTCCGTCCGGGCTGTAAGCAGCTCCCATCACACCGGACGGATGGCCGCGAAGAACGTGCTGCTGCTTTCCGGACTTCGCATCCCACAGAATCACTTCGCCCGGAACGACTGGCGAGTCTGGCATCGGATCCGATCCGCCGACTGTGCAAATCTGCGTATCGTCGGGATGAATGGCAACGAAGTGAACCGGACCGGAATGACCGTTCAATGTCATGCGTGACGGATCCATTTGCTGCTTAAGAAAGTTCCACTCCCAGCCGCGCCGATCTCGCGGCGCCGCGTGCGTGAATTTTCCGTAACGGAAGTCGGCAGAAGTCGCGGAGCCCGCATGAGACTCGCCGATGGCCTTTATGGCTTTTGCAACAGACGCAGGCCCCCACTGATTTAGCATCAATCGGGCGTCGTTCAGTTGCAGATCTTCCAGCGACTTCTGTGTCAGTTGCATTGAACTGCCATAGTTGGCCGCATCGGAATTGTGGCGCGCAGTTTCAGCTTCCTGTTGAGCGATACTGGCAAGTTGTTTTTCATATTCTGCGGTCTTCAATGCCGATTCTGACTGCAGCCAGAGAAAGGCCAGCAACGGTAACCCGATGATCGCCACCGCCGCCGCCAGAGTCAGCAGTCCGGCCAATGCAGGTTTTCTTCGAGCCCATTTCCAAAGGCGTTCGACACCACTCGACCGCCGCGCTGCAATCGGTTCGCCAGCGATATATCGCTGTAGGTCGTCGGCAAGATCCTGCGCCGAGGAATATCGCGCCGTCGGTTCGAAAGCCATCGCTTTCATCACAATCGTTTCGAGGTCGTGAGGGATGCAATCGTCAATCGAACGCAACGAAACCGGCGGCGGATCACGGCGCGAAATTCGGCTCAGAAGTTCCGCATGTTGTCCTTCAGGAAACGCAGGTTTCAGGGTGAGCAGCTCGTACAACGTGGTGCCGAGTGAATACACATCACTGCGTTCGTCCCAGTCACCGGCGACGGCCTCCGGTGACAGGTAGCGAAGCGTGCCGAGAATTTTTCCCGGGACCGTTGTGTCGCTGACCTCATTGGCAAGCTTGGCCAGACCGAAGTCTGCAATCCAGACGGTGCCTTCGTCGTCCAGCAATAGATTCGCGGGCTTGATATCTCGATGCAGCAAACCTCGCCGGTGAGAATATTCAAGCGCGCCAGCAACGTCGGCTCCAATTTTTGCGACGACGATATGGCGGTTCGGTGCAAGCAGCGGATTGTTGGCGGTTCTGCCAGTCGGCCGTTCAACCGCTTCACAAATTACGGCATTCAGACTGCGGCCATTAACCAACTGCATCGCAAAGTACGGCAGGTCGTCCTTTACGCCGGAACCATAGACATCGATGATGTTCGTATGATGCAACATCGCCACGGCGCGTGATTCGCGTTCAAATCGTTCGAGTGATTCTGCACGAAGGAACGACGGAGCCAGCAACATCTTAATAGCAACTCGTCGATTCAAACTTTCCTGAACGGCTTCGTATACAATCCCCATGCCGCCGCGCCCGATCTCGCGTACGATGCGGTAGTCACCCAGTCGTTTTGGGTGTTGGAATTTTCTGCTATTGGAGTCGGCGTCGTCCTGAAGCTCCGTCCACATGCGAAACGCCGCGTCGACTTCTTCACACCACGCAGGAAACCGAACGTAGTATTCTTCTCGCCTCGGCAAGTCGCCACGGTCAGCTCGAAGTTCGCAGTCGACCGCGATCAGTTCCGTGATCAGGTCCGCGCGAATCTGAGTTCCGGACGCTTGCAGAAAAGATTCGATGGTGACACCGGGATCGAAACGAACGGCGGCTTCAAACTGCGTGCAGATCGCCTCCAGCGCCAGACGATTTTCTGTATCGCCGCGATTGATCGCGGTCTCGTCACTCTTCACCGGTTTCGTCCGACCAGATGTCTCGAATCAGGTTCAGCCGTCGCTGGACCGACCGCCGTGAACAGTCCATGGCTGCCGCAACTTCGTCGTTGGTGTAGCCTTCCACCTTCAGCATCGCGACGACTTTTAGCTCAGGCTGAGACAGCCGTTCCAGCAGACGGTGACATTCCTCCTGAACTACTGCGACTATTTCCGGGCTCGCTTCCGGCGACACAAGTTCGTGAGACACGGAATTCAGATCCTGCGGCGAGGATGTTCCGCCACGTCGCTGGCGCGTTTCGTGAGCCGCTCGTTTGCGAGCTTTATTCATCGTGATGACGGCCAGTAAACGCCACAGTTCATCCCGATTGCTGAGGTCCGAGTAGCGTCCTTTCTGCACACCGTCGCAAAGAGTATGAAACGCGCTTAAGGCGACGTCGTCCTCATCATAGACGGGCGACACTCGCCGAATTTGTCCACTGGCAAAAGTCAGCAGCCTGCGTTTTAAGAATTCCCACAGTAACTCAGCTGCAGCCGATTCCCCGTCTCGCAGTGCGACCAGCCACGACGTGACCGAAGCCACGCTTGCCGTTAACTGTCGCGTCGGGTCGGTCATCACACCGTGTTCCTGGCTGTGATCGCAGCATAATTGGCTCGACATGTGTTCCTTGTTCGTACATTCAGGGTGATAATTTTCAGAAAACAGCCACGGCTGGTGGCACACTTTTTAGGCAGTTGGCCTTCTTCACTGGGGAGGACACGAAAAATCATCCACTATTCCGCAATTGCCGCAACGATTGTGCTGCAACCCGCAAAAAAATCGGGGCAACGCAACGCTGATTGACGCAAAACGTAAACTGAGGCGAGGCAAAAAGCCAAAACGAGCGACATGCGTAAAATCGCAGTTATTTTCCGAGACTGGAGCAGTGATCGCTCGGAATCCATCAGTGGCGTGTTTGAATTCGCTAATCGGCAAACGGATTTGCTGGTTGGCGTCTTCAACCACGTCCAGAACGCCGCTCAGTTTTCAGCACCGCTCGAATGGGGAGCGGACGGAATTATTTGCTGCCTCGACGGCGCAACTCAGACAGACATCAACAGCCTGCTCGCAGTGGGTTTGCCCACCGTGAATGTGGGATCTGTTGTTGAGGGGATGCCCTCCGTCACTGTTTCGCCGACTTCGATTGTCGGACTGTTGGCCGAGCATATTCTGGCGATCAACCCGACGAAAATCATCGTGGCGGCGGATGTTGGCCACCGATTGCTGGTCAGCAATGTTTACGCCTGGGGGCGAACCAACGGGCGACCGGTGCATTGGCTGAATGTTTCTCGACAGCCCCGCGACCTTTTGCATTTGGAACCGGTCCCCGTTCCCGAATTTCTGCCGCTTGTGAGTTCAGCGTCGGGCCCAATCGCCATCATCGCGGCAAATGACTGCGTTGCCGACTACATCGATCGTATCTCAGGCGCGCTGCCCGAATTAGTGGAAAACCAACTGACGATTTTCTCCGCGAGAGACTCACCGCAATGTGTGCTGTCGGGCCGCGCCATCAGTGCTGTGGTTGCACCGGACAGGCAACTCGGATTTGAGGCGGCTTCGGTTCTTAGTCGCATGTTGCACGGTAAGCCAATCAGCGGCGGGGTGAGTCACGTTAACGCGACTGAATTTCGAGATCGAAAGCTGCCCGTTGCCGCCAGCGATGATTCACTGGTTCCGATTGCGCTGGAATACATCCGCCAACACGCCGCGACCGGCATCACGGTGGGTGACGTGATGGACTTTCTTCAATGGCGGCTTTCACGAGTCACGTTCGAACGCCATTTCCGATGCGCCGTCGGGAGTGCACCGGGTGAAGAAATTCGCCGACTACGCCTGGAACACGCCAAAGAACTGCTTTTGACCACGAAGGCCTCGATCGCGGAAATATCCGGCCATTGCGGTTTCGAATCGGTTTCCGGATTCTCCACGTTCTTCCGCAACGGGACGAATGCCAGTCCGTCTGAGTTCCGGCGTCTCAACAACAATTCTTAAAACGCGTTCCAGCGATGGCGCTTCCTGTTGAGGCGTGCCTACTTCATCGCGGCATAGTCGGCAGAATCATAACACCTGACCCAAACCCCTGTTTTCCGCCGAAACTGCCCAGACTGCCGTTTGACAGGCTGTAAAACGGCATTTGCGGCCTGGTACAGTCGGCTCGGCTTCCTTGGGGGCATCCCCGAATCTGTCGACGTTCTTCCCAGCCTGAAGTTCGGAGGCAGTCTCGTTTCATCGGACAATTTGGAGACTTAGGCTATGAGAATCTGTACTGCGATCGTGGTGTGCGCTGTATCTGCGACGCTATCTTTGAAGACAGCGTCGGCCGGCTATGCGGAATACCTGCAATTGAATGGCCTGGACAACGACGCCGTGCTGGAAGACAACGGCAATCCGTCTGATAACATTGTGCAGTTGCGCAGCACGAACGGCACCTTCGCCACAATTCAGTTTGAGATGCCGACCGACGTCCTGGCAATAAGCCTCGGCGCCGGCAATGACAACCTGCAGGTTGAAGGTCTTGAGCTGGGAACTTTGACAGCAGAGCTAATGGTGTTCGGGCAGTCGGGCGACGATTCGGTCAACGTGCGAGGCCTGGACACGCTCGGCAGCGTGTATTCCGACGACCTTCAGGGCGACAACAGCTTCGCTACGCAATACGGACTAATCAGCGGTGACGTTCATGTTACAGACGGCAGCGGAAATCAGTCGGTGATCCTGCGAGGCGAATTTGGCGGCAACGTGTATGTCCAGAGTTCTGATGGCGACAGCACGGTGTCCGTCGGTCAGGCCACTATTTCAGGACTGGCGGCCTACGTCAGAGGTTCTGTGTTGATCGACAACGCAGGCTACGGGAACGACGACGTAACAATCAGCGGTTTTGTCGACGGAGACGTCTATGTTGACTCCGGCCACGGAGATTTTGACCTGAGTTCTATCTTTTCGAATGTAGGCTCCCTGTACACAAATGTCGACAGTGGCACTTCGACAGTGTTCCTTGGCGACTTCTCGTCTTCCGGCGAAACGAACCTGCAATGTGCTGAAGGCGAGACAAACTTGCAAATCTACTTTTCGTACCTGGACGGCGGCCTTAACGTGAAAAACGGTTTGGGCTTCGATCAGGCTCGAATCGAAGGGGCTCACATCCCTCAGGTTAATATCGACAACGGCGGTGGCGGCAGTTCGACGATCCTACGTGACCGTTTCCGCTCACTCAACTTGCCTTCGGTCCAAGTCACGAACGCATTCGGCAGCGACACGTTCGAGTTGGAGTTGGGCGATCGTGAAACCGCAACGGTCGGTTCGTTTTCGGCGAGCAACGGCAGCGGCAATTCTTCAATGATGATTTCCGGCAGTTCACCGATGAACAATGTCACGTTGGGAAGTCGCAATGGACTGGATGTGCTTTCACTTAACGGCGTCAACATCGATAGCAATCTGATCGCCTTCTTTGACAATGGCGGTGGCGATGTCGACATTAGTGATTCGAACATTGGCGGCAACATTGATATCAATTTAAGACGCAGCACAGATTACGTGTCGATCTTTGATTCCACGGTGGGCGGCACAACAAATATTAGTACCGGTGCCGGAGACGATAGTGTCACTGTGTCGAACAATGTGTTCGCTTCCGACTTTGTCGCAAATGGCGGCATCGGCGGGTACGACATTTTCGCCACCACAAACGACAGCTCGTTTGGCGGAATTGAGTACGTGACTCAGTTTGAGTTCGTCTACGAGTATTAGAATCCGACGTAGTAGGGAATTTCTGGAGCCACCGGCGTCAAATGGCCGACGCTCACGAAGATACGGAGCATTCATTCATTCGACTGCACGGCGGAATTTCCGCATTGCACCGAATGTGCCGGTTTTGCGTTGGTGGGCGGCTGTTGCGACATTGCAACAGCCGCCACCATCCGTTCAGGTCTAATCGTACGTGTTTCCGTTCGTCGGCTGGCAAAACAAACACCTTGCATCCTGCCGGTTGACATTTAGAATTGCGTAAGCCGGAGGATCTGGGCTGAATTTATCCGCAAGGACGCTGCCGAACGTGTGTGCGAGCTGCATTCCTCGTCGCACGTGGTTCACCAGTTAAGTCACCGAGAATCTGCCGAACACGGGCAGAAATCTCCGTCGGGAGTCGACCGAAGCATGGCCAAGAAGTATCTGACACTTGAAAAAGCGGCCGAACGTCTGGGGCTCACCACCGACGAATTGATGCGGGTCCGCGAAAGCGGCGAAATTCGCGGCTTCGCAGATCGCGGTAGCTGGAAGTTTCTGGAAGCGCACGTCGACGAGTTCGCACGTTCGCAGCAGGCCGATTCTTCCCCCGACATGCCGATCATTTCCGCATCCGATGTGGATGGTGAGGTGAATGATTCTGACGACAGCGGCATCGCAATTGACTTCGACGATTCGTTTTTTGAGGACGATGAAGAAGTCGAAGTCCTCGAAGCTGCTGACGAGGATGACGACGACGAGGCGGTCGAAGTAGTTGCGGCTGATGACGATGATGACTTCGATTTTGACCTGGAAGACGCCGACAGCGACGTCGTCATGGTCGAAGTTGATGACAGCTCAGACGACGACGCTGTTGAGGCCGAAGAAGTAGTTGAAGTGGAGCTGGAAGATTCTGACAGCGACATTCAACTGGTCGACGACGATGCGGTTGTTGTCGCGGCTGACGACGACGATGATGATTTCGACTTCGACTTTTCAGATTCAGACAGCGACGTACAACTTGTCGACAATGACAAGGATGCCGGAAAACTGGACTTGGCGGCGTCAGACAGCGACGTACGTTTGGCGATGGATGAGGCACTGTTCGATTCTTCTCCGGCCATACCTGTCGCAGACAGTGACGTGCAGTTGGCAGAAGATGATTCAAGCCCTGCCATTGAAGCAGCTGATGACCTTGATTCCACCAACGTACTGGACTTCAGTGAAGAGTCGGACCAGGCAATGGACTCCGACAGCGACGTTCAGTTGGCGTCTGTCGCTTCGGATAGTGACGTCGAATTTGACGAAGACGCGACGGTCAATGAATTCGACATGCCGCAATCCGGCGACGATTCAGACAGTGACATCCGGCTTGCCAACAGCGCGGCAGACAGCGATAACGATTCTGACGAAAGCTCGTACCTGCTTCGCGGATTGGATTCCCACAGCGACATCGATCGCGTAACTGCGGCCCCCGACAGTTCTGTCAGGCTGTCAGGAGCGGATGCCAGCGAAGACTTGCAGATGTCGGACGAAGACTCCGACGACTCTGACGAGAGTTCTCACATGCTGGTCGGGACAGATTCCATCAGCGACGAGGAAATCGATCTGGTTTCAACAGACGAAAACGACTCCGATGCCAGCGCGCGGATGCTGGTGGGCGTCGATGCCGACAGCGATCTGAACCTGGCCTCCGCCGATCCGGACTTTGCTGACGACAGTGCCGCCATGGTGCTTGGCACAGATTCTGACAGTGACATCAAGATGGTCGCACCGTCAAGCGAAAGTTCGAAGTTGCTGCCGGGGATTGACGTCGACGGTGACGAAAACTCGGTCCTCGACAGCGATGCGGCAGACGAAAGTTCGCGCATGCTGGTGGGGATGGATTCCGACAGCGATGTGCGTTTGTCGTTTGGCAATGACGATGCGTCGCAGGATAGTTCTGAGCTGCTGGTTGGGCTTGATTCTGACAGCGAGATAGCTGAGGTGGATGAGTCTGATGTCCTGCCAACACTGGCAGAAGACAGCGATGTCCGCCTTTCTGATTCTGACAGCGACGTGAGGCTGACAGCAACGGAGTCGGACGGTTCCAGCATGCTGGTGGGACTCGACAGTGACGTAGCAATGGGCGGCGACGACGACACGGATGATTCAGACATTGTGCTGGGAATGGATTCCGACAGCGACGTGCAGTTGGTGGAACCTCAAGGCCTGCTTCCTGACACCGACAGTGACAGCGACGTCAGCCTTTCCGGAGCAGACCGGACGGACAGCGACATTCGCCTGCAGGGAGCGGATTCGGATGAATCGTCTGATTCCGACTCAGCGGCACTATTGCTGCCTGAAGACAGCGACCTGAAGCTGATCGACACGGAAGAAGATGACGACAGCGGGATCTCGCTGGATGTTGCTGACGGTGGGCTGAGCTTCGACGCGGACGAAAGCGGAATCACACTCGAAATCGCAGACAGCGGTATTAGCCTGGAAGCAGACGACAGCGGAATCAATCTGGAAGCACTGGACAGCGGCGCAATGCTTGGTGACGACAGCGGCATCTCGCTGGACGTCGATGACGATTCCGGTCTGACACTGGAAGCCGCCGACAGCGGAATCGCATTGTTCGATGATGAAAGCGGAATTTCGCTGGACGCTGACGACATGGGCTCAACGCAGCCAATGTCAGCCGTTTCGGGTGCAGAGGCAGAACTGGCGAAGACCGGTGCCGGCACGATGGAACTGGACATCTCGGACGAGACGAACGACAGCGAATTTGAGCTGGCTGGTTTGGACGACGATGACGACGACTACGGCACCGACACCAATGTCCTGATGTTCGACGACGACACCGGCGCCGACGAATTCAGCGTGGATGCTCAGCCGGCGATGGGTGGCGGCGATGATCTTGCCGTCGACGACTACGATGCCGACGGCGCATTCGAAGATGATCTGGGCGACGACGACTTCGATGACGATTTCGAAGACGACGAAATGGATGACGTCTGGGACGCGGAAGACGAAGCCGACGACGACGGATTCGAAGCGGGCGAAACGAAAGTCGGCGGTTTTGTCGCTCCGGCCGGAGCGGCAGCAGGGGCAGGTTGGGCAATGCAGGACGCCCCCTGGGGTGGCCTCTGGACGTCATTTGTGGCCGTCGGAGCGTTACTGTCAGCGGTGAGTGCCTTCGTCGGTATCGAACTGGTGCGGCACATGTGGCTGTTAAATCAGCCCGGGCAACCGGCTTCCGGCCTGCTGGGAATGCTAAGCGGGATGTTCGGCGGGTAACCGCTGCGTCCTGAAATCCAAGCCCCATCCGCCGGAAAACGCAGCATTTCTACGGTCTGCGTTGCAATTCCGGCGGCTGGCTTCATACTTTCCGGCGATTCAGCATATCAACCGCGATGACGGTTTGCGCCGACTCCGGCGCGAGGAAAGGGATTCGCAGGCTCCCGACGCCGTTTTCTGATTTTCAATGCCAATGCCTGCCGGAGAACATGATGTCAGTGGCTACGGAATTTCCTGTCCCGTTAAGTGAATACAAAGTTGTCGCTCTGAACCCCAACCAGCCAAAGCTGACGGACGAACAGAAAACTCAACTGGCCGCCAACATCAAGGTCTGCCGCGACGCAATCATATTCTTCACCGCCATCGCCGATGCCAAAGGCCTGGGCGGCCACACGGGCGGCCCATACGATACCGTGCCAGAAACCGTCATCATGCACGGCATGATGGAACACGCTCGCAACGGCGGAACGCCGGACGTTCTGCCCGTCTTTTTTGACGAAGCGGGTCATCGAGTTGCCACGCAATATCTGATGGCGGTTCTGGAAGGCGACATGGACGTGGAGAAACTGTTCCACTACCGCGAGTATCTGTCGCATCTGCCTGGTCACCCGGAAAAAGGGTTTACGCCAGGCGTGAAGTTCAGTTCCGGCCGACTGGGCCACATGTGGCCGTTTGTTAACGGCGTCGCGATCGCGAATTCTGACAAGGTCGTCTTCATGCTGGGATCTGACGGATCTCAGATGGAAGGCAACGACGCGGAAGCCGCCCGGCTGGCGGTTGCTCAAAAGCTAAATGTGAAGCTGCTGGTCGACGACAACGACGTCACCATTGCGGGACATCCGTCTGACTACCTGCCCGGCTTCAACGTTTCAGAAACGCTGGAAGGTCACGGGCTAAAGGTCGACATCGGCGACGGCGAAGACTTGGACGGCCTGTACGCACGCATGTGTGCCGCCGTCACGACTGACGGTCCAGTCGCATTGATCAATCGCCGCAAAATGTGTCCTGGCGTGGAAGGGCTGGAAGGCAGCGCTCACGGACACGACGTCATCAAAACGGCTGTCGCAATTGATTACCTGAAAGCCAACGGACGCGAAGAAGCGGCCGAATATCTCGGCTCCGTCACCAAGGGTCCCGGCGGCCCGACTTATCAGGGCAGCGATGCAAAAAGCGTCGGCAAGAACCGAGATCTGTTCGGGAAGATTGTCAACGAAATTCTGGACGAGATCCCGGAAGCTGACCGCATCGCCAGCGTGAAGGTTTTCGACTGCGACCTGGAAGGCAGCTGTGGCCTGAACCACGTGCGAGCTTCTCATCCGGAAGTCTTCGTTCGCGGCGGAATCATGGAACGAGGAAACTTTTCGGCTGCGGCAGGGTTCGGCTTCGAAAAAGGCAAGCAGGGCATCTTCGCGACGTTCTCAGCGTTTTTGGAGATGGTCGTTTCCGAAATCACGATGGCTCGCCTGAACGACAGCAACGTGCTCGCTCATTTCAGCCACGCTGGCTGCGACGACATGGCCGACAACACGTGCCACTTCGGCTTGAACAACATGTTCGCCGCCAACGGTTTGCCTGACGATGGTCACGACAAAACGCGGCTGTACTTTCCGGCTGACCAGCATCAGTTTCGAGCGTGCCTGAAGAAAATCTACGGCGAAGAAGGCCTTCGGTTTATCTTCTCCACTCGATCCGGCGTACCAGACCTGCTGGACGACAGCGGCAGCCGTATTTTCGGCGACGGCTACCAGTTTGTGCCCGGCAAAGACGAGGTCATTCGGGAAGGCAAGGCTGGCTACATTGTCAGCTTCGGCGAAACGACCTATCGAGCCCTCGATGCGGTCATCCGCCTGAAAGAAGCTGGCCATGATGTCGGTCTGGTCTGCAAAGCGACTCTTAACGTTTACGACGAAGAGATGATGGCCAAACTCGCAGCATCACCCGCTGTACTGGTCGCAGAATCCTTCAATGTGAATACCGGCGTTGGTTCAAAGTTCGGCACCGAGTTACTCAAACGAGGCTTCAAGGGCAACTACAACAACATCGGCACCAACAAAGAAGGTTCGGGCGGCCTGTGGCAACAGATGGGCTATCAGGGGCTCGATTCCGATGGCATCATGGAGTCCATGAAGAAGCTGCTGGGATAGCAACTTCGGTCAGGCGGTCTGGCTTTCGTTGCTTAGGAGATGCAATCTATTGGCATCGAATGCACCGGCCGCAGAAGCCGCTCGATAGCGGTTGACTGATAACGGAAGTACCGGCGTCGGACCAGCAACTTGCGGAACTGTGCTGAAAGCAATCCAACGATGAAAATCAGGAAGGCGGTCATCACGGCCGCCGGCGAATACCACTCCAACCTTCCGCTGCAAAGTGTTGTGGACCGCGATGGAGTGCCGGGGACGGCGTTGCGGCGTACGCTGGACGAAGTTGTGGATGCCGGTATCGATGAAATCGCCATCATCGTGCGGCCAGGGCAGTCGGCACCGTACCTGTCGGCTGCGGGATCCCATGCATCGCGGCTGGTGTTCTTCGAACAGGACAATCCCCGAGGCTACGGGGACGCCATCTTGCGTGCAAACGATTTTGTCGGCGACGAAGCGTTCCTGCACTTGGTTTCGGATCACCTTTACGTCAGCCGCGACGAAAAAAGCTGCGCGGCTCAGTTGTGTGAGGTGGCGAAACAGCATGAATGCTCCGTGTCCGCCATTCAGGCCACTCGCGAAAACGAGATCATCTATTTCGGCACCGTAGGCGGCACACCTGTCGCTCAACAGGACAACCTGTACGAAGTCGCCACAGTCGTGGAGAAGCCAACGCCGACAGTTGCAGAACAGGAACTGGTGGTCGCCGGGCAGCGAGCCGGATACTACCTGTGCCTGTTTGGGATGCATGTGTTGACGCCGACCGTGCTAAAACTGCTGCAGAAAAATCTCGACTCTGCGACCGCCGATCAGTCGGTAGATCTATCAACGTCCCTCGCTCAGTTGGCTCAGACAGAGCGATATCTCGCCTTCGAAGTCGATGGTTCGCGCCACAACATCAGCTACAAGTACGGACTGCTGTTGGCCCAGCTTGCCATTTCACTCGGGGGCATCGATCGCGACCTTGTGCTGACGGAACTGGTTGCTCTGTTGGCTGAAAAGTAGTCATGGCGGGAATGTGTTTACTTTCAGCGTAGAGTCCGCCGCGCGCTGGCCTGAAGTGCAGTCGCGCAAACATTGCGGCCCCTTACGTCTCCGCGACCTTGGTGTTAACACGAGCCCTGACGTCACCGAAACCAGTTTTCATTGAATACCATGACCGACTTCCTGCAGGTAATCACCTCTGACGATCCGGCTGTGCGAAACCAGCCGCTGGACCGGTTGTGCGACAATCTTTCCGCAGACGAACTGCTGTCGCATTGTGAAACACTGGATGAGTTTCGCCGAAGCTGTCCGAACCTGTACCAGCGAGTTCGGGCGTTGTTCTTTTTGTATGCGATCTATCGCTTTCATCTGCCGCAGCAACTTGTCGGTCGCGAAGTCGGAGTGATCCCGTTTGGCGGTTACGAACAACTGTTAGGTCGCCGGTTCCCTGAAGCCATCGATACCTTTCTGAACGCTCAGAAATCCGCTGGCCCCACCGTCACACTCACCAGCGCGATCGCCGAAGCTTATCATCGCCTCGCCTTCCAAACGCTGGCCAATCAGGTGCGGCGCAGCGTCCGAACAGTGAAGGGCAATCAATGGATGTTTCGCACCGGACATCCAGCAGACATTCCGCTACGAATTCGCCCCGAGCTATTGGAATTCAATTCGTCTGAACGCTGCTTTCCGTGCCTGCGCGAACGGACGTCCGTACGCATGGACTTTACTCACAGCGCGTGGAGTGACATCTTTTTTCTGGGGATGGATTTTCCGGAAGGTGCTCAAGTCATCAATGCCAGCGTCGATCTCGCGGTGCGAGGTCGTCACAAATCACCCGAACCGCCGATCGATTGCAGCCTGCGAATTATCGACGAACCGGTGCTGCGACTTGTTAGCATCGACCTGGATTCCAAAGCGGACATTCACGACGTCAACGAAGTGTTTGACTTTGCCCGTGACTACCTGGGGCTTTTAAAGGCCGCCGTGATCGCCGCCGGATTGATCCCGCCAGGCCTGGAAGGCTGCGGTGCGAAAATCGCTGACGTATTCGCAGCGACAATTGGTCCCGGCATGGGGCTGGAAGTCGTCAGCCGCGTGAACGACATTCCCAAGGGTTCACGTTTGGCTGTCAGCACCAACCTACTGGGCTCGCTAATTGCCATGTGCATGCGAGCGACGGGACAGGTTTCCTCGCTGACCGGCGCACTCACAGAAGCCGATCGTCGCATTGTTGCGGCGCGGGCGATTTTGGGCGAATGGCTGGGCGGTTCCGGCGGCGGTTGGCAGGATTCTGGTGGCGTGTGGCCGGGAATCAAGCTCATTCAAGGAGCCATCGCGACGGAATCTGATCCGGAATTCGGTATCAGCCGTGGCCGTCTGATGCCGCAGCACTCCGTCTTCAGCGACGCGGACATCAGCCACGAAACGCGAGAACGCCTGCAACGCAGCCTCGTGCTGGTCCATGGCGGGATGGCTCAAAACGTGGGCCCGATTTTGGAGATGGTGACCGAGAAGTACCTGCTTCGCAGCGAAGCGGAATGGGCAGCTCGCAAAGACGCAATCAGCATTCTGGCAGATATCACGACCGCTTTGGCGGATGGCGACATCGCAGCGGTCGGTCGAGCCACTGATCGGAACTTCCGCGAACCATTGCAGACGATCATTCCATGGTGTTCCAACGCTTACACAGAAGAACTGATACGGCGTTGCCGCGAAAAATACAAAGCTCAGTTTCACGGGTTCTGGATGCTGGGCGGTATGTCCGGCGGCGGAATGGGTTTCATTTTCGATCCCGCTGTCCGCGACGAAGCTCAGGCCTGGCTGCAAACGATGATGCAGGAAGTGAAGCAGTCAATGCAGGACAGCGTACCGTTTGCGATGAATCCGGTCGTTTATGATTTTGCGATCAACGATCGAGGCACCTTCTGCGAATTGAAGCGCGACGGTGACATGCCGGTCGGTTACCGAGCTTTAGTCGTGCCGGACCTGCTGAAAGCTGACTTCAACACGTTGTCGCCGATGACTCGGCGCGAAATCGAGCGGGCGGGCGACGTGTGCCGCAATGGGGGCGAAGATTCCGATTTCGCGATGCGGATGATCAATCGCATTCTGCCATGTTCGATCAACGACACGGAATCCGCAGATACTCTGCAATCGCTGTTGAAAGAGAACGGCTTCGATCCGGTCGGCCACGAACAACTCCGCGAAGAACTCACGTCCGGCCGCCTTGGCCTCGCTCAAAACCGACTGGCCGCAACCGTCCGAATTCAGGACGTCAACGATGACGACGTCACCGACGCTCGCGCTGCCATCGAAAACAGCGTGGTAGAACTCGGACACAAGGCGATCAGCGAAGGGCGCGCCGGCGTAGTCACGCTGGCAGCCGGGGTCGGCAGCCGCTGGACTCAGGGAGCTGGCGTTGTCAAAGCGCTCAACATGTTCTGCCGGATGAACGGTGAATTCCGTTCATTTCTTGACATTCACCTGGCCAAAACCAGGCACGCAGCGAAGCGGTTCGAAGCCGTTGTGCCTCACGTAATCAGCACGGGCTACCTGACAGACCCCGCGATTCGCCGCTTCGTTCAGGAACGCTACGACAGCGACGATGTGCGCGTATCGAAAGGTGCATCGGTCGGGCTGCGCATGATTCCGACGATACGTGACCTGCAATTCGCATGGGAAGAAATGCCGCAGCAGGTGCTGGACGAACAACAGGAAAAGATGCGAAGCAGTGTTCGAGCAGCGTTGGCAAACTGGGCTCGATCATCCGGTGAAGCATCCGACTACACAGACAACCTTCCGCTGCAGTGTCTGCATCCCGTCGGCCACTGGTACGAAATTCCGAACCTGTTGCTGAACGGAACGCTGCAACGCATGCTGCAGCAGCACCCCAATCTGCAATACCTAATGCTGCACAACGTAGATACGCTGGGAGCGGATCTGGATGCTGGCTGCCTGGGTTTGCATATCGCATCAAACGCCGACTTGTCCTACGAAGTCATCAGCCGTCGGCTGGACGATCGAGGCGGCGGGTTGGCGCGGGTCGATGGGCGAGTGCGTCTGGTAGAAGGGCTGGCCATGCCGCGCGAAGAAGATGAATTCAAGCTGTCGTACTACAACACACTGACCACATGGATCAGTATCGATCGACTGCTGCAGATCTTCGGCCTGTCACGTGACGACCTGGCAGACCGATCTAAGATTGACGCGGCTGTTCGAACACTCGGCCACCGAATTCCGACTTACATCACGCTCAAAGATGTCAAGAAGCGTTGGGGCCGTGGCCAGGAAGACGTCTTCCCGGTTTTGCAGTTTGAAAAACTGTGGGGTGACATGACGGCGTTGCCAGACGTCGACTGTCAGTATCTTGTCGTGCCAACGATGCGCGGCCAGCAGCTGAAAGACCCAGCTCAACTGGACGGCTGGCTTCGAGACGGATCTGCCGCCTACGTCGAATCGCTGGTGGATTGGGCGTAAGCGACGTCGGCCGGACTATGGAGCGTTGACGATGTTGTCCATCAACTGGATGCCGGCAGGGCCTACCAGAATTACAAAGATGCCGGGGAAGATGAACAGAACCAGCGGGAAGATCATCTTCACTGCTGCTCCCTGAGCCTTCTCTTCCGCCAACTGCCGCCGTTTGGTTCGCATACTGTCCGACTGAACTCGCAGTGCCTGAGCAATCGACGAACCGAATCGGTCCGCCTGAATCAAAATCGCGGCCAGTGAACGCATATCGTCTACACCGGTACGCACGCCAAGGTCATGCAGGACTTCGCGGCGCGGCTTACCCATCTGCAACTGCATATTCGCCGTCGCCAGTTCGTGGCAGACTTCTGGTGCACCGCTGGCCAGTTCTTCAGACACGCGACGCATGCCCGCGTCCAGGCCCAGGCCCGCTTCAACGCAAACCACCAGCAGGTCCAACGCATCCGGTAACTGCAGAAAGATCTTCTGCTGCCGCGACCATTTCAACAGTGTCAGAATCCCTTCCGGAAGGTAGAACCCGGTACCGCCACCGATCACAAACGCCATCCATGAATTGCTGGACGCGCCCATGTTTGCGAAACCGTAGACGGCTCCGAACAGAATACCAACGATCAGACCAACCAATTTTAAAGCCAAGAAGTTGCGTGGCGCGTTAGGGCTGGAAAAGCCCGCGTTGGCCAGTCGAACTTTCAGGTTGCTTTCTTCGGTTTCCGTTTTCGGCTGCAACGCTTTCGAAAGGGCGGGTGCCGCCTTTTCAATCATGTTGTTCATCTTGCCGCCGTTTCCTTCACCACGACGACGGCGTGAACCCGGGTCACGAAGCTCTTCCAATCGCTCGTTCGCACGCGATTTATTCTTCGTGAAGATGCTAAGGATTGCCCACACGCCACATGCGATGGCACCAAACGCGGCCAGTGGAATTATAGTTTCTGCACTCATGAGACTGTTCTCTGAAATCTGAAGTGAATCAACAACTTCGCTTCAGAACCCGACGCAGCGTCGAGTTCCGATTGTTCTCTTTGTCACACCTTAATGTCGATGATCTTCTTAATGCAGACCGCACCAAGGATCTGAAGGAAGCCCGTCGCAAACAGCATTTTGCGGCCTTCTTCACGATCGAACAGAATCATCACGTAGTCGGGGTTCAGGTAATACACGGCGGCAAATAACAGCGGTGGCAATGCCATCAGCACGATACCACTGATACGGCCTTCACCGGTAAGAGCTCGAACCTGGCCCAGGATCTTGAATCGTTCTCGTACGATCGCACTGATCTTGTTCAGAATTTCAGCAAGGTCGCCACCGCATTGGCGTTGAATACAAACGGCGATGACGAAAAACTGAAGGTCCATGTTGGGAATACGTTTCAGCAAATTCTTCAGTGCTGTATCAATGGGAATACCCAGGTTCTGCTCTTCGTGAACCTTGTGGAACTCCTTTGAAATCGGAGCCGGCATTTCACTGGCAACGACGTGCAGCCCGGATGTCAAACTGTGACCGGATCTGAGAGCACGAGCCATCAGTTCCAACGCATCCGACAACTGACCTTCGAATTTCTTCAGCCGCTTGCGACGTTTCATCCACAACCACAGCCATGGGCATGAAAATCCTGCGAATGCACCAACCGGAATCAGTGCGGGCGGTGAGCGAACCAGAATCGCAATCAATCCGCCTGCCGCTGCCGCTCCGCCGCAAAGTGCGACAAACTGTTCCGGCTTCAACGGCGATTCGGCCTGCTGAAAGAACATTGGCAGGTTCTTGAATCGAGCCGCCAACTGGCCAAACAAACCGCTTGCCGACGCCATTCCGTCGCGCACGATCTCGTCAGCGATCTCAGAACCAATTTGAGATTTCCCGCCCGTAAAGGCAGCCAGTCGGTTTTCAGCCTGAGAACCGCGACGGCTCTGCAGAATGCTGCCAACGCCAAACACCAGTGCAATTGCACCAACGCAGGCGGCAATCATGATTGTGATGACCGGGTCCATATTGATCTTACTCCGGTGACTTTTCTTCGATGGAAGGCATCTTCCGAAGGCAACCATCGAATCTGAAGTTCACAGTTGGTCCGACTTCTGTTCGAGGTCGGTGACAGAATGTGGCAACCCGCGGGCCGCCGTTGTAGTCAAAAGTTCCTAGTTACTGCGAAGCGTCCGTTCAGCAAAAATACTTGGTGGCAGCTTCACGCCAGCCTGCTCAAGATGTTCGATACATTTTGGCCGCACGCCGGTGGACATGAAGTGTCCAATGGCCTTACCGTTCTGATCGATTCCGTCCTGCACAAACTTAAAGATGTCCTGCATGACAATCGTGTCCTGCTCCATACCGACGATCTCTGTAACGTACGTCACTTTTCGAGGACCGCCCTGAAGTCGACTGGCCTGAATGATCAGATGAACGGCCGATGAAATCTGCTTCCGCAAAGCTGACAACGGCAGTTCGAATCCACTCATGTTGACCAGAGTTTCAATACGAGAGATCGCATCGCGAGGATTGTTCGCGTGAACCGTGGTCAATGATCCATCGTGGCCAGTGTTCATCGCCTGCAACATGTCCAGTGCTTCGCCGCCACGACATTCCCCGATGATGATTCGGTCAGGTCGCATACGCAAAGCGTTCTTCACCAGGTCGGTCGCGGTGACCGCTCCCTTACCTTCGATATTTGGTGGTCGAGTTTCCAATCGCAGCACGTGTTCCTGCTGCAACTGAATTTCCGCCGCGTCTTCGATCGTAACGATTCGGTTTTCGTTGCTGATAAAGCTGGACAGCGTATTCAGCAGTGTCGTTTTACCAGAACCGGTACCACCGCTGATGATAATATTCAGGCGAGCCTTCATGGCTCCTTCCATGAACATCACCATTTCCGGCGTGAAAGCGCCAAACTTCAACAGGTCTTCCAGCGTCAGCGGATTGGAACCGAACCGACGAATCGTCAGTGACGGACCGTCCAGTGCCAGTGGTGGAATAATGGCGTTCAGTCGTGAACCGTCTGGAAGTCGAGCGTCAACCATCGGTGACGTTTCGTCAACACGACGGCCGACCTTCGAAACGATACGGTCAAGAATCTGAAGCAGATGTTCGTTGTCGCGGAACGTCACTTCCGACTTAATGATGCGTCCGCCTTTTTCAAGGAAGACGTTTTTGGGACCATTGATCATGATGTCCGCAACGCCTTCTTCTTTAAGAAGGAGTTCCAGCGGACCAAAACCGAAGGCTTCGTCCAGAACTTCTTCTACCAGACGTTCGCGTTCGGAGCGGTTTAGCAGCGGATTTTCTGTGTCACACAGATGTTCAACAACAACTCGAATTTCACGACGCAGCGAATCGCCTTCGAGCTCTGAAAGGCGAGTCAGGTCAAGCTTTTCGACAAGCTTGCCGTGAATGTGCTCTTTCAGCGTTTCGAAATCGTTGTTGTTAGAGCGTGGTTTAGCGGGGGCAACCATTGTTTACTCCGAGGATTTGACTCAATTCGAAAAGTGAACCGCGCAACAATCCGTTCCTGCGCGAAGTCCTTCGGAGTAAAGCTAGGTCACGTTCGCGAACTCTGACGGTTTTTTCACTCGGGAATGTTGTGAAAAGACCACGGTTGCTCAAAAACCACGCCGTGCCTCAGCGCAGATTATGTCGGTCGCGACAGTTGCCGGGGTTGCAGCAGTTAAGAGCAGCCATCCAACACCCCGCGTCCGGCCCCTGGCATCGTCTCGGAACAGCTGGCGCAGAAAGTCATTTGGGCCGTCGTCGCGGGGGCGCTGACACCTATTCCGGTTCGCGGATAAACCGGTAACCTGTGCCACGAATAGAGATCAGGTGACGAGGATTGGCGGGATCCGCTTCTATCATCTTCCGCAGCCGCATCACGAAGTTGTCGATTGATCGGCTTGTGAGTTCCGCTGAATCTCGCCACACGTCGGTTTGCAGTCGGCCGCGCGACAGGACCACGTCGTCATGCTGCAGAAAGTAACGCAGCAACTCGATCTCGCGAGTCGTCAGCGAATGCACCTCGCCATTGTTGGTGACTTCGAACCGTCCAAAATCGACCGTCACCTGCCCAAATCGCTCTTTGTCTTCAACAACGCGGACCGCCATTCCCTGGTCCAGAGTTCGGCGACGACGTTCCAGCAGGACTCGCACGCGGCTCAGCAGTTCCGGCAGCGCAAATGGCTTGGTGATGTACTGGTCGACTCCGCAGTCGAATGCCTGCGTCTTGTCTTCCGCCAAAGTACGAGCAGTCAGCGCCAACACGGGGACCTCTTTATCCACCAGACGCAGCTTGCGACACGTTTCATAGCCACTCATTTCAGGCAACATCAGATCGAGCACGATGAGGTCGAATGCAGGCGACGCAGAGCTGTGTAGTTCCAACGCCTTGTGGCCGTCTTCGGCAAGTTCAACCTCGTAACCTTCCATCTCGAAGTTGATCCGCAATCCCTTCGCGATACTCGCTTCGTCTTCCACGACAAGGATTTTCATCGTCTTCAGACTCCTGATTTCTCGGAAACCGCCTCAGATTCCGCGGCCGCAAACGTGACCGGAAGAACAACTTCAAACACGCTGCCCACATCGTCCGGTCCGTCGGTCACGACGATCTTCCCCTTCATAATACCGACAAGCGTGCGCACAATGTACAGGCCCAGGCCCGTGCCTTTTCGCGTTCGCTGAAGTTCGTCACTGCCTCGAAAGAACAGCCGAAATATCCTGGCTCGCTGATCCACAGGAATTCCGGCACCGTGATCGCGAATCCGGACCAGAATGCGATCTCGCCCGCGCGCCAATGCCGTAACGTGTACCTTCGGCGGATCGCCGCCATATTTTACGGCGTTGTCGATCAGGTTGCCAAAAACCATGTCCAGCAACATACGCCGCGAATGGATTTTTAGAGCCGCAACGTCAAAGGTAAAGACTTCGTCCAGAAGACGCTTGTGGTGGCGACAGGCCAGTTCCGCATGTGACTTCAGCAGCTTGCGCAGGTCGACGTTTTCGGGTTCTGTTTGAGTTCCAATAGCGTCAAGGCGGCCGACTTCCAGCAACTGATTGATCAGCCGGTCCAGCCGTTCCAATTCGGTGCCCATGGTTTCGTAAAATTCGCGACGTTCGGCCGGACCGATGTCACGCATCACCAACGTGTCCAGATACAGCCGCAAAGCTGCTATTGGCGTCTTCAGTTCATGAGTCACGCTGTCCACGAAGTTGGACTGACGCCGATTGAGCTGAATTTCTTTGATCGTGAGAAACGAATAGAACGAGATGCCAAACAGACTGATGGCCAGCGCGATGGAAACCAGAATTAAGCCCAGCCAAAGGTTGTGCCGTGCCAACTGGACGATTAACACCACCATCAGCGTGATGTTCAGCGTGGCCAGCACCACCGTTGTCCAGATCGGCAGCTTCAGGTGAGATCGTTTTCGGCGAAAATTGGCCATCCGGGTTTCACTTGAAGCCGCTTGCCCAATCCAGCCACTGGGACAAAAGAATTCGAAATTTGAAATCTAAGATCTCAAATCGCCGCGTCCGCGTCCGTCACGACATCCGCACGGCCCATCTGACGCAACCAGCGGTAGTGCGATGCGATCGCTGATCCCGCCGTTGGGTGAGCATTATAACTCACACCAAATTCCCGAGAAGTGTCTTCAACAATCTTGGCCAGAGCCGGGTAGTGAATGTGGCAGATTTGAGGGAACAAATGGTGCTCAATCTGAAAGTTCAAACCACCTGTATACCAATTCACCAGACGGCTGGTTTGTGCGAAATCGACCGTGGTTTCCACCTGATGCACGGCCCATGCATTTTCAATCCGCAGCGATTCTTCTTCCGGCATCGGGAAATCAGCATGTTCGACGACATGAGCCAACTGAAAGACGACACTTAGCACCACGCCCTGCACAAACGACGCCGCAAAAAAGCACAGCAAAACGTTGTACCAGGCATGCAGCGAAAACGGGATAATGAACGCCAGCGTGATAAAAATGAGTTTGCCGACGACCAAAGCCACGGCATTCCATCCCTTCGGCCGAAAGATGCGAGTGTTGCCGACTTTGCCAGCAATCAAGCCGAGGTAGTCGTCTCGGAACTGCCATTTGAACGTGATGAATCCGTACAGGAACCACAGGTAGAAATGCTGAAACCGGTGGAAGCCGTAGCGTTCCTGGTGGGGCGACAGACGGCCCATAAAGCCGAGGTCGATATCGCCGTCCACGCCCGTCACGTTGGTGTAAGAATGATGAACGACGTTGTGAGTACGTTTCCAGATGAACGAACTTCCACCAAGAATATCAAGCGTAAACGCCATCATGTTGTTCACGATTGGAAACCGTGAGTACGCTCCGTGACCGCCGTCGTGCTGAATGTTGAAGCCGACGGCCGCCATCGCAAGACCGAGCGACATCGAAAGCAGCAGTGCCTGCCACCAGGCAACGGCAAAGAAGATCAGCCCAATATATGACGCCGTGATCCAGCTAAGAATGACCACAGTCTTCACGTACATTCGCCAGTGATCGCGTTTGGCCTGTCCAGTCTCCACAAAATAGGCGTCTACACGTTCCCGCAACGCTTGCATAAAGCCGTCGCATTTACCGAACTTCACCTGTTTAGTTTCGGCAGAAGTTCTGGGAAGAGATTCCAGTAGTACAGATGTCGTAGCCATCGAATCGAGGTTCCCGAGTTTTTGCAATCCAAGTTAGAAAACGTTCGCTCGCAAGGCACTGCATGCGGCCAACCGTAATCCCGAGGCAGAAAATCCGGTCTCTGCGTTCGCTCGGTTTTCGCCGGAAATCTAACAGAATTCGCAGCAGATCTGCTGATGACGCCCGTTTCTTTACAAAGAGGTGACAATTCCCCGCCGATGGGCCGCGTTCGCGATGTTTCCGTGACATTTCCGGCCAATAACGGCCGCCTGAACACCAGTGCGCCACGAGATCGTGCGACTCCTGGCTGGCCATTCCGGCCAACCTACGAGGGACGCGGCTGTAGCAACGGTGCCGTCAACGGAGCCTGAATTCCGGGGATCGCCAAAACGCGGAATCTTGTTGGCCGCGACATGGCTGACATACCACGGCTTGGCCCGCAGAGTCGGTCGTGCAAATCGCCAGGTTGGCCGAATTGCGGTGGCACCAAAATCACAGCGGCCCGACGGTGTCGAGCGGTCTGTGACGACTGAGTTCTGAAGTGCCAAACTTCGCGAACAGCGGTGGCAGGACGAGCAGGTTGAGCAGCGTTGATGTCACCAGTCCGCCAAGAATCACGAACGCCATCGGGTATTCGATTTCCTGCCCGGGTTTGTTGCCGGTTATCAGCAGTGGCACGAGAGCAAGGCCGGTGGTCAGGGCTGTCATCAGGATTGGGGCGAGGCGTTCTTCGGCTCCGCGGATGATGAGTTCCGGGCCGAATGGGACGCCTTCTTCTCGTTGTAAATGTCGATAGTGGTCCATCAGCATGATCCCGTTGCGGGCGGCGACTCCAAGAACCGTGACGAATCCAATCAGCGATCCAAGCGAAATGACTCCGCCAGACAGAAACGCACCCGCGATACCGCCGATGAGTGCGAATGGAAGCGTTAGAAAGATCAGCAGAACAGTTCGCATGTTCTGAAAGTCGGAATGCAGCAGCAGAAGAATTCCGAGCAGCGAAAAGATCGTCAGACCGAACAGGCGCTGACGAGAGGCCTGAGCTTCGGCATACTCGCCGAGGAATTCCGGGTGGTATTCCTGAGCGAAGGTGACTTCGCTTAAGACGCGATCCTGAATTTCGGTGGCGACGCTGCCGAGGTCTCGACCATCGACGTTGCAGATGACGTCCAGCTTACGAGTAGAACCGATGCGTTTGATTGCGTTTGGGGCAGGCATAATCTCGACAGACGCGACATCGTGTAGAGGCACTTGTGCCCCGGATGGTGTGTCGATGAGCAGCGTCTTGACGGCATCGATATCTCGGCGAGTGGACTTGTCGCCCCAGACCATGACTCGGAAGATCTTCTGACCCTCGTAAATTTCGCCGACCTGTGTGCCACTGACCAGCGTTGTGACCGCAGCACGCACGTCTCCCGGAGTCAGGCCGAATTGAGCGGCGGCGTCCGGCTTGAAGTCCACGACGATCTGCGGAATGAGAACCTGTGGCTCAACTTTCAGATTGGTAACGCCGTCAATGGTCTTCAGCACCGCTTCGACCTGTCGAGCGTGATCCTGGAGTTGTTCTAGGTCCGGGCCATTGATACGGACGACAATGGCTCCGCTGGAACCGGTCAGCACTTCCTTGATGCGTTCCGTCAGATACGTCAGCAGGTCGCGGTGCAGACCGGAATAGCCATCGACCGCTTCCTGAACTTTGCCGACGGTTTCGTCATAGTCGACTTCGGGGTCGATGCTGATCCAGAGTTCCGTGAAGTGCGGTCCATACACCTCATCGGCGGCTTCAGCTCGTCCGATGTGCGAACCGAAATTGTTCACGCCGTCGATCGCTCTCAGTTCTTTACTGGCCGCAATCGTGATACGATTCATGGCTTCGACGCCGATGCCTGGCTTCTCCAGAAAGTGCATCAGGAAGTCGGTTTCCTTGAACTTCGGCATGAGTTCTTCGCCCAGATGGGGCACAGAAAAACCGGCTCCCGCAAACACAAGAATTACGAATCCGGCGATGGGCAACGGATGTCTGACTAACGGAGGCAGGACCCAGCGATACAGACGTTTCAGGAAGGCGGTGACGGGAGATTCACGCTCTTTCTTACCCAACGCCCGAGGCAGTAGAAGGAGCGACATCGCAGGAGTCACCGTGAGTGCAACAACCAGTGACGCAAGGATCGCCAGAATGTACGAAGCGGCCAGCGGACGGAAGAACGAACCGGCCAGGCCTTCCAGAAAGAACACGGGGACCAATGTCAGTGCAACGATCAACGTCGCATAGACAACTGCGCTGCGGACCTCGATCGACGCTTCATAGACCACTCGCATGGCCGACTTTGGGTTACCTTCATCGTTGTTAATTCGCAGGCGACGCAGGATGTTTTCGACATCGATAATTGCGTCGTCGACAACTTCTCCCAGAGCGATAATCAGCCCGGCCAGCACCATCGTGTTGATCGTTCCGCCTCGCCAGCATAGCACCATCACGGCGGCGACCAGCGAAAGTGGAATCGCCAGAGAACTGATCAGAGCGGCTCGCCAGTTGAACAGAAATAGCGCCAGGATCACGATCACCAGCACACAGCCGATCACCAGCGAATGAGCCAGATTTTCCAACGCTCGCTCAATGAATGTCGCTGGGCGGAAAATGGTGGTGTCGAAGTTCACTCCGGTCATCGCGGGACGGAGTTCTTCCATCGCTGCTTCAACGCCTTTGGTGACGTCCAGCGTGTTGGCCCACGGTTGCTTCTCAACGATCAGTAGAATGCCGGGCACGTCGTTGATGATGGCATCGCCGATCGGTGGAGGACTTCCGACCTTCACTTCGGCCACATCGCCCAGTTTGATGGGAGCGTTGCCGCGAAACGCGACGACGGTGTCCGCCAGCTTCTCCGGAGTGTCGACCGACTGTTTGTGCCTCAATGCCAGTCGCTGGTTTGGAGTGTCGATGAATCCGCCGGATGTTGGCTGCACGGAACGCGTGACCGATGCCATCACGGTATTTAGGTCGATGTTGTTGGCTCGCAGGCGGTCTGGGTTCACGAGCACCTGAAACTGCTTGTCGTAGTCTCCCCAGATCGCAACATTGGCAACGCCGGGAATCGCCATCAGTCGCGGACGAATGGTCCACTTGCACAGGACCGTCATGTCCATTTGCGAATGCGTGTCTGACCACAAACCGATTTTCATCGCTCGGCTCAGAGACGACAATGGTGGCAGAATCACGGGCTGGTTTATGTTGGCTGGTAATCTTGTCGCAGCCTGCGTCAGTCGTTCCTGAACAAGATTTCTTGCCGTGATCAGATCGCTGCCACGTTCGAAGTAAAGCTGCACAGAAGACAGGCCCAGCACAGACTTGGATCGTACGTGATCGACGAACGGAATTCCGTTCAGCGAGTTTTCGATCGGAACGGTGACGAGACTGTCGACTTCTTCAGTCGATAATCCAGGAGATTCGGTTTGGATTTCTACTCGTGGCGGGGCGAATTCCGGGAAGACATCGAGCGGGACGTCGTCCGCCGTTCGCACACCGACAACAATCAACGCGACGGCAGCCGCCACGACGATGACACGAAATCTAAGAGCCGCCTGAACCAACCAGTTCATTTGCCGGCTCCGAATTCTGTTCCAAACAGTTCCGCTGCACCGTCAACAACGACAGCGGTGCCGACTTCGGGGCCGAGGCTGAGAACTGCCAGATCATCGGTCGTAAATGTCACTGCTACACGCTCGCGGCGAAATTCGTTTTCGCCGGACTGCAGATACACCCACCCAGTGCCGTAAATGTCTCTCAGCACAGCGGCACGAGGCACCACCAACGAATCGGTTTCGCCTTTCAACGGCACGCGCACCGTGACTCTTTCGCCGGGACGGAATCTCGAATCCGCGTTGTCCACGGAGTAGTACAGGTCGACGGATGCAGAAAGTGCGGTGGCCGTCGGAGGAGCTGGAATCGGCTTGGCAGACACAATCTCGGATGACGACGACAACCCGCTGACCGCTGCAGGGGTTGTCTCGTCGATTTCGCCGACCAGCCCGGCGTATACGGGAACTCGAATCCACATCTGTTGCAGATCCACGATTTCGAACAGCGGCGTGCCCGCGTTGACAACCTGTCCCGTACGTGCGGAAACCGTCTGCAAAATGCCGTCGTGCGGTGATTGAATGTCAACCTCCTGAGCTTCACCTGTCTTCGCATCAAGCGTCAGCTTGTCGAGCAAAGCTTTGCGTTCCGCTGCCGCCTTTTGAGCTTCCATAGCGACGTTCAGAGCCGCTTCGGCTTCGTCGACCTGTCGTCGGCTTCCGGCTCGATCGGCCAGCAGTTGCTTTGCTCGGGTAAACGCGATCTTCGCTCCTTCAACTTGAGCCGCTGCCTGTTTCATATCACCTTCGGCCTGAATCTGTGAAGACACCAGCGTGGCCCGTGCGTTGGCCATCTGGACTCTTTCCGCTGCGTTTGGAACTTCCTGCTGTGGAGGGAGCATCGGAGTCAGTTTGAAGAGCGTTTGATTCGCGGCGACTCGCTGACCAGCTACAGCCTGAACATCCTTGCCCGCAGGCAGCAGTTTACCGGTCAACGGAGCCGTCACGGGGATTCGTTTGCCGTCGGGGATCATCACGTCGCCGCCAAGTGATCGAGTTCGTGGCATTGGCCGTCGTTCAGCGGACACGGTCGATATCTGCAAACGTTTGACAGCTTCCGGCCTCAAAGTGATGCGGTAGATGTCGGCCTCGTTCGGATGGGCTTCCACCTTCGCAGGCTTTTCGGATTTCGCAGAAGACGGCTTGTCGCTCTTTGAGCAACCGGTGGACCATGCAGATGCTGTCATCAACACTGCGGTCATGATGTAGAAACGTGATTGCTGCATTATTCCTGCCACCCCGTCGTTCTGGCTTCGCCAAAGCTAACCGGTGAGACAATCCCCGATTTTGCTTGCAACGGTTGTGTTTCCATCGCATCCAGTTGGTCTGCGATTCGTCGCAATTTGTTGCCAATCCGTTCGTCTCTGGTGTCTCCGCTAAACAATGACGCCCCGTCTTGCGAGATGATCAGAATATTGGGTTCGCCTTCGTCCGCCCGTGTCTGTTGAAACTCATCGACTGGCGGAAGTGTGGGTGTTTCTTCGATAAACTCTAATGGAACGACAACTTCCTGTTGTCCAGAACGTGCCAGATTTCGTCCGACGCTACGGTCGAGATTCGCCTGAGCTCTTCGCAGGTCCGCAACGAGCTGCAATTCCTGTGTCCGCGAATCCAGAAACTGGCTGGTTGTTTGCAGGACGAGAAAATACGGAGCACCGCCGTCAACATAGGCTTTCTCCGCGAGTCCGACTGCTTGCTGCAACGACGTCAGGACATCAGAACGCAGAATCGAAAGGTTGTCGGTCGCCTGTTGCGACTGCGAGTAAGCCGTTTGGACTTCCATGACGACCTGATCACGAACCGCGTTGTAGTTTTGGACGGCCTGATTGACGGACCAGTCCGCTGTCATGATGCCGCCCTGGTTGCGGTCGAAAATCGGAATATCGAATCGAAAGCCGGGGCCAAAATTCGTGTTGCCCGCTCCACCGGAGTTTGCGTCTGCCACGACGTCGAATCGCAACCACTGCCAGCGAGACACGTCGGCTCGCTTCTTCGCTGCTTCCACGGCAAACGACGCCGCTCGCAAGTCCGGCCGGCACGTCATGGCTTCGTCGATTAATGCGTGAAGTTCATAGCTGGATGCGTTGTTCAGCGGTTCATCGGCGATTGGCTGCAAGGTTGTCGACCATGTTCCGATACTCATCAACTGTTTCAAACGGGCTTCCGCCTGAGCAACGGCATGTTGGAGTCCGGCTGCGTCCGCCTGGGCACGAAGTAAATCAATTCGAGCCGTCGTGGCTTCCAGTTCGCTTATATCCCCAGCGTCAAGTTGCTTCTTTGTTAGATCCGCAATACGTTTGCGAACGTCGACCGCTTCGTTGGCGAGTGCTGCTCGACCGACCGCGAATGCAAGATCGGCGTGGGCCACTCGCGTATCGCGGACGACGTCTAAACCGTTCTGTACAAGTAGTTCTGCAACACGGCAAACTTCGCGTTCCGACATATCCAAAAGAGTTTCCCGAAGCAGAAACGCATCGACGGGAAGGAACAACGCCCACTCAAGCTGTTTGGTTCCACCGGGAAGCAAAATCTGAAACTGCGGGTTCCTCAACAGGCCAGATTGCACGAGATCGCCGCGAACCATTCCTAACTGAGACAACGTGGCATTGAACGCAGAGTTGTTCCACAACGCGACAGCAACGGCTTCGTCGGCCGTGATGCCGTCGTCAAGCAGAACATCGTCTGGGATGAGCGATTCACCACACGTCTCCGGCCCTAAGCCGTCTGCAACGCGGGACTGCAATTCGAAATCAACCTGTGACCGACCGGGGGCACATCGCGTCGACGCACAGCCAGCGAGCAGACAACTCGCCACGACGATTGCGAACCCGCACTTCAGCTTCGCCGCCGCAGCGGATGCCAAATTGTCAACTGGGGTCAGTCGCATGGAAGTACCTGAAAACAACGGTTGCAAACCAGCCAGCGATCATACTCCACCACCAGTTCGATGTTGCGATGCTGACAACCTGTATCGACGGCAAAACGTGTATTTTTGATTAGAAAGCTCTCATCTAGGAAATCGGATAACGGTTCTTTTACGGAGAATAAGCACAGGCGATGCAACCGGAACAACTAAACCGTTCTGGTTCTGCAATCTCCCTTATAAAACTCACGCTCTTCTCATGTTGGTTATGCCAGGATTTGCGGCTAATCGCTCCCTGTCACTTTTGCGGACGTGGAATGGACGCCAGCGCTCAAAAAAACAGAACCGGTAAACTTAACGTAATAGTCACGATTATCGTTCTGTGTGTGTTCGCTTTCGCACCGTGCGCTAAGGCTGAGGAACCGCAGAACGACTTCAGTGGCTTGCCAATTTTCGGCACGGAGCGTGTCTACAGTGACACTCTGTTTCGAGCGACTCAGGCCGCCTTCGTAACACCTACCGAGCCGATACCTCAGTCCTGTTTTGGCGGCGAAGTCCTGCCAGACGGGTTGCTGTACCGTTCATACATCGCTGCCCCCAATGAGCCACGGTTTTCGTCGGTCGGCAGCTACGACCTTGCGAAGAAGACATGGCGGTGGGATGCGACTTTGGGTGGGCGAGTGGGACTGTTTCGACAGAAGCAGCCAGAGTTTCTAAACCTGGACGCGTGGCAAATTGATCTGGAAGGAGCCACGATGACTCGGCTTGATCCCGAAACAGCTCTGGACGTTGAATCCGCAGACTACCGTTTCGGACTACAATGGACGGCCAGGAAAGAAAACCTGTCGATTAAGTTTGGCTACTCTCATATCAGTTCTCATGTGGGCGACGAGTATCTGCTGAAGAATCCAACGTTTGACCGCATCAACTACGCACGTGAATCACTGGTCTTCGGCACATCACTTCAGGCCACGGCTGAGCTCCGATACTACGGCGAAGTCGCATGGGCGAATTCTGTGAGCGGTGGGGCCAAGCCGCTGCAGTTCCAGCTCGGCACTGAATACGCGGGCATTGCGGACAATCAAATGCACGGTGCGCCATTTGCGGCCGTCAACCTGCATCTTCGCGAAGAAACAGACTTCGCGGCCGGCCTGAACCTGATGACCGGCTGGCAATGGACGGGGCCGAATTCTGGACGTACCATGCGAGTCGGACTTCGCTACTACAACGGCCCGTCAACGCAACAGGAGTTCTTCCAACGGTACGATAACCAGCTTGGCATGGGAATCTGGTACGACTATTAACCTCTGCCACTTTCGTCGGGAGCATCGACGCTTTCAACGGATTTCTCACGTCCCAAAGCCAGGCAGAAACTCGAATCAGGAGCTACGACCAATTTGCGTGACTGGTTGGGATTGTCAACGAGACCGAGCGAATATCCGTTGTACTCCACCAGCAATCAACGTCGAAACATTTGCAAGGATGTGCGGCGTTGCACTGCGTGAGCCAGAATCAACAGGAACGCACCGATGATGCTTCCAAGGAAGTGAGACAGTTTGACGACAGGCAGTGGCAAGGTCCGGCGGATGAGGTGCATCCGACCTTCGACTGGCGGCAACAAACCGGAGTTCCGCCGAACACGGCCCCGAGCGAATTGCTGACCGCATAATAGAGCAACGCTGCGACTGAAACCTGCCGAAACGCCAGTGGGTGTTTCACCAATCGGACGCCCAACCAGTCGTAGCCGATCAAGACACAGTCGTTGCACACCGTAAAAAACAGTGCCGACAGAACGGCCCGCCACGGCATCGATCGAATACTTTTGGCGACGTCGTCGGCTTTGATCGAAGCGAATTCGTGATGCAGCAGCCACAATGCGACCGCCAGAAATATAACGGTCAGGACGTTGCGAAGAGAATGACCGTGCTTTGCGAGAAACGCTGACCAACCCGGCTGATTTATCTCGAGCGGTGCGAAGTGTGGTTGCGCTGCGGGAACCTGTGGCTCACCACGATCATCTGCTAACTGATCCGTCATTTTCTTTTTCCAAGTTCCTCGAGCAAGTCGGTTTGAACTTGCTGAATCTCAAGCAGCCGATGCCATTGATGCGTCAGCAGAAGGTCGAGCTTGGAATGCAGATGACGTATTTCGAGTTCCGATTTCAGATTCACGCGGTAATCGTTTTCGGCTCGCAACCGGTCTTTGATTTCCTGCCGATTCTGACTCATCATGATCACGGGGGCCTGTAGTGCGGCAAGGCAGGACAACACAAGGTTGAGGAGAATGAATGGGTACGGGTCGAACGATTTTCCAAGCATGGCGATTGAGTTGACAGTAATCCAGACGACCAATACGCCACCAAAGAACAGGATGAACGTCCAGCTTCCGCCAAACGACGCGACATGGTCGGCCAGTCGTTGTCCGACTGTCGATTCGTCGTCGATTTCGGTGTTGAGATTCTGCGACAGGATTTCATGTTCGCGCAGGCTTTCAACAACGTCGCGCTCCAGGGACGTCAGTTCCCCCTTTTCTTCCGTCAACACACTTTGCACATACTGACTGCGAAACCGGTTGGCATCATCGTGGCACACGACGCTGTCGGCGTTCCAATTTGGACATTCCTTTTCGATCAGTGACGCCACCGCCGGACGAACGAATTTCGCCGGTGTGACTTCTCCAATCGGAAATTCTTTCTGACAGACCTCACACTGCACGTTCATACGTGGAATTGGAGATAGGCGTGCAAACAGGCCCACTACAAGCTGGTCATTCGGCAAAGTCGAATCACGCAGTTCAAGCTCAACAACAGCAGGAGCTGCCTGCCTTACGCCTCCCCATCACCGTTGGCTCTCAGGAGTTACGTGAAGAGCAAACGGTGACGGCGAGACGACGGCAGGGCAAACGAGGTGGGACCGGTTGCGCGCCGATGGTGGGGCCATTTTGCGCGCCTATCTCCATGGAATTCCATCTTTGAGTTTTCGCTCGTATCGCATTTCAGTATCACGACATGCTCCTCGCCGGTGACAATCTGCACACAGAACTTTCAGAATTGACGTCTGCCCACCTTAGCCACAGCACCGGAGTCGCCATCGTACCGCGATTCATTACGACGACCAGACTGAATGCTTGCCGGTTACGGCATTCAAGCCCCATAGGTGCTCGGCGTTCCCAGAGAACAGGAAAATGGATATCGAGGGCCGGAACGAGGGCGGTGTTGTGTGTCGACCGCAGCGAACAAAGGCTGACCTAAACCGACCCAAACCTCAGCTCAATCGCGAGCCGCACTGGCGTTGAACACACCGACAAACGGAACGTTTCGTTTCCACACCGCTGCGGGCGAAGCACCAAGCAAGTTCAAGCTCGCCACCAACACTGACTGAGTCCAGACCATTTCGCCCACTAAACCGCACTTAGTGAGGCGACGGTGTTTTCTTACTGGTCCGCTGGTCGCTTGTTCTCTGCACGCCGCCCTTCGTCACGCACTAAAATTCGCCAACGACTTCGCCACCGGAACGTGTGCACAGTGAAACGTAAACCCACGCGTCGATGTTTTCCGACAGGAAGTGAACCGAACCATCGCTAAGCAGGGTTTGGGCGCCTCCGGAATGAAAGCTGTAAGTTTCGCCAGCATTGATGCCGTTGATAAAGACGGGGCCATAAACGGTCACGCCGTCCGCTCGCACACCTTTGACGTGGAAACCAGCATCCGGATCGGCCCAGCCAATCCCATCATGGGCCACAAGGCTCGAACCGTGCCGCACGATTTCGTCATCGGTGTATGCTTGAAACTGATCATCGGTCATCGCTCTACCGAATACATAAGCACCCGGTCGAGCCGCACATTCGGCCAGCATCAGCGTGTTCGACATGCCATCGGTAATTTCGGCGGCCCTATTGGCTTTGTATTCGGCCAGGGCACCCTGTCGAGATGATTGGCTGGGGATCGGTACACCGAACACGTCACTAAAAACGGCTTTGTCCACACGATTGACGGAACCGTAATCCGTGGCCGCCGCCCCTACAACGTGAAAGCGGTCAACACGATCTGAGGCGGGCGTCGACGGGCAGTTGAAGATCGTCAACGGCGTGCTGATCGCTTTGCGGTTCTTTAGGCTGCACCACGGCGACTCATAATCATACTCCGCAGCGAGAGCGGTTTGCTCTATAAATGGCAAACACAACACAGTCCACGATTCGTAGTCAGTACACGCTGAGGGTTTATCTTCCACTGCTACTTCGCCGGGGTCGCATCCGGCATCACCGTATGAATTTAGTTCACTCGGCGGAAAGACGCGGTGGGTGGACTCATAGCTGTGCAAAGCCAGCCCGAGCTGCTTGAGATTATTGCTGCACTGCATGCGCCGGGCCGCTTCACGAGCACCTTGCACGGCGGGCAGGATCAACGCAATCAGGATGGCAACGATCGCTATGACGACCAGAAGTTCGATGATCGTGAATGCCGGGCGGCGTGACTGTTGTAGGTGTCGCATGAGTCCATTCCGTTGTGGCAAGGGCGTCCACTGCCTGCGCCTGCTGCAAATCATCTGCTGTGCGAAGCAGATCGTCAATGTCACACAACCGAATGGTCAGTTGCAAGAGTGCGAACAGTCAGACTTTCCGAAGAACGCAACCCAACGGCCATCTCGTCCTCCGAGTCATTCGCCATATCGTCTGTAGCTTCTATGCACGTTGACGGTAGCTGAATGTCTGCGGTAAAGCGGCTATTTTTCACGCTGATGCCTATTTGCCCATCCAAAAACTGCACAATGCGTCGCGTCAGAGCCAGCCCCAGCCCGGAATGTAGCCCCGTGGCTGAACGAGCAGCGTCACCTCGCCAGAATCGATCACAAGCGTGTTTCACCTGATCGTTCGTCAGTGAACAGCCGGAATTCACGACTGAAAAGTGCAAGTTCGCAGCATCGTCAAAACACGTCGCGATCACGATATCGCCGCCGCGGTCAACGTAGCTTGTAGCGTTATCAAAAAGGTTGGCGATGACCATTTGAAGCTTACCCGGATCAGTTTTCAGGACAACATGTTGCTTAAGGTTCCACACAACGTGTATTCCGGCTTCTGTCGCACGCTGCTCAAAAGGCCGCCACATTCGCTGAAGCAGACTGCAAAGGTCAACGATGTCGGTTTCGAGCTTCGCGTGTCCCGCTTCAATGCGAGACAACGACAGCAGTGTGGAAATGATGGTCTCAGTCTCTTCGCTGATCCTCAGACTCTTTTGCATCGACAAAAGGTAGCTGTCCGCTTCGCGCGGGCGACTTAAGCTGACTTCTAACGTTGAACGAATTCCGGCAAGCGGCGTTCTGAGTTCGTGGGCCACATCGGCAGTGAATGTTTTTTCACGCTGAAACGCGGTTTCCAAACACGTCATCAATCCGTTCAAGCGAACCACTATTGGGTGCAATTCACCGGGAGCATTCTTTAGAGCAAATCGCTGATTCAGCGTCTGCTCGTTTACGGCGCCAATCTGCCTGGCCAAAGATTGCAACGGTCGCAGGTTTTGCGTCACCAGCCATGCCAGCACACCCAAAATGATGACAGTTGCCAAAAGCCCGGAGCCCGCTAGCAGCCATGTCAGCTTTGCCAGTGATGCGTCAAGATCCTGCGTGTCGCGAGCGACAACCAATGTCACCAAAGGCCGCGAAGCATAATCGCTTTCATCAAGATCAAGAGCATCATTGTCGTCGTCTTCCATGCCGGCAATCCTTCCGTTCGGATCGCGTCGTGGCGGCGGCGACACCGGAGGTAACTCGCCTTCCATATTTGGACGAAAGGAAATGCCGGCAGCTCGACCGCCTCTGCCGTCCGGCAAAACGACGGATTTGATCTGTGGAACGACGCGATCACCGCGCAGTTGTGCGAGGTCATCCTTCCCCAATTGCCGAGAACGAGCCAACACTGTGCCGTCCGCGTGCCAGACCTGATAGTATTCCGGTCGCATTCCCCGAGCGAATTCCTGCATGGGATGCTTCTGGAATTCGATGTCCACTCGATCGCCATCCTGCTCCACCAGCACTGCCAATGCCCGCGCCTTGGCGGCCAACGCGTCGTCAAACTCCGTGAGTAACTGCCGCTTCATTAAGACAAACATGCCGTAGTGCGTCGCCGACAGAGTGACAATAATCGTCGTGCATATCCCAAGCAGCAGTCGTGTCCTGAGCGTCATGTTCATGCGTCGTCCTTAGCGTCGGACGTCAACACATACCCGAAGCCTCGGCGAGTATGAATCATCCGCGACCAGCCGGGGCGTTCCAGCTTTTGACGTAGATAGCGAATGTAGACATCGATCACATTGCTATGAGCATCCGATTCGAAATCATAAACATTCTCCCAGATATCCGTGCGAGACACCACTTGTCCTGCTCGCATCGCCAGAAACACCAGCAGAGAATACTCCCGTTTGGTGAACTCGATGGCCACGCCAGCTCGAGTGACGCCCTGAGTTGCCGTGTCGATCTGCAGGTCACCGACTTCCAGCACGTTTCCTACGTGATCGTAACGACGCCGGAACAGCACATTCACACGAGCGAGCAATTCTTCCAAAGCGAACGGCTTTATGAGATAGTCGTCAGCTCCGGCATTCAACCCATTCACGCGATCATCCACAGCATCCTTCGCCGTAAGAATCAGCACACGAGCGGCTGATCGGGCCGCTCGAAGTTTCCTGAGAATCTCCATGCCGGACACTTTCGGCAGCATCAAATCCAACACGATCACGTCATACGGATTTTTGGTGGCATACCATAGGCCTTCCTGACCATCCGACGCACTGTCCACGGCAAAGCCAGCCTCCTTCACCCCCTGCGTGACTGCCTCACGGACAGGGGCATAGTCTTCAATGATTAACACTCGCATTTACTCGTCGCCGCTCCCGTCATCATCACCAGGTTCGAATCCAATTTCGACGCCAGTGGACTTAACTTCTGAATCATTGACGCCCACGGCCAACAGCGCTCTCGGGTGGCGAGCCCCGGTATGGATAGCACCGCATTTCTAGCGCAGACTATTTGAGGGTGGCCGGGGTTGGACTGAGCTTGCGAAGGAAACCCCGGGGTTTCGCTCGTATCTTGCTCCAATACCGGCCACACACCGCGTTCCAGTTTCACGAGGACCTGTCCAGTCTAGGCTCCAAACATGAGAGAAACATGAGAGCGAAGGTCTGCCGTATTACCGCGGTCAGAACCGTGTCACGCTCAAAACTTTCTTGCTGAGTAAATTCGTTGCACATTCTCACTTTGTTCTCATTTGCGAACAGTAGCCTACACCGACCTTGGGATGAACTCGAAAGCACTAAACCACTGCGGAGGAAAGGACTCCTCGCATGACCGAGAAATCAAATCGCCCGTTGATCATCGGTGGACTGATTGCCGCCGCTCTGATCTACGGCTACCCACTGTTGCTGCCGACACCACTGCTGGAACCGGACGAAGGCCTGCACGCAACGATCTCACAGGAAATGGTGGAACACGGCGAATGGATCGTCCCCACCTTTCGTGGCGAACCATTTCTTGACAAGCCCATTCTATACTTTTGGGCGCAAATGGTTTCGCTGAAGGCGTTCGGCATGAACGAATTCGCCGTGCGGTTGCCCGGTTTGATGTTTGGTCTGCTCGGAGCAATCACGACAGGACTGCTGGCCGGAAGTCTATTCGGTTCGCGAGTTGGTCTGCTGTCGTGTTTAGTCTCAATGACGATGTTCATTCCGCTGGCACTGGCTCAAGCGGCCGTGCACGACGTGGCTCTGGTGCCCTGGACGAATCTGGTTGTGCTGTGCCTGTGGGAAACAGAACGAGCCGCCCAACAAACTTCGCGTCGCCGCTGGTTGGCCGGTGCCGCCGGTATGTTGGGCCTCGCGATACTTACCAAAGCGTTGATCGGCGTGGCCATTGTCGGCGTCGGCTATGGCCTGTTTCTGATCTTCAGCCGTACGGTCTCCGTTGGAAGCTGTTTTCGGTTGATGTTGGCGATCGTCGGCGGTGCGGTCCTGGCCAGCCCGTGGTTCATTGCAATGGAAATTCGCATTCCCGGCTACGCCTACTATTACTTCGTCGAACGCCACGTGATGGGGTTTGCCACTTCGACACAGCGACATGGCGATCAGCCGTGGTTCTACTACCTGCCGTATGTCACACTCGGAGCCATGCCATGGATTTGGTACATCGTGCCCATCCTGCGCGACGAATGGTGTGATCGAGCAAAGCTGTCGGCAATTCGCCCGCAGATGGTCCTGTTGCTGTGCTGGTTCGGTGGCGGACTGCTGTTCCTTTCGGTCGCGAAATCGAAGCTCATCACGTACGCATTGCCACTGTTTCCGGCGCTGGCCATTCTGTGTGCTGTGTCTTGGCAGCGATTCGCGAACCAACGAATGTCGGACGTGTCCGCTCGCTGGTTCGTCAGAATGATTCGATGTGCCGGCTCACTTGGAGCGGTTGTGCCGTTCGTCATTCTGTTCGTGTGCGGGCTGATCCTGGGAGTTTCCTGGTCCCCAGCTGCGTGGCTACTGGCCATCACAGCGTCGATCGGTTCTGGCGTCACATGGTGGGCGTTTGAAAAGCGGCGTTTCGATCATTCCGCCGCAATGCTTTCTGTGTGGGTCGCAAGCGTTACGTGCCTTGTCATGACATGGCCGTTTCAGTTGTTCGCAGAGAGCCATTCCGAGCGTAGTCTGGCAAACTGGATCAATCGCCAGCCTGTTCTTCCCGACCACTTGATTCTGGTTGGAGAAAGACCGGCCTCCGTGCTGTTCTATCTGTTCAGGGACTTGCGAAAGCAACTGAGCCCTACACGATTTTCGTCAAGACGGCTGGAAGACTTCTCGCCGCAAACCCAACTCGCCCCCGGTGAAGTCCTCGCCGTGACGCACAAAAAGATCGCCGAAGCCGACGTCAATCAGCACGCCATTCCCGGAGCATTTACCGAGACTGTCGGACAGTTTCAGATGTTTCGACGCGACGAGCGAGTCCCATCCCTGATCCACGTTGCAACGAGGTCTGCACAATGAAACCGTCTGCTTGTATTTTTGCCGAAGCTTCCGAGCCAATCCCCTACCTGCCTGCCCGAGCCATGTCTGCACTGGACGTTTCCATCGTCGTGCCCACCTACAAGGAAGCAACAAACCTAACCGAACTGGCCGCTCGCCTGTTCGCTGCAACGGATGGTGCTCAGCTAAAAGCGGAACTGATCATCGTAGACGACAACAGTGACGATGGCACGATCGAGCTATGTGAGGAACTGGCGGAACGGTATCCGCTGCGACTCATCACTCGCACAGAAGAACGCGGTCTGGCTACGGCCGTTATTCGTGGTATGGAGGAAACAACTGGCGAGTACGTCCTCGTCATGGATGCAGATCTGTCTCATCCACCAATGTCAGTCCCGTCTCTGCTAGCGCCGTTAAAAGCCGACAAGGCGAACTTCGTTATCGGCAGCCGCTATGTCGCAGGCGGCAGTGTCGACGAATCGTGGAGCTTTTTCAGACACCTAAATTCGCGAATCGCCGGCTGGCTCGCAAAAGGGCTAACAAACGCCAAAGACCCGATGGCCGGTTTCTTCGCGATCCGCCGCGATAGACTCGGCGACGTGTCGAAGTTGAGTCCCTGCGGTTACAAGATTGGCCTGGAGATTATGGTTCGCTGCGAATGTAATCGCGTTGCAGAAGTTCCCATTCACTTTCAAGACCGCAGGCACGGCGAAAGTAAGCTGAACCTCCGTGAGCAGTGGCGGTACATTCAGCACCTGCTGCGACTCTACACCTTCCAATTTCCCGGATTGCTTCGTTTTGCCGCGTTCTGCACCGTCGGGGCCAGTGGGATGGTTGTTGATCTCGCATTGTTCCGCGGTCTGTTGCCCATTGTCGGGCTTGCTGCCGGTCGAGCGCTCGCAATCTGGGCGGCCATGACATGGAACTTCGAATTCAACCGGCGGTTCACTTTTCAAGAACCGAACGGTTCGAATCGGCTGGCGGAATACGGCCGCTTCTGTACAGCGTGCCTGCTGGGAGCGACCATCAGCTGGTCTACATCATTGACGCTCATGGCCTCGTTCACACACTTCTCTACAAGCCCCGTCGGCGCGGCGGTCATTGGCACCGGTATAGCAGCATGTGTGAACTATGCCTTATGTCGCGTCTGGGTATTCGGAAAACGGAAGATCCGAAAGGTGCCTGTAACCCCCAAATTGTCGGCAGAACAGTTCTTCAATCGAGGCGAGGCTGTTTCAGCTCCGTAGTAGGAACGTTCGCCAAGGTACTCTACGGTTCGTCCCGACCTCACGTACACGTAGAAAGTTTCAGCACGACGCGAAACCAATCCGTACAGGCCACCATCGAATCTGTTCGCACAAACGCGTCGATGGTGGCCTAACGTTGGTCGTTGTTAAATCAGTCCGTCGCTGCCTCCTTAAACGAATGCCCGGTCTTCAAACCCGCCACGAAAATCACCAGCGCGACGGCTCCGAGGAAGAAGATTGTGTCGCCGGGAACTCGCATCCACTTCAGAAACTGCATCAACTCAGTCTGCATAAATTCGCTGCTGCGAGCGTACCAGTAACCCTCTTCGACAGACGCTTTCGTCTGCAGCAAACCGACCGGCAGCAAACTGAGCACGCACATGGCCATCAGTCCAACGTTCAGCGACCAGAACGAAAATCGCAGCATGCCATCTTTCCATTCGCGACCGGGAATCAGAACTCGCAGGCACACCAACATCAAACCGATCCCCAGCATGCCATACACGCCGAACAACGCCGAATGGCCGTGCAGTGGTGTCGTGTTCAGGCCCTGCATGTAGTACAGAGCAATCGGAGGATTGATCATGAAGCCAAACAGCCCCGCTCCCACCATGTTCCAGAACGCCACCGAAACAAAGAAGTAGATCGGCCACTTGTAACGTTGAACCCACGGTGATGTTCGCGAACGCCGCAGGTCTTCCATCGCGTCAAACCCAACCAGCACCAACGGCACCACTTCCAATGCACTGAACACGGATCCCCACGCCAGCGCGACCGTTGGTGTTCCGGAGAAGTACAGATGGTGGCACGTGCCGATGATTCCGCCCGACAGAAAGATCGTCGCGGATAGCAACGCTGCGGCAGCCGCTATACCGGGACGAATCAGATTCAGGCGCATGAAGGTAAAGGCAATCACCGTCGTCGCGAAGACTTCGAAGAAACCTTCCACCCACAGATGCACAACCCACCAACGCCAGTATTCCACCATCGACAGATGAGTGTGTCGTCCCCACGTCAGCCCCGCTCCGTAAAACAGCGCAATCGCTCCGGTGGCGACTGCCAGTAGAATGACAAGCTGCCGTTGCTGGCCCGTTTTCTTCATCGCTGGCAACAGCACGCGAATCATCAGGAAAAGCCACAACAACAGACCGACCATTAACGCAATCTGCCAGACACGACCCAGCTCAACGTATTCGTAGCCCTGATGCCCGAAGTAAAACGACACTTTGTCGCTGAGTACGTTGTGGACACTCAGTAACTCACCGGTCAGCGACCCGACGACGACAAGAAGCAACGCGCCAAACAGCACATTCACACCTAGCCGCTGGCCTTTCGGTTCGCAATCACTCACCAGTGGCCCAATAAATAGTCCGGCTGCCAGCCATGCGGTGGCGATCCAGAACAGCCCCATTTGGACGTGCCATGTTCGCGTCACACTGTACGGCAGCCATTCAGCCAGAGGGAATCCATAAAAGCCATCGCCTTCGACGCCGTAGTGAGCCGTGATGACACCCAGCAACATCTGCACCAAAATCAATGCTGCGACCACCCAGAAATATTTGATTGTGGCTCGCTGAGACGGCGTGGCTTCCCATAGAGCCAGCGGGTCCGATTTCGGCGGCGGTTGATCTTCTTCCTCATCGCGTTTGGAAGCGTACCACCACGCCATACCTGAAATACCAGCCAACAACACAATGATGCTGACACCCGTCCACACGATGTTGTCGCCGGTCGGAACGTTGTCAATCAGTGGTTCGTGAGGCCAGTTGTTAGTGTAGCTGACCGGCTCGTCCACACGATTCGTGGAGGCTGACCAGGAACTCCAGAAGAAGAAGGCTGAAAGCTTGCGCAAACGATCCGGATCAGAAACTGCCCCGGCATGAATTGCGTAGTGAGTGTTTCCGTTGGCAAAGACGTCGCTGTAGTGAGCCAGATTCGATTCGAATGCCTCAGCGCGAATCGGGTCAATCGTGACGACGCCGGTGGATGTATCGAACGTATTGGTTCGCATCAATTTTTTCAGACGGGCCTGAAGCTGAGCCTGCTGTTCATGATTAAGGTCCTCAAACGAGCCGCCAAAGTCGTCGTTTGCCCAGCGGTCCAGAATGAAGATGGCTTCGCGGTGCAACCAGTCGGCCGTCCAGTCCGGCGCCACATAGCTGCCGTGTCCCCAGATGGACCCAACCTCCATACCGCCCATGGATTGCCACACATTCTGACCGGCGGAAACCTCACCGCTGTCGATCAGCGTTACGCCGTCGGTCGTGACAACCTTGTCGAAAAGAGGCGGCATCTCCTGATAGATGCGCGTCCCGATCCAGCCCAAAACCAGAAACGAAAAGATCATCACGGCCACGAACAGCAACCAAAGGCGTCGCATCGATTTTACTTTCCACGATCAGTTGTCAATTTTCACAAACAGCCACAGTCGAATTCGTCAAACAGTTGCAGCGCCGGACAATTCGGCCGCCAGTTTTGAAGCTCGCGGAAACAACACATTGTTCTCTTTGTGAATGTGCCGATGCAGGTCGCCCTCGAGTTCCCGCAAACCGTCCAGCATGGCTCGGAAGGTATTGCAACCACCGTCCGGCAATGTGAAGTCAGACGACGCCTCGCGAATCGCCTTCAACGCCTGACCGGCCACGTCGTGTTCGTGTTCCATCATGTGAATCGGGTTGTCGACCGATCCGAACGGAAACGCGGGCACTTCCTGGGACTGTTCAATGGTGCGTAGTGCGGGGAACAGAATCTGTTCTTCCTTCAACATGTGAGGATTCAGTTCGTCACGCAATTGCAGGAACGACGTCCCCAACCGAGGTAGCCATTCATGATCTCCACCGTGCACTCGAACGACCTTGTCAACTAGCTGAGTCAGCCGTGGCAGTTCACGTTTTAGATATTCATGATGCGTCGCGACGATGGAGTCGCATAACTCGGTCAGCGACATTGACGAAACGTTTTTATCAGCCGCGTCTTCCAAAGCTGCTTTTGAAATCACGTCATTCAGTTCGCCGAGGACCGTCTGAACATCGACCGCGCCTTTGGCACAGGCTTCGATCAGTGGTCGCCCGCCGTCGCAACAGTAGTCGATGCGGTGTTGTTCGAAGACCCGCGACGTGGCCGGGTATTCAGTCACCCATGCACCGACGGAATCGGTGAGTTGTAATGCTGTCGTCATGTTTAGAATCCTGTTTTCAGATAGACTGTTTGTTATGCAGGAACCAGAGTTGCCTGCAGGTCCTGCTTTGGTCCAAAGAACTCGTAACGAATGCGATCCTCCGCAACGCCAAGTTCCTGAAGGCTCGCATGCACGTTTTGCATGAACGGCTTCGGGCCACAAAAGTAGAATTCTGCTTCCGTGTGCGGCGTCCAGTCGCGAAGTAAATCGGTGGTCACAAACCCCGCTTCATCACACCGACCGCTTTCGACGTCGCCCGGTAATGGAGCGTCATATAACACTCGCGTTTTCACATTGACGCCGGTCGTGGCAAGCGTGCGGAGTTCCTGAGCGAAGGCGTGAGCTGTGCTGTTTCGAGCGGCCTGGACAAAATAGACGGATGCATCCGGGTTGCTGTGGATGAGCGATTTCGCCATCGACAGCAGTGGAGTGACTCCGATGCCACCCGCCAGCAATACGATTGGCGTGTCTGATGACGTCGCCGGATCGATCGTGAATTCCCCGCACGGCGGTCCAACCTGAATACGATGGCCCGGCTCGATAGCATCGTGCAGATGGCTGGAAATCAGTCCGTCAGGTGCGTCCGGCAGCAAGCGTTCCTCACGCTTCACGCTGATGCGGTAGTGCCCCTCACCCGCTCGATCCGACAAACTATAGTTTCGCGGCGACGTCGGTGTTGTGGGATGGTCGATCTTAACCGTGATGTACTGCCCCGGCTTGAACGGCGGCAGCAGACCTTCGTCTTCGGGCTTCAGGTAAAATGAAGTCACCACATCGCTTTCGACGACCTTGCGATCGACGACAAACGTTCGGTAGCCGTTCCAGCCCCCCGGCACGCCTTTCTGGTCATCGTAAATGGCGGCTTCGCGATCAATGAACAGATCCGCCAAAAAGCCGTATGCCTCTGCCACGGCGTCGATAATTTCGTCCGTCGCAGCGTCGCCCATGATGTCTTTGATCGCGTCCAGCAGATGCTTGCCGACAATCGGATAGTGTTCTGCCTTAATGCCCAGCGAACAGTGTTTTTGAGCGATCAATTCAACGGCGGGCATCAGTACGGCCGGATTGTCGATATGAGTGAAGTACGCACAGATGGCGCCGGCCAGAGCTTTCTGCTGGCCGCCGGTGTGCTGGTGAGCCTGGTTGAAGAATGCTTTGACTTCCGGATTACCGGCGAACATTCGTTCGTAAAACCGTCGTGTGATGGTTTCTGCATTCGCAGCGACGGCCGGGGTGATCTCCTTGACGATCGCAATTGTAGTTTGGCTTAGCATGGTACTTTCCGGTGAATCCAGAGGACGCCGCCCTGCTAAACAGCAGGCTGGCCGAATGAATCACCCAAAGGTATAGATAACAATACTGTATGTCAATGTGCAGATTTAAGATACGTGAGTTTCTCCGTAGAAAGAAACGCTTGTCCCAGGCCGACAGAACCCGACCTGGCCCCCACGCTTAACGGAACAACAGAGCGCGGACAGCGACGGAACGACCATTCGTCCGGGCTCAATCACAGCGCAGAAGGGAAAGCGGTCGCTCGCGTGCAGCCAAACTTAGGCGCGAGGGCTTCAAAGGAGGCGCGGCAATTGCGCTGGTGCTCCCACGACTTATCGCGGAAGAGGGGCGTCGCAAGACGGCTCAAGCAGTGGTGCAGGCGATCAATTCACACACAGAATCGAAACGCGTGTGTGCGGCTCCGGTAACTCGCCGTGCGTTCATCAGTTCGTGCGCGAAGCATCGCGGCTTCGACTCCGTCCCGTCATTCGAAAACTGCCTGGGAACTCGTGAGCCGCAAGACGCACGTTCTTCATTCCAGCAGCGGACAGCCTTGCCGCTCAACTGGTAAGGGAAAGAGCACTGGAACGCCTCACACGGATTGGTGTCGGTCAACTAAAACGACAACGTTGTCTGCACATAGAACTGCGAAGCGTCGGGGCGAGCGAACGCGCTTCTGTCGACGGCGTCGCCGTAGAAGAACCAGCTATAGCCAACCTGCGTATTCAGGTTTTTCGAAAAGGTGTAAGTACCAACAAGGTCGACTTCTGTTCCGAGGTCCCGTTCACCGGGAGCCATCGCGAATGGTGCTCCCGCGATGTTGTACAGATTGTCGCCCGTCTTGGCTGCTCGGAACGCATGCCACGCGGCTAACAGCGTAAGCTTTTCAGATGGCTTCACACTTGCGGTGATGCCGAAGTCCAACAGGTTCTGGCCTGAGAAGTTATCGATGATGCCCCAGTAGGCATGCCCGAGCGGGTACAAAGAATAGAACGTGTTGATTTCGCCATCGGCCGGATCGCTGTCGCCCGATCCCCAGTAAAAGAGACCGCTGATGGTCGGCGACCATGTCGCCTGATTGAACGTATAGCCTGACATAGCGGAAAAGAAGCCCGCATTGACGTCTTGATTAGCTCCGGTCAAAAAATCGTCTTTGCCAAACTGCCAGGCACCTTCGAAATCCCAGTTCCATGTGCCCACAACCTGGTCACACTCTTTGACGGCTTGGTTCCCTGCCAGTCGAGCCCCTATCGTGTGGCGATCGCCGCCCATGCGATTCGCGACTCGTTCGTCTTCCTGAAACCACAGCCAATACAGGTCGAGTGTCTGGTTTTCCATGCCTTTGTACGTGGAATACACGCCGCTGATTGTGCGGCTTTGATCGGCGTGATCAAAGCTGGTTGGCCGAGCAATCCCGCCTGCAGCGTTGTTGACGCTATTAAGATGAAAGCCGTCTACGTTCCAGTCGCTGCCTGAGTACATCACCTTGTGCCCTTCGAAGTTGCGAAACGTATTCGACCAAGCCAACGGCGACAGCAGGTGCTGAGAACCGTACTTCAGCAACTGACGGCCGTAGCGGTACTTCACACTTCCGCCGCCTTCGATATCTGCAATTTTCAGGTCCACATAAGCCTGCAGGAGGTCAGCTCGATTTTCGTCGATGCCGAGCGGTGACAGCGGAGCATCGTAGCCGAAGGCAGACGCATCAATGGCTTCAACGAACGTTTCGAACGTATCACCGTAGCTGACTTTCAGGTTGGGAGTAAATCGCCACAGGTGGTATGTCGAATCGCCAGGCCCGCCGGGACGTAAGCGGTCAGATTCATCCATGTAGCGATGACGCAATTGTGCGCCGACAGAATACGACCAGCCGTTTTCATCTTTTTTGTTGATGCCATCAAACAGCGAACGCTCGCCATGTAGCCAATCAATTGCATTGAACGTGTCGCCAACGCACCCGGAGGTTGTACAACCTTCGCCGCAGACATCTCCACACGCATCGGCGGCTTCGGTGACCGTTGCACCACTTATCGAATTCAGGCTGACTGCCACAACAATTGTTAATACACGCGTGATCATCGTATCAGTCCATTGACTACGGGCGATCGCCGGTTGTTCGTTCCGTCGGGCAGCAATTATCCGTCCACCGCTATGCAGATCGTCACGCGATGTCTCGCGTCGCGAACAGTTCCCGTCAGAGTCGACTTCGAATCTTGTCGAATTCGGAGAACGGCAAGTGCTTTTAACCAACCGTCACAACTTAAAACGGCGTTGTGACAATCAGTCACACGCGTGAGCCATCAGCGACAGAAAGCTCGAAGATAACCGGCCGAAACTGCCTGTTTCGGCCGATTTTCCTGCGGCACATTTCGCTCCAAACAATGAACAGCACCTTGCTTCCCTAATTCCGCAATGGTACCTTGACAGCACACGGTGTGACCTGTTCGCTCCCTCCCACCCGAGGTTCCCGCCAAAGCTGCACGACCGAATCCCCCCAATTGCAGATGCGGCAGGAGCCCCCGACCGGAAACGCGATGTTCCACGTTCTTCGTTGGTCATTGCGATCGCTAACCCAAATAGACGCAAGACTGCCGCATATGAATTGCCTTCGGAACCTTGTCTACGCTGGCCAACTGAGTGCCATCATCCTGACTTTGGCCGCCGCCTCAGTTGTTGCTGACGAACAGCCGACTGAAGCAGCTTCGGTAAGTTTTCACAAGCAGGTGAAACCAATCCTGCAGGCTCATTGCCAGGGTTGTCACCAGCCCGCCAAGGCGAAGGGCGATTACGTGATGACAGACTTCGCCAGGCTGATCGGCGGGGGTGAGAGCGGCGACAGCGCGATCGTGCCCGGTAAGCCGGACGAAAGCTATCTGATCACTCAGATCACGCCCGAAAACGGCAAGGCCGCTATGCCGCCCAAAGGCAAGCCTCTGGCCGACGTTGAAGTTGAGCTTATTCGCAAGTGGATTGCCGAAGGCGCGAAAGACGACACACCGCCTTCGACAAAAATAGAATACAGTCGCGACAATCCGCCTACGTATTCGCTGCCGCCGGTTGTCACATCGATTGACTTTGCACCCGACGGCAAGCTTCTGGCTGTGGCCGGATTCAACGAAGTACTGCTGCACAACGTCGACGGTTCCGGATTGGCCGATCGCCTGATTGGGCTTTCCGAACGTATCGAGTCCGTACGTTTCTCGCCAGACGGCCAGCGACTGGCAGTGACGGGCGGACAGCCTGGGCGCATGGGCGAAATCCAGGTGTGGGACGTTAAGAATCGCGAACTTACTTTGTCACACAGCGTGACGTTCGACACAGTCTACGGCGCAAGTTGGTCGCCGGACGGCAAGCTGATTGCGTTTGGTTGCTCCGATAACACGGTGCGAGCCATCGACGCCAAAACCGGTGAGCAGGTCCTGTATCAGGGAGCTCATAGCGATTGGGTTCGAGACACCGTCTTCACCGTCGAAAACGAAAGCCCGCATGTACTGTCGGTGTCTCGCGACATGACGGTGAAGCTAACGGAAGTGGAAACAAACCGATTTATCGACAACGTCACGTCCATCACTCCGGGTGCATTGAAAGGCGGCATCAACAGTATCGCCCGTCATCCCGAAAGAGACGAAATCGTAGTCGGCGGATCGGACGGTGTGCCGAAGGTGTACCGCGTGTTTCGCATCACGGCTCGCAAAATCGGCGACGATTCCAATCTGATCAAAAGCCTTCAACCGATGACCGGCCGCGTCTTCGGAGTCGCCGTCAGTCCGGACGGCAAACGCATCGCCGCTGTCAGCTCACTCGACGGCAAAGGTGAACTGTCGGTGTCCAGTTACGAATTCGACACCAAGCTGCCTGATGATCTGAAAGCGATCAGTGCCAAACTTGTCCGCAGCCGAACGCCGGAGGAAAAGAAGAAACTGGACGACTATCGATCGAAAGACATCAAGCAAATTGCCAACGTAAAAATCGACGATAGCCCGCTGTACGCCGTCGCGTTTCACCCGAACAGCCGCCAGGTAGCCGTGGCCGGCGGTGACGGCACGGTCCGAATTATCGACACCGAAACCGGTCAACCCATCACAACATTCGCCGCCGCGCCGGTTAGCCAAAGCAGCGAACAAAGTCAGCCTGTGGCGACAAACGATCTGACGTGGGCCGATTCCCCTCTGGCGGGCAAGGAAACTCTTCCCGAAGGAACGGCCGTCACCGCTCTAACGATTCAGCCATCGTCTGTCAGCCTGAACAATGCGTTTGATTACACGCAGCTATTGATCTCCGGCACGCTCGATTCCGGCGACACGATTGACGTGACTCGAATCGCCGAACTGCAGCACGACGGGGCTATCGTCGACATCACGCCGTCCGGTTTCGTGAAACCCAAAACGGACGGCACTGCAAAGCTGGTTGTCAAAGTCGGCGCCGTCAGCGTAGAAGTGCCGATGACGGTTTCCGGAGTTGGCCAGCCGTTTGTGGCAGACTTCCGAACGCACGTGAATCCCATTCTGTCGCGAGTCGGCTGTAACCAGGGCACGTGTCACGGTTCGCAAAAAGGCAAAAACGGCTTCAAACTGTCGTTGCGTGGGTACGACCCGATCTACGACATTCGAGCCTTCACGGACGACCTTGCGGCTCGCCGAACCAATGTGGCCTCACCCGCCAACAGCCTGATGCTAATGAAGGCGTCCGGCGCTGTGCCTCATGAAGGCGGTCAGTTGTTCAAGCCAAGCAGTAATTATTACGAAGTCGTCCGCAACTGGGTGGCCAACGGAGCGAAGCTTGATCTGTCGACGCCGAAAGTCGCCAGCATTTCCATTCTGCCTCAAAACCCCGTCATTCAGAAAATCGGTTCGCCTCAGCAAATTCGCATCGTCGCCACGTATGCCGACGGCAGCACCAAAGACGTCACACGCGAAGCCTACATTGACAGCGGCAACACAGAAGTCGCCGTCACAAACCGCTGGGGACTGATGACTGCCATCCGCCGCGGCGAGGCTCCTATCCTGGCACGGTACGAAGGTGCCTACACCGCAACAACGCTGACGGTGATGGGTGACCGCGACGGCTTTGAATGGAAGGAGCCCGAATCATGGAGTGAAATCGACAAACTCGTTGCCGACAAATGGCAGCGCATGAAAATTCAACCATCCGGTTTGTGCAGCGACACGGAGTATCTGCGGCGCGTGCATTTGGACTTAACCGGTCTACCACCAACCGCCGAACAGGTACGAGCGTTTCTGGCAGACGAATCAGAAACGAAGGTTAAGCGAGCGGCCGTGGTCGACCAATTGATCGGCAATGAAGACTTCGTGGAATACTGGACAAACAAGTGGGCCGACCTGCTGCAGGTGAATCGTAAGTTTCTGGGGCCGGAAGGTTCCCAGGCGTTCCGCGACTGGATTCGAACCGAAGTGGCCGCGAACACGCCCTACGATAAATTTGTACAACAGGTGATCACAGCGGACGGGTCGAACAAAGACAACCCGGCGGCGTCCTATTACAAGATCCTGCGTGAACCAGTCGACATCATGGAGAACACGACTCACCTGTTCCTGGGTGTGCGGTTCAACTGCAACAAGTGCCACGATCATCCCTTCGAAAAGTGGACGCAGGATCAATACTACGAAACGGCCGCGTACTTCGCTCGAGTCGGCCTGAAGGCAGATCCCGCGAGCGGAAAACGCAAGATCGGCGGCACGGCGGTGGAAGGTGCCAAGCCGTTTTACGAAGTCGTCTTCGAAAAGAAGGATGGCGAGATCACTCACGACCGCACGGGTTCTGTGGCGCCGCCGGAGTTCCCGTTCGACTGCGACTACGACTGTCCAAAGGAAGCCAATCGCCGCCAGCAACTCGCGGCCTGGATCACATCGCCAGACAATCACTACTTCGCAAAAAGCTACGTAAATCGGCTATGGGGCTACATGCTGGGCGTCGGCATTCGTGAACCAATCGACGACCTTCGCGCCGGCAACCCGGCCACCAACCCCGAATTACTGGACTACCTGACGGCCGAGTTCGTGAAGAGCGAATTCAATGTCCGCCATATGCTGCACCTCATCTGCAAATCACGCACGTATCAGTTGTCGCTGGAAACCAACCAGTGGAATGAGGACGACACACAGAACTACTCTCACGCGATCGCTCGCCGCCTTCCTGCGGAAGTGTTGTATGATGCGATCCATCGAGTGGTCGGAACCACTTCGAACATCCCTGGCGTTCCCAGCGGCACGCGAGCGGCCGCGATTCCGGATGCTGGCGTCAAACTGCCAGACGGCTTTCTGGACAATCTGGGGCGCCCTGTCCGCGAAAGTGCGTGCGAATGTGAGCGATCAGCCGATCTGCAACTGGGACCGATTATGGCACTCATCGGTGGCCCCACCGTTGGCACCGCTCTTGACGACCCGAACAGTGAACTCGCAAAACTTGCAAAAAAAATCGGCGACGATCGGGCGCTGATCGATGAACTATTCATTCGAATCCTCAACCGGCCCGCCACAGACGTGGAAATCGACGCCACGCTGGCGTCCGTCGGTCAGATCGAAAGCGACCATCAGCAACTCACAAAGATGCTGACCGAACGAGAAGAATGGTGGAAGGAAGAACGACCGAAGCTGGAAGCGAGTCGCGAGAAGGCGATCGCCGAAGCCAAAAGCGAATTGGCCTCCTTCGAAAAAGAAATCGCCCCGCGTCGAGCGGAAGAAGAGAAAGCTCGCGCAGAGAAACAGGCAGCGGCTCAAGCCGACTTTGATAAGTACAACGCTGAGACCACAAAGCATGCGAGCGAGTATCTTGCCAAACACAATTCGGATGCCGAATGGTTTCTGCTGGAGTCAGACACACTGACTGCTCCCAAAGGCGTTTCACTGGAACGCCTGAGTGATCGTTCGATCAAGGCGACCGGCAAAGCCGACAAGGGTGCCTACACAATTACCGTGAAGACATCGTTGAAAGACATCACCGCCTTCCGTATCGAAGCATTGCAGGATACGTCGCTGGAAGGCAACGGCCCGGGCCTGCCCGCGAACGGCAATTTTGTGGTGACAGAATTCGACGTTCAGGCCGCAGCCGCAGCGAAGCCGGCCGAGTTCGCAAAAGTTGACCTGGCAAACGCGCAGGCAGACTTCCTGCAAGGTGGCTTCAACATTGCGTTGGCAATTGACGGAAACACGGGCAATCAAAACGCATGGGCGGTCGCCAACGCGGGCGGAGTGACTCACTGGGCGACGTTCGAAACGAAGCAACCAGTGGGCGGTGATGGCGGTACCATTTTGAAGTTCATCATTCATCAAAATCACACCGCCAAGGAACACCTGCTGGGCAGGTTCAGGATCTCTGCCACGCAGAAAGCCAAGCCAGGACTCAGCCTGCCGGAATCGCTAAAAGCAATCGCGAGCGTCCCCGCAGACCAACGCACCGATGCTCAGAACGCCACCGCCGTCGCGTGGTTCGGCAAATCCGACGCGACGCTGGCCGCCAAAAGAGCCGCGTTGAATGAAGCGAAGAAGCCACTGCCGGAGGATCCGGGTGTCACTGAACGTAAGGAAAGACTTGGCTTCGTCAGTCAGGAAATCACTGAAGACGGCAAGCTGGTCCGCCTGCGAGCCGATGTTGAATTCAGCAAGAAGCAACTCGAAGCCAAACGACTAACGGCCACGCAGGATCTCGCGTGGGCACTAATCAACAGCCCCGCGTTTTTGTTTAATCATTAGAAGGGAGCTGTCAGCAGTCAGCTTTCAGCAGTTAGCCTGAAGGTTTCCGCGAAAAAGTCGTTTCATGATTTAGTTGTCTGGAGGAAGGCTCACGAGTTCAAGCTTAGTGTTTACAAAGCAACGAAGAACTTTCCCACAGATGAACGGTTTGGGCCTGCCAGTCAGTTGCGCCGGTCGGCGGCGTCGATCACGGCCAACATCGCAGAAGGCTGCGGTCGAGGCAGTGATGCCGATTTCGGGCGTTTTCTACAAATGGCAGCCGGTTCCGCCAGTGAAGTCGAATACCATATTCTGGTTGCTCGTGATCTCGGCTACATTGACACACAGATTGACGCCGCGTCAAACTCACAAGTGATCGAAATCAAACGCATGCTGACCGCCTTAATCAAAAAGCTAGAAGCTGACCGCTGAAAGCTGACAGCCGTTTTGAAATAATTCATCTCCCCATTAACAGCCCTCACAAGGAACAAATTCATGCTGCACATCAAAGGCGAAGCTGGAAAAGACGTTTGTGACAGTAACCTCGGCCGCACGCGGCGAGACGTACTGCGAGTTGGCGGGTCCAGCATGCTGGGGCTTTCTCTGGCCAACATGTTGCAACTTAAGTCAGCCACGGCGGCCAACAAAAGCGACATTGCCGGCGGTCCCGGCTGGGGCAAAGCCAAGAGCATCATCATGTGCTATTTGCAGGGTGGGCCGTCACATCTGGATCTGTGGGATCCCAAGGAAAACGTGCCGGAAAATGTGAAGAGTGTCTTCAGCAACATTTCGACAAAGTTGCCAGGAGTTCAGTTCACCGAAAACCTGCCGAAGCTCGCTCAGATCAACGACAAATTCACGATGATCCGTTCCATGAGCTATACGCCCAACGGCCTGTTTAATCACACGGCCGCCATCTATCAGATGATGACCGGCTATACCACGGATAAGGTCAGTCCGTCCGGACAGCTCGAACCTCCCAGCCCGAAAGACTTCCCGAACTTCGGTTCTAACATCGTACGACTTCGTCCGGTGGATGAACCGATGCTTCCGTTCGTTATGTTGCCTCGTCCGCTGCAGGAAAGCAGTGTCATCGGCAAAGGGGGAACCGCCGGATTTTTGGGCAAAGCCTACGATCCGTACCAGCTGTATCCGTCCGGCGACGACATGGACATGTCGAAGATGACGCGGATCAAAATTGACGACCTGAAGCTACGGCCGGAAGTCTTTTCTGTGCGATTAAATCGTCGAGCCAAACTGCGTAACACGATCAACGCGGGCATGCCGAAGATCGACAACGCCGTGAAAGACCTGAATCTGAATCAATACTACGAACAGGCACTCGATCTGATCGTGTCCGGTCGAGCTCGCGAATCATTCGATCTCGCCGCCGAAAGCCACACGACCCGCGAACGATACGGCCGCAACACTTTTGGAGATTCCTGCCTGCTGGCTCGCCGCCTTGTCGAAGCAGGCACCCGAGTCGTTGAAGTGATCTGGCCTAAGGTCGCGAACTCTGACAACCATTCCTGGGACCACCACACGGGACTCACCAAACGCATGAAAACTCAGTCCGCCCCAATGCTGGACGGTGCAGTCTCCGGTCTCATTGCCGACCTTGACGAACGCGGAATGCTGAAAGAAACGCTGGTTGTCGTCGTGGGCGAATTCGGTCGTAGTCCGCAGCGAGGCGTCAGTACCAGCGGTAACGGCAACAGCGACGATGGACGTGATCACTGGCCGTACTGCTATACCGGCATCATCGCCGGAGCAGGCGTGAAGCGAGGAAACGTGCATGGCAAGTCAGACAAAACCGCGTCAGCGCCGCTGGAAGATCCCGTTCATCCGCAGGAGCTACTCGCCACCATCTACCATTCATTCGGCATCGATCCCGAAACAATGGTCTACAACCACCTGAACCAACCTCGCGAACTAGTCAAAGGCCAGGCCGTCAGCGCCTTCTTCGCGTAGCGAGTGCAGGCCCGCGAGCCGCTTAGAATTTATATTCCGAGATGTTGCTCGCTGCCATTTGCTACCTGGGAGCAGGGTTCCGATATTTTCTCGTGACCATGTTGCACTGGGCCCGCATTTCAGTCTGTCGTTATGCCACGCTCTAACCGTCCGAAAGCCACTTCTACGTTGCTACATAGTAAGCGACGCCCACGTTGACCAGAACCAAGCAAATGCCTCTGTCCGCAGGAGGCCAATTTGATGCGTGGGCTGGCAATTTTGCCGACATTATCAATGAGCTGCCCGAAACCTACCGCATGGACTCCGACGAAATCAAGGAGTTCGGCAAGACTCTTACCGTCTGAGTCAATTACACTGCCGCCATCGCAGCCGTGGCGCCGCTCGACGTTTGAAACACTTCAGCGATCGCTCAGGTTATCGGCTCCGACCGCTTTGAGCATCTGCTAGTGTTCTCAGACGCTTCAACGCCAACGCGGATAGCTCGCCCCGGGCAGCTGCATCGGAGCGGAAGTTTACATCGCCATCGGCGACTGGGCTCCTCAGCCACGGTCAGAGTACCGCCTCACTTCGCATGCAACTCGCACGCCCCGCATCATTAAGCCTAAGGGCGAATACGGCGGGAAACTGGCTCACTACCTGTTCCACTAGGTCAACACAAAGGGCGAAACCGGCCACTGGGGCCAGGTCCCCAGCGCAACAACCCTCGCCGTCTAGGCCGAGATGCCACGACGGACGATCGGGGTCTGCGTGGTAAGTCGAATCGCTGAGGAAAGTGGATGCGGTTAAGTTAGGCCGATTTCTATCGTCGGCGCGACGATCGCTTCAGCGGGAATCGGCCCTGCTTCTTGTTTGCCAGCACCCCAGTTTCCTTCTTTCAAATTCTAAGTTTGGTGATCCCGTCCGACTTGTGTACAGTAGATCCCATGTCAAACATCTAGGCAGCCAATTCAGGCACAGCACTATTCAGGCACAGCACTATTCAGGAGCAAAAACGATGAATAACGCCGTAGGAATCGAGCCTGTTGCTCTTGCTCGTTTCTTCTCCTCTGCCGTGCTGAAGGAACTGGCTGGACTTGGCAGGTCCCCTACGCTCACTCGGTTGATCTCAGAGTCTCGCATCCTGGATGCTGAGCCCAACATCACCGAATTAGGGCACCTCTTCGATTGTGCTTTCAGCTATCTGCGGCGGACATGTAATCGGCATGAATACGTTTATAAGGCCGCGATCACGCGAAGAGTCCTGCTTGGAGAACACAATCTCAACACTGCATCAATGCTTACGGAGTTTCGCGTGGGCCGTTGCATCGCCGATGTTGTGATCCTCAACGGTACCGCCACAGCATATGAAGTGAAGTCAGAGCGGGATAACCTGGCACGCTTGCCATTGCAGATTGAAGAGTACCTCAGGGTTTTCGCGACGGTGAATGTGATCGCTGGCGAGAACCACCTCGAGGAGGTGCTCGGATGCGTACCAGACGCTGTTGGCATTCTGAAGCTCTCCAAGACATTCCGAATTTCCCCGGTTCGCGAAGGAATCAATGATGCGGCCCGCACATGTCCAAACGCCATTTTCGAGGCAATGACGTTGCGAGAGGCAGCAATGGCGTTGAAAAACGCCGGAGTCTCGGTTCCAGTTGTTCCTAACACGCAGAAATACGAAGCGCTGAGAAGCGAATTCGTTAGACTCGATTCGGTTGTGGCCCATGGCGCCATGGTGGATACGTTGAAGAAGTCGCGCACACTGAAATCTCTGAAATCGTTTGTCAGCGACATTCCGGAATCACTACACTGCGCCTCATTGTCGACTCGATTGCGTAAACGAGACCATGCCAATTTGATTGCAGCATTGAAGACTCCCGTATCAGAAGCCATTGGCTGGAGCTAGCGTTGTACTACCCTTACTTCAGAGGTAAGCAATACGAACTCATTACTATCCGCGAATCAGCACCGGTGCTTGCAGGCGCGGGATTCGTGCCGATCATCGAGCCGGTCCGGTCCGAGATCGGAGGCCTGCGGAAATCCTTCGATGCGATCCGGTCGGCTGGTGTAAGCGCCGTATTGATATCGAACCCGCAACATGGAGAGTTCAGCACGAACGGCGCTAAGTTAGCTGAGTTTCTTGAGCACGAGCTTCGAACGAATGATCGACTTTCGGTAGGGCTGCTTCTTACCGAAAACATGCGGGCCGGGGACGTCATCGAAGCCTGCGAGCGTAACGCTGGTTCGGACGTTGTGCTCGTTCATGCTGGTTACACAGATGCCAAAGGATTAATGGCCAACCCAGATGACACGGCTAACGTATCCGCTGACATTTTCCTTGAGTCGGCGTGCGGGAAGCTCTATCGGCGTCACTTCAGAGATCATCCAAAGAAAATCCTGGTTCGCGACGGCTTTGAGCGTCGGCGAGGCCGAGACCATCCGGATGGTGCCGAATTCTTCTCAGATCTCCATATCACATTCGAAGAAGAGAATATGGACGGCTTTGGCGACTTCCTGATCGTCGGCGACGAATTCCTCGAAGGCGGAGGTCCGGCTTATACCATCGTGATCCATCTTACGTTCATCGACGACGAGAGAGATGAAGCGATGTATATCAGCCACTTCAAATCTAAACGACAGGACACTCCGAAAGACCCAGCCGGAAAGTTTGCGGAGGCCCTCCAAAAACTGATGAACGTCCTTGATAGTGGCAGATCGAAATTCGCGGAAACATCTGCAATTGCTGAATTCCGAGACCTTCATGCTCGGGGTCACTATCCCGGTCTAGGGTACGTCAAGAAATTGTCGATGAAGCACCACATTGAGACGCTTGCCGGGTTTCTTGCGAACGAGCAGGTGGGTTAGTAATGTTGTGCTGTGGGCAGTGCTTTAACGATCGAAAGCTCCATCAGCGTATCGTTGAGTTGAGTGATTCGAAAGGAACCTGCCCGACGTGCGGCGCGATCAATACTAAGCTTGTTGAGGCGTCGCGACTGGCAGAATATTTTGACCCCGTCTGCGGAATCTACACGCCAAACGTATCAGGCAAGGTCCTCGTCGATTGGCTGATCGACGACTGGCAAGCTTTTGCCTTGGATCGTGCGAATGCCAACCTGCTGTTGATCGAAATCCTGGACGACGGCGAGCGTACTCGCGAAGCAATGGTCCCATCGTCGCGATGTCTAACGAAGCGACTGCAGGATTGGGAGCAATTTAGGGATGAGCTTCGTTATCGCAACCGTTTTTTTCCTGAGACAGAAATTGAACTTGAGCGGCTCGAAGACCTCTTTGCCAGCATCATTGCGATCGACGAGGACATCCCCGCTTCCTGGTCCAGAGCAAGGATCTCTCAGGACGGTAAGGTATTCACGCAAAAAAAGATGGGAGCGCCACCACAGGACCGTACGACACATGGCAGAGCCAATCCTGCCGGAATTCCCTACTTGTATTTGGCGTCTACGGTTCAAACCGCTGTCTCCGAGGTGCGTCCCCACCCCGGAGAAACGGTTTGCGTTGCCGAGTTCAAGCTAAAGCGCGGAGCGAAAATCAAGTTGCTGGATTTGCGGAATCCGCGAGCGCTAGTCTCGCCGTTCTTGCTCGGAGATGAATCGGCGATTGCCTTGCTGCGAGGTGACGTCGAGTTCCTGGAACGTATTGGCTCAGAATTGACGACGCCAGTTCTGCCGACGGCCGCAGCAATTGAATATATCCCCAGCCAGTACATGTGCGAATTCATCAAGAAGTGCAAGTATTCCGGCGTACTCTACACGAGTTCTGTTACGGAGGGTGTGAACTTGGCACTCTTTGATCCTGCACTCGCGACGGTAGGGAAGGTGAAGAGACACCGAATCGACAGCATGAGCTTCGAAACTTCAGAATTGTAGTGCCCCGCGAATGTGGGCCCGTGTTCACGGTCTGGACCTTCAACCACTGAGTGGCAATCGCCATTACTCGCGAACGACCAGATGATGGAAGTCCGAAGGAATGATCTATTCAACGCCACAATACTCTTAGAGTTCGCCCGCATCGAAGCTGGCCACTATAATAATTCAAATACTGCCATTCGCTCGCTTCGCAGGGGCCTGTGGCTTTTTCGGCTTGTTCTGGCGAGGCTTTCGCACTGGCTTGTTCACGTTGTTGTTCGCCGGGATTGGGCTTTCGTAGCCGCGGTACATGTTCGGCTTAATTCCCAACGCGTGAGTTTGGTTTCCGAACGTGTTGGGTTTGAAGGGGCCGACAAAATTGATGTTCAGGTCGGCGGTGATGGCGTCTTCCATTCCGCAGGCCCAGAAGATGCCGTTGACCATCAGTCGGCGATACCCATCGTTGGTGAGGTCTTCCGGGGTGCCGTACAGCGACGTGAAGACGCGGCCTTTTTTCCCCGATTCTGATCGATACGTCCGCGTCCATTCAGACGGCATGGGCGGTTGACTCTCCGACGGCGGTTAATCCGGTGTCATGCCATCCAGCGGTTGAGCCATTGTGAGGATCTCACCGTCGATCGGCTTGCCAACATAGCCTCCCGCCTGAACCCACACGTCCCTGACGCCTCGCAGAATGGGATGGTCCTTCCTGTCCGGGACAATCGCAATCGCGGTACTTTGCTGATGGTTGCGGCCATAGTGCCCAACCCATGTCTGGCCCAGTACCTGGTGCCCGAAGCCGAGTTCGTAGTCTTTGTCTTCGCTGCGGAATGAGTACTTCGAATAGGTCTTGCCTGCAGGAATGTTGAAGGCATGCGTCGCCGTTCGCATACCAACAACAGGCCCGCCACGCTGCAGGTAGTCGACTAAATGTTTCATCTGATCGTCAGGCAGATCCTGAAACCTCAGAAACACAACGGCAAGGTCAGCCGACTTCAAGGCCTCCAGACCTGGAATACTGGACGGAGTCCCGGCAACGATTTCGCCTGTCTCCGGATCGATATTGAACAGCACCGTGCACTTGAACCCATGATGCTTCGCCAGAATCCTTCCCAGTGCGGGCAGCGATTCTTCGGAACGGTATTCGTGATCGCCAGCGATCAGCACAATGTGCCGCCCGTTGCCGGGCCCATCGGTTCCTTCAAAAACAAGCGGATCGGCAAGGCTGTTCTGAATGCAGCCGATCAGGATGGCGAGAGATAGCGTCGTTCGTTTCATGAATCTGCCTGCGAAAGGGAGTGGCTGTAGTCAGTGTTCTCGCGTGGCACTCCGCCACATCGAATCACCAGTGTGGGAATTACTTTTCTCGTAGCGACGAGAAATATCTTGAGTCTGGACCGTTTGGCAGTGTGGCCTTCCAGTCTGCCAGCTTCCTGCTCAACGCTGCAACAACTTGTGGGTGTGCATCGTGAAGGTCGTTCTTCTCGTAGACGTCTTCCACGATATTGTAGAGTTCCACGTGTGTTGAATCGTCGTCCGCGAGAAGTTTCCACTGCTGGTCGACGATCACATAGTCTACCCAGTGAAACGAATTCGCCTGCTGTGGCTTGCCACGTCCCGTCATCTTCCAGAAAAGCGGATTGCTGCGGCCGTCACGTGAGTCGCCCAACAGTCCGGCCAATTGGCTTAACCCGTCGGGCTTGTATGAGGCAGGCAAGTGGACTTTCCCGACTTCACAGAATGTGGGAAGCAGATCGACGGCGGAAATCAACAGGCGGTCGTCAACTTTGCCCGCCCCAACTTTGCCAGGCCAGCGGACGATAAATGGAACGTTGATGCCGCCTTCAAACAGCGACGCCTTGTAGCCCTTTCGCCCGGCTGTGATGCCCTTCGACGCCGCAATGCCGAACCCGGCACCAGTTGCCGTATCGTAACTTAGCGATAGCGGTGCGTTTAGTTTTCCGCGAGCAGGGCCGTTGTCAGAACTGAACACGACCAGAGTGTTGTCTGTAAGATTCAGCCGATCCAAAGCATCCAGAACTTCACCGATGCGATCGTCCGCGTGCGATAGCACAGATGCATAGATCTCATCCGCTTCGTCAAGACCGCTGTTTCTAAACCGCCACCGGTATTTCGGAACAACGTGAAACGGAGTGTGCGGTTCGTGAATCCAGAGGTTAATGAAGAAGGGCTTGTTGGCTTGCTGACTGGCTTCGATAAATTGAATGGCATTCGCCGCGTCTTCATGAACGGGCATCTGTTCGCCCGAACAATTAAAGGCGCCGTATGTGTCGTAACCGTATTCACCAGGTGATGGCGAATCGGGAATCATATCGTTCGACAGATGCCATTTGCCGAAATGGGCCGTTGCGTATCCGGCTTGTTGCAGCAGTCTCGGCAACGTCACGCAGTCCGTCGCCAGCCAGTCCGGCATATTCCGTTTCGCATTGCTGGGCACCCATGCGAAGTGCCCGTCAATGTTGTAGCGAGCCGGAAAATGTCCGGTCATAACGGCCGCTCGGCTGGGTGAGCATACGCCACTGGCAACTGTAAACCGGTGATAGTCGGTCCCTTCCTTCGCCAGCCGATCAATATTGGGCGTTTTAACGTACGGATGCCCGTGGCAGCTTAAGTCGCCCCAGCCCCAGTCGTCGGCAAAGATAAAGAGGATATTCGTACGATCATCCGCGACTGCAACAGACGGAAGTATTCTGAACAGCGTGATCGCAAGCAGGACTTGTAGCTTCACGAATCTCAGCCCCTTTCATGCTGGAAGGATATTCATCAATTGCCGTGGGCTGATTGGTGCTAACGGCGAAGCAAAGTCGGCGTCACACCAGCCGGTGGTATTGTCAGTGCGTCAGCATCAGCCAGAACGGCAACTTGTCGTGGGGCTCGCCAGAGTTTCTGCGATTTGGTCGCAGATCGGAATTTCTGGCGAAGGCCACAACTTCCCAATGCGTGGAGCCCCTCTATGTAACGCCTACCGTTTTCGAACTTCGATGACGTACTTCATCAGGTCATCAAACTCCTGGCGATTCTTCAACAGACGCACGAGATTCGCCGGCATCAATGAAACTTTTGATTCGACGACTTCGTCAATCTCGTCGATGGCAATCGTAATGGGCTTCGGCTGCGCGAGGTTTCGCAGCACGATCTCTTTGTCGTTTTCAGATACTCGAATGCCGGTGATGACTTTGCCCTCATCGGTCACGACAGTCACTTGAGCGAACTCTTTGTCGATCTTCTGAGACGGGTCGAGTATCGATTTCACAAGGTCTTCGTGCGTCATCTTTGTGGCCACCTTCGTCAGGTCGGGCCCCAATCGAGGCGTACCGGTGGGTGGATCATGGCACGCGAAGCACGCTGCTGAAGATCGGTAGAACAACTCCTTGCCGCGAGAAGCCTTCCCGTTCGCGATGGCATCTTCAACAAGCTTAGCCGTCGGCTGACTGAGCAATTCCTTTTCGAGTTCCAGGTTAGCGATAGCTTCTTCCGCCTCATCGCCCGGCATCATCAGTTCTTTTTCGAGCGGATGTTGCTCAAGCAATTCTTCCGGCTTCCAGAAGACACTGCGGCCCGCAGTTTCGGCTCGAACCTTCGCGACAGTCTTCGCGTCAATCACGGACGCCTTATTGCCCCACGTGTTGCGGACAAACGTCAGAACTGCTGCAAGTTCATCATCCTTGAGCAGATCACGGAACGCGGTCATGGGCGGCACACCGCGGGCAGGGTCGTAAGTCTTGCCTCGTACCGTGAGTTTGCCCCACATGCCATGCAGAGCCAGCTTAACCAGCCGGTCTTCGCTGCCAGTGACCCACGGACTTCCGACCAGCGTCGGATAGACGATGCCGTTGCCCTGCCCGTTCGTTAGATGACAAGTGGCGCAATGTGACTCACGCTGAAAAATTGAAGCACCGGTCTGATAGATCTTGTGGTACTTCTTATCGAGGTGCCGTGGCGATCGATACTTCACGAGTTTCAGTTCGGGCGGAGCCGCGAATTCTGTGGCTCCTTTAAGATCGACATTGTCCCACACATGCTGAACGGTCTTCGCCGCGACGGCAGCGTGCGGGACTTCGGAATTCACCAGCGAGTGAAGTAGCTCTTTGTTCTGCACGTGGTGCTGCTGGTGCATCCACAATGCTTCGAGAAGATGGTGCGCTTCGGTTTCGTCATTGGGATCAAAGTTCGCCATCCATTGTTGAGTCGCCGCGATCACTTCGCCGGAATCGCGATTACTAAGTTCCACTCGCGTACGATGACGGACACCATTCGCTGGGTGCTTGAGGTTGTCCAGTAGAGCTGCGATCGGTTCACCATCAATTGCAACCGGTTCCTGAAGGGGACGTCCTTTGGCGGTCAGCCGAAAGATGCGACCGTGCTTGTGGTCTCGACTGGGGTCGCGAATATTGTGTTGCATGTGGCCAATAATCATATTGTGCCAGTCAGCCACATACAGCGCGCCGTCGGCACCGATGACTGCATCGCTTGGTCGGAAGTTTCGGTCTTCGCCGTTCAGAAGTTCCATCCCGGGCGTTCCCCAGACGTGCCCATACGGTCGCCTGCCACCGTCGCCCCGATCGAGGTCGTACTGCTTGACGCCGAGGAAGCCGATCACATTCAGGATCAGGAAGTCCTCCTGCATGTCGTCTGGAAAGTGTGTCGATGAAAGAATTTCGTTCGCGGCAACCGGTCGAAATTCCTTCGTCAACAGAGTGTGCATGCGGAAGCCATTCTCATGCGGGCGCACCTGATACGACTTGCCGCCCGTCCCGTCGTTGGCGTAACAATAGCCCCAGCGGTCAAAACTGATCCCATGCGGATTAGGACTGTTCGCAGCGATTGGAGTGATCGCAAATGTGCGAGGATCGAATCGATACATCCCCGATCCGCCGGTGGTGAGATTCCGCTTCCACGGCGTTTCGTGGTTGTGAACCAGGAAGATACCACTCTGCCAATAGATGCCGCCGTCCGGTCCATAGATTAGATTATTCGCGGCGTGATGAGTGTCTGAAGTGCCCAGCCCCTGAAGCAGCGGATAGCGAACATCGGCTTTGTCGTCACCGTCGGTATCCTTCAGAAAGAGAAGATCCGGACCAGAAGTGACCACAACACCGCCACCCCAAAATTCGAATCCGAGCGGGTTGTGCACGTGAGCGAAGATCTTTCGCTTGTCGGCGACACCGTCATGATCGGTGTCTTCAAAGATCATCAGGCTGTCTTTGAGTTCCTGACCGGGTTCCCATTTCGGATACGAATTCCAGCTCGCCGCCCAAAGCCGCCCTTTTGCATCGACCTGCATCTGCACAGGATTGGCCAGATCCGGAAACTGAACTTCCGAAGCGAAGATGTTCAGCTCAAAGCCATCAGGCACATTAATTTTCGCGAGGCTTTCTTCCGGACTAAGATAGTCGGTGCTGCCTTCTTTTTCGGCGCTCGAACTGCGACTCCCGCCGCCCACGTTTGAGATCACTTCAATCGGTGGAGGAACGTTGCTGTCATCCGCAGCGATCTGCCTGCCCTCGGCGGCCGCCCAAATTACGACGTCGCGATTCGCAGTCATCTGATCGAGCATTTTGAGCTCGTGCGTCAGCACTTCTGCATTTGTCTGACCGTCAACAAAGCTTAGAACTGATCGCGATCCCCAGACATCATTTCCGTCCGTCGCTCGATACCGGTTGTGCCAGTGCCAGTTCTTGTCCTCAACAGCAGCATACAGTTGGGTAAGCTCTTTCGCTGTCGGCGCGGGCTTGTTCAGCAAACGCTGCGATATGATGCCAGCAAGGTTTCGGTAGCCAGTCGCATTCAAATGGATCCCGTTCAACGTCTGTTGTGCCTCAGTGGATTCGAACAGTTGCAGTGTCGGCGAATACAGATCGACGAATGTTGCCTTCGCCGCAGTGGCGGCCTGGCGAGTGGCCTCGGTAAACGCTTTCAAATTGGCATTCAGTTGGATTCCGTCCGGAAGGTGCGGACTGCCCGTGTTTTCATAGGCGATCGGGCTGAACAAAACGAATCTCGCGTCGACACCTTTCTCTTTGCGTAACGCTCGATACTTTTCGACCAGACTAACCAGTTCGTCCTGGTACGCCTTCGCACCACTCGGTCCGGCATGCGATTCGTTGTAGCCGTACATGATGAAGACGACGCTCGGAGCCACATGCTGCAGGTATTCCATATCGTTCGTGAAGCCTTTGTTGCGAGGCCGCTGGTTCACCATGTCGCCGGAGAAACTCATATTCCGAAACCGAACATTCATCCCCTTCAGGTGGGCCTGAAGGACAGTTTCAACCCACGGATCGTGCTGCATGCGGTCCGCCAGCCCGTTGCCGTAGATGGCAACAACGTCGTCTTTTTGGAACTCGAAGGAGTCGGCCGACACTTGAGCCTGAGTGACAAACAGCATCAGAATCAGGACGACGAGGCAGCGGCAGATCTGTCGCATTGAGTTGTAAATCGGTGGATATGGCATGCAGGTGGCCTTTGAGACAATGCCGTTGACAGAGTGCTGTTTTGCAAGCCAACGGCACTCGGATGAAGAATGCATTTTGACGAAAATGGCGAGAATAAACTCGCACAATGTTTCGCAGTTGTTCATCAGCATATCGAACGCAGAAATTGTTGCAGTTCCAGCACGTGCAATCCCAGTAAATATCAACAGAAACTGCCGAACTACATGCAAATTCGTAGTAGAGACGCCGTCGCAATGTTGAATGCCGTCGTGCTTTCTGGCACGCAATCCGGGTCGCACAGTAAATAGGTTTCGGCGAGCCTAAACGTGCTGACACCAAAATACAGTGAGACAACCACGCCGAAAACGAGCATGATCTTCGGCAAGCTGATGGCCGCGTTGCTGGCTATCAGCGACATAGCCTCATTCTTCCAACGACAGATACGCGCAGATAAAAACCGGCTCAATCTGCCGGTGAATCTGTGTGGCGACATCCTGCAGGGCACTTCCAGTCGGGCCTTGTCCCCCGACAACCATATCCAGCTGCCTGAAACCCAATTTGGCGTCGCAAGTCGCAATTTCACAGTGTTCCCGCACATCGCCTGCGTGGCCACCCGATGACTAAACAGCGGCTTCGCAGATTACGGACGGAACGGAGACAAGTGTCGAGCAGTCACGCCACGACAGACGACGGAAAAAGTATCGGCGGTTCGTTTTACGCTGAAGGCATGATTTGCCTGCCTTAGCCACTCAGTTCCAAGCCCACGTTCAACACTGCCGCCTTCGGACTGCAACACCAAACGACAAGAGTCCCGCCATGCTAAAACTCGCCACTAAATTCTTACCGCAGCCAGAAGCGTTTCAGCAGGCATTCGACGCTGGATTCCGCAACGCGGAACTGTATCTGAACGCAGCAGTGCTTGAGCAAGCAGACGAAGTGATCGCGATGGCGCGGCGATTCGACATGAACTACGCCATGCACTTCCCCAATAAGCCGGAACTATCTGCCGACCATTTGCAGGCCTGTTGCCGATTGTTTGATGAACTAAGCGTGTCTGCAGTGGTCATCCACCCGCCCATGATGAAGCGCTACGGCGATTTGGTGAAAGCCATTCATCCGAACATCGTGTTGGGAGTTGAAACCATGCGAGTCCCGCCAGACGAACTTGTTGAATGGGCTCTGCGTCACGGTTCGGTCACTTTGGATATGGAACACATCTGGAAGTTTAGCCTTCAGGACGCACCGTTAGAAAAAATGTTCGACGTCGTAAGCAACATCTTTCAGCGGGCCGCAGAATGCGTCGTACATGTCCACATGCCGGGCTACCTGCCGGGCCCGCTTGAGCACCGACCGATGTACACATCACGCGAATTCTGCATGGGCATTTTCGACATTCTGGCCGACCACAATTTCGCGGGGCTGGTGGTATCGGAAGTCGACATGGAATTCCAGAACCCGATTGAATTAAAGATGGATACACTGCTATTCGAGCGCTGGCAGCAACTCAGGAAGGCTGCTGCGCCGGCTGCCGAAACCAACCGGTGAATCTGCCGACACCGATGCCGCACAACGCATATAGCACAAACAACTGAGGCACCACAAAGCGACCTTCTACCGACCACGTTAACGCCACAGCACTCGCATTGGTCAGCAACAGTCCAACAAGAATTCGTGTCGCCGTCGACCGCCAGGAACCGACCGCGCCGATTGAGGCGAGCAACAGCACCAGGCCTTCCACCAAATTGTGCGGCCGGAATTCACTGTACACTTTCATCGCTGCCAACGCGGGCAGCTTCGCCGTGTTAGAGCGAATCCATTCTCCGGCTTTGGCTTTGCTCGCGTCTGCGATCGCCAGTTCTTTGGCAACGCCAGTTTTCCCCTCGAGGTCAGCGTCAGCAAAGAAGTCACTGCTGGACAGATTCTGCCACACACCAAAATGCTGCCACGCGACGTCGCTGTAGCCAGCGGAAAGTTCCATCAACCCCTGAGTCCCCAGCGGAGCGAACCGGTCTAGCAGCAACACGTTTCTGACGGCCCATGGCAGCACTGTCAGAAAAACGCAACTCAGGAAAACCACGCCGCCTTGAGCAGTATTCCACAAGCTTGCACGATGCGTCCGCCGCTGAATAAGCAACAGGATGAGCACCAACCCGGGAAGCCACAGCACGACAATTGACCGCGTCGCAACCGAAAGTCCGGTCACCAGTCCGGCCAAGGCGACCTCCCGATACCGAAACTGTTTGCACAATCGAAGCGACAGCAATGTCAGCAGCGTCGCCAGCAGGCAGGCCAGCGGTTCGGTTAGCAATGCTCGAGCGTACAGACGAGTCCTCACATCGACACACAGCAGCAGCACAGCGAACGCAGCCGCCAGCAACCCAACCTCGCGACTCACGTACCACGCAACGAATCCGGCAGTCGCGGCCATCAGCAGAATGTTCAGGCTACGAAGCACGTAGAACTGCCGACCGAACACCAGATTCCCGGCGGCCGTGATGACCGGCATCAGCGGCGGGCGAAAGGCGACCGGGCCCTGCTGCGTTGATGGCAAGTCGAATAGCTCAGGCTGAGTCTGCGCCGCTGTGTCGTACGGTGTTCGAAATTCCGCGTCAGAGTAATCGATCGCAAAGCCGTCGCCGTGGCATAGTTCCCAGGCAATGGAATCGTAACTGGGTTCGTCGCCGGAAGTCGACGGCGGTGCATTCAATCCGAAGCGAAGACTGACCCACGCAAAAAGAACTGCCGCCACAACAGCGAACGTGGCCAAGCCTAATTTGCACGCGAACCAGCGGCTGACCGGCGGTGAAGCGACCGTGGGTGCTGGCGTCATTGTCGTGGTGTGGTTGTTGAATTCGGACTGTCGATCCCCTGCCCGGACATCTGCAAAACCGTTATCTGGTTGATCGCTGCCTCGACTGCATTCCCTCCCGAATGAAGACCAAACGTCAGCGTCATTTCGCGACTTTCACCCGGGGCCAGTTTGGGGACGCGTCCCGCTTCCCGTTCCACGCTTCGGTTGTTGGGGTAGTTAGTACCGGGCTCGATACCAGTCACGTAGCCGTCGGCCGCCGCGCCGGTGTTCTTCCAGACAGTTAGATACGGAAGCTGCTTTATTGACCAGCCGATCGAAGCCGCCTGAGCCGTTGCGCGGTTGACCAGTAGCGCCATCGTGTGGCCATTGTGATCGGCCTTCGGTTTCAACAGATAAACCTGCTCAACAAATCCGGCCGTCGGGCCCTCATATTTCGACCAGTTTTTCATGCCAGCAGCGGCGTGATCATTAAACGGCGTCACGTTGTGAGTCGGCACCAGCACTTCCGCTCCTGCGGCCAGCAGCGGACTGCCGAAATTCGCGTGGTATAACAGCTGGAATTCCTGTTCCTGAGCTCCCTTATTTGTGATCGTATCGTTCAGCTGGAAGGTGTTTTCGCCGGGCAACACAACCAATTCTGTCTGAAGCTGTAGCTTCGGACCAAACAGAAACGATTCATACACCTGCCCCTTCACTCGCAACGCAAACGGTGGTTTCCGATCAACGACGACTTCCACCTTGCTGGCAGGAATGTTGGCAATTTTGCCGTGCAGAGTCAGTTCCATCTCGGCTTCGTCGCCGACGTTGTTGATGAATTTATCTGTGCCGGGGTGCCCGTTGTTTTCCAAACCGCAACGGCACAGAAATTCGTTGAAGCCTTCCAACCAGCCAAGCCCACCTCGACTGGCGAGATTCACGAACTGAGGGTTCACCACCTCTTTGACCGGACTATCCCATTTTAGTTGCAGGTCACCCGATGTGACTTTCAGGATGCCCATGCCGCGAGTCGGGCACAGGACAATCTGCATCACCCCGTTGTCGACGGTGATGATATCCACGCCTTCCTGCCGTCCGCCTCGCAACGTTTCTTTCGTGATTGACCAATCGTGTTCGCAGTTGGGCGTGACTTGTCGGCTGTCGGCAGACCAGATTTCATCGTTCACGGATTCGGCGGTCGACGTGAGCGTTTCGTGAAACGGCTCCTGAGCGAACGCCACGTGGCTGGAAAGACAAAGGGCGAATGCAAGTGGAAGGGTACGCATGGCGAACTGTCCCGTTCAGAAAGTGGAGTTGTCGTGACGATTCGGTTTTAGAACCCCTAACAAAACCTGTGTGGCCGCGTTGTGACGACAGTGGTCGAGATGCAAGGAATAGTGACGAGGCGACAGATGTCGTCGAGGAGCGCTGACGCCGCAGATCGGCTACTGTCGTCACAACCCTCCGGCCGCTTGTGGTTCCGCCTCAGGCGGCGGCGTTCGTCGTCGACGACATTTGTCGCCGCCTCCTCACTTCTTGCCTGAAACGAAACCACAAACGTCGCGGCTCACACAGGTTTGGTTAGGGGTTCTTAGTCAAAGTCGCGCCGACTTTTGACGAAACTCTACGCAGGTTTTGCGATGACGGCAAACGACTGCCATCGACGCTCACTCCTTAATTGGCCGATCACGCCCGTCTTCAATCTCTTGTGCGCCACCCGGGAGTTCCTGATCACTGTCTATCAGCAGCATGTTGCGGACTTCGTCTTCGGTCAATTCCATGCTTAGCGTGACGGTGCTGCCGTCCACCATCGCTACGGCGGGAGGCTGCAGCCAACTGCTGATTCCGTCGGCCGGATAATCCTTCAACGTCATCGGCATCGTGCTGAAATCCAGGTCACGCGGCTCCGTCCACAAAATTCCGCTGCCCACATTCTCGACGACGCGGATTGTCCGGCCAGCCGTTTCTTCCATCATTTCGTGAGTCATCATACGACCAGCTGGCCACGGCGTGCCTTCCCCGACGACGGCAAGATAATTCGTCGCGATTCCGCCATCATCATCGACGCCGTGCAACAGGTAGGTGCGAGGGCGTCTCGCCGCGAGCTGCAAGTTACCTGGGCTGTCCCACGGTTTCGAAAAATCGTATTGCTCGTACAGTTGGCGTTGATCCAAATACGGGAGCAACAGGACTCGCCAACTATGCATCGGCTTTCCGTTTTCATCAGCAATATACGGCGGCGGATAGCAGCCGTATTGATCATGGTAGTTCGCGAGCGCGAGACTAATTGTTTTCAGGTTTCACTTGTCGGCTGTCTTCTTCGCGGCATTCCGAGCCTGCTGTACGGCACCGCCCAACATGACGGCCGCGCCGATCGCGATCGGCAAACATCCCAGGGCAAACCATTTCTTCTTTCCCGTCATCTCAAATGCCTTGCGAAGTGTGTCCGCGGCTAGTCGTTTAACCGGTAGCCGCAGGCACAGGTGTCGTTGAAGGGAGTGGAATTGCAGCGGAAGCTGCCAACTCATAAACACGCGTGACGGCACTGCCTGCGCCCGCGGCTGCGGGTTAAAACAAGTTGTATCAGTGATTTTTGACGAATTCCAACTCACAAAACAGCGTGCGATAGCGTAACATGCTGAGAGCGGCTTGTATTTTTGCTCCGACGGCAGCCCGGATGATTCAGAATTCTGTCAAAACTCTGACGATAATCTGCCTGGCGATGTTTGCGACATCGTTCGCTCAGGCTTCGTGTGGCGAATATTTGTACACGAAGCACAGCAAGCCGATGCATGCTTCGGTACACGACAAAACAGAAGCCGCCCCCGCAACGGAATCGAAGCCGCAGCCCTGTTCCGGGCCGCATTGCCGCCAGAAGCAGGATTTTCCGCAGCGAGACCTGCCAGTGATCGGTTCGAGCGTGAGTGTCAATGATGGCCTGACGCCTGCAAAGACGACGGCACCAGTCGCAAATCGCTCAGCCATGCGTGTGCGAGAAATCGCGCCAACGCAGCGACGAGGGTTCCCTCTGCGAATGCTTCGTCCACCAGAATTCACCGTTTGAAGTTCCCTTCGTTGATCAGTGCGAGTTCGTTCTGCGCTGATCCGTACGCTTCAATGTCTGTGGCCATTTGAAACTGGCCGCATGGTGAATTGCATCTTCCATGACTTCTGAAACTGCATCCGCTGCGCCTGATCGTGCGCCAGCGGAAAAGAAAATCGTTCGCAAGGCGATTGGACCGCGTCTGCGCATTGTCTTCAACATCATGCTGGTACTGCTGGCGCTGATCGCCGCAAACAGCGCGTACCTGATCGGCGTGAAGACGCTGGAATGGTGGACGCATCAAACGTATCAGGACTACTTCTACATCTGCATGTTCCTGATGCACATCATCGTCGGGCTGATGATCGTTGTGCCGTTTCTGGCATTCGGCATCCTGCACATGCGAAACACCAAAGACCGCAAAATCCGCCGCACGGTCAATATCGGCTACGCCCTGTTTGCCGTTTGCATTGTGATCCTGCTAAGTGGCTTTGCACTTGTGCGTATCGAAGGCGTCCTCGACCTGAAGCACCCGGCGGCAAGGGCAACGATGTACTGGGCTCATGTGGCCTGTCCGATTGTTGGCCTGTGGCTGTACTGGCTGCATCGGCTGGTTGGTCCCAAAATGAGATGGAAGCAAGGCTTGGCATTTGGTGGCCTGGCAAGCGCAGCGGCGTTGATGATGATCGTCCTGCAGTCTCAGGATCCTCGACAGTGGAACGCCGTCGGCCCGGAATCCGGTACTGAGTATTTCAAACCTTCGCTGGCGCGAACGTCTTCGGGCAAATTCATTCCGGCAAAGACACTGGACATGAACCAATACTGCCTGAAGTGCCATCAGGATTCTCATAAAGAATGGTCCGACAGCGTTCATCGTTTCAGTTCGTTTAACAACCCGATGTATCTGGCCAGCGTGGCAGAAACTCGCGAGCTGTCGTTAAAACGAGATGGCAGCGTCAAGGCGTCTCGCTGGTGCGCCGGCTGTCACGACCCCGTGCCGTTTTTCAGCGGTGCGTTCGATGACCCTGACTTCGACATGCTCAACCATCCGACATCGCAGTCAGGCATCACCTGCACCGTTTGTCACGCGGTCACGCATGTGAATAGCAGCGAAGGAAATGCTGACTTCACGATTGAGGAACCTCAGCATTACCCGTTTGCTCACAGTGACAACGAACTGCTGCAGTGGGTTAACAATCAACTGGTGAAGGCGAAGCCATCGTTTCACAAGAAAACGTTTCTGAAGCCGCTTCACAAGTCGGCGGAATTCTGCAGCAGTTGCCACAAAGTCAATCTGCCGTACGAACTGAACCACTACCGCGAATGGCTGCGTGGGCAGAATCATCATGACAGCTGGTTGCTAAGCGGCGTGTCGGGGCATGGAGCTCGCAGTTTTTACTATCCGCCCGAAGCGCAAAACAATTGCAACGAATGCCACATGCCGACTCATGCGTCGGACGATTTTGGTGCTCAGGTCTTTGACGAATCGGGGGAATTGAAAATTCACAATCATCTGTTCCCATCGGCCAACACCGCGATGGCCTGGCTGCGTGATCGCGAAGACATCGTGAAGGCGCATCAGGACTTCCTGAACGGCGTGATGCGAGTCGATCTGTTTGGAATTCGCAAAGGCGGCACAATCGATGGCGAACTGGTGGCTCCCATCGGCGCCAACGTGCCAACGCTGCAGCCGGGCGAACGATACCTGCTGGAAACCGTAATTCGCACGCTAAAGATGGGGCATCACTTCACTCAGGGCACGTCGGATTCGAACGAAATCTGGCTTGAAGTGACGGCGAAATCCGGCGATCGAATCGTCGGTGTCAGCGGGCAAATGCATGACGACAACAGCGTCGATCCGTGGTCACATTTCGTGAACACATTCATGCTGGATCGCTTTGGCAACCGCATCGACCGCCGAAACGCACAAGACATTTTTGTGCCGCTGTATAGTCATCAGATTCCGCCCGGAGCGGGCCAGACCGTGCACTATTCGCTTCAGGTTCCAGACGATGTCAACGCGCCGATCGATGTCACCGTGCGGTTGCTGTATCGCAAGTTCGATTCGACGTACATGGAGATCGTGGACAAATCGCTAACAGCAATGAAGGCGGAACCGATCCGTGGACACGTCGACGGGGAACCGTACCGTAACGAACTTCCAATCACCGTATTGGCTGAGGACCACGTCACATTTCCGGTGCAGGGCGTTGCGGACGTCGCAGCGACTCCTGAAGCGGACGACGGCTTTCCGGAATGGCAGCGGTGGAACGATTACGGCATCGGCATGCTGCTAAAAGGGAAGGCAGAACTTAAACAGGCGGCGGAAGCGTTCCGGAAGGTTGAAGAACTGGGCCGCTATGACGGGCCTCTGAATTTGGCTCGAGTATTGCTGCAGGAAGCAGGCGACGGCCAACTGGATGAAGCCGTCGCTGCCGTGAAGCGAGCGTCCGAACACACCGATCCCGCGGCTCCACCATGGACGCTGGCGTGGCTAAGCGGCGTGTTGAACACTCAGCAAGGCTACCACAAGCAGGCCGAAGAAAATTTCCGACAGGTGTTGAACTATCGCACGGCGGATACGGTTCGTCGCGGCTTCGATTTCAGCCGCGACTACGTGGTTAACAATTTGCTGGGGCAGGCGATCTTCACGCAGGCAACAAATATTCGAGGCGAACGGCGGGCGGATGAACGTCGAAGTCGGCTGGAAGAAGCAGTGGCGGTATTTCGGCGGACGCTGAAAGATGACAGCGAAAACGTCGACGCACATCACAACCTCGCTCAGCTGTACAGCCTTCTTGGCGACACCGAACTATCGGCCGAACATCGCCGCTTGCACACCAAGTACAAGCCCGATGACACGGCTCGCGGCCAGGCGGTCGGAATCGCTCGAAAGAAATACCCGGCGGCCAACGCGGCCGCGGAACCGCTGGTGATTTACGAATTGAAGGTTCAATGAGCAACGATATACCAGAAAACGATGACGTCGTCGGCAAGGCGATGAAGTTCTCAGTGGTTGTGCTGGCCCTGTTGGCAAGCGTGGCAGGGATCGCCTACGTGATGCAGCAGACCGAAGAAATTGCTGCGCCCGAAAAAGAAGAACAAAGTGCTCTGCCACAGGAACGGGAACTGCCGGAACTGCAAATTCCTGAGATCCGATTTACGGACATTACCCAGGCGGCCGGCATCGACTTCGTTCACAAAAACGGCGCGGCGGGTGAAAAGCTGCTGCCGGAAACGATGAGCGGCGGAGGAGCGTTCTTCGACTTCGACGGTGACGGCGATCAGGACATCGTCTGCGTGAACTCCACCGTCTGGCCGTGGACGACGCCTCAACCAACTGAGTTACCGACTCAGGCGTTGTATGAAAACGACGGAAAAGGAAACTTCACAAACGTCACGCCCGGTTCTGGGCTGGACGTTTCCTTTTACGGCAACGGAGTCGCCTGCGGCGATTTCGATAACGATGGCAAAGTCGATCTGTACTTCACGGCTGTGGGAAAGAATCGCCTGTTCCACAACCAGGGAGCTGGAAAGTTTGTCGACGTGACCGAAAAGGCCGGTGTTGCTGGGGCAGACGACCAGTGGGGAACGAGCTGCGGGTGGTTCGACTACGATCTCGACGGCGATCTGGATTTGATGGTGGCAAACTATTTGGAGTGGTCGCCGGAAAAAGACCGATCGATGGAGTTCACTCTTGATGGAAGCTTGCGAGCGTACGGACGTCCGACCGACTTTCGCGGCGCGTTTCCGGTGCTGTACCGCAACGACGGCGATGGCAAGTTTAGCGACGTATCGCAGGAAGCGGGCATCCAGATTGCCAATGCTGATACCGGCGAGCCGCTGGCCAAGTCCCTCGGCCTGACCTTCGCAGACGTAACGGCCGACGGTCGCCTGGACGTGATCATCGCGAACGATACTGTTCAAAATCTGCTGCTGATCAATCAACCAAACGGCTCATTCGCAGAAAACGCGGCCACGTCCGGCATCGCCTTCGACAACAGCGGGGGAGCTCGCGGCGCGATGGGCATCGATGCTGGATACTTTCGCAATACCGATGCGGTCGGCATCACGATCGGCAACTTTGCCAACGAAATGACGGCGTTGTACGTGTGCCAAACGCCTGGTTTGCCGCTGCCCGTGTTTCGTGACGAAGCGGTCAGTAACGGGATTGGCCCGGTGACGCGGGTTGAATTGACGTTCGGCGTGATGTTTGCAGACCTTGACCTGGACACGCGGCTGGACATCTTCGCCTGCAACGGGCATCTGGAAGACGACATTCAAAAAGTGCAGTCCAGCCAACACTACGAACAACCGCCTCAGGTTTTGTGGAATTGCGGCAGCGAGTACGACAACGAATTCATGGTGGTGCCGGACGACATTCTGGGACCGGAATTTGTGAAGCGGATGGTGGGCCGTGGGGCAACGCGAGCGGACATCGACGGTGATGGCGATGTGGACCTCTTATTGTTCGCATCCGGTAACAAACCCAGACTTCTGCGAAATGATCAGAGCACCGGCCATCACTGGCTGCGATTTCAATTGACAGGCACTTCGTCGAACCGAGATGCCATCGGTGCAACCGTGAAGGTAACGTTGCCGGACGACACCGTGCTAACCAGAACTGTGATGCCAACATGTAGTTACCAGTCACAGGTCGAATTACCTCTAACCTTCGGGCTGGGAGAATTTGACACTGTGAAGTCGGTAGAAATCACATGGCCCGGCGGCGAAACTCAGCAAGTGAACGTCCCGGACACAGACCGCGTGGTTAAAGTCACAGAAGGTCAAGCGTAAGCCACGACAAACCAAACCTGACATCGATGAAGCGTGTTTCATCCGCGTGCGTTTGCGTCCGGTTCACTTTCGTCGGGCTTCGATCTTGTTTGAATTTGAAGCTCCCGCGCCGCAGTTCGTCACCTATTCAACAATACACTCATTCATCATGCTCACTGTCGACGAAGCTCTTCAACAAATCCTTAAGCATGTGCAGCCCGGTCCTGCGGCTGCCGTCCCGTTGCAGGACTGCCTTAACCTTGTGCTCGCGGAAGATCTAAAAACGCCGCACGATTCGCCGCCTTTCGATAAAGCGATGATGGATGGCTTCGCCGTCAACAGCGCCGCGTTCGAAGAAGGCGTTGAACGAACGCTGGGAGTGCTGGAAACGATCACAGCTGGCACCGTTCCGAGCCATACCGCGAAAGACGATGCGGCGAGGATCATGACGGGCGCTCCGATTCCACTGGGCGCTGATTGCGTTGTACCGATCGAACGTGTTCAGTTCGACGAAGCTATGCCAGACTCAGTCGTTGTCAACGGCGGCGATGTTGCGGCGGAACGAAACGTCCTGCGGCAGGGTTCCGCGGCGAAGACAGGTGAGCCATTGATGGCGGCCGGGACGTTGCTGCAGCCTCAGCACATTGCTGTGCTGGCGGAATTCGGAGTTGCAAACGTGCCAACTTTCCGCCGTCCGACGATAAGCGTTCTTGCGACGGGTGACGAATTGCTGCCGATCGATCAGCCGCTTACGCCGGGGCGGATTCGCAATTCCAATGAACCGATGCTGGTTAGCCAGATTCAAAGAGCCCACGGAACGCCGGTCCCACTCGGAGTTGCCCGAGACACTCAGGACGACCTTCGACCGAAAATTCAGCAGGGCCTGGAATGCGATTTTCTGCTGTTGTCAGGAGGCGTCTCCGCCGGGACGCTGGACCTTGTGCCCGCCGAACTTCAGGCAGCGGGCGTTGAGCAGGTGTTCCACAAAATTCAGATGAAGCCCGGCAAACCACTTTGGTTTGGCCAATTGAAAACGGCTGACCGTCATTGCTGGGTATTCGGTTTGCCAGGCAACCCGGTCAGCAGCATGGTGTGTTTTGAACTGTTCGTGCGAGCGGCCATGAGGCAGTTTGCCGGGCACGCCAACCCGATGCCTCAAACCGTGCTGGGGCGGCTGACCGAAGATGTCACCGTCAAAGGCGATCGCCCGACTTATTTCCCGAGTCGCCTGGAGCAGACCGACGACGGCCTGACGGTAACCCCCGTTCCGTGGGGCGGATCCGCCGACCTGCGATCGACCGCTCAGGCCAATGCGATGAGCGTCCTGCAACCGCAGGCAGAAACCTACCGCGCGGGCCAAACCGTACCGACGATTTCGTGGTAATGGTAAGTTGGTGCAAAAGAAGGCGGGTTCTGCGAAAAGTCAGGCTTACGCATCGGTAACTCATTTCGCAGATCCGTATGATCTCACTCTGCGCGATGGGACGGCCTGTCCGCCCGCAGTGATTGAACGTCTGAACTACGAAAACTGTTTGCCTAATGAATTCCCCCTACGAATTTGACGTTGTTGTCGTCGGTGCCGGCCATGCCGGAGTGGAGGCTGCCCTGGCGGCGGCTCGACTTGGCGCCAAGACGGCCTTGCTGACGATGAGCTGCGATACGGTGGCTCAAATGAGCTGCAATCCTGCGATTGGCGGCGTCGCAAAGGGGCAGATTGTCCGTGAAATCGACGCTTTGGGCGGCGAAATGGGAAAGGTCATCGACGCCACCGGCATTCAGTTTCGAATGCTGAACAGCGGCAAAGGCCCGGCGATGCACAGCCCGCGAGCTCAGGCGGACAAAAAGGGCTACCAGTTCGAAATGAAGTGGCGAGTCGAGCAGCAGCCGAATCTGAGTCTGCGTCAGGAATTGATCGAAGGGCTGGAAACGGCCGACGGCAAAGTGGTCGGCGTGCGAGCTGCCGGAGGCGTCGTGTATTCTGCGAAGGCCGTCATCCTGACAACCGGCACCTTCCTGAAAGCGATCATGCACACGGGCGAAACGCAAACGGAAGGTGGGCGAGCGGGCGAAAAAGCGGCTCACGGTATGTCGGGCGAATTGCTGCAACTCGGCTTCGAACTCCAGCGATTCAAGACCGGCACTCCAGCTCGTATCAACGGTCGCACGATCGATTTTTCGAAATGCGAAGAACAGCCGGGCGACGAAATACCTCAGCCGTTTTCGTACATGACTGAACGGATCGAACAGGAACAAATCCCCTGTCACCTGACAGAAACGACGCCCGCAGTACACGATTTGATCAAAGCCAACCTGTCGCGGTCTCCCATGTATTCCGGTCAGATCGAATCGACCGGTCCACGATACTGCCCGTCCATTGAAGACAAGGTGGTTCGTTTCGCCGAAAAGCAATCGCACCAGATTTTTCTGGAACCAGAAGGCCGGAACACTCTGGAATACTACTGCAACGGGATTTCGACCAGCCTTCCGCGCGACGTTCAGGACGGCATGATCCGATTAATCCCCGGCTTGGAAAACGCCGACATCATGCGATTCGGTTACGCCGTCGAATACGACTTTGCACCGCCAACGCAACTGTTCCCTACGATGGAAACTCGCAAGGTTGAAGGCTTGTACTTTGCCGGCCAATTAAATGGCACGACGGGTTACGAAGAAGCGGCCGGACAGGGCTTACTGGCCGGGATCAACGCAGCTCTCAAAATCCGCGACGGCAGCGAATTCGTACTGGACAGAAACCAGGCGTATCTGGGAGTGCTCATTGACGACCTCGTCACCAAAGGCGTGGATGAACCGTATCGGATGTTCACGTCTCGAGCCGAATACCGGATGCTGTTAAGGCAGGACAACGCAGACCGGCGACTCACGCCACTCGGAATCGAACTCGGCACCGTCGACGAAACGCGAAAGCAGGCCTTTCTTACGTACGAAGCCGAAGTTCAGCGAGCGCTCGCTGCCGTCGAAACGCTCCGCTATCGTGGCAAATCGCTGAGCGAATGGTTACGTCGCCCGGAAACAACGTGGCACACGTTGGAAGAATACTGTCCGCAGCTTGCCGAAATGGGGCTGCCCGAACGCTGCACGCAGCACGCGGAGATAGAAGTCAAATATGCGGGCTATATCCGGCGGCAGGAGGGCGAAATTGCGAAGCTGCAGAAAGTCGACAGTATTCGGATCCCTGATTCGTTCCAATTCACCGGCGTGCCACAACTTCGCCACGAAGCGCGTGAGAAATTAAGCAAAATAAGTCCGTCCACCGTTGGTCAGGCGAGCCGGGTAAGCGGCATCACTCCGGCGGACATCGCAGTTTTGATGATGTATCTGAAGAACAGCGACCCGTCCGACCGTGCGACTTCGGTCTCGCCGTAACCTGTTTTACAGAAAGCGGTTGAGGTTCGCCCCAGACGCGGGAATCGCCGAAGCTGCCCGTCTTGCCAAACTCCAAATGGGCGACTTTCAGCAGTTTCTGCAAGTGAGTTAAACCGGGTGGACTACAGCACCAAACTGCCGTTGACCGACTTCCCGGTTTAGATACAATCGGCGGTGTTGAGGAACAAGAAAGCTAGGGGGACTACCATGAGTCAGTTGGTCTGGCGAGGTTCGACAGTTTGATTGTCCACACGAGCAGTGACGTCCGGGTGTTGGACTAGCTGTTACTTTGGGTCGAACTTTTTTTGTTCCTGGCGATACACGGATGGTATCCGACCGGGGTCGGATTTGCACAACTGCCGCAAGGCAGGTCATCGCTCATCACAGAACGGATTGTGAAGCATGAAGACAGTCTTTACGACAGGAGAAGCCGCGAAAATCTGCAAGGTAAGCCAGCAGACTATTATTCGCTGCTTTGACTCCGGTCAGCTCAAAGGATTTCGGGTACCAGGTTCTCGTTTTCGTCGCATTCCTCGCGACATTCTTTATAAGTTTATGAAGGATAACGGGATCCCCACAGACGCGCTGGAAAGCGGTAAACGCAAGGCGCTGATTGTGGACGACGATGAAGAATTGGTGGAATTGATCGTCGACGCCCTTGAGGCGGACGGTCGGTTCGAAACGCGAATGGCCAACAACGGCTTTGACGCGGGCATGATGGTAAAAGAGTATCATCCGGACATTATCGTTCTGGATGTGATGCTGCCGGACATCAACGGTAAAGAAGTGTGTCAGCGAGTCCGCAGCGATTCAGCATTGGATGACGTCCGTATCATTTGCATCAGTGGAATGGTTGAACAGGACAAGATCCAGGACCTGAAGGATTCCGGAGCCGATCATTTCATGCAGAAGCCGTTTGAGGTCGATGCGTTGATCGAGCGGATCTGTCGTCTGCTGGACATCGAGCAACTGACGGCATAGGATTTGGTACAGAAGCAGTACGGATTTTCCAGCGGTCGCCTTGGGGTGACCGCTGTTTTTATTTAGGTATGTGTCGAGTCCGGCTTGTATGAGCGCCAACAATCGAAGCTCGTTCACAGGGCCGGATGACAGTGACCAGGAAGACTGGGATCTGGAGATCCTGCAGGCTCTGGTCTCTCCTTCGACCGCTGAAGACGCCGCGCTGGCCTGCGCGGCGGCGTGGATGAATTTCGTCGGAGCCGACCGCGTTTCTGTGGCCGTTTTCGATTCCACGACCTCCTGCATCGTGGCTCATGGCCAGCGCGAAGACAGTCACCTGACGATCTACGTTGGGCGTGAGACCGCCGGTTTCGCCATGCTGATGCGGCCGGAGCGGCTGTACTCAAAGGGCGGTCCGTGTTCGATTGAAGATCCGAACCTGATCCTGTGCTGGCCGGAACACTTTTCGGTGGTGCTGGTGAATGTCGACGAAGCGACCGTTGACGAAGAACGCATCGAATTAATCCAGGATCTTAGCCGCAAGCTGCTGTCTCGCTGGACGACGCCGATCACGTCCTTCGCGAATCCCGAACACATGGAAGCCATGGCGGAGTTCGCTGCCGGTGCCGGCCATGAAATCAACAACCCGCTGGGCAGCATTATCGGCCAGACTCAGCTGCTGCTGAAACGTGAAGATCGAGCCGACCATCGGCAGGCGCTCGAAACCATCGGAGCTCAGGCCTGGCGAATCCGCGACATGATCGGCGACACCATGCTGTTCGCTCGCCCGCCACAGCCTGAATTTTCTCAGTGCGGTCTGGTCGGCATCACGAAGAAAATCGTATCCAACCTGAATGCAACATTCGGTCGCATCATCACGGTAACGGCCTCTCACGAAGACATTCTGGCCTTCGGCGACCAGGCTCAGCTTTCAACGCTAATTGCACACCTCATCCGCAACGCTTGTGAGGCCGTGCAGAATCTTGAAGGCGGTGGTCACGTGACGGTGGAAATTCGGCGTGAAGCGTCCTACGCGGCCAGCGTTTCTGTGACGGACAATGGGCCTGAGATCCCGGTGGAAATCCGTCGACATCTGTTTGATCCGTTCTATTCCGGCCGCCAGGCGGGACGCGGCCTGGGTTTCGGCCTGTGTCACTGCTGGCAAATTGTCCGAATGCATAATGGCATCCTGACTCAGGAAACCCTGGACACCGGCAATCGCTTTATCGCCGTACTGCCAATCGATACCGAAGCCAACTCTGCTAAGCCGTCGTGAGGCGCGTGAAGCAGAAAAGCAACAGGATCTACTGATCGCGACGAGCCCGGCTTGTTGCAAACTTGCGTGTGGCTGTGGTTCAGCATCAAACTACCGAGCCACCCACGAAATCGGTGCGGTGTTGAGATACAACCGGCACCGTTCATCAGACTGTTTCTACGCGAGCACGTCTTCAATCACTTCGCCGTGCACGTCCGTCAGTCTGAAGCGGCGGCCCTGATAGCGGTAGGTTAGCTTTTTGTGGTCGATGCCCAGCAAATGCAGCAACGTCGCGTGTAGGTCGTGAACGGATACTGGGTTCGTTGCCACGTTGTAGCACCAGTCGTCAGTTTCGCCGTATGTTGTCCCGGGACGGATGCCGCCGCCTGCGAACCACATGGTGAAGCAGCGAGGATGATGATCACGGCCAAAGTTCTTCGATAAGTGGCCCTGACAATAATTTGTGCGGCCGAATTCACCGCCCCAAAACACCAGCGTGTCGTCCAGAAGGCCTCGATGTTTGAGATCCATCACCAACGCGGCCGATGCCTGATCGGTTTGTTTGCACTGATTGCTGATTCCGCCGGGCAGTCCGCCATGCTGGTCCCAGCCCGGATGGTACAACTGAATAAAACGCACTCCCTGTTCGCACAGTCGTCGAGCCAACAGACAGTTGGCGGCGAACGTTCCGGGCGTCTTCGCGTCGTCGCCATACATCTTGAAAATGTGGTCCGGCTCGGACGACACGTCGGTCACTTGAGGAATCGATGTCTGCATGCGAAACGCGAGTTCGTGTTGAGCGATCTCTGTTTCCAGGACCGGGTCCACTCGGTTGGCGGTTTGAGCTGTGTGCAGTTCGTTCAGCGCGTCCAGCATTCTTCGTTTGCTGCCGGAACTCAGGCCCGCCGGGTTGTTGACATACAGCACCGGTTCGTCGCCCGCTCGGAACCGAACGCCTTGATGACGTGACGGCAGAAAGCCGCTGCCCCACAGGCGAGACACCAGCGGCTGGCCGCCTTTATCCTTCGTGACCATCACAACAAACGAAGGCAGATTGTTATTCTCGGTGCCCAAACCGTAGTCCAGCCAGGCTCCCATGCTGGGCCGACCGGGAAACTGACTACCCGTTTGCATAAACGTCACGCCGGGGCCGTGGTTGATCGCCGGAGTGTGCATAGACTTCACAAAGCACAGATCGTCGGCGATCTCCGCAAGGTGAGGCAGCCGGTCACTGAACCATGCACCGCTGTCACCATGCTGCTCAAATTTGAAAGGCGACCCAACCAGCGGCAACGACGACTGATTGCCGCTCATCCCCGTTAGACGCTGCCCTTTCCTGACTTCTTCCGGAAGCTCTTCACCCTGCTTCTGATTCAGCAACGGCTTGTAATCGTACAGATCCATTTGTGACGGCCCGCCACTCTGGAATAAGTAGATGACTCGCTTGGCTTTCCGCGGCAACTGAACGTTGGTCGCCGTCTCCGACCCGCCAGCCTGCGACGTCAGCATATCTGCCAGCGCGATACCCCCCAGTCCCATGCCGAAGTTCTGCAGCACGTCGCGGCGCGACATGGAACGGCCATTGGCGAATCCGGTGCAAAGGTTTGTTGACAGATTATTCATCGTTTCATCATGCATTCGTCAAAGGCATACAGAGTATTGGCCACACTGGCCCACGCGGCCAGTCGAGCTTTGTCTATCGAAGTAGGTTTTGCGTCGCCGACGGACAGATATTTGTCCGCCTCTTCCGCGTTGTTGGCGAAATGAGCCTGTTGCGACTTCTGCAATTGCAGCAGGACGTCGCGTTCGTGATCTGACGGTTGACGACTCGTAAGGCGGCGGAACATGTCCGTCAAAATTGCATTATTGTCGTCATCGTGCTTCTGCATCAGCGTGTCTGCCAGTGCGCGGGCTGCTTCGACAAACTGAGGCCCGTTCATGACGACCAATGACTGCAGCGGCGACGCCGTGCGTTCTCGTTTGACTCGACAAACTTCACGCTTGTTCGCGTCCAGCGTCATCATCATCGGAGCGGGCGCGGTTCGTTTCCAGTACGTGTACAGGCTGCGGCGATACAAGCCAGCCCCTTTGTCGGGAGTCGAAGGCTTGAACGACGCTGCCAATTCGTACGGCCGCACTGGAGCGCCGCCGAGCTGATTCTTTAATAGTCCACTGGAGGCCAGAGCGTTGTCTCGCAGCATTTCCGCTGTCAGCCGATACACGGGTGCATGCGACAGCAACAGGTTTTCCGGATCCTTGCGGTGCTGCTCCGCGTCAACGTCGCTGCTTTGCTGGTACGTGGCTGACATCAACATCTGCTTCAACAGACGCTTTACGTCCCAACCGTGGCGACGAAAATCGTCCGCCAACCAATCCAAAAGCTCGGGATGCGTTGGCGCCATTCCCTGACTGCCGAAGTCTTCCGGAGTGCGGACCAGGCCGTTCCCAAAGCACGCCTGCCAAAAGCGGTTAACGGCAACTCGCGCAGTCAGCGGATGTTCGTCCGACGTGAGCCATCTTGCTAAGCCTAATCGATTCGGCGGCATGTTTTCTCTTCGCGGCGGCAACGCGGCAGGCACATCCGACGATACCGGGTCACCATGAGCATCGTAGGCGCCTCGAGTCAGCACGTATGCCTGTCGAGGTGTTGGCAATTCGTTCATTGCCATGATTTCCTGAACGCTGTCCTGCAGTTTGGCGAAAGCTTCGCGAGCCGATTGCAAATTATTGAGTCGTCCTTTGTAGACGGGGTCCGACACCGCCATGGCAAATCGCACAAGTTCGGGCTCCGCAGGAGTGGCCGAATCAACAGCTGCAGACAACGCTTCACTAGCTGCTTGACCGGTAAACAGATGCTGCACTTCCAGCGCCGTGAGTTCCCGGTCGAACACTTTGAAGTCGTCAACCTGCCCCTTCGCGAAGCCCTTATCGCGGAAGCGTTCGCCGATATTGATGTTATCGCCACCACCGCCTGTGATGTTTTTGTACAGCTTGTCTCGCACGACCTCCGTTTCGATGGCCTGCCCATTCACCCAAATTTCTAGCCCGGCCGCCTTGCTGGAACCATCGTACGTGATCGCAACATGAACCCATTCGTTAATCGGCAGCTCGTTCTTCGCGACAATTCGAATGGCGTTACCTGGCCAGAAGTGAATCAGTGCCGCGCTAAGTTTGCCATCTTCGATCAGCAATTCGTAACCGCGACTGGCCGCATCCGTCCACGCTCGTGAACGATGAAACACGACGCTGCGTTCAAACTTCTGAGGTACCTTCAACCACGTCGCGACAGTAAACGGCTGCCACCTGGCAAAATTGCCGACCTTCACATGCACGGCGTGATCGCCCGTCAACTTCACGGCTTTTCCGCGAGGAGAATCGACCAGCTTGTTGGCTCCGTAGTTGCCGGAATCAAAATCGAATGACGCGACTTGGCCCAATGATTCCAGACTCGGCGGTGACATCGCAACAGATTTAAGCAACTGACTTTGTACGTCCGGCTGTTGCAACTGTTCCCATCGCTGCTGCAAAGCTTGTTCGGCGGCCGCGACCTTGGAAGACGCATCGGCAAGCTGCTTGCTTTGATCGTCCGTCGGCAGCCGCAACGTTGGCGTCGGAACAGAACTGGTAAAGAACGAATACAACCCCGCTTCGTCGATGTTGTTGAAGAAGGAATACAGCTGAAAATATTCGCGCTGCGAGATCGGGTCGTACTTGTGGTCGTGGCAGCGAGCACATTCGAAAGTCAATCCCATGAACGCCGTCGCCACCGTTTGAGCTCGGTCGGCCACGTACTCGACTCGGAATTCCTCCGGCACACTGCCGCCTTCCACCTTTTGCGGATGCAGTCGGTTGAAGGTCGTGGCCAGTTTTTGTTCGCGAGTCGCATTGGGCAACATATCGCCCGCCAGTTGCTCTACGATAAACCGATCGTATGTCATGTTACTGTTGACGGCGTTGACCACCCAATCGCGCCACGGCCAGACAAAGCGATCGCGATCCACCTGATAGCCGTAGGTGTCGCTATACCGAGCGGCGTCGAGCCAGTCAGCCGTCATGCGTTCTCCAAAATTTTCGGACGCCAGCAAGCGATCAACAACGTGTTCGAAGGCACCTTCCGATTTGTCCGCCAAAAACTCGTCAATCTCTTCCACAGACGGCGGCAGCCCCGTCAAATCGAAGGTCGCTCGACGGATCAACCGTTCCTTCGACGCCATCGAATTTTGAGCAAACCCGGCGGCTTCCTGCTTTGCCACGATGAATCGGTCGATCGGGTTCCGGCACCATTCCGCGTTTTTGACGTCGGGCAGAGGCGGCGAAACGATCGGTTCGAACGCCCAATGCCCCTTCCACTCGGCTCCCTGCTTCACCCACTCCGTCAAAAGATCCTGTTCGCTTTTACTAAGCAAGAGCCCGGAATCGGCGGGAGGCATTTTCAGATCGGCGTCGTTCGTTGTGATGCGAGCGACTAGTTCGCTGGCTTCCGGCTTGCCCGGTACGACCGCAAACAGATCGCCGTCTGATTCCAGCGGAGCCTTGACGCCTTCTTCCGAATCCAGCCTCAGGCCAGCCTGACGGTTTTCAGCATCCGGCCCATGACACAGGAAGCAGCGGTCTGACAACAGCGGCTTAATTTGAGTCGCGAAGTCCACTTGAGCCTGAACGCGTTCACCAGGCAGCAACGCGACGCAGACGACAGCAAAAACGGCGAACGGACGGCAGCGAGGGAACTGAGGCATAGCGGCAATGCGATTGAAACACGGGTGGCTAAGTTCGCTGTATTGTATCGCACGTGAATGTAAAGTCAGGCCGCAGAGCCCTCAAAGCGGCCGACCGGTTATTCGGGATTCGAGCGCCGAGCACCACGTTTAGGCTGGGGTGTCAAGAATCTCGTGTTGGCAGGTGCACACCGTAGGGTTGTGGGATGTGCTTCATTTCTGCGTTGAGCCTGGAGGGCGGCAGCACGTAGCCTTGGGCGTAAGCCCAAGGTCACGGTCAAACAAAATTGAGGAAGCCCCGAAAGGGGTGACAGCGGTTTTCTGTAACTCCTTTCGCTGTCGCCCGTTTCGGGCTTTCTGAGCGCCACGGCACGAACCTCGGGCTAAAACCTTTTTGACACACCGTCTTTTGCCATGCGAGTGCGCGCGACAACCTGTTAGTGTGCAACACAACACCCGCATACGATTCATCACTGTTACAGCCTTTCCTCAGGCGTAAGTGGATCGGGCACATTTTCAAGGTCAAAAATTGCCCCTTCGCACCATTCTGCCATTTTCCCGCGGGCCAGTATTCCCAAGGACATGCACCATCTTTTGAACGTTCGGAATCTATGCGAAATCGAGCAATAAGTGCTGGCTGTCCTGAAAAATGCGTGTAAAGTCGCAATTAGTTCCCGAAAAGGCGCAAAACCTCAACGTGCGACCTGTCACCACCTTCCCACCCGCAGCACAGCATTGAAGACTCAAAACACGTCTTCCCATTCGCCGCATTCTTCCCCCAAAACACGATCTATCCCAAATTCTCCGATCAGGATTTCTGCGCTCAGCGTGTGATTTTTCAGTGATCTGGAGGGGATGCATTCAGTTTCCGGTGGTTTTTCGAATGGCAAAGACGAACGATGATGCGGAACCGAAGTGAAATGACGGATTGCCGAACAGGTTTGCACAACGATTGTGAACGGCGGGAGGCCGTATCTTTTGGGGAATCACAACGGACTGCGGTTTTGGCCGCAGCAGGCAATGAACTTTTTTAAGGCCCACAGAATATGCTCACGGCTGATGCGGAATGCCCACGACTACTTCCGTCCATCCCTGTTCCTGAATATGCTTTTTTTCCAGGATCCGGCTTACCTCACCCAATACGCGACCCCAAGGGCCATAGCTACGGCCGCAAACATGCTCCTGGCCAGGGCCCAAAGGCGTTAAGCCCCGAGAACTGGATTGACAACCGTAACTATCTGCTGGCTGTCGATTTCTTCAACCTCGGCTACTACTGGGAAGCTCACGAAGAATGGGAACGCCTGTGGCGCGTTTCCGGTGCGGACACGACCTCAGGCCGTTTTCTCAAAGGGCTGATCAAGCTGTCCGCAGCGGGCGTGAAAGTTCGCGAACGCAGCATCCACGGCGTTCGACGTCACGCAGCTTCGGCTGGCGAAATGTTTGCCGATGTTGCAGCTGAAGCCGATGCCGACAGCTACTGCGGTCTGGATTTCACCCGACTGCAGTTCGCGGCCGACCGAGCGGCTCAATTGGCTTACAAGAAAGAACACGCTCCTGGCCAGGCTGTGCGAGTGTTTCCGTTTCTGCTTCAGCCGGACATGTCGCCTCCTTCCACCAACCCGTAACCGAACGGCATTGCATTCTCAGAACGAGCAATGCACGTGACAGGTTCGAAAAACGCAAGAGCTCGCGGTATTCTCCGCGAGCTCTTTTTATGTCTTAAAGCGGAAACACGATGAAGATTCTGGTAGTCGGACAGGGCGGTCGCGAACACGCTCTGGTATGGAAACTGTCGCAGTGCGACGGCGTCGAAAAAGTTTATTGCGCTCCAGGTAACGCAGGCACGGCAGCAGACGGCGAAAACGTCAACATCGCCGCCGACGCCATCGGACAGCTGATGTCGTTTGCCAAGCACAACGACATTGGACTCACCGTTGTCGGCCCGGAAGTCCCATTGGTGGCGGGCATCGTAGACGAATTCAAATCTCACGGCTTGAATATCTTCGGCCCCTCCAAAGCCGCCGCTCGACTGGAAGGCAGTAAGTCGTTCTTCAAAGAAATCATGAAGAAGGCAGGCGTTCCAACGGCCGCGTACAAGACATTTACGCGGCAGGAAGAAGCCGACGCCTACATCGACGCTTTGGAGGATGGCCCGCTGGTCGTGAAAGCCGATGGGCTCGCAGCCGGCAAAGGCGTGAGCGTTTGCAGTAACTCAGCGGCAGCCAAAGCCGCCGTCAAAGGGATGCTGCGAGACGACAACTTCGGCGTGGCCGGCCGTAAAGTGGTGATTGAAGAATGTCTGGAAGGTCAGGAAGTCAGCATTCTGGCCATCGTCGATGGCGACACGATCATCCCGCTGGAAACGTCGCAGGATCACAAGCGAGCCCTCGACGGAGACCTCGGCCCAAACACCGGCGGCATGGGAGCGTACAGTCCGGCGACGTCCGTTACGGACGAAGTTATGGACGACATTATTCGCCGCATTCTGGTGCCGACTGTTCACACGATGAAGGTGGAAGGCTACCCGTTTTCTGGCGTGCTGTACGCCGGTTTGATGCTAACTGCCAACGGCCCGAAGGTTCTGGAATACAACGTCCGCTTCGGCGACCCGGAAGCTCAACCGGTGCTGATGCGTCTGAAGTCAGACCTGGCTCAAGTGCTGTCGCTGGCCGCGTCCGGACGCTTGTCTGAACTGGACGGTCTGGAATGGGACGACCGCGCAGCTGTGTGTGTCGTGATGGCGTCGGAAGGTTATCCCGAAAGTTATGCAAAGGGCAAAGTGATCGAAGGCATCAGTACGGCCGATGCGTTAAACGACACGAAAGTGTTTCATGCGGGAACCAAAAATAAAGAAATGCAGGTGCTGAGCGACGGTGGCCGCGTTCTGGGCGTGACCGCATTGGGAGCTTCCATCCCGGAAGCCAAAGAGGCAGCGTATCGAGCCGTCACGAAAATCACGTGGGACGGTGCCTGGTACCGAACCGACATTTCGGACAAGGCGTGAATAACTCGCCAGCAAAATGGGCACACGGTTTCATCGAGTGTGGTCGGGGTTGGAGCGAGGCACGAGTGCCCCCGGGGTTTCCTTGGCTTCGCTCAGTCCAACCCCGGCCACACGGCTCGCTCCCGATTCCACAAGAATCTTTTTCAGCCGCGCGGGAAACGATCCCGTTCAGTCAGCGGCCGGCGATTTTGAACGCCGCCCACACCGTTGCGGCCACCACGGCCGCTCCGAAAATTGGCCATATGAAAACGAGCCAAGGCGCTTGGTCGACAAACAGAAAGAAGATAGGGGCAAACAACGCAGCGGCCAAAAACATGCCCAGACAGCCGCTGCCGGCCAGCAACCCGAACTGTCGAAAGGGCAGCTCTGGATTCAGTGACGTCTCACCGGTCGCTGTCAGCTTCAAAGCCGAAGATGCCCCAACACCGTCGACCAGTTGTTTCACGATCGCCAGAACTTGATTCATGCGATCCGGAATATCCTGAGGGCGTATGAGTTTGTTGTGAATCCAAATCGCCATGTGGGATTCACAAAGTTCAACGGACCAGCCAGGCCCATTGACAAGTTCTCGAATCAATGGCAAGCCAATCGTATGTTCCAGTTTTCGCAGCAGGTCGTCAGAGTCAGGGCTGCTCTTCGTGGAGTTCGCTGTGGGCACCAGTGAACGCGCGACCATGTACTTTTTGTTGAAGGTCTCCAGCGCTTGTTGGTCATCGTCTGACAGAAATGCGTCGCCACTGCTAAATTCAATCCCGGAAAAGCCGAAGACTGTTCTCAGCATCAACGTCGACCTTGAATGCAGAATCTGCACCGACAGCCTCACGTGGTCCGGCAAGTCAATCAGGAAAACCGTCTGCTCATAGCGAGTCGTCGTGTCGTCACCGCCGGAGGTTGTGTGGCTGCGAGACCGACAGCATTTCACAAAATCGAAGACTCGAATTTCCGTTTCATCAGTCGTCCCGGCAATCAGGTTCCGACCGGATTCCCAGTCGTCGAACAGCTGCATCCGTCCGCTCAGCTTCAAGCCGTTGCGTCCGAGTTTCTCGCGAAAGCTGAAGCCCAGATAGCCGGCGACTGTCTCCATTCGCTGGCGACGCCTTGTCACGAACACGTCTGCAAGAATGAAAGACGCGATGGCAAGACCGCCAACGATTGCAGCACATGCGTACATGTTGTTGATCGGAAAGGGCTGGCGGTCCAGCAGTCCCACGCCCTTCTGCCGAACGGCACCATTCGCAAACCACCATCCGAACGCCGCCAATAGTGCGAGCGGGATCGCGTTCAAAACGTATTTCACGGATTTCGGCATCACATTCTCCGATGTTCTGCGGTTCCGACCCACAACCCCACACAATTCTGAAACCTGATGGTCCCACGTGTTGTAACTGACGCTACGCTCTGGTGAAATCCGCAGTGAATCTTCGATCCGAATCTAAATTCAGAAAGCGTGGAAGCAACGTTCATGGAAGCCGAACTGCGAGACAAGTGTGAGGAACTGATGCAGCGCATCGTTCACCTTCGAGGGTGTCTTTGACCTCGAGAGCAAACAAAAACAACTAGCCGAAGTCAGCGAGAAAATGAACGCGCCGGACTTCTGGGATTCACCAGAAGCGGCTCAGGCAACCGTTGCAGAAATGCAGCGACTCAGAAGCGTCGTTGGTCCTCTGGAAGATCTCGTTTCGTCCGGCGACGACCTTCAGGTCCTGATCGAATTCGCCGAAGAAGACCCGGCCAGCGAAGCCGAACTGCAGTCGACCGTCACGAAGCTTGAAAGCGACGTCGACAAAGTCGAACTGCAGGCCACCATGTCAGAACCTGAAGATGTGTGCGCCGCGTACGTGCAGGTGCAGGCGGGCGAAGGCGGAACGGATTCGGCCGACTGGGCTCAGATGCTGCTTCGCATGTATATCCGCTGGGCCGAACGTCACGGTTTTAAACTGGAAGAAATCGATATTTCAGAAGGTGAAGAAGCCGGCATTCGCAACGCCACGATTGCGATTCGAGGCGACTATGTGTTCGGCTATCTGAAGGGCGAAACCGGCAACCATCGTCTGATTCGCATCAGCCCGTTTGATTCGGCCGGTCGTCGTCACACAGCCTTTGCCGCCGTCGATATTAGTCCCGAACTGGACGATAACTTCGAGGTGGACATTAACTGGGATAGCGACGTTCGCGAAGACACCTATCGTGCGGGCGGAGCGGGCGGTCAGCACGTGAATAAGACCGATTCTGCCGTCCGGCTGACTCACGGACCAACCGGCGTGGTGGTGCAGTGTCAAAACGAACGCAGCCAGCATAAGAACCGAGCGACCGCGAGAAAGATGCTGCAGGCCAAGCTTTACCAAATGGAAATGGAAAAGCGGGACGAAGAACTGGCGGCGAAGCGAGGTGCGAAGTCGAAAATCGGCTTCGGCGGCGCGACCGTTCGCAACTATGTGCTGCACCCTGACCAGTATGTGAAAGACGCTCGAACAGCGACCAAGGTCGGCAATCCACAGCCGGTACTGGATGGCGACATTGACGTGTTTCTGGAATCGTTTTTACGCTGGACTCTAACTGAGAAGAATAAATGAGCTTCAGAATAAATTTGGCCTCCGTTCTGCTGTTTTGCGTTTGCCTGCCTGGTTGCGGCGATGGTGAGCAAGCCGTTCAGACGCCGTCCGGCACGACGGAAAATGCCGACGCACCAAAGTCAGACGCTGCAGACAGCACCGCCACGCAGCAGGACCAGGCCGAGGCAAAGCTTGTCTTCGTTAAGCCACAGCTGTCGGAAGAAGAATTTCGCGACGGCTGGATCAGTCTGTTCGACGGCACCACGCTGTTTGGCTGGGACGTTCCGACCGAATCGAACTGGCACGTCGAAGACGGATCGATCGTCGCGGACAGTGGCGATCGCAGTTTGCTGATGACGCCATTCGCATTCGACGACTTTGAATTCCGATGTGACTTCCACCTCGCTAAAGGTGGCAACAGCGGCGTCTTTCTACGATCAGCCGACGACGTCGCCGACGCGACCACCGACACTTACGAACTGAACATCTGCGACAGCCATGAAACTCACAAAACCGGCAGCTTCGTCGGTCGCCATGTGGCGAAGGATGTTCCCGAGGTCGAAGACGAATGGCACACGTTTCACGTTCGCTGCGAAGGGACCAACATCAAAGTGCAGCTTGATGACAAGCAGATCGTCGACTTCACGGACGCATCTGATCACGTGCGAACATCAGGTCGCATTGGTTTGCAGATGAATGCCGGACGCATCGCGTTCCGCAACGTGTTTCTTAAACCGCTAAACCTGAAAGACATCTTCAACGGAACAGATCTGACCGGTTTCCGAAAAGTGCCGGGCAGTAAGAGCGAATTCACGGTGGTTGCCGGCATGCTGCATGCCGAAGACGGTCCCGGGTTTCTGGAAACGGAAGCGACATTCGGCGACTTCATTCTACATGTCGAATCCAACATCGCTGACGAAAAAGCGATCGCCGACAAACGGCCCGCCAACAGCGGCGTGTTCTTTCGGACCATCGCGGGCACGGAAGAAGCACCGTCGCACGGCTACGAAATGCAGATTCAACACGACTTCAAAGATGGCGACCGAACTCAGCCACTGGACTTCGGCAGTGGAGCGATCTACCGTCGCCAGGCAGCTCGCTACATTGTGGCCAACAACAACGAATGGGTTGTCCAAACGCTGATCGCTCAGGGCAACCGCTTCGCCAGCTTTGTGAATGGCTATCAGGTGCTGGACTGGACGGACGACCGTCGACCCGACCCGAATCCGCGGAAGGGGCTGCGTCTGGAGGCAGGACATCTAAGCCTGCAGGGACATGACCCCACCACGGATCTCGACTTCCGAGCGATCAGGGTGCACGAATTAAAGTAGCCCGACCGATGCATTCCAGCGCCGATGCATCGATCGTGGCTCTGGCCCTGCGTCAGTTCACCGCACTCAGTTCAATCGCATCACTCACTTTTTTGTCGCCGAGTGCCTTCTGCCGGAATGGACCGTCGGCACTGCCTTTGGGCCATGTCGACGGTGATGCGTACTGACCGTCGTCTTTGAATTGTTTCTGCAGCCGAACAATCTCGGCCTTCAATTCCGCGAACTTCGCCACAATATCCGGCTGGCTGGCTTCCTGCTTTTCGAACAAAAGGTTGTGTTGTTCGGCCGGATCATTCACCAGATCGAACATTTCATACGCATCCTTGGTCCAATAGTAGATCAGCTTATGAGTCTTCGTGCGGACGCCATAGTGGGCTCGCGTATTGTGATGACCGGGATCGTGGTAATAGCGGTAATACACTGACTCGCGCCAATCAGCCGGAGATTCTCCTTTCAGCAGCGGAGCCAACGATCGGCCCTGCATGAATTCCGGAATCGGCAGTCCCGTCAGGTCAAGAAAGGTGGGCGCGAGATCGATGTTGGCCACAAACTGATCAGGCGTGCTGCTGGCGGTGATCCCCGGTCCGCTGGCGATCAAAGGAACTCGCAAACCCGGTTCGTACATGAAGCGTTTGTCGTACATTCCCATGTCGCCAAGGTACCAGCCGTTGTCCGCTGAGTAGATCACGATCGTGTTTTTTGCCAAATCGGCTTCGTCCAGAAAATCGAGCACTCGACCAACGCCATCATCAACGCCCTGCACACATGCCAGGTAGTCCCGCATGTAGTGTTGGTACTTCCATTTGGTCAGTTCATCCCCCGTCAGCACTTTGCCATCGACCGTGATTTCCGTTGGCTTCGTGCCCAGCCATTGGTTGCGTTCACGTCCTTTTAGTTCACTCGGCGGTTCAAACTTTAAGTCACGCCGGGTCAAATCGTGAGCCACCGTTTGTTCGTTTTCCGGCAGAGCGGCGGGCCGCGTCGCGTAGTCGTCCCACAGCGTGTCGGGTTCCGGGATAACTTTGTCTTTAAAACGAGCCTTGTTGCGATCGTCGGGTTCCCAGTTCCGATGAGGGGCTTTCTGATGCAGCATCAGAAAGAACGGCTTGTCGGCTGGCCGAGTCTTCAGAAACTCAATGCCGAGATCGGTCGTGACATCGGTACAGTGGCCTTCAATTCGCAGCCTGCCACCAGGCGTTAGAAACGAAGGATTCCGATAGGCGCCCTGACCAGGCAACACGCACCAGCGGTCAAAGCCAACGGGGTCAGAACCCAGATGCCATTTGCCAATCATCCCCGTGTGATAACCACCAGCCTGCAAATGTTTGGCAACCGTATCGCGCGACGGATCGAAGCGATTAAAAACGGGCACGCCGTTCAGATGAGAATACTGCCCCGTCAGCAGTGTGGCTCGACTGGGTGTGCAAATGGAATTCGTCACGAACGAATTCGTAAACCGAGCACCGGCCGACGCCAGCCGATCCAGATGCGGCGTTTGATTCACTTTCGACCCGTAAGCGGAAATCGCATGCTCCGCATGGTCGTCTGAGAAGATAAAGATAATGTTGGGCCGATCTGCAGCCGCACGACTGCTTGCGACTGCGAGCACCAACAGGAACGGGACGAGTCTATTTCTCATAGTTTGCAACTCAGAAAGTAAAAGGAACACACACCGAAGGCTGCGAACGCCTGGACAGGTTTCGCTGCCGCTCAGTCTAGCTCCACGCGAAAACATCTGCGACCAAGCAAAGCCGGTACAATCTTGGGAGCCGGTGCCGGCCGCGAAATTCAAGCCTGGAAGGGCAGGCTCCCGCCTGCCGCGATTCACAACAAGACAGGAAGTCAGGCAGGAGCCTGACCTACGTTGGCTGTCCGCACCTGCCCTTGTATCCGATTTCTGCTCGTAACCACGCAGCTTTGACGAGAGTGTGATCGGTGGCGAAAAACAGGCCCACAAAAGCGCGCACTCGCAGGCTTTTTCCCCACGGTTCGTTATCTCCCCGCAGTTGCCCTCGTCTCGTACTTGATTCCTGCAGCTCAATGGATGTACCATCAGTCTGCAAGACCTCCATTGTCGTACAGGGGACTTACGCCCATAGAACACACGCCATGCCTGGCGCACCAAAGTGATGCAGTGGAGTTGTGGGCCGCTGGTTTTCTGTCTTTGGTGATCACTTGCCGCAACCCGCTGATCACAGACGTTATGCCCGAATAGATGTTCCCCTCACGAATGAACGCAGATGTCAAGCGAGCTCGACAATCCGATCACGAATAACACTGCAACTTTCGCGTTCTCGTATAAGACCGTTTGGGATCACGTGAAAGGCATTTTCTCACGTCCGCTTCCACTGCTCACCTTTGCGTCTGCGTCATTCGGTGGACTATGGTCGATTTATGAAGCGTCCGTGAGTTCACTGGGGCTAGAGGCAAATCGCCCAGTCGCGTACACATGGATACTCGCGTTCGCGGCCATCTCATCTGTCGTTGCACGTCTCTGGGCATACGTGAACACAGTACCTGACGGTCTGGAAGACCTACTTCCGCATGCCCGTCGTCTTGCGCATCTCCAGCGGCCAAAATGGGAATTTCGATTCGCCAAGTCCGTTCTGGCCCACTTGGTCTCTCCGATAGATCGCGAATGGCAAGACATTCGTAACGACAACGTTTACGTCGTGGCATCACGGCCGCGCGACTTCCGGTCCTATTTTCAATGGCTGGCCGGACGGCCGGAAAACTGCTTCAGAATGCTGCGGGTGGCAAAGAAGACGATGCTGTTCGAGTTTCCGCAGGCGTTGACTTCCACGGAGGAGACGCCAGCAGATCCCAAACGCATCCTCGATCGGACTCAAACGATAGTCGACCTTTATCGGGAATCAGTCGCGTTCGAAAAGACATCGCTAGCGATCATCCCACCTGACGAAATGGAGACCGTCCACGAACTCCAAATAGGCTGGGCAGAGCCAATTCGCGATGCCGTGCATCAGCTATTTGAGTTGCTTCAGGCTGTATGTGACGCAGATCCAAAGACTGACTCAAACCTCGCGTTTACAATCACGTTTGACGGAACACCGAATGTCGATGACTACTGCGCTGAATTGGACCGTGTCGAATCCCTCTTGCCACAAATAATGGAGAATGAATGGTAGGGGCATAAATCGGGTAAGGATCACCGTTTCCAGCGACCCTCCCCACACCACCTGACATGCGGGACCGCATCAGGCGGTTCGACGAAGTGGAGCCAGTTCGTTCCAGAGATGTTTCAGGCTCAGGAGACCCTGTTCCGCGAGCACCGCGTTCGTAAAGCCGACACCACTGGCGATGGTCTCGGCCATGTTCCAGTAGCTCTTGCGACTTTTCGCATGACGAATCGCCTGACGACGGGGAACTCCTAAACGCACGAGCTGTCGACTGCTGGTGCGAGCATGTCGCCATCACTTCGGGACGCGGGCAGTTGTCGCTGGCTGCGAGTCACGGAAACAGCGCTACGATCTTCGCCGTTGGTTTTCTTCCAGTGACCGGAGCGTCCCGGCAGCGTGAGCGATCGCCGCTCCTTGATGCGGCGTGGTGGCGGTGCTATTCTGACGGGCTGATGTCCCGCCAAATCCTGCCTATCGGAGAAAAACCTCATGCTCGATCGCCGCACGTTTCTGAAAACCGCCGCTGTCGCTTCCGTCGCTGCTCCTGCCATTGTTCGTGGCCAAAACCTGAATTCAAAACTGCAACTTGTCGGCATCGGCTGTGAAGGCAAGGGTTGGTCAGACATCAACGCGATGGCGAGTCACGATCAAACAGCGTTTGTCGGGTTCTGCGATGTGGACCTGTCGCGGACAGAAAAAGTCCGCAAGCTGAATCCCGATGCACCGGTCAAGCAGGATTTCCGCGAACTGCTGGAAGATCTCGGCGACAAAGTCGATGCGGCCACCGTGTCTACGCCGGACCATATGCACGCGTTTATTGGCCTGGACGTCATGCGACGTGGCAAGCACATCTACTGCCAGAAGCCGTTGACTCATAACGTGTGGGAAGCTCGGCAGATGGCGAAACAGGCAAAGAAGTCTGACGTGATCACTCGTTTAGGCAACCAGATTCATTCGCACGAATTTTATCGTACCGCCGTCCATGCAATTCAGGGCGGAAGCATCGGCAAAGTGAATCGAGTCCACAGTTGGTGCGCAGCCACCGGACACGGGAAGTCGTTTCACATTAGCCGCCCCAAGGCTCCCGAAGCCAAGCCGGAAACGCTGGCATGGAACCTATGGCTGGGCGTCGCTCCGGAACGACCATACGGCGGTTGGAACGTTTACCACCCATGGGGCTGGCGCGACTGGCAGGACTTTGGTAACGGAGCGTTGGGTGACTTCGGCTGCCACATCCTCGATCCGGTCTTCACGGCTCTGAAGATCGACAAAGCGCCGATGGACTTTAAGGCTGATCATACAGGAATGAACGACGAAGTCTGGCCAGCTCAGACAACCGTCGACTACACCTTCCCAGGCACGGAATTCACCGCGGGCGAGCAGCTTCAAATCACCTGGTACGATGGCGGACGCCTGCCTGCGACTCGAGGTTCCCACTTGCCTGCCGGCGAAGGCCTGCCGCGCAGTGGATCGTTGTTCATCGGCGAAAAAGGGAGCCTGGTACTGCCGCACGTGGGTGCTCCGAAGGTTTATCCCGACGCAAAAATTGAAAAGGTGGAAGGCAAGGACCACTATCATGGCTGGGTGGATGGTTGCTTAAGTGCCGAACAGCCGAGCGACGGATTCGCATACGGCGGACCGTTGACCGAAGCTGTGTTGCTGGGGAACATCGCGGCGCGGTACCGCGGGACAAAGCTGACCTGGGATCCGGAAGCGATGAAGATCACCAACCACGAAGACGCCAATCAATGGCTGCGACGTGATTACCGTGACGGCTGGAATATCGAAGCGGTTTCCTGAGACCAGGCCTCCGAATAAGACCTCATGGCGTCACACACCGAAATTCTGCGCTGCGGCTGGCTGATGAATCCCGGCCAGCCGCCGCAGCAGAATATGCGACTGTCCATTGTCGACGGCATTGTTCAGGAAATCCGCCCGCTGCCGCTCGACGAACAGCGCCTTGCGGCCCAGGTTGTCGTGATGCCGGTGCTGGTGAACGCTCATACGCATCTGGAATTTTCCCGATGCGCTCAGCCATTGCCCCCGCCGAATCCTTTCACCGAGTGGATTCGCAGCGTCATCGATTACCGAACCAGCCGCGCGGCGGAAGTCGCGGACGACGTGAAGGCGGGCGTGGCAGAATCAGTGACCGCTGGCGTCGGAGTGCTCGGCGAAATCACAACGTCTGCTGATGGCCGGGCCGCATTCGAGATGGCTTGCCGTGATACCGGATGCAGCGGCGTGAGCTTTCGTGAGGTGATTGGGTGGAGCGCTGAACGCATCGCCGAACAGCTCGCGGTTGCCACGGAGCACGTCGCAGCCGATGGCCAACTTAACGACGCGTCAATCGTTCGGGGGCTGAGTCCTCATGCTCCGTACAGCGTGCATCCGAACCTGTTTGACAGCATGGTAGAAATGGCGATTGATCACCGAGTTCCACTAGCCTTGCACCTGGCCGAAACAACCGCCGAACTGCAGTTACTCGATCAACAAACCGGCCCGTTCGCCGACTTCCTGAAGTCGCTGGAGCTGTGGGACGACGTCGCGATTCCGCCCGGCACTACTCCGCTGGCCTATCTGGAAAAGCTGGCAAAGGTGCCTCACGCGCTGGCGATTCACGGCAACTATTTTGGCGATCGAGAGATCGAATTTCTGGGACGGCACCCGAACATCGCGGTCGTCTATTGCCCGCGGACGCACGCATGGTTTCAGCATCCAGCGCACCCGTGGAAAAAGCTGCGCGCGGCCGGCGCGACTGTCGTGCTGGGAACCGACGGACGTTCGTCGAATCCGGATTTGTCCGTCTGGAAAGAACTGCAGACGGTGGCTCGGCAAACAACCGAGCCCGTGTGGGACTTGCTGCCGATGATCACCACAACCGCTGCGGCGGCACTTGGACTATCGCCAGATGACCATACCATCCGCGAGGGCACGCCGTTTCGAGCCGCCATGCTAAACTGCGTTGCCGAATCAGAAGCTCAACTGAACACGCGGCTGAGTGACACTGCCACGAATCGGTTTCAGGTCTGTAATATGACACAGCATGGCTGAACGCCATGCTGTGCAGTGTAACTTCGGATTTGTCGACGGTATAAGTCGGAGTTCCGATCAGCCCTTCTTCTGGGGCACTTCCAGTTCCTTCAGCTGAGCGGCAATGTCTTCGCCGTGGCTTGCGGTTTTCACCTTTTTGTCGATGTGCAGAATCTTACCGTCCATCCCGATAAAGTAAGTCCAGCGTTCCGGCACGGCACGTCCTTCATGGACAACGCCATAGGCCTCTGCGACTTTCTTTTCCGGATCGCTGAGGATCGGGTAGTCGAGTTCCAGTGACTTTGCGAACGCCGTATTCTTTTCCACCGTGTCGCAGCTTGCGGTGAAATACTTCACCTGGAATTCGCGGATCGCTTCGCCGTTTTCGCGGAACGATTTGCATTCTTTGGTGCAACCGCCGGTGAAGGCTTTGGGGAACCACGCGACTACGACAGCCGACTTACCTTTGAAGTCTGCCAGTTTGTAGGTCTTTCCATCGCTTCCCTTGAGTTCAAACGCGGGTGCGTCGTCGCCCACTTTCAGTTCTGCCTGAGCCATCTGCGTTCCTCCTGCCAGTAAAAGACCGGCAGCTGCAACTGCGAAAATTCGTTTCGTCATCAAACTCTCCCGTTGTGAAAATTGACAGCAGACGCCGCTGCATTTGCCGTGGACCTGGTTTCTGTTTCTTAAGTAGTTAGGCACTGGTCGCCGGTTCGTTTCTTAAATTCACTGACGGCCGGCGCTTTGCCATTCACCAAATCTACCGCAACGGAAATTGCCGTAGTAGGCGCGACTCCCATTGTTGCCAAAATGGACAGGAATTCGCCAGAGTCAACGGTGTCGCAGAACCATCATTCCGGTCGATTCGCTACCATTCGTTGTAAATCTTCTGCTAAACACAATTTCGCCGAACCTTGAAAAGGTAAAACGTGCGTAAAGATCTCGTTGACAACAACCAGAAGCGGAATCAACAGACCGCATCACTGACGGATTCGTATCAGCCGCACCGCGAAATGGTGATGCGACTGATCGAGGCAACCTTTAAGGACTTGAGCGGGCCTGACAGTGCTGAACTGTCGTCCCTTGTTCTGTTGGGAGCCGGTAATTGTCTGGACGTGGAGCTGCCGAGACTCAGCGAACTGTTCCAGACGATTCACCTCGTCGACGTGGACGCTGAAGCGATCAGCACGGCCAGTGAAGCCAGCGGTGTACCGGGTGAAAAGCTGCGTCTGCACGGCCCGGCCGACATCGCCGAACCGCTTCTATCGCTGACATCACGCGACTTTGAACCCACAGAAGACAACATTGAACACTGCACCTTCGTCCTGCAGCAACTGGCGTCAGAAAACGGATTGGCCGACATCCCGGAATCTGACGTCGTGGTTTCGCTGTGCGTGTTTTCGCAGATGCTCGATTCGCTGCGGCACGTGGTCGCAGAAGACAGTCCCGCGTTCACCAATGCCGTGCGATCGCTGCGGGTCGGGCACCTGCGTCGCATGCTCAACATGCTGCGTCCCGGTGGCGTGGCGATTTTTGTCACCGACATTGTGTCTTCCGACACTGCTCCAGAGTTGAAAGCAGCCACCGACGACACGATCGCGGCAACCGTGAAGAAGCTGATCAACGAACGCAACTTCTTTAGCGGGACCAACCCGGCTCTGGTGCTGGAAGATCTGAACATGCTGTCACGGCTGCCCGGCGGTCCAGACACGGTTCACACCATTGATCCGTGGTTGTGGCAAATGGCCGATCGAACCTTCGCCGTGTACGGATTGCGAATTCAGAAGAAACCACCCATTCAGGAAGCCGATGAGGCCCAGGTATGACTGAAGAACCCAAGAATCAGATTCGCGAACTGCCCAAAATTCAGCGCCGAGTTCTGGGCGCGCTGATGGAGAAGGCGTTTACGACGCCGGAACAGTACCCGTTGACGCTGAAGGCGACCGCCACCGCGTGCAATCAGAAAAGTAACCGTGATCCGGTGGTTGGATATTCTGAAGATCAAGTGCAGCAGGCACTGGATGATCTGAGGTCAGATCTGCTGGTGGCCGAAGTCTTCATGGGCGGCGGCCGGACCGCTCGCTACCGCCACTACATGCGACACAAATTCGACTTTTCGGAAGCTCAATTTGCCATCATCGCAGAACTGCTGCTACGCGGACGCCAGCAGTTAGGCGAACTAAGAACTCGCGCCAGCCGGATGGTACGAATCGAAAGTCAGGATCAGCTGCGCGAAGAGCTCGACGGTTTGAAGAAAATGGGCTACCTGCAGGCGAATGGGCCTCTCGAACGTCGCGGCATCGAGGTCGATCATACGTTCTACCTGCCGAAAGAAGGCATGGAAATCGGCAATGCCGCTCCGGAGCAGCCCGAACCTGCGGCGTCGCCCGCCTCTCCAGCACCAGCGGCAGCGGCTCCGTCAGCCCCAGTCGCAGCAAATGCGCCAGCGGTTGCCGCCGCGGCCTCCGGTGTTTCCGAAGCGTTGGTCGCTCGACTGGAAACGGTTGTGTCTGAACAGGCGGACACTATCCGCGAGCTGCATTCGCTGGTCTCGGAGCTTGATGACCGGCTGCAACGGCTGGAACGGGATTTGGGCGTGTAGCGGCGACGATGCCCTCTGAGGCAGCAATTCGCCTCAGAGTATGGCCGGCTGCGGTTTACACGAGCAATTTCGATCGGAACGGTTGTTCACGTCGGGGCGGGTGCTTGCGCCCTCCTGACCCCCACGACGCAGCATTATTGCTTCAACTGGCTGTCGAATCTGCTGTTGGCCGCCGTTACGGGGATAGACCGTTTGCATCAACGGCGGTTTCTGGCCAAGATGTATAACGCTGGTCCGATTCTGCCCGTCGCTGAAAATCCTTACATTGATCAGGTCAGAGCGCGGGACAGATCCCGCCCCCTCTGCCCTCATAAACGCATGTCTGCTAACTTTCAGTCTTGTCCACAATGTGAATCCATGGTCCTGTCCGACACCATTGAGTGTCCGGAGTGTGGGCATGTATTCGACGAAGATCGAGCGTCGGCAGGACGGGCCGAGCATGATGGCGTGAAAAGCCATCATGAGCTGTACGATACCTGCACCGAATGCGGCGAATCCGTGCGCAGTGGCCTGGTCCGCTGCTGGAGCTGCAATTCGTTTATGAGGAAGGACGTTGAAGAGAAGTATCGCGAGCTGACATCTCAGCCGCAGCAGATCATTTTCAGCGAAATCCCCAAAGAACAACGCACAGAGTTCATGGCGGCTCGAGGCGATCAGGCCCACCGCCGGGAACCGCGAGCTCCGATTTTTGATGCCGAAGAGGAAGACGACGAATTCACACTCAGCGGCAGCTCAGGCACAACCACCACGGTACAGGCGGCCCCGCCCGTCGCGGCTCCGGCCACGCCTCAGCCGCCTGCCGATGATGCCGACGACGGATTCGAGTTGGACTCGACAACTCGCCCGGCAACCCAGCAGACACCAGCGGCCGAAATGGACAAAATCGACGCCGCCAAGGACGCCGCCGCACCGAAAGAAGATGCGAAGACTGCTGACGCGGAATCGGCGGACACCGCAAAAGCTCCGGCAGGCGACCAGGAAGCCGACGACAAGAAAGCTGATGGTGACAAGTCGGATGATGCCTCAAAGGCACAGCCTGACAGCGAAATCGGCGCAGACGACCTGCTGAATATTGCGTTGCAGGACCAGAAAGAAACCAAGCGTCGCAAACGCGAAAAAATTCAGGAAGCTCGGCAGCGACGAGTTCTATTGCCATGCACAGCCTGCGGCGCGTGGATTCGTGTGCATCAGGATCAAGCGGGAAAGACCGTTCGCTGTCGGCAATGTAAAGCACCGATTGTCGTGCCCTTCATCAAGAAGAAAGAAAAGAGCGCAGAGAAAAGTCAGCCAGCAGCCGCAAAGATCGACGTCACCTGGATTGACGATGTTCATCAGCATGTCGTGAAACCGACAGACGTGACATTAAAACCCGGCAGCTTGCAGAAGACTTTTGAGGTAGTGGATGTGGCGTTTCATGAATCCGGAATGCATATTCTGAAGTACGCTCCGCCTGCCAAAAAAGGACTGTTTGGTAAATCGTCCGATGGCCCGCCGCCTGTCGAAGAACAGCGGAAGCTTGTTCGCGAACATATCCAGAAGACCGGAAAGATTGCCAATCTTCCGTTCGGAGAACTTCAGACTGTATCGCCCGAACAGGTCGAAAAAGTGCGTCTGGTTCAGCCAGTCGCAGAAGCATCGGCCAGCATGTTCGCTGGCGTGCCCGTGTTTGGCGAAGGTCAGATCGCGGTGTACCTGCCTATCGACCTGCCTGACAATCAGCAGGCGTTTCTGTCGTCGCCTTTGACCGTGTCTCGCAAGCTGTCTTCCGAGCTGAAGTCGCACTTCAACGTCGACATCGGCGCAAGTGAAAATGGCGTGCCGGCAGATGAAGAGTTTGAAACGCTGAAGTGCCACTTGAGCGAATTGCCCGTGAAGTCGCTTAAGAACGTGGTCTATTACCAGAATGACCCTGCATTCGAAGTCGAACTGGCTGGCCATATCTGTGCCACCTGCGGCATCGCAATAACCGAGGAAGCTCGGGCAAAGAAGAAGCTCGGCGGGGCAGCCGGTAAAGGGATCGCCAAAGCCAAATGTCCGAAATGTTCAAACAAGTTCGGCGACCAAAAGGCCTGGAATCTGAGCAAGACTCCTGAGAGCGAAGCGCCTGAAGAGGAAGAAGACGTCAGCGAAGTGCTGAAGCCAAAACCGAAGGAAGCGGCCGCGCCGGAACAGAAGCCTGAGGCTGGTACCGACGCCAAATAGGTTTGCCGACCGGTCGGCAGAATCGAAACTGCCGACTATCAGGTACGGAGCGTGCTCACGTCTACGGCAACGCAGTAAAGACGCGTGGACGGGCTTTCAATGCCCTTTTCGTTCTCGATAGTCCAGCTGGCCGCGCCAGCCAAGCTTCCGGTGCAACGTGGTGTAGTAGCTGTGTCCCGGAAACCGGACCAGCTTAAACGTCGGCGTCGCCCGCTTGATGACTAGCCGGTCGTCAGGCCCAACGGGGCGTCGGATCTGCCCGTCGATCACCACCATCACTCCTTCTGGTGCATCGGATACGGTCAGGGCGTAGGTCCGATCAGCACTATCCACGATGGGACGCACGGTGAGGGTATGCGGGCAGATCGGGGTGATGCTGAACGCCTGCAGGTCCTGCCTGAGAATCGGGCCGCCTGCTGAGAGGTTGTGAGCTGTCGAACCGACAGGTGTGCTGATGATCAGGCCGTCGCAGCTAAAGGTGGTCACTGGTTGAGCATCGATCTCAAGGTTGATATCGAGCATCTTCAGAGACCCGCCTGACGTGACGGTGACTTCATTCAGCCCCAGATCCGTCAGCGTGGAGCCGTCTGCCAGACGGTGCTGGCATTCGAACATCAGATGTTCGGCAACTGAGTAGTCGCCGTCTTTCAGTTGCTGCAGGTTCTCACGGAACTCCTCCATCGTGAGGTCGGCCAGAAAACCCAGTCGCCCAAGATTGATGCCCAGGATTGGAATCTGGCGGCGGCCCAGCTGGCGGCAACCTCGCAGAATCGATCCATCGCCGCCAAGGACGAGGCACAAGTCTGCAGACAGATCATCCGCGATTGGTTCACCACGCGAGAATTCCCCGACGACGTCGACATCAATCGCTGCCTTCAGGCCAGGCATGAGCTCAGCCCATGCGTCCAGGACTTCCGGTCGGTCGCTGCCAGTCAGGATAATGATTTTCAGCGGATCTGGTGGCATGGCGGCTGCTTGAACAAATGGGGCGTCGCTAAAGTTGTCAGATCCTGCAATAGCTAGACGGTGCCGGATTCGTCTTTCGTGGTCAGCGAACTACTTTCGGATGCCGTCAGCTTGTCCAGAACTCCGTTAACGAACGACGGTGAGTTTTCCGTGCCGTATTCGCGAGCCAACTCGATGCACTCATTCAGCACAACCGCGGCCGGCGTGCCAAAGTACTGAATCTCAAACACCCCCAACCGGATCACGTTTCGATCCGTGGGAGCCATCCGTTCGATGCGCCAGTTCGCCGCGACATCGACGATCTGCTGGTCGATCTGTGAACAGTACTCGCGAACGCCAGTGAACAACGACCATGCCAGGTCAACCAGTTGCTCTGTTTTAAGCTCTTCCTGCAGCGAAGTACGAATCCAGTGTGTGTCGGCATCCGGGTTTTGGTCCACGAGATACAGCATCTGGAGGGCTTGTCGGCGAGCGTCAGAACGTCGGGGCATGTGTCGGGCTATGAATGTTGCCGCGGACCGCAGCAGATTGAAATTGAGCAGCCCGGCTTTTCAGGAGCCGGGCTGCGGAGAAATGCGGGTATCGAAGTTCAAGATTACTCAGCAGGAGCACCATCCGAAACAAGTGCGGCGAGTTTCGCTTCGATTTGATCCTTTGGCACAGCGCCCACCAGCTGGTCGACTTTTTCGCCGTCACGCAGGTAGACAAGTAACGGAATACTGGTTGCTTCGTATCTTTGGGCCAACTCCGGCGCTTCGTCGACGTTGATTTTCACGACAACAGCTCTGTCCTTATAGTCTGCTGCGATCTCTTCGACGGACGGGGCGATCATGCGACACGGACCACACCATGGAGCCCAGAAATCCACCAATACCGGCTTACCGGCATTCACCACAACTTCTTCGAAGTTACTTTCGTCGACGTTGATGTAGTAGTGTTCTGGTTCGGATGGTTCCGGCTCGCCAGTGGCGACTTCGCTAACACTGTTAACTTCGCTGTCGACGCACCCGGACAACAAGGCCATTGTCGACAAGCCGACAACGGCAGTCAGGCGATTGAAAATATGAGTCATTGGTTTGTTCTCCTGTTTCTGGTTGGTTGGGGCAATCATTCCCTGTTGCCACTGCATTCTCACCGATTGGTGCATAGCGTGGAAGCGTCAATCGCCACCATCATCCTAGCTTTGCAAGCAAACTCACCATTTCAATAGCCGCCAACGCTGCTTCTGTGCCTTTATTGCCAACTTTACCGCCCGCCCGGTCCAGCGCCTGCTCCATCGATTCGCACGTGATCACCCCGAATGTCAGCGGGACACCGGTTTCACGCGAAATATTCATAATGCCAGCGGCAACCTGGCTGTTGATGTATTCGTGATGAGTCGTCGAGCCCTGAATTACGGCTCCAACACAAATGACGGCAGCGTACTTCCCACTGACGGCCAGCTTTTGAGCGGCGAGCGGAATTTCGAAGGAACCGGGCACATAGACAATGTCAATTCTGCCAATGTCACCGCCATGGCGTTCAATGGTTTCACACGCGCCGTCAACCAGCCGTGACGTGATTAAGTCGTTGAATCGCGAAACGACAATCGCGAACGATGCGTCGGCACAAACCAATGAGCCCTGAATTTTGTTAGCGTCTTTCATCGTGCTTTCTTACTGTCCTGCCGGTGAATTCTTCGACCGACCAATGTGCGCGTTGCCGAGTGGTATTTCTTCCGTTGAGCCGAGGGTCTGGCCCTTGTTACTCCAGATTCATACTCATCAGGAACTCAGCATTGGACTTCGTCCGGCCCATGCGATTGACGAGCAGTTCCATGGCTTCCACCGGGTTCATATCGTTAAGAACTCGCCGCAACACCCAGACCAGCTTCAGCTCTTCTTCGTTCATCAGTAACTCTTCGCGCCGCGTGCCCGATCGATTGACGTCGATGGCGGGCCAGATTCGTTTTTCGACCATGCGACGATCGAGATGCAGTTCTGTGTTGCCGGTGCCTTTGAATTCTTCAAAGATCACTTCGTCCATTCGGCTGCCGGTATCCACCAGCGCCGTTGCGATGATCGTCAGACTGCCGCCTTCTTCCACGCATCGAGCGGCCCCAAAGAATCGTTTGGGATTCTGCAATGCATTTGCATCGACGCCACCGGAAAGTGTCTTGCCGCTGTTCGGGATCTCAGTATTCCACGCTCGAGCCAGCCGCGTGATCGAATCTAGAAAGATGATCACATCGTGACCGTATTCGACCATCCGCTTGGCTTTTTCGATCACCATCTCCGACACCTGAATATGCCGCGAGGTTGGTTCGTCAAACGTGCTGCTGACGACTTCACAGTTGTCGGCTTTCAGTTTACGTTCCATGTCTGTCACTTCTTCAGGCCGTTCGTCAATCAGCAGCACGATGACGTATGCGTCCGGATGATTTTGTCGCACGGCGTCAGCCATCTGCTGCAACAGAATCGTCTTGCCAGCTCGCGGCGGAGACACAATCAATCCTCGTTGACCCAGCCCAATCGGAGCGATCAGGTCAACGATGCGAGTGCTCAAATGCGGAGCCTTGTCGGCCAATCGCAAACGGTGTTCAGGATGCAGAGGCGTCAGGTCGTCGAAGAAGACTTTCCCCGTCAGCAGATTGGGATCCTGTCCATTGATCGCTTCGACTCGCAGCAACGCGAAGTAGCGTTCATTCTCCTTCGGCGGCCGAATTTGCCCGGCCACAGTTGCGCCGGTGCGAAGGCCAAACCGACGAATTTGACTGGGGCTGACGTAGATGTCGTCGGGACACGGAAGGTAGTGGTAGTCCGGACTTCTGAGAAAACCGAAGCCATCGGGCAGAATCTCAAGCGTGCCTTCGCCAAACATCAGGCCGCTAAGGCGAGTGCGTTCTTTCAGGATTTTGAAAATCAAATCCTGTTTTTTCATGCCATGATATTCGCTTAGGTTTTCCTGCTCAGCAATATCCAGCAATTCCTTCATCGACATCCGTTGCAGATCGGCGATGTTGAAGTCGGCCACTTTGGACGGAGCGAAGGCCTCGGACGTGTTTTGCCCGGCTGCTGATTTTGGATGAGGGATGTCAGGGCGAAGTGCTTTTGCCGTCGCGGGCGGGCTGTCACCCGGTGGTGGAGAGTTTTTCATGGCCGCTGCGGGCCTCCTGATAAGGGGGTGGGCAGAGTTTGAAGACTGCCGGAAGGGTCACCGAGAACCGGTGCTGAGAAGTGAACTCAAGACGTGTTTCATTTGAGCAGCCGCGTGGTCGATGGAACCGGAGTTATCCACCACAAAGTCCGCTCGTTCTTTCTTAGCTTCAATGCTCCACTGACTGGCTTCACGCTTCGCAAGTTCCTCAGCCGACCAGCCTCGGTTGTCTCGCACGCGTTCCTGCCGGATGGCCAGAGGGGTATCAACAAAAATCAGCCAGTCGCATTTTGCGTCCCAGCCGCCTTCCAATAGCAAAGCCGCATCAAGAATCACCGCGTCGACATCCCTGGACGCGGAATCAATTTCAGTGTTTATATTACGGCGAATCGCCGGGTGAATGATCTCGTTTAACGCCAGTCGTGATTCTTCGTGCTCCGGAGAATCGCCGAAGACACGTTTCGCGAGTTGTGATCTGTCGACGGCTCCGTCGTGCTTAAACACATCGTCGCCGAAGCGAGAGCGAAGAGCCGTCTGAATTTCGGGATTGTCGAGCAGTTCATGCCCGGTCCTATCTGCATCAATAATGTGGAATTGGATTCCTGTGACCTGACGAATAACAGACGATTTACCAGAACCGACGCCGCCCAATATTCCGACAACGGGAGTCTGGCGGGAAGCAGCTGGATTGGGAAAACGGTCTGTCAGCGCAAAGCCTGAACGGAAGAATTTGTGGGAAGTTGAGACGTCGAAATGTGTGCGTTTCGAATTCGCGGTCGCGAACGAGTGACTGGATCGATGGGGAGGCGTCGATTTCGCGGACGGGATCCGACGACGCACACCTAATTATGCGAACTCCGATGTGCGGAAGTCAAACGGTTCGCACGCTGGAGACCTTGTTTTCATTCACATTAAAAGTAGTCTTCGCTACTGTTTTACCCGTACATTCCGTCGTTTTTCCTCTCGCCGCCGCTCTCAGGTCATCGCAAAGCCAGAATATGTCAACCGAAGCCATCACCAAAGTCGAACAAGCTGCCGCCGCTGGGAAATTGACTGCTGATACGCCCGGCAATGTCAAAGACTGGCTTTCCAAGGACTGTGTCTCCCAATATCACGGCCGAATTCTGGAGCTGATCAACGCTGAAGAATGGGCGATCCTGGACGAACTTTTTTGGACCACCATTCCCTTCGGTACCGGTGGTCGCCGTGGCCCAATGGGAGAACTCGGCCCCGCGACGATCAACGACCGCACAATCGCAGAATCTGCCCACGGCCTGGCGGCATACCTGCGCAAGTCGGGCGTGACTGAAGGTGGCTCTGCCGTCGTCACTTCGGACACACGCAATAATTCGCCGCACTTCGCGCGACTCACCGCAACCACGTTTGCAGCGCACGGATTGAAGGTCTATTTGTTCGAAGAACCTCGAGCAACACCCGAACTTTCTTACGCGGTCCGCAAGCTCAACTGCGACATCGGCGTGATGATTTCCGCGTCGCACAATCCTCCCGCCGACAACGGCTTCAAGGCGTACTGGTCGAATGGTGCTCAGGTTATTCCACCGCACGACAAAGGGATTATTACGGAAGTCGAAAACGCAGGCGACATTCCAGCCATGGACTACGACCAGGCCATGGCGGCCGGAAAGATTGAACTGATCGGTCCGCACATCGACACCGAATACGTCAACGAAGTTGTCGCTCTTAGCCAAACGAAAAATCGAGACATCTCGGCCGTCTTCACACCGCTGCACGGTGTCGGTGAAACATCGATCTACAAAATTCTGCAGCAAGCCGACTTCGACAAAGTTGCGATTTTTGAAGACCACCGAGTGCAGGATGGCAATTTTCCAAATGTGCCGAAGCACCTGCCGAATCCCGAACTGCTGGAAGTCTTCGATCCGGTTATTGATTGGGTGAAGCAAAACAACCACGACGCAGATCTGATTTTGGCGTCCGACCCGGACGCGGATCGACTTGGCGTGATGGTGCGAAACAGCGAAGGCGGCTTTACGGCCATCTCCGGCAATCAAACGGGCGCGCTGATTACCGATTACCTGCTTTTCAAACGCAAAGCAGCCGGCACGCTTTCGAATTCCGACTACGTTGTGGAAACACTCGTCACAACGCCGCTGGTTCAGGCCGTTGCTGAACACTATGGCGCGAAGGCCTTCAGCGAACTGCTTGTCGGCTTCAAGTGGATTGCGAAAACGATCGAAGAAAACGGAGCCGATCATTTTGTGTTCGGTTGTGAAGAATCGATCGGATTCCTCGCAGGAGACTACTGCCGCGACAAGGACGGAGCGATCGGCGCGCTGTTCATTTTGGAACTGGCTGCCGAACTGAAAGCGAAGGGCAAGACGCTGCTCGATCACCTGGACGAACTTTACATACGCCACGGCTTTCACGCCGAAGGCCAGAAATCAATTTACTGCACGGGCCCCACCGGCAAGGCCAAAATCGACGGCCTGATGCAGACACTGCGAGACGATCCACCAACGCAACTTGGACCGATCCGCTTTGTCGAAGTCGCCGACTACAGCACAGGCAAACGCACCGGGCTGCCAGACGGCAAGTCGCTGGGAAGCATCGAAAATCCCCGCGGCGACCTGCTGATCTATAAGTCTGATCCAGCAGCGCCGGTCCGCATCAACATCGCTGGCCGTCCCTCCGGAACAGAACCCAAGATCAAGTTCTACTTTTTCTGCCAGTCGGACCTGCCAGGCGGCGAAGACCTAAATCAGGCAAAAGGTGCGGGCGACAGCGTGATGAAAGAAGTGCAGGATGCGCTGGGCGAATGGGCTGATCAGCAGCTTGGTTAACAACGCTCTTTCCCTTGCATAGGTTACGTGTGCTGTGACCGTGTTCAGCGAATCGGAACCACGGAGGCCCAATCCGTGGTTCTAAACTTCACATTCAGATCGTTCGGCCGCCGCTTGTTGCATTTTTTCTCGAAGTTCCGCGTTGGTGCATTCGTCTTTCGGGATCGTACACAGTTCGCAGATCGACTTGCCTTCCGTGCCAGGCATTGATGCCAGCCCACCGCAACTACCTTTGATCGACTTGTTCTGCAGGATCGTGCCGATCGCCATTCCGGTGACGGCGATCAGAAAGACGACGGCCGCTGCCGCAAATGGAAACCAAGGCAGTGAGGCATCTTTCTGGTCTTCGGGGGCCTTCAACGTGCCCGTCGCAGATTCAGTCACTGCGCCGTCCGTGACATTCTGAAACAGCACTGACAGGTTTTCCGCGTTTGCCAGTGCCAGCCCCTTCTCTGTGCCCAAAATCATCATCGTCGTTGCCCACGCATCGGCCGTCATGCACGATTCGTGTAGGACAGACACTGACGCAGGAGGATTCCTGACAGGCCATCCAGTGGACGGATCGATGGCATGAGAATACACCACACCATCCAGCGTAAAGTTATTGCGATAGTCCCCGGACGTGGCGATGGACATTTCCGTCAGCGGAACCACTCGCTGCAGTCCGCCTACCGGCGACTCGACCCCCATTTTCCACGGATCACCAGACGCTTTGGCGATTCCCGCTCGGTCTTCACCACCGATGTCCACCACGAACGACTGCTGCCCTTCGGCGATCAACAGTTCAGCAATCGCATCAACGCCATAGCCTTTGGCGATTGCGGACAGGTTTAGCTGAAGTTCGGGAATCGCTTTGCGGATCGCGGGCGGCTGGCGACGAACGCTGATGTGCTGCATCCCGGTCTTCTTCTTCGCCATTTCGATTTCTGATTCACCTGGAGTCTTCTTCGGCTGACGAGCTCCAAACCCCCATAAATCGATTAGCGGCGCGACGGTGGGATCGAAGGCACCTTTGCTGAGTTTGTGGATTCGCTGAGCTTCTTCCACAACTCGGGCGAATTCGGCCGACACTTCGAACCAGTCGGTCGATGCACTTTGGTTGAATTTTGAGATCTCGGATTCCGGATCCCACGTCGACATTTGGCGGTTGATTTCAGTCAGGCGAGCTTCCACCTTCTCCTGCAATGCCCCGCCTTCGTTTAGCGATTCGGCTGGAGTGTCGACGACGATGGAGTAGTACGTCCCCATCGTATCCCCCGACAGTTTTAACGGTTCCGTCGCAGCAGTTTCCGCCAACGCCAGATTGGGGACGATTAGAAGTACCAGAAACGCAGTTCGCATGAAGTCACGTCGTGCAGAATAGAAAAAACGAAAACCCATTAGCAGCCAATTGTATCGGCCAGCTCACTCACAGTCACGGTGCGGAATGTTTCGTAAGCGGATTGACACTAAACGCCAGGAATAGGACACGCTTCTCCCGTCGTTGAGTTGGGGGCGGACGGGCAAGGCGACGAATGCAAATCTGGTGTGTCATCCCTACTCAACCGGCTCGTCCCGACGACGTTGCCAACGAATCGGCCGTCACCTGACCCGCTTGCGCAGACTTAACCGACCGGACTTTACATAGCTGATGCTGCTGTATTCGGGGCTTGAGCTTCTGAGTCTGAAACAACCGCTAGTGAGACAACTGCATCCTGCTGGTGCATGATCGTGATCGAAGGCGATGCAGCCGGGTCGTCGACGTTTCGACAATGAAACAGGCCATCGTCAGAATAACAGACATCCCACATCGCGGGGGAGAAAGGTTCGCCACCGTTGACGGCTTTGTAGGTGGCCTCTTTGATGCTCCACAGCAGAGGCACTGTCACCGTTGGCACGTCATTCGTGTTGGCCGATGTGGCCAACAATTCCTGTTCGCCGGGTGTCAGCCAGAAACTTAAGCCACTTGACCGGGCCGATTGCGACTCGACAACATCAATGCCAACACGAGACCCAGTTGCGGTCGAAAGGGCGGCTGCCGCCCACCGATCGGTATGACTGATCGACAAGTCCCATGACTGCCGAACGTCTCGAATCCGAATCTCAGGCCTGCTGGAACGCCCCGTGTCGTCGTGAGAATGGACTTCAATCTCATGCAGCGAAACCGGTTCCGCATTCGACTCAGCCAATACGTTGCCGATCAATCGGCGACTTAGCCAACGTCCGGCCAGCCACTGGGTGCGACGACCAGCGTGTGACAGCTGTTTAAGCCGCTGCAGTTCGGCCGACGACAGCCAATCGCCCGGTTGTTCAGGCCAGGCAGATCGCAGTTCAGTAATCATTGCGATTTCGTGAAGCGGCTCGATACCTATCCACCGAAGTCGTCGAAGGCGATGTTCTCTGGTTCAACGCCGAGATCCGAAAGCATGTCCTGCACACATTTCAGCATGATTGGCGGACCGCAAATGTAATATTCGCAGTCTTCCGGAGCCGGATGCTTCGAAAGGTATTCGTCGTGCAGGACCTGATGAATGAAGCCAGTCAGGCCAGTCCAGTTGTCTTCCGGCAGCGGGTCTGACAATGCGATGTGCATTGAAAAGTTGTCATGCTTCTTTTCAAGCTCTTCGAATTCTTCGAGATAGAAAAGTTCACGGACGCTTCGGCCGCCGTACCAGTATGAAACCTTGCAGTCTGTGTGCATGTTCTTAAACAGCTCGAACGTGTGAGACCGCAGAGGAGCCATACCTGCACCACCACCGATGTAGATCTTTTCGGCAGGAGTTTCCTTGATGAAGAACTCGCCGTATGGGCCGGAGATCGTCACTTCGTCACCGGGCTTCAGATTGAAGATGTACGAAGACATCTTCCCTGGCGGGGTACCTTTCGGTGATCGCGGTGGCGGACTGGCAACTCGGACGTTGAGCATAATGATGCCTTTTTCGCCCGGATAGTTGGCCATTGAATACGCTCGAATGACGGTTTCGTCGACCTTCGAAATATTGTCCCAGACGTTGAAGTTATCCCAGTCGCTGTGGTATTCCTCATCGATGTCAAAGTCGCGATAATTCACTACGTGCGGCGGGGCTTCGATCTGGATGTAGCCGCCCGCCTTAAAGCCGACGTCTTCGCCTTCCGGCAGCTCCAACACGAGTTCTTTGATGAACGTAGCGACGTTGCGATTCGAACGGACCTTGCACCGCCATTTTTTGGTCTCAAGTGCTTCGTGCGGGACTTCAATTTTCATGTCCTGCTTGACGGCGACCTGACATGACAACCGACAGCCTTCGCGTTCGGCCTTCTTGTTAATATGCGTCTTTTCGGTGGGCAGAATATCGCCGCCACCTTCCAGAACATTCACCTTGCACTGCGCGCACGTGCCACCGCCACCACAGGCCGACGAAACGAAGATGCCTTCGTCCGCCAGAGCGTTGAGGAGTTTGCCGCCAGCAGGGATTGAGATCGTCTTCTGGTCATTGATCACAATGCTCACGTCGCCCGTGGACACAAGCTGCGAACGTGCGGCCACGATCAGCCAGACGAGAGCCGCCACAACGCCAGTGAAAATTGCTACGCCAAGAATAACTGTCATTGGTTTCTCAGAACTTGATCACAGAGAATGTCTGAAAGGCCAGTGCCATCAGACCGACGGTGATGAACGTGATGCCCAGTCCTCGCAGACCGGCCGGAACATCGCTGTACTTCATCTTTTCGCGAATTCCGGCGAGACACACAATTGCCAATGCCCAGCCAAAGCCGGAACTGAATCCGTAAACGACGCTGCCAGTGAAATCCAGCTGTTTTTCCACCATGAGCAGTGTGCCGCCGAGGATCGCACAGTTCACGGTGATCAGCGGCAGAAAGATTCCCAGTGTGTTAAACAACGCTGGGAAGTATTTATCGAGTGTCATTTCCAGAATCTGAACCATCGCCGCAATCACGCCGATGTAGCAGATCAGGCCAACGAATGTGAGATCCTGGTCGGCAAGGTCACTACTGATCCAGCTAAGGCCACCGGGCTGCAGCAGGTACTGGTAGATGAGGTTATTGACCGGCACTGTGATCGTCTGAATAACAATGACAGCGATGCCAAGGCCCCAGGCCGTCTTGACGTTCTTGGAAATCGCGAGAAACGTACACATGCCCAGAAACAGGGCCAATGCGAGGTTTCCCGGAAACACAGCGTCGATGAAGATATTGACGTATTCTTCCATTATTCAGCCTCCACCTGTTCTGGCTTGAACGTGCGAATCACCCAGATAATCAGGCCAATGAGAAAGAATGCACTTGGTGCGATCAGCATCAGTCCGTTGGTCGGATACCAGCCACCTTCTGTCTGTGGCACCATCACGTTGACGCCGAATAACTTCCCAGAACCAAACAGCTCTCTGAAAAAGCCAACCAGCAGCAGAATAAAACCATAACCCAGGCCGTTGCCAATGCCGTCCAGGAAGCTCAGCCACGGGCCATTCTTCATTGCGAATGCTTCTGCTCGCCCCATCACAATGCAGTTCGTGATAATCAGGCCCACGAAAACAGAAAGCTGCCGACTGAGGCCGGGGGTAAAGGCCTGCAGGATCTGATCGACCATAATCACCATTGAAGCGATAATGGTCATCTGAGCAATGATGCGGATGCTACTCGGGATCTCTCGGCGAATAAACGAAATCGCCGCACTGGAACACCCCGTGACCAGAGTCACAGCGATGGCCATCACCAGCGATGTTTCCAGCTTTACTGTGACCGCAAGGGCACTACACAAACCCAGAATTTGCAAGGCAATGGGATTGTTGTTGACCAGCGGATCCAGCAGGATCTTTTTGGGGTTTGGTTCAGCCATAGTTGCGTTTCCTTATTGGATGACGGCCCGTCGTGCGGCCGCCTCCTGAGTCGCTGCGTCTTTCTGGGTGGCTGCGTCTTTTTTTGCAAGCTTCTGCAGGTATGGCCCGAAACCGCTGTCGCCCAGCCAGAACTCCAGCATGTTGGTCACACCATTCGATGTCAGAGTCGCACCCGATAGTGCGTCCACCTGATAGTCGGTCGTGGCATTCTTGGCGACTTCAATCTGCACGTCCCAGTTTTCATCGAATACCAGCTTACCTGGCCATTTGGCTTTCCAGAGCTGGTTGTCGACCTCACCACCAAGGCCTGGTGTTTCACCGTGCTTGTAGTAGGTTAGTCCGGCCACCTTAACGTGTGTCGGTCCTTCCTCGATTTCTTCGACATCCAGAGCCACAAAGCCGTACAGCGTGGACCACAGACCTTTGCCTCGTATCGGAAGGATCAGTTTCTTGATCGGGCCTTCTTTAGGGACACGGTAGACAACGGTGTAGATTTCGACGTTCTTTAAACCGGCGACATCTTCCTGCTTCGGAATTTCCTCGTGAAGTTTTGGATCCCGCAGAGCTTTTGCCATGTCAAACTTCGGGGCGGAAAGATCATCACCTTCCGGCTTATGGTCTTCCAGGTCCAGACCAATGGCTTTGATATTGTCTTTGAACAACTTGCCAGGGTCGCCGCCTTCTTCCCACAGTCCAGCCGCTTCCAGAATACTCTGCTGACGAAAGGCTTCCTTCTGTTCTTCCTGAATGCCCTTCAGCCCCACGGCCAGAGAAGACACCACGACAGAACAGACCAAACACAGAGTTACAGCAACCTTAAAGGTTCGTATCGTTTCAGGCTTCATTGCGAGCGAGCCTCCTGTTGATGTTCTTTTGTACGACCACGTAGTCGATCACAGGAGCAAATACGTTGCCCAGCAGAATCGCCAGCATAATGCCTTCCGGAAACGCAGGGTTCAGAACGCGCACCGTGATTGTCATCATCCCAATCAGGATTCCGTACACCCAACGCCCAGCATTTGTCATGGCGGCAGAGACCGGATCGGTCGCCATAAACACCAGCCCAAACGCCAGGCCTCCCGTACACAAGTGCCACGCAGGAGGAACCTGATACATCGCGTTCGTTGTTGTTTCAATTCCGTGAAACACGGTTGCCAGCCCCATGGCTCCAATCAGCACGCCGGCCATGATTCGCCAGGATCCGACGCCGGTGACAATCAGGAAGATCGCACCCAGCAGGCAGGCGAGGGTCGACGTTTCGCCCATCGAACCGGGAATGTTCCCCAGAAAGGCCTGCCACAGTGTGAGTCCGCCGAGGTCGTTGTTAATGACGGCTGCAAATGAACCACCATCCGGGGCAGCCACCTGCACGTTGCCCATTGTTGTCAGCAACGTTGGACAAGTGATTCCGTCGATTGCTCCGGCCCATACGGTCGAACCAGTAATTTGAATGGGATAGGCAAAGTACAAGAAGGCTCGAGCAGTCAGAGCCGGGTTTAGAAAGTTCTTGCCGGTTCCGCCAAAGACTTCTTTTCCGATGACAACACCGAAACTGATTCCCAGTGCGACTTGCCAGAGCGGTATCGTGGCAGGCAGCGTCAGCGGGAACAGCATCCCCGTCACCAGAAAGCCTTCGTTAATATCGTGCTTACGGATGCAGCCGAACAGCACTTCCCACGCCCCGCCAACCATGTTGGTCACCAGGAAGACAGGAATGAAATACAAGGCACCGTGCAGGAAGTTGTAGACAAGGTTTCCGCCAGCAGCAGGATCCCAACCGCACATCCGAACGACGGAAGCACGCCAGCCAAGTTCGGAAATCACGTCGGAATACGAATCACCTGCGTCGACCGCCGCCTTGGCCACGATGTGCGTTTGAGCACCCGTGTTGTAGCAAGCCATCAAAATGCAGGGCGTCAGCGCGATGACCACGAAGATCATCATTCGCTTCAGGTCCATGCCGTCCCGCACGTGTGACGCATTTTTCGTCACTTCGCCGGGCGTATACAGAAACGTGTCGATCGCTTCGTAGATCGGATACAGCCGCGCCAGTTTTCCACCTTTGTGAAACCACGGCTCAACCTGATCTAACTTGTCTCGCAGGAATTTCATATCAGCCTTCAAGCTCAATCTGAGTCAACCGTTCCCTCAGGATCGGGCCGTATTCGTATTTGCCGGGGCACACAAAGGTACACAATGCCAGGTCTTCTTCGTCCAGCTCAAGGCAGCCAAGGGCCTGAGCCTGCTCCGTATCGCCCACGATCAGCGACCGCAACAGAAATGTGGGAATGATGTCCAGCGGCATCACCTGCTCATACATCCCAATCGGCACCATTGCTCGCTTGCTTCCGCCCGTTGAAGTCGTGAAGGCAAACCGCTTGGCCGAGTTCAACGCAGACGAGAACACTCGCCGCACAGAGAACCGGTCAGCCCCAGGCGACACCCAACCGAGGAATTCACGCTCATTGCCTTCAGCCACAGCTGAGACCTGAAGGTGGTATCGCCCCAGATAGTCGAACGGCCCTTCAGCTCGGCGCCCACTTAGTACGCTGCCGCTGACAACTCGCACTTCCCCGTCAGCAATGCGTCCTTCCACGAGTTTTGACACACTTGCACCAACTCGCGTGCGAATTAGCTGCGGAGTCTTAACGGCCGGCCCGGCCACGGACACTACGCGAGTTGTAGACAGCTGACCTGTGGCGACCAGATGGCCGATGGCCATGACATCCTGATAATTGATCGTCCAGACAGTCTTATTCAGACCAACGGGATCGAGGTTATGAATATGAGTCCCCGGCAAGCCAGCGGGATGAGGACCTTCAAACTCTTCGGCCTGCACCTGAGCATGATCTTCACCGGGCAGGTGTTCAGCAGGACGGCGACAAACGTAAACCTTGCCGTCTGTTAAGCGAGTGAGAGCGACCAGGCCGAAGCGGAAGTCACGTTCGCGTTCGCGAATGATCGGAGTCGCGTCCGGAGCCAATGGGCTCGTGTCCATCGCCTGCACAAAGATCGAATGTGGAACGCTGCCGACAGCCGGAACTTTGCTGAATGGGCGAGTCCGCAGGACAGGCCACATTCCGCTTTCTGCCAGCAGGCTTGTGATCGCTTCGCGGGACACTGCTTCGATGTCGCGTTCTCCGGGAGCATCAAACTGAACGGCTTCGTCGCCATCCACTTCGATCACCAGTGACTGGAAGGCTCGCCGAGCACCTCGGTTCACTTCCAGCACTTTGCCCGCAGCAGGAGCGGTATAAATCACACCCTCGGTCTTTTTATCCGAGAACACTGGCTGGCCAAGCTTCACGGTATCGCCAACGGCAACCAGCATGGTGGGCTTCATGCCGACGTAGTCCGACGCCACCAGAGCAACCCGCCGAATGGGCGGCCCCTCAATGACGGCCTGATCCGGCTCACCGGTAATCGGTATGTCGAGCCCTTTAGTTATACGGTGCATGCGACCGGTTCAATCCAGTAGTTCAAAACCCGCTGCGACGGGATACAAAAAAGTGAATGCCTCGAATTCGCGCGTATCTTAGTCAGCGGTGAAGCTTTTGGAAGGGCTTTCAGACACGTGTGAATCTGGGGGCAAAACGCGGGCAACGGTTCTCGACCGCAGGAATCGAAATTCCCGCCCGTAGCTCAAGCTCAACCGCAAACTGCCGGCAAAACGCGGCTCGATCTTCGCTGCCGAATGCACCGCATTGCTGAAAACTCTGGCGATTTGGGCGTTCCACCGTTCATTCCAGGAACGCGACTACCCCTAAAACCAGCAGGCCAACACAAAAAACACCCAGCACAACCGCTATGCATGTTCGCAGGACGACCTCACTCCAATCCCGTCTCTCGCGTGAATCGTCTCGGAAAGACGACTCATCCTGCCAACCGGCCGGGGCGTAAAAAGGGTTCTCGGCCATTCCGCGCCTGACACTTGCAGCAAACCGGGACTTCACGCCTTTTTCCGAGTCGGCTTGTAGAAGTGAGTGGGTTGGCCGATCGCACTTTCGGCCGCTTCCATCACGGTTTCGGAAAGTGTCGGGTGAGCGTGAATGGAATCGGCAAGGTCGCGTGCGGTCGCTCCCATTTCTACGGCGAGCACGGCCTCTGCAATCATTTCGCCCGCGCCTGGCCCGCAAATGCCGACGCCGATCACACGCTGATGCTTCGGTTCGACAATCAGCTTCGTCACGCCTTCGGTTCGAGCCAGCGTTTGAGCTCTGCCGGATGCCGCCCATGGAAAACGGTGAGCTGTGTGTTCGATGCCCTGAGCTTTGGCCTCAGTTTCGGTAATGCCGCACCAGGCAATTTCCGGATCGGTAAACACGACGGCGGGAATGGCCACGTTATCGAATTCAACGGGCTCGCCGAGCAGCGTTTCAACCGCCACTTTCGCTTCGCGCGTCGCTTTGTGAGCCAGCATCGGCTCGCCTGCGATGTCGCCGATGGCCATCAGCTTCGGATCGGCGGTTCTCATGTTACGGTCGACTTCAATGAACCCGCGTTCATCGAGTTTGACGCCCGTGTTCTCCAACCCGCAATTCGCACTGTTGGGGCGGCGACCAATGGAAATCAACACTCGATCGAATGTCATTTCGGGGTTGACGCCTTCACCTTCCAGACTGGCGACTATGCCAGCATCCGTGGCCGTCAACTTGGCAACTTTAGTGTCCAGATGAATCGCAGCAAATTGTTGCTTCAGAACCTTCTGCAGCGGAGTCACCAAATCGCGGTCAGCTCCGGGAAGCAGGCCGGACGACATTTCCACCACTGTGACTTCAGAACCCAGGGCCGCATACACCGATCCCATCTCAAGACCGATATAGCCACCACCGACGACCAGCAGCTTGCCCGGAATATCTTTCAATTCCAGCGCGCCGGTGGAATCCATGACTCGGTCGTCGCCAATGTTGAAGAAGCCGGGCATGGTTGGAATCGAACCGATGGCCACGATCGCTTTATCAAACGTCAGCGTCGACGTTTCACCGTCGGCAGATTTCAGTTCCAGCGTTGAAGAATCCTTGAAGGTTCCTCGCGCCTTGATTAGCTCCACGCCTCTCGCTTTACACAGGCCTTCGATACCACCGCACAGGTTGCCAACGACTCCATTCTTGAAGTCGCGCAGCTTGTCGAGGTCGACTTCCGGCGGCTGAAAGGTAACTCCCCATTCGCTGGATTCGCGAGATTCGTTGATCAGTTTGGCGACGTGCAGCAGTGCCTTGGAAGGAATGCAGCCTCGGTTCAGGCAGACTCCGCCGGGCTGCTTACCTTCGTCGACGAGCACCACCTGCATGCCGGCATCGGCCGCTGCGAACGCCGCTGGGTAGCCACCGGGACCACCACCAAGAACAACCAGTTGAGTGTGTTTCATTTTGAAAGCTGAGAACGGTATGCCGAAAGCGGAACCAGAAACAGCGGCATCGACGTTTGCGGTTTCGGCCTTCCGCTTTCCGCCCTCCGCTCTAGCGAATCACATCAGAACAATTCGAAAAAATTTGTCAGGCTGCTCGACAGCTTCACAATAAACCGAGCCGCATCGGCTCCGTTGATGGCTCGATGGTCGTAAGACAAAGACAAAGGCAGCATCAGGCGTTCGACGATTTGATCGTCTTCCAACTGCAATTCTTTCTGGCCGCGAGACATGCCCAAAATTGCGACCTCAGGGTGATTCACGATCGGAGTGAAATAAGTACCGCCGATACCGCCCAGATTTGTGATGGTGAAGGAAGCTCCCTGCATGTCTTCGGCCTTCAGCTTGCGATCGCGAGCCTTCATTGCCATTTGCGTGAGTTCGGAAGCGACCTCAAGCACATTTTTCTGATCGCAGTTGCGGATCACGGGGACTACCAGGCCGTTGGGCGTGTCGACGGCGACACCGATGTTGTAGTAGTCCTTCAGAATCAATTCGCCAGCTTCCATGTCGATGCTGGAATTGACTTTCGGGAACGCTCGCAACGCGCCCACAACAGCTTTAATCATGATGGCCGTCATCGTGATCTTCGGCGACTTGGGATTGTCTTTGACGTAGCGTTTTCGAGCCGCTTCCAGTTCCGTGATGTCGGCCAGATTGTGCTGAGTCACGTGCGGAATGGTGATCCACGCTCCGTGCAGATTAGCAGCGGCCGTTCGCGACAGCTTGTTAAGCGGCTGCTTGGTGATTGGGCCGAACTTGCTGAAGTCCGGCAGAGGCGCCGCCGCGACTGTTCCAATGCTCATCGAACCACCGGCACCGCCGCCGGTCGGCTGGCTCATGCGATCACGCACAAAACCTTCGATGTCTTCGATGGTAATGCGTCCGCCGTTGGCAGTTCCTTTGACCTGGTGAAGGTCGACTCCAAGCTTGCGAGCCATCCGACGAGTCGCCGGCCCGGCGGGAGCTGGCACGCCTCCGCTGGAAGTCGGTGCTGTGGCAGGCGGTGCCTGAGTTTTCTGCGGGGCGGTTTTGGCCTGCGAGCTGGCGGGGGCAGATTTCTGAGCAGCCGGATTTTCTGCAGGACCAGACGATTTCGCAGGCGCGCCGGACGTTGTGGCGATGGTGATCAGCGGTTCGCCAACCTTCACCGTTTGTCCGGCTGAAATGTGGACGGTTTTAATTTCGCCCGCGTGGGGACATTCGATCTCCGCGACAGACTTATCGGTTTCGGCCTCGCAGATGATGGCATTGGCCTCAATCGTGTCACCGACCTTGACCAGTACCTCCGCGATATCGACTGAATCGACACCCTCAGCCACGACCGGCAGCTTAAATTCGACGTCTTTGGCTTCTCCCGCCGGAGCAGCATCTTCCGCTGGCGCTTCGGCTGCTTCCGGTCCTTCGGCAGCTGGAGCAGCTTCCTGTTTGGGAGCTTCCGGCTGTTTCGCCGGAGCTTCTGCGGCGGCATCCGAAGATTCTTCGAGTTCGATCAAAGTGGCTCCGACATCCACGGACTGCCCGACCGAGACCATGATCTTCGTGACTTTGCCAGCATGCGGACACTCGACTTCAGCCACCGACTTGTCGGTTTCGACTTCGCAGATCACGGCGTTGGCTTCGATCGTATCTCCGACAGCCACGAGGATTTCTGCGATATCGACAGATTCGATGCCTTCAGCAACGGCCGGGAGTTTGAATTCAATGGTCATGGTTGGTTTCCGTAACGTAGATCGATCTCTCCGAGTCGATCCGATTGTTCCATGCCGCCTGCCAGTCGCGTGAATGGCAGAGGCATTGGCCCTTGTCGTTCTTGTTTGATCGCTGCCCCTGAAACACATTGCCTGACTCGCCAGAGCCAGGCGACCACTACGCATCAATCGGGAACAACGCGTTCGGGTCGAGACCCAGCTCAGCAATCACTCCCGGCAGTTTTGCCGCATCGAAGGCCCCCATGCGGGACATTCCCTGCAACGCTGCGTAAGTCGTGCTCTCGGCGTCGATGCGGAAATGTCGTCGCAGTTCCGGTCGAGTTTCGCTGCGTCCAAACCCGTCGGTTCCTAAGACAATGTATTCGCCGGGAACCCATTCACGAATCTGGTCGGCCACCAGTCGCACGTTGTCACTGGTCGAAATGAACGGGCCGCTGATTCCATCAAGCACTTTTTCCAGGTAGCTGACCTTCGCGGTTTCACCTGGATTCAAATCGTTGTAGTGCTGACACGCCATCGCGTCGCGACGCAGTTCGCTGTAACTGGTGACGCTCCAAACGTCGCTGCCGATGCCGTACTTGTCTGCCAGCATCTGCTGAGCGTCCAACGCACTTCGCAGGATCGGTCCACTGCCAAACAGCTGAGGGCGGTGAGTCTGCCCCTGGCCGCTGTCGGTGCTGCTGTACTTGTACATCCCTTTGATGATGCCGTCGTTCAGACCGCTCGTTTCCGGCATCGCAGGCTGCGGATAGTTTTCGTTGTACACGCTGAGGTAATAGAAGATTTCTTCACCTTCCGCGTACATCCGTCGCAGGCCTTCCTGCACAATTACGGCCAGTTCATAGCCGTAAGCCGGATCGTACGCTCGCAAAGACGGCACCGTTGTGGCCATTAACTGGCTATGCCCGTCTTCGTGCTGCAGACCTTCGCCGTTTAGAGTGGTGCGTCCGGAAGTTCCGCCGCAGAGGAAGCCCTTTACGCGGGTATCCGCCGCACACCAAATCAAATCGCCGACTCGCTGAAAGCCGAACATTGAGTAGTACACGTAGAACGGAATCATGTTCTTGCCGAGATTCGCGTAGGCAGCTCCGGCGGCAATAAAGGAACTCATTGCTCCCGCTTCGTTGATGCCTTCTTCCAGAAGCTGACCGTCTTTGGCTTCCTTGTAGTACTGCATCGTGCTGCGGTCGACCGGTTCGTACAGCTGGCCTTTGCTGCTGTAGATACCAACCTGTTTGAACAGGTCTTCCATGCCGAAGGTACGAGCTTCGTCGGGGATGATCGGAACGACTCGGTCGCCACACCCTTTGTGCCGGACCAGACCGCGAAGAATCTGTCCAAGAGCAGCCGTGGTCGAACCATCGTCGCCGTCGCTGCCTGGCAGTAGGCCCTTCGCCTGGAACATCTTGTGATCCAGAGCGGGCATGTCCAGACGTTCGTCCGTGGGCGTCCTTGAAGGGACATAGCCACCCAGTTTCTCACGCTGCTGACGCAGATAGACCATTTCCGGGCTGTCGTCGGCTGGCTTGTAAAACGGAACTTTGTCGACTTCCTCGTCACTGATCGGAATCGAAAATCGCGTTCGGAAGTTCTTCAGTTCCTGCTCATTCACTTTCTTGGTGTTGTGAGCGACGTTGCGGCCTTCGCCGGCTTCGCCCAGTCCGTACCCTTTCACGGTCTTGGCCAGAATCACCGTCGGCGCGCCTTTGTGATTCACGGCTTCGTGATAAGCGGCGTAAACTTTTTCCGGGTCGTGGCCGCCTCGACGAATCTTCTGCATGACTTCATCCGACAGATGATCGACCATCTTCAACACGTCCGGGTCGGCTCCGAAGAAGTGGTTGCGAATGTATTCGCCCGATTCTACGGTGTACTTCTGGTACTGCCCGTCGACGACTTCACCCATGCGCTTCACAAGCTTGCCATCAACATCGTCGTCCAGTAGCGGATCCCAATCGCCACCCCAGATGACCTTAATAACATTCCACCCGGCACCACGGAACGCGGCTTCCAGTTCCTGAATGATCTTTCCGTTGCCTCGGACCGGGCCATCCAGTCGCTGCAGATTGCAGTTGATGACCCACGTGAGGTTGTCCAGATTCTCGCGAGCCGCCAGAGTCAGCGCTCCCAGTGATTCCGGTTCGTCGCATTCGCCGTCGCCCAGAAATGCCCAGACTCGGGATGGTGACGTGTCCTTCAGGCCGCGATGTTCCATGTACCGCAGGAACCGGGCGTGATAGATCGAACAGATCGGGCCGAGTCCCATTGAAACGGTGGGAAACTGCCAGAAGTTGGGCATCAGCCACGGATGCGGATAACTGCTGAGTCCGACGCCGGCGGGAAGTTCGCGGCGGAAGTTTTCCAGGTGCGAATCGTCCAGTCGACCTTCGACATAGGCTCGAGCGTACATGCCCGGCGACGCGTGGCCCTGAAAATAGACCATGTCGCCCGGATGATCATCGGTCTTGCCGTGGAAGAAATGGTTTTGAGCCACTTCGTACAGCGTGGCAGACGAAGCAAACGTGGAAATGTGGCCGCCAACGCCTTCGTAATTTTTGTTGGCTCGAACCACCATTGCCATGGCGTTCCAGCGTACGATGCTTTTGATGCGTCGTTCGAGGGCCAGATCGCCGGGAAACCGTGCCTGTTCGCTGTGATGAATCGTGTTGATGTACGGAGTGTTGGCGGTGAATGGAAGCTTCACGCCACGCTGGTAGGCGCGTTCCTGCAGATGAACCAGCAGTTCGCCCAGTTTTTCCGGGCCATAGCGATGCAGAACGTCTTCCAGAGATTCAAGCCATTCATTGAGCTCGTCAGTCTCAATGCCAGAAATCGTCTCCAAAACTGCTGGATCTACCATGTGTGTCCTCGCGAATTATGTGTAGTCCACCGCGGGTTCGACGGTGAACAGCTTGTTTTAACTAATCGTCCTGACGAACTCATGGCTGCCAAAACCTGAGACGTCTTTCCCGAACCCTTGGCGAGTCCGGCTACAAAGTTCGATGCAGATTACTGCGGTGCATTGCGGCAAGTGCTTCGTACCTACACCTAGCGAAGTCCTGCGGCACACCGGCGATCCTGTGGAACGATCGTCGGCTGCAATGCGTCTAACTCTGTAGCGTCAAGCGACATAAATCGCCCGCACGGCGGCGGATTGTAGAGTCCTCAAGCGGAAACAATCAATCCGTCCCGTTAAAACAGGCAATTGAGCCGCTTGAATCCCGCCACTGAGAAGCAAAAAAGCAGGAAAAAGCATGAATTCGCAGAGCTGTTGGCTCAAGAAAGGCCAAAGCGAATCCAGCATGCACTGGCAATGAAGACCGCCTGGTCAGCAGCGGCTACGCCGGCGGCGAAAGAAGGGTTCTGAGGTGCAATTCTACACAGTCGGCCAATCGTTCGACATGGTATCCACCCTCCAGCATACTGATTAAACGCCCATTGGCGTGAGTCGCCGCGACCTGCTGCACGAGCTTCGTAAGAGGTTCGAAATCTTCGGTTTCCAAGCCCAGAGAACCAACCGGATCCTGAACATGAGCGTCGAAGCCAGCACTGATAATCACCAGTTCCGGCTTTGACTTGTCGGCCGCTGCTGTCAGGGCCATTTCGAAGGCAGTCAGGTAGTCTTTTCGAGAGACCCCGAATTCCAGCGGCAGGTTCGCGGTTGTTCCAAGTCCTTTGCCACGCCCGGTTTCCCACTTCCGCCCCGTGCCAGGATAAAAGGGAAAGCGGTGAGCCGAAAAGAAGGTCACCTGTTCGTCTTCGTAGAAAACGTCCTGAGTCCCGTTGCCGTGGTGAACGTCCCAGTCGACAATGAGAACTCGGTTAACCCCCAATCGTTCAACCGCCGTGCGAGCCGCAATGGCGACGTTGCTTAGCAAACAGAAACCCATCGCAGAATCAGGCACCGCATGATGCCCGGGCGGTCTGACCAGGCACAGCGTCTGAGTGTCTTCGCCTTTGATCACTCGCGTGACAGCATCCACACCGGTTCCTGCCGCCAACCACGCCACATCTGCGGAATCCGGACTGACGACGGTATCTGCTTCAATTCGCCCGCCCCCCGCATCCGCAAGTTGCTGAATGTCCCGCAGGTGTTCAGCCGGATGTATCCGCAGCAGATCGGCGTCAGCTGCCCGATGAATCGGGACCTGCGTGACTTCGTCCAGCAGGCCTGATGCCTTCAGCCTGGCATGCACATGCTCCAACCGCGCCGCGCATTCGGGGTGGCGACCGGTATTGTGCAGCAGAAATTTGTCGTCCATGTACAGCAGCGTCATGCGGTGACCTCAACGGTGTCGGAGTAAAACGTCAAACAACGTATTCGCGTCTCGCCGAGACACGACATTCTGTCCTGAGGCTTCTGCGATGAAGAAACGTGTTATTGAATTCGGCGGACGCAAGACTGATGCTGCAGTCTCGCGGGACGTGAATTAAATAAGTGACGGTGTCTTCCCTCACGAAAACGACCTCCTCACGATCAGATTTCTGGGGGCGCCATCCTATGAACCGCATTGCTTCCCATCGTTTAACCCATAGCCGCAGGCGCAGGCGTGGCCGGGGACGGCTGTGCTGCAGCGGAAGCTAAGGACTTATGGCCCCCGATCAAAGGACGCCTGCGCCTGCGGCTACGGGTTAAACGATGTCATGGACGCGCCATACGAGATCCGTCAGTAATAAAATCGACATCCCCCGAGACTGCAGCTATGTTGTCGCATCGACGTGTGCATCGTTCGAACCACTCCGAATTCCGAAGACCAGTGTCAGCAGCGTGACCATAACGGCACCTCCACACCAGATCTTTGCAAAAATCTCAACGTCATTACTGGAAAGCCCGCTGCCGTTGACAGAAGGCAGCATCAGCCAAACGGTCAGCAGCATCGATCCCCAAACGCAAAGGTTCAGGGATTGAACAAGAATCAAGGCATGCCAGCGCGAGTACTTTCGGGAGGCGACGATAACAGCGATCGCCAACGTTATTCCAGACGCAATCGCACACTTCTGCCCGGGGATTCCTTTGTAGAGACAGGTTGCTGTCAAACCAAATTCAAAGACGACGGCAGCCGTCACCCACAGGAACCAGTTTACGGACCGAGTGCCGCGAGTTCTTTCAGGCAACTCATTGACAGCGGGCGCCGCATACGGGTTGTAGCCCGTGAACTTCGGTGCATTCATTCTTTCGGCTGCTGTGAAATCAGAAATCGGCAGGAACCGCTTCGCCGCCATTGCGAGTCATGAGTGCCTTAATCACGTCTGGCGGCGTTGTTGCCTCGATCGATCGCAATGAACCATCGGCAAGGACCGCCTCGAAATTCTTTCCACTCGGATCGACCAAACCAGCAAGCGGGTTGGCAGCGTCGAGTGCCAAATCATCGGGCTGAGTCCAGTAGACGGCTCGATCAGGAGCCGTTTCGACAAACAGAATTGTGTTGGAAGTACCGTCCGTGCATTCGCGTATGGATCGTCCCGTCCCACCTTCAAACAAAGTGCCAGGGCCGACTGGCACCTGCAACAAGGTCCTACCCGAAGGCACATTCTTGTTCATCGGACGATACACATCCGGCATTTGATCGGCCAGCGGTCGGTTTGCTGGGCTGTCCCACGGTTCGTCCAGCTTGAACTGGTTGTAAAGATCTTCGTGGTTCAAGAACGGCAGAAGGTGGACACGCCAACTTAACAGCTTCTTTCCAGTTGGGTCCACAGAAGCCGCATTCGGGAACCGTTGATACACGTCGTGAAAGTTGTGCATCGCCAGTGCGATTTCTTTCATATTGTTGACTGGCTGCGGCATTCGACTCGCCGCCTGAGCAGCCGCTCTTTGAGCCGCCTGCTGGGCCTGCATAACAAACGGTATCACCATCGGAGCAAACGCCGCGAGCTGCTGGCCGCCGCCTTCTGCGTTCATGGATGTCCGGGTCAGGTCGCCCGCTGTTTCCAGCTTGAAGGAATCCGTCATCTTCTGGCCCAATGCCATAAACGGAGCCATCATGGGCGGCACCTGCTGAGCTGGTTGAGCCTTGCTTTCTTCCTGAGCCGCCTGAGCTGCTGCTGAATACGCCTGAGCTCCCGCAGCATCCATGGATCGCACGCCCATTGTGACGCCAAGGTCATTGGTCAGGTTCAACCCGATTGAAGCACCTCGTGCGTGCTTTAGAAACGTGTCAATCATCTCAAATGCTTTCGGAGTCGTCTGCCCCTGAGCTCGTACCTGAGGCGGAAGCTTAGCCTTGGGATGCCGAAAAATCGCGTCCGGGTCTGACGGAGAAAAGGCAAACTGGATGGTCGAACTGCCGTCCAATAGCGCCGTGTCGAATCCACTTAGTGACGCCGAATCGCCTGCCACTTTTAGCACGACACTCTCCGCTCCCATCACCGCTGTGGTCGAATCGGGAAGCCAGATAGCAACCGGCGGTTGTTCTGGAATTCGGACGTAAGAAACCGATCCGTCCGTGGCCATCTCCGCCTTCGGAATCAGTTCGACAAGCTGTGACGCTTCCACATTTTTTGTGGCACGAATAACGACGGTCGCCGGGAAAGCATCCGGAGTTGGCTTCTGTCCACTTTTGATGACTCCCGAAATCCCGCCGACGCCGATCGTCACTGACGAAATGTCGGTTGGGCTGAACCCGGCCTTAGCTTGAAGTTCCTGAATCTGCGGAGCGACCAAAGGGTTTTGCAAGAGCTGGCCTAGCGGCCCGGCCAGCAGTTTGCCAATGTCTAACTGGCCAACAACCTCGGAGCCTGCCGGCAGCCATTGAGTACTGACAACACTGTCTTGTGTTCCGATTGGTGGCAGCGTGCCGGAAACGGGTGGCAACGCGTTCGGGGCCGTGCCGCCGGTATCCATCCCGCCAGCCGATGCCGTGCTTCCCGGCGCCCCAAAAGTCGATGCCACAGGGTTCGCGCCAGCCGCCGAAGTATTTCCGTTGTCGGCCACCGCTGCCGTCATACCGCCGGCTGCGCCACCGGCATCGTGCCCAGACGGTTCGGCATTCGCGCCGCCGCCTGAATCCTGTGCCCCGTGACCCAAGTCCGGAGACAACGCCATGCCAGCCGCGTCGTTCATGCCCATATCGTCCATGCCCATAGCACTGTCACCGGGCATGTCGGCGGACGCGGTGGCCGTGTCACCTCCGCCCTGCATCAGAAAGAACACACCACCACCGATTAGTGCCACAGCTAAAACGCCGAGTCCGATAAACAGCGGTGCTTTAGATTTTTCTCCAGACTTCGCCTTTCCTTTTCCTTTCTTCGCCGACGCCTTGCCGCCTTTACCGCCACCTTTCGACGATTTGGGCCGACGAGGGGCCTCATCAAATCCGCCGCCGTCATCGAAGCCATCATCGTCGTAGCCGTCGTCCCCATATCCATCGTCGTCGTACATTTCGTCGTCGCCGAAATCGACGTAGTCGTCTGTCACCGGGGCTGGCTTGCGTTTGGGTTTCGGCTTGGCTGCCGGTTTTGCCTTCGGCTTTGCTTTTGCCTGAGGTGCCGCCTTCTTAGCGGTCGGCTTCGCTGTTTCTGCCTTCGGTGCCGCTGCCTTTGCACTGGGCGCGGCAGCAGCTGCAGCCGGTTTAGCGGCGGCTGGCTTAGTTCCAGCGGCAACAGGAACGAAAGGCTCTTTGCAGGCTGGGCAGCGGACCTTTTTGCCGGGAGCGATATCGCCAACCTTCAGTTTTTTTGAACAGTTGGGGCACTGAATTATCGTTGCCATGATGTGATTCCGGTTCTCGCTAGCTTAGTTGGTCGCAGGCTGTCTGTGATCGACGCTTGGCTTAGTGTGATTTGTTTTTTTGAGTTCGTGGGCGTGTGCATCCTGCGCCAAATTTATCTGCGTATTTCCGGCCGTCATGTTACGTGCGATTGCCTTCGCAGACTATCGGCATGGCCACGCTGCGTTCGGACCTGAACCGCCGCCGAAATCCATAGCGACCATTTGAGTCACAAAATTCGGCAACAGGTTTGAGAGATTCTTCTACCGTCGAAGGTCTCGCCCCAAGCGAAACAGCAGGAATACGTACATTACCGCGAAGACTAACATGGCGACACTGGCCGCCAGAAGCAATAGCACCGCCATCATGGCAAAAATGGCTCCAGCCCCCCTCAAGCCAGGCATTGCCAGGGCGACCGCGAAAACCAGTACCGCACTCGTTGGCAACCCGATGATGATAGTCAACGCACTCTTCGCATGATTGTGGTACCCAGCGTAACTCGCAATCGAACGCAGAAACAGCGGAAACAGGATGGCTCGCGCAAGAACGGCCAGGCTGGCGACGATCTGCAGAACAAACGGCGGCGGCCCCAAAAACTGAGTATAAATCTGATTGGCGGTACTCAGGACGGTCCCAGCAACAGCACCATAAATCAGCGCCTTGGTGCCCGATTCAGCCGGAGCCGCCAGGCACATGAATTCGCTCACCACCATCGCAGCTGTCACGATGTACAGTAGTACTCGAAAGCCGTTGACCACCGTCAGGGCAGCCGGTGTATTTCTGGTGGCCGCCACTGCGAACAACAGAAGGACAAATAGCACGATTATCGCAATCACACAGGACCCCTGAAGAATCAGGCCTTTTCCGACGGTCCGAAGTCCCTCAGAAGACCGCTTTCCAGATGATCTCTTTTTGGCTCGCCCAGTCGCTTTCGGAGCAGCATACGGATTGTCGAGCTCGTCGTAGTCCTCGACGACATCGTCGTCGCCGTACGGAAGATCGTCGAACAAGTCATCATCGTATGGATCGGGCTCAACAGGTCGCTGGCGTGCTGGGCGCCGTTTCGGTCGACGCGGTGCGCCCTGCTGACCGGACGCCGATCGACGACGCGACTCGCCGCCTTCACCAGCACCTGACTGCGACCGCCGCTTTCTGGCGGTTGGCCGGTCAGCAGACCGTCTTTCGGCGTTGCCACCTCCAGCCGCACGCCGCTTTTTGGGCGCCGCATCGGGGCTCGCTGCTGGCGAACCAATATAGATGACTTCGCCGCAGCCGGGGCACTTGGCTTTCTTGCCTGCAGATGAGTCCGGAACCTTCAATTTCTTCGAGCAGGCTTCGCATTGAATAATCATCGCAGACAATTCGTCAGGGGAAGTGTGAGATCGAAAGTTCCATTGCTGGCTATGAGCGACTGCTCCGTAGCAGGAAATTCTAAACCCCGCTGCAGCTCAACACCAGGGATTCCACCGCGTCAGCAACGCGAAGCGACCGCATCATGAATCTGCTGCATCTGCAGGCCAGGAATCGTTGCCTCGCTGAGTGCAAGCGTGCCCCGCAACTCGGTTTGCGAATTTCAGGATCTTTCCGCGAGACCAGTTGCGATCCAGTCCGTGCAGAACGCTGCCACTGAAGATGTCGCCCGCTCCGTTGGTATCCACCGCCGTGATCGCCAACGCGGGTTCGTGAAGGATTTCGTCCGGTGTAATCCAGGACGCTCCGTTCGCTCCATCGGTCGCGATAACGCTGCCACGCACAAGGCCTCGCATATCCGTCGCGGCGACAGTCTCAGTGCCGAAATGACTTCTGCGAAACAGGGCAGAAGCAATCAACACGTCCACCAACGGCAACAGATCCTTCAGCCCCGGCTTAACCGAACCGGCATCCAACACGACTCGCCCACCATTCCGTTTGACAATCGTCGCCGCCTTCAACGCCGCGCCGATTGCCCAGCCGTCCAGATGCAGCAAGCGGCAGTTTGCCAACACTGCCTCGTCGATGTCCGCTTCGTCCGGCACCGGAAATTCACCGCGAGAAAACGCAATCGTGCGCGACCCGGTTGTTGTGTCGCCCCAAACGTGAGCGAACCCGGTCGACCAATGCGATTCGGCTGCCGGTTGTTCGAAGACGATCTGCCGTTCCACGAGCGTGCGTTCAATCAGCCGACCATGATCGTCGTTGGCCCAGCGTCCCAGAAAATGACACTGCGATCCGTAGAACGCAGCCGTCGACAGTGCAACCGGGACCGGGCCGCCAAGCTGCCGCCAATGGTGAACGGCCGCTGCCTTCGTGTCCGCCTCAGGAAAACCAGACAGTTCCACCACGTGATCGACGACGACCGTGCCTATGCCTAACACCGTCATCGGCGCGAACCTGCTGCCAAGCCTCTGGCAAGAGCAACGGCGCCCGCAACCGGGGCTTCAACCAACTTCACGCGGCCAGGTTCGACGCCAGCTAAGTCCGCCACTTGAATTCGAAACTTTGGCTGTTTCACAAGAACTCCCCCAGCCATGCCGAGCGCGAAATCATCGTGCAAGAAGCCGGGCCGCTGCGCCAGGCGCTTTACCATTTCCGCCAGATCTCGCGCCGCATCGGAAGTAATTTGAATGGCCACTTCGTCGCCCGCATCCGCGACATCGAACACCACGTCTGCGTGTGCTGCGATCGCCGCGCGAGACAACTGCGAACCATAAACGGCTTCGATCAGGTCGGTACCGATACTCACGCCCAATCGGTCCAGCCAGGCGGACACGAGTGCCGTTTGTTCACCGCGACCGTCGATCGCTCGCGCGGCCGCTTTTAAGCCTGCAATTGAAATCGCGTAACCGCTGCCTTCGTCCCCGAACAGATAGCCCCACCCGCCGGCGCGTTGAATTTCGCCAGCGAAATTGCGTGCCCACGCGAGTGAGCCCGTCCCGCTGATCAGAGCGATGCCAACGTTGTCGGCTGAGGCCGCCGCCAGAATCGGTTCGGCGTCGCCGGTCACCAGAACCTGACTCGCAACCTGCTGCACTTCGGCCCACTGTTGCCATTGTTGCTGTTCAGCGCTGCGACCTGCTCCAGCGGCCGAAAGACAGAATCCCGCAACAGGTTGAACCGACAATCCAGCCGCCGCAAACGCGGAATCAATCGCTTCACGCACCGCGGTGGCTGCCGCTTCAAACCCGATGGCACGCATGTTTCCGCCACTCGCCGCCCCCACGGCAAGAGGCTTCGCACACGCTGGTTCATCGCCGGGGGGCGCGTCCAGTGGAGCAATCCACGCCGTGGTTTTCGTGCCGCCCGCGTCCACTCCAATGACCAGGTTGTCATGAGAAGCCGTCACGCGTTACAGCTTTCCGCTGTGCCGTCGATGGCCGGTCGCAGCTGTTGGCCGCATTCACGAAGGATGGCTCGCGCAGCGGCCGGATCAACGTTGCTCTTCAGCACCACGACAGCCGTTTTCAGTTCGCCGTCACAGGCCTGCAGCACTTCTTCGGCACGTTCTTCAGAAACACCGGTCAACTGAATCACCAACCGACGGGTGCGAGCGACCAGCTTCGTATTGCTGGCACGCAGATCGACCATCAGGTTGCCGAACGTCTTGCCAAGCTGCACCATTGTGCCCGTGGTGAGCATGTTCAAAACAAGCTTCGTTGCTGTGCCGGATTTCATGCGAGTCGACCCCGTAATGATCTCGGGCCCTACGACCGGTGTGATCATCAAGTCAGAAACGTCGACGAGTGGCGAAGATTCGTTACACGAAAATCCGATCGCAAACGCACCGACGCGGCGTGCGAATTCCAGACCTCCGATGACATACGGGGTGCGACCGCTGGCCGCAATTCCGACCAACACATCCTTCTCGTTAAGCTGAATTTTCTGTAGATCTTCGACGGCAGCTTCCGGGTGATCTTCGACACCTTCGGCCGCTTTTCGCAACGCAGAATCGCCACCAGCAATCAGGCCCACCACCATCTCCGGCGGTGTGCTAAACGTCGGCGGACATTCAGACGCATCCAGAACCCCCAGCCGACCGGATGTACCGGCACCGATATAAATCAGTCGCCCGCCACTTCGAATACGTTCGGTGATCACTTCGATGGCCTGCGCAATCGACGCCTCTTCGCGAGCGACCGCTTGAGGCACCGTCATGTCCTCGGCATTCATCAGCCGCACAATCTCCAGCGGCGACAACGTGTCGATTTTTGCGGAAGCCGGATTAACGGCTTCGGTCGTCAGGCGATTGAGGTCGATGTTCGGCGAGGCGGCAGGCATTGAGCGGGTGTTTTATGAAGTGAGTTCAATTTAACCACAGAAGACACAGAATACGCGGAAAGATGACGGGGTCGACTTCCGTGTATTCTGTGTCTTCCGTGGTTTAGAAAATCGCACGGTGCTCGAAGCTTTGCAACCGCACGCTGCAATTCAGACGGTAAGCTTTGCAACCGCACGCTGCAATTCAGACGGTGGAGTATCGGTTTACGGGCCGACCGATTACAACTCGCCGACTCCGTTTTTCCTGCACCGCAATACCTTCTATCGCAACAAGTGCCTGTCCTGTGATTGCAAATCTTGGAAACATCGACGCTGCCGTCATGATCTCGCTGCTGCTGGCAGCGATCGTGATCGGGTTTTGGTCTGGACGAAAAAACAACGACGCAGAATCCTATCTTCTGGGCGGCCGATCTCTGCCCTGGTGGGCGATTTTGGGATCGATTGTCGCAACAGAAACCAGCACGGCCACCGTTCTTAGCATTCCAGGAGCAGCCTACGGCGAAGTAGGCATGCGGTGGATTCAAATCGCAATGGGCTACGTGTTGGGCCGAGGCATTGTTGTCCGCGTGTTTCTGCCGTTGTACTTTCAGGGCAAGCTTTTCACCGCCTATCAGGTGTTGGAAAAACGATTTGGCGGCGCCACAAGAATCGCGGCGTCGCTGCTGTTTTTGGTGACTAGAAACCTGGGCGACGGATTGCGGCTGTTTCTGGCCGGACTGGTCGTTCACACGCTACTCGGCTGGCCCTTTGAAGTGTGTGTGCTGGTGATGGGAATCATCACGATCATCTACACCGTATTCGGCGGGCTAAGATCCGTCGTGTGGAACGACTGCATTCAGTTTGTGATCTACATGCTCGGCGGAGCAGCGTCCGTCTTTATCATTGCGAACAACATTCCCGGCGGATGGACGGAACTAAGTGAATTCGCTCAGGCCACCGGCAAGGATCGAATTTTCGAATTCCAATTCACGCTTTCCGATCCGTACAACATCTGGGCCGGACTGATTGGCGGAGCGTTTCTGACGATCGGAACTCACGGAACCGACCACATGATGGTGCAACGCTACCTGAGTGCTCGCAGCGAACGGGAAGCCGGGCGAGCCGTGTTCCTGAGTTCGCTGGTGGTGCTGTTTCAGTTTGCTCTGTTCCTGTTTATCGGCGTCGAATTGGCGTGCTTTTATTCTCAATCCGGCAATGTTGCTCCAGGCGAAGCGGATCAGGTGTTCGCTGATTTCATTGTGCATCACTTTCCGAAAAACACGGGACTGATTGGCCTGATGCTGGCTGCAATTTTGTCGGCCGCAATGTCGACTCTTTCCAGTTCACTCAACGCGTCGGCGTCCGCATTCTGGAACGACTTCTGCCTGCCGACGTTCAAGCAACCGCCCGGACCACGCACCCAGCTGAACTCAACGCGAGGCCTGACAGTGGCGTTCGGGTTGATTCAAGTAGGCATCGGCATGTGGGCCATCAATCTGGATGCGACCGTGGTAAGAAGCGCGCTGACCATCGCTGGCTATTCGGCCGGACTGCTGCTGGGCGTGTTTTCGCTGGGCGTTCTTACAACACGAGCCGGACAGGCGTCGGCTCTGATCGGGGCTGGGTTTGGTCTCGCCACGCTGCTGGCGATCCAGTTCGTGTTGCCGAGTTACGACTGGAATATCGCATGGCCGTGGCTGGCGTTTATCGGATCGATAACGACATTTGCTGTCGGTCAGGTGGTCGCTATCTTCCTGCCGGCAAAGTCTGTTAGTTAAGGCAGAGAGAGTTATGCCGGGCGAGTGATGAACCTCTCCGCAGCCGCCTTGAGGCGATCGCTTCGCGAATGACATGGATCCGGAAATGCCGCGAGGTGTCGCACTCTTCCGCCAGAAGCTGATCGGCCTCAGACAATAGATAGCTGGCAGAAACCGGGCTGCCTGAAAGCTGCTCCACATCGGCCAATAGAACCAATGTGACGGCAAGCTGCTGCATATCGCCGACCTGCGTGTAAGCGTCATGCGCGAGTTGCAGCAGCATTTCTGCTTCTCGAATTTTGTGCTGTGAAAGACGGATAGCGGCAAACACCGTCATCGCGTCGGCTCGGCAATCGCTTAGTAGTTCGCAGCCAGCCACCGACGGACGCTGATCGAAAATCGCCACGCATTCAGACGCATAGCGTTCGGCACCTTCAAAGTCATTCACCGCAAGCGCCGCAGTCGCCATCACCAACCATTCCCGGGGCGCAATCGACTGCTGCGCGTCAGAGCGACCAACCGGTGATTCCGTTTCGTTGCGAACGGCTAAGGCTTGTTGCAACTGGTTCCACGCATCATCGGAGCGGCCGCATTCCAGCAGCAGCATGACGGCCACCAGATGTAGCGGCCACAATTGGCATGGTTGAGTCGCCTCAGCCACAGCGACCATTCGCACAAACTTAAGCGCGGCGTCGATTTCGCCTTCGGCGAACAGTTCAGCGGCGGGCTGCAGACGGTTTCCACACAGGTCAAACGGAACTTCAATCGGCAGAAGCTGGTATGGCTGCTTCCGAATTAGTTTCCAGTCGCCTCGAGGTGCCGTACAGGGCCGGATAAAGAAGAGATAGTCGAACGTGTACACGAGACTGCCTGTTTTCAAAGAGCCATAACGCAAGGCGCGAATGGACAGCATAACAAGCAGCAGAATTCCACGGTCGGTGAGCGAGAGAGTGCTTAGGAGTTTATCAATCACTGCCGCACGTCGCCATCGAATGGCAACGAAAGAATGCGGCGCTCCGGCGCCGGCGCTTTCGAAGGCGGCCGCAGAGTGGCTTCTTTCGGTTTGTCAAAACGGCAGGGCAGGGACGGGATACCTGCCAGAACGTGAGCACCAGCCTAAAACTACTATAACCTAAATGCATTCCGCTCAACGACTTACAGCACACCGCCACAGAGTGGCACACCATTCGCCTGTGAAGCTGGGCAAGCCGTTTTCTGTCCTGTCGAACCGTCAAATGTGCGGTCACTGGTGAGGAAACTGGCGGGTCAACTGGGCGTTCAGTTGGCTTTCGTATGACATTGTCACACCGGCAATCCAGCCGTCCTGCGGTGTCATTTTGAATTTGTTGGTCAGGAGTAAATGTAATGGCGAAGAAAGCATCTTCCGGTGGTACTCGCATTGTGCCATTGGGTGATCGCGTGGTTCTTAAGCGAGCCGAAGCGGAAGAAACCACGGCGGGCGGCATTGTGCTGCCTGATGCAGCGCAGAACAAACCCGCTCAGGGTGAAGTCATTGCGATCGGTGACGGTCACGTCAACGACAAGGGTGAACGAGTCGCTTTGACGGTCAAAGAAGGCGACAAGGTCATCTTCAGTTCTTACGCGGGCGACGAAATCACCGTTGGTGATGACGATTACCTGCTGCTTCGCGAAAGCGACATTCTGGCCACACTGTAAACAGTCAGTGGTCAAAAAACGTCATGCGTCTTTGCCGTGAGTGCTGCATGTTGGCCGGGTTTGGTCCTTGTACTGCACAGCGAGTCAACAAAGGGCATCGACAAAACACGAGACACTTTTTTCTTAACACCAATCGAAATCCGGAGAAATCCCCACTATGTCGAAAATTATTGCCTTCGATCAGGAAGCTCAGGAAGCCATGCGTCGTGGCGTTTCCAAGCTGGCACGAGCTGTCAAAGTCACATTGGGGCCACGCGGTCGCAACGTGATTATCGAAAAAAGCTTTGGCTCACCAACCGTTACAAAAGACGGTGTGACTGTGGCTCGTGAAATCGAACTGACTGACAAGTTCGAAGACATGGGTGCCCGCATGGTCCGCGAAGTGGCCAGCAAGACGTCGGACGTTGCCGGTGACGGCACAACGACCGCCACTGTCATGGCAGAAGCGATCTATAAAGAAGGCCTGAAGGCTGTTGTTGCTGGTGTCAGCCCGCTGGAAATGAAGCGAGGCATGGACAAAGCGGTTGAAGACATTACAGCTCAGCTTAAAGGAATGGCAACCGAATGCCGGACCAAAAAAGCGATCGCTCAGGTCGGCAGCGTGGCGGCAAACAACGACACGGAAATCGGCAGCATCCTGGCGGACGCCATGGAAGCCGTTGGCAAAGATGGCGTCATCACCGTCGAAGAAGGCAAGAGCCTCGAAACGAACTTCGACGTTGTCGAAGGTTTGCAGTTCGATCGTGGTTACCTTTCTCCATACTTCGTCACCGATTCCGAAGGCATGGAATGCGTGATGGAAGACGCTTACGTGCTGATTCACGAAAAGAAGATCAGCAACATCAAAGACCTCGTTCCAGTACTGGAAAAGGTCGTTAACTCCGGCAAGCCACTGCTGATCATTGCAGAAGATGTCGAAGGCGAAGCACTCGCAACGCTGGTTATCAACAAGCTGCGTGGTACCTTCAAGATCGCGGCTGTGAAAGCTCCAGGCTACGGCGATCGCCGCAAAGCAATGCTGCAGGACATCGCTATCATGGTTGGTGGACAGGCCATCTTCGAAGACCTCGGCACTAAGCTGGAAAACATCGAACTGGCAGACCTTGGCCAGGCCAAGAAGATCGTCGTCGACAAAGACAACACGACGATCATCGAAGGTGGCGGCAAGAAGGCTGACATCACAGCTCGCATCGAGCAAATTCGTCGCGAGATGGAAAACAGCAGCAGTGATTACGATCGCGAAAAGCTGGAAGAACGAATCGCGAAGCTCGCTGGTGGAGTTGCTCAGGTTAACGTCGGAGCCGCTACAGAAAGCGAAATGAAGGAAAAGAAAGCTCGCGTTGAAGACGCTCTGCACGCAACTCGCGCGGCTGTTGAAGAAGGAATTCTTCCCGGCGGCGGCGTTGCTTTGCTTCGAGCTTCAACAAGCGTCAAACCTTCAAAGTTGTCTCACGACGAAAAAGTCGGTTTCGACATCATCATTCGCGCCTGCAAAGCTCCGCTGACTCAGATTGCAGACAACGCCGGTGTTGACGGAGCTGTTGTCTGTGAAAAGGTTTCTAACGAAACTGGAAACAACGGCTACAACGCGGCAACAGGCAAGTACGAAGACATGGTCAAGGGTGGCGTAATTGACCCAACCAAAGTGACTCGTACTGCTCTGCAAAACGCGGCCAGCGTTTCGACCCTGCTGCTGACGAGCGACGCTCTGATTGCGGAAGCTCCGAAAGCTGACAAAAAGGGTGGACATGATCACGATGAGGAAATGTACTAAGCCCTCCGATAGGCATTTCCAGGCCTCTGGATCGCGCTGACATGATCCAACATTGACACGTCAGCGGGGCACTTGAGAATCGAAGCCCGACACGGAAGTGTCGGGCTTTTTTTGTGGAACTCAGGAGTGTCACGTCATGTCAAATAACACGGACCAGCAAGAGTCGGCACCGCCGCGGGGGCGGTGGTGGACATTGGCCATATTTCTGCTGCTGTTCCTCGGTGTATTCGTCGGAAACTACCGTTACGTGTTTCCACGGTTCGGGCAGGAACCCGTGTCGCCGACTTCATCACTAAGGCTCCACGAAGTGCTGTCCAGGCCAGATGCTGAAAGAGTCGAAGTCACGCTGCCTGACCGGGCCAAACGATTCATCGCGCCGAGTGCAATTTTGGAAGCTCAGCATTTTTCTGCGTTTCGCTGTGATCACAAGTCGGGCCCAACTGAGGTGGTGCTGCTGCTGTCTGAAGCGGGCCTTGCAAAAATTGAGTCGCTCACGCGGCGGCCCAAGGTTCGAGAAATCGTCGCAGTCATCAATGATCGTCCAATCGCCGTTGTCGCTTTTCCGATTGAAGGCGAAACTCAATTGAAGCTCGTTCTGCGGGGGCTTTCGCAAGGCGACGCTAACGAAGTTCTGGCGCGACTAACAGAGTAATACCGATACGGTGAAATGCGGCAAAGATCGAGTCATGTGCGGGTATGCCCACATCGCGGAAAGCCAGTGAATTTCTTAGCGGCTCCAAATTTGAGATTTGGGCTGGGAACTGGACCGATTGATTGTTAGAACCTGCCCATGGGACTATCTTCTGATAGCCTAAGGGGGGCCAAAGTGGGCCAACTCGCACGCCCGATTTTCAAACGACTGTCGGACAGAAGACGAGGAGCGGGCCGCATCTTGTTTGAGTATTAATGTCGTCTACGATGAAAGCATTCTACCACTGCGTTTTTTGTCGGGACGGCCTGAAGCCGGTGCCCCTAAGGAACCTCACGCCTATCCACTTTTTGCTCGCGATGATGGCCATCCGTATCCATCGTTGCCCGCACTGCTTTTGCTGCGTTTTCAGACTGCGGCCACCGTTTTTGAGGGCACTGATGCCCTGGAAATGGTTTGAGACCAGCAAATCGAGCGGCATCGACGAGACCGTAACAAGCCGCACGAAAAGTCAGCCGAACGATTAGCGCACCGATGGTTTACCACCGGCGGTCAGCAACGGCGTTAGCATATGCAACGGACCGAGGTCGCCGCGCCACAGCTGCCGCGATTCGGCGAGCCGTCAGCAGTGATTCTGGACTCGTCGGATCGCGCGGGATAAGTGAGATAGTCACACCCCTTTTAATGCACTTCAGAATCCGGTGGTCCCAGTGGTCAACGCCAAAGTCCGGCGATGGATCAAATACTGTGATGCAATCATCGCTATACCGCTGAAGATAGACGACGGAATGACCAGCATCTGAGCAGAAGCCATGGTCAACCCCTTTTTCAAATCCCGTGATGTCAACGTCTACAGCCAACACACACGGTGCTGCGCTGCGTTGCAACAAACGGTTCCGATCAAACGCTGCCACCGACACGTCCCACGCGGTATCTTCTGTCTTGAGTTTCAGCCCGCGAAAAAGTCCCATCCAATGTGTGCCTTCACGAGTCAGGCACAATTCCGCAAGTTCGCTTTCAGTCGCCTCGATTCCATGCAACCGCAGAAGTGACGCGGCACATGCGGCAGAGCATGTGAAGGGCGTTGTTTGAAACTGAAGGTCCGCCGTAGAAGGCGAATCGGCCTCACAAACAGGGCCCGTACCAAGCAGCGGCTGAACGGCAGAATAGGCACATAGCCCCAACGCAAACGAACCGACGAAACCTCTTCGCCAGGGATTCACGCACGTCATGGCGAGGTAGATACCGGCGAAAAAGCTGCCCCAAATCGGGAGCCAGTTGGCCAGAATCACAAGACTGGAAACAGGAACCAGCTGCGCCAGCACGGGGCGGTTCCATAGATGCGTCAGATAACCCGCCATCAAAAACAGAGCGGCAACTGCAACAAGATGGACGCGTCGCTCCGTATGCCGTTTACTGATTTGCCAACCTGCCAACACCGCAAAGATGCCGATCACGATCAGGGTTAAGACTGCTGTGGCAAGATCATTCACGGCGAACCACTCTCCCATTGGCTACCCGCGGCAGCAGCGTGCCGCGGGTATTTTGAGGCACAATGCTTTCGCAATTGCGTCAATGAGTGCGAAATCCAGCGGATCGCTGGTTCTCGATGGTTCAAATCTACGTCAGCACTGCGGTTCAGGTCAACTCCGGACTGAGTTCATCGCCCTCAACACCAGCTTGTCCCCGCTAGGTTTCTGAAATCCATGGTGCAGGATGCCGCTTGTGCTTGAGAACTCGGCGTTTCGAGGCTTGCCCGAACATTCACGCCGCGTAAGCAGTTGCTCAATGGTCCTCTTCAGCCTGATCCAGACGTTGCGTTGCTTTGGGATATAGTGAACCATCAGGCTGCGACAACGCTCGATGGTCTCATGATCTTTTTGCCCCGTCAATATGATGACGGGAGTCTGTGACAACTCCGGATCAGTCGCGAGCAATTCCAATACGTCACCGTCGTTGGCTGCTGGCATATTCAGGTCAAGAACAGCCACATCCGGTTGTTCAGAGAGAATCGCCAGCAAGGCACACTGTGCGTTGTCGACGACGATGGTTTCAAGTCCGGCAGCTTCGCAACGCATTGCAAGGACTTCCGCAAGTCCAAGGTCGTCGTCGGCAATCAGAATCTTTCCGTACATAGTTTCAACTTCTGAATAAGGCAGGAAGGTGTAGGTGGAAGGCAGATCAGAAAAATGCGCAGGCAGCGATCCGGCAACTGAAAAGAAGGCTGGCCCAAAGAATGGCGTAGCAGCAAAGACTGAGCCGCTGCACAAGTGACGGCCATCGCTCAGAGCTCAGGTGGCACGATCGGGCGCGCGTTATGCACGCCCAATCGATGGGCGACAGGGCGTGAACAGAGCCGGTCGCCACGCAATGCGACGACCAGCGGGAACCGTTCCCGCTGATCGTGCCAAATGCTTTGCGCGCGGTTCGCAGATCTGACAGAACAACGCTTTAGTAGACGCGGCGTGCGTCAAGACGCGAGTCAAGAACTGTCGGACGCCGGTCAGTGGATCGCATGTCGGTCAGTTGCGATTCCTGATTTGGTGCGGTGTATGTTCGCGACGGTGCCCTGCCAGTAATTTCCCGTCCGTCTGATACGTTAGAAGTTTTAGAATCCGGGCGTTTGAGATCCGCGAAGCGAACTCCGGGTATCGACTTATGCGGCAACGCCACATCAGTTTCCATACGCGGTGTCGACATCACTGACGAACGGTTCTCCTGACGGACCGGGATCAGCACTGTAATTGGCTGGCCTGGCATAATGCGGCCATAAGCATCCACAGTAACAGGCGTGACTGTCTGTGTTTCATAGACCTGCCCATTCCAGCGAATTTCGGCAGCAGACACATTCGAGACAGAGGCAAGACACAACAGCGCAGCGGCAATTGAAAGTTTCATAGATCGTTCTCCTTTGCCTACGACGTGGGATCAGCGAGTTCGCTGTGGCGTTGGCAAGTTTTGAAAAGTAGGTGGGAAGTACAGGTGGGTGTATGGGGACCATAGCCGTCCGTGACGTAGTTGAGACCGATTGAAATTACCGTGTGTGTCGCGCTACTCCTTGTTCTGATGATTGCAATGTCTAGTTAACCAGGGGGGGAGTCAGGCGACAATCGCCGCCTCCACAGCTGCCAACATTTGTGGGCCGTGGTAGGGCTTCGCCAGAAAAAATCTAGCCCCGCTATCCAGAGCTTCGGTCTGATCGACGTGACTGGCGGACAGCATTATGATGGGCGTGTTCTTTGTGATTTCATTGTTGCGGAGTAATTTCAGGGCGGTCAGTCCATCCATCGTCGGCATTCGCACATCCAGTAATACCAAGTCAGGACTGTGCTCGATGGCAGCGGCAATTCCCAACAAACCATTTTCTGCTTCCAGCGTTCTGTAGCCGGCGGCCTGAAGGCGCAAGCGCGTTCCAAGCCGAACGTCGCGATCGTCGTCGACGATCAGAACGGTGGGTGATCGAAATGATTCCATGGCGGACAAACCTTCGAATTCCTGTGATATGGCCAGGACAGTCATAGACTACAGAAATACTGGTTACCGCACGTCAAAGTGCGGCGGGTGATTAGGCGGTTCAGCTGCGTTGGTGCGAAACACCTTATCCTGAAAACGAAACGTGAAATTGTGTTCGGGGCTATCGGATGTCGACGTCGCTGCATCGGCGCTGGTCCAATCGAGATGAGATGCAAGTTCTGCGAAAAGGGCATCAAACTTCAACGGTTTATGCAGGATCGCCGCAGCCCCCATGCTTTGGACTCTCGCTATCCGGCGTTCATCGCTGACTCCGGAAACCACCACGACCGGAATCGAAGCAGTGCTTGCACGGCTCTTTAGCCGTCGCAGCAGGAATTCTCCGTCGCCGTTCGGCATTCCTAAATCAGTAATGATGGCGCTGGGGCGATGACTGTGGACGTGCTTCAGACCTTCCTTGCCACCGGCGGCACGAGTCACTTCAACTTTGTATTTACGCAAACGAGCTTTAATGATGCGTGTGAGATCATCATCATCATCCACACATAGAATACGATATTGTTGCCGCGTCACAGGTAAGCCGCAGCGATTCGGTTCACGACGTTTCCGTCTGAGCCGTGGGCTAAGAGCAGTCATAGTTATGGTTCCTCTGCAGGCGGGACGGTGTGCTGCGTGATAGCAACGGGCAGGACGCTGATTGAACTTCAGCAAGCCAGCGGAATCCGGTCGGACTTCACCTGACAAACTATCATTGGTCACATCGCTTAACTTCGTGTCGAAAAGTTTGATTCGTCCCTGTAAATCCTGGCAAACCTAAATGCCATTTCGGTATGCATCGCTGGTAACACGTGCCAATCCGCTTTATCACAAAACTGAGCTGCACGCGGTGATTTGAACGCAAGTAGCTGCACGCTGCACACCACGCCCCAGAGCCCCAGGAACTCCACCGTGCCGTCAACCTGCCGCCTGCCTACAAACGTGAGCGTTCCCCCTCACGGCAATTGTACCGTAGGTGATTCTGCGAAAATGCCGCAGGTCATACTTGCACAGTCTTCGCCTGCCGTGAGCGAATTCTCTTACGCTCCCTGAACGACGGCCGGAGGTGTTACAACGTATGACGCATACTGAATTTTACCGTACCGAAGTTGCTGAACGGATTTCGATCCGTCGGAGGTTCTTCCAGCTATGTGTATTGCGGCAGTTTCTCAAGATCCGATTAAGTATGCAGTTGGCCGAAGCTCCGCAGGAAGTCTGTTCCTTGTTTTTAATCAAACCACCTCACCAGATGCTTCGGATATCGCGAATTATTATGTCCCAAACGGTCTTCGAATATCGTTGGTGATAGTGAAGTGCTGAAGCTTCAACCACAAGATTATTGCGGCGACGAAACATAACCTGCTCGACCGAGCCAACACAAAACCTCGACCTCCAGGAACGTCCGACTGGATGGGGCTTCGACCACTTAGACAGCGGTGGTTGGTGCCACCGTTCAGGCTGATTGCAACTGGAGCGACTTTGCTGGAGAATACGCGCCAGCGCGATCGCTCGGTCCTCCTCCAACGACTGGAAACGCAGGTCCTTTGAATCCATTTAAACTCACCATTGTTGCCCTTGGCCTGAGTGCAGTTGCAGGCGCATTGGTCGGTGTTGATTGGATATTCGACACATCCAGCTATCCGGCTCGATGGATGTGCGGGAACTGGATGCCGTGGCTCGGCTGGCTGCATATCTTTTCAGATATTGGGATCTGGCTGTCGTATCTCGCCGTTCCCTCGATGCTTATTTACTTCACGCGTATCCGGGATGTCCCCTTCTCCCGACTCTTCTGGTTGTTCAGTGCGTTCATTGTGTTCTGTGGCACGACACACTTGATGGAAGCGATTATATTCTGGTGGCCGGCGTACGGATTGGCGGGGCTTCTAAAACTTGGAACAGCCATCGTATCGATAGCGACCGCAATCGTATTGAGCCAAACGATTCCAAAGGCACTTGCATTTCGCAGCCCCGAGCAGCTCGAAGCTGAAATCGCGCTACGCTCGAAAGAGCTTGAAAAATCGCGGCAGCAAGCGATGGCAATTGTGGAAGCGTCCCCCATTGGGCAGATCGTTGTCGATCACAAAGGCATCATCCTGCTTGTTAACCCGGCTGTGAAAGACATCTTTGGATATGCATCCGACGAGCTAGTCGGAGCATCGATCGACACGCTGGTGCCAGAACCAGAACGTTCAACACATCCCAAACATCGCGCAAATTTTTCCAGGCAGCCGACAACGCGAAAAATGGGCGAGGGTCAGGATCTACATGGACTGCATAAGTCCGGACGAAAGATCCCAGTGGAAGTTGGGCTGACTCCCATCGACACGGACGATGGCAGCGCCGTCTTATGTTCGATCATGGACCTCAGTGAACGCAAAAATGCTGAAGAGGCTCAACGCCAGCACACGCGTGCCCTTTCAGAATCCGCATCGAAATTACGAGGTGTTATCGATAACAGTGAGAATCTTATTGGCCTGCTTGATGTCGAAGGTATGGTCCTGGAAATGAACCAAACAGCATTGCAGACTACGGGTGTTGATGCCGGCGAGATCGCGAACTGTCCTTGTTGGGAAGCCCCGTGGATGGCCCATTCGCCCGAAGTTCAAGACCGCATGAAGCAGGCCGTGAAGCTGGCGGCGTCAGGTAAGCGAGATTTCTTCGAAGGGACGCACGTTGCAAAGGATGGTGCGTTGATCGAAATAGACATTTCTGTGAGTAGCTGTCCATTTCCGCGTGGTGCGCAGCGTGAGGTGTGGTGTTCAGTTGGCGGGGACGAGTTTGGACAGTCGCGACTGACCGGGCGGCGCGGAGGTCAGGCCGACTTCAAGTTTCAGTCGATCAAACAGACTGAATCCATCCTGCTGCCACGTCATGACCTCGGCCACCACGGAACTGAGCGTTGGTGTTTTCAGATGGAGATTCAGCGATTCCAGGACGCTTGTAAGAATGCTGCGGCGACGGGCTCCCTTCGATGTTTTGCTCGTTCGACCTGTGCGACGGTCCATGGCCGCGCCGCGAAGACTGCGTTCCGCTTCGTTGTTCGTTGCTGGCGCGGCCGGGCTTGTCACAAAACAAAACAACTCCTCTTCCGTCATCAGCCGAATCAGTTCTGAGACCAGGTTGTCAAAATCCTTGCCGAAGTCGGCCGCCCGAACATCGGAATCCTCGGCGCAGTAACGCACCAGCAGAGCCGCCAGCGTGTTATCAAGTTCATCGACCTTCGCCGCACGACCGGCATCGCCAAGACGACCATCGGCGGCGTGGCGTTTGGCCGCGTAGAAAATTTCCAGCAGGCCGTCGAGCAGTCGCTGGTACTCTTCGTTGTCCGGCTTCAGCAGCGTCAGACGGATGGCCTTCCGCAGCAGGTGAGCCCAGCATTTCTGTGCGTGACTGAAACCTCGGTACACGGCCGCATCGTCCGAAACAAGCACGCCTCCAAACAATTCTTTCGACAGGATCTGAGCCAGTGTGTCGCCGTCTTTGCGGCATCCGAAGATCAGCACGCGCGCCTTCTCCGACAAAAAAGCCCACACGCTGTTGATACTCCAACTGGTTTCGTCTGCATGCACAATCGCACTGAACGCCATCAGGTCACACAGAGATTCGAATTCCTGTTCCCAACGCCGTGCCAGTTGATTCAACAGAGCGTCCGCCTGGGATTTGCCGAGCGGCAGATTCCAGAAGAATTCAATCAATGCACACGTCTTGTCGATCGACAGTCCCGTGATGGTCACAATGCGAGCCAGCGCGATATGAACTTCAATGCCGAATTCGGACCGCGGCCACACGCCCGGAATTTCGGATTTCTCGCCGTTGGGGCCGTGATAGATTTCATAGACGACCTGCACGGCTTGGCCGTTGATCACTCTCCAGACGAAACGTTCCCGAACGAAACGGCACTCTGCGACGTTGTAACCTTCCGGCAGAATGAGTTCGCGTCGTTCGGCGTTGTCCGCTTTCTGCTCGGTTGTGCGACGACCGCGACGCGCCGAGGATTGTTTTTTGCGACCTTTTCGGCGGCCCGTTTCAGCGCGGCGTCTCTCTTCCGCCGTCACCGAAAACGCCTCGTCGAGTCGCTCTGTGGGGTTCTTACCTTCGAGCTCTTCAATCCGATCACGCAGCCGCCGGTTCTCGTCCCGCAGCTCCGCAACCTCACGCTGCAGGCTAAGCACAAGCTGCTTCACTTCCACAGCGATGATCTGACTGACATCCGTGTCCATCCACCTGTCGTATCAAAATCTAACCGACAGAAAAAGACCAGTCTCCAAGCTGAAATGGACAGCTACTTCTGTGACTCCGGTGGAGGACAATTGCAACAATGTCGTGTTCCTCATCAAAGAAGCACACGATGTTACGGAGCACAAACGGCGAGAAGCTGAACTTACCCGGTTAAACGATCAATTGACCACGAGTAATCGTGAATTGGAGCAGTTCGCGTACGTCGCGTCTCATGATCTTCAGGAACCACTGCGAAAAATCACTTCGTACGCCCAGTTGTTGCTGGAGGACGCGGAAAACCTGAATCCAGATGCACGCCGCGATATCGATGTTGTTATCGATGGTGCAGAGCGTCTTAAGGTTCTCGTGGGCGACCTGCTGACATTTTCTCGTGTGACGACACTTGGTAGACCGCTCTCCCTTGTGGATGCAAACGAGTGCCTGCAAGCCGCGTTAGAAAATCTTGAACTGACGATTCAAGAGAGCAATTCTGTCATCAAGTGCGATACGTTTCCAGCAGTGGTCGCGGATGCCGGACAGCTAACACGCCTTTTCCAGAACCTTATTAGCAACGCAATCAAGTACTGCGATGAGGCAAGACCGACAGTCCATATTGGCAACCGCGTTGTCGATTCACAGGTGGAATGCTTCGTCAAAGATAACGGCCTCGGCATTGAACCACGTTACTTCGACAAGGTATTTGAGATCTTCCAGCGCCTGCATGGACGGACTGCATACAGCGGAACGGGCATTGGACTGGCTATCTGTAAGCGTATCGTTGAACGGTTCGGAGGTAGGATCTGGGTTGACTCAGATGGTAAATCCGGAACCACATTCTATTTCACTCTGAACATGGATTCACAAGGAGCCCAGGCATGACTGATTCGGCATTGCCGTCACCGCGTCCCATCGACATCCTGCTTGTCGAAGACGATATTGACGACGTCAATCTCATTAACCGAACACTGGAAAAGGACCGGATTCTTAACACGCTTGTGCGAGTCGCTGACGGCATTGATGCCATGAAATTTCTTAATCGTGAGGACGAATTTGCGGACGCGGTTCGTCCCGATCTAATTCTTCTCGATTTGAACATGCCCCGAATGAATGGCAGAGAAGTGTTGGCGGCAGTGAAGGAAGATCCTTTATTGGACACAATCCCGATTGTGGTGTTTACAACCTCAGATGATGAACGAGACGTGCTCGCGAGCTACAAATACAAGGCCAACTCCTACGTCACCAAGCCAGTGGATATTGTAAAGTTCGGAGAGATTCTTCGAGAGATTCGCAACTACTGGTTCTACGTCGTGACACTTCCACCGTCACAAACATAGAGCAGTTTACCTTTTGTTGTGGACGGTTCGGGCTCGTAACAAACAGCCCTCATAGCCCGAGACGCTTGTTCCGCGGCCACAAGGCAACGAGATTTGCTGAAACCCAAGAGGCACAGAAACGGTTCAACTAAATTCTACCGGGGCCACGAATCGCCGGACCGGTCAGGCCTTTGTGTTACCCATTGTCGGGTCCAGGAAGCGACGCCGCAGCTCTATCTGCGGTTACGACGAGTGGCGTGGGCTGGGCAGATCTGGCGCGACGTCTCGCAATTCGATACTGGCCCGCTTCCGCGGCAGCACAACGACAACTTCTCCCCCGCCGTCTGCGTGGTTGCCCACTTCTATTCTGCCATTGTGAGCTTCCACGATGCGTTTGCAGATGGCCATTCCCAACCCTGTCCCCTTTTGCCGCGTTGAGAAGAATGGGACAAAAACGTTCTCTGCACTTTCCGCTGTAAATCCCGGCCCGCTGTCCTGAAACGCAATGCGCAGGCACGGTTGATGGGCCTCTGTGACTTCGATGCAGGACACAGTCAATCGGCCTGCATCAGGACACGCCGCCAGAGCATTTTCCATGATGTTGCGGAAGACCTGCTCCAGACGATGGCTATCCACGTCACAGGTTGAGTCCTCAGCGCCGTCAGGCACTACGATTTCACACCGGTGTTCGCTTCTGACAGATTCCAGATGTTGCCATGTCTGTTGAATGAGATTTCGTATATCTGTGCGACGCCATTCAAGGTTAATCGGTGCCGCGTAGTTGCGAACTTCCTCATAATGACGGTGCAGGTCGTCCATGGCGCGGCGAATTCTGTTGGTCAGCTCCAACTGTTCGGGTTGCCCTTCCAGGTCCAATGTCAACATATCCAGACACGCTTGCGACCGTTGCAACGCATTCCGACTTTCATGAGCCAGTCCTGTCACAACCTGACCGATCGCCGCCAGCCGTTCGGATTGCAGAAGGCGTCGTTGAGACTCGCACTTTTCGGAAATGTCCTCAACGATGGCCACGATTGCGGGGCGATCAAACCAGCTAGTCGTGTGCAGGCGAACTGCCACGTCGTATCGGGATTTGTCGCGCCGTAGATGAACAGTATTGAACTGCACAACGGTCTTTTCTCCTGACAGCAACGGTTCAATTTTTTCCTCTAGCGATTCACGAGTGAATTCAGGCTTGACATGCAAGGGAGACATATGCATCAACTCGTCAATCGTGTAGCCCAGGTTATCTGCAGCGCCGTGGTTCATAAACACGAAGCGGAACGTCTCCAGGTCAAAGATATAAATCTCGTTCAAACTGCTTTCAATGATTCGGCCAAGTCTCGTGGCCTGGTCTTCGGCTTTCCGCAATTCGGTCAGGTCGTGCAGAAACCCGGTAAAGATGCGTCGATCCCCGGAACGAACTTCGCTGACCGCCAAATAAAGTGGGAAGCTGGTCCCGTCTTTCCGCCGCCCCCGCACGTCACGGCCAACTCCAATGATCTGCGGTTTATTCGTTCTTGCATAGTTTGCAAGGTAACGATCATGAGACTCATGATAGGGAGATGGCATGAGCATCTTGACGTTCTGCCCAATCATTTCCTGAGCTGAATATCCGAACAACTCTTCAGCGGCCGGATTCACGGCCGCCATGATTCCGGATTCATCGATCGTAATGATGCCGTCAACAGCATTGTTCAACACGGCGCGCAACAGCAGATGGTCGTCAATGTTCCGCAGGTTGGGAAGATCTGTCTTCATTTGCGCAACTCCATGGGTGAGACCTGACAGGCTGATGATCCCCGCCGGTTTCAGACTCAGGCGTGTTCGCGCACACGTTCTTCATGGATGGACATGTGCGGTGTCCGTTCCTTGAGCCTTTAGCAAGAGTGGGCTCACGTGGGCATGCCACAATGGAAGTTGTTGGTGCATGAACGCTTGGGAATAGTTGCTGTGCCGAGTGCGGCAGTGTATGACACCGCCAGACAATTTTCAGCCGAAAACATGGCGTCAGCAACGGTCGACCGCCCCATGTGGACGTATCAGTGTTCGGTCCACAGGCAGTTGCAACAACAATTGCATTGGCTCAACCGGCGGAAGAAAGTGACGGGAACTCAACGTGGTCCGCGTAGATGCCCAGCATATCCAACAGTCCATCCATATTGGACTTCACGAAGTATCCCGCGACATTGTTGTCGTAAGCCTGGGACCTGTCTGCCTCAAGAGACGATGTCGTGAGAACGAACACGATCGTCTTCCGGAGCGATTCATCACGGCGGAGCTCTGCCAGAAATTCATGGCCATTCATTCGCGGCATGTTCAGGTCGAGTAATACGATCAAGCGTTGTTGCTCATCAGTTGGCATCTTCCGACGCATGAATTCCAATGCTGTACTGCCGTCTGTCATTGCGTGAATACCGAACGGAAGACTACGTTTCTTCAGCCCACGCGTGACCAATTCCACATCGACTTCGTCGTCTTCAACGATCAGGACTGTAGCGTTTTGTTCTGTCATGGCAGTTATCTTCTTACTTGAACAGACTTGACTAGCTGTTTCGCACCTTATCTGCAGAAGTCAGACTCGGACATTGTCTCTCGTTCGCCGCCAATCCTGTCATATTGACGTTGCATTCTGCCGCCTGAAATCGCCATCTAACGAGGTATCACGTCTACAGTGAGGGAGAACAAGAACCGCTGGTTAGTGGTCGACGGCTGTTGTGTCGGAACAAGTTCAATGCGATTCCAGAGCTCATCGCCGGAGCCATTCTCCGACCTCCACACGAGTTCAAAGGATTCAGAAGCATCCATGGCGATCTGAAGCTCTTCGTGCCATTGCCTGCCCTGAAGATCTGTTAAAATCTGATCCAGTGATCTGTGATTTAGCTCGCCAGGATTCGCCGAATAGCGAGCCTCGAACGAGTCGTTTGCCCACTCGATCACCCCTTCCGACTGAATCAGCGCGATGCACTGCTTTGAATCAGAAGCAAACGTCGCCAGAAGACTGGCCGAATCCAGGCGTTGCTGAATATTTGCCGATTGGAGTTTTGCGAATTCTCCCTGAACCGACAGCAGTTGTTCAGTGCGAGCCAGTTCTGCCTGAGTTCTGTGCCTTTGAATAGTATATGAAATAACACGCGGCAGAATCACGCTCAGATTCTCTGACTTTGCCACAAAATCATGTGCTCCACAGGCCAACGCCTCGACAGCAATTTCACTGCCCTCATTGCCAGTCAGCACAATGACGGGCACTTCCAGCAGGCTAACAAGCCGGCTCAGGCCGTTCAGTTCGAAACCATCAGGCAGGCCCAGATCAAGGAGCACAACGTCAAACGATGAATTAAAGATTCTCTTATAGGCATTAGACAGATTGCGTACATGTTCGACGTGATACGCAACCTGTTCCGTATTTCTGAGTGCCCGCTGAACAATCTGAGCGTCCAACTCGTCGTCTTCGACGACCAGAGCACGGATGGACGTCACCGGACTTACCAATTGGTCTGGCGGGTTCGGCGACTGTGACGTGAGCGTGATGTGATTGCGAACTGTTGGCATGGAAACTCATTCGGATTTTGGGGGTTGGCGACTCTGATGGGTGTATTTGAGTGCCGTGAAAATGGGGCGGCAGTATTAGCTGCCAGCGTGTTCCAGAGGCTTTCGATACGTGTTTCGAGCTGAACTAAGCCAGACAATTGAAGTGTGCGCTGGCGATTGTCGTGAGCCGGGCGAATCTATCCACACAGCAATCGAATTTGCCAATCGCCGCTAAAGATGCGTGCCACAAGGGTGATGACTACAGGCTGGGTAAAATGCCGAAATTCCGCACCAGTGACCCAAAGTACTACGCAAGTTGAAAACCAGCGAAGCTGCCGATGCAGATTCATGGACGAACCGGAACTGCGGCCGTGGTCCCGCAACGATCGATTGGGCCAACCATAAATTTTTTCAACGGGCAAGAGTGGCGGGCCACGTCAGACAAAAAGTTACGCCGGGGCCTTCGTTCGAATCCACCCGAATCGCGCCGCCCTGCCGTTGTGCCTGCTTTTTCACTATCGCCAGTCCCATGCCACTGCCTTCGACATTTGGGTCACCAACACGCTGGTACATTTGAAATACGCGGTCGTGATGCTGCGGGTCAATGCCGGGGCCGTTATCGCAAACCTGAATCAGAAAGCCGTCATCATGCTGCCGGCAGGTCACTTCCACCACGCCGTGTTCCTTTTTGTCGTTGTGTTTGATGGCGTTCCCCAACAGGTTCATCAGCACATGCTCCAAAGGAATTCGTTCCGTAAAAATTGTGGGCAATGCATCGTCGATACGGATTGAAATGCCATGCGGATTGTCTGTCATCTCGACAATGCCACGAAACGTCTCCGCAAGATCTACTTTTTCAGGCATGCTGTTTGTTCGTCCGACCCGTGAAAAGTTCAGTAGATCATCAAGCAACCGTTCCATTCGCCGGACGCGCGACTGCATAGTACGGAAATGTTTCACTGATGCTTCGGGAAGAAGGTGCCCAGAATCTTCGTCAATCCACATCGCCAATTGTCGGATGGCACGCAACGGCGATTTCAAATCGTGTGATGCAACATAGACGAAACTATCCAATTCAGAGTTAGTGGCCTCTAGTTCTTCAGCTTTCGTGACAAGTTCTGCGGACAACTGTTCTGACTTAGTCAGCAATTGCTTTTGCTCCAAATTCCTGCTGCTGAAGACGCCCGCAGCCATTGCCATTTGTCCGATTTCGTCCCTGCGATGCGTTTCGGGAATCTCAACAACAGTTTCACCTGCAGCGAGCCGTTCGAATGTAGATGTCAGACGCGTGACTGGCTGCAAAATCAGGACCGCAAGTCGTCCGGCGATGAGCACCGCCAGAATGACGGCGATGCCAATTCCCAAACCGGTCATCTGACGCACGCGGGTTACGGTGCTCGCAATATCTGCAGAAATCGACTGCCGACGTTCCGCCGATAGCTGGCGCAGCTTGTCGGAGTAATAGGTCACCTCGGAAGCTTCGCCCGCCATCACGACATTGACCAGAAACAGATAGCTGCGAGTCGCCTGAATGGCTCGGACGCCAATCCGTTTGTATTCCCGCAGCGCCGCGACGGCCTTTTGGCGAATGACACGGTCTTCAGGTTGGAATTCGACCGTCTGTAAGCTGGCGACGGCCGAATCCAAATGATCCAAAGCTTCGTTTACAAACTTAGAGTCCGCCGCCACGTAGTATCGAAGCAGCAGCTTCTCCGCCTGAGAGAAGAGCGATTCGCAACGCAACACGGCAAGATTTTGTTCGTTCTTCGATTGTTGATTCTTAGACCCTGCGGACAGCGTGCTAAGGTTCAGTTCAATGATTGCAGACTGGTGAGGCAATTGGTTTTGTACGAGGTCGGATCGGACCTGTCGTTCTTCAATGACCGAATCGAAATGCAGTTTGTATTCGGGGAGATGCTCTGACATTCTCTTAAACAAGCTCTGCAACTCCGGATCGGTCTCGCCTGTCGCGCGGTCGTTAATAACTGCCACCAATCGATCGTTTAGCGAGACGATGTCGTCTCGCAGCGATTCGTTTCCAGCAGCTATATAGCGGCCGACTCGCAACTGCAGCTCCTGAACATCGCGATCGATTGTCAGCACGACGGCATTGACCGCGGATATGCGATGCATTTCGCTGGATAGGCTGTAAAGTCGACTGACGCCGGAATAGCCGATCAGTCCAACCACCGCCAGGAGAGCGACGATGACGGCAAAACCGACATAGATTTTTGATCGAAGTGAGTTCATGGGATTCTCGCCGAATAAGCGGTTGACCACGCCCGCATCTGATGACTCTGACGCACTGGCTTCGGGCAATTTGATACTGGTGGTCTCATCACATCAGGTTGCCGACAGAAACTGATTCCAATTGGGCAGTGAATACTCGTACGTGTCCATGACTGTGTTCCAAACGGCTATGTTGCTAAAACGCCGCAGGTAAGATCCGCCATCGCGTACTTCGCCTTTGCGAACTACGGTCTTCTCGTCCGTTCCGTTCAAGTCGGTGGCTGCCGGTTTTCCTTCGTACCAGTACTCCCACTCTTCGGGGCGAAGGTGCTTGCGTGACCGTTCGGGATTGGAGATGTAGTAGCCCTGGCGGGCAATGAATGCGCCGGGCCAACCGGACAGCCACCAGTTCATGAATTCGTAGGCGGCGTCTTTGGCGGGTCCATTGGTAGCCGCTGACAAACACATCACTCCATGCCAGGCGCGATAGCCTTCTTTGGGCGAAGCGTAGACGCAGTCAATTCCCTTGCCCCTGAGTGCAAACACGGCAGGTGAAAACATGCTTTCGACCACAGCTTCGCCTCTCGCCATTAGGTTGACGGAGTTCGGTACGCTGTTCCAGATTCCGCGAAAGTGGCCAGCTCGCCGTAGTTCGACCAACACCTTAAACAGCGAATCAACTTCGGCTCTGGTCAGGTTGCCGATGTCTTCAAACTTTACTAAGCCGGCGGCCTGAACCGCGAGCGCCGCGTCAAACAGGCCGATTGTGGGCTCATTAACAAGAGCAACGCGGCCTCTCCATCGGTCGTCCAGCAGCCAACTCCAGCTTTCTGTTTCGTAGGCTTTCCCCCTTGGCACAACCGCTGCGTTGTAGCCAAATGAATCGACGTTGTGGACGTACGGAAGAAAGCTGACTCGACGTGTTTCGTTCGAGCCAATGCTGTTATCCCGCTGAACGTAGAGCAGCTTATTCGGCGCATCGCCCGCTCCGACTTTTGCTCTGGGCGTTAGCTTGCCTGTTCGAGTCAGGTCGTTAATTTCGTCCCAGTAAGTCAGTCGGTCGGTGTCAAGGGCCTGAATGGAGCCGGCCTGCCACAGGATGTTCATGCTGTTCGACCACTGTTCGTATAGATCGAAGGACTGCGGGCGTGTGGCCGCCTGATGCAGCACTCGAGCGCTTCCGCCCGGTGAAAACTGAATCTCGATTCCAAGATCCTTCTCGGCCTGTCGCCGCAAAGGTTCCTGAAGAGTGACATGTGTTCCGAGTACCCTCAGGACTCGACGCTGGCGAGCAAAACCATAGGGCGCCTTGCCCATGATGAGGCCGGAAGCAGCAGCAGTTTTGAGGAATTTTCGTCGCGAGGTCGGCAAGTTCGGTGCTCCCTGGGGCGGTAAGTATGAAGGGGGATAGTTAGGCGAAAGTCAGTTCCGGGCGGCAATCTTCGACGGGCGACTTGACCTGCGTTTTGGGAATCGTGAATGAGAAACAGCTTCCTTCCCCCAGTGCGGACTCCACGGAAATGGTGCCGCTATGCCGCTGCACAATCCTTCGACAAAGAGCCAGACCAATGCCTGTGCCGCTGTATTCCTGTTGAGTATGCAGACGCCGGAAAATGTCAAATATTCGGTCATGAAAACGTGGTTCGATTCCGATTCCATTGTCACGGATGTCGATCGACCAAACGTCTCCATCGGTTGCCGCAACATGAATCTCCGGTGGGCGGTCGCTTCGGTACTTCAGACCATTCGAAATCAGATTACGAAATAGTTGTGCCATTTGTTTGGCATCGCAGGCCACCACAGGAAGATCGTCACGGGTGACGACGGCGTCAGCGGCTTCGATTTCTGTTCGAAGCAGTTCAACCGCGTCGTCGAACACGTCGTTCAGCGACGCGGAACAGAGTCCGTCGATCTTCGATTCGACGCGAGAATATTCGAGCAGATCCAGTATCAACTGTCGCATGCGATCGGCACTGCTGATAATCCGATCGATATAGCCGTTGGCCGTTTCGTCCAGAGTGTCGGAGTATTCTTCCTGAAGAAAAGCGGCAAAGTTGGAGACGCCACGCAGAGGTGTTTGAAGGTCGTGAGAAGCCGCGTAGGCGAACTCTTCGAGTTGTTGATTGCTCTGTTCCAGCACATGCTTGGCCTCCGCCAGACTTTGGCTGTGCTGTCGGACCACGCGATTCGCCGTCTCAAGTTCGGCTGTTCGTTCACCGACGAGTTGCTCAACACGCTTGGCGCGGTTGATCACCTGACATAGCAGCAACCCGAGCAGCAATGCCACCAGACTTCCGACCAGAATTATTGGAAGGCCCAACGCAACACTGCGGGCTTTATCCCACGACGGGCTGCTGGAAAAATTCAACAGCCACCCCCGGCTAGCAAAACTCAGCTCTCTGGAGTACCGGAAGCGACTGGCCGGCGACTCATCAGGGCTGGAGTTCGTTGAGCTATACACCTCGTGGCCGGCATCCTCGGTGATTTGAAGCAATAGCCCCTGAGTGTTATTTCCTTCGACGGCATCGTTAGCGATGTCATCGATACGGAACACGCCTAGGGCAAACCCCAACAGGTTCTCCTGTCGCTTAGCAGCTTGATCGTAATCGGTGCCACTTTGATAGATCGGAACGAACAGTAAGAAGCCTGCTCGCGTCCCGGTTTCATGAGCCAACTGAATGCCGGACGTGGCAACTGCCTGACCAGTGGATGCTGCCGTTTCCAGTGCCTGACGACGAACCGAATTGGAGCCAAGATCGATGCCCCAGACTCCCTCGTTACCAGCTTGCGGCTGCATGAAGAACACTGGGAAATAGTTGTCCGCCCAATGCGAATCCTCAGCGACCCACACCTCCTTGCCTTCCCAACGTTGGAAGTGAAAGCCTGTGAGGCCATCGTTCCGCGCCGTTTGTTCCATCAGTTCTCTGTCGGCGGCAGGTACTTTTGGCACCCATTCCAATGCGTGAATTCCGTCGTGCCTTGACAGGGCACGACGGACAAACTTATTGAACTCGGACCGCGAAACGTTCTCGCTGCCGGCATAGAAACTACTAATACTATGAACGACTTCCTTATAAACCTCCAGATTATCGGACAGGCGATTGGCAACTCGGTCAGCCTCCCGCTCGAACTCCAGTTGAACGCGTTGAGCGTCCATATTGCTGGCGTACAGGTAGAACAGCAATGAAACAACCGCCACCGCAATCGTATTCAGGGCCACCGTTAGGGTACGATGGCGTGTCGCCACCGTCAGCAGAGCGTTGAGCCAATGTTTTTTTGAATCTGGCATGATGGAGTTTCGTTGGGGCGGCCTGGCTGCCCGAGTTGTCGGAAGTTGCTCTTGATGACGCAACAACCGTTGCAGGTTTGGACGGAAACGTTTGCGATGAGTCGTGGCGGAACGTTTTGAGATTTCTGAACAGCCGAATCATCCGGACAGAAGTTTTGTCGCGGTTGTCAAACAAGGCACTCCGCCTCGGGGCATGCGACCTCTTGGATTGTCTGAACATCGCTGGCGAGGAAACAGCCTGAATTTTGAAACTCCAGCGCTGGAAGAGGCAGCGGCCGATTGCGACTGACTTCCGCATGTTCCGACCGAAAGCGATCTATCACCATTTCAATTTCGTCTGGACCACAAGCCACCAGAAGAACCCAATCGCTGGATCCTAACCGCCGGATCAAGTCGGTCTGCCGTTGAGTGAACCGCCAGAACGATTCTGTGTCACGGCAACCCGCCTCCGTAAAATCGCCGACCGCAGCAACGTGTACTACTGCGACACGCGAATTTTCAGACGCTACCGACAGACGGTTGCAATAGCGGCTGACAATTTCTGGCCAGTTGTCGACAGGTACGGTAAATCGAAAGGTCGTGCCACATTCCACTTTGCTCTCGACGGCGATCGTTCCGTAGTTGAGATCAACAAGTTCGCGAGCAATGTTCAGGCCCAGGCCGAAACCTTTAGTACTTGACTGGGTACAAGTCCCCAATTGCTGGAACCGCTTGAACATTCTTTTTAAGTCGTCTGGGTTGATACCCGGGCCATTATCGGAAATGCTGATTTCCACGTCACCGTCGTCCAGCTTGGGCCGGATCTCGACATGCACGTGGCCCTGACCGTCTTCCGTAAACTTGATCGCATTGGCGGCGAGATTTGTGACAACTCGGCCAGCCTTCTCGGGATCGCAATACACGCGAGGCAAATCGGGGGCAATGTCGCAGCTTAGTTTCACACCCCGAACCTGAGCTTTCAGTTGCAGCCCTTCCAGCGGCGATCGGATAATGTCAGCAGCGTCCGTCGAAACCCGGTAGGTTCCCATGATGCCTGCTTCCAGCTTGCTGGAATCCAGCATATCATCCACCATTCGATTCAGGTCGTCGACTCGATAGATGATGACATCCATGAATTCCGATTGCTGCTCGTTAACTTCGCCCAGCAGTCCCTCGCGGACGAGCGCGGCGTATTCGCGAATCACAGTCAGCGGCGTTCGAAATTCGTGAGATACGTTGTCGGCAAATCGGTGAGCGGTCTCAATCAGTTGCTTCAGCCGAGCGTTCTTCCCGTTCAGTTCCTGCTGCTGGGATCTCAGCCTCTCAATCAAAACGGTGTTCTCTGCCACCAACTTCTGCCGCTCGACCGCATTTTGAATCGACCGTTCCAGCGACTCCGGCGTCATCGAATCTTTGACGATAAAGTCCTGCGCCCCGGTTTGCAATGCCTCCGAAATCAGCTCCGACGATTCCAACAGCGTCAGCACAACCAGCGGCAGTTCCGGATGAGCGGCCCGGACAGTTCGCACGCTCTCGAGCCGGACGGCATCGGGCAGGCTCAGGTCCGTAAGAACCAGGTCGAACTTGCGATTACCCAACTGGCAAATTGCGTCACTTAGTCGTGTAACGGCGCAAACTTCGTGCTGGCTTTTCAGCCGTTTGAGTGTTCGGGTGACCAACAAAGCAAATGCTTCATCGTCTTCGATCAGAAGGATATTTAGTTGTCGATGCATGCCAATGACGCCTTTTGAGTGAGGGAATACTCGAAGTCACTGCGTTGAGGCTGCATCCTGCGACTCACGAATGGTGACATCGAACCATAGATCGCTTAAATCAGCACAAGATCGTCGATCCTTGCCGTACGTGCCGACCGCGATAACTCCCTGTTAAAAGAAACGCGTGGTGACGTTGCTGACGTTATTTCTGCATAGGGCATAGGCAGTTCCCCGCCCCGATAATCACCAGTCGTATAGTGCTTCCGCCGTTCCCCACTTCGACGGCAGCGAAACGTACGCGCCGGATCGCCCGGGTTATCCTCAATGCGCTGTACAGCCGTGGGGGAAGTGCCTAGTCTTCTGAAATGCGGCCGTGAGTCAGCACGGGAACCGACGGGGCCCTTCTCCAAAGCGTTGCCGCACCAGCCATCCTTCAATTCAAGACGACGCCATCGTGACCAAGCAGATCACGCTCTCTGAAACGGATCAGGACCTCCCGCAGCACGTCAAGAATGGCTTCATGCGGTATCGCGATTTCGAACCGCTGACCCAGGGCGGCGAAGCGATGCTGCAAACGTGCTTCGATGAAAACCTCGGCCGAGTCGTGGTGATGAAGACGCTGCTGCCGCAGCTCGCGAATCTGGAAGTCTATCGCAAACGCTTTTTGCGCGAGGCTCGGGTCACGGCTCAGATTCCGCACCCCGTTACGGTGCCGGTCTACGAAATCAGTCGTGACCGCGAAGGCAACGTCTACTTTACGATGAAGAAGCTCGGCGGCCGTGACCTGTGCGACATCATGGACCGGATCTCCGAAGGCGACAAGGCGACGAAAGAAAAGTACCCGCTCGATCAGCTCATCAGTGTGCTCATCCGAGTGGGCCAATGCCTGGCGTACGCTCACACCATGGGAGTCGTTCATCGCGACTTAAAACCCGCCAACATTATGGTCGGTGAGTACGGAGAAGTCACTTTGCTGGACTGGGGACTGGCCAAGGTCTGGGACATGGACGACACCGATGAAGTGGAAGTTCTTGTGCGATCCGGTCAGAAGACAGTGTCCGGCCGGCTGACGGGGCGCGGCGATGTTCAGGGGACGCCGTTCTACATGTCGCCCGAACAGGCGCGAGAAACCGGCAACGTGGATGGGCGGACCGACATCTACAACATGGGGATCATTCTGTACGAAATCCTCACAAACAAAAGCTTCATGTCGGGGCGCAATTTTAAGGAGATCAAACGCAAAATTCTGGAAGACCCCGTCCGAGCTCCCGCCGACGTCATGCCACGAGGCACCGTCTATCCGGAACTGAATGCGATCTGCCTGAAAGCGTTATTGAAAGAACCAGACGATCGTTACGCCACAATGGACGAAATGGTTTCTGATCTGCGAGCCCATCTGTTGGGACAGGAGGTGTCCGTTTACAAGACCACAGCACTCGCCCGACTGCTGCATTCGAGTAACCGCAAGGCATTCAACGCCACATCTGCCTTCTGGCTGCTGCTCGGGTTTATGTTGTGCATGCTCTTTGAACTCACGTGGTATCTGCTTAGCGGAACCGCCTCGTGAAGATCCCGGATCTGCCGCAGAAAACGCATTCGCTGGTGCTGTCGTACATTGGGATTCGACGAGCAATTGGGATGAGCGGTTTGCTGCTGCCCGTGGTCCTGGGCCCGGGCGGCTGGCTGCTGGGGATTGAGTTCCAGGACAACATGAGCAGCTACTACCACACCGGTTTACGCGACGTGTTTGTCGGCACACTGTGCGGCATCGGCATTTTTCTGTTCTGCTATCGAGGCCAGGACCGCCTCGAAGACTGGACGGCTAACATCGGCTGCATATCAGCACTCGGCATTGCGCTTTGTCCCCTGGATCCGAACAGCGATCCACTGGTCCAGAAGACCATCGCCGGCTATCTGCATTCGGTCAGCGGCGGCGTGTTCTTTCTGACTTTGGCCGTTTATTCGCTGTTTCACTTTCCACGACCTGGCACTGCGGAAGAAGACGAGACACCTCACGTGGCCGAACGCAACTTCATCTACCGCACAAGCGGCATCGTGATCCTGCTGAGTATGATGGCGATGGGCGCCTATTTGCTGCTGTTGCCGAAGGCATGGAAGCACTGGCTAAACGAGTACAATTTTTTATTCTGGGGCGAATGGATTGTCCTCTGGGCCTTCGCCGCCGCATGGCTCACCAAAGGCCGCACCATCGTCGCCGATGTCGCCGTGGACCTGCTGGCGCTTTCGCACGAGATGCTTGTGAAGCGGAAATGAGTTCCACAATGCGTTACACTTGCACCTCAAGTTGGTAACGAAGCCCAAAATGTCCGTGCCTTCAATTGTAGTTCTCGCATTCGTTGCTCATAGCCTGTTGACTCTGTACGGTGCTCAGTCGACGTTTTCCCCGACAACCCCGAAAGCCTGGTGCATGAACCGAACACGCCTGCCAAACTGGATGCTGCATCGTTCGGTTGTCTCACCGGTCCTCGTGTTAGTGCTGTTGCTATCCGGGTGTCAGTCGGAAGAGGCCAGCGACAAGCCGTTGCGGCTTCGGATGGCTCACGTTTATGAAGTGAGTTCGCCCACGCACGCTTACGGGACCGCTCATTTGGCCCAACGCTTGAAGCAGGTCACGAGCGATCTGGATGTGACCGTGTACCCGGCCGCTCAACTGGGCACCGAAGCCGAACTGTTGGAACAGCTTGTCGCTGGAGAACTGGACCTCGCGATTTCGGGCCCTTCGTTTCTGGCGATGTGGCATCCGCCGCTGGGAGTTCTGGATGCCGCGTACGCGTCGCGCGATCTGGATCAAATGCTGGAGACGGCTCGCGGCGAAGACATGGCACCGCACTGGGACGAACTTCGCAAACGCTTCGACGTGCGCGTGCTGGATACCTGGGCGTATGGCTCACGGCACATCACCTCGAACATTCCGATTCGCAATCCGACCGACCTGGACGGCTTTCGTCTGCGAATGCCAGGAGCCAGCGTGTGGCAGGCATCAGGCGCCGCTTTAGGAGCCAGCCCGATGCCGATTTCGTTCGGCGAAGTCTATCTGGCTTTGCAGCAGGGGATCGCGGACGGCCAGGAAAACCCCGTCCCCGTTATCAAGGCGATGGGCTTTCACGAAGTGCAAAAGTGCCTGAATTTAAGCGGACACATTCAGTCGTCGATTCAGATTTTAATGAATGAACGCACGTGGCAAAGAATGGACACTGACCAGCAGGCGGCGTTAATGAAGGTGGTCAAAGAACTCGGCGAAGATGTCTACCGCGGCACCGTCGAGGACGAACAATGGCTCATCGAAGAATGGCGCAAGGACGGCACAATGCAGATTGTCGAAGATGTCGACGTCGACGCCTTCCGCAAGCGAGCAGCCGAATACTTTTCAAGCGGCTATGCGTTCAGTGAGCTGTACAACCAGATTACGTCAGAGCCGGAATAAGAACACCCCGTCCGTCGTTTACCAGAATGCCGCAACGTCGAACAGTTTCACCACAGAGGCACGGAGAACACGGAGTTCCGGACGGCGTATTCTCAGTGCCCTCCGTGGTAAGATCCCTACACAGACCGCGCATTTCCCTATTCGAATTCAATCAGCAATGCACCAATCGGATTACAACCAGACCGCCGCCACAGTTGCGTCCGACAGTGGCACTGTGCACGCTCCACCGTTTGCGCAGTGCGCCCGGTGGATGAGTATTGCCGAGCAGACTTTAGCGGCGCTGTTTCTGTTTCTTATTGTCAGCACAATGGGAGCTCAGGTGTTCGCTCGTTATTTTTTCGGCGCGCCGTTTTCGTGGAGCGAAGAGGTGGCTCGACTGGCTTTGATTTGGATGACGTTCATGGCGGCAGCGTTTGTTATGGGCGAAGGCAGGCACATCACGGTTGACGTGCTGTCGCACCGGCTGAGTATCCGTGGCCAGGCGTGGCTGGAAAGTTTGAGCCACGTTATCGTGGCCGGGACGTGCTTATTGCTGCTGTTTGGTGGAATGAGATTTGTCTGGTACGTGGGCAAAGTGGGATCGCCGTCACTGGGGATTCCGATGAGCTGGTGGTATGGCGCGGTGGGAATCGGATTGCTGATGATGGCCGTTCATTCCATCGTCAACCTGTTGCAGGTGCTGGCCACGGGGCGACCAACGGTGCACAACGCGATCGTCGAAGAAGAAGGCTTTCATCTGGAACTGGAGCGGGGCGAATGATTCTGGCGGCGTTAGTGATTGCGATGCTGGTGCTGCTGTTCATCCGCGTTCCGGTTGCCATCAGCATGTTGCTGCCATGCCTGGTGTACGTGGCGTGGTCTCCGGATATCACGTTGGGAGTCGCTCTGCAGCGCTGTATGGCGTCGGTGAATTCGTTCCCGCTGCTGGCCGTGCCACTGTTCATTATGACCGGCTACCTTAGCAACGCGGGGGGACTGGCCGATCGGTTGTTTCGTTTGCTGCTGTGCTTGTTCGGGAAGATTCCCGGCAGCCTGGGATACGTCAACGTAATCAGCAGCCTGCTGTTTTCGTGGATGAGCGGAGCAGCGATCGCCGACGCGGCCGGGCTGGGTTCGGTACTGGTTCCCGCGATGAAGAAGCGAGGCTACGACGAAGGCTTCGCTTTGGGGCTAACAGGCGCGTCTTCGTTGATCGGCCCCATCATGCCGCCCAGTATCCCCGCGATCGTGTATGCAGTGTCGGCGAGTGTCCCGGTGGGCGCGCTGTTCTTTGCGGGTGTGATGCCGGCGTTTGTGTTGACTGCCATTCTATGCATCTTTGTCTTCGTGGATGCCCGGCGCAATCCTTTACGAGACGAAGATGCGGCTCCTCGCGTGCCATTGAAAACGGCTGTTGGTGCAGCATTGCCCGTGCTGTTAACGCCGGTGATTATTTTGGGCGGGATCCTGGGCGGCGTGTTTACTCCGACGGAAGCTGCAGCCGCCGCCGTAATGTGGGTTGTGTTTCTTAGCGTCTGCTACCGATCACTGTCGTTGAAAGCGTTTCACGGAGTCTTGGTGAAGACGGCTTCCACAACCGGTTCCATCATGCTGATCGTGTCCGCGGCAGGCCTGTTCGGCTGGGTGATCGCACGAGAACAGGGACCTCAAGCCGTGACGGAAGCCATGCTGGCGCTCACAGACAATCCTTATGTGTTCCTTCTGCTCATCAACGTCGCCTTGCTGGTAACGGGAATGCTGCTCGAACCCGTCGCAGGGTTGCTGATCACTGTTCCCGTGCTGCTGCCAGCGGCATTGGAATTCGGAATCGATCCGCTGCAACTGGGTATCGTGATGATCCTGAACCTGGTGCTGGGTCTGTTGACTCCACCGGTAGGCCTGGTGCTGTACGTGCTAAGTTCCGTGACGGGCGCTTCGGTTCAGCGAGTGATTCGCGGCACGGTCCCTTTTCTGATCCCGTTGCTGATCACGTTGCTGTTGATCACGTTTGTGCCGGCGTTTAGCCTGTGGCTGCCGAGTCTTCTGGCGAAGTAACAACGGCTAAGAACTCAACTTTCGGGCATCGTTTTTCTGTTGGCAGGCTATAAAATACTATTTCCGATGCGTTGTTCATCCCTGGCATTCCTCGTTTCGCCTCCGTGAAAGATACAAATGAAAATCGCTCGCCCGCTGTTGCTGACAGCCGTTTGCGCGTGCCTGACACATGGTGCACTAGCTGCTGAATCTCGAGAAGTCATGGTGGAACGCGTCGGGGCGGACATCGAATACTTTGCGTCCGACGCACTGGAAGGTCGCGGCGTCGAAACGCGTGGCATTCACCTAGCGGCCGAACGCATCCTGGCCGAATACAAAAAGCACGGGCTGAAGCCAGGCATGCCGGACGGAACCTTTAAACAAACGTTTGAGGTCAATCCGGAAACCGCTGCAATCAACGATGCAACAGAGGCCGTCCTGAAGCATGTCGATGGGCGTGAGACGAAACTAAAAATCACATCCGAATATCAGCCACTGCAGCGCGGTGCAAACGGAACAGCTTCGGGCGAGCTGTACTTCATCGGTTACGGAATTTCTTCTGAAGGCGACAACTACGATGAGTACGCCGGACACGATGTCGAAGGCAAGATATTGGTGATGATCCGTCGCGAACCTCAGCAGGACGTCAAGGGCGGCGCGTTTCAGGGAACCAACACCAGCACCCACGCTTACATCGACCGCAAACTGCAACTTGCCGTCCAGCACAAAGCTGCGGGCGTCATCTTTGTGAATGATGCCGTAACAACCAAGCGATCAGAACGTGACGATTTGTCTCCACCGCACGGATTCGGCAGCGCATCAGCCGGCGTCCCATTCATCCACATCAAGCAAAGCGTCTTAGATGAATTACTGAAGGCGAATCCACTGCAGGTGCCACAGGTGGACGGCGAGGACGAAGCGGCTGTTAAAATTGAGAGCCTACAGGCCGCCTGCGAATACATCGACAAAACTCTAACGCCGTTGTCGCAGCCCATGACCGGCTGGTCGGCAGATGTGACAACAAAGTTCGACACAAAATCCGTGGCCGCTCACAACCTGATCGGCGTGCTGGAAGGTGAAGGAGATTTGGCCGACGAAACAATCGTCGTGGGAGCTCACTACGATCATATCGGCTACGGTGGTCGAGGTTCAAAAACTCCCAAACGCAACGGCGAAATTCACAACGGCGCAGATGACAACGCGACCGGTACCGCAGCCGTTCTGGAGATTGTTCGCCGCATGACGTCCGGGCCAAAGCCTAAACGCCGCATCGTGTTCATCTGTTTTTCCGGCGAAGAACGAGGTCTGCTCGGAAGCAAGCATTACGTCAAATCCCCCGTGTTCCCGCTGGAAAAAACGGTGGCAATGTTGAACTACGACATGATCGGCACACTGCGGAACAACGTGGTCACAGTCAATGGTGTCGACACGGCGGTTGAATTTCGAGCCATCGCAGAAGCGGCCGATGACAAATCACCATTGGACACAAAGATGGTCGCTCACCCGTTCGCGGGTAGCGATCATTTGCCGTTCTTCCAAAAACAGATCCCCGTGATGTTTTGTTTCACAGGTCTCACCGATTGGTATCACACTCCGGACGACGACTTCGAACGCATCAACGTAGAAGGCGTGGTCGCTGTGACAGACTACACAGAAACCCTGCTTCGCAGCATTGATGCATTGCCAAAGGCCCCCGAGTTCCAGGCAGTCAACAGGCGGTCGCAGCGGAAAAAGCTTCCGTACATGGGAATCGTCCCGAACCTGACTGCAGACGGCGACCAGCCCGGCGTTCCCATCCAGTCTGTGCGACAGGACGGACCGGCTAAAGCGAGCGGTTTGCAGGTGGGCGACGCTATCATAAAAGTCAATGACACCGATATAGACAGCTATGGCGATCTGCTGAAAGTTCTCGGCGGCGCCCAACAGAACGATGAGCTCACAATTCTCGTGCAACGCGGGAAAGAGCAAGTGGAATTGAAGTTAAAACTTGCGGCCCCTCGTTAAAACGAGCTCATCGACCAGCGGCGGATTCTTCAATCGCGACCTGCGCAGCGCAGTGTATTTTTCCATTGCGAGCTGTTTGGAGAAACGCCACGACGTGGTAGTCGGAGGCAGCAAACCCCTTCGGCGTTTCCAAAACCACGTCGGCTGCTGGAAAAGTACGAACGACCTTGAAGTTCCGTACGACGTTCACGTGCTTCAGAGTTCGACCGCCATTCTCACCGGCGTCGACCGAACGTTCGGCTTCCTTTTGCACCAAAGCCACGTTCAGCAGGTCCGCCAAAGCGTCGTCGGTCGTCCACTTAACCACAACCTGGTCGTCGACAACGGTGGCAGTCAGTGTCAGTGAACTTTCCCCGGCTGTCCGGAGTTCGCTGGCAATGGATGCGTCTGAACGCTCGCGATCAGAACCGAGGAACTGCGTTTGTCCGTTGACGACGATCTGCGGCGTATAAATCCGCTTCGCTTTGAATACACTCGCATATCTGCGTTGCCGCAGTGTTGCGGTGGCAATGCTAAAGGGATCTTCCCAGCCCAGGTCGTTCCAGTAGTCAACATGGAAAGACAGCGTGTAAACCGGTGAGTTGTTTTTCGCCGCCAGCGTTGTGATTCGCTGAAGGTTTTTGTCGGCTGACGGGCAACTGCTGCAGCCCTGAGACGTAAACAGTTCGACAACAGCAAACCCCTTCTCGGCAGGTGCAACGGTTTCGTCGCAAACGGCGAGGCTGTGCGACAGCATGTGGCTAAACAAAGTGAATGCCAATAGGACGATGCATTTTGATCCTGTGCGGCGCGTCTCTGACATCATGCTGCTCCCTTTTTGCGGACCTGGCTTGCGAGCCCAAGACCTTAGCCGTCGCGTCGAGCGTGAGCAAGCAGCGGGTTTCAGGTAGGGGCGGCCCTCATGTTGCCTGCGGCAGTTTTTGCCTATCTGACATTCCCGCGTGTAACCTGGGTAAATGGCGCAAAGGCTGTTTCTTGTTCCGGCTCTAGCGGTTACTGCCGACTGAAATTCGTGTACCGACTGAAGTGATCGTGACGAAGTTCGGAGTAACAGGATTTTCCTGAGAACCCGTTACGTGTCCGTTCGGTTCTCCTGGCGTCCTGCGCGTATCTCTTCGACGTCCCAGAATGGGAGCGTTGCCGAGCGATCGCTCGACCAAGGTTGAGGCTCGCGTCATTAGAAATGCCGGCTTGTCTTATGCAAACCAATTCAACCGATGAATTCGAAACGAAATGCGACGAATTCCGTTTGGACGGAGTGCGCTTGCAGCGGCGCCGAATTTGCGCCGGATTGCTAGTGGCCTCACTTTTTGCCATATTCTTCCATTCGCTGCCGTCCGGTGACCTGTCTGCGGCGTCCGAAGACCAAAATTCTCAAGCAACGTCAATTCGGCTGAAGTTGCCTGACTTCGCAGCAGCCAACACATCAGAAACAACGCCTACGCAGACGTCGCCGGATCAGCCCGTTCCCGGACTCCAGATCGTTCGACGGAATGGGGCCGCGAGGAACAACGAGCTCGTGATTAGGCCGCGACAGGAATCGCCGCAGGGACCGGCCCTATACGAACATACCGACCTTGAAACCATTGCGTCGCTGGTATCGCAGAATCCAGAACCCGCTGCACCGCCTGAGCCGCCCCCGGCTAAGACTCAGGGTCAGGCTCAGACTCCATCGCCGGCCGCAGCCGACAAGCCGTCGCCACACCCGGGCTGGCGTCTTTTTCCGGGCAGCACACCATCCACCGACGCAGCGTCACCCAAAGCAACTGACAGGTTCCCGCAGTCTGCCATTCCGCAGCAAAACCAAAATCAAGAGCAGGCCGATCAGCGCAGGGCACAAGCGAATTCGCCAGTGCCATTCTCTGCTCCTCAGCCTTTGAGCAATAATAATCCGGCCTCGACTCAAAACCGGATCGGCCAACCTGACTCACCAAACACAAACGGGCCGACCATCCAGCCACGCCGGTGGGCACCTGCTTCGCCGAATAGAAGTTCATTGAAGGTCGGGCTGCTTGATCCGCAGGCAGCACCGCAGCCACCTGCGACAAATGCTGGACCGGACGGCAATACACCGCCGCCAGGTGGCCCGTTCGGTCTTGCGATTCCTGAGACATCAGAACTGACACCGCAGCCAGCTCCTGACCCAGGCACAACGCCGGTGCCAGCAGCGCCGGTGCCCGTGACGCCAAGGAGCAACGCGCCGCCGCTGGCGGTCGAACCGGCATCACCAGCGCCTGCCAATTCGTTTGGGCCGTCTCCGCATGGCTTGGGGCAGCCTCCGGCTACGTTCCAGCCGCACAATACGTTTCCACAGCAGAACGCATTTCAGCCACAACAATCCACGCAACAGGTGCCGCAGGTCCAGGCTCCGGGGTCAGTGCCTCCGCCGCCAGTGCACGGGGTGCCGTTGCAGGGCGGCTATTCGTTGCCGTCTGGCTCAATCAATGGCGGCCACGGTCACGTTGGCGAAATTCATGGCGGCGAAATTCACGGCGGCGTCATGAACAACGGCGGTGTTCCGCCGACGGTGATTGTCGATGGTCCCGCACAAGGCCAGCCGGGCGCGCATTCGCACTATTCGTCCGAAATGCAGGCTCCAGCGCCGGTCGGTTCAGAAACGATCATCACAGATAGCAGCGCGGGCATTGGTCAGCCGCTCGGTGGACATTCTTTTCTCGGCCCGGCACCGGGCACGTCAGGTTTCCGAGCGACCTCGGAACGAGATGGTCTCCAGTGGATGGCTCAGTATCACGCTCGCGCCGATTTGGCGGGTCAGTCCGATGGCAATCCAAACGTCATTCCCCACCTTCGTGAACTTCCGCCCGGGTTCAAGCCCTGGTGGGATTTTAATGTGAGTCAACCAACCGGACACGCGCCGTCTTCGATCGCGGTTGAAGTTGGGTCGCTTCTGCAAAATGCACTGCTGTATTCTCCGCAGGTGTCCGCGATTCAAACTGAGCCGGAAGTTCAGTATCGCGTAATCACTCAGGAAGCCGCCGCCTTCGACTGGACGGCATTTCTGGAAACCAAATACGACGACCTTAACGATCCCGTCGGCAACACGCTGACCACCGGTAATGGTGAAGATCGACTGATTGTGCGAAAAGCCCGATCGAAGGGCGGACTCCGCCAGAGAAATAGATACGGCGGTGAACTGCAAATCAGTCAACAACTGGGGCACGAAAATCAGAACTCAAGCTTTTTCGTCCCCAACAACCAGGCGACTTCCCGTCTGGAACTCAGCTACCGCCAGCCATTGCTGGACGGCGCGGGGCGAAGTTACAACGAAAGTGACATTGTCCTGGCCAGAATTCAGGCCAACTCATCAGAAGATGAAGTCGTCGGTGCTTTGCAGGACCACTTGATTGAAGTGACCAAGGCCTATTGGGCGTTGCACCGAGCCCGTGCCGAATTCTTCCAGCGACAAAAGCTGCTCATGGCCGCTCAAAATGTGCTGGCACGGCTTGAAGGGCGTCAGCAGGTCGACACGATTCCTCGTCAGGTTCTCCGCGCCCGCGCGGCTGTGGCCCGTTCGCAAACGAGGATTCAACGCACGGTTGCACGATTCAAAGATGCAGAAGCTCAGTTGCGTTTGCTGGTCAATTCACCAGACATGACGAACGGCGGGCCTGTCGAACTGACACCGATGGAAGCACCCAGTATCGTGACAGAAACGGCCGATCTGCGAAGCGTTCTGCAAACCGCGTTGCTGAACCGTCCGGACATTTCAGAAGCGATTCGGCAGATGCGAGGCGCAGCAGTGCGACTTGGCGTCAGCCGTCAGGAATTGCTGCCTCGGTTGGATTTCCTTGTCGAAACTTATGTCGCAGACCTCGCAGGACGTTCGAACCTTGGTGAAGCTCTGCGGGGTCAATACGGCGACAACCGTCCGGGCTACACCGTGGGGCTGGAGTTTGAGTTCCCAATTGAAAACCGCGCGGCGCGGGCTCGGCTGGAACAGCGACAATGGGAACTGAAGCGAGCGGTCAATGTGTTTCGAGCGACCGTCGAAAAATTGCTGACCGACGTCGAGATCGCGAACCGCGAAGTGGCCACAGCGTATTCAGAAATGCTAAGCCGCTATCAGTCGATGTCCGCCGCCGACAACGAATCCCGGTACCTGCAGGACCGTTTCGAAGTGCTGCCGGCATCAGAAGATTCGGCGACGCTGTTGCTTGAGGACCTGTTGGATTCTTACGAACGCCGTGCTGATGAAGAAGCAGCTTTCGTGCAGGCACAGGTCGATCATGCCATCGCGCTGGTCGCTTTGAAAAAGGAGATCGGAATCCTGCTGCAGTCACGTCATCAGCGACCCAACATTCAGCAGGCTGAACAGCAGTGGATCGACAATCGCCTCGACTCTGCGTTTGATGCCGCCAATCCTTCTCGACCAGAGGATCGAACGCAGGCCGTGGTCGGTACGGCCGCCAATTATGGTCAACCGGTCGCAAAGGCCAGCCAGGCCAGCCAGGCCAGCAATCCGCCGACGTCGCCCACCTATGACGCCAGCGGTGTGGTGCGACCGATGCCCGCACATCCAACAACATGGGCGAGGCCGGTGAGTCAGACGAGGTAAGTAGCGGTCACAACTGAGAGCTGAACGTTGAAAGCTGTTTGTGTACATGGCCACGACCGACGTCATCCCGTTCCGGCGCAGAGCACCTCGGCAGTCGCGTAGTGCCGAAAAAATGGTGCCGCACATTCGCGGCCTCACAGAAACTCTGTCTGATTGTTCCGCCAAGGCACTCATCGCAGAAGCAGGGAACCTGCGTAGTGAATTGCTGTGCGGTGCCACCGTCGACTCACCCGAAATGATCGTGGCGGGCGTCGCTTTGGCGTGCGAAGCGGTGCGTCGCAGTCACGGGATCAACCTGTATGACGTGCAGATGCTGGCCGCCATTCAACTGGCTCATGGCCGCATCGCTCAAATGCACACCGGCGAAGGCAAGACATTCGTCGCTATCACGGCCGCCGCCTACTTCGCTTTGGCCGGGAAGGGCGTTCACGTGATGACGCCGAATAGCTATCTGGCCGAACGCGACTGTGAGCTTGCTCAACCCGTGCTTCAGCAGCTGGGTATGACTGTGGGACTGACGCCGGAACAGGGTGAGACAGACGTGAAGCGAATGGCTTACGACTGCGACGTCACCTATGGCACAGGACATGAATTCGGATTCGACTATCTGCGCGACCAGCTGACTTTGCGTTCGGAATCTGCGGCACCGCTGGGCGCCAGTCTGCTGCAGCAACTGCGTTCCAGCAAGCCAACCGCACGCACGACCATCCAACGCGGCCTGGTGTTTGCGGTCGTGGACGAGGCGGACAGCGTGATGATCGACGATGCCGCGTCTCCGCTGGTGTTAAGTATGGCAGGAACAGGCCCAGCTTCTGACCTCGACGCGCACAACGCCGCCTTCCGACTGGTGGAAGAATTACAGCGGGATCAACACTTCGCGCATGACTATACGATCAACCACGTCACTCTGACGGATACCGGCCGAACTCGCTGCTATGCGGACGATGTCGATGTGCCGGCCAGTGTGCTGCTACGGCCGTGGACGTCGTACGTCGAACAGGCATTACGAGCCAAGTACCTGTTTCGCCGCGACGTTCATTACATCATTGCCGACGACGAAGTGAGAATTGTCGATCAGTCAACGGGACGGATATTTGAAGATCGTTCATGGCAGGATGGGCTGCACCAGGCGATCGAAGTTCGCGAACAACTTCCCGTGACGCCCGAGAAGGAATCGCTCGCCCAGATTTCTCGCCAACGCTTCTTCCGCCGCTATCAAACGCTTTGCGGTATGACCGGAACGGCCGTCGGGTGTGAGGCTGAGTTCGCTCATGTGTTTCGCAGCAAAGTGGCCGCGATCCCGTTGCACCGGCCATCGCAGAGATCGCACCTGCCGACGCGATTCTTCAAAACTCGTGAGGCGAAGCTGGATGCCATTGTGAGCGAAACTCAGCGACGCCATGCAACTGGGCAGCCCGTCCTGGTCGGCACGCAATCCATCACCGATAGTCAGGACGTCGCGACTCGTTTGAAAACGATCGGACTGGAATTCCGGCTGCTGAACGGTTTGCAGACCGCGGAAGAAGCAGACATTGTCGCTTTGGCGGGCCAAAAATCTGCCATTACGATTTCAACCAACCTGGCAGGCCGCGGTACGGACATCAGCGTCGCAGACGACGTTCAGCAACTGGGCGGTTTGCACGTGATCATCGCGGAATGCCAACTATCCGACCGCATGGACAGGCAACTGGCAGGCCGCTGCGCTCGTCAGGGACAGCCGGGTTCCGTTCAGACGTTTGTGTCGGCCGAGGATGCTGTGATCGTTCGTTTCGGTGCGTGGTTGGGCGTTGCCATTGTTCGAGAAGCCGGTGCCAGTGATGAAGCTGTGTCCGACTTTTCACGCCCGCTGGCTCGGCTGCAGAAAGCAGCCGAGAAACAGCAGTTTCAGGTTCGCGCACAATTGCTAAAACAGGACATCGCTCGAGATTCACTGTTCGGCGAAACCACATAGAACGCCGCCGCTGGGCAAAAGTGCCGGCCTCCAACTGCGGAGCAGCGCCTCAATTTAAACCGGCGAACCCATGGCCCAAATCAATCTGTCTCGGAGACGGAGCCAAATGCCGGTCAACTGAAAGCGATTGAAACCTATACAGCCGAGGCTTATGCTTTCGTAACTTGCAGCTTTCAACTTTGCGGACACGACAGGTCTGTCGTGCGAGTCACCATTAGCCGACCTGACAGATGGTAATGACGCCGGAAAACGCGCGCGAGCTTATCCTTCTTCACGGCTGCGTTCATGCGAAGACCGGTGATCCACCTGGGACTCACGGATTTCTTGGAATGCTTCGACCGTACTCGGGACTTGACGAATGAAACTTCGACGAAGTTATTGCTGCGTTGCGAGTCCTGTCGCCACATCTGCGCGACGCCGACAGTCTTGACCACGAACTTGTAGCAGCGTTGTTCGGCATGTGCACCTTTGCTCGCCACTGGGGTTGTCACGTTGATGGAATGCTCCAACGCAATGGTCTGATTACTGAACATGACGCTAAGACTCTTGCCGACTGGATCGACCGTATCTCATGGGCAGTGGCGATGCTGCTCGGCGGCGCAGATGACGCGTCTGCGTTTGGTGGCCCATGACGGTCGGCCAACATTGTTCTTACACACGGCCCTGCGGCATACCTTCCGTTGGGCCCCCTGGAATTAAAAGGTACACTCGTATTCGCTTCTCAACTCGAAGATTGCTATTCGCTGTTGGATTGGTGGCGACCTTCGCTGCATCTTTCGTTTACGGGCACTACACAATGAATGTGACACGCCTTGATGAAACGAAGTTCCGAAACACTTTCGTTAAACCAATCGAACGACTGGCCAATGACGTGGAGCCAGTCGTTGACTTTTGGCCGTATTTCGATGCGATCCCTGCTGCGGACTTTGATGGTCACGATTGCTCAGCTGGAGAAGTAGACTGGGGCTACCGCATGGCCGAGCGTTACGAACACGTCATGATCAACTCAACCACCAAAAACGTATTCATGGCGATTGTTATTGACCTGGCAGATGGGGCCGTTATTGGGCACCGCCTGATGAACTTCAACCAAATCTATGGGCTTGAAACGCCATCGCCAGAATAGTACTTCCTCAGTTTCCCCCTGCCTGCGAACATCTGCATTCCGTGATAAGTGAAGTTGCGCGTCTTCTTGTTGGGGAAAAGCTGTGGCGGTGACTGTCAGGACGTCAGTTGAACCTTACGTTAGACGGGGCGGGTATGCAAAAAGCCCGGCTCTGTTCAAAGCCGGGCTTTTATTGGTGCCATTGATGAGTCGCGTTTGCGTTAAACGCAGACTAGATCACTTTTGTCTGGCCAGGCATCGCGATTGGGTACGTCATGTCTTCGTTGGGAAGCACAGGAGGAGTGTCACTCATGCCGGTGAACTTGTCGATTGGCGAAATGACGACGTCTGAATTCCAGGCGTCTTCCCAGCTGATTTCCTGACCGCTGTAGGTACACATGCGGCCCAGAATCGATGTCATCGTGCTGGTCGCGCCGTATTCGCCTTCGTTCGGCAGCTTGCCCGCTCGCAAATCGGCAAACAGGTCGTGATGTTCCTGCTGATGACCATCGCGGCCGCCTCGGCCGTAGCTCCAGGTTTCGTTGCCTTTGCTGTCGAAGATTTGTGCTTTGCCGATGTGGCACGAACCGTTGCTGCCGTGACAGAACTCATCGACCTTGCCCCACGTTTTGGGAATATGCCGACATTGGCTAAGCATCATTGTGTCCTTGCCGTAGTCGGTGTCACCGTAGGTGAATTCCACCATGTGATGGTCGTAGATTTCACCATGCTCTTTGCTGGTACGAACCTGACGTCCGCCTTGCCCCTGAGCCTTCACTGGGGTTGAGCCCATCAGCCAGTTGATGACGTCCAGATTGTGAATATGTTGTTCCACAATGTGATCGCCGCACAACCAGTTGAAGTAGTACCAGTTTCGCATCTGGTATTCCATTTCGGTCTGGCCAGGTTGGCGATTGCGAGTCCACACGCCGCCACCGTTCCAGTACGCTCGAGCCGCCACGATGTCACCGATCGCTCCATCCTGCAGACGCTTGATGGTTTCTTTGTACGCTGGTTCGTGGCGTCGTTGAAGGCCGATCTGAACAAGCAGATCCTTCTTCTTTGATTCTTCGACGGCTTTCATAAAGCGACGAATTCCGGCCGCGTCGACGGCGACTGGCTTTTCGGCAAAGATGTGTTTACCCGCCTTAACGGCTGCTTCGAAGTGAACCGGGCGAAAACCAGGAGGCGTCGCGATCAGCACAAGATCGATGTCGGTTGCAAGCAGTTGCTTGTAACCTTCGAAGCCCACAAACTGTCGTTCGGCCGGCACATCGATTTTGTCTTTGTGTGCTTTGGTCAGAGTTTTCAAACTGCCCTGCAGACGATCTTCGAAAGCGTCGCACATGGCGATCAGTTTGGTCGGGCCTTCGGTATTCATGGCCTGGTTAGCCGCACCTGTGCAGCGACCGCCGCAACCGATCATGCCCAGTCGGATGGTTTCATCGTACGACGTGTGAGCCGCCTGGACGGCATTTAGACTGCTCAAGACGGAGCCCGCTGCAGCCGCAGTGGCGGACGTTTTTAGAAAGTTTCTTCGCGACGGTGTGTTGTTGTCGGTGGGCATGGGCTCGTAATCTCCGAATGGATGGTAATGAATTCAAAAGAAACGGCGTTGGGCGCAGAACCACCACGTGCCAATGGACAAGGGCGGAAAGGCCACATTGACAACCGTTTTCCTGAGTTGCCTGTGCTGAAATACTAAACGGGTCGCCCGCGGTTAGCAATTCAGCAGGAAAAATCGGCCTCGCTTGTTCCCGGCGAACAATGACGGAATAATTCTTCCCTGGCACGCGTCCCTGTGATTCCGTTCAGCGACCACCATTTCAGGCGAATCGACAATGAAACAAATTTGTGCTCTGCTGGCTGTTTGTGCTTCCGTTTCGACATCGGCGGCTGATCCTGAAGTTCAGGATTTCGGCAAGACGAAGGATGGCACCGCCGTTCAGCTCTACACGCTGAAAAACGAAAAGGGACTGACCGCAAAAGTCATGGCTCGCGGTGCCACGCTCGTGGAACTGCATGTGCCGGGTAAGAACGGTAAATCAGAAGACGTGATTCTGGGTTGGGACAGCGTGGCGGGCTACGAATCCGAAGATAACCAGTACTTCGGCTGTACCACGGGGCGAGTCTGCAACCGCATCGCGAAAGGCAAATTCTCGATCGGTGGCAAAGACTATACCGTCGCCACAAACGATGGGCCGAACCATCTGCACGGCGGTGTGGAACGCAGCCTGGACAAAGTCGTGTGGGATGCCAAAGCGTATTCGAACGACAAGGGGCAGGGCGTCCGTTTCAAGTACACAAGTCCCGACGGGGAGGAAGGCTATCCCGGAAACCTGAAGTGTCAGGTCGTCTACTTTCTTGCAAAGAATGCCAACCGCATCAGCATCTCCTACAAAGCGACGACCGATCAGCCGACTCCGGTAAACCTCACCAACCACGCTTACTTTAATCTGGCAGGTGCCGGTAGCGACACAGTGCTCGACCACGTACTGACGCTGAACGCCGACAAGTACACGCCCGCCGACGACACTCTGATACCGACTGGAAAAATCGAACCCGTTGCCGGCACACCGCTGGACTTCACTAAGCCAAAGCGGATTGGAGCTCGGATCGAAAAACTGACCGACACGTCCGCACTTGGCTATGACCACAACTTCGTACTGAACGCCAAACAGGATGACAGCAAGCCATACAATCATGCGGCCACGCTGCTGCACAAAGCGTCCGGCCGAAGGCTGCGAATCATGACGAAGGAACCCGGCATCCAATTCTATTCCGGCAACTTCCTGAAAGGGCAGCAAGGTAAAAACGGGAAGACTTATGCTCACCGAAGTGCCGTCTGCCTTGAAACTCAGCACTATCCCGATTCCGTCAACCAGCCGAACTTTCCTTCGATCATTTTGAAGCCGGATCAGGAATACCAGACGTCGACATTGCTGATCTTTGGTGTTTCCGGACAGAAGTAAGGTCAGGCCAATTGTCTTTTGCCGCCCGCCTGCCACACTCCCGTGATGCCCGACGACGACCAGCTTAGAAGAAAACGAATCCACGTCGGACTGATGGCGCTCGCGTGCCTTGCCGGAGCGGTCGTGCTGGCAAAGTATCCTGAGCGCGAAGGGCTGCAGGGCGCTTTGGTGCGCGTTGGGATTCTGCTGTCGGCCTTCTGGCTGGTACTGCCCACAAAAGAACGGCCTGCTGCCTGGAAGAAGCTGTCGTCGAACTGGGTCCTCGTCAGCGGCGTGGTGGCCGCCATTGCGCTGCCACGGGCGCGAGCCATGTTTCCTGTGATTGCGGTCATTATCGCCATCGCCTGGTTCGCCAAACCGAAGAAGTAGCGCGCGAGACCGAAGAACAGCTCAGCCCGATCGTTGCTGAGTTCGACCCGCAGAATTGGCCGATTCCAGCTTCGTCGGCGTATCCATCGGCAAGAGTGCTGTCTTGCGGCTGTAAAAATGCGGAGTCTGGTGAGACTTTTCGCAATTTTCCGGATATCCGCTTTAGTCCGAATCTAGCGACTGTCGATGAGGCCAATGGTGTCGTGCTGCGCGCGGCGTTTCGGTTGTTTGGATGCTTTATTGGTGTCGGCTGGTGATATGAAGACCTCGCAATTCCAAACTGGTTCCATGCTGCTACTGACGGCGACACTGGTCGTTGGCGGGCTGGGATTGCTGATGCTGTTTCCCAGATTAAAACCACATCACGCCGCCAATCCGCCAACTGCGAACGCAAGCTCAGAGCAGTACACGGTCGCCGCGATCGCGCAGGGACAGAAGTACGCTGAATTCTATCCTTCCGATTTTCAAACGGTCCGCTACCCAAAACTGCAGGCCGTCAATTCCAGCAGTGCAGGCAATGGTCTTGCGAAGTCCGCCGTTTTGGCGCGTCCAGCCGCCGTTCCGACAATCGTTCAAGCTGGTAACGAAACCACAAACCCGTGGACTCCGCAGCGCAGTGAACAAGTGACGTCGGAGCCTTCGGCCAGCCACGATCCGTTTAGCCCCGCTCCACCTGCGACCAAACAAAACGACACGGCACCGGCGGACAACCCGTTCGGTGATCCGTCTCCCACCACGACCGCTCAACCGACTAAACCAGTTCGCTCCGGTACCACGACTTCGCATGTGGCACGACATTCGACGTCAACGCCGCCTGCCGGAACCGGCCCGTTTGCGCCGAGCAGCATCTATGCACCGGTCACCGTGCATCCCGTGACGGTAAACGTTGACAGTTCCGCTGTCGCACAGCAAATGCAGGGTATTCAGGATCGGTTCCAACAGCTACTCGAACTTCAGCACGCTGCAGAACGTCAGAAAGCCGCAGAACTCGACCGCCGAAAAAATCGTCGACAACGAGCCGAACTTAAGGAAACAGAACTCAAAGAAGCAAGAGCCGCCACCGATGAACTCGCCCGAAGTAATCAGGCGGTGGCTCAGTTGGAAACAGAACTAAGCCGCCTGGTGGCCGAGTTTCGCGAATTGAAATCACAGACGGATGCTCGCCTGCAGCAGTTGACTGTTCAGACAGAACGCACGCAAGTCGCCGAACAGGCGATCGTCGCCTACAAGAAGGCGCTGGATGAGGCGGAAGCACGGCTTGCTCAGTCGCGACTCGAATCGTCACGCATGGCCGAATTTCAAGCGGCTCAGCTCGCCCAACGTACGTCCAACATCGTGGCAGATCAGTCGTTCGCACCGCATGAATCTCCTGTGCCGCCGGTCCCCGTCCAACGACCACGTCAATCACGGCCATTTTCGCCACCACCGAAAGCTTTCACGCCACCCACACCGAAGCCGGAATCGCAGCCACGCTATTTCCAGCCGGAGCCCGAAGCAGATTCGCAAGACTTTCCGACGCAATCAAACGTTTTCCAACCGGATGGTTTCAGGATGGAGCTGGAAATATCGGACGCGGACGCCACAACCGAAAGTCTGCCTCCGTTGCCAACGCTGGACGGCATTCCTGTCGAACGGTTTCATCAGGAATCAGAATCAGTCACCTATGAATCCCAGGCCACGACATCAAGATTCGAGGACGACTCACCAATCACTTTCGTGCCACAGTTCGGCGATGACGAACCCGTTGCAAATTCGCATTTGAATTTGTCCACGACCGAATCGTTTGACGACGTCTTGTCGCCGCTGGAAGCGATTGAGTTAGCCGACACGAAATCACGCGTTCAGAGTTTAAACGCCGTCCCGAATTCCTTCGCACCCGATGATGCAACCGTGCAAAACAATGCATCCGTGCACGATAGTCGTCAGGTTGGGTTCGAGCACGTTTATCGCTTTAAAATGGCAGACGTCGAAAATGGCAAAGCGGTTGTCCCTGCCGATGGCCCCGTGTGTCCTCATTGCGGCAAACTTCACAACGGCTACGGCAAGCAGGGAGTCTGCGACGCTCCGCTGGCCACCGCGAGGAAAACAACAACAACAGCAACACAAGTCGTTACCGTTTCTCATTCCGACGACGGCGCGCAGAAAGCCACAACCAGCACACAGACAAGCTCAACAGCACGTGCGACCGTGCAGTCCAGGAACGCCGCACGCGCCTCAAATCGCCACGTTCAACGCAGCTCTGCCCACTCGAAACAGTATCTGCCTCAACTCCGCCACCCATCACTGACCACGCGGAAGGACGAACCGGGCGTCCTGCACCGCATTTCGTCTTCGCTTTTCAACTGGCGCAAACCGAACGTAGAATAAGCGTTCGTCCAGTTTGAGAATGCGAAAATGAACAGACAACAAACGCTACACAAACGCTATGCGCTGCCTCGGGCCTTAGTCGTCGCAATCGTCGTCACAGCCAGCCTGGCGGGGTCAACACGCGCCGAAGAATTAGAACCTTCCAACGCGAAACCGTATCCGCCGGGCGAACTTGGCAAGGTTGTGCGGTTGGGGGAGGAGATCGTCGCAAATACCGCTCAGCACCCGCTCTCGCGGAAGTACGTTGGCAACTCGCTGAATTGCACGTCCTGCCACCTGAATTCAGGCCGTCACGCCAGGGCTGGAAGTTTTTTGGGGACCGCGTCCGCTTATCCCGCGTGGTCACCTCGCGAAGAACGAGTCATCACGCTTGAGGACCGCGTGCTGAACTGCTTTATGCGAAGTCAAAATGGTGTGCGGCCGCCTAACGGCAGTCGCGTATCGGTCGCCATCACGACGTACATTACGTGGCTATCAGAAGGTAGCTCGATCAAGATGAACGGCCAAAAACCACTCGGCCCAAACCACACTCCAACACTGGATCTGGACGGACTGAAACCGAACGTTGAACGCGGCGAAAAGTTGTACGCCAATCGATGCGCCGACTGTCACGGCGCGGGTGGAGTCGGCACCGAAGAAGGTCCTCCGGTGTGGGGCGACATGTCGTATAATGATGGTGCCGGTCTAAGTCGCAACCCGAAGCTTGCGTCCTGGCTGAAGGTCGCGATGCCGCTCGATGACGCCACACTCACCGCGCAGGAAGCACTCGACATTGCCGCATTTATTAACAGCCACAAGCGGCCAAAATTCGTGCTGTCCGAACACTTGCCAAAAAACGATCAGCTGGGAGAGTACAACGGCAAGCGTGAATAACGCTCGGCCGCACTTCAATAAGAAGCGGTAGCAGCCGGATCGAAGGACCACAAATGGCAAAAAAAGTGACTGTCGCTGAAGTTGATACGTTCATTCGGCAACTCAAATGGCTGATCGCCGGAGTTGTCGTATTGTTCGTTGTGCCACTTATTGTCTACGCAGTCTACGTGGATCGTCGTCTGGATTCGTTTCAGGATTCGTTGACTCACAGCCCGCCGGAAGAACTGGCGGATGATGAACCCGCTCACGGTGACCTCTACCACCTGGCAGCAAATCCGGTGGAAGGCCAGGTGGTGTATGTTCCGGCCTATTCCCATATCTACCACGGCGATGGCAAGCCGCATCTGCTGGCGATCACTCTTAGTGTGCGCAACACCAGCCTGACCGATGAGATCGTCGTTAAGTCGGTCGAATACTTCGATACGAAAGGCAAGAAGGTCAAATCGTATCTCGCCAAACCCGTCCGGTTACCGGCTTTGGGGACAACGGAAGTGATCATCAAACGAGACGATGCGTCTGGAGGCAGCGGTGCGAATTTTCTTGTCGAATGGTATGCCAGGACACCGGTTACCGAACCAATTATCGAAGCTGTTATGATCGACACTAATTCGCAACAGGGAATTTCTTTCGCTCGACGCGGCTCAGTGATCAGCGAAGTGGTTCCTGACTGGGCCGACGGCAAACCGACCGAAGAGGAATAGGTTTGTTGGATCTACTGAAAGCGTGCGAGAATGTCGCCAGTCGTTGAACTGCTTCTGTTGACGGCGATCGCCGGCGCCGCGATGCCGATTGGTGGTTTTGTGGCTTCGTTTGAGCACATCCGCAGCAACTGGCTGCGCACCGAGTTTCGACATTCAGTGATCGCGTTTGGCGGTGGTGCTCTGTTTTCGGCAATCGCGTTGGTGTTAATTCCAGAAGGTATCAAGCACCTGGAAGTTTGGGAGTCGGTCACAGCCTTCGCTGCAGGGGGCGTTGGGTTTTGGCTGCTGCAAATCTTACTTGATCGTTCCAAATCTTCGTCCACCCAGATGGTTGCGATGCTTTCGGATTTCATCCCGGAAGTGATTGCGTTGGGAGCCACATTCGCAACAGGTGGCCCAGGCGTTGTGGTACTGGCGTCGATCATCACGCTGCAGAACCTTCCGGAAGGATTCAATTCGTATCGTGAGCTACGCGAAAGCGGTTTGCCAACGCGACGTATCCTGACCTGGTTTTCCATCGCGGCACTGCTCGGCCCGTTGATGGGGGCGTTCGGTTACTGGATGCTGGCCGACCAGCAAAGACTACTCGGCTGGATGCAACTCTTTGCAGCGTCCGGAATTATGTATCTGGTCTTCGACGACATTGCTCCACAGGCCAAACTCAAAAACAGCAGCCTCCCCGCGCTGGGATCAGTGTTGGGCTTCCTGTTAGGACTGCTTGGCAAGTTGCTCGACGGGTAAGACCAGTTAGCCAACGTGCATGCGTCCAAAAACGAAACATGATCGCCGCAAAATCAACATCGAGATATGTCCCAACCAGATATGAGTCCCCTGGAACCGACCGCTGCTGAAATGCAGGCACTCACGCAGCAAGTGCTTGATCTGGTGGTCGCGAACATCGACGGATTGGACGGTGGTCCCGTTTCGCTGAATTCACCGAGTGCTGAGCTTCTCGCTGATCTATCGACCGCTCCCCCCGAATCGGCCACGGAGCTGGCGCCACTACTTGAACTTATCACTCGCGCAGCGCAGCAAAGTTATCAATCGGCGGGGCCGGGGTATCTGGCGTACGTTCCCGGCGGCGGAATCTTCACGTCTGCGCTGGCGGGGTTTCTGGGGACGGCTCTCAATCGGTACACGGGCAAAGTCACGTCTGCTCCCGCGCTGGTCGCGATGGAGCAGAGTGTCCTGCGATGGATGTGCGATCTGTTCGGTTTTCCGGACGACGCTCAGGCACTGTTGACGCCTGGCGGTTCGATGGCAAACTCAATCGCGCTCACGACCGCTCGAACGCTATACGCCGAAGGGCAGGTCGACCGAGCGACAGTTTACATCGGAGAACACGCGCACGGCTCCATCACCAAAGCAGCTCGCGCAGCAGGCCTTGGACGCGACCACGTACGCACCATCCGGTCAACTCCCGACCTGCGTCTTGACGTCGAACACCTCAAGACACGCCTCAACGAAGATCGTGACGCCGGTCTGGTTCCCGTCTGCGTATTCGCCGCCGCAGGAACGACGAACACCGGAACGATCGACCGGCTTGCGGACATTGCCGCGATCGCTCGTGAATTTGGCGTCTGGTTTCACGTTGACGGAGCTTATGGCGGCCTCTTTCAACTCACCGCGCGAGGTCGACAGCGGCTTTCCGGCATTGAACTCGCCGCTTCCATTACGCTGGACCCTCATAAGTCTCTGTTCGTCCCGTTAGGCACCGGCGCGATCGTGGTGCGTTCGAAAGAGGCCCTTCGGAAGACGTATTCAGAAGAAGCCGACTACATGCAGGACCTGAACCAGCACGCCGCTGATCACGCGAGCGATCTGCCGGACTTCGACTCTCTTTCGCCGGAACTCTCGCGAGACTTCCGTGGTCTGCGGCTTTGGCTGCCTCTTCACTTACACGGTGTAGACGCGTTCCGGCAGCAGCTCGATGAAAAAATGGACCTCGCATTGAAGGTCTGGAAAACGCTGCGAGCCGACGATCGCCTCGACGTTCCCTGGTCGCCGGATCTGACGGTTGTCGTCTTTCGGCTTAAAGACGACGATGACGCTGACCAGCTAGCGTTTCTGAAACGCATCAACGACAGCCAGCGAATTCTGTTATCGAGTACTCGCATCAATGGCGACGTCTACCTGCGAATGGCGATTCTGTCGTTCCGCACGCACGCTGATCGAATTTTGGAGGCATTGGAAATAATTCGGGCGGCGGTCGAAGCATGAGAACCTGTGGGTGCCGGGAGAAACACTTGCAACACACAGACGAAAGCGGTAACTGTCGGTGAAACTTCATCCGAAAAACGGAATCAATGCACGTACACAGAATTCGATCTGCTTTGACAGCCTGGTTCGGACGACTGGTGGCCTCCTTTTCAGTCGCGTCGACAGCACTGGGGCTGCTGTTCTTTTCCGCGTCGCTAACGCCGTCGCTCTTGCCTCGCCCGCCGATTTTGCAAGGGATACTTGGCGGGGTCTCGTTAATCGTCGGCTACGCTATCGCGAAAGCGACCATCGCCGTGTGGCGGTTTATGCAGTTGCGTGAACTGAACAGCACCAACGCCCGGCGTGTGTCGTTGGTCCTACTGGTCATTACAGGCTTGGTTTCTGCGCTGACGTTGTCTCGTATGACCGTCTGGCAAAATTCAATCCGCGATCGCATGCACATGTCGGGGGTCGACTCGTCGTACCCGTTCAGCGTTCTGACGACTGCAATTGTTGTTGCTACTGTGCTGTTGCTTGTCGCGCGAGCGATCGGGTTTTTGATTCATTCGGTCTCCAATCGACTAAAAAAAGTCATGCCGCCGCGAGTGGCTCTGGTCGTTTCGACGGTTGTGCTTAGCTTCATGATCATCAGCCTTGTGGATGGGCTGATCGTCAAAACAGCGTTGCATGCGGCGGACGAAGCGTTTGCGTCTATCGACCAGGCCACGTACGACGAACTCTCACAGCCTGAACGTTCAATGGCTTCGGGAAGTCCGGATTCGCTGATACGTTGGAGCGACATCGGCAGGAATGGCAAGATCTTTGTGGCGGAAGGTCCGACGGCCGAGGACATTTCGATTTTGACGGGGCGGCCTGCGAAGACGCCAATTCGTGTTTACGCCGGTTACAATACGGAAGATTCGCTGGCCCGACGAGCAAAGGTGGCTCTGGACGAACTGATTCGCGTGGGCGGGTTTGAACGCCGCGTTTTGGTTGTCGCGACGCCGACCGGCACTGGCTGGCTGGACCCGTCGTCCGTCGATCCGCTGGATTATCTGCACGATGGAGACATTGCCACGGTATCGATGCAGTATTCGTATCTGCCAAGCTGGTTGACGATCATGATTGATCCGGATCGGTCACGAGACGCGGCCAAAGCCTTGTTTCGGGAAGTGCATTCGCATTGGTCGTCGCTGGACAAAGCTGATCGACCGAAGCTGTACGTTTTCGGGCTAAGTCTGGGTTCGCTTGGCACGGAAGCAGCCTTCGATTTTTACGACCTGATCGGCGATCCAATCGATGGGGCGGTGCTGAGTGGCCCGCCATTTCCGAGCACCATTTGGCCGGAACTGGTTCGTAATCGACAATCTGAAACGCCCGCATGGCTACCGCAGTTTCGAGGTGGCGATCTGGTTCGATTTATGAGCCGAGAGGCCGTTGCGGTACCGGCGGGCGCTAAGTGGGGCGTCATGAGGATCATGTACATTCAACACGGCAGCGATCCGATGTCGTGGTTTTCGCCATCGCTGGCGTACCGTGAGCCCGACTGGTTAACGTCGGAGAAAGCTCCGGACGTGTCGCCATATTTTCGATGGTTCCCCGTCGTCACGTTCCTGCAGGTTGGCTTTGATGTTCCGATGGCCACTGCCGCTCCGCTGGGCTACGCTCACAATTATTCGCCCGCGGAATACATCGACGCGTGGATCGAAGTCACGGCCCCGGAAGCGTGGACGGACGACGATACAAAAGCACTAAAAGCGGCCTACGCCGACTTCAACCCGGCCCCAATCTGACCGCGAGCGAAAGCTGCGAACGGCGGTCAGAAAGGTTCGACACATGAGTCATTGAACCAACAATGAAAAACTCTGCGGGGGACGGCACCGAATATCCGGACGAAGGTTAGAAAATTGATCGCCCTGCGTACATCAGTTTGAGGTATAGACCGATACAATTGCTACAGCGACCAGTTTGCCGTCGACGGACCGCCGCATTCTTCTACCCCACCCGCAAACTCTTATGCCATCAGTACCATCCACAAAGCTTCGCATTCGCCAGAAACTTGGCAAATATCGGATCGAAAAACGCCTTGGGGAAGGCGGTTTTGCGAGCGTGTTTCAGGCCATGGACACAATCATGGGAACTCGCGTTGCCCTGAAAATTCCTCATGAGCCGCTGGTGGATGACCAGCTTCTGGCCAGCTTTCGAAAAGAAAGCCGCCTGCTGGCCACCGTCGACCATCCGGGCATTCTGCAGATTAAAGACGCCAGCATCATCAATGGACGTCTTGTGATTTCGTTTCCGCTGGGCATGGAAACGCTGTTTGACCGATTGTCGCGTCGCATGTCGTTTGACACCACGATGCTGCTGATCGACCAATTGATGGAAGCGGTCGCGTTCGCTCATGAACGCAAAGTGATTCATTGCGACATCAAGCCGGAAAACGTAATCCTGTTTGCGGACGGATCGGCTCGTTTGGCCGATTTCGGAATTGCGAAAGTAGCTCGTCAAACCATTAAAGGGTGTGGCACGGGTACAGTCGGGTACATGGCTCCGGAACAGGCGATGGGGCGGCCTTCCTGCCGATCTGACGTGTTTTCGCTGGGTCTGGTTTTCTACCGAATGCTGGCTGGCCAGTGGCCGGAATGGCCGTACGAATGGCCGCTGCCGGGCTACCAGAAACTGAAGACACGAGTCCCGCAATCCATGATCGCGTGGCTAAGAAAGTCGATTGAGATCAATGGGGCCAAGCGATTTCCGGACGCTGTACGCATGCGGAACGCGTTTATGCGTATTCGCCCGGAAGCGACTCGCTTTGTCGAAAAGCAGCGAGCCAAAAAACGGGCCCAGCGCAACAGCGACACGGCTCGACAAAGTAAGGTGCGGACGCGGCGAGCGGCGTAGGGCGTCGTTGGGGCCAGGTCGCGGACCTCAGGCGGCCTCAGAAGTCCCTGCGGGTGGCAGAACAGCGGCAGGCGTTCTGGCGGAAAGACGGGACTCGCCACTCGACTCGATCGGCAAATCCGTAATAATTGAGCGAACAGCCATCCGCCTGAATTTTGCCTTCGTAACGAACGCAAAGCCAAGGCCGCGCCCACCTCAGCCCGCCGGAGCCACCATGCCGTCTACTTTCACACGACGACACGCCCTGAAGACTTTGACCGCAGGTGCCACGCTGATGGCAACAGGCGGAGTCCCGGCCTTCGCCGAAGATCAGACCAAACCGACGCCACTCGCCGCGCCGACGGAATCGAGCTGGGCATCGTTTCGTCACGGCCCCGCTCAACAGGGCGTCGCAAAAACCACGCTGTCGAAACAGCCCGAGCTGAAGTGGGAACTGAAGTCGCGCGACGGCTGGGTTGCGACTTGTGCCATCGTCGGCGACCACGTTTACGCTCCGGCTCTGCAAGGCTATCTGTATTGCCTGCATAAAGCGACCGGCAAAGAGATCTGGAAGTATCGATCGATCGACGATCCGGACGAAAAGAAATTTGCGCCAGGCTTCAAGGCGGCTCCGCTGGTGACCGCCAGTGCTGTGTACGTGGGCGACGAAGACGGAATCCTTCACGCCGTCGATCGCAAAACAGGCAAGCGTTTATGGAAGTTCGTATCAGATGCTGAAATCGCGGGCGGAGTTGCAAAGTACGGCAACGAACTGTTGCTGGCATCGCACGACAGCAAGCTGTACGGCATTTCTGAGGCTGGCAAGGAAACATGGAGTTTCCAGACGGACGACATGATCAACTGCTCGCCGGCCGTCGCTGAGAACTTCACATTTCTGTCCGGCTGCGATACTCAGCTTCGAGTCATCGACCTGAAAACTCATGAGGAAGTCCGCAACGTCCCGCTGGAATCACAATTGATCGCATCGCCTGCGATCATGGGCGACCTTCTGTACGTGGGTTCGCACGCGGGCGAACTTGTCGCCGTGAACTGGAAGACGGGTGAAATTGATTGGCGATATGTTGGTGATCGTGAGCTGCCCTACCATTCTTCTGCGGCCGTGACGAAGGACCTGGTCCTGGTGGGCAATCACGACAAACTGATGCACGCCGTCGACCGAAAAACAGGCAAGGCGCGATGGACGTTTGCCACGAAAGCCCGCATCGAAAGTTCGCCCGCCATTGTTGATGACCGCGTCTTCTTCGGTTCCGGCGACGGCAATATTTACGGTTTGAGTCTCGCAGACGGCGCCGAGGTCTGGAAGTTCAACGCTGGAAAAGCAGTGAACGCTGGCATTGCCATCGGTGAAGGCTGTATGGTGGTGGGCGAAGACGATCACAACGGCCGCCTGCGGTGCTTTGCCTAGAGAAAGACCAGTGGATCGTATCAAATGATGGAGTGAACAAGCTCCGTCGACTTCGCCTCGGTCTCATTGGTCATTTTCACATTCCACATCAGCCACACTCGACTTCCCCCGCCATTACCGCATTTCAAAAAATCCGCACTCCGAAAAACAGCCCATGACTACAACTGACGTTTCTACATCGACAGAAGTTGGCAGCTACTTCATCTCCAACTACCCACCCTTCTCGCTGTGGACCGCGGACAACGTACCGCAAGTGTTCGAAGCCTTTGAACGGCCGAAAGCCGAAACAGAGAAGACGCCGCTGGGCTTGTACATTCACATTCCGTTCTGTCGCAAGCGCTGCAAGTTTTGCTACTTTCGCGTGTATACCAATCAGAACGCGAAAGCGATTGAAGAGTATGTACAGGCGTTGATTCGCGAAATCGAAACGATTAGCCACAAGCCGGCTGTTCAGGGGCGAGAACTGGAATTCGTGTACTTCGGCGGCGGGACTCCGTCTTACCTGAGTTCCAAACAGCTGCGTTCGTTGCGGGAACGCATGAGCGAGCATGTCACATGGGAGAATGCTCGCGAAGTCACGTTTGAATGCGAACCTGGTACGCTAAGTCTTGAGAAGCTGCAGACGCTGAAAGACATCGGCATCACTCGAGTATCGCTGGGTGTGGAAAACTTCGACGACAAGATCCTGGAAGAAAACGGCAGAGCACATTTGTCGCCGGAAGTGCTAAGAGCCTACGACTGGATTCAGGACGTTGGTTTTCCACAGGTTAACATCGACCTGATCGCAGGGATGGTGGGCGAGACCGATGACAACTGGCAACAGTGTGTCGAAAAAGCGATCGAGATGAAGCCGGACAACATCACGATCTATCAGATGGAACTGCCGTTCAACACCGTCTACTCGAAAGAGATGAAGGAAAGTGGCAACTCATCGCCCGTCGCCGACTGGCCGACCAAACGTCGCTGGGTGAGCGAGGCGATGGACGAACTTTCGAAGGCTGGCTATCACATTTCCAGCGGCAACGAAATGATTCACAATCCGGAAACCGACCACTTCGTGTACCGAGACAGCGTGTGGCGTGGCTGCGACCTGCTGGCCACGGGAGTTTCGTCGTTCGGCCATTTCCAGGGCGTGCACTACCAGAACCTGGACAAGATCGAAGACTACATCGAAACCGTGAACAACGGCGAACTGCCGATCAACCGAGCGCTCCAGCCGACTGCTCACCAGAGTCTGATTCGGGAGGTCGTGTTGCAGATGAAAGAAGGCCACATTAGTGCGCAGCCGTTTCGCGATAAGTTCGGTGTGGACATCCTGAAAGAGTTCTCAACCGCTTTCAGCAACCAACAGGCGGCTGGGTACTTAACCGTCGACGGCGACGACATCACATTAACCCGTAAAGGTTTGCTGCAGGTCGACAGCCTGTTGCCGGAATACTTCGAGCCCGAACACCGGGCTGTTCGGTATACGTAGGCGTAGTGAATCAAGTATCCTGCCACGCGGAAAAGTCTTCGTCGCATGAAACGACGATGGGCGACACGGAGGCGTTTTCCAGCCGCTTGCGTAGCGAGAGCAACTGGCCCGCATCTGACCGTTTTTCTCATCCAAACTCAGAAACCTGCCGTCTGTGAACCCTCTGATTGAGCTCGACCAACTGTGCGCTTTGTTTCCCGAACCTGAAGGGGAGCCGTTGTATCTGTCCGCAGAACACGTTCCGCGCGAAGCGACGCCAGAACCCTATCACCGCATGCTGGTACACGAACATCACATGACCGTGAACATGGAACGCTACCATGATTGTTCGGTCGATGTGGTCGTCGTGGACTCAAAGTACGTTGGCGACCTGTACTGCCGTAAGATCCTGTTAAAAAAGCATGGCACAGAACAGAACGTCCAGTTCGGGATTGTGCGTTTCAATTTCGGATTCGTGAATGACACCGTTCGTGAACAGATCGAATCGGAAGAGATCCCGCTAGGCCGAGTCTTGATTCAACATAACGTCTTAAGGCATATCGACCTGGGCGCGATTGTCAAATTCAAGGCCGGGGCCGGGTTGAGCCGGTATTTGCAGATGGACGTCGGCCAGGAGACATTTGGGCGTATGGCCACGATTTTCTGCAATGGGTCACCGGCCGTCGATTTATTGGAAATTTCTGCACCTCTCACCTAGAACGATTATATTGTGGTCCAGCGAATCTGCTCGTACGACGCCTAACGCTCGCAAAACAGCCCGAGCTGAGGCAAAACACCAGCACGGGCAACGTTCGTCCCGCCGCAAATTTGCCTCCCTCCACCCATTTCTGCGACACCACGCTATGATTCAGCCCGACCCACAAAATCCGGTCAACTATCTTCCGCCTGTCGAGGATTCGTACGATGTCGTTGTCATCGGCGGCGGTCCGGCAGGTGCCACGACGGCTGCTTTAGTCGCCGAACATGGATACAGCGTCCTGCTGCTGGAACGAGCCGCTCTGCCCCGATTTCACGTGGGTGAGTCGCTGATCCCGGAAACCTACTGGCCACTGAAACGCTTGGGAATGGTGGATCGCATGAAGGCCTCCGCGTTTCCGCGCAAGTACAGCGTGCAGTTCGTCAGCAACGGCGTGAAAGAATCTGCGCCGTTCTACTTTGAGATGTACAACGATCATGAATCCAGTGTCACGTGGCAGGTCGAACGAGGTGTGTTCGATCAAATGCTGCTGGACCGCGCGACAGAACTGGGAGCCGTCGTTCACACGTCTGGACATGCCACGGATGTCGTATTTGAAGGTGATGTAGCGGTCGGCGTGAAGTGTCGATTGCTAAACGAAGATGGCGGCCGCACGGAACGCGAAATTCGCAGTCGAGTCGTGGTGGACGCAAGCGGACAAACTGCGTTTATCGGTAACCGCCGCGGGCAACGAGACCGCGATCCGCACCTGAAGAAGGGCACGATCTGGACCTACTGGAAGAACGCCTATCGGGACCCCGGCAAGGACGGTGGCGCGACGCTGGTCATGCAGACGTCCGACAACAAGTCATGGTTTTGGTTTATTCCATTGCCGGACAACGTGGTCAGCATTGGCTGCGTAGGCAACATGGAACACATGTTCGGAAAAGAAAACGGTGACGCTGAAACCGTGTATCAGCGCGAATTGCAACTTTGCCCAGCTCTGGAAAAACGACTGGTCGATGCCGAACGTTGCACGGATTTCTTCACCACGAAAGACTTCTCCTACTATTCGAGCGAAACGGCAGGAAACGGTTGGCTGTCCGTGGGCGATGCGTTCGGCTTTATCGACCCGGTCTATTCCAGCGGTGTCTATCTCGCGCTCAAGGGTGGCGAATTCGCGGCTGATGCGATTCACGATGCATTGCAGCGAGGCGACCTGACGGCCCCGCGACTCGGGCAGTGGCAGCCGCTGTACAAGCAGGGCATTGAAAACTTTCGCAAGCTGGTTTACGCGTTCTATGCAGAAGACTTCAGCTTCGGCACGTTCCTAAGAGAGTATCCTGAGTACAAGTCGAATATGGTCGACATTCTGGTCGGCGACGTTTTCAAGCCGGGTGTTTCAGACATCTTCAAGGTGATGGGAAACATTATGCCGTCAGGTGATGAGCCGTCGACTGACGAACCTGTACAGCAGCCGGCAATGGCGTGATCGAATGCCGGAAGTGATTCCCCTTATCGATGCCGAATCGGTTCCGCCGGGCGAGTCCGCTGAAGTCGTTGCTGACGGTCGCATCTTTGCCGTCTTCAACGTCGACGGAACGTTTCACGTGCTGGACGGCATCTGCCCTCACGCTGGTGGGCCGTTGGGCAAGGGGGCTCTTGATGGCAGCATCGTCACCTGTCCCTGGCACGGATGGCAGTTTGACGTCACCAGCGGGCGACACTGTCTAAACGAAACGCTGTGTCAAACCAGCTACGAAGCCAGTGTGCAGGACGGCAAGGTGTGCGTTCAGCTGTAGAAGTTCGTACACTTCGCGCCATGAATTCAGATTCAAGATATCAAAAACAAATTCTGTTCGACGGCGTCGGGCAGGCCGGTCAGCAGGCGCTGGCCGAACGTCGTGTGCTGCTGGTCGGCTGCGGAGCATTAGGTTGTGTACTAGCTGATGCTCTCACACGGGCCGGCGTTGGTTTTCTACGAATCGTCGATCGCGACTTCGTGGAACTCAGCAACCTACAGCGGCAAACGCTGTTCACTGAAGATGACGTGACGGCTCACCTGCCCAAAGCGATTGCAGCAGTCAACCGTCTGCAGCGGATCAATTCGTCAATTGAAATCGAACCAATCGTTGCGGATGCCGACTTCAACAACGTTCGAGGATTCGCGGAGGGCGTGGATCTGATCATGGACGGGACGGACAACTTTGAGATTCGCTACCTAATTAACGATGTCTCGCTGGAGACCGGCATCCCGTGGATCTTCACCGGTTGCACGGGCAGCCATGGCCAAATGATGCCTGTGATTCCTGGCCGGACGGCGTGCCTGCGTTGTCTGATGCAGAATCCTCCCCCACCCGGTTCGACGGAAACCTGCGACACAGCCGGCGTACTTGGCCCCGCTATCGGCGTGATCGCATCGCTGCAGGCCGCAATGGCCTTGAAAATCCTGACAGGTCACAAAGACGCGGTTCCTCAACAGTTGACGATTGTCGACGTGTGGAATCTGTCGTTCCGGCAGATGGATGTCTCCAAATTGCGAGAATCAACCGAGTGCCCAGCCTGTAAGAAGGGGGAACGGCTGTGGCTGGACGGTGCGCAGTCGGCCGGATCGACGATTTTGTGCGGTCGCAATGCCGTTCAGATTTCCCCGCCTGAGAAAACCCGGCTTTCGCTGCCGGAACTGGCGAAGCGGCTGGAATCAGCGGGCGTTGTGACGTCCAATCCGTTTCTGGTGCGAGTCGCGGTGGCAGAATCTGACTTGGAAGTGACAGTGTTCCCGGACGGTCGAGCGATCGTGAAGGGGACCGAGGACCCAGCAGCCGCTCGAGCCATTTATTCTCGTTATGTCGGGACTTGAACCACGGACAAATGCGGATAGAACCAGTCACTGGCGATTGTAGAAAGACACCAATTTTCTGAGGCCGTGTCGCTCCGTGATCGCAACGCCGCTCCGAACGAATTCAACAGCCGAATCTGTGCTACAGACTATCCGACATTTTCTGGAACTGATCCGATTCAGTCATACCGTGTTTGCACTTCCGTTCGCGGCATTGGCGGCCGTGCTGGCGTGGGTTCAGCCGGATTCAGAATTTCGGATTCGTGACCTCGTTGGAATTCTTTTGTGCATGGTCTTTGCCCGGTCCGCAGCGATGGCGTTCAATCGACTGGTCGACCGTGACGTGGACGCTGAGAATCCTCGCACGGCAGTGAGGCATATTCCCGCCGGGCTGCTATCGGTGAAGGCGGTGACGTTGTTTACTCTGCTGTGCAGTGTGGCCTTTGTCGCGTCGACGCTGATCTTTCTGCCGAAGCGACTGCCGTTACTGCTGGCAGTTCCAGTCCTGTTGTTTCTGCTCGGCTACAGCTACGCCAAACGGTGGACCAGCCTGTGCCATTATTGGCTATCGGCCGCACTGATGATGTCTCCGATCGCCGCGTGGATCGCCGTTCGCGACGAATTTGCGTTGCAGCCCACTCTGCTCGCTGGAGTGATTTTCTTTTGGGTAGGCGGCTTTGATATCATCTATGCGTGCCAGGATTCAGACTTCGACAAAGGTCGCCGACTGTACAGTATTCCCGCAAAATTTGGTGTGGCCGGAGCACTGCGGATCGCGTTCGTCAGTCATCTCGCAACCATCGCAATGCTGGTGCTGTTGTGGTCGTTGACCGGTTTGGGCACGGTCTTTCTTGTCGGCGTCGCAGTGATAGGCGTTCTGCTGTTGTACCAGCATTGGCTGGTTCGGCCGGACGACCTTCAGCGAGTCAACATTGCGTTCTTTAACGTGAATGCCATTGTGAGTTTCGGCATCCTGATCCTCGGCTGCATCGATCTATGGGTGCAGCGACTCTGAAGCCCAGAGTTTCAAATCTAAAATCCAGAATTTCAAATTCGCATGTTCCAGACTCTCGATCCCCCAATCCAAATCATCGCCGACAAAGTGATCGCAGGCGAACGTCTAAGCTTCGATGACGGCGTCTACCTTGACGAATCGGCCGACCTGCACACGCTCGGATACCTGGCCAACATCGTCCGCGAACGCAAATGTGGCAACGCCGCGTTTTACAACACAAACATCCACTTGAACCCGACTAACGTCTGCGTATATCGATGTCGCTTTTGCGCCTTTCGAGCGGACCTGAAGGACGAAAAGGCCTACACGTTTGATGAAGCCGGTGTTCGTGCGCGAGCGTTAGAAGGTCGCGCGGCCGGAGCGACAGAGATCCATGTTGTGGGTGGACTTCACCACAAAAAGAAGTTCGACTGGTATCTGGATCTCGTGCGAACGATTCACGAGACGTGCCCAGAGATTCACATTAAGGCGTGGACGCCGGTCGAAATCAGTTGGTTCAGCTTCATCACCAAAAAGTCGATCCGCTGGGTCATGGAGCAGATGATCGAAGCCGGCCTTGGCAGCATGCCCGGCGGCGGTGCTGAAATTTTCGATCCGGAAATTCGAAAGCAGCTTTGCGAACACAAGGCAGACAGCGACGTCTGGTTCGACGTACATCGCACTGCTCACGAACTTGGCTTGCGGTCTAACGCAACGATGCTTTACGGACATATCGAACAAGCCAGGCACCGCATCGATCACATGTTGAGGCTTCGAAAGTTACAGGACGAAACCGGTGGTTTTCAAACCTTCATCCCGCTGGCGTTCCATCCGGAAAACACTGAACTGGACAACATCCGCAAGCCAGACGGCCTGTTCGACCTTCGCATGATGGCTGTCGGCCGATTGATGCTGGACAACTTCGATCACGTGAAAGCATATTGGATTATGCTGGGCGAACAGACGGCTCAAATGGCCCTGAGTTACGGTGCGGATGACATCGACGGCACGGTTGTGCACGAATTGATCTACCACGACGCGGGCGCCAAAACGCCGGAAGGCATGACGGTGGATCAGATGCATCGCATGATCCGCGAAGCCGGCCGCGAACCTGTCGAACGAGACACACTGTACCGACACGTGATCCGCGACGGAGCGAAATGGCACGCCGCCGAAGCAGTTCTGGCGTAAGGTCGCTGCGGCGAAGTTGTCAAATCTTCACCGCGTTATGCAACGCTGCGTCGCGCCCAGGTGCTGTGCAACAGCACACAGACGCGAACTATCGATTGCTGATCGAAACCGGTTCAACACGCAGCAGCCGAGCACGTGGTCGTTGCTGGTCGACGACCAGGGCCTGAGGCGTTTGTGACGTGGCGACATTGCCAGCCGCGTCGCGAGCGTGCAGGCGAAAGAAGATGGCCGTCGGCAAGCCTGGTTGAACAGGCATCTCGTAGCTTCCTGCATCAAGTTGCCAATCAAACAGTGGAGTCCACGGTCCCGTTGGACTGTCTGAAAATTCCAGCCGCACCGGGCTGGCGGACGCGTTACGATCGCCGACCTGCCAGTCCAGCTGAATTCGTCCGCGACCATCCGCGATAATGCGTGGGGTTCCCAGATTGATTGTTGGTCGAGTCTGGTCGACAGTTACGACAATTGATGGCGTGTCACCCGGCTGCGGCGGCGGCTCGGTAAAGCCAATCCCGTTTCGCACGCGGACCGCAAAGCCGAACGTACCTTCGCCTCGAGCGTCGACCTGCATCGGCGAACGAACGTCCACGTCTGTTCCGTAGCGAAACCAGTGCTGACCGTTGTCTTCGGTGACGAACAATTCCACGGCACTCACGCCGGACGGTCCCACGTCTTCCAGTTCGTAAGCGAGGTCAAATTGAGGGCTGGTCACGAGTTGGCCGCCCACTTCCGGGTTATAGGTTTGGTTGCTAATTGCGACATTGCCCATCGGGCCGCCAGATGTTGGGTTGGCGGTTCGCGCACCAAATGCGGCCGGATGTGCGCTGACCGTATTGCTGCCCGACGGCGAAGGGCGAATCGTCATCGCCGGCATAGCAGCGGCAGAAGGTCGTCCCGGCTGAACAAAGTTCTGTGGCGGTTGCTGGCGAACCTGCGGCGGAGGCGCGTAGCGATGAGCTGGCATCTGTTGAGCCACTTGCTGCGGCGGCTGCGGTGCAGATTGCCGTGGCTGCGGTGGCGGCGCCTGCATCTGTTGCCGTGGCTGTTGAACATGCTGCGGCGGTGCCGCCACCTGACGCGTCTGCTGGTGCGATGGATTCGGCTGCTGCTGAGATTGAACAGGTGAGTTGGCAGGTCCGGAACCAGTCCCAATCTGAGGTTGTGTTTGCTGAGTTCGCTGGATTTGCAGAGGCGCGGCAGTCGCGTTTTGTGCAGTCGCAGCAAACGGATTCGGGCCGAGAAGTGAAGATGAATTTTGCTGTTGAGTGTTCAGCTGCCCGAGGTTGTTTGCAGCCGCCTGGTTTCCCGCCGACTGAGAGCTTGTAGCGGTTGGCTCAGGTCTGGCGGCAAGCACCACTTGAGCGGTTCCGCTGCCTTCGTTTCCTGCAAGGTCCGTCAGAAAGCCTCGCACAGAAACGGATGTTCCTGGCTGAGTTTTCAAGGATACTCGGCCGGTTGAATCCACGGCCTCACGAATGGGTTGCCAGCGACCGTTTGCACCTTCAGCGTATTCCAAACGCACCGAACCAGGCGCGATCTTTGATTGTCCGCTGTTCCAGACGACATCGACCTGACCGGGGGCCGTCTCCACAAGCTGAAGATTTAGATCGGGAGCCACGGTGTCCACAATGACTTCCAGTTCCGGAGTCAATGGTTCTGCTTCGCCGGGAACTCGCCCGCTGGCATCGGTCATCCGAACAGCGAATCCGTACAGTCCATCGGCCGGCGCAACAAACTGGAATCCGCCAGCGGTCGCTGGAACGCGCAGCGCAGGTTCCATCGGCCCGCCGTCCACTGATGCAAACAGAATGGCCGTGCTTTGCACGGGCGAATCGCCGGCCGCTTCGATCGCAAATGGAATGCGGAAGGTGGTGTTGCGCGTCATCAACGGATCGCCGGCGCAAGCTTCTTCTGCTCCGACAACGCCGGACCAGGCGGCACCACAGAGTGCCAGTCCGGCGAAACCTCGTTGTAAACGACGTACGAATTCCTGCAGCTTCATTCCAACGGTCCTTCGTTGGCCCCGAAATCTGCGCACTGAGATTCCTGTGCGCTTACGCCATCGATATCGGAGTGCCGCGTTATGCGACTTGACGCGAATGAACCGTTCGTATGGGTTAGCCCGGTCCCGCCGTGCAGAAACCGCCCAGACTTCCTCACTTGAATTCACATCGGCAGGAATTGCCGATCACTGTCCACCGAGCTATGGCTCATTCCGCTTCAAGCGTTTCAAGCCGTCAACAGCCAGCTCACGATTTCGGCCCTTGAGGAATGTGAGTGCATCGGTCAGCAGCGCCGCAGCGTCCGGCGAATTGATGTCCGCCAGACCGCTGACAGCTCCCATTTGCAGTGCATTCGGTGTTGTCGCAGTCAGGTACTTCTTCAACTGCGGAATCGCTATTTCAGCGTCCCGCAGCGCAACCATTCGCAGGGCGTCGTAGCGAGTCCCCGGCTTCACGGCCTCATCGTCCGCCATTTCGGAAGCCAGTTGCAGCGTTCGAGGCCACGCTGCTTTCACGGCCGGAAGTCCCGCAAGCACTTCTTCAATTCGCGGACGCGGCCAAACCGTTTGCTGACTTAGCCCGTTGATGATTCCACCGCCAATCACGACTGCCTGCCAATCTCGCAAGGGTTGACCATCGCCAGGCAAACAAACTTCCAACAGGTCACGAATCTCGCCTCCGTCGTTACGTTTGCCGACTGCCAGAGCGACTCGCCAGATCCACGGGATACGACGGTACTCTTCTTTCAGCGTTTCTGCCGACGTCGCGTCGGACGGTAAGTCTGCGACCAGAAGCGAAATAATGGCTGGCCCCATCCCCGGTCGAGCGTCGATCGCTTCCTGACGCCGCTCAACAGATTGCGTTTCGTCCAATAGGAATGGTGCGATTTCAGGTGCGCGGCGTGGCAGCGTTTGAGTAGTTGCGGGCGGTTTAGCGGTCGACTTCAGGCTGGACACAAACACGATCACGTCGCTTAGGTCCTGAGGTGTCATGTCTTTTTCCAAACCTTCAGGCATGACGGATTTCTGCGATGAGCGGAACTCGTCAATGTCGGCGCGACGGATGACGTGTTCTTTGCCGCCGGATTCGCGGAGACGCACTTCGTTCGCCGATTCTTCCACAATCAATCCGGAAGCCGTTCGGCCGGCAGTTGTCGCCGCCGTCCACGAAACGTACCGGGCATCGACTTCTTTGTTCGGGTCGAGAATCGTGGTCAGCAACCATTTAGGATCGCGATTCGTCAGCGCCTGTAGGTCGGGACCAACAACGAACCCGTGATCCTGCAGCTTGTGGCATGACGAACATCGCTTGCGGAATACAGCTTCACCGCGTTTCGCGTCGCCGGGCAGATCCAGGCACCCCTGCAGCGAAGCGACGACAGCCGTGCGATTAGTTTCGCGTTCTGCCCCGAGTGTTGCTTTGGCCAATAATCGAACCTTCTCGGACGAGTGATTTAAAAGCTTGTCGCGTTGTGCGGCATCCAGCAGTTCCGGACGCACGGAGCCTTGTTCGATCGACGTCAGCAACGCGGACGGACCGTCACCTAGGTTCAAGAGCTCAGAAACAACTTCACTGCGAACTTCAGGACTAATGGCCGGAAGCGCTTCCAACAGCACGTCTGTCGTATCGTCGACACCAACTGAAGCGATCGCGCTGGCAGCCGCATTCTGTAAGCTGACTGGAAAGCGAGCCGACAGAAAGCGGCTGACTAAGTCTGCTCGGGCACTGGCAGAAAAGTCTTCCTGCTTCAGGATCGATGATGTGAATGCCCCGTTGCGGCGGCCAATAAATTTCAACGCGGCTATCGCTTGATTGACGTCCGTCACTTCGTCTTCTGCAAGAGACGACGCCGCCGTTTGATACAGCGTGAGAATATGGTCATGTGATACTTCATCGGATTCGATTTTTGCAGCGTCCGATCGAGCGTCCAATGCTGTCAGGATTCTGGTGGCGACGTCGTTGGGTGCGGCAGCCGAACGCTTCACAATTTCAGGCAGCCACTCGGTCAGTGAGTCCAAATCACAGACACGTGCGGCCAGCAGATCCAGGCTTTGAGACATACCGCCGTTCTGATCGACCGCTGGAAACTTTGAGTATGTTGTAAGCACGGGGTCCACAATGTCACCCGTGACGGAACTAAGCGCTGCCGAGCGCACGTAGTTGTCGTTTTCTTTTTGACTGAGTAGCCGCGAGATTGAGAGTGTAATTTCAGTTCGACGTTGATCAGCTTGTGCTGCAAAGCTGCCCAGCGACAACGCAACCTGGCGTCTCACTCGCACATTGTCGCTGTCGACCAGTGCCAAAACGGCGTTGACGATGGCATCGTTGCCGGAGAACTGTTCGCTTAAACCTACGGCGAATCGCTGAACTTCGGGACGGCCGGACTTCAAAGCGGAAAGCAGTGCAGCTTTAAGTTCCTTGCTGTCTTTGTTGCTGCCGCCGCCGAGGTTTTGCAAGCCGTCCAACACGGCCAACGCATGGATTCGCCCAAAGTCGGACGTACCTTCAGGGACCAGCTGCTGCAGTTCTGGCGTCGTCTCGTTAGCCTTGCGCCAGAGCAGCATTTGATGAGCCAAATCCCGCACGATCCCGTTCGGCGAATCCAGTTGCGTCACAAGTTCCGCGTTCGACAGCGACTGCAGATCGGGAATGACGGGACGTGGTTCGTCTTCCTCCCGCGCAGGTGTGACTCGGTAAATTCGGCCTCGCCCCCTCCCAGCGTTGACGTCGATTTCGGCGAGTGTGGACTGAGGGATCCAGCGTGAATGTTCGATCACGTAGCGGTACATGTCCACAACCCAGAGAGCTCCGTCCGGCCCCGTGCGTGCCTGCACAGGACGGAACCAGCGATCCGTGGAACTCAGAAATTCACGATCAACTTCGTCGGTTCCGCGCTGTCCTGTAAAGCCGTGCCCGTTTTCAGTAACGTCGATGCGATGCACTGACTGATGGACGGGTTCGCAGGTAAAGGTGTCGTTGTGAAACTGCTGACCCAATACGACATCCCGATAAATTCCAAGTCCACAGGCTGAGGTCGCTCGCCCCGGTGCGCCGGAAAGTTCGAACGTCACCAGGTTTTCAGGCGGCAGCAGTTGGTGAGCTTTCGCGTCGGCTGACAGCCCGGGTGGCGTCGCTGGCGGTGAAAGGGGATTGCGAACTGCGTAGTTTTCGTCTGACGGAATGGCTCGAACGAGTGTTCCGTTAGAACAGCCAAACCAGTCGCCTCGATCATTGCGACTTCGGCCCTGCTGCGTTCTGCCCGAGACAGCCTGAATTTCGCCTGTGTCTGGATTGATACGAAAGTCGCGGTTACGGCAATCAACGGTCTGACCAGTTTTGTGACATACGATATTGCCGCCAAACAAGCCGCCAGCTCCGTAGACCCAATTGTCTAACCCCCAACGTAAACTGTTAACTCGCGCCTGAGCGTTCCGTACCTCAAAGCCGGAAAACAGCTTTTCCGTCGAATCAGCTTTGCCGTCACCGTCTTCATCGCGTGCAAAAAGGATATCCGGCGCATCGCAAATCAAAACGCCATCGCGCCAAACCTTCACGTCGGTAGGAAACCGCAGACCATCGACGAAGGTTCCTGCCGTTTCGAATTGGCCATCGTTGTCGGCGTCTTTCAACCATCGAATCCGACCGGTCTGTTGAAACGTTTCATACACGCCTTGACCGTAGTCGTTCATCTCAGCCACCCACAGCCGACCGTCAGCTCCGAAGTCGATGGCCACCGGATCCGACACATTCGGTTCTGCCGCCGCCAATTCGACCTTCAAACCCGGCACCACCTGAATGCAGTTCAGTGAATCTTCTGGTGGCTTCGGCGGTACTCCCTGAGTTCCCTTGGCGGCAGTATCGTCGGCCGGCTTTACATCGGGCGGTTCAAAACTGTCCGGCACCTGCCGGTGAACTTCGTCGACAATCTTCTGTTCCAGTCCGGCCTTTAGCGTAGCGGGCAATGCAAAGTAGGGAACTTCAGCCCCGCCCCCGTAGCGGCCTTCCTTCGCCAGTCGTTCTGATGGGATGTAAGAACAGAAGTCGTTGCTGTACGTGTTCAGCCAAAAGCGATCGCGATCAATTTCCGTCTTCAATCGCAGAGCGTAATCCACGCAAACTTCGCCTGCCAGAAACGTCATGCAAAAGCTGTCGCCGAAGGTCCATGTTTGAATCGGGTAGTCGATCTTTGAAATCAGTTCTTCGCCACGGTCCAGGCGGGCTAGCTGAGTCGTTGCATTATACTTGTCGGTCGGTCGGCCCTTTCCGGTTTGTTCGACCAGTTGTTCACGAGTTGGCAGGTCGTTTAGCGGCAGTTCGATGCTGCTTAATACAGAAGACGGTTGGCCTGTGATCGGACGCAACTTACCCTCCAGCATCCGCTTCACGTCGGTCGCGATTTCCACGCCCTGCTGTGCCGCCACATCCACTTTATCGCCGGTGACGCCACTAACCGGGTTTTGGTCCGAACCCGCTCCGATAGAAACCATCGCCGTAACGCCGGGCACCTGACGTTCGATCATCGCGGCCGCGTAGCCGGGCCAGTCGCCGCTAATTTGATTAAACGAAAGTGTCACAGCGTGGCACGCGTATGACACATAGATGGCTCGCGGCTTTCCGCTTTCAGCGTCCTTCACAACTAACATGGGCAAATCGTGATCCACCGGTCCGCCGACCTGGCGACGATTCTTCGCGAATTTCGCTTCACCAACAGCCCAGTGCAGAGTCGCCGGTTTTCGCGAGTCAATCGCTTTGGCGGCGGCCGTTGCGATATGGCTGGTCAGGGCTTCGGTGTATTGATCGATATGCATTTGGTGTTCAGCGGGAATCGCCGAACTGAAGATGTTGTCACACGCTCCGTTGACTTTGGGTGTGCAATGAGAATGCGAAAAGGTGACGGCCAAATTCTTGCGTGGCAGCTTGTGAGTTTCCGCCATGCTCGCGGCAGCAGCGTCAACCATGGGAGTACGTATGCCCAGACTGTCCAGCACGACCAAAACCAGCGGCGGTTGGTCTCCCTGCGAAATCGCGATCGCTCGCGCGTGAATCGGCTGCGACACGCCTTCGGATTCTTCGCGACGGTTGCCAAATCCATTCAGGCGAATCGGATAGTCCGGCGTGATATCGACCACGCCAATGCCGACGTCATACGTGTCGGCAGCGTGAGTCTTGGCTGTTGGGATAAACGATAACAGTAGGACGGCGATGAGGAATAGCCGCGTTGGAAAGGTGGGCATGTAAGGACCTTATCTTAGGCAGGAGGGCGAATAAATCAGAACGAAGGGAGGCGCAGCAAGTCGCGAAGGCCGAGTGAAGTGGACCAGCCGTGCGACTCATTTCGTTTTCAAACAAACACTACGGAATCAACGTCGTGTCGGAGTCAATTGCGAGACAGAATTCGGCCAAAAGTCGAGCCGCGTTTTCCAGATCGGATTCCGCAACAACTTCCACCGGGCTGTGCATATAGCGGTTGGGAATCGTCACAAGCCCCGTCGCACAACCGCCACGGCTGACCTGAATAGCAGCACCATCGTTGCTGGCCGGCCGGGCCAGAGCGTTAATTTGTACCGGGATGCCGTGCGATTCGGCCGTCGAAATCAGCAAATCAAAAACGCGAGGGTTGGCGTTGGCGCCGCGGACAATCACCGGGCCGCCGCCAATCGAGATTTTACCGAATTGGTTTTGGTCAATACCAGGACAATCGGTCGCATGAGTCACGTCGACAGCGATCGCAACCTGCGGATTCACGTTGTAGGCACTCGTCTGAGCGCCCCGCAGGCCGATCTCTTCCTGTACTGACGACACACCATAGACGGCAGACGATGGCTTCCGAGCGGCCACCATTTTCAGTGCCGTCATGATGACCCAAACGCCGGTGCGGTCGTCCATCGCGACTCCGGAAATTCGCCCGTTGCGTAGTTCTCGCAGCGAAGGTTCCGGTGTTACGGAATCTCCGATGCTCACAACTTCAGCCGTCTCTTCCGGCGACGCAGATCCAATGTCGATCCACAGTTCCTGAATTTTTGGAACGGTCGTCCTTTCCGTGTCATTCAACAGGTGAATCGGCTTCCGCGCGATCACGCCGGGGATTGAGCCACTTTTTGTATGAACCAGCATCTTCTGCCCCAACAGAATCTGCATGTCCCAACCACCCACCGCGCTGACTCGCAGAAAGCCCTGTTCGTCGATGTGGCGGACCAGCAGTCCAATCTGGTCGCAGTGAGCGTCAAGCAGGATTTTCGTGCCGCCCGACGGATTGACAGTTGCAACCACGTTGCCATGGACATCAGTTTCGACCGAGTCGGCGAATTCCGACGTAAAGTCGCGGACGACCTGCTGAATGTTTTGCTCGAACCCCGATGTGCCGGGCGTTGCGAGTAGATTTTTAAGGAATGCGTCGGGCATAGGACCTGTTGCTCGGGGTCACGGGGCGGCTTTGATCGGCGGACCAGATTTGAAGACCGTCGGAAGTCGTTTTCGGAATGGGCTAACGACCAATTGGCCGCGTTTCGCACGAAAAAGACTCCCAACCGCTTCAGCACCTTCACCGCAGGATAGTCTAACGTTACGATTTGGAGCTGGCCACGCCGCAGGAATCCTTCACGCAACGAAATCGTCATTGCCTCCGCCAATTCCGCCTTCCGAAATGCCCGACGCGACAGACAAAACAGCAGCGCCGGTTACACCACATCGCGTCGTCGCCAGTCGGCGTTACGTGGTCACGTCCGCGGCGTTGGCTTTCTTCGTCTGGGGCGGTTGGGCGTGGTTTGTGAATTCTCAGCCACCAGCCGCTGGAGGCCAGTCGGCCGTTGTTTCCGGACTGGTGCAGGGGATCGGCAGCTGCATGATCACACTGCTGATGGTGCGTTCTGTCACGTGGCTATTCCGCCGATTAATCAATCATCCACTCAGACTGGTTCTCCCCGCCGCCATGACGACAACCGTCACTGGCAGCAGCCTGGCGGTCGCTCATCTTGTGGCGGGAACCGCCAACGTACCAATGACCATCGCCCCCGGCCTGGTCGTCGCGTTCTGCTTTAACGTCTTCACTGCCAACAAACTGCGACAGTGCGCGGTACAAAGTTAGGCTGCACGAATTTTCAAACAGCAGCGCTTCCGGGTTTGTTCACAGAAGACGAAACGCCTGCAACGACAACGATTGCCATTCCAATGATTCCATTGGGAACAACCCCGCAGCCTACGGATCGCGACCATGTTGCGAAGGCTGCTGTTGTACATTGAGGTAATGTCGAAAGTTGTGTTCTTGAGTGAATGAGAAAGGTGGCGCATCCTGTTGGAACTTCTCCCCTCCAACGGCCCGAAGTAGGCAAAGGAATACGCCCTGAGCCAGACTAAAACAGACCGAGTCAAAGTGCCAGCGGGCCAACCGCTTAATCCCGAAGTGATTTCCTTTCGGGCTCAGTGCGACCAGCGGAGTCCGCTCGACGAGATTGTCCGTGTGGGAGCCAGGCGGACGAGATCAATGCGGTTCTAACTGCCGCTGGATCAAACTTACAGAAGCTGCTGCGCGTGATTGCGCATGCGCTGATCTCATGGCTCGTCACGCGGCTGGAGCCGTGGATTTCCTAGCAAAGCAGCACACAGCGACGCACCACACTGCCGCCGCCTGCCTCTGCGAGCCGCCCATCACGATTTTGAAATTCCACGCGCCAGGAAAGACCGGACTCTTTCAGGGACGACAAAGTAGCAGCTCGCGGTGTTCCCAATCACATTCACAGCGACAATGGCCCGGAGTTCATTGCGAAAGCGATTGGCAAGTGGCTGGATCAAACAGGTGTCTCGGCGCTGTATGTTGAGGCAGAATCACTGTGGCAGAATGGATATTTCGAGTGCTGTAACTTGAAGTTTCGTCATGAGTTTCTGAACGTAGACGAATTTGAAAGTGTTTGTGATGCGGTGTGGGTGACGACGAACTTTCATCGCCACTACAACGAAGTCTTTCCGCATAGTGCGTTGGACTACCAGACACCGAAACTGTTCGCGGCCGTGCAGCCTTTAGCTCGAGCTCGACAGACCTGAGCCGTCCCGCCATCACGCCGACCTGAGCTCCGCGTTGAAGGCCGAGACGACAGCGAAGGCGGACGGGGCTCAGCACAACACATTTGGAAATTTATTCACTACCACTGTGAGGCTACGACTCTCATAACAACCGGACCTAAACTCGAGGGACCTGACCGTGGTTAGCTCGAATGGGCTGCGGGGACTCTCCGCGTTAAGCCACAGCAAAACCTAGATCTGAAAGCTATTCGGCTGGGATATCAACGTTCGCTTCGTGTGTTCCACCATCAGGAATGATCACCGAAAGACTGCTGTCCGCTTCCGCCGTGAACTTGTCGGGAACAAGTTGCTTTGGACCGCCATCCTTACCACCGGCCCCCGCCCCCATGTCCATCGCTTCGAACTGGCCAAAATCCATGCCGTCTTCTTCGTTAACGGTCATCGGGGTTCCGTCAGCGTTCACAAACTTGCTTACTGTAACGGTGTACTTTCCGGGAACAGCTCCACCCTTGATATCGTAGTACCCTTGTCCGTCTGTCACGGCCGTGTAGCCATTTGTACCGGAGATGAGTGACACTTCGGCGGAGCCCAGGAGTTCTCCTCCAAGCTTAACGGTGCCGCCGGCCTGAACCGCTCCAGCTGCACCTCCTCCTCCGCATCCAGTCGCGGCGAAAGCCATAGTCAATGTAAGAAGTGAGCCCATGATAATTCGGGCCAAATTCCGGTGGGTCATTTTCGGGTTCTCCATGCAATCGAGGATCAGGTGGGCGTAACGATGACGAAACTTCTGTGACGTGATTTCAAAGCATTCAATATCGGTGTCACCGTTGAAAATCTGGTTGCTCGTTGATAATCAGAATCCGTTCACAACACAACCTATTCCATTAAGTTGCCCAGGAATATACCTGACGATCTCAAGAAAAAAGACCAGTACAGCAGTCGCGCTACTGCACCGGTCCATTCCATTCGTCTGGTCACACTCTAAAGAAACGTCGTTTCGTCGGCGAAGAACATTCGATTCGGCCAAGGATGAAACTCGAACACCCAAGCGGCTTCAATTCCCTTGGTAGATCAAACGGTGTGGTGCTTAGCACCTTAGAACTCACCGATGGGCTGTCCGTCGCGGATGTAGTTCAACAGGACAAACGTATGGTAGTCGATGTTCTCACTCAGGAAACGAGCAGATCCGTCGGCCATGAGGAATTGAGCACCGCCGGTATGGGCACTACCAAAGACCCAAGCATAGTTCTTTCCGTCAGCCCGCCCCTCCCACGCTGAATTGATACTCCAGTCCCGCGGGTAGTTGTTAGTGTTTGTATTGGCAACGTCTATAGCGGTGTCAGAGTTGCTGACAACGCGACCATGAACACCCGTGTGCACACCCTGCAGGCCCCAAGGGCCATAATGGGAAGAGGTTTTGTAGTTGCCGCCAATCGATTCGCCGATTGCGATTGAATTACTGGTGCCGTCTTTTATGTCTCGAATTCTGGCTGCCCCGTTGTTGCCGAAGGCACCGCGACGCACACTGGAGCTATACGCCGAATATGGGGCGCTATAGTCTGTATAAACTCCCGTTGCAAAAAGGTAACTCGATCGCCGCGCATCCTGGCGATGGTAGTGTGGCGTGCCTCCAGCATAGCTTGAGGTCTCGCCGGCAACTGGGTCCGAAGGACACTCAAGTTCGGCAACTCTGGCTGTAGTGACAACTTCATTGGCAGCGCCCATGGGATCCAACGGCGTAAACGGGTGACCGTAGCCACCAGCGCGACCGCCCGCGAAATCATGATTATAGGCCTCATACAGGTTACCCTGTTCAATGTACGGCAACAGCATGACCCACCCGGTAGTGTTTTTCACGAAGTTACCGTTCGAATAAAAGGCCGCATTGTTGTAGCGCGCCGAATTAATAAGTGCGGCCGGAAAAGTGTTCGTAACATCATGGTAATTGTGGAGGGCCAACCCCCACTGCTTTAAGTTGTTCTTACACTGTGTCCGTCGAGCGGCTTCACGTGCCTGTTGGACGGCAGGCAGCAGCAGGGCAATCAGGATCGCGATGATCGCAATGACAACCAGCAACTCGATCAGCGTAAACGCACGTCGGGTTCTTTCACGGGGCATCTCAAATCTCCTAAGAAAACCAGAACAAGAAAAAAGACTTGGCGTCGAGAACCGTAAGGATAACTTCAATCAATAGTTAGGGACAGTACTGTGTGAGAAATACCTTTTATTTTCGAAACGAGTAAAATAATAATAAAATACTCTTGCGTAGTCTCAATGAAATCCATTTCAGTGCCTAACGAAAACGTTTTATTGATCCGCAACTATCCCAAAGCTGCCGTGCTCAGTTTCGAGAATGCTTTGCTAACCGTGCTGCCGATAGCTGTCTCTCTCTCCGTTAGCAGTGCACTTGTTGTTGCCGATGACAGCCTCGATGGTAAACCTTTGCGCGAAGAGCACCCGTTATCGCAAGCAGAACGACGAACACAGCGGCGGGATTTTGAGGCGACTTTGAAATCGCTGCCCACGCCGGAAGCGTCCGCGGCCGGCACTGTTCGGATTCATTCGCGGCGTGGAGATGCGTTGTTCTTTCTGGGGCGGTTTCCGGAAGCTGTCAAAGAATACAAGGCCATGGTGCAGCTCGATCCGACTCAGGATGCTTCGCACTGGCGGCTGGGCATCGCACTGTTCTTTGCCGATCAGCCGAAGCAGGCGGTGGCTCAGTTTGAAAAGTATCATTCATTTGACGACGTCGACCGTGAGAACGGAATCTGGAGATACCTGTCTCAGTACAAAGCTAGCGACGCCCAGACGGCAAAAAAAGAACTGCTTCGTTACGACAAAGACGATCGCGAGCCGTTTCCAGCCGTCTACCGGATGTTTGACGGCACCCTGTCGCCAGACGAAGCACTGGCGGAGATTCCCGCAGATCTTCCGGCGACTGAACGTGACAAGCGGCTGTTCTACACAGAACTGTACATTGGAATGCACATGGTCGTGCAGGAAAAACCCGATAAGGCTCGACGATATTTGGCTCGCGCGGTCGCTCGCCATCGGCCGCGCACTGCCGGCTATGGTCCTAATTTTATGTGGCATGTTGGGCGAGTGCAGTTGGAAGCTTTGTTGACGGAACCGGCCGTTCAGGACGCTGACGAACGATAGCGCTGGAGCCAGTCGCGGACCCATCGGTCGGGAATGCCGATCGGTGCAACTTCGATCGCTCCGGTGAATCGTTTGGCGGCCGCGTTCCGATATCCGACCTTCATGCCGACGAATGTGACTGTTTGGTTGGCTTGAACAACTTCGCCAGCGGCGGCGCCCGTTTCGCAATCGAGTCCGGATGGAACGTCCACGGCAAGAACTCGAGCTGCTGATGAGTTGATGGCGGAAATGAATTCGGAAAATGGTGGCCGAGCTGAACCTCGAATTCCAGTGCCCAGTAAGCAGTCAACGATCAGGTCGTTTTCGCCGAGTTCACCGACGGCCGCGTGAGGCTGTCCAGATTTGTCCGCGTCTAAAACATCAAAACCTGCCGCCAGCCAAACACTGCGGTTAAAGCTGGCGTCGTCAGACAGATCTTTGCCGCCAGTCATCAAAACGACCTGAGGAATCACACCCACAGCAGCAAGTTGGCGAGCCAGGGCAAAACCATCGCCACCGTTGTTGCCCAGTCCGCACACGATTGTGATGTTTCCCGTAATTGACATCCGCAGAATCACATCACAAGCGGCCCGAGCTGCATTTTCCATCAGTAGCGGGCCGGTGAGTCCGAGTTCACTGACGGCCGCCTGATCGATTTGTCGCGACTCCTCACGCGTCATCCAAAGCTGCCTGTCTTCTGTCATTGTCCAAGTCCAAATACGTTGTCTTGACCGACAACAGGCCTTCGCCACGTACAACAACACCCCGCAGAACGCACTGAAAGTTGAATCCTGGCAGAAGCCGAGAAGGAATTTGCGGGAAAGCCATGACGGCCACTGAGAAAGTGATAGGATACGCGCCAGTGGTGCGATTCACCAAGTGACCGCTGTTCGACGTTGATCAAATGGAGACCTGTTTCCTTTGCTGGACACATTTAACGATCGTTGGGCTCTTGTGACGGGTGCCTCATCGGGCATCGGCGCGGAGTTCGCTGCGCGGCTGGCGGGGCGAGGCATGCATTTGATCCTGGCGGCGCGACGCACGGAACGGATGAATGCATTGGCCAACGATCTGCTGACGAAGCATGGCACGAAATGTCATATCGTGACCATCGATCTGGCGACTCCGGACGCAGCAAAGAAGCTGTATGACGAAGTCGAAAATCTGGGCGTTGATCTGGAACTACTGATCAACAACGCTGGCATTGGGATGATTGGCGAAATCGACACGACGGATCCGGCTGAGGTTCAGCGGATGATCTACCTGAACGTCAACACGCTGACCGACCTGACCTACCGAGCACTTCCTGGAATGCTCGAACGCAAGCACGGGGCAGTGGTTAACGTGTCGTCTGTGGCCGGTTTTCAGCCGGTCGCATTCATGGCCGCCTATGCGGCAAGCAAGTCCTATGTCCTGCATTTCAGCGAAGCCCTGTGGGCGGAAGCTCGCAGTCGAGGCGTCACTGTTTTGGCACTGTGTCCTGGTGTGACCGAAACGGAATTCTTCAGTACCGCAGGAGCACCGGGCTGGCTGGAAAAGCACTCATCGCAGACTCCGTCAAGAGTCGTTCGGACAGCGCTGGCGGCTTTGGAAAAGCGGCGTCAGTATGTAATTCCCGGCTGGAAGGATTACTTCGTCAGCTTGCTGGTGCGAATCGCGACGCGGCGGACGGCCGTCAACGAATCCAAACGCTACTTCAAGCCAGGTCGACGTGGCACGCAAGCGACCGACTCACCGGCTGAGTAATTGCTGGCTCAGCCGCAGTTGCATCGCCAACAAGCTAGGTACCTGTGGCGGTCAGGATCGCTCGCACAGGAGCCGGGTAGCCTTCAATTGTTTTGGTCTGGTCAGCCGGGTCGAGGAAATCGGGCAGCGACTCGAAGGTCATCCAATCCGTGCTGCGTTGTTCGTCGGTGGATGTCGCTGTGATATCGATCAGACGGATGTCGGTGAACTTTGTCCGTCGTAGCCACAGTTCCAGCATCGGCACGGTGGGAAGGAACCATACGTTGCGCATCTTGGCGTAACGACCTTCCGGTACCAGCACGCGCCTTGCGTCGCCATCGACAATCAACGTCTCGAGCACCAACTGTCCGCCGGTTTTCAGGCTGTCGTGCAGCGCCTTAAGGTGGTCGACTGGACTGGTCCGATGGTATAGAACTCCCATCGAAAACGTGACGTCAAACGCATTCAGGCGTGGCGGAATTATCGCATCTGTCGCGGGCAGAACGTAATTCGGGCAGCTTGGCCCGAGGTAGCGGCGAAGGACTTCATGCTGCATCACGTACAGCAGAAAGGGATCCAGCCCGAGCACCAGACTTGCCCCGGCGGCCAACATTCGCCATCCGAAGTAGCCGTTGCCGCAGCCAACATCCAGAATGCGCCGATCTCGAAGTTCAACATGGTTCTGCAGCCGGTCCCACTTCCAGTCGGACCTCCATTCGGTATCGATGTCGATATCGAACAGCCTGAACGGGCCTTTACGCCATGGATGAAACTGCTGCAGTGTCGTCCGCAGTTCTGCACGTTCATCGTCGCTGATGAGGCCAGTCGCTTCGACCGCACCCTGATCCAGGCGGATGGTGTCGGCTGCGATGTCTGGCAATTTTGTCCAGGCATCAATCCACGTGGTCAGGCTTCCGTGCCCGTCGCTGGAAAGAGCGGCTGCGGTTTCGCGTTTTAGCGTCGCGGCCCAATCGCCGAATCCTTCGGCGGTGAGATCTTCAAATAAGCGGTCGAAGTCAAACAGCTTCGCAGCATCGAGGGGCATTTGCGATAAGTTCTAAACAAACGTCTCGCAACGCAGCTTTGACAACAACCAGTTGTCGATAAACCGGGCGTCGTTGCAGCATGGATCAAGTGGCTCTTCAGTCACTCGGACATCGATATCGACGCCGGTCGACCGCAGCAGGCGGACTGAATTCAAATTATTAGCCAGCGTTTCGTTGCTGGAGGTTCGCGACACGGTTTGCAGCACGTTCTTCCCGCGTAGATCATCGGGATTGCCCAGATGCAAGTCTGAACGGCAGGCAGGATCGATGGCGACCGCACCAGCAAACCATTCGGGGCATTCGGCGAACAATTGCAGGGCGACGTCTGCTCCGCTGCCACAACCGGCCGCGAAAATGCGTTCGCTGTGGATGTGGAACGCTCGTCGCAGTCGTCGAGCCGTCACGTTTACCAACTGCTTTAACGGCACCTTGCCAAACTCCAGCGAATCACGACTCCAACCGTACGTGTCGTGTTCCTTCAACGCCTTGTTACCGCGAATGGCCAGTCCACAGTAGTTCTGATCGCCAATGGCGTTCATGACGAGGTCGAGTTCGTTTTCGCTGCTGAAATCGTCGTGGAACCAGATCAGCAGTGGGTAGGCGTAATTTTCTTCGTACTGAGTCGGCACAAACAGCGACACAGGCCAGTCTGATGTGGCGGCCGAATCAGCCTTGTCCACGTCGTTGCAATGGTCGGCGTTGTATAGCTCGCACAATTCCTGCAGCTCAAGCGGCATCTGGTTGATCTGATTCGGCGGAATCAGAAACGACAGATCTTCCTGAAACGAAGACTGAGACTGAAGTCGATTAAACATGACAAAACACTTCCGTGATAAAAAAGTTACCAACAGTGCCGGGCAGATTACCGGAATCGGACTGGCTGGCGAAAGCAACTTTCTGGGGGTTGTAAGACAAACTCGATTTTGGAACGTCGTCACCTGAAGCAATCACCGCAGACGAAACGGTCATCACAATCAGCAGAACAGCGGCTGTCGCAAGCACCCGTACAACGTTCCGGCTTCGCGGCAATGCATTCATTCTGTCTGATACTGCCACGCGGCCATTTCCGCGAACGATCGAATACTGGTCGCTGCTTTCACAGCCTCTCCGTGCAGCAGCGGCAGAGAAATCTACACCTGTCTAAAAAGGGTGTCAACGCCCTACCCCAAAGCGGGTCTTCTGGCGGTATTTCGAGCTTCGTAGTGGCGTCACAGCAGTCAAACGGGGCAAAGATTGATGGCGGAGAATGCGGCCTCAAAGTCATCCACAATCGCCTGAATTCGCCACATGGTGCCTTGAACCGCCCTTCTCGTCACTTCGGGATTTCCCCGGAATTGCTCGCAAGTTCAGCTACTGGACACCTCTCAGAATCCGAGTAGCCACGTCGACCGCTGCAACCATCACGCGTGCGAGCTGGTCGACTTTCGTCATTCTTATCCGAAATGTGGACGACGGTGCCGCGCGATGATAGACTAGACGTATGGCAGACCGGCCAGATTGTGCTGGCGACAACGGCTGCTTCCCACCTTCAGGCCACCGATCCAATCCCACCCGGCTGGCCCAATAGCCTCACATGTATGTTTCGCTTCGCCCCAAACTATGCGCTGCCAGTTTGCGCTCACCGCTTTCATGCAATCGCTCGCCATGTTGAGCGATGCGTGAGGACACTTTGCCAGGCAGGCGGACGAGCGCTCGCGATCGTTGCCGTATCGATTGCCGCTGTGACCGCTACGGGATTTTCAGTAGAGGCGGCAGAACCGGCTGACACCAAATCAGCGGCAGGCCAACAAACCGTCGCCGACCGGCAACAGCAGCTGGTCCAGAAGATTCAACCGTTTCTGAAAACGTACTGCATCGACTGTCATGGGCTCGAATCGCAGGACGCCGGAATTGTGGTGTCCGAGTTGAAATCCGTTGACCAGTTCTTAAGCGAACGAAAGACGTGGGAACGCGTGTATCGGATGATCAGTGTCGGAGCGATGCCACCTTCCGATCACGATCCGCTGCCGTCCGCCGAAGAACGACAGAAGGTTTCCGAACTACTGCATGACGAGCTCTTCAATTTTGATTGCGACCTGGTCTACAAACCCGGTCGGCCGACAGTCCAGCGGCTGAACCGGTCCGAATACAACAACACGATTCGTGATTTGTTCGGTGTCAGTATCACACCGGCCAACGACTTTCCGGCTGACGACGTGGGCGAAGGATTCGACAACAACGGAGACGTATTGTCATTGCCGCCGCTGCTGATGGAAAAGTACCTGAACGCGGCCGAACAGGTTGCTGACGCCGTCATTGATTCGACGGATTACTCAAAGCCGCAGACGATTCCCCTTGGTGTGGATCAGCTGACGACGTCAAACGGCAGGAAGCCGTCTGGCACGCTGCTGTGGCTGCCCAGCAGCGGCGAAATATTCGGAACGTTTGAAGTTCCGGCGGCGGGCGAATACGAACTTCGCATCACGGCTCAGGCCACTCAGATGGGTGACGAAAAAGCAAAATTCGGCCTTAGCGTCGACGGAAAGCGACAGCGTGAGTTCGAAGTTATCGAACACGCAAAGGACGAAGTGTTCAAACAACCCCTGAAACTGGATTCGCAGCAGGTGAAGATCGGGGCGGCATTCTTAAACGACGCGTACGAACCGAAAAACAAGCAGGACCGAAACTTTGCCGTTGCGAAGATGGAGCTGCATGGACCAATCGGCGCTGCGGTTCCCTTTCGGTCGGACGCGTTTCGACGATTGGTTGTGGCCCAACCTGGTGCGGATGTGTCTGTGAAACAGGCGGCTGAAAAGGTGTTGCGTCCATTGCTGGACCGAGCATTCCGACGTCCGTGTACAGATGCAGAAGTCAGTGGCTACGTCGGCCTGGTGCAACACGCTGTGGCTGATCTGGGAGAAACATACGAAGGTGGGCTATCGCTTAGTCTGCAAGCGATTCTGGTGGCGCCCGAATTCCTGTTCCGTCTGGAAGAAGACCCGCCCGCCGGAACGCCCGAACGAACGTTGAACGACTTTGAAGTAGCCAGTCGGTTGTCGTATTTCCTCTGGAGCAGCATGCCTGACGACGAGTTGTTTGAGCTTGCCCGTCAAAAGAAACTCACTACTGCTGACACGCTCCGCCAACAGGTTCGACGGATGTTGAAGGATGACAAAGCAGACGCTCTGGTTCAAAACTTCGCGGCCCAATGGCTAAATCTGCGAAACATCGACGACGTCACTCCAAACCCCGACGTGTTTAAGAATTTCGACAGCAAACTCAAACACGACATGCGGCGTGAAACAGAGTTGCTGTTCGGTTCAATCCTGCAGGAAGACCGCAGCGTAGAAGAACTGCTGTCGGCAGACTACACATTCCTGAACAAACGCCTGGCCGATCATTACGGAATCGAAGGTGTGAAGAGCGACAGTTTCGAACGCATTTCACTGAAAGGCACCAACCGGACGGGCGTGCTGACTCATGCCAGCATTCTGACGCTTACCTCAAATCCCGGCCGCACCAGTCCGGTCAAACGAGGCAAGTGGATTATGGAAAACATGTGGGGCGAAGCTCCACCACCGCCACCGCCGAATGTGCCGGAGCTGGAGGCGACCGCAGAGGCGGCTCCGAATGCGACGTTGCGAGAGCAGCTCGCGAAGCATCGAGAAGATCCCGGTTGTGCGTCTTGCCACGTCGTAATGGACCCACTGGGTTTCGGGCTGGAGAACTTTGACGCAATTGGTCGCTGGCGAGACAAAGACGGTGACCACACGGTTGACGCATCCGGGCAACTGCCGTCCGGCGAATCCTTTAACGGCCCGATCGAACTGATTGCCATCATTCAGAAACGTCGTGAGAAGTTCTTTCGCACACTGGCCGAAAAACTACTCGTCTACGCTCTCGGGCGTGGCACAGAATTTTACGACAAATGCGTCATTGAAGATTGCGTGGCCGACATGGCTGCGAATGGAAATCGTTTTTCCGCATTGATTGAAAGTCTCGTATTGTCCGATTCGTTTCTAAAACGAAGTGGCTTAGATACTGCAACGAAAGGCTAACACCATGAATACCTCACTTAATCGACGCACCGTTCTCCGCGGTGCCGGAGCCGCCGTTTCTCTTCCGCTGCTGGACATTATGCGGCCGCAGACAGCAGCGGCTGCCGCAGCAGCCAATGCTGCAACTGCGCCAAGTCGCATGGCATTCGTCTTTTTTCCCAACGGCGCGATTATGGATCGTTGGAAGCCGGAGGGCGAAGGCAGCGACTTCAAACTGAACGATACCATGGAGTCGCTGCAACCGCACCAGCAGGATCTTCTGCTGTTGACCGGGCTGACCCAAAATCACGCGCGAGCCAACGGGGACGGCGGAGGCGATCACGCCCGCAACGCCAGCGCGTTTTTGACGGGAGCTCAGCCACGCAAAACGGCCGGTGCCGACATTGAGGTTGGTGTCTCCATCGACCAGGCGGCCGCCAAACTGATCGGCGATAAGACTCGACTGCCATCGCTGGAACTCGGGATCGAACGAGGCCGCAATGCCGGAAGTTGCGATTCGGGTTACAGCTGTGCGTACTCCACCAACATCAGCTGGAAGTCACCCAACACGCCGAATGCGAAGGAAGTGAATCCTCGCCTGGCCTTCGAACGCCTGTTTGGCACTCCCGAAGGTGCGGCGACTCAGGAACGCCGCAACAAGTTTCGCAAAAGTATTCTGGACTTCGTCGCCGACGACGCGGCACGTTTGCAGCAGAAGCTGGGCGGAACCGACCGGCACAAACTGGACGAGTACTTCACCAGCGTGCGAGAGATCGAACAGCGAATTGATCGAGCCAATCATCTGCGACCAAAGGAAATTCCTGAGATGCAGCTGCCAGAAGGCGTGCCGTCAGAATTGAAGGAGCATCTGCGATTGATGTACGACATCATGCTGCTGGCCTTCCAAACCGATTCAACTCGTATCACAACCTTCATGGTGGGCGATGCCGGTTGCAACCGCAGCTATCGTGATGTTGACGTCAAGAATGGGCACCACGAACTGTCGCACCACCGCGGCGACAAAGACAAGATCGCTCAGATCGCAAAAATCGACCGTTATCTGACAGAACAGTTTGCGGCATTCCTGTCGCGGATGAAGGCAGTGAAGGAAGGCGATGGCAATTTGCTGGACAACAGCATGATTCTGTACGGCAGTGCAATCTCAGACGGGATGCGGCATTCGCATGACGACCTGCCAATCCTTGTCGCGGGCAAAGGCGGCGGCACAATTAAGTCCGGCCGAGTTCTGCACTACCCGAAAGAAACGCCTTTGAACAATCTGTTTCTTTCTATGGCGGAACGAGTCGGCGCAAACATCAAAGAACTCGGCGACAGCACCGGACCGCTGGATATCGGGTAGTCGTTTAAGAAGTGAAGCCAAACGGAAGGGTACTTGGGCGTGTGCAACACGCTCCCAGGTATCCCGCCGCATTCGGTCATTCCGCCGACGCCGGGATCAAACGGCCGTCGTTCTTCGCCAGGTCTCGCTTCCAACGGCGAACGGCAGCATCTCGGCGCCCCGTGTCGTCGCTGACAAAGAAGCCACGACGTTCACCGGTCAGGCGTTCCAGATTGAAAATCGCCATTGCCCGCAGCGCCGCTCGGTTGTGTTCCAGCATCGATACAAGAAACTCGCTGGTACGAGGATCCTGCCCGTCCGATCGACTCATGCCCTGCAGCATTGTCATGGCATTGTCGAGTTCCATTTCGGGTAGCCGCATGGCCAACGCGTCTCGAATCCGCTGCATGTCTGCCGGCCTTTGTTGAACCAGCTGATGTAGTCCGACGATGGCGGATTGGCGAGTCGGGTCGTCGTTGGTTTGCAGCATGACTGTGATAAGGTCGTTCACGCTGCGGAGAAGCGTCAACTGCCGCACACCATAGTCCGCAATCTGTGGGTTTTTGTTGGTCGTCAAAGCCATCGCTGCCCCTGTTACGGATTCCGACTTCGGATAGGCGGCGACAGTTTCTGCAATTAGCGTGGCCTGCATTTCGATCGGGGGATTGCGAGCGGCAAATAGCCATGCTGGAATTGCTGAATTAACAGTCACCGCACCAGCGGTAACGACGTCTGATGTTGTGTTCCAGATCCATTCCGACCCGCGAGGAATCGTGATGGGCGTGTCGTTGCCGTCAACTGAAACCTGCACGTCGCCGTCGGCGGCCGCAATTCGGATAACGCGATTATTTTCCGTCGGAAACAAGGGCGTACTTTCTTCTGCATCGGGTTCAACAGTCAAATTGCTAGCTGGCAAAATTGTGACCTCCAGGCCCACAACGTCACCCTCATCCGGGATCGAAACATTCAAAGCTCGCCGTCCGGTCACCAATCGAAAATCGGCGGCCCCTTCCTTGGCGGAACGTCGCAACAAGAGGCGGCCTTCAACAACTCGCAAGGCCGCTGCTGGTTCGGTCACCGCTTGAAACACGGCCGGCCCCAAGAGTTGAGCCGACCAGCCGGAATTTGGAGCGACAACGCGCGCCGTAAACGGTTCCGCGATGGTGGCAAATGTTTCGCTCAGCGGCTTCGACCAACTGCCTGTGGGCGATATACCTAGACTCGATGCCCACGCCCACGCAGCCTGTTTGGGTTCTCGCAAAGCCACCATGCCGTTGTTGTCAATCAATTCGAATCGAGCCACCGGTGCCGCGGGCGGCGTGGGGGTCGCTACTGGAGCACCGTCCGCCGCACTGGCAACCGAAGCATCGCCAGTTGCTGTTGAAGAATCCGCTGCAGGCGCTGGCTCCATCGGCTTGTCTGGCGCAGTGGAATCGGTCGCAGGCACAGCCGCTGGATTCGTCGCGGGCTGAGTTGTAGCGGCCATGTCCGCACCAGCCGGAGTGGGTGTGCGGCCCGGTTCAGCATTAGTCGCAGCCGCGCCACCATTCGGCACGGTCGTTGGTTGAGGACTCGTCGGCTGCGCTGCGTTTCTAGGTGTCGCGTCTGTTTGAGCGACCGCAGCGTCGCCCGCCGCTGGTTGTGTTTCGGGGGCTGCAACCTGCGGAGGATCGGCACCATCGTCGAACTGCGCCAATGCCGGTTCATTACCGTCTGCTGGCACGTTTGTCGCGACAGTTCTATCGTCGTCACTGCGAAACAGATTCGAATCTGTTGCCAGCAAACCCAGCCAGCCCAGCACCATCACGGCCAGCAACAGCATCGGCGAACGTTTCTGAGATTCGTTTTGCTTCTGCAGCGGCGTCCATTCGCCAGCCTTGGCGGGCTGAACCGTGGAGGCGGCAGCACCATCGTCGGTCGCTTCCTTGACGACACTGGGATCCAGTTTGTGCAGCCGAGTCTTCAAATCGGCAGAAATTTCCACCGGGTCGCTTAGCAGGCCCAGAATCTGATGCGTCGCCGCAACTTCGGCCAGCGAATGATCAGACGAAAGAATCTCCTTCTCAATCAACGCGACCAGTTCCGGCGTGAGCTGATCGTCCAGATACTCAGCAATGAGGTTCCCGTCGATCGTTTTGTGTTCGGCAGATTCACTGGCCAAACGACGGCGGCGAACGACGCTCTTAATGCGGTCGGCAAGCTCCGTCGCAAAGGGGCTGGTCGCCAGTTTCTGCCCCAATTCGCGAGCGTTCCCCGGAGACAGCCGATCGTCGAGGTAGGCCAAAAGTGTTCGAAGTGTGAGTTTCATGAGATGACTCTTTACAAAATGGTGCGGTGCCATCTTGTTTAGTGCGAGCGGCCGACGGTTTTCGTACAGGTTTCTGAAAAAAATGCCGGTCACTGCGAAATTCATTCATGAATGCGACCGCGATGCCGGCAACGCGACTTGCTCGACTTCAGTCGCCCTGCAGGAACGCGCAGACCACTCACGGAAGCCGCCCGTCACTCGTCGCAGCGGCGTTTTTCCTGCCTGGTCAACCGGCTCGCTCAGACTGGGTAATAACGTGTAACACGCCGATTGCAGCCATCTTCCAGACATTGTCGACGCCCTCAAATTCCGAAGAACTGGTACAGACAGCAGGGGGGCTTGTCATGATTTCCGGACTATATAGCGCCGCGACCGGCATGGACGCGGCGGCAACTCGACACGAAACATCGGCAGAAAACCTTGCGCATGCGCACCAGCCAGGGTTTCGGCGGCGGGTGCTGCACCAAACAACTTTCGGTACTGTTCTGGAAGCTCAACGCAACGGCCAGGCGACCGTTATGGAGCGGCCTGAACGTGCGGCTGATGGTCTGCAAACTCGCAAAATTGCCATCGATTTCACGCACGGCCCCTTAAAGGCATCCGGCCGTTCGTTAGACGTCGCCATCGAATCAGACGGCTTCTTCGTGGTCGATGGTCCGGACGGGCCCATGTATACACGCAACGGTTCGTTTCAGGCTCACCCCGATGGCCAGTTGGTCACCATCGACGGCCTGACGGTGTCTGGTGGAAACGCGCCAATCCGGATTCCACCCAACACGTCCGCCGAAGCGATCTCCATTTCCCGAGACGGTCGACTGTCTGCGAATGGCGTCGAATTTGGTCAGCTTCAGTTTGTTGAAGTTTCCAACCCCGAACAACTGATCGCGACCGGTGCGTCGCTGTTCAAAGCCGGGCCGAACGCCGACGTGCAGGAGGCTGAAGGCAGTGTGCTACAAGGATTTGCCGAATCCGCAAACGTGGCTCAAATGGACGAGCTCGTGAATATTCTTGTGGCATCGCGGCAGTATGAAATGTCTCAGAAAGCGTTGAAGACAATCGACGACGCCGTCGGCCGACGCATCAACGGAAACTAATCTAAAACCTGAAACTCGTTCACAACGAAAGTAACTCAGAATGTTACGAGCTCTCTACACCAGCGCCACGGGCATGAAGGCTCAGGAGCTGATGATTGATAACACGGCGAATAACCTGGCGAACGTGAACACTACCGGTTTCCGTAAAAGTCACCTGGACTTTGCTGATCTGGTCTACAACACGATGCGTCAGCCCGGAACAGCCGTCACCAATCAGCAAGTGTCACCAACCGGACTGCAAATCGGTAACGGTGTGCGAGCGGTATCAACGACGAAGCACTTCACGCAGGGAGCCCTCGAACAAACGGGCAACTCGCTGGATGTTTCAATCGAGGGAGACGGCTTCTTCCAACTGCTGCATCCCAACGGCGAATTTCGCTATTCGCGTGCCGGTAACTTTAAGGTCGATGCGAACAGCGGAAACCTGGTCAACCCGGATGGTCTGGTACTAAACCCGGCGATCACGATTACTCAGGGAACTGACATCAGCAAGATCAGCATCGGCAGTGATGGCAGCGTCGAAGGCGTATCGAGCAACAGTTCCGGAACACCAGTGTCGCTCGGACAAATTCAGGTGGTCACTTTCCTAAACGCCGCTGGCCTGTCCAGCGAAGGTTCGAACCTGTTTGCTGAAACACCAGCATCCGGAGCGGCCGTGGTTGGCAACCCCAGCGACGCAGGCTTCGGGCTGCTGCGCCAGGGTTACCTGGAAAATTCCAATGTAGAAGTCGTTACAGAACTAATCTCGCTGATCTCTGCTCAGCGAGCCTACGAAATCAACTCACGAGCCATTCGGGCGGGCGATGAGATGCTGTCGACATCGGCTGATATTGTGAGATAGTTTGATGAAGTTGATCCACGATAATTCAATAAGCCCGGCCTTAACACGACTTGCCACCAGCTTCTGCGCGGCGCTGGTCGCGTTGATGCTGCCAGCGGCCGCGTGCGCAGAATTGATCGTGCAATTGCGTGCAAACCCCGTCGTCGATTGCCGTCAAGTCACGCTGGCCGACGTCGCTGATATTTCGGCAACGACCAATAACGAAGCCGTCATCGCCGGGCAAATAGATCTCGCTGATTTCGACAACACCAAGTCGTCTCTGTTTCTCAATCGGTCGTTCGTGCGCATTCGGCTGATGGTGGCTGGCTGGGGTTCAGATGAACTTCGAGTGTCCGGGCCAGAGAAAATCTTCGTTGAATTCGAAGAACCCGAACCGTTGGCCGATACCGACATCGAAATCGCAGCCACTCGCACGATGCAGCAGATGCTTGGTGTTCCGGAAGAAGAACTGCGTATTCGGTTGGCGAATCCGTTTGTTTCAGCGCTGCCGACACAAATTCGTGAGCGGCCGGATCTGCGAGTCGAAGTGATGCCCCCTTCATCCGCACGGCTGGGCACGTCCAGCTTAAACGTCATGCTGTGGGACGGCGGCAATTTGTTGCTGAAACGAGCTGGAAGGTTTGAAGTGTTGCGACGGCATCGAGTCGCGGTGACTAGAGTTTCGTTGCAGCGCGAATCCACGATCGAAAAATCCAACGTCCAGTTTGAAAATCGATTTCTGGCCACCCGAGCCGATGAACCGACTGACGAAGACATCTACGGACAGCGTGTACGAACGAATCTTGGTCCGGGCGAAGTACTGTCGTTGCGAGACGTCGTCCCGCCCGCTCAGGAACGTGCGGAAGTGGTCGTGAAGAGACGCAGTAAGGTGCGAGTCACGGCTGTGAGCGGTGCTTTGCGAGTTCGTCTGCGACAGGCGGAAGCACTGGAAGACGGACACATCGGCGATTTCATTTCACTACGAAACCTGGATTCCAAAGAAGTCATCACCGCTCGGGTTGTCGCTCCCGGGCAGGCAGAAATCAAACTGCGATAACGCATGGCTGGAAGCCTACGGCGCCCCATACCGCGTCGCAGGCGCCACCCAAACACATACCACGGAAGGTAACCGATGAAACGCAAACCCCTCACTCGACGGCGCATCCTCACACTGGCGTGCGCGGCTCTGGCAGTGCCGGGCATGGACTTTGTGCGAGCCGATTCGCTATGGCGACGCCACCGTCCACAAAAAGCATTCCTGTTTGAAGACTCCCGCGCGCGGCGACCGGGCGACCTGGTGACGATCATCATCAACGAATCGACGGAAGTCCAAAACCGCGAGAACAAGGCGCTGGACAAATCGACAGGCGCCTCCGGCACGTTTGATATCGCCGCGTCTTCAGCCGCAGGATTTGGCGACAGCGCCGCTTCAGCCGCGTTGGACATGAGCAAATCGACGGACCGCAACTTCAGCGGTCAAGCCACCTACCAGAACTCGCGTGAGGTCACAGACCGTATCACAGTGACGGTGGTCAGCGTCACTCCGGCCGGCAACCTTGTCGTCTGCGGCGGTCGGACGATGTCGATCGCTGGCGAAAAACGCACTCTGAAAATTTCCGGCATGGTTCGACCTGTCGATATTGGCCCCGACAACACCGTGAGTTCACGGTTCGTCGCGAACATGCAGACCTCGTATGACGACAGCGGTGCCGAACGCCATTTCACTCGGCAGGGCTGGCTGGGACGCAAGATGAACAAAATCTGGCCGTTTTAACACGGAACGGCGCCAAATAGATCCTTGTGGAATTGGGAGTGCAGTGGCACACAAACCCTCACGACCTGGCCGACACAGCAGAGGCGCCGGTATTCAGACAGCAGGCGACCGATCGAAACTAAGTGAAATCACAACAATGCGGAATTCACGACGACATAAAGCCCTCGCTTTGCTGGCAACGTTCGCGTTGACGCAAGCGTTCATCAGCAGCGCTTCGGCTCAGCTTCGCCCGATGGTGCAGGTTCGTGACATCACCGACATCGCCGGCGAACACCCCAACGAACTCACAGGCCTCGGCCTCGTAACAGGCTTGGACGGCACGGGCGGAAAAAGTGAATCCACAAAGCGAGCGGCGGTGGAAGTCCTGCAAAAAATGGGTTTGCGAGCCGACCCGGAAACGCGTGCCTTAATTCAGCAAGCTCGTGAGAAGACCGACAACATCTCGGTGGTGATTGTCAAAGCCATGCTGAAGCCACACGCCATGCCGGGGCAGCGAATAGACGTCGTGGTGTCCACGCTGGACGATGCCGAAAGCCTGAACGGCGGCCAGCTATTGCGCACTCCGCTGGTTGGCGTGGACGGGCAGGTTTATGCCCTGGCCAGTGGTTCCATCTCTACCAACGGCGGCAATTTTGGAGGCCAGGCGGCCACCATCACAAAGAATCATGCCACGGTCGGCCGCATTCCTAACGGAGCGATCGTCGAACATGAAGTGCCGACGAAGATCATCCACAAAGGCAAATTTCATCTACTGCTGCATGAACCCAGCGTCGAAACCGCCAGTCGTGTTTGTGAAGCGATCAATATGCTGATGCCGGACGTGGCATGGATTGAAACACCGGGCATGGTGTCGGTGCATATCCCTCAGAAGTTTATCGCCGCGCCGTTTCAGTACATCGCCGAATGCCTGAAAGTCCGTATCACGCCCGACGCTCCTGCGCGAGTCATCATCAACGAACGCACGGGCACCGTTGTGTTCACAGAAAACGTGCGACTGTCGCCGATTGCGATTACTCATGGCAATTTGATCGTCCGCACGATGGAGTCACCTCAGGTATCTCAGCCAGAACCGTTCAGCGATGGACAAACCGCCATCGTGCCGCGAACAGAAGTTGACGTCATGGAAGAAACTCGAGCGATCAACGTGATGAGTAACACAAGCACGGTTCACGACCTCGCCGCATCGTTGAACGCTTTGGGCGTGTCACCGCGTGACCTGAGTGCCATATTTCAGATGCTAAAGGAATCCGGCGCGCTGCACGCAGAGCTGGAAATTAAGTAAACCACATGCAAGCCACGACATCAGTTCCTACTACCGTTGACGCTCAGTCACCGTTCTCACAGTTCTCCGAAGCGAATCGCGCGGACGACAAAGCCGCCAAGGTCGCGAAGGAGTTTGAAGCTCTATTTGTGTCGATGATGCTGAAGTCGATGCGGCAGTCCATGTCTGAAGACATGTTCGCCGGCGACAAGAGTGACACATTCGGCGGAATGTTCGATTCCTTTATGGGCGAACACATCGCCGAAAGCGGCGGCATCGGCATGGCAAAAATGATTCAATCGACCGGTATCTCCGGTGGCGACCTGACCCGCGCGTTAAGCGAAATTCAACAGGCGGCCGACCAGGCCGAAGCTGGACAGCGTTCCAGCGGCAACACTCAGCAGATCAAGGCATATCAGAATGCACTCACCATCGGACAATAGCACGAACAGTTTGCAGGACAATCAGCACCACGTGCAGTCGCTGTTGCGTCACTTTGACGCTCAGGAAGCCGCGATGCTGGCCTTCAAAAGTCTGTTAGTTGATATCGGCAACAGTCCCGAAGACGACGTCTCGCACCGCAATCTTCGAATCCGAATCGACGCGGCCAGCGACTTATGTCAGCGGCTGAACCAGGATGCGACGCTGCTGATTCAGACGGCCGCCGCAGCATTCGGAATTCCGCAAACCGACTTTTCTGTGCGCCATCTCATCCGGCTTTACGACGTCAGCGCTCCCGCGATCGCTCAATCGTTAAGGGAATCGCGGCGGCGGCTGTTGCGACTGACGCGGCAGATTCAAGGCATTTCTGCGAACACGGCCTGGGTGTTGTCTGAGAAGCGACAGATACGCCACGCCGTTTTTCAGCACGTGGGCGGCGAAGTGGCTTCTGACCGCTACGACGCATCGGGGCGGCGATCGATGTCGGCTGATTCCGTCAAATTTAACGCAAGGTCATAGGCAGCTCATGCGAGGCTACGAAATTGGACTTTCGGCGCTGCGGACACATTCCACAACGCTGAACGTGATCGGCAACAACATCGCAAACGCCGCGACTCCCGGTTTTCACCGCGAGCGTGTCGACCTGGCCACTCGCGCGCCACAACTGGATGGTCAGCATCTGATTGGGACAGGCGTTGAAATCGCCGGGATTCGTCGAGTCGTCGACGAAGCCACGGACGCTGCGATTCTGCGCAATCAGTCGCTGCTGGGAGCGAGCTCTGCAGATCTGTCGATCGCTGGCGATATTGAATCTCTGTTCACGCCGGGCGACAGTTCGATTCACGAGTACTTCAGCAACTTCTTTAACAAGCTGGAATCCGTCGCGAATTCGCCCGAGGTCCCAACTGTGCGTGGTGAGTTCCTGGCCAGTGCGGAGAACCTGCTGTTTCAGTTTGACAACATCCGCAGTGCGTTACAGACCCAATCGGGAGCTCGACTTTCTGAACTGCGTGATTCCGTTGAGCAGATCAATTCGTCCATCGCCGAAGTCGCGGAACTAAACAAAGAAATCAGGTTTGCGGAGACTCACGATCGCAATCCGAATTCGTTGCTGGATCGCCGTGACCAGATTCTAAACGAACTGGCCGAACTGACAGACGTCAGCATTCGGAAAGATCTAAACGGCAAAGACATCGTCACAATTGGCGGTAGCTTCGGCGCGATTGGTGAGATTCCTTCCACAATTGAAGTTGTTCGAGTGGGCGACAGATGGGATCTGCAGATGTCCGGTTCCGGCCATCCCCTACAACTTGCCGGAGGCAAAGTCGGTGGCTTGCTGAATGCCGTAAACAATGCGATTCCGGATACGCTCGATCGGCTGGAACAACTGGCTCAAACAATCGTAAGCTCGGTTGATCAGCAGCATGCCAAAGGCCTGAAGGATAACGGCGCTCACGACACGCTGCGCGCCAGTCGACGTGTGGAATCGATCAACACTCCACTCGCGTACAGCGGCATTGCGTTCCCTGTGGAGCGTGGCAACGTCACGATCACGGTGACGGATCCGACAACCGGGCATCGCTCGTCACATGCGATCGATGTCGACCCGTATACGGAATCGCTGGCTGACGTGACAGCCAAGTTCGACGCAATTGCTGGCGTCACGGCTGTATTGAACTCAGACAACGGGCGTTTGACGCTGGCGGGCGAGGGTTCAAAGCAGATCGATTTTGCCGGCCGAGTCGACAATGTGCCGGACCTGACGTCGTGGGCGGGGTCGTCTGTTCCTCAGTTTACCGGCAGCTACGAAGGCCCGAATCTCGACACATGGGACATTTCGTTCAATCAATCCGGAACGGTTGGAGTGACCGATGGGCTGGAGGCAACAATCCGCAATTCCAACGGCCAGGTGGTCGCCACGGTGAACGTGGGAACAGACTATGAAGCGAACACCCCGATGGCGATCGCAGACGGCGTGTTCCTGCAGTTTGGCTCCGGCACGATCAACGCCACCGATGTGGCGGACGTCGTGGTGACGCCCGATTCTGACACAACAGGTTTGCTCGCGGCGCTGGGAATCAACAGTCTGTTTTCGGGCGCTTCGATCGGCACTTACGCGTTGAGATCAGACATCGCTGCCGATTCGACTTTGCTGTCGACTTCGACGACCGGTTTCCCCGGCGACGCCAGCAACGTCGCTGCAATGGCCAATTTGCGAGACCTGCGGTTTGGCGTGCTGGATGACCAGACGTTCGTCGAAGAGCTGGCCGACTTCACGGCCGACGTCGGTATGGATGCAGCTCAGGCGGCAAGTCAGAAAGAACAACTTGAAGCATACGGCCAGCGACTGGAAGAAACACAAAACTCCGTCTCCGGAGTCAGCACCGACGAAGAATTTCTGAAGATGCTGGAAGTGGAACGCGCATTTCAGGCGGCGGCGAGGTTCATCAATACGGTGGAAGCGACGTACGACGAAATTATGCAGATTATAAGATAGCAGAGCGAAACGCAGACCGACGAATGCTTTTTTTTCGTTTCGGTGGCTACGGTTTGCCGGTCCTATGAAATAGCAGCTTGGGATAAACACCATGGATTTTCGAGTGACCCCGCGAGTGGGCATTGACCTGGCCACGTCAGAACTGGCCAAACAGGCGGCCGAACTGCAGCGGACTCAGCAACAAATTTCGACCGGCATTCGTCTTCATCGCCCGTCCGACGATCCGGCCGCGACGCGGCGCAGTATTGTCCAGAAAGACAAACTGTCGCGTTTGCAAACGCACGTTGAATCCGTGAACCATGTCAAAGCACGGGTCAGTCAGGCTCACGTGCAGCTGCGCGAAGCTCAGCAATTGTTCGTGAGTGTCCGCGGGATCGCCCAATCGGCCGCGCAGGCTACTGAACCCGCCGAACTGAATGCGCTGGCCAGTGAACTGGAAGGAACGCTCGATCAGTTCGTCAGCCTTGCCAATGCGTCTGACGAATCAGGCTATCTGTTTGCCGGCACAGCGACTCAAACAAAGCCCTTCGCTGTTGAACGCTCAACGGGCATCGACAGCGTTCAATACACCGGCACACCCGCGAATTCTCAACTGCACGTGACCGGCGACATCCCACGCGAAGCACTGACGTCGGGTGACCACGTCTTTCAGTCCGTCGTGCGCGAACCCACCATCATTATTGGCGATACGGGCCTGAGTCCGGGCGTCGGCACCGATACCGCCAAAGCAGAACTGACCGTTACAGTGAGTCACACGGCCACGTCATTCGCCGGGGCGTCCGGAGTGTCAATCGGCGACAGCTCCGTCGGCAGCGATACGCTCGTTGGTATTCACGAACTGACGATCACAGACACCAGTGGCACCGGTGCATCGGGCACGATTACTCTCAACGGAGGTGGCCCGATCGCGTTCACCAACGCTGATACCGATCTGCAGGTACGTGGACCAACTGGCGAACTGATTCATCTGAACACAACAGCGATCACAGCCGGATTCAATGGCACGGTTGCCGTTACAGCCGACGGAACTCTGTCTGTCGACGGCGGTGCGACGACGCAGCCAATTACATTTAGCGACAGCGAAACGATCACAATTCCCGCTAACGGCACCGTCGTCCACTTCGACACGACAACACTTAAGAAAACGGGTGAGGATTCCGTTGAGTTCCCCGGAACGACGGACGCGTTTCAGGTGATGATGGCCTTGCGCGACGATCTGCGAAACACACGCGACCTGACCGGCGACCAGCTTCACGCAGCGTTTAGCCGTCGTCTCGGCGATATCGAACGAATCGAAAATCATCTGCTGGACGAAATCGGTGTCCAGGGTGTCGCACTGCAGCAAATGGAGCGTCTGGAAATTCGTACGGAAGACCAGGAACTCGAACAGAAAATTAAGTACGGCGAAACCGTGAACGCAGACCTAGCAGAAGCGGCCGTCCGCATGCAGGAGCTACTGAACCTGCAACAGTTCACAATGGCATCCATCTCAAAAGTCTTCTCCCAAAACCTCCTCCAGTTCATCCAGTAGGCGGGGCGGCCCGCCGGCCGGTTGGCGTGGTGGGCGGGTGACGGGACAATGGCAGAAGCGCCGGCGGTGCTCCCGTTGGTCGCTGGTGACAACGGCGCGGCGAGGACGTTTGTGCTGTGGTTTTTGTGGCTCGAATCTCCGAGTCGAGCACATTGCGGTCTGCCAGACCTGACAAATACGTCCTACCAAGCCAACCGCTTGCTACAGCGCACTGGCCTGCCAGCGACCAACGGCAGCACCGCCGGCGCTTCAGCTTCCACACCGTCACCCGCCTGCCACGCCAATCGCCCGCCGGTGCGTACCGGCCCGGCTAGGAGTGCATGCGGGGGAGCGGGCAGCCTTCGGTGATGATGGCGGCCTCGGCGGCTGAGAGTTCTTCCAAGCGAGCCCGAACCTCGGCTTCCGGAGCGTAGTGCATGGCGAGTCGGACGTAGGTGGCGTGATGGCGAGCTTCTGATTCGTACAGGCTGCCGTAGAAGGTTGTCAGTTCTTCGTCGTTGACATGGTCGCGCAGCAGGACGAAGCGTTCACAACTGCGAGCTTCAATAAGGCCTGCGATGAGAAGTCGGTCAACGGCTTTGTGAGGTTCCTGACGGCGAGCCAGTTCCTTCAGCTTGCGGCCATAGGTCCCCGGTTTCGACTTATAGAACCGGATATTGCGGCGTTTCAAAATGTCGAGCACCAGGTGAAAGTGCTCAAGTTCTTCGCGCACGATTTCGGTCATTTGGCGAGCCAGATCTTCATATTCGACATAGTCAAACATCAGATCCATCGCGGCGGCGGCCGCTTTTTGTTCGCAATGAGCGTGGTCGATCAGGATTTCGTGCAGGTGCTGGTCGACCTGTTGCAGCCAGCGGTCAGGCGATGTGGAATGAAGGTGTAGCATTCGCGGATGATAGAAAATGGAACCCGCTACGCACAGGATTGTCTTCGCCGATGCCAGATACCGCTTTTGCAGCGGAAGGCTCCGTTCGCAAGATGTTTGCGAATTCGGCTCGCCTTTTGATATAGAAAATCTGTACACTACGCCTTTGAAATTCGAACAACTGTCTTGCAGGAATTCCTTCGGTGGCCAAGAGTAAACAACAGAAGAAAAAAGATCGCGAAAAGCGAGTCGCCAAGCAGAAACTGGCGAATGCAGCGAAACGCCGCGAAGTCGCCAATAAGACGGATGACACGACTTCCGGCATTCCGCGCGGTACCAAAGTTATTACGGCCGGTGTGAAGCAGAAGGCTCAGGTGCAATCACAAAAACCCACGGTCGCTCATCGACGCACGGGCGGCTAGAGCAATTAACTTTTTGATGCGGGCGGTTCGGGCTCGTGGAGAACAGCCTTCATCGTACAATACCGCTTATTACGCGGCCGCAAGTCAGCGAAATTCGCCAAGTCGCGGCATATTCACGGAGGAACAGCGTCATGGAATTACGCGAAAAAGTTGTCGTCGTCACGGGTGGAGGCAACGGAATTGGTGCGGCCCTTTGTCGACGATTTGCGGCGGAACAGGCCGCCAAAGTTGTGGTCTCAGATATCGACATGGCCAACGCCGAAGCTGTGGCCAAAGAAATCGGTGGGCTCGCGATCCAATGTGACGTCGCTGATGAATCGTCGATTCAGGCTCTCGTTAAGCAAACGGTTGACGAATGCGGCCGTATCGACGTGTTCTGCTCCAATGCTGGTATCACAGTTAAAGGTGGCATTGAAAGCCCCAACGAAGACTGGATGCAGATGTGGGACGTGAACGTCATGTCGCGTCTGTATGCCGCTCGTGCAGTCGTGCCCATGATGCTGGAACAGGGCAGCGGCTATCTGGTGCATACCGCTTCAGCCGCCGGCGTGTTGACTGAAATCGGTTCGGCCTCGTATTCGGTGACCAAGCACGCCGACGTCGCGTTGGCCGAATGGCTATCGGTCTGTTACGGCCGTCAGGGCATCAATGTTTCGTGTGTTTGTCCATTGGGAGTGACCACCGACTTTCTGGACAACGACGACCCCATCCACCGTTACCTGCACCTGCACGCGATTACGGCTGACGACGTTGCCGAATCGGTCGTTAACGGGATGCGCGAAAAGCAGTTTCTGATCCTGCCTCATCCGGAAGTGGCCGAGTTCTTCTCATTGAAGACCGACGACCACGACCGCTGGATCCGCGGCATGCAGCGCCTGCGACAAAAGTTGACTCGCGAAATGAAGAAACGCGACGCGGCGTGAGGGTAGCGACTCTGCGATGTGCCGTGACGGTCGTTCGTCAGATCAAATCGACCGTCTTACGCTTATAGCTGACACTTAAATCGTGGCCATCCAGCAACATGGTACCCAGTAATGGATGGGCACCTTCATTCGCCACGATCTGAGTACGGTACTCCTTCCCGAACCACTCAACGTGGCACGTGAAGGTTGGCAACTCGACCTCTTGACCATCCGCAAGAATTGCAGGCGTCGATGAGTATTCCTTGAGTCCTAACCTGTCAATCTCATGACGCGGCAGAACCAGCCCACCGTTAAATGCCGTGTCGATCCATGCGAAGACGGACGATTTTTCGCCGTCTGGTTCACCGCAGACAGACACTTCAATCAACGCTCGCAGGTCGTCATCGACAACTCCTTTCACTGAAACATAACTCCAATGTGCAGCGCTGCGGAATGGCCGATCCGCAAGGTGTGGGTCAGGCGATCCGGGTGGGCGTCAATTGCCTGATTGACCGCATCGTCGAACGTGTTTCCGAGAAAGTACTCGCCGGACTTCGGTTCAATACAAACAAACTTCCCGTGGTCACTTAACTCAAGACGCTCGCGGAGTTGCTCGTCGTACAGTTGTTTTGCTTCGGCAGCAATTCGCTGGGATTCGTCTGATAGCATGTAGGCGTCCTTTTTAGCGAGATGGCTTCATTCTACGGAATCGTCATCACAAGTCACGGCCATTCTCATGCACAGTGCCAGCAGCAACACGGCTGGCGTTTCCATGTGCTGGGCCACGAAGTCTCGCAGCCTGTCGAAATCTGCGGCATGCAGCGTCTGCGACAAAAGTTGACTCGCGAAATGAAGAAACGCGGCGCGGCGTGAACCAGCAAGCTATTGACTGATTCCAAGTGCGTCAGGGCGTTACGTGGAACAAGACCTCACTGCCATCCTTCAGAGGCAGAACAACGTGATCGCCGCGACGTTTAAACTCGGCCTGTAAAGACTTCCACGCCCTTCTCTGCGACTCGCGAAGCACTGGCGCCAGTTCATCGTCCGGAATTCGAAAAAGAGGCGTCACCAACAATCCCAACTCTCTGGCCTGCGGTTGTTCGATGTTGATTGCGGGCGGGAAGCTGGCGTCGACCAGAGCAGCAAGAGGTTCCCGTTGATCAGGGCTGAGCCAAAGTTCTTTGTCGAGCATCGCGGTGACGTACTCGACGATGGCCGTCCGGCGAAATGGACGCTTACGCTGTACATCAATGCTCGACGTGATTTCAGTGATTGCATGTTGCCAGATCAATTCCAGTTCTATTACGCGCACCGACGGCCCGTAAACTTTCCTCGCGATCGTCCCCATGCCTGGTCTATTCAGTCCCTGAATCTGTTTTCCCATCTGCAGCAGGTTGTCGATTGTGATCGTCTGCCATTGAAACAGACACTGTTTCGTGGCTCCCCTCCCTGCGACGACCAGATGTCGCTGTTGACTCTCGGTCAGTGCGAGTTCCTCGTGCATAACCGCGACGCGCTCTTCGACATATTCGGCGAAGTCCGGGAGGTGCTTGTCGCGAAATTCAACGATCACCTCCTTTATACGCTTTTCATCGACAGCATCAATTGGAAGCGGCACACGCGTATTAGGTCGACCGCCACCAACAACTCGGGTGCTGTGGCCGTAAAGGATGCGCTTTTGGCCAGAGTTTAGTACATCTCGCGGCGGCCCCGACAAGAAGAGGTAGCGCTGAGCCGTCGGCAGTATGCTACTCTCTGGAGGGAAGCGGAATATCCCGGATTCTAATTCCAACCGTTTGCGGCGGCTTTCATCCGTCACCAGGCGAACCGCCTCAGACATAGAATCACGCTGCCGATCACTCAGGAAAATCAAGTCGTCCAGCACTGCGATCACGAAGTTCGAATTCACCGACAAGGTCCATCGTTGTCGTTCCGTTGTGGCATCGTGCCAGGCGATTTGTTGTTGATCGCTCAGCATTTCCGGTATTTGCGATCTCATCCATGCGTTGCAAAGGAAGTTTTCGATATTTCTTGAAAGAGTAAACCAAATGGGCGTCGTGCTCGGCAGCGACCTGAATGAACGGACAACGCCCGCCTTCCTCCTTCGGTCTGATGAGTTCTGCAACTCTGCGGCAACAAGCTCCTCAAGCTTTGCTTTCTGTTCTGGTGTCAGATCAAGCTGATTGTCCACCCAGTTACGAAATGCGTCGGCGTGGCTTTTTAGGCGAACTTCAAACTGCTCCACCTTGGCCTGTCGGATGTCCTGCCCCAGAACATTCGCAGATATCCAAAGCATCAGGATCGTCTGTATGAATCGTTTCATTCATCTAATCCTTCACAACAGTGACGCCCGCGCGAAACCGGCCTCCAGCTAAACGGCCGCCGTTTCCATCCGCTGAGCCAGGAACGCTCGCAGCTTGTCTAAGTCGGCTGCGAAGCCTCGAATGCCTTGAGCCAGTTTTTCAGTGGCCATGGCGTCTTCGTTTAACATCCAGCGGAACGTGGATTCGTCCATGTCCACTTTCGCAATGTCCTTTTGCCTGGCCGCGTCGGCGTCCAGTAGCTTCGGCACGTCAGCTTCCAGCGACGACAGTTCGGCCAGCAGGTTGGGGGAAATCGTCAGCAGGTCGCTGCCGCAGAGAGCCATTACCTGCTCTTTGGTACGGAAGCTGGCGCCCATGACTTCTGTTTTGAAGCCGTGATTCTTGTAGTATTCAAAAATGCGAGTCACAGATTCGACGCCCGGATCTTCGTCCACGGGGATATCGTCAACACCGCGATCGGCCTTATACCAGTCGTAAATACGGCCCACGAACGGGCTGATCAAAGTGACCCCGGCGTCTGCGCAGGCGACGGCCTGGCCAAAGCCGAACAGTAGCGTAAGGTTGCAATGGATGCCTGACTGCTCCAGCTTTTCGGCAGCTCGAATCCCTTCCCAGGTGCTGGCTATTTTGATCAGGATGCGATCTGACTGAACTCCCGCGTCGTCATACAACGCAATCAGTTCTTTCGCTTTGGCAACTGTGGCAGCTTCGTCAAAGCTAAGTCGAGCGTCGACTTCCGTGGAGACTCGTCCCGGAATGATCTCCAGAATTTTGCAGCCAAAGTTGACGCTCAATTTGTCGATGATGGCGTTCAATAATTGCTCTTCGCTATGAGCCTGTGCCTGACCATAGCTGATGGCGTCATCTACCAACTGCTGGTACTGCGGCATCTGAGCGGCTTTGTACAACAACGACGGGTTCGTCGTGGCATCCTGAGGCTTGTGCTCGGCAATGGCATCGATGTCGCCCGTATCGGCAACGACGGTTGTGTGCTGCTTAAGTTGATCGAGTGCGCTCATGGATCGGTTTCCTTTAACTTAGAGTTGGCGTTGGTGAAGGTTAAGTGTTGCAAACGCACGGGCCATGACGGAGTGAAGTCGACCAAAGCAGCCCGCCGTTTGCAGAAACTTGCATCTAACTATCGAATGTTTACAGCTGACCTGCAGGGCGAATTCCGGCTCCCTTGACGTTATTGTCGCCAAGATCTCGTCTCATTGCATCCGCCAGCCTGTTCAGCCGCTTCACGACCTCAGGATGCTGGTCGGCCACGTTGGTTGTTTCACCGATATCAGCATCCAGATCAAACAGCTCCAGACCGATTTTCCGCTGAGAATAAGCTGTGGGATTACCGTCCATTCCGCCAGGCTTTCCAGCCATCGTTCGATAGCCGTGAGGGAAGTGCATCTTCCACTTGCCGCTACGAATGGCCTGCAACTGTTTTCCGTAGTAGAAATAGTATGCCTCGTGAGGCGACTTCGCATCATTTTCGCCCGCTATCAGGGGCCAAATGTTCCTGCCGTCAATTTTGTGAGCGGGCAATTCTGCCCCAATCAGGTAAGCAACAGTCGGCAGAATGTCGATCGTCATCGCGGGCTCAGTGCACGTTGTTCCCGCTGGGATCGTCCCCGGCCACCACATCACGCAACTCTCACGGCAGCCGCCTTCGAACATCGTTCCTTTGCCTTCACGAAGCGGGCCTGCGCTGCCCGCGTGGTCGCCGTAACTAAGCCACGGCCCGTTGTCAGATGTGAAGATCACCAGCGTATTATCCTGCAGGTCGTGCTGTCGCAGAGTGTCCAGAATCTGTCCGACGGACCAGTCCACTTCCATCATCACATCGCCAAACAGGCCGCGATCACTCTGGCCTTTGAACTTCTCCGAAACGTAAAGCGGAACATGCACCATGCTGTGAGGCAGATAAACCAGAAACGGTTCCTCTTTATGGTCCTTGATAAACTGAACCGCCTTTTCGGTGTATTGAGTTGTTAGCTGTTCCTGGTCTTTCGGCGAGACTTCTGCATTGATGACTTCATTCTTATCGATCAGCGGAAGATGGGGCCATCTCTCAATGCGTTTTTCCACCGACAGGTGACGCACTCCCGGATGATACGGCCACATGTCGTTGCTGTATGGCAGCCCGAAGTAGTCATCGAAGCCATGCTGCATCGGAAGAAACTTCTTGTGATGACCAAGGTGCCACTTGCCGTAGCAAGCGGTTGCATACCCCTTTTGCTTCGCGATCTCCCCAAGAGTGACCTCATTTTCGTGGATGCCGATCTTTGACTTTGGCCCCAAAGCGCCGCCGATGCCGACACGCACGTTGTAACAGCCGGTCAGCAAACCCGCTCGCGATGCAGAACAGACGGCCTGAGTCACGTAGAAGTCGGTGAAGATCCGCCCCTCCTTCGCCATGCGATCCAGATGCGGCGTGTCATACCCTTCGGCGCCAAACGGCCCAATGTCGGCGTAGCCCATGTCGTCCATAAAGATTACGACAACGTTAGGAGTTTGCTTTGCACTTATAACAGTCGGCCCGCCGACTACGACGAGCAGAGCGAAAACGAAACGCGTCAAATGTGGGAGCAGATTCATGGGCATATCCCGAACGAAAACGGTCAACGAGCGGACCCCAAACCTTAGGGCTCGACGGCCTGAAGAACAAGTCCTGAACGGCAGAACAGATCAGTTGACAAGCAGCCTGCTCGCAGACAATATCTGCGGCCTCTCTTCATATTCACAATCGCCCGACCGCGACGGTCTTTCTCCGCCAGCAAACGAAGTACAACAATGACCTACGCTGTCGACTGCTACGACCATCCACAGTACTGGGACCTGGCTTTTGGTGAAGACACGAAGCTGGAAGCGGACTTCATTGTGGCCGCCGCAAAGAAATACTGCGACTTTGAACCTCAACGATTGCTGGAACCGGGCTGCGGTGGCGGCCGATTGCTGCTCGAACTGGCCAGTCGAGGCTACCTTGTCGAGGGCTGGGATTTGTCCGAAGCGGCCGTGCAATACGCGAATCAGCAGCTCGCAAAACAAAACCTGCAAGGCCAGGCTGCTGTGGCCGACATGCAGAACGCCACACCGACGGAACCTGCCGACGTCGCCTATTGTTTGGTGAACACTTTTCGTCATTTACTGACGGAAGAGAGTGCGATCGCTCACCTAAAAACCGTTGCTGCCGCATTGCGGCCGGGCGGCCTGTACATTGTCGGGATGCATATGCTGCCGCCTGATGCCGATGAAGACGACGAAGAAGAATGGGCGGTAGAAGTCGACGACGTGACGATCGAAATCAAGCTGGACGTCACGTTCTGCTGCCGACGCACGCGGCGCGAAACGCTTCGGTTCGAAATGATCGTGAAGGACTCAGCCGGCCGTCCGCAACACGAATTTCAGACCGACTACGACATGCGGCTTTACGAAGCAGAGGAAGCAAGAAGCCTGTTCGAAAAAGTTGGCGACTTTGAACTGCTGGATGTCTACGACTTCTGGTACGACATCGACGAGCCGCTGGAACTGTCGGACGAACTGGGCGACACAGTGTTCGTTCTCCGCCGAAAGTAGTCGCCCGCACCAAATCCGCGGACGCGATTCGGCGTTTAGCCATCACAAACAAAATCGGTTATCTGCCGCCAAGCGGAACATAATCTGCCAGCTGCTTTAGGGTGGCGATTCTGCCGCTTGCCTTAATAGTTCCAGCCGCTTTTGCCAACGCTGGTGGTCGTCCGCCGTACCATGCTGTTGCGTCAACTCAGCCAGCATTTGAACTGTGTCGATCCGGTAAGGATCGATCTCGACAGACTGTTCCAAAGCCGCGATGGCATCAGCAGGTTTGCCCAACTGCACGCGGCAGATCGCCAGTAAATTCCAGTCTTCAGAAACTCTGCGCAGCCTCACTAACTTTTCGAGGTGCGGGACCGCCTTGCCAATTGCCCCCATTCGCAAATGTGATTCTGCCAGCACAAATAGTGAATTTGTGCGTTCAGCGATGCGATCGGGTGTCATCGCCATCGCGTTTTCGGCCAACTGAATCGCATCAGGCAGCCTGCCCGTTTCCCAGTGCATCCGCGCCAAAGCTTCTTCCAGATCGACATCCTGCAGACCGCCGCGACGAAGTTCCGTCAGCACCTGGAACGATCGACTGCGGTACGCATCGAACGCTGCGTCGTCAGGTTGCTTTTCAGCGAACTCCAGATACGCAAGGCCAAGTGTTCGTTGCTGTTCTTGCAGTGGCAGATGGTCGATTTTCGTAATCGGTACGAGATCGCCAATCGGGTCGTCGGCCGGTGCTGGCGGCGCTTCATCATGGATGCCGACGCGGTGATGAGTGAATGCGAAGTGGTCAATATCCGTGGGGCTGGAAGGCATGTGACACGCGACGCAGTTGTTGTCCTTTTTCGACCGATCCGTTTCGGTCAATGCACATCCCTGTTCAGCGTGGCAGTTAAGGCATTGATTGCGAAAGTAGTCAATGCGGTTGCCTGCCGTCGGCGGAGCATGAGGATCGTGGCATGACGTGCAGCTCATTTCCGGCGAATTCTGGTAACACGCACTCAGCCGCATTTGTTCGACATGCCCGGTCACCTTCATCGCCTTGCCCGATTCCTTCAGGCGATAGTCCACGCGAAAATCGGTTAGCCGCATGCCTGGCAGATAGTCGGAAACCGACCTGTCTTTAACTGTAATTGTTGCAGCGCCACGCAGATGGCACTGCGAACATATCATTTCCGACTGTTGGCGAGTCAGTTGCCCGAAGTTCACAATTGTCATGTCCGGGCCGTCAGACGTGGAGTTCGGCTGCTTCCAGTAGTCCACATGTTGCCCACCTGGACCGTGACAGTTTTCGCAACTAATGCTCTGTTCATGAATTTTCAGCCGGAAGCGATTGTGCTGAACCGGCTCGACTCGCCCAGCGTGGCAAACAACGCAACCAAAATCGGTAACGCGGCGAAAGCCAGCGTGTCCCGCATGTTCGTAACCTGGCGACATGTCCCACCGGTTTGTCGATGCGATCCACGTAATCGGTGATTCGAGCAGAAAACCGTGCGATTCAGCCATATAGCTGCGAGAATAATGGCCGCTGCCGATGACGTACTTCATCGGCATGTCGTGTAACAGCAGCGTCTCATCGCCGACCCCGATCGCTTCCCGATGTCGCAACTCGCCATCTTTACGGTACACAGAATATGTCCGACCGGTCTCCTGCTGAATAAATTCGGCATCTGGTGGTTCGGCCGACGGGGCAACCTTCGCCAACGCTCGGCTATGAGCGGTTTTTAAGTACGACGCGTATTCGTTTTCATGGCACGTTGCGCATACCTGGCTTCCAACGAAGGCCACCGAGTGCGAGGCGTTGGAAAATGGCCCGGGATCAATGGGCGGCAGCGGAACATTCGAAGTCAGCCCAGAACCTGGGTGCGAAGATGCATCTGAGGAGTCTGCAGAGTGCGTAGCTGGTGGATCAGGCTTCTGCACAGAACGGAACGCAACAAATGCCGCGGCTATGACGACAGCGCTTAACAGTCCAACGGCCTGCAGGCGATGGTTCCTGTGCAATGAAGATTTCACACGTGCTTCCGCTAGTGGCGAGATGTTGATTTCGTGGCGCCGTACTGGCATCTTGCAGCGCAAATGCCAACTGCACGAAATCTACAATCAACGGACCAGTGATGCTACAAACGCGAGCAAGACCCGGTCAGACGCACACATCCGGCCGTTCGCTTCTCCCACCATCCGTGTGGTCATCGAAGCGAACGGCCGTTGGTCTCAGACGAGACCGCGTGCCGCGATTGAGACATCCATGTCTCAATCAGGTCTACCGCGAAGCCCGGTGAAGACTGCGGTCGATTGCAGTGTGCCCATTCTCAGGACATGGCAGCATGACGATTACCCATCCATGGGCGGCCCGAACGCAGCGCGATCGAGTGCTTCCGTTGTCAAGTCGTCGTACTGCTCTGAATGTCCGTTTAGAAACTGCTCCCAAGTCTTCGCATCCCAAATTTCTGCATGGTCGTTGACGCCCAGAATGACAACCTCATGCTGCAACCCTGCGTGCGACATCAACCGCTCCGGAATACGAATTCGATTCTGTTTATCCATCACAACTCGTTCTGCACGTGCGTAAAACAAGCGCAGAAAATTTCGCACATTGGCTCGTCCCGGAGAAACCTGGGCGAGTTGGCTGGCAAAGCGTTCGAATCCGTCTGCGGAGTACACAGACAGACTGCCTTCATTGCCCGGAGCAAGGAACAATTCATCAGATCCTGATACTCCAAAGGCGTCTTTTAGGGGTTTCGGAATCGCCAGCCGCAGCTTGTCGTCAATGGCTCGTTCGAAAGTTCCGGTCAGTGCCATTTCAGATCACGTTCCGGTGCCTTTGTGAGCCATAAACCTTTTTGTGGTCGTGATTTATAGCGAAGCGAGTAAGCCTCCCACTTCTCCCCACAAACCACCACTGAGGACCAATTTAACCTCCAGCACCACTTCGTCAACCCGGGCTACTCATGAACCTTCCAATACGGAGGATGCAAATGCGCGCAGGTCGTTACCTGCCAACGGATTTGGTCAATTCAGCAATTTTCAGATTCGCGACTGCCAGCGTCCGCAGTCGATTCAAATCTGTCTCAGCCGACGGAGCAACTGGTCGTATTCTGAAATCGCTGTGTCCCAGCTAAAACGTTCTGTCACAACAACTTGCGCAGCATCAGACCGACTGCGGCGAGCGTCCGGCTGCGTCAGAGCTTCGGAAATTGCGAGGGAAAATGCTTTTGCGTCACCGTTAGGCGTCAACCAGCCGGTCACTCCATCTTCCAAAACCTCCGGAACTCCGTCGATGGCGGTCGCAACGACGGGCAGGCCCACGGCCATCGCTTCGAGGATCACGTTTGGCAAACCTTCCCAGTTTGAAGGCACGGCCAGAATCGTCGCGTCTCGCATCAGCGCTGGGACGTCGGAAACCTGTCCCAGCAGCCGAACACGATCACTCAACTGCCACCGATGAATTCGCTGTTCGAGTTGAGGTCGAAGCGGACCTTCTCCCGCCAAACACACTTCTGCGGATTCCTGAAGTTCAGGGCGAAGTCCGCGAAACGCGTTCAGCAGTAGGAGTGGGTTCTTTTGCGTGGTCAAACGCCCCACGAACAGAATCACGTGGCGGCCGACCGGCTTCTTCGCAGACGCGGCCTGAGGCAGAGGTGCTGGTTGTGCATCGACGCCGTTGTAGATTGCCGTGATTCGGTCAGCGTCGATTCGACACAGCTTCGCATGCACATCGGCAACATGGCGGCTCACGGCGACGTAGTGCTTCGTCCAACATTTCGTCATTTGGTCGCTGGCCGTCACTATCCACCGCCGATCGGCCACTCGAATACCCGAAACGATTGTGGGAATCCCGGCGGCACGGCCGGCCAGGCGACCGTAAAAGTTGGCCTGATACAGAAATGTCAGCAGTACGTCCGTCGGAAATCGCTTCAACTGCGACCACAACCGCCAAAAGATGCGGACGTCTGCGAGGCTGTGGCCTCTAAGAGCGACGACGTCAATTCCCGCCGAATTCAGGTCCTCCGCCATGACTCCCGCATCACGCAGGCTGATCACTCTCACCGACCAGCCTTGATTCTTAAGACCAATCGCGATGCGAACGAACGCTTTCTCAGCGCCACCGACGTCGAGTTCCGTGATGCACAAAGTGATCGACGGTTTGGAGTCGAACATCCGCGTTGATGCGTTAAGCTCCGCGTCTTTCATGCCATGTGGTTTCCCGTCACCTTCACTCAATGCAGAATTCACCAGCGATGGTCGATCCCGACCCTAAGAATGTCGATCCCGATCTGGACCACATCGCCGCGTGGCAATTCGAATTGCCGCCGGAACTAATCGCCGCTCGACCGACTTCACAACGCGATGGCGGGCGGCTTCTGGTTGTGCGACGTCAAACTGGTCAGATTGAGCATCGGCAGATCGTCGATTTACCGAACATTCTGCAGACTGGCGACCGTCTTGTCTTCAACAATACGAAAGTTCTGCCCGCTCGTTTGTTCGGATTTCGAACTTCCACTGGCGGCCGCTGGGAAGGCCTGTTTCTGGAACAAACCGATGACAAACGCTGGCGAATCACGGGCCAGACGCGCGGTCGGCTGCTGGAAGACGAATGCCTGACGATTGTCCAGGCTACTGAATTCTCTCCGTCGCGAACCATCGACGATTACTCCGCAGCCGAGACGCTGCAATTGCGTCTGGTAGAACGCTGCAGTGACGGGAGTTGGTTGGCAGAACCGGATTTGAATTTGCAAACACTGCAACTGCTGGAAGAATTCGGCACTTTGCCGTTGCCGCCGTATATTGGTCGCAAAGTGGCGGACAGTGCGGACTCTGAACGTTACCAAACCGTATTCGCATCACAAACAGGGGCGATCGCGGCACCCACGGCGGGTTTACATTTCACGCCAGGCCTGTTGTCAATGTGTTCAGCCCGAGGGATCTCGCGCAGTGAAGTCACGCTGCATGTGGGGATCGGAACGTTTCGGCCGGTGAGTACCGATCGGCTTTCTGAACACCAGATGCATTCGGAATGGTGCCGCTTGACGGCCGAATCAGCTGCCGACATCAACACGACGAAAGCCAGCGGGAATAACGTGGTGGCCGTCGGCACGACCAGCGTAAGAACTCTTGAGGCGTCGGCAGCGGAAGTGATGTCGCGGGACGGTAGTCTGGTCGAATGGCAGGGGGCGACAAATTTATTTATTCAGCCGGGCTTTCGCTTTCGCGCCGTGGACCAACTCCTGACGAATTTTCATCTGCCGGGTTCAACCTTAATTGTTCTCGTCGCCGCTTTGGCTGGTTATGATCTAACCATGGAAGCTTATCGAAAAGCGGTCGAAGAAAAGTACCGTTTTTACAGCTATGGCGATGCTATGCTGATTCTCTAGGAAGTGTATTTAGACCTTGAACAAGACTTTTTCTATCTCGCTCACGCTTCTGCGTGTGCTGCTGGCAGCGTGGATTGGTGCCGCCGTCCTATACGTGATCACCAGCGTCGCTGAACAAACTGCGTCGGTATTTGATTCCGTCGTCCGCGATCAATTGGCAACAGTACGGTTCCCGCTGTACTACCAGTTTGGCTTTGTTGTGCATTTTGCGGTTGCATTCCTGTCTGTGTTCACGTGGCTGTCTGCAAAGTCGATCGCGTCGCGCAGATTTCTGGTGGTGATGTTGCTGGTGTTCGCATCGTTTGCAATGTTCATGCTGGATTATCACTTCGTCTATACGCCGCTGCAGAATTCTATCATTCCACCAGGCCAGGCTCGGACGCAGACTTTCATGAAACTGCACATATGGTCACGACGTGCGAACGAAACCCACTTGACCGCCGCATTTATCGCCACGCTGCTGGCGGCATTCCCGGTTCGAACGCCTGTTGAGCGAGCACACGGGGCGAACTGATGTCGCAGTTTCTAATTCGAGCCCTTGTGGAAGAGGACATCGCTGGAGCCGATCGATTGCGGCAGCAGGCGGGCTGGAATCAACGGCCGTCAGACTGGTTGCGGCTGCTTCGTTATCAACCCAACGGCTGTTTCGTCGCAGAATCGGGCGGCGACATTGTCGGCACGGTCACCACAACCAGCTATGAACGGGAACTTGGTTGGATCGGCATGATGCTGGTCGATCTGAGTTTCCAACGCCGGGGCATCGCAACAGCGCTGATGACTGAAGCTTTGAAATTCCTGGACGGTACGGGCATTCGCTGCATTAAACTTGATGCCACACCAGTGGGACAGCACGTTTACCAGCGACTCGGTTTCGAGACGGAATGGACGTTTCATCGATGGACACGAACCGCACGCCGGGTGGCGAAGCCGCGGGCCGTGAATGGTTCGCCGATTGCATTCGAATCCGGTGATTTGGATCGAGCGGCCTTTGGGGTCTGTCGGCAACGTTACCTGGACCTGCTTCGACCTGAAGCAAGGCTGGTCGCTGACAACGACGGCTTCGGAATGCTTCGTTCCGGGCAGAACGCCGATTATCTGGGTCCAGTCACTGCGGAATCCCCTGAAGCCGCATCCAGAATCGTTAGCAAACTCTTGCCGCAAACGGAGAACGAGGTCTACTGGGACATTCCCGGCCCCAACGTCGCCGCCGCAAAGCTGGCACGGTCACTCGGCTTCGAACCCGCCCGCGACCTGACTCGCATGTGGACCGGGAGCAAATTACTGCAGCCCGACATCAGTCTTCAGTACGCTCTGGCCGACCCTGGTACAGGATAAGCAAGCGCTGCAACGAAACGCGCAGCGGCATCCTGTTGCCAAGAAAAGGCTGGCGCCAACCAGCATGATTCTGAATTGGCGCAGCATCGATTAGGCGGGCTGCAACCTTCGACGCAAACACGCCGTGGTCCAAATGCTTCCTAATACTGGTCCAGCAAATACTGGATGAGGTCCGAAGACGTCACGATTCCGACCAGCCTGGCACCGTCAACGACGGGCACCGAGTGGAAGTTGTGGTTGGCCAGAATTGTGGCCGCGTCGCGGACCGTATCATGGCTGCCAATCGACACGGGATCGGCGTTCATCAGATCAGCCAGTTTGTACGTGTGATCGAGAATGGCGTCTAAACTTCGAGCGTCCTGATTGCCGAATTCGCCAAATGAAACTCGAAGAAAATCGTTAGACGTCAGGATTCCCACCAGCTGATCACCATCCGTAATCGGCAAGTGATGAATGCCCTTTTCGTCCAGCAGCTTCCGCGCGGCCGACACCGGCTCATTTTGGCCGATTGATACGGGGTTGGCCGACATGATCTTGGTGACCGATTCGTTTTTCTTCATCTAGTCGAGTTCTTTCTGGTTGACAGAATCACAGGAATTCCGGCCTGCCTTGCAAAAAGCAGCCCATGACAACCAGACATCGCAATCGCTGTGCCAGAACAGTTGGCCGTCTCGCGGATGGCGTCCGTTTTCGCACAGTGCACGCTTTGTTAAACCACCGTCGCTACGCGTGTACGGCCCTTGCTCGGTTCGACCGACGCCGAATGCAGAAATGCGAACAGGAGCCTTCACGCGACCTGAAGTTCGGCTGGAAACAGCTCAAGCGTGCCGATACGTCACACAGCCGCGCGCCGTCGGCCTGAAGTTGGCATGCTCCCCTTGAACAGGTCCATCACTATGAGAGTCTACTGACGAATTCATTCTCAGGAGACTCAGGATGTCGAAGAAACGTGAACGTCACACTCCGGAGCAGATTGTTCGGAAGCTTCGTGATGCGGATGCGATGCTGACGAGCGGCAAGTCGCTCGGTGAGGTTGTTCAATCGCTGGCTGTCAGTGAAGCGACGTATCATCGCTGGCGTCAGCAGTACGGCGGGATGAAGGCCGAGGAAGCAAAGCGTCTGAAGGAACTGGAAGTTGAGAACGCTCGGCTTAAGAAGCTGCTTGCGGAAGCGGAACTCGACAAGGCAATGCTGAAGGAGATCGCGGAGGGAAACTTCTGACGGTCTCCCGGAAACGCGAGGCCGTCAAACATGTGCAGGAGAAGTTCGACGTTTCGGAACGTCACGCGTGCCGAACGGTTGGTCAGCATCGTTCGGTTCATCGTCGTGAACCCGTTGTTCGCGATGATGAGGCGGCGTTGGTGAAGCGAATGCTGGAGCTGGTTCGTGAGCATCCGCGATTTGGTTATCGGCGTATCTGTCGTCTTCTTCGTCGCGAAGAATTCGTGGTGAATAGGAAGCGAGTGTATCGTCTTTGGCGTCGCGAAGGGTTGAAAGTTCGTCGACGAACGAAGAAGCGGCGTGGCACTGGCGGCAGCAAAAACGCTTGTCATGTTCACCGATCGCGGGGAAAGAACGACGTATGGGCGTGGGATTTTGTGTTTGACTACACAACGAATGGAACTCAGTTGAAGTGGCTGACCGTTGTTGACGAATTCACTCGGGAGTGCGTTGCGTTGAAAGTTTCTCGCAGTATCAAAGCCGACGACGTGATCGACACGCTGTGTGAATTGATCGCTGCTCGCGGTGTGCCCAATCACATTCGCAGCGACAACGGCCCAGAGTTTATCGCGAAGGCGATTGGCAAGTGGCTGAAACAAACAGGCGTCTCGGCGCTGTACGTCGAGCCGGGATCGCCGTGGCAGAACGGGTATTCCGAGAGTTTCAATTCGAAGCTTCGCGATGAATTTCTGAACGTGGAAGAGTTTGAAAGTGTTCGCGATGCCGTACAGATGACGAAGGAATTTCAACGTCAGTACAACGAAGTTCGTCCGCACAGCGCGTTGGACTACCAGACACCGAATGAGTTCGCGGCGATGCAGCCTTCGGTTCGAGCTCGACAGACGGGAGCCGCCCCGACCACCTTCGCCATCACCTCGACCTGAGCTCCGCGTTGAAGGCCGAGGCGACAGCGAAGGCGGACGGGGCTCAGCACAACTTGTTTGGAAGATTATTCAATACCAATGTCAGCCCACAACTCTCATAACAACCGGACCTAATCTCGGGGGCAGCCCAAAGTGACACATTCCGCACACTTACAGATGGAGAAAGTGCCTCGAAATTTGTGGCGCTGAGTGTCTTTGGGAGTTATCAGCTGGCTTACGTACTTTGAAGCGCCGTGTCGGTGAACTACGGGATCGAAACCGTGACACCATCAGACGTTTCACAACGCGGAGGCTCTGCCGCGTCCGGAAGAGTCGACAGCCTCACGTAGTCGGGACGCTCGGCCGCCGACCGGTGGCGGAAACCTCGTACAACCTCTCCGTTGTGCATCAGAAACACGCCTGGCATCCTGAATACGTTTCCATCGAATCCGCCGGAGGTGTGTCCTGACATCCAAGCCAGCGTACCTCGCCACCAGACACGCGGCCCCAGCAACTCGTTGAAGGAGCCGAGCTTCAAACCAAACGTATCGTATAGGCTACAAGTCGGGTCTCGGAAAGAATGAACATCGGTCAGACGGTACCGCTCCATCAACTCCACAGGTTCCTGCTGGCCCATGTGGACGAATGCGATTTGAGTACCGGCGCCCTCAATTTGCTGACGGACCGCCGAAATGTCAGACACGGCTTCTCGACAAAACGTGCATCCGGAATGCCTGAGAAACACGACGAGGACAGGCTTCCGCCGCGAAAGCTCGATGAGAGTCGCTCCGCGCTGACTGACCATGCGTCCCAACGGGTCAATTTTACGAGTCGGTGTCCGAACGGTAATTTCTTCTCGCCGACTTTGATGAAATCGGGCTGCATGCCAAAGGATCAGTGTAAACGGGATCCACCAAATCAGGTCATTGGTCAGAATTGTCCACCCAAGCTTTGCCGGCAACCTCCCGGAACTCATCGACAGCAGAAAACCAACCGGCCCCAAAATCTTTCCCAGCAGACCTACAAGAACAATCGGCCAGTGAATAAAAGGCGCTCGTGCCGCGATCGCGTAACCGACGCCATAAACGCCAACAATCATCCCAATGCACTGCCAGAGTTCTGGGTAGGCGGGCAGCGGTTTGGCACCAGTGATCCGAAAGATGGCCAATGGTGCGACAATTGCGATCGCCCCCCACACGATATTATAACCCGCCGCCAGCAGTAGCGCAGTCCGCATCCATGGCTGTGCGTTGGTGGTCGGCGGGACGATGTCGTGTGTGACTTTCGGAGCATTCATAAGCAGGACTTCCGCATCTGGAGCCTTCGAATTTTGTGATGCTACGACACCGCTGCAAATTCAGAGTGCAGCTCGTCAAAGAAGTCACGTAACTTATCCACGGCCGCCATCTGAAGCTGCCGGACGCGTTCTTTGGAAAGATTAAGGTCGCCCGCCAATTCCCGCAGCGTTTTGACACTGCCGCCATGCCCCAGACCGAACCTCCCAGTGACGACTGCTCGCTCTCGTTCGTCAAGCCGTTCGGCCATGCGAGCGATGAGCGCTGTCATGCGCTGTTCTTCCTGCACCCATTGTTTGATAGCCGCATCTGCTTCAGACTCAGCAACTTCGTTAAGCAACTCAACAGTCGATCTAACTTCAGTCGAATTCCGCTTATGGCGACGCTGAGTGTACCGGTAGAAGTGCCTCTGAACAGAATGAGTGGCGTAAGTGCTGAAGCGGAATCCTCGCGAAAAATCAAACTTGTCAATCGCCTTGAGCAGAATTTCGTTTCCTTCGCTCATCAGGTCATCGAAATCACAGGATGACGTTGAGAATTTCCGCGAGATTGAGATCACCAGCCGCAGGTTGCACTCTGCGATGTGATTTCGAACAGCTTCGGCATCCGCAAGTAAATTTGCAAATTCCTCTTCATCCGCCGTGGATTCGCCCGACACCAGTTTTAGCCTGACCTTTTCAGCCCGGCACTTTAAGTAGTTCATCTTCCGGAACAGAAATGTTTCACCGGTCGGTGACAGCAGCGGCAGATCGTTCAGCAGCTCGTAATCACCACCACCGTCAATTGCAAGTTCCTCAGAGGCTATACGGTCGCTGTAGATGCTGTCTACGGACTCGCAGTACAACAATGAATCTTCGTCGGCCGACGAAAAATCTTCGTGCTCGATGTAGAAGACGGGCGAATCGATCATGTCTGTCTGAATCATGGGGACCGTTTCAGGATGGTGGTGCCACTAAGAGTGTCTCGATTTACGTTGTTTCAAACCATCAGGCCACATCGGTAAGCGGCGAAACAGTTCCGGCTAGGCATTGGTCCTCTCGTAGACGATGCTGTCGTTCGCAGCCGCGGGGCGCAATTCCATGTTTACACTCGCGCCGGCGGTTCACTGATTCTCCGCGAAATTCCGATTTCGCACTGGCATCGGGAAAAACGCGCTCGTCCGTTGAACGTAGTCAGCATAGCCTTCACGGCGGCTGACCAGCGTTTTCTCTAGCAATGCGACTCCAGAAAACTTCATCAGGAGTATAGACATCAACACCGGACTGGCCACTGTGGCAATGGCCGCACCGCAGCCGTAGCTGATCAGAAAGATTCCCCACCACACACAAAAATCGCCGAAATAGTTGGGGTGACGTGTGAACCGCCATAGCCCCTGGTCCATTACAGCGTTGGAATTTTCAGGATTTGCCCGAAATCTCGCCAGTTGCAAGTCTCCGACGGACTCGAAGATCAAGCCCACTAACCAGACCGCACAGCCAAAGAGCACGAGTGCCTGATGCTGGAAGGAGCCGCATTGAGATGCCTGAATCGGCAGCGAGACGACCCACATGACGATTCCCTGAAGAAGGAACACGGTGATGGCACTGACCCACCAAAAACGCTTACCGTGGCGTTCGCGCATCGATCGGTAACGAAAATCTTCCGGCTGCCCGTGGTTTCTCCACGCCAGATGCCCGCTTAACCGCAGTCCCCAAACGGTGGTCAAAGTTGGGAGCAGCAGCGACCTGTTGTCAGAATGAGCGATCATCCAGGTTGTCCACGCAATCGCGACAAAACCCAGGCCCCAAATAATGTCGACGATACTGACGTTGTGGAGGACTAAACTGACTAACCAGGTTCCTGTCATCAGCGTTGCCACAACAGCCGCGTTCCAGAGCAGGATTTCAGTCATGGCGTTCTCTTCTGGAACAGGTAATGAGCGACCCGCCATTCATTGCCGTCACGAAAGCCAAACAGTTCGGCACACGCCATAAAGAACATCCGCCATCGATTGAACCACATCACTGCGTTCTCTTCGCCGTACGTCTGCGAAAAGAGACTCAGAAGCTCATTTTCGTTAGCGTCCTGGCGTTTTAGCCACTCGTTGCAGGTTCGCTCATAGTGCTTCCCGCTCCATCGCCACCGATCAGTCAGAGTCAGGTGAGTCTGGTAGTGTGCGAGCAAACTCTCGCTTGGCATCATACCACCACTAAAAAAGTGACGAGCCATCCAGTCGCGGTCGTCGACGGATTCGAACAGATAGCTGTGAGTGCGGTGACAAAAGATATGCACAAACAGCTTTCCGTCCGGGTTTAACCAGCCGGAAATTCGCCGCAGCAGTTCTTCGTGGTTTCGCATGTGCTCGAACATCTCAATGGAAACGACGCGATCAAACATACCGCTCGCAGAAAAGTCATTCATGTCAGCGGTAATCACAGTCAGGTTTCTGACTCCGGCCGCTTCCGCCCGACGCTCGATATACGAACGCTGGGACGCAGAGTTTGAAACCGCCAGAATCCGGCTATTCGGGTACTTGCGGGCCATCCAGAGGGAAAGTGATCCCCAACCGCAGCCAAGTTCCAGAATGCTCATGCCGTCTTGTAACTCGGCTCGTTCGCAAGTCGTTGCCAACGCCCGGGCTTCCGCCTGATCGAGTGTTTGCGTTTCGTCAGTCCACTCGCAGCAACTGTACTTCAAGTTCTCGCCCAGAACTTTTTCGAACAACTGTGCCGGCACTTCGTAGTGCTGGTCGTTTGCAAGCTCGGGGACCACAGCGATCTCACTGTTGCGGCAGTCTGCAATAAACTTCCGGAATCGCTGGCCCTCCAATTCGACGTCGCCAGTATTAAGTGACTGCAATCGACTCCGTAGCAGGCGTCGGATCCCGGCACGGCACACAGCATCCGGTAGCGCCCCCTTTTCTGCGGCCGACATCAATGTTCGAACGACTAGCGAAGACATAGCACTATCGCCCCCAAACAGCATGAACAACGCCAACCGCGCGTTCCATGAATGCCGCTTCGCAATAGGCGAGGTAGTAGTCCCACATTCGAACAAACCGATCGGGGTAACCAAGCTTGGCAACCGCCTCCAGCTGGTTGTGAAACCGCCGCCGCCACTCACGCAGGGTTCGAGCGTAGTCGTCGGCGAAATCGTTCATCGACAGAAGCCGCATACTTGAGGTTTTCGCAACCGACGCCTGCATCGCAGAAACTGAAGGTAGGCTGCCGCCAGGAAAAATGTACTTTTGAATAAAGTCCATCGACTTAAGGTACTCGCCGTAGCGCTGTTCCGGCATCACAATCGCCTGCAGCAGCATCCGTCCACCGGGATTCAGCAACTCTGCACACTTCGAAAAATACGTGTCGTGAAACTGAGGCCCAACGGCTTCCACCATCTCAAGCGAAACCAGTTTGTCGTACTTGCCGGACAGGTCGCGGTAGTCTTCCTTCAGTAGCGTGATGCGGTCACTAAGCCCCGCCTCAGCTACGCGTCGAAGTGCGTAGGAATGTTGATTTTCTGAAATCGTGGTCGTTGTTACGCGACAGCCAAAGTTCTTTGCGGCGTGAATCGCCATCCCCCCCCAGCCGGTGCCGATTTCGATAAGGTGATCTGAAGGTTGAAGGCCCAGCTCAGTACAAACTCTATCCAGCCGAGTAAGCTGCGCGTCCTCAAGTGTCGCGTCAGGAGTCTCATAGATGCCAGAAGAATACATCATCGATGGATCAAGAATGAGTTCGAAAAACTCATTGCCAAGATCGTAGTGGGCCTGAATGTTTTTGCGGCTGCCGACCGGCGTATTTCGAGCCCTCCAGTGCCTCGCGCGACCGACAAGACGAACCAGCCGGTTCAATCCAGCGTTTGGCTGCGCTCGACCGATGTTACGACAGAAGATGCGGAACAGACTCGTTAGATCATCACAGTCCCATTCTCCATCGAGGTATGATTCTGCTGCACCGAGATTGCCACCTGTGGCCAAACGCCAGTAGAAGTCTGCGTCGCGAACAACAACGGTCGCGTTTAAGTCGTCGACGCCATTCGTACCCAGCACGTGACGATTGCACTGATCGTCAAGGTAGAGCTGACCTCCCTGCAATTCGGATAGGCGGCTCGTAACGAGTTGCTGAACGACACCGGTCGCCCAACCTCGCCGCTGGCCACAGTTGCCATATGATGAGTCACCATCAACAGCGCAATGTGTATTAGCAATCTCGTTACGTTCTGCAGTCATTGCTGCTGAATTCATTTTGACCGTCCTGTCCCAACAATTGTTTGAGTGGTCTTCATCGCGTCTGCCGCGAGCGATTTCGCAGGATGCGGGTAAAAGGTAACATTTTTCCACCAGAGGCGAAGTGCCTGCCAATAGATGCTGGCCGCAATTTGGCCCGTCATGAAAGGGAACCGGACCAGTGCCCTCGCAAGATTTAAGCCTGTAATCTCCCGTCGACGGAGACTCAAAGACGCATCAAATGCTCGCTCGGACTCAGCTCGGTTCTCGACATGAATCGATAAGTGATCACCAGGAGGACGGATCGTCCAGTGATACGTCATGCCCATCGACAGGAACGGCGAAACATGAAACTGCTTGGCGTTGGTGGCACGAATGGCGTTTGACGTCGACGTCTGATCTGTTGCTGATCGTGAGTCGATCACGTAACAGTGCCGTTCGCCCCACGGCGTATTAGTCACTTCTGCAACGATTGCTTCAACATGGTCGCCCATGCCGTTGTAGCAGAAGTAGAAGCTAACCGGATTGATAAGGTACCCGAAGTATCGCAGGCTTGTTAGCAGCCGAACCGGCCCCTCGGGACGATAACCAGTTTTCTGCTGCACCAAATCTCTGACGCAGTCCGGCAACGATTTTTCCGCTTCGCCCAGATATTGGTCCCGACGAAAACGTGCGAGAGCAGGGCGGCTGGTTGACCAAAACCATCGGCCTTTAAAGACCGTCGAAAGTTCGTCGAGATCGAGATACATCAGAAACAAGCGGTTTTGAAACTCGTGATGTTTCTCATGGAATCGGCGATGGCGGACCGTGCCTTCATAGATGCAGCTATGCACGGCACATCCCCTTAACTGAGGTCTGTTCCCGCTCTCGCTGAAACGCTTGAGCCACCTTCAGCCCGCTGTTAACTCCATCTTCATGGAAGCCATTCCCCCAGTACGCGCCGCAGAAAGATGTGCGGTTTTGCCGAATGAGTTCTTCGTGACGCCGCTGAGCATCTTCGCGTTCGATGGTGAAGATGGGGTGACTGTACCGGAATGTCCTGAGCACCTTGTCCGGGTTGAGCGACGGTTCTTCGTTGAGTGTGACGCAGAATGTGTGCTTCGACTTGATGTGCTGCAGGATATTCATGTTATACGTCAGAGTCGACTTCGACGCAGGGCCGACGGGTACGTGATAGTTCCAGCTCGCCCACGCTTCTTTGCACTGAGGCAACACCGACTCATCCGTGTGCAGCACTGCCGTATTCGATTCGTACGGAATCGCCCCAAGAACGACTTCCTCGGTAGTCGTCGCATTGCCTCCAAGAATCGACAAAGCCTGATCGCTATGACAGGCGAATACAACCTCGTCGAATTCTTCCGTCTGAGACTGGGTGGTCACCTTGACACATTCGTTCGCGCGAGTGACGTTCATCACGGGATTCTGCAGGCGTATCTCCCCGCGAAACCTCCGCGTGATCGCGTCGACATATTGCCTCGAACCGCCTTTAATTACTCTCCAGGTTGGCCGGTTACTCAGGCTAAGAAGTCCGTGGTTACGATAGAACGCGACAATAAACTGGATTGGGAAGGCCTCAAACGTCGCAGTCGGGCACGACCAGATTGCAGCCCCCATCGGCAGCAGGTAGTGGTCGGCAAACTGCCGAGAGTATCCGTAGCTTTTGAGATATTGCGCCACGGTCATGGCACCGTCAGCGCCCTCGAGAATCTTAGGTGATTCACGATTAAACCGAATGATGTCGCGGACCATCCGGTAAAACGAAGGCCGAACGAGATTCCGACGCTGACAAAACAGACCGTTTAAAGAGCTGCCGTTGTACTCCAGATTCTCGCGATCAGATCGCACGCTGAAGCTCATCGCTGTCGGAGTCGACTTGACCTGAAGTTCGTCCAGCAGCTGACAGAAGTTGGGATAGGTACGGTCGTTAAACACGATGAAACCGGTGTCGATCGCGTGTGATTCGCCGTCGAGCTCCACGTCGACCGTATTCGTGTGGCCACCGACATAGCGGTTCGCTTCAAATACAACCACCTCGTGCGCATCGCTCAATTTGTGAGCCGCGACGAGGCCGGAAATCCCTGATCCGATAATGGCAATCCGCATGGGTAGAACTCTGCAAGTTGATTCGAGATCTCCCGTTGTAGATGTAATGTCCGGTTTGACGAGCCGAAATATTCTGAGGGCGTGCGGTATTTGGGTGCTTCAACCATTCACTTGGAAAATGATTCCCTTTCGTCCTAAACAGCCACCCCGTGAACTGACTTGCAGGGGGCTCTTATCGGTGATGCGAACGACGCTGTCTACGTCGACCCGAAAATCGCGAAGCTCTTGTAGCCTGTGCGGACTATTTCTCAGCGGCTTTCTTCTCCGTCTCTGCCTCTTTCGGCGACAACACGGGGAATTCATCAGCCACCGTTAGGCCCCGGTCAATGACCCAGATGTTTCGAAAACGCACAGGGTCGCCATGGTTTTGCAGACGAATAGGAAGTAGCAACGGTTCTTCAGCCTTGCCGGCCCCCGTCTTGTTCGGAAGAGCCACGTTGTCCTGAACTTTGACACCGTTCACCCACGACGTGATGTGAGCGTCGCGAATCTTCGCCCCGTCTGATGACCAGCGCGGGGCTGTGAATTGCACATCGTAAGTTTGCCAGACAAGCGGTGGAAAGCTCATGTTCAATTCAGGCTTCTTCGTTTGATACAAAGCCCCCATTCCGTTGATCATTGTTTCCGTGCCGAAGGAGTCCAAAATCTGGCACTCGTATCGACTCTGCAAATAAAGTCCGCTGTTGCCACGTTGCTGCCCGTCGGCCTGAGGCATATAAGGCAACCGGAACTCGACGTGAAGATTAAAGTCCTGGAACATTGGCTTGAAATCAGATCCCTCCAGCAACAGACCTTCTTCGCTCATTTTGGCGTTGGAAAACTGATCGACGCCCGATCCGTCAAACATAACAACTGCACCTGCGGGAGCTTTGGCGTGCAAGGTAGGGCTAACGCGTTCGATTCGTTCCAAACGCCCCAACTGCTGTCCCTTGCGGTCGATAATCAGGCAGCCGGACTTCTCCACAATAATCGCCCACGGTCCTCCGGACAGAATCAGGAAGTCGTCCGAACGTTGGCCGATCATTCGCACCATTTCGCTGCGATGCTTCTGTTGACCAGGTAGGCCACCAAAGTATGCGATCGCCTGAAAACTGTTGTCGGCAAGCGGGCGAATCTGCAAGCCGAGCGATTCGTATTCGTTTTCTTGACCTGTCGAAATTGGGCCGATAAATTCACCCATCAAGTCAAAATTGAGATCGTCGGTTGGAGGCTCAGTGAACGCTGGTCCCTTGCCCGGTAGCACGACCATCGTCTTAGACTTGCGTTTTTTTGAATCCGCCTTTTTAGGTTTACCAGACGTCTTTTTCTCAGCAGCATCCTGAGGAACTTCTTTTTCCGACGCCGCGGCTGCATCCGTGGTCGCAGGCGGGGTGTCCTGAGCTATCAAGTTGCTCGGCAAAATCAATGCGGCGAGGATGAACGAGTTCAGGCGGAAGCGAAGTTTCATGGTCGGCTGATTCCGGAAAGCAGAAGAAAGAATAATCGAAGCCACAGACTAAACAGCCACCGCGGCTTCAGCCACAAATTCCCCCAAAAACACGGATGTGGGCAGCAGATTCCATGATCGAATCCTTCCAACCCCGCGAATTCTGTCCGCTATGCGATCGCGTTGCGAGATATCTGTTCAGCAATCTGATCGTCCGCCTGGTCGTCCGCCATCCGGCTCACCCATTGGTTCGCAAAGCCGCGCCTCGAATCAACGGATAGACATTCACGAATATGGTCGCAGGCCGAGCAACATTTCTGCTCTCTCAGAAAGCGGTTGAGCGGCGAGTTTCTGATCGGTGTACTCAGCGAGATTGCTGGCGACGAGCGCGTAGACGGTCTGTCGATCCTGACTCGTATCGATCTCAACGCATCGGCCTTTGCTTCGGAATAACTCAACAGTCGGCAATGTTTCCGACTTAAACGTGTCGAACCTTAGCTTCATGCTCTCAACGTTGTCGTCGCTTCGTCCGGTGTACTTGGCACGGGCCAGAATTCGCTTTTCCAGAACCTCGAAAGGACACTCAAAGTACAGCATCCGAGGTAACTCAGCATCCCGTCCAAACATTTCGTGCCAGCCCTCCAGATTCGTGAGCGACCGAGGAAAGCCGTCCAGCAGGAAGTTGTTCCTTCCTGTTGTTCTGGTCGTCGTCTCCATCGCGTCCTTCAGCAGCCTCACCACGATTTCGTTCGGGACCAATTGGCCGGCAGAAATGGATTCTTCAATCGCTGCCGCTGTCGAGCCCCCCTTTTGTCGGTCAGCACGCAATAGATCGCCGGTCGACAAGTGCACCCAGCCAAGCTGCGATTCGGCGAGTTCACACATCGTGCCTTTGCCTGTTCCAGGCCCGCCAAGAACAAAAATAACGTTGGGCTTCGGACAGGGCAGTCTTGGGTCAAAATGGTGAAGGACGACTTTCGGTGCAGGCGCAACTCCCTTCTTGTAGGTGTGCCATTCTCTGTCCGTCGGCGGCATTTCATCGTCACACGTGGCATCGTAGGCGAGATGACCATCCAGACGGCATATTCTCCACGACTGGTAACTATTCGAATACGACAGCGCCGGGCTTCTGGCAGACAAACCATCAGCACGATCCCACGCCATCCTGCCGTTCCAGTAGCCAGGGCTCGATACCGTTCCCGATTCCGATTCGGCTGGAGGCGCCGTCGAAGGAACGAACAACCCATCCACTTCAGGCAAGCCAGCCCCGGTCACTTCAATAAAAAACGTGTTCGGCTTAAGTTCGTCTGTCTTCACGTTCGTGTCACTCATTAAGTATTGGCCGCAGGTAAGTTGTTAGCCGAATTTGGGGTTGAGGACGTTGGTGGATAAAGTCCGCCTGGCTTTGCACAGCGCCGAACTCAAAACGATCAGTCCGCCCAGCCGGGAAGGTTAGTGGACCGCCGGCGATGCCACCAGCGCCGTCTTCCGTGAGCAGGCGTCGAACGGCATCGAATCTGTTTGGGCGGCCAGGAAATCGCAGGTTAATTGCCAGCGAAAGACCATCCAACGTCCTTTCGAATTCGGGCGGTGCGGGAACTTAGTGTCGCGACGTGGTGGTAGGTTTCAATCCTGTTGGCGGGTTGGGGGCAGCGAAATATTCCGACCGCCACAGCGTATTGGACGCGTAAAAGGCGTGTAAGAAGCAGCTGATTCTTGCGTTGGGGCTCTCAACGCTTTGTATTTGGCCAGGAAATCCGGTTATCATTCAATTCAGGGCAAACATGTCGCACTTTGCGGGCTCGGCGTAAGCACTTTCCCTTTACGCCGCCAAGGCGTGTCGTGTGCGCTAAGAGCCCATTGCATTTTCACAGGTTCATTCTGAACCATTCAGGCGAACTCAACCAGGATAATTCCACATGTCCACATCTCATCAACCCAGCCGTCGGCGTTTCCTTCAGAATGTTGCAGCGGCCGGAGCGGCTACGATCCTTGCTCCTTCGGCTAACCGAGCGTTCGGGTACCGGTCACCGAACGACCGTCCCGTGTTTGCCACCATTGGTCTGCGAAACCAGGGATGGACGATCACGTCGAAGTCGTTCAAGTTCGCCGACTTCGCGGCTCTTGCCGATGCTGATGCAAACGTATTGGCCGAGAACGTCAGTAAGACAGAGAAGGCTCAAAAGAAAAAACCGGACGCCTACAAAGACTACCGCAAAATTCTTGACCGCGATGATATCGACGCTGTCATGATTGCCACACCGGATCACTGGCACACAAAGATCGCCGTTGAAGCGATGCTGGCTGGCAAAGACGTTTACTGCGAAAAGCCGCTGACGCTGACCATCGACGAAGGCAAGTTAATCGAAAAGGTCGTGAAGCAAACAGGCCGCGTGTTCCAGGTTGGCACGATGCAACGCTCGGAATCACAGCAGCGGTTTCTACAGGCCGTGGCCCTGGTCAAGCATGGACGAATCGGCACCGTTAAGAAGGTGACCTGCGGCATCAATGGAATGATCGCGTCACCCGTGATTCCCGTGGCACCGGTGCCTGAACAAATTGATTGGGACATGTGGTTGGGACCAGCTCCCAAAGTTGACTATCGAGCTCTTCCGGAGCTGCGCGAAGGCTATGGTGGTGGCGTTCCACTCTACAGCAATTGCCACTACTCGTTTCGTAACTGGCATGAATATTCCGGCGGCAAGCTCACCGACTGGGGAGCTCATCATGTGGACATTGCCTGTTGGGCGCTGGGCGCGACCGACACCGGGCCGAGTAAAATCACGCCGACGAAGTTCACACTGCCCGTCGAATACAAAGACGGCCATCCAGTTGTGAACGATCAATATAATGCCGCCACGGCGTTTGAGATCAGCGTGGCGATGCCCAATGACGTGGAAATGGTGATCAAGAGTGAAGGTGACAACGGCATCATGTTTGAAGGTTCGAAAGGCCGCTTCTTCGTCAACCGTGGCAAAATCGTTGGCAAGCCGGTTGAAGACCTGGCGGACAATCCGCTGCCGGACAATGCCATCGAAGAAGTCTATGGCGGACCAGTCAGCGCCAATCACACGGCCAACTTCATCGAGGGCATGAACTCTCGCAAGCAGCCAATTTCTGACGTGTGGTCGCACAACCGCATGCTGGAAATCTGTCACCTGTCGAACATCGCGATGCGGCTGGATCGCGAACTTAAATGGGATCCGAAGAAACGCGAAATCATCGGCGACGATCAGGCGAACTCGTTTCTTAGCCGAGAAAGCCGCAAGGAATATTCGATTAACATGTAGGCAGGATTAGAGGCCGCCCGCCGCATTTCATTCCGCTCCCATTGTCACCGTAAGTGAATCAGTTTCTGTTTATTGTTGAGCCCTACCTTTCCGGCGTGCGGATCGACACGTTTCTGGCTCGGCAACTGCGGAACTACACCCCGTGGCGGCTGCATCGAATGGTGTGCGCGGGCTTGGTCTGGGTAAATGGCGTCACGGCCGAGCCGGATCATCGCGTCTATCGTGACGAACGCGTGGCGATCCGGCTGGTCGAACCGCCCGACAAACTGTTGCCCCCGTCAGATGATGCGTTCGCAATTGTCTACGAAGATCCGTGGCTGATCGTGGTCAACAAACCGGCAGGGCTTATCGTGCATCCGGTCGGAAATTTCCGCGGAGGCACGTTGATCAATTCGTTGCAGCGACACCTGGATTCGCAAGCGAAATTCAAAGGTCTGTTGCGGCCAGGGATCGTGCATCGCCTCGATCGTATGACGAGCGGTTTGCTGGTTGTCACCAAAGACCACCTGTCGCATCGCCTGCTTTCGATCGACTTTCAGCGAGGGCGGCCCACCAAAACCTACCATGCACTGGTTGAAGGATGCCCGACCTTCGAACGGCTCACCATCGACCTGCCCATCGGACAACATCCCGGCGGCGACAGCATTCTGATGTCCGCTCGGCCGGACGCTCGACGACCGCGACATGCAAAAACAGAAGCTATGGTGAAGGCCCGGCATGGCACGCACTCACTGATTGAGTGCCGTCTGCTGACCGGCCGGAATCACCAGATCCGCGTGCATCTGGCAGCGGTCGGGCATCCGGTTTTGGGCGACGAATACTACGCTGCGAACGGTTGTATTCGTCGCCCTTCCGAAATTGAAGACACTGAACCGGAGAGACGACATGCTTTGCACGCGTGCCAATTGACTTTTCAGCATCCGATCCTGCAGATGCCGCTGACTTTCAATGCTCCGCCGCCGAACGACTTCTGGGAACTGGCCGACGTCAACTGATCCGTTTATTGTCAAAGTGCAAGGTTCAGAACGATCTACGCAACAGTTTTCGCGATGCCAATGCTGGGGTGACGGGCTTCACAATCCGGTGACACTGCAATCAGGCTACTTTGATGCGGCCACGAACTGTCGTGACAGATGAGGCCGTGGCAGTGCGTGCACAATCCGATTCATGACTCGTTCTGCCTGAATAACGGGATCCAGCGCGGTATCGGGAGAAAAGCCAACGACGTCACCCACGCCAAAGATGTCGCTGCACCAGGTTTCGAAGTTCTCAGCGCACCACAGTTGCCCGTTCTCATCAGGTTCGACATTCACGACTTCCAGGTTCAGGTGCTGCGTGAATCCGACGGATCGACGACAATCAACGACGTCGGCTCGAAGATTGGAGAACGGTTCGCCCAGGTTCCGAATTCCGATCTCCGACGGATGATTGCCGATCTGGACGCCGGCCGCGTGAGCCAGTTCCAATGCGACAGACGCCGTGTCTTCTCGGGCGACCAGCCGAGTGTCGACGCCGAACAACGCCACCAGCGATGCAAGGCCAATGCCAAAGTCGCTGCCACCAACGATGCAGACTGAACCCGGCAAACGGCGACCTGCAAACAGGGCTTCGGGGCGATGAAACGGCATCAACCCCAGCGGTCGATGCATTGCCGTCCGACGAATGCCCGTACCGATGACGATGTGCCGTGAAGTCATAGAATCTCGTCGATTGACGGCCGCCTGAGCAACCGTCACGTCGTTCTGCGATTCAAAGCGAGCTTCTCCCAATAGCACGTCCACGCCAAGTTTCTGCAGGACTTGAACGTGCGTTCGCGTTTCGTGAGCGACTGCGCGAGCGACCAGGGTGCGCAGCAGGCGAGGCGTTCCTGACGTCGCAAACATGCGTTTGCGGGCTGGCGTGCGGTCGACCAGCAGATCGGAAATCAGACTGCGAAACGCCTTACCAACCAGCCATGCTGAGTGCCTTAATTCGGGCAGAATGGCGACCGTCCGTTTTCCCGAAGCGGCAGCAAGAAACAGTACCTCAAACGCGGCTTCGTCATTTCCTATGACTGCAATTTCGTAGCTCATCATTCCGTTCCAACCGAATTTCCATTTCTGAAGGCACTCACACGTTTCCGCCGCCAAGCGATATGAACCCATCTAGGGGTGCAACGATTGGCAGTCCAGGAGATTTGATCGGCACTCTGCAGGTTGCTTTGGATACGCAAGCGTGTAAAACGAGCAAAGATGAAAGCGCTGCGGTCGAATAGCGGAAAAGTAACGGTTGTATGGCTTGTACAGGTGTGCCATCTGCTCAGTGCCGGACGTCAGATGCAGCGAGCTGCACAGCAGCGTGTTGGGTGGCGATTGGTACGGTGCAGTTCACGTGGTGGGTCTTCCAGAAGAAATCACAGTGACTGAATTCTGGCGCGTGAAACCTCGAAACTACCGAAATCCGCGAGTTTTCATGATCAGCACGGTTGGAATGTGCGTTCCGTTGTCAGACATTCCACGCGCTTTGCTCCGCAAATTTAAAAGTGAATGAGTTATGGCTCCCAACGAAATCCAAATTGAATTCCGCCGCGAGGACGTCGTCAAAGCGACGAAACTGATCGTCGGCGGATTCCTGCTGCTCGCGGTGATACTGCTTGTCACGCGATCGATGTACACGGTCCAGCCCAGCGAACAGGCGGTGGTATTGCGGTTCGGAAAGTACCACAGCACGTCCGTCATGGGCCTCCATTTTTGCATTCCGTTTGTGGATGAAGTGCTGAAGGTCGAAGTCCGAGAACGCACATTGCGCTTGCCGTTCGGAGTCGAAGGGGAAGACCGGCCGGTCGCCGTCAAAGAAGAAGACGTGCTCATGCTGACGGGCGATCTGAATGCGGCCGTCGTCGAATGGGCGTTGCAGTGGCAGGTGGCTGATCCTCAAAAGTACCTGTTTACATTCCACCGCGATCAGGTCGACCAGGACCAATTCCTGCAATACATCATTACCGCTGTCAGCCGCACAGTGATGAACCGATTGGTAGGCGACTATTCGATTGGCGAAGTCCTCACCAGCAAGCGAGAAGAAATCAGCTTTAAGGCAACCGAAGCGACTCAGCAGCTATTGGACCGATACGACTGCGGTATTCGCGTAACGAACCTGCAGTTGCAACGAGTGCTGCCGCCCGAACAGGTCCGTGCGTCCTATGCGGCAATTAACGAGGCCGACCAGACTCGTGACAAGCTGGAGAACGAAGCTCAGAAAGAAAAGAACACGTTGCTTCCGCAGGCGCAGGCGGAACGCGACAAAGCCATTCGGGAAGCCGAAGGTTATGCAGCTCGGCGACGCTCCGAAGTCAAGGGGGAGATTGATGCTTTGATGGTTCAGTACGAACAGTTTGCGAAAGCCCCGGAAGAAACGCGCCAGCGGCTGTATCTGGAAGCTCTGGAAAAAGTCATGTCCAACGTCGAAAACAAAACGATCATTGATTCCGACCTGCAGCAATTGCTGCCGTTGTTGAATCTTAGCGAAGGGAGCAAGTGATATGGCTGCTAACAATTCAGTCAAAGGGCCGGCCATCATCGTGATCGTCATTCTGGCGGCGATCGGCGCTTACAGTTCGATGTTTACAGTCAGCGAACGCGAACTAGCCGTGGTTTTGGAATTCGGCAAGGTGGTCGACAGCGTCGATGAGCCAGGTTTGAACTTCAAAATTCCGTTCATCCAGGAGGTCCGCCGATTTCCTCGTACACAGCAGTTCTGGTCCAGCGGTGCGCACGACATCCTGGAGGCATTGCCGACGGAGGACGGTAAGAAAGTTGAAGTTTCGGTTTGGGCGATCTGGAAAATCACGGATGCAGAACAGTTCATCAAAGAAATGCGCACCGTGGCGTTGGCCGAGCAACAGGTTGTTCAGCGTGTACGAGCAGGCGTGCGTGACGTGCTGACGTCATACGACTTGTCCGAAGTTGTACGCAGCACAGACCGGGAACTCACATACAGTTTTGGTCTCAGTGATGTGCCCGCGGATGTCCCGAGCGGCAACGAAGCCGAAGCTACAGACGCTTTGGACGATACGGCTCCCGTGGCAGGCCAGGCAAAAATCACGGTCGGCCGCGAGAAGATTTTGGAGGAGATCCGAAAGCGTATTGTTTCTCAACTGAAGGCTGAAGGAGGTCAGGAGGGCGCGGCTTCCATCGATCGCGGGATTGAGTTGATCGACGTGGGAGTCAGTAATATTGGCTTCGCAGAATCTGTGCGGCGGGCAGCGTTCGAACGTCTGAAAGCGTTCATGGATGCCATCGCGGCTCGCTATCACAACGAAGGTGAGCGACGCAAGCAGGAAATCATCAACGAAACCAAAGCTGAGGTCGAGAAGATTCTTGGTGAAGGCGAAGAGCAGAGCAAACGCTTGCGAGGCGAAGTGGAAGCCGAGATTATCGAATCGTATGCAAAGGCTATTCGCACAACCGGTGACTTCTACAACTTTCAACGAACGCTGGAAGTGTATGAGAACGCTCTGGATTCCGAGACACGCCTGATTTTGACAACAGACAGCGACTTGTTCCGCATGTTAAAGCAGATTAGTCCCTCGGCTGCGTCTGAGGAAGAATCACCGCAGGTTGAAGGCAGGCCATAGTGGCGCCAGAGATTAAGGCCGCAGAAGTGCGGCCACAGAATGCGATTGCAGAGAGGCCTCGTCAAATTTTGGCGAGACGACTGCTATTGGCGGCAAGCGTTGTCGTCGTCGTCGCACTGGGTTTAGTGTTGCCGATTCCTTTGGACGGACGCTTGTGGGGCAACCTGTTTGACCTCGCTCACGCGCCTGTCTTCTGCGCGATGTTGCTTGGGGTTGTTGGTGCGTTTGATCCACAGGCGATTGGGCTTCCCAGCCGACTTTCGACCGTCGTTGCAATGACGCGGCCACGTGTTTTGCGCATCGCGGCGGTTCTGATGGTGGTCGGCGGCGTCGGCGAATTTCTTCAAAAATTTGCCGGCCGCAGCCCCGACCTAGGGGACGTTGCGGCAAACGGAGCAGGTATCTTCGCAGGGCTGTTCTGGATTGCGTCACGGACGAAATCCGGCTGGCATCGCTGCTGGCTGGTGATGGCGTTCGTGCTCATTCTGCTGGCAGTGAGCGTCGATCCTACGCTGGAAGCATGGGACACTGTGCAGCAGGATCAATCATTTCCGCTGCTGGCATCATTCGAACGGCCGCGCGAGATAGGTGCGTGGTTGCCGCACAACGCCAACATCGAAAGGACAGAGTCATGGTCGGCCGATGGGAAGTGTTCGGCAAAAATCACACTCGCAGCCGGTGAGTATCCCGGCATCGTTATGGACTGGTTCCCCTCAGACTGGCGTAGCTATCGAGCGTTGAAGATGGAATTTCACAATGCTGGCGATTCTGAACTGCAACTGATTGTGAAGCTCTTTGATGCTCTGCACGAACAGACTGGCTTCGCACCGGATGACCGTTTTCACCAAAGCGTGGTGCTGCCCCCTGAGTCCGATGTCTCCGTGGAAATTCTACTTACGGACGTCAAAAATTCGCCCGCAACCCGACAGATGCAACTCGGCAAAATGTCCACGATCGAAATCTTCAGCCCCACACCGCAACCGGCCCGCAGCTTTTTTGTGGACCACTTGCGGCTCGAGAACTAGCTTCGTTCGTCGTGCCCGACGACACTGCGCGCCCCCAGCAAATCTGCATCGCTTGGCGGAGTCACGCGTCATTGGCGGCTGGCGTGGTTACAGGTTCATGTCGTCCAGCCAATCCACGAACTCATCTTCATCATTGTTTGGCACCGAATCACTACTTTGGCCGGCGAAGTACCAGTTCTGTCCACCCTGGCCACGCAGCACCTCGTTGTCCTCATCGCTGAACACGGACGATCCGGGAGTAAGTGCGATTCCACCTGACGTCGCGCCCGACTGCAGCGCACTGACACGAGCCGCGTAGGAATTGTCGCTGGTCCATGCCTGCATGATGGCATCGATTGCAGCGAGATCGTCGTCGTACGAGGTGCGGCCGCTGATCAGCAAATCGTCCCCCGTACCCGCTCGCAGATCATCCGCTCCGCGTCCACCGATCAGCACGTCGCGACCGCTCTGCCCACGCAGGTCATCATCGCCGTCGCCGCCGATGATCGCGTCGTTGCCACTTCCGCCACGAGCGGTGTCGTTTCCGGATCCCAACAGCGCCACGTCATCTCCTGCGCCCAGCCGCACGTCGTCGTTTCCGTTGCCGGTGATGACGATGTCGCTACCACCGCCGGAGTCAATCGTGTTGTTACCATTTCCGGCACGAATCGCGTCACGGCCTCCGTCTGTGGAAATGTTATCGTCGCCGTCGCCTGCCGACACGGTATCTCGACCGCTGCCTGTAATAATCACGTTGTTGCCGTGACCAGCATCGATGGTGTTGTGCCCGTTCAGTGACAGGATGAAGTCATCCCCGTCGCCGGTGGTGACTGAATCGTTGCCGCTTCCACTGAAGATCGTGTTGTCTCCGGACGGATCGCTGATCGTGTCACTGCCGCCATCCGTGCCAATCAGGTCGTCCCCAGCTCCGCCGTTGACGGTGTCGTTTCCAGAGCCCGTCCAGACTTCGTCGTTGCCGTCACCGGCCAGAATCGACGCCGCACTGCTGGCAATGATCGCAAGGTCGTGCCCACTTCCCAGATCGGCATTCACGGGAACACCCACGTCCGTTGTCACGATCACACGGTCATTGCCGCCCAGCATGTCCAAGTGCAGTGACGATACGTTGGACGGGTCGAAGGTTTCATAGAACCAGTCGCCGTCCAATTGCCCGAAAGCAACGATTCTGCGGTCCCAGTTGCCAGGGTTCCACCACCAGCCGGAACCATCGTAAACCCACGTTTCGTCGATCGTGATCTTGTCACGATAGTCCGTGCCGATAAAGAACAGAGCGTCACCGATCAGACCAACGCCTTCCACTGCGGCTGTTGCGGTGACGGTTTGAGCACTTCCGTTGCCGTCATCAATCGTAGCAGTGATCTCATAGAGTCCCCCATTTGAATATTGATGATTGATTGAGAATCCATCGGCCGGGCGGGCCACGGTTAGTGTTTCAACGGCCGAACCATCACCCCAATTGACGGTTACCGTGAGCTCATCCGACGTATCCGCATCTCTGACTGTGCCCGCCAAAGTGATCAACCCGTCGGACGACGCATTGCCCGCATCCGGGTGAGACGACGTGATATCCGCGAAGGTTGCGACATCATTGACTCCCAAAATCGTCACCGTCGCCGTCTGAGCCACACTTCCACCGTTTCCGTCGACGATGTCGTAGCTGAAGGTGACAACTTCCGACTCACCAACCGCCAAATAATTGTAGGCCGCCGGATCAATGATCAGTGCGTTAGCTCCGACGGTCACACCGTTGTCATCACCGGACGTCAGCGTCAACGCGTCTACGTTCAGCACATCACTGAGATCCTCATCGCTTGCTCCCTCAAGCAGGTCGACGGTGAACGGCCCATCGTCTTCAGTGGCCGCCGCGGACACCGGGGCGATGATTGTTGGGGCGTCGTTGGACCCGGAAATCGTCACCGTCGCCGTCTGAACCACACTGCCGCCGTTGCCGTCCACAATGTTGTAGCTGAACCCAATCACTTCCGATTCACCGACCGCCAGGTGGTTGTAGGCCGCCGGATCAATGGTCAGCACGTTGCCGCCAACCGTCACACCGCTGTCATCACCGGCCGCCAACGTCAAGCTGTCTACATTCAGCACGTCGCTTATGTCGACATCGCTTCCTCCCGCCAGCAGGTCAACGGTGAACGTCCCATCGTCTTCAGTGGCCGCCGCCGACACCTGGGCGCTAACCGTCGGCCCGTCGTTGACTCCGCTGATTGTTACCATAGCAGTCTGCGGAACTATGCCACCGTTTCCGTCGACGACATTGTAGCTGTACCCAATCACTTCCGATTCACCGACCGCCAGGTGGTCATAGGCCGCCGGGTCAACGGTCAGCTCATTCGTGCCAACCGTCACGCCGGTGTCATCGCCGGACGTCAGCGTCAACGCATCCACGTTCAATACGTCGCTCAGGTCAACATCGCTGGCTTCGGACAACAGATCAACGGTGAACGTCGCATCGTCTTCCGTCGAACCAGTATTCACTGGACCGCTGACGGCAGGACGATCGTTTGTACCGGTGATGGTGATGATCGCTGTCTGAGCAACCGTTCCGCCGTTGCCGTCAACAACGTTGAACGCATATTCGATGGCTTCCGAATCACCGGCGGCTAGATGATTATAAGCCAATGGGTCGACGGTCAGGGTGTTCGTGCCGATGATGATGCCGCTGTCGTCGTGCGAAACCAGCGTTATTGCATCCACCGCCAGAACGTCACCGAAGTCAATGTCGCTGGCCCCCGCCAGCAGGTCGACTGTGAACGTCGCATCGTCTTCTGTCGCGATAACTGTCAGCGGTCCGCCGACGGTTGGCGCGTCGTTTGCCCCGAGAATCGTGATCGAAACGGTCGCGGTGTCTGAGCCTCCATCACCGTCGTCGATTGTGTAGCTAAAGCTGTCGACCGCTGTCTGTCCGACGGCAAGACCTTCAAACTGACCGTTCGGGTCATACGTCGCTGTGCCGCTTTCCAGCAAGACGATTCCAACCGCTGCGGTTGCATCAATCGCGACGATCGTAAGTTGATCAGCAGCACCCGCGGGATCCGAATCGTTGTTTAGCAGGTCGACAATCACCGGGCCCACGTTTTCAGAAATCTCCCGAACATCGTTGACCGCCGTTGGGGCAATGTTGCTGGTAGAGAACTCGGCAGTTGCGCGAACTTCGCCTCGGCCCACTCGCTGCAGGACCAGTTCCGCTTGATAGTCGCCGTTGTCACCGGCATCGAATGTAAAGTCCTGACCGCTGCCTTCAATCATCAGGCCATTCGGGCCCGTGATGGTCCAGGTCAGCGAATCGCCGACTTCTACAGGGAACACGGGATTGAAGGCCGACAGTGTGACCGCGCCGCCTTCTGTTAGAGCACTCTGCACTTCAATGGTTGCCGACAGAGAATCAAGGACCGCTTCGATCCCGGAAAACGTTACCAGCCCTGTGTCGAATTCTACCTGCCCGGACGTGGCGTCCGTTAGTGAAATCAGACTGCCTTCTGTCAGGGTGCTCGACACGACCAGGGTATCCAGCTCACTTCCTCCGCCAACAAACTGAATGCCGTTCGTCAACAGCGGCCCCGGACTGAGGATTTCCAGTTCGAATGCCGTTTCGACAGAATCGAACGCTGAAATGGTGATGGGGCCGCTGTCCGAAATGCCGCCGGTAAATGCCAGCACGTCATCCTGATAGACTTCGATCTGGTCGCCATCTGCGACGACACGTACATTCGTTGGTTGATCCGTGGATTCCGCTGTGAAACCAAAGACATCATCGTTCAAGATAAAAATGCGGCCAAAGTCATGCCGCATGACCAGCCCGTCGGCGTCCGAGAATGTGACGTCGAAGTATTCATCCTCTTCGAATTGCCCATCGCCGTTCACTTCCACCTGAATCGTTTTGATTTCCGCGTCGCCTGGTTGCCATGTCAGCACACCTGCGGTGGGAACATAGTCGCTGTCAAATTCGTCGGCCGAACCTTCCGTGGTGCCGTAAGAAACGGAGACGGGGACATCCGTTCCGCCTCGCAGCGCAACCTGAAGGATAGCAACAGTGGTTCCGTCGACACCTTCCTGAACGGCGATGTCGGATACGTACATTTCCGGCGGCAGCACGTTGGAGACTTCCGTCGCGGAAACCAGTGCGTCGAGGCCGGTTCCGGTGTTGTCTGTCACGACCTGAGTCAAATCTGTCGCAGCGGATAGACCACGAATCACCGGCACCAATTCTACTTCAGCGGTCTTGTGAAGTTGAGCCATCGCGTCGACATACTGCCGCGACGCATCGTTCGGAACTTCGCTCACACGGTGCTGCAGTGAAGAAATAATGGCCGCCGCAGCCGACGTGACTGTGCTGTCGATGTCTGTGGCAAGGCGGAATGAGACCCCCTGAATGACGGACTGCAGGAATGCCGTGCTTTCAAAATCGAACAGCGCTCCGTTCAGTTTCTCGGCGATGTTCTGATAGACGGCTCGTCCCACGGTTAGAGCATCAGCTCCTGAACTGCCTTCGAACAACGCGGTGATCAGCCGAGTTGTCACCACCAGTCGCACGTCAGTTCGATAGGCTTCTCCCGCAAGAATGTCGCCTTCAGCCGCGTTGAACAGGTAGTTGTTGGCCGCCAAAGCGAAGCCTTCAAGGCCCAATGCGCTGAGTGTCAGCTGTGATGCGGCAACCAGATCCAGATCACGCTGCTGCATCAGTTCCGAAACGACGGTTGACATCGGGCTGATGATGCCGTAGCCAAGCGGTGCGGTAATCGCCTGTTCCAGCGGTTGGTCAACGGACGTATCGATGCCACCCATCATAACCAACTGCCCTTCGGAATTGTCGAAGGTTCCGTCTCCGTTGAGATCAAAGGCGTCCGGGATGGTGTAGTAAACACTGCCGTCGAGTGCCGATACGAAGGCCGGTTCGACCAAATCGCCTTCTGAGAAGACTCCATCGCCGTCAAGGTCAAGGAAATCCCGGCGGGAGTTGAAGTTGGCATCAAAGAACATGGTCGCGTTGCTGAGCAGGCCGTTGCTGCCGGTCAAGAGCGAGTCATCGACGAACGTGCTGTCTTCGATTTCGCCGTTGCCTGTAAACAGTGCTGCGTAGCGCTCAACATCGGCCCGATCGATCGTCACGTTCGGGCGAGAAGTGTCGATCAGAAGCTGTCCATCCGTGTAGGAAACCGGTGCTTTGCTCACGTCCTTCTTCGCGACACTGCTTGCGCGATTAGCCAGTATGTTGACCGTATCACCTGTCCCGCGTTGCGCTCCACCCGACACGCTGACGATCGACATCACTATCTTTTCCTTTCCTTCGCCGATGCCATCCTTATTGACGCCGATTGGGAACGTTGCTGAAGTGGAACCGGCAGGAATGGTGATCCACGCTTCGCGGTCTTGGTTATGTCGAAGCCGCAGTGGAAAGCTATAGTCGCCGGGGCGTTGGATTGGTGTAAAGGAAAACGCCTGAGTGGTAGTTACTGTCTTTGCCGAAGTTGCCGTGCCGGAGAACCGAATCTTCACAAGCACGTCATTCACCGAAGGCTTCGTCAATGAAACCGTTACCGGAAAGGATGCACCTTCACCAACGTTTGTGCGCGCTCGTACGTTGACGACAGAGGTGTCATCATCGTTAATCTGGATGTAGACTCGATTGCCTTGGGGTGCTCCACCAACGTTGGTCGCAATCAGGAACCGCTCGCTTAATTCGTCCAGGTTATCGTCGGCCGTTGGGATAGTAAGTGTGGCGCTAGTGCTGCCTGCCGGGATCGTGACTGATGATGGTGCCGCAAAGTCGGTGGCGGACGCGCGACGACGCCAATAACCGTATGACGTCAAAGGAATCAAGGTGTCGACGTTTGTCGGTGCAGAAAGGTCCACGCTGACGGCAACCGAATCGCCTTCCGTTACGGTGCGAAAATCTAAGTCTTTATCTGCGTCTCCGATGGTCACCAGTGGATCATTGTCGCGGACGTATAAGGTGACTGAATCGTCGCCGACCTGCACATCGGGGGATTCCGGGGAGATCGAGAATCGCAGCGATTCGTAGAACGTTTCGTTGACCTGGTTATCGGTGATATCCACCTGCAGCGTCGCCGCGGTCAAGCCCGCCGGTATCCGAAGAACACGGTTGCCGTCGAAATCGGTTTCGAGATCCGGGGAGGAAACCGTGTAGTCCTCGTTATTCGCAGCGGACCCGGACACGAACACCTGAACAATCGTATCAAAGTCACGAGGCCCGCTCAGTTCCGCGACAAGGTTGACGGAACCGTGATCCTCCCAAACAAAGGTTGGGTCCTGCGTGGAGAACGACAACGTCGGCACGTCGTTGTCAAAGATGGACACCGTCATAATCGGCGTGCGCCCGAGCGTCACGCCCGCAGTTTCCAATAATGTGAGTTCAATGGTCTCCTGTTCGAATTCGTCGATATTGTCATCCAGAATCTGCAGCGTCAGCGTGCCGGACGCCTGACCGCTTGGAATGAAAACGTCAGTGCTGACAAGCGTATAGTCGGCGAATTCAGGATCAAAGCCTTCCATCGCCGTGCCTCCGTAGATAACAGGAATCGTGATATCCGCAGACGACGGGACTGACAGCAAGACAGGAATCTGAACCGTTCCTGCGTCTTCATCGAAGGACAGCGAGTAAGTGTCGAAGGTTACTTCAGGCTTTGCGCTCACAGCGACTTGGGCTGTCGTGACGTCAAAGCCAAAGTCGTCATCAACAAAGCCGAATGTCACTTCATAGCCCCCATCGACGGGGCTCCCCGCGTCCGAAACATAAAGATGACTCAATTCCACAGACGTCTCGCCGGGCGCAAGCCAAAAGGCCTCACCTGTCCCGTCGCCCCAACTGAGTTCAATCCCAACCTCCTGCTCAACACCGACATCAAAGTACTCCGCCGACAGGATAACTCGAGATGCATTTTCCGGATCGCCCGTTAGCGAGAAGCTGGTAATCTGAGGGGCCACGTTGCGGACAATCACGTCCGCCGTCGCTGGTAACGACGTTGATTCCGCATCGTTGACAGTCACGACAATTTGAAAAGTATCTTCCGGAGTTCCAAACGGGAAATCGTCGACATAGGTGTGATCGAGCGAAGCAAACGAAAATCCTGAGTCAACAAAAACGATATCTACAGTCCCGTCTCCCCAGTCGACATCCACAAGATGAGATTCGGGAGAATCATCGAACTCAACACTCAATGAAACACTGCCACCTTCATCGATCGCTGTTTCGCTGAGTGTGACATTCGTGATTTCAGGGACTTTATTACTGACAAGAACTTCCGTCGTGACGGTTGCTCCACCACCACCATCATCATCAGTAACAGTCAGTGTCACGATGTAAGGATTGACCTTGCTTTCAGCGAATTCGTGCGCTGCCGTGAATGGAATGCCTGCCGCTTCCCTTGCTCCCAACGTGGCAGTTGAGCTGATCCCGTTTCCCCAATCCACGTCGACCACGTGAGTATCATCGATTGATGGGTCAACGATGAAGCCGGTGACAACAACCGTTTCGGCTTCAAACACTGAATCACTACTGCTGCCGACCGCGTCCAATTCCGGCGCAACATTCGTCACTATTATCGACTGACTGGCAGTTGCAGGATCGGGTTCGCCGTTGTCGACGACCAGCGTGACGGTGCGGTCCTGTTCGCCTTCTGCCGAGCGATCATCCGGATAAGCGTAGTCGATCGAAAAACCAACTTCGGCAAATGGATTTCCTGCAGGGTTATATGTCCAGAATTCATAGTCGTCGCTGCTGGCGGGACTTGGACGACTGCTGCCACGCATGACGAGTGAATCGCCGTGGGAGCGCAGCATCGCCAGTTGATTGGTCGCGCTGCCAGGATTGCTGTCTACGAGCAACTGTGTGCCCGCTGATGTCCCGTCCGTGAACCACAGCTCGCGTCCATGAGTGCCGTCATCTGCGATGAATGCCAGTGAATTGCCGAAACTTGCGAAACCCTGTGCCCAACTGCCTGAAGAACCGGGATTGATTTCAAGTTCAATTGTTCCGGAAGCAGTCCCGTCTGTCTTCCAGAGCTCGAAATCGCCATTAACGTCCTGACCCAGAAAGAACAATTCGTCACCCAGTGCCGCCATCGAAGTGGTGCCTTCAAAGTCGCCGCTGAGAAATCCATTGCCGTTCGGGTTGATGTCTGTCACACGCACGGTGCCGCCAGCCGTTCCGTCGCTTTTCCAGAGTTCATAGCCGTGAATCCCATCGTCGGCACCGAAATACAATTCACCGTTGAGTGCCGTCAGCGACTTTAATCCGACGGCACCGGGTGAGCCTTCTCCCGGAACAATATCGGAAACCATGACCGTACCGGTTTCCGTTCCATCCGTCTTCCAGAGTTCAAATTTCCCGGACGCGTTCGTGACCTGAAAGAACCCTGTGCCATCAACATCGGTCATGAATTCGGCGGCTGATGACTGTGTGCCCGGCACAATGTCGCGAACCAGCCGAGTCCCGGAACTCGTACCGTCCGTCACAAACAGTTCCTCACCTGTTGGACTTCCGCCTTCGGACCTACCGGCCGCTCGAAAGTAAAGCTGGTCACCGACAACCTTCGGGCGGGCCGCATTGGCATAGGCTCCGTTCACAAAGTCATCTGAAAGAATCTGCGTCGTGCCTGCGAGCGTTCCGTCGGTTCGATAAAAGGCACCGTACGATGCATCGCTGTTTGCGGTGAAGTAAAAGTCGCTTCGAAACGCCACAAGACCGCGTGGTTGAGCAGTACCGCCGGAATTCAGATTAGCGACCAGGCGTGTGCCGTCGGTAATCCAAAGTTCCGTGCCGTTAACTCCATCATCCGCTGCAAAGGCAACCATGTCTCCATTTGCCACCAAGCCGTACGCGGCGGATGACCCTACTCCCGGGTTGATGTCTTTCAATAGTCGCGGGCCATTGTGATCATAAATCCACAGTTCATTCCCAACGACTCCGTCATCAGCGACGAACAGTACATAGCTGTCAGCGACCGTGAACTGTGACGGTGACGAAGATGCCGCGGCGTTTAGGTTGTACGAAGTCATTCCAGGGTTCAGGACTGCCGGATTAACAAACGTAACGGTCAGCGTAGCGTCAACACCGGCTGCGACGAACTCGTCTCCGGCATTCAGACTGCCCGAATCTGGAAGACTAAACGTGGACTGCGTCCCTGAGAAATCGTCCCATGCGATGGACACCTCATGAGACAACGTCGGCTGCGATTCTGTATAGCTGCCGGAAACCGTGAACTGCTGTCCCTCTTCAACCGTGCTCGCAGACAGGTTCACTGTCGCTGTGACCGTCGGAACGTGGTTGACAGTCAGATCAAACGACAGCGTGTCGGGATCTCGCACAGAATCTGAGGCTGTAATCGTAACGTTTTGTAGCGGAGCAGAGTCAGTCGATTCATACGTCCACGTCCAATTGACGCCATCGGCTGCCAGTGTGATGTCGCCGAGAGAAGCGGTCAGAGTGGCGTCGCCTTCTGAGTCGATCAGCGTACCGGACAAAGTCGCCGTCTGGCCTTCTTCAATCACAATTGGATCGGTAAGTGCGTCAATTTGCGGCGCGTCATTAAAGCCGTTGATCGTGATCGAAAGTGTTTCCTGAGCGGTTCCACCATTTCCGTCCGAGATCGTAAATGTCAGACTGTCTGAGCCCGTTTCGCCATCGGTCAGACCGTCAAACACCACGGTGGGGTTGTACAGCAGACTGCCATCAGCGTTCACCGTAATTTCCGCGCCGGAAGGCAAGCTGATTGGCTGGCCCGGGACAAGCGGGGCCCCGTTGATGGCACTTACGAACAAAGAATCGCCGTCCGGATCAGCGGCGCCGCTTAACAAGCCAATAGCCGCGGCCTTTGACATCAGGGAATTTTCCGAAACCAATCCAGACTGCGCAGCCGCGGTCGGTATGTCATTCACACCGTGGACGGTGATTGTTGACGTCGCCGTACTTTCCAGTCCGGCAGAACTGCGGATCGTGTAGGTGAATTGTTCGCTTCCCTGCTGGCCAACAGCAAGATCATTGAAGGCATCCTGAGGGTCATAAACGAACTGGCCATCCGGACTGACGTTCAACGCGGCTCCGGAAGGCAGAGCGAAATCTGTGGGAACAAACGCGCCGCCCTCCAGCGTAACGAACAGCCTCGAATTCGGAATTTTGGAAGCCGGTGTTGGCGTCAGAAATCGCGGAACTTCCGGCTGAGAGTGAATGAACGTCGTGCCGTCGACCGGAGCGCTGTTCAGATATACCCCCGTGATTCCCGTCGATCCGAACTGTTCGGTGCCAAACATCACCGCATACCAACCCGGCTGCAGGTCCGCGTTGATTTCAGCACTCTTTTCTCCATCATCCTGGTAGGCCAATGGGATCACGGCGGTCGCGACAACGTCCGGCGTGGACAGGTCTTCCGCATCGGGGAAGTCTGCCTGACTATCAAGCGCCACGATGGCAGCAAACGGTCCGGTTCCTGAGAAGAACTGAAAGTTGCCTCCGACGCGTTCAATTGTTGTTGCCTCTGTCAGTTCGAATCGAAACCCGTAATAATTCTGAGCATTCAACGATGTCGTGAAGATCGGCAGATTTGGATCAGCCGTCGCCGTTGCGATTTCAGAACCAGCAGACACAGACAACGACTGGCCATTAATCGCCGCCACTTCGATGTCGTAGCCCTGAGGGTCTGAGTCATTTTCCAGCAGGCCCGCAGCGGGGGATAGCGTGGCATCTTCCGCAGTTGTGAACTGATCATTGTTTGCCAGCGGCGCCACAGTCAGCAGCACTCTGCTTTCCAGCACTTCCAAATCCGCCGGCCTTTGACGACGCCTGTTGGCCCGTCCGCGGCGTTTCGCGGACGTATTTCGGAATCGATTCAGAAGGCTGGTGATTGTTGTTCGAGGCATTGATTCCGGGCTCCACAGAAAAGGAGGGCGTATGTCGCGTGCGGCATCTCCATAGCGGAACCGCCGACCAAGTAGGGTAATCCGCCATCAACGGCGACAAACAGGAACGGAACCGGAACGCAAGCCAGAGTTCGAGCTGCGCAGTCCATTTCAAGCTGAAAGAATGCAGGAAAAAAAATCTGCAAAAACTTTCCAAAAGGCCGCAACGCACCCAATCGCCCACGATCTCTTGTCGTAGATTCATCGTTTTTTTGCACTAGGACCGCATGCCGAGTCGCTTGGTGCAGAGGCCTTGCAGGTCCATGGGGCGAGCTAATGGAGCCAATGCGGCGGAGCAGGACTGGATGGCCGTGGGGCTGGTTACGGGCGTTCGAGGGGCTCACCGCGCCAGAGTTTGAGCGGTCCGGACATGCCGCAGCTCAGGATGGCGTTGTGATCGAGGATCGGGACACACCACCGTCCGGCGTTTGGAAGTTCGCCCAGTGACTGGCCGGTTTTGACGTCCCAGAATCGCAGCGATTCGTCAGCACTGGAACTCACCAAAGCTCGATTGTCCGTCCAGAAGTGCAGGCAGTGTACTCTGTACCGATGTCCACGCAGCGACGATTTTTTCTGCTGAGTTTCAACGTCAATCAGTTCGATCGTGCCATCTTCCAAGCCCACGGCGACCATGCCTCCATCAGCAGAAAGCGCCGATACACTCGGCCGATTCGTTCCGTACTTAGGGTTGTACAATGATTCGAATTCACCGCTTTTCGGATCATAGCGGCTGACGGAGTTTTCTGTTGTAATCAAGAGTTTGTCCAGAATGGGATGCAAAATCATGCGATTCATCAACGCCGTGGGACTGGCGGTTGCGTCTTTCATGACTCCGTCGGCAGCGGCGTACTCGGCAATGGTCGTTCGATAAAGCACGAACAGACGCCGGCCGTCTCTGGAGTACACAATGTCCTTTGCCTCTTCGCGAGCCGCAGGATTTTCCAAAGTGCTGATCACTTCGCCCGTGACAGCATCCACCACAACGACACCATCTGTTGTTGCCAGGGCAACCTGCGAGCCGTCGGGAGCGACCGCTAACGCTTGGCTGTCGGCCGCCTGATGAACTCCGATCGGTGTGGGCGCTGCATCAGTGGAAAACAATTCGTCGAATCTGCACAGACCTTCCTTTCGGTGCCACGCAAAGGCCGCCCGAGAACCTGAAGTCACAACGGCAACATTTTGAAACTTATTCGGGTGCCTGATGAAGGCATCTGCGACTCGCAGGCGACAGATCTTTATTTGTCCGTCAGCAGTCGTTGCCAGAATCGTCTCGGCGGTGATCTTTCCATCGTTCACTGAAAGCGAACCCATCGGCACGAAGGCGATGCTTGTGATGCCTGCCGACCCGGTGTCAATCGTAACTGGCGCAGTGACAGAGGTTCGGGCCAAATTTGCCGACGGCGAAATCTTCGGGTCTGTCCAGACGTGCAGCAGGCCGTTGTCGCAGCCAGCAGCGAAACTCGTTCCCTGATCAGAAACCCCGACCACGCGAACTCGGCCACGGATGTCGGGCGAATGTGTCAGATACCTGTCCGAAACACCGTCCAGCAAGACGACGTCAGACGCACCGGCCACGACCATCCAGTCTTTTCTTTCGGACACGTGAGCGTACGCAACGGGCAGGAACTTTGTGGAGAGATTCACCCGTGCTTCGTCGCCGGACAGCGAAAAGACATTGATTCCGTTCGCCGAATTGTTGATCGCTGTAACATGCTGATCATCGGACGTGAATCCGATATTCACGTTTCGAGCATCCGCTGGCAGCGTATTCAGCAATTTCCCATCAATCGACAGGACAGTGATCTGGCCATACCGGTTGCCCAGAGCAATCCGGAGGCCATCGTTGGAAAAACAGGCAGACTCAATAGTTGTCGTTCGCAGGCAAAGTGTCCGCGTCTTTTCGCCGGAAGAGAGTTCATGCAAAGTCGCAAGATTCACCTCAAGCGGTCCGATCTGCCCGACCACGAACCGATCACCCAGCGGAGAAACTGTCAGAGCATGGACCGGGCCAGCAACCGGAATCTCTTTTATCAACGTCGGCGACGTCAGACCATCATCGGACAACTGCCAGCTCCAGTGCCGTACGTGGCCATCGGTGCCCCCTGTCAGAAACTGATTCGTGCCGGGGATCATCGCGATTTCCGTTGCCGAACCATCGTGGCCTTGAATTGAGAGTTGCTCCGCCGGTTGGGAAATCCGATTCAGCAAATGCCATTCAAACCCGCGCGGATCAGATTCGCCGTCATCCGGTATGTGACGCGTGAGTAGCCGTCGAGCCGTATCTGTTTCGTTGTCGTGGAAAGCCTGGTAGGCGGCAGCGGTGTCCGAGACATATAGCAAGTGTTGAATGTCACGCTTGCTGGAATTGAGTCGATTGTTGGATTCAACTAACCAGACATTCGCCTGATCAAGTTCACTGTTGCTGGACGTCAGCTGCGCATTCAATCCTGACAGACGTCGGGAGACAACGGCCTGCCCGATCAAGATCGCCATCACCGACACCATCACGATTGTCATCGTCACGAGACTGGTTGCGGGATTGCGTGCCATCCATTGCGTGATTCGGACGAGCGGCCCCGGCATTCGCGCCTGCACGGGCAGGCCGTCGACGAAGTGTCGCAAGTCTCTTTCCAGCGACTTACAAGTGGAATACCGATTCGACGACTGATGGGCCATCGCTTTCAGAATGATCGCTTCGAGGTCGCGCGGGATGTCGGTTCGATGGGCGGATGGCGGCGTCAGGTGGCCTTCACAAACATCGCGAATGATCTGATGCCCGGTTCCTGAATACGGTCGCCGCCGCGCCGCCAATGTATAGAGGGTGGCTCCCAGCGAATAGATGTCGGTACGGTGATCAACTGCCCCGCGATTTCCGGCAGCTTGCTCGGGACTCATGAAAGCGGGCGTGCCGAGGATATCGCCGGTGGCAGTCAGCAGTGTGCGAGACTCTCCGATGGAGGCCAGACCGAAGTCGGTCAGCCAGATCTTCCCGCTGCGGTCCAGCATCAGATTCGACGGTTTCACATCACGGTGCACGATTGAAATCTCGTGGGCAGCACTTAAACCCGCCGTAATGTCCGCGACAAGGCGACCGATCGTCTGAAACCATGTGACGTTGCCTTGTGCCTGGGTTACACATTCCGCGACGCGACCGTCTGCTTCATGCACCGGGGCCACCGAAGCAGAATCCCCCAACGGCACGGTCGGCTGATTCGAATCGACTCTAACCTGTTCCGCAACCACATCTGCCAGCGTCACCCCTTCGATAAGCTTCATCACCAAATATGGCGAGCCGCCGGAATGCCCCACGTCCAGGCATGGCACGATGTGAGGGTGGTCAAGCGATTGAATCGCCCGTGCTTCACGCAAAAACCGAATGCGAATGTCGTCGACAACTGACATGTTTGCATTCAGAACTTTGATGGCGACTGGTAGTTGATCACTTCGACGAATCGCCGACCAAACCGTTCCCATGCCTCCTTTGCCCAGCAGGCCGCCTAGCTGGAATTCAGATTCCAGCCCCTGCAGTTGCTCAGCGGTTTGGCGACGCAACGGTTGAATCTCGTCGGAGGAAGGTTGTGTGGCCAACCGATTCAGTCCGGCATGGCGGGCGACGAATTGCAGAAATTCCGTCCGATGCTGCGGCCATGGAGCGACAAAGCCCGCCGGATCAACTTCGTGCCCGCCGTCAGCAAGTTCAAGGTACGATGCGATGAGATCGTCCAGAGTCGTTGGCGAATCGCTGGGCTGTAAACTTTCTGAGGCATCGCTCACGACTGCAGCTCCTGAGCCATGTCTGGCGGAAGCAGTTGCTGCAGCATCTCCAGTCCTCGCCGCAAATTGCCCGCCACGGCACCGACCGTCGTTTGCTTCTGATTTGCGATCTCTTTCAGCTTCATACTGTCCAGAAAACGCATTTCCAAAACAGCGCGATAGTCGTCCGGTAGTTTGTCCAGAGCCGCCGCGACAGCCAGGGCCGCTTCCCCCATGATTAGCCTGGACGCCGGTCCTTTGCCGTGGGCTGGCAGCGTGTTCCAAATGAATGACAGGCTCTCTTCGTTCGCAGTTGGAATGAATTCCCGCGCCACGTCACGCTGCTGAGCCGTATGTTCGTTGTCCAACCGCCAAATTGTGCGCCGCAGTATCGTGTTCAGCCATGCGAGCAGTTCGCTGGCTGTCTTGCCACGAAACTCAGGTAACGCCCGATGAGCTTCCATGCATGTCAACTGCACGATGTCGGATTCGTCAAACCTTGCCCGCAGCATCTCGCGGCAATGGCGTTGAGCGACAAGACGCAGTAACGGGCGGCACGTCTTCAAGAGTTTAGCGCAGGCTGCGGAATCGCCGGCGACGGCGTGAGCGATGACCGAACTTTGGATGATTGAAGGCACGTGAATATAAAGAGGATGTCAGTGTTGTCATCTTCACGCAGTAGGCTGAGTAAAACCGAACTTTTTACGAATTTTGCGCAAAAACCGGACTCTTGTCCTCACTTATTAATAAGAGGCCGGATTTACAATAAGAAACGTTCACGGCGGGATGCCCCGCCATTTTACCGATGCATCTGACATGATGACAGATCCCGATTCTGTTTTCCGCTCCGGCAGTGTTCGCGTGGATGGTCGCCGACTGAAAGAAATTCGCCATGCGTTGGGATGGACTCAGCAGGTTGCGGCGAACAAATCCGGCTACACCGACCGCCTGATTCGCAAACTGGAACGCGGCGGCCCGGTGGCTACGGATACGCTAAAGGATATCCTCGATACCTACAGAGAAAGCCAGCCGCAGGGATCGCAGCCTCGACTTCCACAGTCCGATCAGTTGGTTGTTCGCTATTCCAATCCGCAAGTGGAGGGCCTAACCCGAAGTTGGTTTAAACGAGCGTTTAACAAGCGGGACCTGAGCGTAATCGACGACCTGATGCATGAACGGGTGCTACTGTACGCCGAAGGCAGCACTCTTCGCGGTCGAGCACCGATTCGCCAAAGGATAAGTGCGATTCACATGGCCTTCAACCCGCTGGAATTGACCGTGGAAAACGTGCTCGTCGACGGCAATTCCGCAGTTGCCTATTGGAGTGTCCGCAAGAAACACGTTGCCGAGTTTCTGGGCATTCCGGCAACCCACAGATGGGTTTCGCTAAAAGGAAGCTCGCTGGCCGTCTTTCGTGATCGCCAGATTGTGGAAGCCCGCGATCATTGGGACGTGCAGCATTTGGTTGAGCAACTGACTGGCTAGCGTCTGGCGAAGGCGTGGAACGATGACTTCTGGTGACCTGAGTTGCAGTCTGGTGCGACTCGCTGTAGCTTTTGGCCAGATGAATATTCGAACCTGTGGAGCCTTCCCGTAATGCGTACAAACTTAATTCTGCTCGGCCTCAGCTTTCTGTTCTTAGGAACTCACGCGTTTGGCGAGGACATATCGTTAAAAGCCGATGGCGATTCCAAGTGGTATCGCGGCAACATGCACACACATTCTTTGTGGAGTGACGGCGACGACTACCCGGAAATGATTGCCACGTGGTATCGGGAAAAAGGATACGACTTCCTGGTCGTCACCGATCACAACGTCCTGCAGCGGGGCGAGCGATGGATTGACGTAGAAAAGAACAAAGGAGGCGTCAAAGCGTTTGAAAAGCTAACCGCCGCATTTTCGGGTAATTGGGTTCAGACTCGCACCGAAAAGGATCGCAAACAGGTTCGCTTGAAGACGTTTGACGAAGTGTTCGACCGCATTGCGAAACCGCAGGAATTTCTGCTGATTCAGGGCGAAGAAATCACGGATCGCTACAAGAACCTGCCCATTCACATGTGCATCTCAAACACCAACGATTTGCTTCCTCCGCTGGGTGGAAGCAGTGTGCTGGAAACGATGCAACAGAATGTCAACGCCGCCATCTCTCATCGAGAACGAACCGGGCAGAAGGCATTGATCCATCTGAACCATCCGAATTTTCACTATGGCATCACAGCAGAACAATTGATGAATGTTGTCGGTGAGAACTTTTTTGAAGTCTACAACGGCCATCCGTCAGTCCACAATTCCGGCGACGATACTCACGCTTCTACCGAACGTATGTGGGACATCATCAACACATGGCGACAATCAAAATTAGAATTGCCGTTGATGTATGGACTGGCGACCGACGATGGGCACGCTTATCACGTGACTGAACCAGGCAAGGGCAGTCAGCCCGGGCGAGGCTGGGTGATGGTGTTGGCCGACACGCTGACACCGGACGCGATGATTCTGGCAATCGAAGCGGGACGCTTTTACTCATCCAGTGGCGTCACGTTAGACAGCGTCGAAATCAGTGATGGCACGTTGAACGTGTCTATTGCGGCAGAAGAAGGCATCACTTACCGCACGGATTTCATTGGTACTCTGAAAGACTTTGACGATTCTTCAAAACCGGCCATTGACGACCCGGACAAAGCCGACAGCATGACTCGCGTTTACAGCGACGACGTGGGCACCGTGCTGCAGTCCAGCGAAGGGACATCGGCCAGCTATAAAATGACGGGCAAAGAGCTGTACGTCCGCGCCGTCGTGACATCGTCACGTAAGCATCCGAATCCGTCTGAAAAAGGTGAGTTCGAACGAGCGTGGGTGCAGCCAGTGACGCCGTAGTGCGATCGGCAGTGCAAGACTGAGATACCGTGGCTGGACGATTACTGAGTCACCATTGTTCGTCCGCCCGATTTTTCGGCGATCTGGTCAAGTACGATCGGCAGAAAGATCACGCCCGAATAATGCGTGGCTGGCATCCTGATGTGGTGATCTGATGCCAGTCCCGCCGCTTTGGCTAACGAATCAGCGTGGATGGGCGGTACGGTTGTGTCGAAGGATGCGGTGAACAGCCACAAACGGTCTTCTGAAATTCGATGTGCCAGACGATTGGGTTCAAATCGATTCAGCAGCGCCAGCATGCGTTCTCCGACGAATCCCTGCTGCTCAAGCAACACCTTTAGCTCCGCGGTTTCGCGTTGTCCGGTCGCTACCAGTTTCGGCAGATCGCCGCCCGCCAACAGGATGAAAACGTTATGGAAGGCGTCGTCTAAGCCGGCAGTCGTGGCCGCCACAAATCCTCCGAGACTCGTCCCCTGCAGGTGGATCCTATCCGAATCCACGCCAGGCAGCACGGCAATCGCATCACGAGCTCGACGCACGTCAGCGATCGCCTGCTCCATGACAACTCCGAAGTTCTGATCGTCGACGTCTATGCCACGAGGACGACGGCTGCCGTAAAACGGTAGCTGCACCATAAACGCATGCATGCCGCGATCGCGGAGCCCGCGAGCCACCAGGCGGCCGACAGTCATGCCGCTGCCGGATTCATGAACGACAATCATCGCTGGTGCTGTGCAAATTTTGCCGTCCGGTGTCGTGGCGGCGTACCATTCGACGTTCACGGTATCGTTCTGAGGAATGCCGACGGGCTTTGCCGATGGAAAACGCACGATCGCATCGATCAGCTTGCGTTTCGGGCGGCGACATTCGACCGCGAATGTTTGTGGCTTCCAGCACAACCCGTCGAGACACTCCTTAGCGTCGGCAGCTGCGTCACTAACGGTGACCAGACTGTCCGTCGTCGAGAACACCTGATCGATGGGCACGTTCTCAGCCGCTCGAACATTGTGCGCTGCGAATCCGGAGCTGGTGACCATGATCAATAATGAGGCCAGAACTGGCACAGCGGCCATACCACGAAACAGCATCGCTCACCTCGAGATTTAAGCGGCACGAAAAGAGGGCGGAAAAAGCGTCCGCCACGTTCGACCATATTATCGAACATCTTTTCGTAAGCCAGGCAGCCGTCTATTCTCCGGACGAACGCCATTCCATCTCAGAAGGTTCGGCGACTTTGCGATATCCAAGGCTGATCAGTACTTCCAGTACTTCGCTCCATGTTGGAAACGGTCGCCCGCTGCGGCGCTTATAGTCATCCATGGCGCGCATAAATTCAACTTCGCCACCGCTGTAGTCCCGTTCACAGGTGGTGGGGTCAATCTGCCGACGGCGATCCTGCTTGCGTCGATCAGTGACTTGAGGCGCGTCTTTTTTGCTAAAGCTGCCAGTTCTTGAGTTGGACGATTCCGCCAGTGCCTTGCGTCGTCCGCGACTACGTCGCTCAGTGACCACAAGGTCCGTTTCAAATTCCATCATTGATCAGCACTCTCTCGCGTTCGGGGGAAAACTTACGACTCACTTTAGCAGTCTTCCACAAAAACTAACGACGGAGCAAAATAATCCGGTTGAATGATGCTGATAACAAAAGGAAACATGAGCGGTCACGGAAGAAAACCGACTGTGCCGATTATGCCGGACTAGAGTAGTTGCCATATTATTGTGGACGGTTCGCGCTCGCAGGAAACGGCCTTCATCGTCCGAACCACTTGCTCCGCCGCCACAAGTCAGCGAGATTCGCTTTAGAAGCCACGTCCGCCGCGCTGAGTAGACGTCGCCAGGCCTCTGAATTCGACGTCCACCTGCATTCAAGACAGCCAGCGAATGTGCAGGCTGGTCAAATGCAGCGTTGTTGACCGACTGCAGTTACCGGTGATAGCCAAGCGACGCCATCACGTCGTAAAGTTCTTCAAACGTGATGAAGCGGCGTCGATTGCTGATCTTGTAATGATCGACCGCATCAGCAAATTCAGCGACTTCCGGACGCAGAGACCGATTGCCATCTCGAAACTGACGGCGTTCGCCTGATGGTGCGCTACCACTTGAAGCAGATCGACGTTCAACGAAATCCGGGCTTCCCACGGGTGCTGTAAGTTGTTGTTCCATCGAATCTACTTTCTGATGGGTGTGCTCCGAGTCGGCGGAGCGATTGAAAATGTTGTTCTGTCCTGGATCGCGCGATCCTTAGTGGGAGTCTGGGACGGTTTTTCCGAACAGGCAAAATTCTTTGACACACCCACCCCTATTCGCAGCCTGTTCTGTACGGATAAAACCGAATAAAGTAGTGAGGCTCATCGTTCGGCGACGGGCAGTAGGGTATCCGTCCACGTGCAATTCACATTTCAACACCCACCGATCAACAATTTACGGCGCTGAGGAATCCAGTAACGATGGCGAACTCAATTTGTCTTCTCGGCGGGGGTGCGATGGGAACGGCCTGCGCCAACGTGCTGGCCGTCGAACCGACGCACGATGTTCGTCTTTGGGTGCGAAACCCTGCCTACGCACATGAAATTGCGGAGTCTCGTGAAAACAAACGCCTGCTGCCTGGCGTGCGTCTGGCAGATTCCATACTCGTCACCGCTGATGCCGAGGCCGCGTTGAAGAACGCAAATATGGTGGTCGTGTGTGTCCCGACGCGAGGGATACGTGACGTCATCACCACGCTCAAAAGCCACATTCCGTCGGAAGCGTTGCTTGTCAGCGCTGTGAAGGGCATTGAAAACGAAACACTGATCCGCCCCAGCCAAATGATTCAACAGCTGCTCGGCGATCGTCCCGTTGTTGCGTTCGGCGGACCGTGTCACGCTGAAGAAGTGGCCTGCGGTCGGCCTGCAACCGTGGTTGCTGCGTCGGACAGCCTGCCGCACGCAGAAATCGTTCAGCAGGCATTTTCCAACAACAACCTGCGAGTCTATTCAAATAACGACTTGTTAGGTGTCGAGCTCGCGGGTGCTTTGAAAAATGTGATCGCCATCGCCGCCGGAATCAGCGATGGACTGCAGTTCGGCGACAATGCAAAGGCCGCATTGATTACGCGAGGACTCGCGGAAATGGTTCGCTTCGGCGAAGCGATGGGAGCCGTCCCGGATACGTTCTACGGCCTCGCCGGCATCGGAGACCTCATCGCCACCTGCGGCAGCCAACACAGCCGCAATCGTCGGGTTGGCGAATTACTCGGCCAGGGACAGTCACTGCGAGAAATTCAAGACGCGATGCACGCTGTGGCGGAAGGTGTCTTTACCGCTCGCAGCATTCAAAGCATTTCACAAGAACGACAACTCGACATGCCGATCGCTCAGGAGGTCTTCAACGTACTGTTCGAAAACAAGTCGCCACGCACCGCCACCATAGAACTCATGCAACGGCCTCTTAAACCTGAATAAGTCGGGGTGGCCCGACGGCCGATGGCGTGGGGAGTTGCAAGACGTGGTTGGGTGAGAGCGCCGGCACCGCTTCCGTTGGGCGCTAGTCTGATTTCAGACATCGAGTAGTAAGGCAGCTGGCGGTTGAGCGGCGAGACTTTGACTGAGTGAATGTTCGAACTTCATTTGCGCCGCCGCATTGCTTACTATGGATCCTCTCGCGTTTCCTTTCCTGCCCTGTGAGATGCTTTCATGATACGTTTCTTACTTCCCTCCCTGCTGTTCGTCTTTGTTGGACTCCACCCAGTCCTGTCGATCGCCGAAGACGTCGCAACTTCTTCTGTGTCTCTGCAGGAAGGATTGAAGCCTTATCTGGAAATGCTAGCGGGACGGCAGGCCGAGTTTCAGTTATCCGGCGACCTCCAGATTCAGATCGACAACAAGCCGCAGCCGATCCAGTTGCAACTGGTCCGCTTCAACGACGAAGCGTTCGACCTGAAACTGTCGCACAAAGACTATGCGGTCGAAATCCGTCGCCGCGTAGATTCGACAGCATTAATTCTGCCTTTGCACAAGGTGGCTTATGTCGGCAAAGGCGATGTCTCGCAGGAGGTCCGATTAAGTCCTGACGGTGTAAGCAATCGATTGATCAGCGCGGCGTCCGACGCGAAGCAGATGGCGACAATAGTGTCGCTGATTCAGCCGGATTATATGGATCCACTGATGCAGATGCTTAAGAAGCCGCTGAAGCTCGAATTGGATCCGGCATCTTCAAAGTGGACGCTTACCAGGCATAGTCCGGTACGGTTTCCTGCAGCGGGCCACATGTTCATCAATGCTGACTTTGGCAGTGTGGAACTCAAGCTGTCGAGCGACATTCCTGCCATGAAGGATGACCTTCAGGGCATGAAGATTGTCGAAATCCCGCGCGAAGAACTGGAACGCACGTTGGCTCGCGGCGTACATCGCGCGACCGAAGTGCTGGCTCCGGCGGCGATCCTGAAAAACCCACGACAGCAGCCGCGTAAGGTCGCTCATGGCGAACTCCGCTGGATCGAAGGTCAGCGCGTCGCCATTCTGGATGGGACGCCGGACCAGATTGGGACGGCTCACGGGCAGCTTCTTCGGGACGAATCAATTCGGTGCATCGAATCGGTGCTGTATTCGTTTGGGACGGCTCACGTGATCCGCACGGGGCAGTGGTTCCGTCACGATATTGAAGCCGCTTACGCGCGGCTGACTCCTTACATCCCCGAGCGTCATAAACAAGAAACAGCAGCGCTTGCAACGGCGTTGGATCTGCCAAACGAAACGTTGCAGATTCTGAATGTATTCCCCGAAATGTTTCACTGTTCCGGGTTCGCGGTATTCGACAGCGCCACAAAAGATGGCAAGTTGTTTCACGGTCGAGTTCTGGACTACATGACAACGATCGGTCTTCAGGATGCAGCGACGACGTTTATCGTCAAGCCTCAGGACCATCACGCATTTGCCAACGTCGGTTACGCCGCGTTCATTGGCAGCGTGAGCGGCATGAATGATCAGGCGATATCGCTGGGAGAGATGGGAGGCCGTGGCGAAGGCAACTGGGACGGCGTGCCCATGGCGACGCTGATGCGGCGTGCGTTGGAAGAATGTTCCACGCTGAAGGAAGTCATGGCGCTGTGGTCCGACAATCCTCGAACATGCGAATACTACTACGTCTTCGCCGATGGTAAGACCAACGAAGCGGTCGGAGTTGCCGCGTATCCGGAAAAGATTGAATTCATCAAACCGGGCGTGGGACACGAACGCCTGGGCAAAGGGATTCCGGACACCGTTGTGCTTTCGGCTGGAAGTCGACTCGAAAAACTGCGAGAACGAGTAACCGAAAAGCACGGCCAGATTGATGCGGACGTGGCCATGTGGATGATGAGTCGTCCGGTGGCAATGGAGTCGAATCTGCATAATGTGCTGTTCGTCCCCGCCGACGGAATTCTGTACGTCGCCAACGCCAGTCACACGAAGCCGGCGGCCGAAATGCCTTACGTAAAACTAAACCTTCGTGAGCTATTAAAGTCCGCGGGAAGCACGCCAAGGCAGGCAGCGGCTAGATAACGACGTGGCGGGAACGTTTGTCTGGAGTTGTTCCGTTCGCGGCCAATCGAGCTGGCAGAACTAACTGCTTTTTGTGTAAAAAAAGCGAGCCGGGTACCTACAGACCCGGCTCGCTGTTCAGGTCAACAGTCGTCTTGAGGCCAGACGACTTCGAACACCAGTGACGGCGTCTTGCTTCGAGAAATAGCCGCTGCCATTTCGCTGCGTAGAATGCTCTTGACGGTGTCCAGCTTCTGCACAATTTCAGCAGGAGTTGTCGTGTCCAAAATGTCTTCGTGCGGTTTCACGACGACCAACAGGCGTTTGCTGCTGGGAGCTGGCTGCACAGAGAACACTTCCAGACTTTGCAACACTTCGTCGGAAAATTCGCCCGACAAAACCAATGACAGAGTGTCAGCGACCTGTTTGCACAAGCGAAGCGCCTTGGAGTCTTTCGTGCGGTACTTCTTTCGAAAGAATTCACGCGGATCAACCGCGTCGTCTTCGTTTAACTGCCCGCACAACGCCAGCAATTTTTCGCGCTGGTGCTTACTAATCGGCATGTAAAGTTTCCAGAAAAGGAATCAAAAAGGAGAAGATCCTTCGAAACAAACTCGTTGCGATCGTTTCGAATGGGCGACACGCGAGAAAGGAATGAAACACGCATAGCAACAGCTCATTGGGATTCCAGGCAACATACATACCATGCCCAATGACACGAGAATGCGGGCATTGGTTCGCCCCAATGGTTTGCGGAGCGCTGTGTGGCAGAAAGACTCGGAACATCATAGGATCAGGCCCCTACGACCAGACGATCATTCCCCACCAACGCTCAGAGCAAAACTATGGACCGACGTACCTTTTTGCAGGCCACGGCGGCGACCGCTGCCATCGCAACGACATCGAGCAGTTCTGCCGACGAACCAAATCCCGTCGCCGATCTGACCGAACGGCTGAACCCGACGATTCAACATGCTCGCGAAGTCGCGTTGAGTATTCTGAAGCCGTCCCCGGCGGACCTGCAACATGGACTTGAGCTACACGCCGACTCGGTGGTATTCGATTCTTACGGCTTCTCACCACGCTCTGCCATCGACGGCGACGCGATGAAAGCCTTGGTGGAAGAAGGTGGATCGAACGCGGAGATCAAAGACCTTCGCGAAGAAATGTCGATGACTCGATGTGCAATCGATCCCGTCGAACAGGCCGAATATCATGCCGCATGGAAAGCGTCCGGCGTGACGTGTGTTTTCCAAAACGCTGGTGAAGAAGGCCAGGATCCTGGACGATTGCTCAAACGCCTCGCGCGATTTACGTTTGTCACTGACGCCATGAAAGACTTCATCACAAAGGCCGTCGTGCCAGAGGACGTGCTGGACGCGAAACGCAACGGACGACATTGTTTGTATCTCACGGGCAACGGAGTTCCGCTGGCTCAGGAATGGAACACCGTGCCGGAAGAACTCAGCTATGTGCGAATTTTCTACCAGCTTGGCATTCGCATGATGCATCTGACGTACCAGCGTCGCAACATGATCGGCGATGGGTGCGGGGAAACGTCGAACGCAGGGTTGAGCGACTTTGGGCGAGCGGCCGTCGCGGAAATGAATCGTATCGGCGTGATCCCGGATTGTGCTCATTCCGGCTGGCAAACCAGTCTGGAAGCAGCGAAGGTGTCGAGCAAACCCGTAGTCGCCAGCCACACTGTTGCGGGGGCGATCTATCCGCATATCCGCAGCAAACCGGACGATGTGTTGAAGGCGATCGTCGATTCCGGCGGCTTTGCGGGCATCTGCTGTATCCCGAGGTATCTGCGTGGCGCAGGTAATATCGGAGTTCTGCTGGACCACATCGATTACGTTGCAAAAACGTTCGGCGTTGACCACGTCGCAATCGGAACCGACGTGGCCTACACGTCGCAAAACTTTGCGGCGGAGTCGAAAAAGGTTCCGTCAACAGGGAAGAAGCGAGCTGACTTTCGGTCGCTGTGGCCGAAAGACGACTACGTCACAACGCAGGACGCTCGCAACAGCGTGGCATGGACCAACTGGCCGTTGTTCACCGTCGGGCTGGTTCAGCGAGGCTATACGGACGACGACATTCGCAAGATCATCGGCGGCAACGTGCTGCGAGTGGCTAAAGAATCTGTGCAAAACTAAACAACACACACAACGAGCCGGAGAGAGGGAAGCAGATGGCTGATGAGGATTTAGCACCGGGTGTCGTGGCAGACATGACCGAAGCTCTGGAGCGAGGTCGGAAGCTCCAGGCGATTAGGATCTATCGCGATTCCACTGGCAAAGGCTTAATGGAAGCGAAGGAGTTCGTCGATCAGCTGATTCCTTCACTAGTTGAAAAGGACCCCGAACGCTTTGCCGGTTTGGATCGCAAGGGCGCGGGCTGCAGTACCGCTGTGTTACTCTTCGCGACGGCCGTATGTTCGCTGCTGATCTTCCTGCGAGGCTGACTGAATACGCTGGCTAAAGACGTAGCAGGTCGGGCAAGCAGCGGCGTTAGATTGGAAGGTGCTGATCGGTAGCTGAAGTAGCGATCAGCATGCGTCGAGCAATTACAGTAAGTTGCTTTACGTATGCAATTCAATTGACCATGCTCTGTATTCCCCGAAGTTCGTTCCCGCCATGAGAGGTCTCACGATGTGTACTCTGCCTGCCAACAGTGTTCCAATCCGTACACTTGCCACGGTCTGCGTGTTATTAGTTTCCAACGCCGGATCATCGGCGGCCGATCCCATCGCGCTGGAGTCGCGACGTGAACTATTCGTCGACGAATTCCTGATTGATTCGATGTCCGACGGAGTGTCGTTACAGGTGCAGAGACCGGAACCTCAGGAAGTTGTCCTGGTGACCGGCGAATCCTGGGAAGGAAACACGTGTGCGTACTATTCGATCTTTCAAGATGACGATATCTATCGCATGTACTATCGCGGGTCTCACACAAAGAACATGAAGGGGACCCACGACGAAGTCACCTGCTATGCAGAAAGTAACGACGGCATTCATTGGACGAAGCCGAAACTCGGCCTCTACGAATGGGAAGGCTCGAAGGAGAACAATATCGTCTGGAACGGCATTGGCACTCACTGCTTCACGCCGTTTAAAGACCATAATCCCGACGCATCGGCTGATGCAAAATACAAAGCCATTTCGCGAGGCCGACCGCAGGCTAAGAAAGGCCTGTACGCGTTCAAGTCGCCAGATGGGATCCACTGGTCGTTGATCAGCGAGGAACCAGTGATCACCGAAGGCTATTTCGATTCTCAGAATCTGGCATTTTGGGATCCGGTCACCGGCAAATATGTCGACTATCACCGCACATTCGTAGACGGAGTGCGGACGATCATGATGTGTGCGTCGGACGATTTCGTTACATGGACAAAGCCCGTGCTACTCTCGTACCCGGGGGCTCCAGATCAGCATTTGTACACAAACACCATTCGCCCGTATTCGCACGCACCTCACATTCGGATTGGGTTTCCGACTCGATATATCCCCAAGACACAGCAGGTCGAACCCGTGTTTATGTCCAGTCGGGACGGGGTGAATTTCCACCGCTTCGAAAAGGCGATCATTCCGCAGTCAGCGCCCAAAGATCGTGACGGCAACCGCAGCAACTACATGACCTACGGCCTGCTGGAACTGCCGGGGCGACCGGATGAGTTGTCGGTTTACGCCACCGAAGCCTACTACGCCGGCCCGGACAGCCGAGTACGTCGTTTCACGTATCGCAAGGATGGATTTGCTGCTCTGCAGGGAAGCGGCGAAGTGCTCACGAAACCAATCACATTCGACGGCATGACGCTTCGCGTCAACTACCGCTGCAAAGACGGTGGTTCGCTGGCGGTGGAAGTGTGTGATGCGGCAGGTAAAGCGGTCGAAGGGTTCTCACGAACAGACTGTACAAGCCTGAAAGGCGACGCCACGAATCAGGTTGTGTCGTGGAAATTTGGCAGCGGAGTCGCGGGACTGGCGGGTGAGTCGATTCGGCTGCGTTTCGTGATGAAGGACGCCGAACTGTACGCCATGCAATTCGGCCAGTGAGCGTCGCGAGACGTCACTCAAGCGAATCAGCAGCTGAAGTGTTCGCGTGCTGTGGTGACTTGCTGTCTTCTGTGATGGTCACCAGCATCTCCTGACCGTAGTAGTCTCGCCGAAATTCACGGGGAAACTTGCGAAACGTCAGATCCTCAAGATAGATGTAGGCCAGTACCTTCACGACAGTCAGTAGTCCGACAATTGCCAGCAATAGCAGTCCCAATACCTGGGGCGGCCGGTCATAAATGATAAACGCCAGCGAGCTACCGATGGCGGCCGGGTGCATTGCGTCTATCAGCCGCATCAAAGTGATCGGCAATGCGACTGCCAGAAAGCACTGAACCGGCATTCCCACCCATTGGTGTTTGTGTAGCGGATACACCAATACGCATACAATGGACGCGATGATGTAGGCCGAAACGATTGTGCGCAGGCTGTTCGCTTTCGCCAACGGAGCAAACACGACGCTCGCGGCGGACGATCCCAAACACGCAAACAACAACAGATCGCCTTCTTCCGGCGACGTCATCAGCCAGGCGACCAATGCAACGGCCGATCCGGCAATGACTCCGTTAACGACCGCCGCCTGCCAACTGTTGGCTCGTTCCATACGAAAGAATTTTTGCTCCAGATCCTTCGCCAGTCGTGTGACCGGCGCGGCCATGATGTGTCGTTCGTTCGTCTTCATCTTTGTCAGTCAATCGTGATCGGGGTGAGGACAGATGGATAGGTTAGCGGACCCTCGCGTTCTGGCCCACTGCAGTCTCGCGACCGAAGTTACGCACCTGATCTGTTTGTTGGCTACGTAAAGAAAGCAGCATGAGGCCAGACCAGAAGAAACGTTCCCATGCCTGCCAGCGCAGGGATCTGTGGCGAGCTGGAATCCGTCGTCGCAAAGAATGAAAATTCGAATCAAGCAGCCACGAATGATACGGCCAACTGCAAAGTGTGTATTGCATTCGCTATGCTGGCAGGCCACATATTCCCGCCACGCCCTCCCCGGAGCCAACTTATGTATCCCTCCAGCCTGCGAGTCGTCCTTCTTGTTGTTTGCGGCCTTGGTCCTCTGAATGCTGCCGCCCGTGCGGAACCACTGCCAGCCGAGCCTTTGCTGGCTGGTGTGGCTAGAGTTGATGTCACGGATGAATCGGCGGGCCCGGCGAATGACCGAATGTATGTGCGAGCTCTCGTATTACGGCAAGGAGAAACGACTGCAGCAATCGTCACTGTAGACGCCGTCGCAATCGGTGAAATCGGCCCGATCAAAAACGACTATCTTCCAAACGTGCGAGCGGCTGTCGAAAAAGAACTAGGCATTCACCCCGCCAACATCATGGCGAACGCCAGCCACTGTCACGGCATCGTTGTTCCTGATGTTGATCAACGTACCGTGGCAGCCATCAAGACGGCGCTTCAGAATATCGTTCCCGTTCATGTCGGAGTCGGTCATGGGCACGAAGACCGGATTCAGGAAAACCGTCGGTTGAAACTCAAGAACGGTCGTGAGATTGATGTGCGGCATGCGTATTCAATGCCGCCCGATGAAGAAGTCGCGTCGGTTGGCCCCATCGATCCGGAGATCGGTGTGTTGCGGCTTAACCGTGAGGATGGTCGCACGTTGGCCGTGCTGTACAACTTCGCCTGCCATCCGATTCAGGGCGCCGCTGGCGGCGGTAATACGGCAGACATCACAGGATTTTCGTCGACGGTAATTGAAGACAATCTTGACGAAGGCACGGTCGCGTTGTTCGTACAGGGCTGCGGTGGCGACATCAACCCGGCGTTCTACAAGGAAGTCAACATGCCTCGCGATGCAGAACCGCTGGGCAACATGCTGGGACTTAGCACGCTGAAAGCTGTTCGCAAAATCCAATGCAAACCGAGCACGCAACTGGTGATGCACAACGAAACCATCGAACTTCCGCGTGCGGACCTGGCGGAACGTATTAACCTGATGGAAAACGAAAAAGAACGGCTGCTGAGGACGCTTCGTGGGACCACACTAAACCTGAAAACGTTTCTGCCGCTGATCGTGAAGTACAACCTGGCTGAAGATTTTCCGTCATATTATTCCCACAGCTACCTCAACGAAAAAACGCTCGGCCGTTCAGACCTGACCAAACTGGACGCAAACAATCGAGCGGCGATGGAGCAATACCTGCGCAATATTTACACCATGGAACAGTTAACGCGCCTGCAAACCAATCTGCGGCTTCTGGAAAAGCACCAGGCTCACTACGTTGCTGCCGGAAAACGAACAGTGGACGTCGAATTGGTTGGCCTGCGGATTGGCGACTTCCGCATGGTGACATCACCTGGAGAGTTGGTCGTGCAGATTGGCTTGAATATCAAGAAGGCGTCGCCTCACGAACACACCTTCGTGGCGGGCTACACCAACGGATATATCTACTACGCGCCAACGGCCGAGCAGCTCAACAATCGCGGCGGAGCTCAGGAAGACAGCGACTGCCTGCTCGCTCCTGAATGGCAGCAAATCTTTGAAGATGCAGCGATGAAAATGCTCAAGCGACTGTGATGTCCTTGCTTTCATCACCACCGACCGTTCGGTAAAACTCAGAATCCAACGCCATTCAACACGTCACACCGGAAGTGCTCACCATGTTGCGAATCACTCTACCTTTCCTGCTGATGTTCTCTCACGCCTTCGCTGCCGAACCGTCCGAAGTGATCACGCTGTGGCCGGGAACTCCGCCCGGGCCAGCTCGCGAAGTCGGTGAAGAAAAAGACACTTCACGGCCCGATGCTCACAAGGTCGCCGGACGGTCAGTCATTCGTCTTGGCAACGTTTCCTCACCGGAAGCACACGTGTTTCTGCCGCCGGAAGATAAGCGAACCGGCGCGGCAGTGGTTGTGTGTCCGGGCGGCGGTTATCGCATTTTGGCATGGGACCTGGAAGGACTGGAAGTCGCCGATTGGTTGAATTCGATTGGTGTCACTGCCGTCGTGCTAAAATACAGAGTCCCCACCGGCGACGTTGATCCGAAGTGGCTACAACCGGTTCAGGACGCTCAACGAACACTTAGCATCGTGCGTAGCCGAGCGGCCGAGTGGAAGCTGGATGCGGACAAGATCGGCATTCTCGGATTCTCAGCCGGCGGGCACACAGCGGCAATGACGGCACTCGCAACCAAACGTCATTACAAAGTGGTGGACGACGCAGACGAACAATCGTGCGAACCAAGCGCCGCAATGTTGATCTACCCGGCGTATCTGTCAAATAAGCAGAACACAGAATTAGTCGAAGGGATCGACGTCACAAAAAATTCGCCGAATATGTTCATCGTGCATGCCTTCGATGACGGGATTCCAGTTCAGGGCAGCCTGCTGTTGGCAATGGCGTTGAAGGAAAACAGCGTGCCATCAGAGTTGCACGTTTACGACACCGGCGGCCACGGTTACGGTCTGCGTCCCGTGGCAGATCGTCCCGTCACATCATGGCCGAAACGTTGTCACGCATGGCTGAAGCGAAACGGCTGGACGAAGTAATGCGAATCTCGCTGACTTGTGACCGCGGAGCCGTAGAATTGATCGGCGAGCGCACGTGATCTGGACAGTCGGTCCTGGATGGTCACGCACCGCCGCCGTCCGCATCCAACGCTCGCAGCTTTGCTTCAAACTCTTCCGCCGTCGCAAGGTATTCCGTCGAAACATCGCTGACGTGCCAAATGTCCTCCGGCTTGGCGTACATCGCTGTTTCCGGCACACCTTCGCTCACAGATTGAGCGAATAGGAAATTCGTGGTCCGGATCGCCGTGACTGAATCTGTCCGAATCAGTATTTCGCGTTCGGGAATGACACCGGGCGACTTTGCCAGTTTTAACAGGCTTTGAGTCCCAGCGGCGGTTGGAATTGTGGTTTCGGTCGCGATCGCCTTGGACGACAGAAAGTCCTGTACCGTGTGCCCGATGTCGTGACTCCCCGTGCAACACTGAATGCGACGGTGCGACAGCGTCTGATACTGCAACCACATGGGAGTTCGCACACATCCTTCCCACAGGATTGACTCGAACGGCAATTCTTCGGCCGGCGAATGACCTTGCAGACTGGTGATCATGATCAGGTCATCAGACCCCGCCGCCAGAGTTTTCATCACGCTGACTGCATCAGCCAGCAGATGATGATTGTCCTCAGTGACGGCAACATCAACATGTAACCATGCGAACTCAGCGTCCTGCAACACGCTCAGAATTTCACCAGCGTTTGCTAGCGCTGCGTCCGTCGAATCAGCTTGCATTTTCGTGAGATTCAACCAACTGGGCGCATCGAAGCCGCTGTCGTTGCCTTTTTCCCGCGGCACCACGAAACACGTCGCACAAGCGTCGGCGAAACCGGAGCGCGTTGTACCAGGCACAGAAGCAGGCGTCTGCAAACCGTCACCGCCGGTCGCTCCCGCCGAAACGCCGCCAGCATTCGCAGCTTGTGCCATCGCAAGCTGCAGCGATTTGACAACACCAGACGGTCCCTGGTGCTGCAGGTAATGGTTGTCAAACACGACACTGTCAGCCGTGAGTTCATCAACGACCGCGGTGAGCGGCGACGCGTCCGCCGCTGGAGACAAGTCTGGCAGTTGAGCGAATGTAAGCAGGCAAACGCGACCGGTCATACGTGTCACCCTATTCGCCCAGCATCGTGCGAAGCCGAATGAGTTCCGGCGTGAAGGTCGACGCAATGTGATTGATCTCGTCCCGTTCGTCGGTGTCGCAATTCTTCAGTTCCGGGCGGATCTTCTGCCACGCGACGATTATTGCATCACATGTGCTACGAAGCTGATCGGGATTACGCCCCCTGATGATCGCTTGTTCCAGTGAATGGCACTGTTCGATGACGGCTTCTGTCTGATTGACCAAGCGGCGATCATGATTTCCGGGGTGCGTGTGCCAGCGTCGGATCGCGGAAGCCAGTGCCGCAGCTTTTGTCTCCAGCAGCGATGCGGACTGCACCAGCGCGTTTTGATCGAATTCGACATTCACGCCCATCATCTGCCGCAGCGAAGCCATAGACTCATTAATAGAACGCAGCGACGCCTGAGTCCCCGCGTCACCAATCTGCGAGACGTAGTAGCGAAACATCTTCCACGCTTCATCAGCATACACCCAGGCTTCCGCGATGGCCTGCGGTGATTCGTTGCGATGCACGAGGTCATCCAGGTTCTGGATATTTCCGTGCATTACATCGGCAGCATTCGGCAAAGCACCACCGTCCGGAATGCTCATCAACTGTTCCAGCGTGATCGACTTGTACAGGTCGCCCAGTTCATGGTCAATTTCATGAACGAGGTGCAACACCAGGTCCTGGTCGATTCCCATGTCCAGTCGTAACAAACCATGAATGGTACGGTGCGAATCACGAATTCGTCGCAGTGACCGAGTGACCGTGCGAGCCGTGATACTATCAAGAGAAGTATCAATCGATTGCCACGACGCATACAGCCTTTGGTATTCAGTAACGGCTCGCGAATAAGGCACGCCGCGCGCGACGGTCTGAGCGAAGAAGTCGGCTTCCTGGCTGATGCGCCCCAGATTTCGCAGCACACTATGACGGATTCCGGAAGCCCCCGAATCCCGCACGTCGTCGGCCAAAGTACGTAGATAAGTTGAAAGTGTGTAGGCTTCCCGCGTCAGCTGACTGTCGTCAAATTGTTCCTGCAGGCCCAGAATCGAACAATATTGCGAATCGAGTTTCGCCATCCGCTTCATGGTGGCCCTGGTCTGCGGCGTCAGCGAACGGCACTGCTCAAGCTGGTGCGACAACATCGTCCATTCAGCGTTCAGGTTTCGATAGCCGTCCACCAGTGAGCGGTGATGATTTTGTTGAGCGGCTCGCTGACTGAGCGCAGTGGCGGTGGCCTGAAGATTAACCGCATCCGGCAGCCGACGCCGCACTTCGAAATCACGCCGCGCGGCGGTGTTCATCAGGGCAACCAGAGTCGCGCTTTCCTGAGCGAAGCTGGCCGTAATCGGCCGCAACTGCTGCGACTGATTAGTAAGTTGCTCGGGCCGTGGAGCTCGTTCCTGACTCGGGTTGCGCAGAGATCCGCTTTGAGGATTGCTTTTCCGCCGCGATTTTTCCAACTGCGATTCAATCAACGCCCGCAGCAATCCCTTCGCCACATCTTCGCCATTTTGAGCCAACGCGACCGCAGTGATTGTCGAACCATTCAGCACAGCCACACACAACAATGGGCAGATAACTTTTGCAAACATGTCGTCGACTCCCAACTAACGGCGAATTCGTCTCCACATCAGTGTAAAGTATTTCGCTCATCAAGCCACCGGACCACCGCAAATCAGCCGTTTGACTCTGCAGACAGAAGCGTCTTCTGTTTCAAGACATCGAAGAACCAAAAATAAATCATGTCCAAAGTTCTTCCGACCATTTCCCGCTGGTGGATTCTTCTGGCGATGACCGCTGGCGTGGTGTTCATCGTGACAGCTCTGCAACAACGCCCCGTCACTATTGACGACGCAAATGCTGCTGTGCATCGAGCACGACGGATGGCTGAAGCAGGAGACATTCAGTCTGCCACCGAGATAGTACAGAACGTGCTCGAATCAGACTCCAACCACGACGAAGCGCTGTTGCTTCTGGGACAACTGCAGTGGAATCAAAAACAGCCATCAGCATTCGAACTCTGGCAGCGAATTCCCGATTCTGCAGTCGTCGCAGCGAAAGCTCGCTACTTTGAAGGCTCGGCCTATTTGGATCAACGCAATGCTGTTGCTGCCGAATCTCATCTTCGCCGAGCGGTCGAATTGCAGCCGCAGTTTTTGGCACCATTGGAAATGCTCACTGAGCTATTTGCAGTCCAGCGTCGAGCTTCCGACTTGCGATGGGCAATTACTCATATTGAACAATGTAGACCGCTCTCACCGCGGGAACTGGCGATGGACGTTCTTGCTGGTGGTGCACTCCATCCTCCGGAACCAGCGATTGCATACCTGGACGAATTTCTGCGAGTCAATAGCGATGACACATTTAGCCTGGCGGGAAAAGCCTGGTTCCTGCGCGATCAAGGTCAGTACGAAGATGCATTCGACTTGTTACGTGACTGCGAAATGAACTCCGCCTGCACAACTGCAAGGTTGACACTCGCGCGGGATCTCGGAAATACAGGCCTAGCCGCACGCATCACCTTAGATGTGAACCCAGAGGACGATTTTGACGTCGAGACCCTACATGCGTTGGGCGCCGTTTTTTGCGATACGAACCAGTACAAGCCAGCAGTAAATTTTCTGGCTGCAGCCATCAAACAAGGTTGCCTGCACCCAAGCGCCTACCAAAAACTGGCTCTGTCTCTCCAGAAAGATGGCAGCAATGCAGCGGCAGGACTGGCGGCGTCAGCCGCTGCAGCGGCTGACGAACTGGAACGCGATGCCTACCTCGTATTGCGAGGACATCCGAGCCCTCAATTGATGGCAGAAAAAATGCGACAAGTCGCCAGTCATCTCGCGAAGCTTGGCCAAACACATCAGGCAAAACAGTGGCAACGTGCAGCGAGTGTGTATTTTGTCAGCCCTACTGCTAGCGAAGATGCGGCTGGTGCAAAATCGGATGCCTTGTTCGAATGTCTTTCGTCTTCACCGAGTCGGCCGACAATTACCGACTCAGTCAGAGAAGTGCTGGCAGAATTTGCGGCCGATGCAAAGCCACGCTCTTCAGACTCAAACACACCGGTGTCAGCACCGTTACCAATTCGATTCGCGGATCAAACCCTGACGGCTGGACTTGAGTTTCAATACGAGAACGGGGGCACAGGAAAGAAATTGATTATCGAATCTATTGGTGGGGGCGTGGGAGTCATCGACTTTGACGCCGACGGCTGGCCTGATTTGTTTTTTCCTCAAGGAGGATCACTGCCAGGAAACGATGGCTTATCTCCGTCCGATCGTGGCGACAAGCTATTCCGGAATCGTGGCGATGGGACGTTTCAGGACGTGACCGAAGAAGCTGGAATCGACGACAATTCCTACGGGTTGGGCTGTACCGTAAGCGATTTCGACAATGATGGCGATGCAGATATCTTCGTGGCGAACGCCGGAACGAATCTGTTGTGGATCAATAACGGGGACGCTACTTTTACAGGAACATGGCTGCCGGAATCCTCGACTGAACTATCGGCGAGCATTGGCGTCGCGGATTTCAACGGAGACGGCAATGGCGACCTGTTTGTTGTCAACTATGTTCGTGACTGGCATCGGCTGTGTCAGAATGGTCAGGGTAATTTCAGCACCTGCATGCCGATTGAGTTACCGGCAGCCCCGGATCAGATTCTGGTGAATAGTGGCACTGGAAGTTTTGTGATTGACGAACGCAGCATTCAATCTCCTGCCGTCGCTCACCGCGGACTGGGCCTGGTGACTCAGGATTTTGACGGGGACGGCCGGTGTGATGTCTACGTTGCCAACGACGGCACTGCCAATCAGCTGTTTCTGAATTCTGCAGATAGCGACGACGATCATTATTTCCAGCTGGCGGATATGGCCATGCCGCTCGGGTGCGCGGTCAGCGAAGCAGGCCGAACCGAAGCAGGAATGGGGATTGCTGTAGGCGATTTTGACAACAATGACCTTGCCGACATCTTCGTAACAAATTTTTACCAAGAGGCCAATCGGCTGTACCTCATGTCTGAATCAGGCACCTATGTCGACAGCAGTACGCCGTGGAAAATCACGGCATCGAGTTTGAGTTGGCTAGGCTTTGGAGTGCAAACAGCGGACTGGAATCTGGATGGGGTTGCGGACTTGTTCGTCACCAATGGTGACATCGATGACTACTCGCATACAAACCGCCCGTGGAAAATGCCGTCTCAGGTCTTTGCCGGGGCTGCGGGTTCACATTTCGTAGATGTTTCAGAGTCGGCGGGAGACTGTTTCCAGCAGCGGTCGCTGGGACGTGGCGTCGCGACAATCGATTACAATCGTGACGGCTTGATGGATATTGTCGTGGTGCACCAGGATCGCCCAGCCACGCTTCTAAAAAATGAATCGCAGGCTCAGCCGTACTTCAGCCTAAAACTGGCGGGAGTCATCTCCACACGCGATGCTGTCGCCACCCAGGCTACGCTGCAGCAGAAAAACCGACAACAAACACAGTGGCGTCAAGGATCGCACGGTTTCATGTCCAGCAACGACACACAACTGATCTTTGCAATTCCGGCGACTGGCCCCCCAGTAAAACTGGAAGTGAAATGGCCAACGGGAGACGTATTTGAGGTCGACGTCCTAAACATCGGGGAGGCGTCTGAATACCTGCTCAACGAAGGCAGAAGTTTGCTGCGTAGGCTTCCCTAAGGGGCGTACAATCGATTCAATCGGCAATCGATTGAGCATGCGAAAATCTGCCAAGGCAACGAGTCACACTCCCCCAAGACTGGCATAATAAATCCACCAAGCAGAAAGCAACAAGTACCACATTGGCACCAAAACCGACATCCCCCACTGGTTAGCTATTTGTGCTACGACATTTGTTTCACTCGGGAAATTGGGGAGAACCCGTCGGTTGACACCGATATTTGTTCAACGTTACTTTTATTAAGCGTGGATTCGGCGGCAGTCAAGAACGTCGGCTAACATTCATCGGCGTCTGCACAGCTGCAACGCCTGTTCCGGCAATTTCGCATGTGTCTTTTTTCTGTTCCTGGAGGTTGTAATTATGAAAAGTGCGTTGAAGTTAACTCGACGTCCGGCGTTTACGCTGATCGAGTTGCTGGTTGTTATTGCAATCATCGCGATCCTGATTGCGCTGTTGCTCCCCGCCGTTCAACAGGCTCGTGAAGCGGCCCGCAGAACTCAGTGTAAAAACAACCTGAAACAGTTGGGGCTCGCGCTGCACAACTATCACGATGTGCACAGCCGATTCCCGCCGACTCAGATCATGGTCCACTACGCAGGTGCCGGTAACACGAACCCGCAGCCGCGCAATCACACATGGATTGCGATGATTCTGCCGTATCTCGAGCAACAGTCACTGTACGATTCGATCAACTTTTCAGCACCCATGTTCGACCCAGCGACCAGCTCATTTCAGACACTGCCAAATGGCAACCCGATCGTGTCTCAGACAATTCCCGCGTTGCAATGCCCATCTGATCCTGGCTTTGGAGGCGGAACGGGAATTTCCCACGACATCGCCCATACCAATTACGCTGGCAACATGGGTTGGGACTGGCACTACCGTGGTCCGCACTGGGCGTCTGGACCGTTCCAGAATGGTACCCCCGGAACTCGGATCGCAGAATTCAAGGACGGCACTTCCAACACAATTATGGTTGGGGAAGTTTCGACATCAGGCTTCATGCCACGTCCCGGTGCTCCCAGCCATCAAGCAAACGGCGGTGTTCGACGTAACAACTTGCCGCGGAATAGCGTCTTTCGATGTGCACTGATCGACACCGGAAGCAATGGTGACGTAATGGACTCGGCAGCTCTACGAGGAATCGGCCAGGTGCAGACACGTGCCTGGGTCCGCCCCGATGGCCAGACTGCAAGCTACTGGTGGAAAGCGTCGCCGTACGCTCACCCTCCGACCTACCTTGCATGTTTCGGCATTAACAACAACTGGCCGGGAGCAAGCGCCGTCCACACCGGTGGAGGTCAATTCCTGCTGGGTGATGGTGCGGTGCGGTTTATCAGCGAGAATATTCAGGGAGCACAGCAACCGTCTCTGTGGTTTGCCTTGCACACTTTCAACGGCGGAACAGAAGCAGGCCAGCCAATTCCAGGCGACTTCTGATTCTACGTCAGTGAAGTGTTCATAGTTCCCTCATCAGCAACCGGTGTGCAGTACGCACACCGGTTGCGTGCGTACAATCAGCCACCGTCTGCGGTTGCTTTCGCGTCACCTGTTCCTGTTGAATCATCTGCTTTGATGTGGCGAACGGGAAAATCCCGAGCGGTGTCGTTCGACGCTTAGGCAAGGTTTTGGGCATTGTACGGACGCAAACTGGTTATTTAACTTTCAGACTGGAGTGCCTTTCGTGTTGTATTATCGGACTGTGTTAATTGCTTCGACTTTGCTAGCGACTTCCGTCATCGGTTGTGGTGGCGGAGATGATGGCATGAAGGAAAAGACGGTGACATTAACCGGAACAGTTCTGGTTGACGGTCAGCCTCGCGGCAATGCGTCCATTAGCTTCGTCCCTAAAGCCGCCGATGGAGGAGCCAGGACCGCTTATGCGAAAACGGAGTCGGATGGATCATTTTCCGCGACAACATATGTCACGGGCGATGGAATTATTCCAGGCAGCTACACGATTAGCCTTGGGAGCGAGGCTGATGGAGCATCGACAGATCCTTCAGCGATGATGGCCGCAGCACAAGGCGCTGCAATCAATTCGAGTGAGATCACAGTTCCGCCAGAAGGACTTACCGACGTTGAGATTAAACTCACCAGCAGCGGTAGTGGAAGCCAGAAGAAGGAGCCCGGCAGAGCACTTCTGGGACAGTAGCGAGAATCGACGCGCGGCGGAATTGCTCAAGCCAGGAACTCTCTCCGCCGCGTGGTGTCGTATGTCATTGTCGGGAAAGGCGTTGTCCGATGAAGCGGGTAACATATGATCCCGCGAAAGCCGACGCAGCAACGACGCCGACCATTAGTACCTGAGCAGGCAACTGAGACATGTTCCCCTCCGCAAGCCCGAAAATGGTCGCCCCGTTCCAGTGGCGAACTCCGTAATTCTCATGGCCAAAGATCCCGGTGGCGAGCAACCCAACCGCCGCCGGTGATGCCATGCAGGCAAGGCAAATGATTGCACCTCTGTGCTGCGGCAACCTGGCCGCAAGCGCTGAAATGCCGAAACCAAGTGAGGCACCGGCCAACGCAACAATCAAGCCGGAGACTGGGACGATCACGCCAGAAGCCCCGCAGGCCACACTAAGCCCTGCGATGGCACCATGTATGCCGGTGTTATTTGAAATCCCCGATTGAGTGAGCCTGGACAAACCGCACCATACTGCACACGCGGTCGCGACGGACGATACACCGTTAAACAACGCGACTGCCTGCACGCCTGGCACTGGCAGGCTGAACGTGGTATTCAGTAACGTCGCCCCCGCCAGTAGCAAAGTGATTGCTGCCGCACGAATGCATTGGTCGCCACTGGCAGGCGGTGAATTCGTCACTGATGGATAAGCTGGAGTTTCTGCTTTCAATGTCGCGGCAAGCGAACAGCCGACGATCAGGAAGAACATCCCGCCCCCGAAATCGAAAGCGCCTTGCATACTCAGCCAGCCATCACCCCATAGCCAGTGCACCAGCGGTGCATAAACGACCGCTCCCCAGGCAAGTGCAGCAGTTCCAGATCTAAGCCACGACCACCGCGTGAGAAACGCGACCGCCATCGCGCCAGTCGCTGCCAGGTAAATGGCGAGTTGGTATACCTGAAACAGTGCGTGCGGGATTTGGTGAAACGGGCGCCGGGAGGAAAACATTGGCTGGTCTGAGTTTCCCTGCGGGGACAACGTTCGAAAGAAAGCGAAATCCAGATTCCCGATGAACCCGCCACGGCCCATTAAATGCCGTCGGTCCACGGTGTTTACATTCTGTTCGATCATTTCGCTCATCCCCATTGGCGCGCCTGCCACCGCTTTCGGTTCATTGGGATCAAACGTGGACGCAAATGCCAGACTATACACCAGCAGAAACCAAGAGAGACTCGACACGGAAAAAAAGCACAACCAGCACCCGACACTGTGTTTTCTTCGGGGTGTGCCGGTAAGTCCACCTATGACCAGAATCGTGCCGGGCACGAGCGTTACCAGCAGAAGCAACGTGACAAGTCCGTAGATCGCGACACCAGCCGCTCCAAATTCATTGCTCCAATTCAAAATCATGGAATGTCTTTCTGGTACGGACTGCCTTCTCCGCGACGGAGAGTTATGACGCGATTGGTCGAAAAACCGTGAAACACTTCTCGACTGGATTCCGGGGGACCGTCCGGCCAGACTACGGTTACTGAGTCGACGGAGTCAACGTCCCCCAGTCCGAAGTGCACCCGCTGATCGTGACTGCAAAGATAGCTGGTTTGGGGAACAAGTGCGGACGACCAGGAACGCCCTGCTGAATTGACCACTACTTCAGCGCCGATAGCATTGCGACCAGGGTTGCCTGTCAAAACTCTGATTATCAGCCAGTTTCCCACCCGCTTCAGATCATTTCGGTAAAGGCGTGATTGTCCGCCGCAGTTGGTGACAACCATATCCAAATCGCCGTCCTCATCAATGTCTCCCAAACCGAGCCCCCGCCCCGAAGCCAGCACGGAACAGAAATCACCGCCCTGCCGTGGAGAGTTTACGTAGGAACCATCGGCCTGTCCCATCAGCAACATGTTGTCGTCTGCGTACCATGACCAATAGCCTTCTGCATCGGTGATCACGTCGTCTCTGACCTGAAAGTGATCCTCACCATGAAACGGAAATCCGGAATGGCACGGTATCACCAATCCATGCACAAGGGGCATATCCAGTCGGCCGTTCAAATTTAGGTCTGCGAGTGCCATTCCCCAGCCGGTGTGCCGCCTGGATGCCGTATCAACCCCCGAATTCTCAGTCGCGTCCATGTACAGACCGCTTTGATTGCCTTCGTAGATCGTGGTCGTTTCACCAGAAAGGTGAGACACGGCCAGATCCGGATGCAGGTCTCCGTTGACATCGCCAAGTGCGACTCCCATACCACCTTCCGGCATCCCGTGCTTGTTGTAGGCAACGCCTCGAAGCGTCGCCTCCTCAGTGAATTTTCCGTCACCTCCGTTAACCCAAAGTCGATTTGCATCACCGTCATTCGCCACAAAAATGTCAGGCCAGTGATCCCCTGTAAGATCTGCGCAGATCACACCAAACCCAAAAGTTGTCACTGCACCTAGACCGGCGTCGTCCGTGACGTCTCGAAAGTTGACAGATTGGGTATTCGATGACAGTCCTTCATTGTGGTAGATGCGATCAACAGTGGGTGTAAATTTGTGAGGTCCGCAGTAGCTGACCATGCCATGCTGAAAACCACATGAGACAGAATGGTGATGTTCCGGATCAGCCGTGTAGTTCACAACGAAGATATCCAGCCAGCCATCGCGGTCGTAGTCAAACATCGCGGCGCAGGTGCCCCATTCCTGTTCGATAATGCCGCTCATCGTCGCGATATCCACGAAGGTTCCGTCACCATTGTTTTTAAACAGGCAATCCTGCCCATAGTTAGTCACGTAGATATCCGGACGGCCATCGTTATCGACGTCGCCAACCGCAACTCCTCCACCGTATCCAGTGTCGCCCAACCCGGATTTTGCAGTAACGTCTTCGAATGTAGCGGTTGCTGTTTGCCGAAACATTCGATTGCATGTTGGAAGGCTGACCGGCAGTGAGCGATGAACGCCGGGAGATGGCCCACTATTAATGAAATACAAATCCAGAAGGCTGTCGTTGTCGATGTCCAGCAGGGCTACGCCGGCTCCCGTTGATTCCGGCATAAAATACGTTCCAAGTGGGCCGACGCAATGCTGAAAATCAAGGCCTGCTTCTGCTGTGATATCTCGGAAGCAATCTCCGCTGGAGGTCAAGAGCGGCTCCCGGACGGCGCGGTCTTTGGCACACTCATAATCTGGTGCATCGCTTACGATTCGTTCGTTGCGACTCGCATCGTGCTGGTGCCTGAGTCGCCGAATTTCACCGACAACCAGTGAGGCAACAACCAGCCCCATAACTACGAGGATTGAAAGATTGCGTCGACTTCCCAAAGCAAGACTCCCGACCGCCGATAAAACGGAACTGCCGATAGGCAAATTTCTAAACGGCTCAATGCGAATAGCAAGACTGGGTTACTCTGGAGCCTGACCGCGGTTCAACAGGTCATCCAACTGGCTCCACTGCGACATCCGCTGTTGATCGTCTGCCACAAGATACTTTGTGACGGTCAGGATTTCTCGTGCCCTTCCGTATTGCTCCGCCTGAATAAGGAATTGTGCGAAGGATATATGGATATGAGCGTCTTCCGGGTTAGCATTGATGGCAGCCTCAAAAGCGTCTAACGCAGCGTCACTTCGATCCGTGCGGCCATAGATGTCAGCGAGTGCTGCCCAGGCCGTGCCAAAATCATCTTTCAGCCGGACAGCTTCCAGCATTGCAAGTTCTGCGGCATTGATGTTTCCGGTCTGTAGCAGGGCAAAGCCAAGATGAAAGTGGATCAGCGGGTCATCAGGAAAACGCTGGCTCAATACGGTCAGTTGCTCGACGGCGCGTGCCAGGCTACCGGCTTCTACAAGCGTGAGAGCGAGATTCAGGCCGGGCCGCGAGCGATCAGGGAACTGTCTTGCAAGTCGCGCGAACAGGTCTGCCGCCTCCCTAAGCTGCCCGCTTTCACGCATGCTATCTGCCTGGACCGATGACATCGCACCGGTTGCATCGAATTCCACCAGGGCATTCAGCCACGGATCGCTGTCAATCAGTTTTATTGTTGGAAATTTTGTCGCCTGGTTTTGCAGTTGCTGAGCGGCCGCATGGTTGCCAGCCAAAAGCTGAACCCGGGCGGCTTCCACCAGCAATTCACTCGAACAAATGTCCTGCCGGCGAGCGTGCTCCAGCAGGGCCTCGGCCTGAGTTGTATTCCGATTGACGCGAGCCAACCGCGTTCTCAAGAGAACGCCCCTCGCTGATGGCACTGGCTGTGCGGAAACTCTATTGAGCAGTTCTTCCGCCTGCTCCGTGGCTCCTTTTGTCAGCAGCAATTCCGCCGCGCGCAACAGGCACACAACGCAGTCTGGTTCGCGCTGAATCGCATCTCGATAGTGCGCCAGGGCTTCATCTGGATTGGTCTGTTCCAGAATCACGGCGGAATAGTACGGCCACTTTGCAGAGGTCGGCTGCAGCATTGCTGCCTGGCGAAAACAGACCAGTGCTTCGCGAAGACGTTGGTGCTGATGCAAGAGCATTCCGTATGCCCCCCATGCCTCACCAGATTCAGCGTGGGCAAGTACGCGAGAACGCTGTCGAGCCAGCTGCTCAGCTACAGCCGGGTGCATGTGTGGTAACACGACTTGAGGTACATCAACAGAGTCCGGCCAGCACAGCACACCTGCCGCGCAAACAGCGACTGTTAGTACGGCAAACCATGCCCAACGTCTGCCGCGATGCGTTCCTGTTGCCGTTGCGTTTGTTGAACCCGGCCGGTCAGCTTTCATCCACCCGGTCCTCGACTGCCGTTGCCACGAATTAAGAGAATGTGACGGTCCAGCGGTCCGCCTTCAAACCTTTCGATTTCGCAGGCCCCGTCCGGCCATTCCACCTCGACATATTCGAATTCAGTTTCCTCGCCAGTGCCAAAGTGAACGCGGGCGTCATGACTGGATTGGTAACCGGAATTGGGCTGCACTTCACGCCGCCAGGTGGCCGACTTGCATACTAACGTCAGCATTGCTCCCACAGCGTCTCGCTTCTTCCGACCGTCCATGGCTCGGACCATCAACCAGTGACCAGCCTTCGGCACGATATTCTCAAAAATCTCACATGGCCCATTCGTATTAACGACCAGCACATCAATGTCACCGTCATTGTCGATGTCGCCGGTAGCCAGCCCCCGGGAAATTCGCGCATCTTTCGTAAACGGCTCGTCGCGGGGCAATGTTTGCTGGAAGAGACCATCGTTACTCCCAAAAAAGATCTGATTTCGCTCAGCGTATTCAGCCCAATGAGAAGACGCCGGAACTGGATTCAACAATGGAGCTCGCTTGACGCGACCGTTGGCTATCACCACATCGAGGAAGCCGTCACAATCAAGGTCGGGAGTCGCAACGCCAAAGCCCGTGAAATCAAGTGAAGCGGCACCTAAACCAGTGGTCCCGGTTTGATCGGCAAATAATCCTGGAGCGACCTGTCGATAAACCGTGTTGTTTTCTCCTCGCAAATGAGTCAGCAAGATATCGTTCCGCCCGTCTGAGTCCAGATCTGTCCACACACATCCCATGCTGGCCTGCGCACGCCCATGAATATCTGTTGCGCAGCCACGGATTGGTGCTTCATCTACGAATGTCAGGTTCTCCTGCTGAACCCAAAGCCGATTAGGTTCCATGTCGTTGGCAACATAGAAGTCGATTCGCCCGTCACCAGTTAAGTCAGAACAGATAAGACCCAGCCCTTTGCCAACAGCCGTGACAATCCCGGACGGGATCGTCGCATCATGAAACGCACCGGGACTACCATCCGCGCCTAGATTGCGGTACAGCCGGTCCGTCGTCCCGGTGAACGATAACGGGCCACAGTAATCTCGATTGCCCACACCGTCCTCGCAGATGCTTCCTGGGAAATAGTCAACATAGTTGACGACCAGAAGATCAAGCCACCCATCGCGATCGTAGTCGGTAAAGGCGGCCGCCGCACTCCAGCGGGAAGATTCGATTCCCGCTGCACCTGTAACATCCTCGAAAGTCGCATCGCCGTTGTTGGTGAACAAGAGTGGGCCGGTCGAAGTCGTAAGCAATACATCGACATCTCCATCGTTGTCGATATCGCCAGTGGTGGCCCCCATGCCGAAACCACGAATCACCATCCCGGATTGGCCGGTGTGTTCCACGAACATTCCATCCTGGGATTGCAGGAACAGAGGGACAGCAGTCCGAACTTGTGAGTTCTCCTCCTGCAGCGACTCTGGCGGACAGTGCCCCGGCACCAGCAGTACATCCAGCAGGCCGTCCCCATTGGCATCAAACAGGGCACAGCCGCTGCCCATTATCTGAGGCATAGGGAAATCGTCGTGAGGGCCAGCATTATGGATCCAGTCGATCCCTCTGCTCGCAGCTACTTCCCGAAACAGCGGGACAGCTTTGGAACGCTGCGATGGATCCTCGCTGGTTTGTTGACACCCGACCTGAACCCCCAAAGCCGCGGCGCTGCAAAAAGCGACCAGCACTTTGTACGCGGCACCTCGCAGACATTGCTGACTTCTCTGACTCGATCCTGTTGTCCTCATGGGCAAATCGCTAATTCGGTTCCAGCGGAACGAACATTCTTCGTTTGGCTTCGAAAGCGCTTTCTTCGGCTTCGATTGCAAGGCGTTGTGATTCCTGTTGGCTGCGATAGGCTGTGTCCGGGTCGGGCGACGGTTTTTCGTAGCTTCCGTCGGGGAGAATGCGGCGAGCTTTCACGGTGTCTCGCATGCAATTTTCCAGAAGCTCAATGGCAATCTGTTTGCAGTCGTCGTCTAGAATCGGGACCAGCAGTTCGACTCGACGATCCAGATTTCGTGGCATGATGTCGGCACTGGAAATCAGGACCTGATCGTCGCCGCCGTGCAGGAAATGGAAGACGCGGGCGTGTTCCAGAAAGCGGTCGATGATACTGATCACTTCAATGTTCTCGCTCAACCCCGCCACGCCAGGCCGCAGGCAACAGATGCCTCGTACGTTCAACCGGATCTTCACGCCCGCCTTCGATGCGGTGTAAAGAGCCTTGATGATTCCAGGGTCGACCAGGGAATTAAACTTCGCGTTGATTTCCGCTTCGAGGTTGTTGCGGGCTCGGCTGGTTTCGAATTCGATCAGTTCCAACAATCGTTCACGCAGACCTATTGGAGCGGAATCGATTTGCTGAAACTGCTGCAACTGTGAAAAACCGGTGGTCGCATTGAACCACGAAATCACATCCTGCCCCAGTTCTTCATTGGCCGTAAAATAGCTTACGTCGGTGTACAGACCGGCCGTTGCTTCGTTGTAATTACCGGTTCCAAAGTGGCAGTAGCGTCGAAACCCCTGAGGCTCGCGACGCACGACAACGCAGGCTTTCGCATGAGTCTTCAGGCCGCGCACACCGTAGATGACCTGAACGCCGGCCAGTTCCAGTTGCTTGGCCCATTCAATGTTGCGAGCTTCGTCGAACCGAGCCTTCAGTTCGACAATCACAGTCACGTTCTTGCCGTGTTCGGCGGCTCGCTTTAAGGCGGCCACGATCGGACTGTTGCGACTGGTGCGGTACAGAGTCTGCTTAATTGCTACCACGTCGGGATCGGCGGCTGCTTCTTCAATCAGACGGATGACGGGATCGAACGACTGGTAAGGATGATACAGCAACTTATCGCCCTGACTGATCGCTTCAAACATCGATTGCCCCGGATCGATGCCGACTGGTGTACGCGGCTTCCACCGTGGATACACGTATTGTTCACCACCCGGCAGATCAGCCAGCCGCATGAGGTCGCCAAACCCGGCCGGTCCCGGCAGCACGTATACGTCTCGACTGCGAACCTTTAACAGCTTCTTCAAAAACGTCAGCATCGGCATGGTGACCTGATCTGAAATTTCCAGTCTCACGCAGAAGCTGTCTTTGCGTTCTTCCAGAACGTCTTCCATTTCGGCCAGCAGGTCGGTGCCGTCTTCTTCACGCACGCTGAGGTCAGCATTACGAGTGATGCGGAATGGGACTGTCGAAACAATTTGTTCACCAGGAAAGAAACGTTGCACCAGCAGCGCAATGACATCTTCGCCAAGAACAAATTCGTGCGTTCCATCGCTGGGCAACGTCAGAAAGCGCAGATCGGACTGACCGAACGGAATGACGGCAAAACGAAAAGCTTCTTCATTTGCAGCCGGTGCGAGCTGAACGGCCACGTTTATCGTTCGGCCCATCAGCAAAGGAAAGCTGTCCGGATTGTGGATTGCGATCGGCGTCAGAATTGCCGAAATCTGTTCTTCGAAGAGTTGCTCAACAAAGTCCGACTGCTGTTGAGTGAATTCGGTCACATGCCGCCGCTTGATGCCGATTCGCGTGAGTTCAGGTTCGACCTGTTCCAGATAAATCCGGTACATGTCTTCAACCATTCGGTGAATGCGTTCCGACACAGCCTGAAGCTGTTCGTTGGCATTCAGGCCGCTGGGATCGACGCCGGGGTCGCCACGACGAATCGCGGTTCGCAGGCTGCCGACGCGCACCATGAAGAATTCGTCCAGATTGGAAGCGGTAATCGCCAGAAAACGAAGCCGCTCCAGCAGCGGCACAGTTGTGTCGGCCGCTTCATCCATGACTCGCTGATTGAATTCCAACCAGCTGAGTTCACGGTTTACAAAAAGTTCGGGTTTGACTTTCATTTGAAGCGATTTACCACGGGGATGTGGGCGGATATGAGATGTCAGTTTTTAGTTTCATGAATCCGGCTGTCAGGTGCCGCTTTCCCGTAGCAGGACGCCCAGTCCGAAGACATCCTGAAACAGGCCGGCATTTTGTCGCAGTTCAAGTTGTTCCATCGAAAGATCGCCAGCGCGACCAAGTGGTCGAATGACGAGGCAGTTCTTTTCGACGGAACATTCCAGCGTACGAATTCGCTGGCTGCGAGACTGCGAGAGTGCAATGGCCACTCGTAAAATTCCGGCCAGGCGAGACAAAATCACGCGGCTATCTCGATCCAGATCTGCAAACACTTCGTGACTTGGTTTCGGAGCGGCTCGACGGTGATAGCGAGCCACCAACGCCGCTAGTCTGTGGTCGGCAGAACTGAGCCCGAAGATCTCGCTGTTGCTGATCAGATAATAACTGTGTTTGTGGTAGCCGGACGTGCGAATGAACAGTCCTGCTTCATGCAGCAGTGCGCCCACATGCAGAATTGTTTCGCACCGAATATCCAACTGGTGTTCAGACCGCAGAGCTCGAAAAATCTGGCATGCCAGCGACGCGACGTGCTGACTGTGGTTGAGGTCGACCTGGAATTTGCGAGCCAGTTCTTCAGCCGATCGAAAAATCTGATCACGAAAATCTTCTGACCAATCAGTTTGTTGCACCATCCCCTGCAGAATTGCGTCTCGCAAATTGAAGCCGGTGACCAACAGGTGATCGGCTCCAAGCATTTGCCCCATACGCACGTTCGCCAGAAGGCTGGGCACCAGCGTTTCCGCCTGCGACAACTCCAGATGGTGCTTGCGCATGATCTGGTCAGCACTCATATTGGCAATGGACGACGTAAATCGATGCAGTTTCGATAGCGGCACTCGCACGATGTCTGAGTCCGGAATTTCAAGCTGCAGCGACTTGGCGGCAAAACGAACGTCACTGCCCAGCGACAGCAGTTCGATGTTACCGTGTTGAGGCACCACGTCTTTCAGCAGTTCCAGCGTGCGATCGATCTGACCGTTCATGATATTGACGGCCTGGTCACGAGCGGCGTGATACTGCTTAATCATCTGCTGCAGTCGCAGCGAACCAAGGCGGTAGGATTGTGAATGCAGAATATTCTTGCCGCGCAGCAACAGCACTTCTGTGTTACCGCCGCCGACTTCCATCAGTAGCGTCATCGCGTCGCGAAGTTCGGGTTCTCGTTCCAGCAATGGCCGAATCCCGAGATACGTCAACCGAGCTATTTCGGCATCGTCGATCGGTTCAACGGCAAATCCAGTTGACGTGTAGATGCGATCCAAAAAAGACAACCGATTGGACGCTTCGCGCACAGCGCTGGTTGCTACGATGCGAATGTGGCGAACGTCAGTGCAGTTGTATTCTTCCAGCTTGCGACGATAGCTTTTCAAAACGGCAACACATTGACTCAGCGTGTCTCGCTTGATTTCCCGCTTCGTAAAGGTGTCTTTTCCGAGACTCACGCCACGAACCAGCTGTTCCAGAATTCGCACGCCGGACACGCCGTCCGTTTCCCCGATTGCCATGCGAATGGCGGATGTGCCCAGTTCGATCACTGCGATCGGATAAACGTGGCCGGATGTTCGGCGTGAGTCGACCTGTGTTTCCGTGGTGTGAGTTGTTCCGGACATGGAGGAAAAATCGACTTTGGTGTTGCGATGGGTGACCTGCGAACGGCGCTGCAGAGCTAAGTGCCTCCTCGCCATTGAGGCGACGGGCGGCGAGTGTTTCGAATCTTCATCCTTTCTCGTCGCCAGGGTCCGGATGTTCTTCACGCACCCACGCGGCCGCGCCCATCACGGTGGAGTAGTCGCCGAGTTCTGCGATCTTAATTTTGAAGCAGTCTCTCAGCGACGGCAACACGTTTCGCTTCGCGCCTTTTTCGGCTTCTGACAGGTACAATTTGGGCATCGCTTCTGCCAGCCCGCCACCGATGATTACGATGTCCGGGGCCAAAATGTTTGCAAGCGATCCGATGCCGCGGCCCACCTGTTCGGCGGCTCGCCGGACGATGCGTTCAACGACCTCGTCGCCATCTTCAATTGCTTTGGCCAGCGTTCCGCTGCGAATTTTGGACAGGTCCGTTCCAACCACCTTAGCGAGGTTTGGTGCCAGGCCGCGGTAGACTGCTTTCGCTGCTTCGCCGGAAATCGCGAGGCGACTGGCCAGTGCCTCAAGCGTGCCAACCGGGCCAGCTCCTGCCGCAGGGCCTTCGGTTGCCATTTGCAAAAAGCCGACTTCCATACACGAAGCACGCGAACCTCGAAAAATTTTACCTTCGTACACGCAGCCGCCGCCGATTCCTGTGCCGGGAAAGACGCCAAGCACGCAGCGAGCATTGCGTCCGGCGCCGTTGGCGTATTCACCAAACACGCCCGCATCGACGTCGTTGCAGATTTCCGCCGGACACTTGAATTCCTTCTCCAACAGTGTCTTGAGCGGCACATTCTTCCAGCCCAAATTGGGGGCTTCAAGAATGATGCCCTTTTTCAGATCCAGCGGGCCAGGGCAACCACAGCCAATTCCCTGAATCGCAGCCTCATCCACCTCAGCGTCGTTCAGAGCCATTCGGATTGTTTCGACAATCCGTTCCGGGTGAACCCCGTCTTTGCCTTTTTCACGGGTTCTGCGACGCTTCTTGCCCAGGATCGTGAGCTTTTCATCAAAGACCACGGCCAGCATCTTGGTTCCGCCCAGGTCGAAGCCGACCCAGACTTTCTGGGGCTGGTCAGACGTGGGTTTCTCTTCCTTTTCGCTCATCAGGATTCCTGCTTGTTCAATTCAAAGTCGCACCGCTATCGCGAGCGGCCACACGATAGCACTTTCAGCGTCAGGGCGGCAGTCAGCGGGTGAATTCTCCGTGAGGCATTTCGTGAGTCTCAAGCCGGTCGTTAAGGGGGGAATTCCCCAGGAAAACTGGTGGCTGGCACGTTGCGGCCTGAGATTCGAACACCAGAGAAACGCCGGGATTATCGCCCACTGCTTTGCAGGAAGGCTCGGCCCAGGTCGGCGGCGCTTTGGCCGTAAGCTGTCTGGATGGCCCGCGCTGCGTTGCCAGAAGCTTTTAGCGCGGTGACGAATTGCCCCAGTTTCGCCATGCCGCTTCGGCTGACCAAAAACTTCGTCAACAGATACCCGACCGAACCCGCGTCGCTTGGCCCGAACGTGCCGTTGTCGAACAGTGAGGCGGGCGAATTCAAAGTGCTGACGGCATCCGCGGCCTTCTTCGGCAGCGCCTGCATAAACGGCGACGTCGGCGTGGCACCAGATTCCAGAATCCCAAACCCATGACTCAACCAATCCGGCAAATCGGCACCGCTGCGCCCCAGAAACGCCTGGGCCAAAAGCGAGTTCAACTGCTGCCTGGCATTTAGTGCATCCGCGCTATCGGCGTTACCGACGTCGTGCATCGCTACGTAGGCGTCGGCGAAGTTTTCGCTGACCACGGCATGTCCCGACACGCCGCGCGGGGTACTGCGATTCAACAGCACGGTATTGAATTCTTCGTAGTCAAAACGATCTTTCGTGGCGAACACAATCAGTCGCCCGCGCCACGGTTTTTCACCGGCGGGCAGCTTGTACTTTTCTGTGAGTGCTGAAACCTGTTCCTGCCCCCAGCTGGCCAGTTCGTCAAGACGACTCTGCGGCACATTGCCGTAAACGTAGAGATCGTCGGTCGTTGACGCTGTCGCCTCTTCACGCGGAGCGACCCGCTTCCAGTTGGTCTCAGCCTGTTCCTTACGTCGATCCGCAAATTCAGAATCACTCATCGCAGCCAGCATTGCCGCTTCCAGTTCTGCGGCCGTGGGCACCAGACTGCGGATTGGAGCTTTCGGGTCAGTGCCGTCGAAGTGAGCACCTTCCTTAATCCATTTCTCCAAAGCCTTGGCCTGCGAGCGTTTGATCGTCACCTGATTGCCAGCGGGCATTTTCAAAGGGTCCTGCCGCAACACGAGATCGACGATGTAGCTGCCGTCCGGGGCACCAGGCACGATGGTGCTGCCCGTATCGCCCCCTTCCAGAAGGCTCTCGAACGTGGCAAGATTGTAGCCGCCGCGAACTCGCCGGCCGGTGTGGCAGCCCGAACAAACGTTGACAATCCAGGGTGCAATGTCGTTTTTAAAAGATACGGTCTCACTACCATCCGCCATGACCACTTTGATCGGCGGCTTCTTCGGTTTCGCCGCTTCACCAATGGCCGCGTTTTCGTCCGCACCATCGAATATGGCCCCGCCAGCGATCCAGCGGCCGATGGTGGAAATGTCGTCGTCAGACAGTTTCGCGGCGCCCTTTGGCATTCGGGCCTGATCGTTGTCGGTCATGATGCGAGCCATAATCAGGCTGCGGTTTGGGTTACGCGGCAGCAGTAATACGCCGCTCTTGCTGCCACGCTTCATGTTGGCGAAGGTGGTCATATTCAAGTCCGCGCGCGGCTGATTATTCCCGTGGCATCCCAGGCAGTTCGCCTTCAGGATCGGTGCCACTTCCTGTTCAAAGCTGACAGGGATCGCGGCTTTGGCTCGGGCGATCGAAGATTGCAGCAATGACAGGCTGCGATCTTTTTCGTCTTCCGCAATGTTCAGCCCAGCCAGTTCGGTTTCGACCTTCTGAATAATGGCCTGAGCTTCGTCCACCTTGTTTTGCCGAAGCATGCCGAGGACCGGACGGAGTTCGCGGTTGAGGTCCGTAAGTTGTCTGCGAACTTCCGGCGGCAGAGCGGCATCGGCCGTTGAGCAGGCAAAACAACTGATCAGGAGGGCGAGAAGAATGCGCATAACAGGATTGATCCGAAGACTAGGTACGCAGAACGCGATCGACTGCACGGACTGACAGGCAGACCGCTGCAATATCTTAACGCGCAGGCGGGCGGAAGTGTTCGAAAATCGCGGCTATGTTTCCCTGTGAAACCGCCGCCCCTTAAGCTCAAATCGCGGAAGTTCGCCGGGGTCCGCAAGAGCTACTTCGCAGGCAAATCCCAGCCGTTTTCGCAGGGATGCTTTGACTACGTTCTGCAGTCCCTCAGCCTCCGCTTCCGTTGTTGGTTCGACCGTAATACACAGCTCATGCATGGCTCGCACGGTCTTCACGTCGATCCGGAATTCCGCCACGGCGTCGATCTCTCGCAACACGGCCTCAACGCTGGACGGAAACACATTGTTTCCGCGCACGGTCACCATGTCGTCTGATCGCCCCAGAATCCCGCCCGCCAGCCACTGTAATTTGCGGCCGGACGGATCTTCGTCTGTGCTGGCCTGCACAAGATCTCGCGTGCGGTAGCGTATCAGCGGTGAGCCAAGGCGGCCAAGATTCGTGATGAGCAGCTCACCAACTTCGCCCGGCGCGACGGGTTCGAGTGTTTCCGGATCGACGATCTCGGCAATCATTTCTGTTTCCAGAAGATACATACCGCCGGGACGATCTTCACTTTCGACTCCCAGAGAGGCAATTTCCGTCATGCCCCAGTGATCAATGACACGAGCGTCCCAGGCAGATTCGATGCGGGTGCGAGTGGCCGGGATGGCTCCACCAGGTTCGCCCGCGACAATCAACATGCGGACACTGGATTCCTTTAGATCGATGCCTTCCTGAGCTGCGACTTCCGCCATGCGAAGCGCGTAGGTCGGAGTACAACAGACAACAGTGGCTTCATTTTCGATCATGGCGTGCAGACGAATTTCCGTCGACATCCCACCGCCAGCGATGACAAAGTTGCCCAGCCGAGACGCTCCTTCAAACGCCGCCCAAAAACCAATAAACGGGCCAAATGAAAACGGAAAGAACAGCCGGTCGTGTTTGGTTAAACCGGCCAGCAGATAAATCTGCCGCCAGCATTCCATGATCCAGTCCCAGCTTGCAGCCGTATCCATCCATCTCATCGGACGCCCGGTGGTGCCCGACGTTTGATGCAGCCGAGTGTAGGACGTCGACGGGTACGACAGATTCGCGCCATACGGCGGCTGCTGCGTCTGAGAATCGACGAGTTCCTGCTTGGTTGTAAGCGGCAGTTTGCGAAGGTCTTCCAGCGTTTTCACACTGGCCACGTCAACACCCGCCGCTTCGAATTTGGAAGTGTAGAACCGATTGCGAGGGATAATGGCTTCGAGCATTTCGGCCAGCCGCCGAGCCTGGATTTGCTCGATCAGCTCACGACTTTGCCACACGTCTTCAATAGTTTGATCCACGTTAATCAGTACCCCGAAATTTCGGTCGCATCGGCCACTAAAATTGGCTCCAGCTCCAGCCGTTTGCGGCATTCGTCCAGAATCACTTTCGTCGCACTGGCTCCGACCCGTGACACGCCGATGTCGCGCACTTCCAGCAACTTATCGAGTTCCCGGACGCCGCCGGCAGCTTTCACCTGCACGTGGTCAGCCGCGTGTTTTCTCATCAAGGTGAGGTCTTCGATCGTCGCTCCGCTGGTGCCGTAACCCGTTGACGTCTTCACCCAGTCCGCATTCAGTTCACTGCAGATTTTGCACAGACGAATCTTTTGGTCGTCAGTCAGGTAGCAGTTTTCGAAGATGACTTTCACCTTCCGTTTCGCTGCGTGAGCCACCTCAATGACAGCTTTGATGTCGGTCGTCACATAGTCCCATTTCCCGCTTAAGACCTGCGAAATATTGACGACCATGTCCAGTTCCTGACACCCGTCCGCAATCGCTTGTTCGGCTTCGGCCTGCTTGATCGCGGTCGTATGACCGCCATGCGGAAACCCAATCGTGGTGGACGGCATCACTGAACTGCCTGCCAGCAGGTCGGCACAGCGTTTCAGGTAGTATGGCATAATGCATACGCTGGCCGCGTCGTAAGCCAGAGCCAGCTTGATGCCGGATTCCAGCGCGTCCTGATCCATCATCGGCTGCAACAGCGAATGATCGATCATCTTGGAGATATCGGTGTACGTGTAAGTCATGACTTTGGCACAAAGTTCCGCAGATATGTGTGGCTTTGAATCAACGCTCGTTTTCGGTTTTCGAGCGAATCTTCGTAGGATCGGTCTTCGACTTCAACGCAGATGGGGCCGTTGTATCCGGTGTCTGTCAGAACCGAGAAGAACTTGCCCCAGTCAACGTCGCCCATACCCGGCAGTTTGGGCGAATGATAATCGTTGGGGTGAGCCAGAATGCCGAGGTCATCAAGAAGGTGCTGGTCGACTCGAACGTCTTTCGCATGCATGTGAAACAGCTTGTGAGCGAACTCCCGCATCGGTTTCAGGTAGTCCATCTGTAGCCACACGGGATGCGAGGGGTCGTAATTCAAGCCGAAGTGATCGCTGGGAATCGCTTCAAACATACGACGGAAAATCGCGGGGCTGTGCATCAGATTTTTGCCGCCCGGCCATTCATCCGTGCCGAAAATCATGGGGCAGTTTTCGATGCCCACCTTTACGCCAGCTTCTTCCGCAAACGCGATAAGCGGCTTCCACGTCGCTTCGAATTTCGGGAAGTTGTCGTCGACAGATTTTGTCCAGTCGCGACCAATGAAGGTGGTCATCCGGTTCACACCCAGCTTACCGGCCGCTGCGATGACCTTACGGATGTGTTCGACCGACGTTTCGGCTTCGTCCTGGTCCGGTGTCAGAGCGTTCGGATAGTAGCCCAGTGCACTCACAGACACGCCATACTTCGCGGTCAGTTCATGCACCTTCGCGGCGGCCGCATCGTCAAAGTCGGTGACGTCGATATGAGTGACCCCGGCGTAGCGTCGAGTGGCTTTGCCGACCGGCCAGCACATGACTTCGACACAGTCATAGCCAATGTCGGCGGCGGTCTTCAGGACGTCTTCGAAGCTAAGGTCCGGCAGGATGGCGGAGACGAATCCTAATTGCATTGTTCGGCTTTCATTGTGGAAATGTCACAAACTTCGTGTCCGGGCGAATTGTTGGCGGGTCGCATTGTAGGAAATTTTCTACGAGTTGCAGCGGCCGAGGAAACTTTCGAATTGCGGCCTGTTCACGCGGCCTGCATGACTCGCGCGGGCGTGTTGCATTTTGACATCAACAATGATGCCAAAACGCAACGTGTCGTTACGAAAAGGAGAATCGGACGGCCCCCACTGTGGACCGAGTAATACCCCTAAAAATCTCTGTCTTTGCCTATCCGGCCCAGAAATACTCCGGCGTCATCAACGCAAGCCAGTCCTCGCGCTGACTCGCCCATTTTCTGATAAGGAACCGGAAATCGTCATGAAACAAGCAGCCAAGAACAACTCCGCTCAGGTCGAATCGTTTGAACCGATGATCCTTATGTCCGCCTCAGCCGCCGACGTCACGGGCACCGATGGCGACGACGTTCTTGTCGCGTACTACAACGGACAATCCGCTGACGGGCTGGATGGCGATGACAAACTTATCGGACTCGGTGGCGACAATGTGCTGCATGGCGGTGACGGCAATGATCGCTTCATCACGATCAGTGGCACTAACGTTGTCGATGGCGGAGAAGGCGAAGACACGCTGCAGTTTCTGAATTACGACGTGAGCGATTTTAACATCATCGATCGCGGCGACGGCATCATTGAAATCAGCAACGCTCAACAAACGACGCTTGTGAGCAACGTGGAAGTGGTTCAGTTTCTGGATCAACTGTTCCTGATTGATGACCTCCTAAACGGCAGCAACAACGCACCGACCATTGCGGATCCGGACAGTCCCTATCTGCAGATCAACGAAAATGAAACATTTGTCGTTGATGTCAACGCCGACGACCTTGACGGTGACACTCTGACATATGCGATCAACGGCGGTGCAGACAGCGCCCTGTTCCAGATCGACGCAAATACCGGTGAGCTATCATTCATCAACGCCCCGGACTTCGAAAACCCTCTCGATCATAATGGCGACAACGTCTATGACGTCACTGTAGTTGTTTCTGACGGACAGGCGACCGTCGAAAAGACTTTGTGGGTCACCGTCAATGATGTGAACGAAGGCGGCGGCAACAACGCACCATCGTTTACCAACATCACCGAAGGTCAAATGATCGAGGTGGTTGAAAACACCATTCAGGTGATTGACGCCGATGCACAGGATCCTGATGGCGACACACTCACCTACTCATTCTCTGACGCCCTCGGAACTCCGGGAAGTGGAGTGAACGAAGACACCGCCAGCTTCAACATTGATCCGGCAACGGGCGAACTCACGTTCATCAACGCTCCTGATTTCGAAAATCCGGGTGATGCCGATGGCGACAACATTTACCACGTAACGCTCGTTGTCAGCGATGGCAATGGTGGCGTCCAGGAACGCAACGTCGTTGTGAAGGTTCTGGATGAGAACGAAGGCACAAACAACGCGCCATACTTCACCAACGTCGAAGAAGGTGAAATTGTTACGGTACCAGAGAACACAACACTGGTCGGCGACGCAGACGGCACCGACCCTGACGGCGACGCAGTAACGTACTCTATCGCTGGCGGAGCAGACGCGGCTCTGTTTACTGTCGATGCAAACACCGGCGTTGTGTCATTCATCAACGCACCGGACTTCGAAAATCCGGGCGATGCGGATGGCGACAATGACTACCAGATCACGCTGCGAATTTCTGACGGCAGCCTGTCGCAGGATCGCAACGTCGTTGTGCGAGTTACCGACCGATCTGACGAAGGCGGCTTTAACCGAGCACCTTACTTCACCAACGTTGAAGAAGGTGAAATTGTCACTGTACCAGAAAACACGACACTGGTCGGCGACGCAGACGGCACTGACCCTGACGGCGACGCAGTAACGTACTCTATCGCTGGCGGAGCAGACGCGGCTCTGTTCACCGTGAACGCTCAGACCGGCGTCGTTTCCTTCATCAACGCACCGGACTTCGAAAACCCGGGCGATGCGGACGGCAACAATAACTACCAGATCACTCTGCGAATTTCCGACGGCAGCCTGTCTCAGAATCGCGACGTGACTGTGCGAGTCACCGACCGTAACGATGGCGGTGGAAGCAACAATGCTCCGTACTTCACCAACGTGGAACAGAACGAAGTCGTGACCGTGCCGGAGAACACAACTCTCGTTGGCGATGCCGATGGAACGGACCCTGACGGCGACGCAGTCACCTACTCGATTGTCGGCGGAGCGGACGCGGCTCTGTTCACGGTGAACGCTCAGACCGGCGTGGTTTCCTTCATCAACGCACCGGACTTTGAAAACCCGGGCGATGCTGACGGCAACAACAACTACCAGATCACTCTGCGAATTTCTGACGGCAGCCTGTCTCAGGATCGCGACGTGACTGTGCGAGTCACCGACCGTAACGATGGTGGCGGAAGCAACAACGCTCCATACTTCACCAACGTGGAACAGAACGAAGTCGTGACCGTGCCGGAGAACACAACTCTGGTCGGCGACGCCGATGGAACTGACCCTGACGGCGACGCGGTCACTTACTCAATTGTTGGCGGAGCAGACGCGGCTCTGTTCACCGTGAACGCTCAGACGGGCGTCGTTTCCTTCATCAACGCACCAGACTTTGAAAACCCAGGCGATGCGGACGGCAACAATAACTACCAAATCACACTGCGAATTTCTGACGGCAGCCTGTCTCAGGATCGCGATGTGACTGTGCGAGTCACCGACCGTAACGACGGTGGCGGAACCGGCGGCAACAATACGCCGTATTTCCTGAATGTGCAGCAGGGCGAAGTCGTTTGGCACCGTGAAAACGAATTGTTCGTCGGTGACGCAGACGCTTACGATGCAGACGGGGACCAGCTGACGTATTCGATTGTCGGTGGAGCAGACGCGAGCCTGTTCGCGATCGATAGTCAGAGTGGTCGGCTGTACTTCATCAATTCACCGGACTTCGAAAATCCGAGCGATGCGAATGGCGACAATAACTACGAGCTGACTCTACGAGTCTCTGACGGCCAAAGCTATCAGAACCGGTCAGTCTCAGTTGCTGTTGAGAACGTGAAAGAAGGCGGCCACGGACACCACGGTGGCAAGAAAAAGGGCTACTAAGCAGTCTCCCTTTTAGTGAGGACGGTTCGGGCTCGTGAAACAGCCACCATCGTCCGAAACGATTGTTCCGCGGCCACAAGTCAGCGAAATTCGCTGCAAGCCGCTGGATACAAGACGTTCCCGCAGTTCTTTTTGAACGGCGGAGCATCCAGGATACCAACCTACCAGAACCCGCGACGGCATCTTCCGTCCGCGGGTTCTTTCTTTTAAAGTCACAGTAAGCGATCGCGTCACTGTGCGTCTTTGCTTTCATGGCCACGGCATTTGCTTCGTCCGCAGGCCCGCCAACAGAGTCGCGTTTTTATCAAGCCATGACAATCCGCTTTCATGTTTACGCATCAACATTCCCTGCGACACTTGCTGCGTCCGGTCCACTACACCGACCGGGATGTGTTCGACAAGGAAATTGAATGTCTGTTTCGGCCTGCGTGGCAGTTTGTCGCCGCGAAGTCAGAACTGCCCCGAGACGGCGACTTCCTCACGCTGGAACTATTTGGTGTTCCGCTGCTGATTCGAAATTCCAATGGTCAATTCCTGGCATACGAAAACATCTGCTGCCACCGACACTGTCTGCTAACCAGTGCTGATTCGGGAAATCAGCCGACACTCCGCTGTCAATATCATGGTTGGGAGTACAACGACAGCGGGCAAACCGCGCGAATTCCTGAGGCACGCTGCTTTCGCCCGTGGGATCGTCAGAATTCGCAGCTGAACATGTTTCCCGTGGAATCATGCGGCGATCTGCTGTTCGTGCGGCTCAGTCATGAAGGGCCCACGCTGCGAGAATGGCTGACGCCTTTCTTTGATGAAACCGAGCAGGCTTTTTCAACGCCGACGTCGAAAATGACGCACGTCTGGGATTACGACTGCGAGTGCAACTGGAAGGTGCCCGTTGAGAACACGCTGGAATCGTATCACGTGACGGCTCTGCACCAGAATTTCTTCGGCGACACTCTGCCTGCCGAAGAGTCCATGAATCACGACCTTCAAGACGGCTACACAGCCCTAACGGTCACCGCCACGTCGAAAATGGAGTTCGCTCAGGCGCGGCTGAATCGTTGGCTGGGCGGCAAGCCAACGCTGGAATACCGGCACCGTCACATTCACCCAAACCTCGTGCTGGTGTCAACGGACACCATCAACTACGCCTTAATGTATGTTCCGACCTCGCCGCGGACCGTGAAAATTCGCATGAGGTTCTTTGCTGTGCGTGGGCTAAAGCGTGGCCCGATCGCGAGTGCGATTTCCTGGCTGGCCTGGAAATACGCGAAGGCGAAGACGCTGGAAGTCCACAACGAAGATCGCGGTGTCTATGCGCCTCAGCAACGCGGGTTGGAAGCCAGTCGACACACGGGCGTAATCGGTAGCCGCGAGGGACGAATTTACGCATTTCAACGGTACCTGCTCAAGCACCTCGGCCTGCCGGTTCCGGACGATCCGGCTGATGCAGGCCTGCACAGCGACGAGGCAACAGCCGCCGATAGCGTGCGGGACAACCCTGCCGAAAACGGCGGCGAGTCCTCTTCCGCTCCCTGAATTCACGCCGCTTCCGGCGAGTCCGACGGCAGCTGACCAACTTGCCGAACCGTGGCCGCATTTCTGAAGGATCGCCGTGCTGCGGAATGTTGCCGAAGTCGCTCGATTCTCAAGCCTGTCTAGTTTGATATGATCCGCTGGCAAGGCGTCTGGATTCAGACGCAACGCGAAGGAACAACCCGGCATTTTGATGCCTGAGAGACCTCAATGTCTGATGAAAACATGAAACCCGCAACGGCGGTCGCCGATATCTCGAACGAATCCATTGACCTGCTGCACAAAGCTCATGGCGAACTCAGGCAGCAAATCGGCAAGGTCATTGTTGGGCAGGAAGACGTCATTGACCAGCTACTGATCGCTTTGTTCAGTCGAGGCCACTGTCTGCTGGAAGGTGTGCCGGGGCTGGCCAAGACGCTGCTGATCAGCACGCTTTCGAAATGCCTGTCGATGGCATTTTCGCGAATCCAGTTTACACCGGACCTGATGCCCGCCGACATTACCGGCACCGACGTGCTGCAGGAAAACCGCGACACGGGCGAACGCGAATTCCGGTTCATTCCCGGCCCACTGTTCCACAACGTGGTTCTGGCGGACGAAATCAACCGCACGCCGCCAAAGACCCAGGCCGCGCTGCTGGAAGCCATGCAGGAACGACAGGTGACGGTTGGCCAGACCATCCATCAGCTTAGCGATCCATTCTTCGTGCTGGCGACTCAAAACCCGATCGAACAGGAAGGCACCTATTCGCTGCCGGAAGCGCAACAGGACCGATTCATGTTTAAGGTCTTTGTTACGTATCCGACCTTCGCAGAAGAACGCCAGATCGCTCGGCAAACGACATCCGACACGAAGGTGGACATCCAACCGGTGCTGACCGGCGAACAAGTGGTCAACATCCAACACGTTGTGCGGCAGGTTCCCGTGACGGATCACGTGATCAATTATGCACTGGCATTGGTACGTCAAACGCGAGTTGGCGAACCGGGGGCACCTGACTGGATCAACGAATGGCTGGGCTGGGGCGCTGGTCCGCGAGCCATGCAAAACCTGCTGGTCGGCGGCAAAACGCGAGCCCTCCTGAACGGCCGCACGCATGTGTCGACCGAAGACATCAAAGCTTTGGCGGCCCCCGTGATGCGACACCGCATCACGCCGAACTTTACGGCCGAAAGTGAAGGCATTACGTCCGACAAAGTGATCGAACGACTGATTGCGGAAACTCCTGACAAGGAAAGTGAATTAACGAGTGACCCACGACTTGGAAAGATTTTTGCAGCCTGACGAAATCGCGAAGATTTCTCGTCTGGAACTGCGAGCTCGAAAAGTAGTCGAGGGGTTTGTTTCCGGGTTGCACAGAAGTCCGTACTTCGGTCAGTCTATCGAATTCGTGCAGCACAGAGAGTATGTGCCAGGAGACGATGCGCGCCGAATCGACTGGAAAGTCTGGTCGCGCACCGACCGCTACTACCTGAAACTGTTCGAAGAAGACACGAACGTGCGAGTCGTCCTGTTGGTGGACGGCAGCGAATCGATGCAGTTCGGTTCCGGGCCGCTCACGAAGTTCGACTACGCTCAAACAGTTGCCGCCGCACTCGCGATGTTGATTCTTAAACAGAACGACTCCGTCGGCGTGGGTCTGTTCGACACGAAAATGCGTTCGATCATTCCGTCCAGCAGTCGCCACAATCACCTGAACAGCATTCTGCAGGGACTGTCTGCGGAAACCGCCACCGGCCAGACAGATATCATTTCCGTTCTGCGGTCGGCGGCCGAAGTGATGTCACACCGCAGCATTGTCATTCTGATTTCCGATCTGTTTTGCGATCGAGAACAGTTGTTTCGTGGACTGCAACTGCTGAAACAGCGCAAACACGAAGTGCTGATCGTGCATACAATGGACGATCAGGAACTGGACTTCGACTATTCCGGCACACTGCGTTTTGAAGGGCTGGAGGACAGCGGCAAGCTGACCTGCGACCCGGCGGCTTTGCGAACCGGCTACAAAAATGCGTTGGATTCGTTTCTGGAAACCATCCGCCGACGTTGTGCCGGAAGCCTGGTGGATTATCGCCTAACCCGCACCAGCGAAAATCTGGACGCCGTGTTGTCACACTTGTTGAATTTTCGAATTGGAATGAGGAAGTAGGGTTTCGGCGTTAAGGGTTTCAGGTTGGGGGAAATCGCCCCGCGGCCTGTCCCTTTGTCTTCCCCGAAACCCGAACCCCTGAAACCTGAAACCTCATGAGCTGGCTCTCGCAGTTTTTCCTGAACCCCGCCTTCGTGCTGCCGGGTGCTGCGCTGGCTTCTGTGCCGATCATTATTCACCTGCTTAGCCGTCTGCGCTACAAGAAGGTGAAATTTGCGGCGATGGAGTTTCTGCTGCAAAGCGATGAACTCAACCGCCGCCGCCTGATCATCGAGCAACTCCTCCTCCTGTTTCTGCGAGTCCTCGCGGTGCTGCTGATTGTCTTCCTGCTGGCTCGACTGGTGTTGGATCCGTCACGATTAATGCTGCTACGCGGCGCGACGACTCACCACGTATTGATTCTGGATGATACGCTGTCGATGCGTCAGAAGTCGGACAACGAAACGGTCTTTCAGCAGGCCTTGGCCACGTTGGAAAAGATGGTGTCACAAGGCAGCAGTGGATCGGGTTCGCTGCGAGCCACCGTGATCACGATGACGCAGCCGGACCGGCCTCTGGTCACTGACCGAGCCCTCGACAACGCTTTGATACAGGAACTGATTCCGCGTCTGAGGAACCTCACGTGTTCGTACACGTCCGCATCGCCCGCTCCGGCGTTGGCGGCTGCTGAAAACATCCTTTCCGGCGATGGCGGCGTGGCACCTCAGGTCCACGTTTTGACAGACCTGCGAAAAGCTGACTGGTCCGGGCAACCGGAAGTCACTGCCGCGTTAAAATCGCTGGATGCAATCGATGCGCAAGTCAGCCTGATCCAGGTAGCGCGGGATGCCGCCGACAACGTGGTGCTGTCCGGCATGACGTCAGAAACTTTAGCTGTCGCGGTGGGCGTTCCCTGGCGAGTTCAACTCACGTTTCGCAATCATGCCGAACAGAAATCCAGCGGTCTTCGAGCCGCCGTTTATGTCGATGGCAACTCGCTGCCCGTCAAGGTGCTGCTGCCAGACATCGAACCGGGTGAAGAAGCCGCCATCGATCACGACATCACTTTCAATGCGGCCGGTCATCGTGAAGTCGAAGTTCGCCTGGAAGAAGACGCTCTGGACGAAGACAACTCGCGATTTCTGGTCGTTGATGTCACTGACAAGCGGTCTATTTTGGTCGTCGACGACGAAGCTCGGCAGGAAGATGCCGGCTACGTGTCGACCGCGCTAAGTGCGGATCCTCAGCTGACGGGCCTGGCCGCCGACGTGCGACGATCGGACGTGCTGACGTCGGAAGACCTTAGCGGCTACGACTGCATTTACCTTCTGAACATTCGCGAACTGCCCGCCGACGCGACTCAGTTGTTGGCGAAGTACGTCAGCAATGGCGGTGGCATCGCGTGGTTCCCGGACGACCAGGCCAACAGCACATGGTACAATACGACGCTGCGAAGTGCTGACGTCAATCTGTTTCCTGTGCCGCTTGGCACGGTGGCAGCCATTCCGAAACCAGTGCAGGGCGAAGAACCGCAGTTCCAGCATCCGGTCTTCGAACAGCATCCGGTCTTTGCGATCTACAACATCCCCGACAGCCCGTTTGCCGATGCATTGCAGGTGTCGCAGTGGTTTCAGGTGCAGGATGCCACAACGGCCGACAGTGGCGGCTCCGATGCACCAGCGGGAAGAAAGAACTACGAAGTACTCGCTCGATTGAAGAACGGCGATCCAATCATTTTCGAACACAGCGTCGGTACCGGTCGAATCATCACGTTCCTGACCACTGCCGGACGCCGCTGGACCAACTGGCCGATCGCGCCGGCGGCTCCTGGATACGTGGTGACTCACCTGCTGCTGCATCAGTACCTGCAGAAGCCAACAGAATCAGTGCAGATCCGAGAATTGGGCGACGCGCTGAAGCTGGAATGGCCGGTCAGCGAATTCACAGAATCGATCGAAGTGTTCCTGCCATTTGCCGATGAAGAAACAGCAGCAAACTCCTTCCTGCGATTACAGGCGACACCCGTGTCGGCAGCAGAGGCTTCTGACGGCGCCGATGAATCATCATCAGAAGCTGCGGAAGAGCGGCTGGCCGTTTCGATTCCTCAGGCCGACCGACCAGGCGTGTATCGCGTCAAGCGGTTTCAGCTGGAGGGAGAAAGCAAAGAAACCTGGCTGGCATTAAGCGTGCCTGCTTCAGAAAGCAATCTCGCAATCGCCGATGCCAGCGATGTCGAAACTCAAGTGGAAAGTGGACATGTCCGAGTCATCACGGCCGACGTGGCCGACGAACTTTCCGCCAGTGACGCGGGACGAGAAATGAGGTGGCTGTTGCTGGGCCTGCTGGTCTTCGCACTGATTGGCGAGCAGTTGCTGTCGTTGCGAATGAGTTTTCACCCGGAGGTGAAGTCATGAGCATTCGCCATCTGCTAAGCGTGGCTCAAACAGAAACGGAATCCTTCCGTACGCTGGAATTCGACCTGCCGGACTCCTCCGCATCGATCCTGCTGCTGTTGGCAGCACTCGTCGCAGTGTTCGGGCTGACCACGTGGACGTCGCTGCGAGATTCACGGTTCTTAAAGACGCCGTGGCGAGTCGCACTCTTGACGTTGCGAACGCTGGTGCTGCTGCTGATTTTGTTTGTCCTGCTGAATCCTCGCCAGCGAACCCAGACAACGCAAATCCAGAAGTCACGGGTCGGCATACTTGTCGACACCTCGCTGTCGATGGCCTATCCCGCATCTGACGAAGCAAAGGATGAAGGCGAAGAAGCCGCCGAAACGCGAGCTCAGGCGGTACAGGCGGCGCTGATTGATTCGGGACTTGTTGAAGAACTTAGCAAAACGCACGCCGTGTCCGTCTACAGTTTTGCATCATCACTAAACGGCCCGCAAGCGACGGTCTCCGAACAGGAAACATCATTTGTTGTCGGCGATTCCAACAAGTCCAACGACGGCAAAAACGCAGCTGACTCAACGGAGAACGATGTCGTAAGAGTCGACCTCGCGGACACTGGCGAACGGTCTCCTGCAGAAACCAAATTGCGCTGGCAACAGATTCTGCAACCGGCTGGAGCGGAGACGCGACTGGGTGAGACGTTGCATCAACTCATCGGCCAAATGTCGGGGCGAACGCTGTCTGGCATCGTGGTCGTCACAGATGGTCGAGCCAACGCGGGGCTCGACACCGAACAGGCTCGGCTTCGCGCGGAACGCAGCGACACAAAATTGATATCGATAGGCGTCGGCACTACGCGACCTCAACGGAATCTGTGGCTGGCTGGTATGCAGTCGCCGTCCGACGTGCACCGCGGCGACCCGTTCGACATCTCCGTCGTTTTGCAGGGCAGCGGCCTGGCCGAACAGGGCGGCACCGTGAAATTGTTTCAGCAGTCCTCCGGCAGCGACGGCAAGGACCGTAAGCAGGTGGCCGAAGAAGCGTTTCGTTTTCCTGAAGAGGAAGTCCCGACCGAAGTGGAATTCCAGCAACAGCTAAACGTGCCAGGCAAGTACGAATACGTCGCTGTTGCGGAATTGAAGGACGGAGAGATCACCGAACTGACACTGGACGACAATCAACGCCGCCGCGAAATCGAGGTCACTGATCGCAAACAGAAGGTGCTGATCATTTCCAGCGGGCCCATGCGAGACTACCGCTTCGTCCGCAATATGCTGTTCCGGCACAGCGGTATCGAATCAGATGTGTGGCTGCAGAGTATTGCCTCAGAGAACATCGGCTTCGTTTCTCAGGAGGCCGAAAAGGTACTGACCGCGTTTCCAAAAACAGAAGCCGAGTTATTCGAGTACGATGTGATTGTCGCGTTCGACGCCAACTGGGGATTACTTTCGCCTCAACAGCAGAAGTTTTTGAACCGCTGGGTGGAAGAACATTCCGGAGGCATCGTGTTTGTCGCTGGCGAATTGTTCACGCCGGAACTGGCTCGGGACGCGGAGAAACTTCGCGAAATCGCCGTGCTGTATCCTGTTGTGCTTAACCGCGTGCTGCCGGAATTGCGTGTGACTCAGCGAGCCGACAAGTCGTGGCCTGTGCTGCTGACACCGGAAGGCCGCACGACGGAATTCCTCAAGATCGCAGACGCCACCGGGAAATCGGACGTCGATTTGTGGAAGACGTTCGAAGGTATCTACCGATCATATCCCGTGAAAGCGTTGCGAGACGGAGCCGTCGTGCTGGCCGAATACGGCAACCCTCGTGCTCGCACGCAGACCGGCCAACCACCGTTTCTGGCGACTCAGTTCTACGGCAAAGGTCGAACGATGTTTGTGTCGTCCGCCGAAACGTGGCGGCTAAGATCCATTAGTGCAGAAGGCCATCAGCGGTTCTGGACGGGCATGATTCGCGACGTTGGCCAGGGACGTCGCAGCCGAGGTCGCAGTCGTGGTCTGCTGCTTTTGGACCGTACCGAAGTGTCGCCCGGCCAAACAGTCACCATTCGGGCCCAGCTATATGATGCTCGGCTTCAGCCACTGCAACGCGAATCCATCGCCGTTTCGATTATCGATTCTGATGGCCGTCCCGCCAGTGTGCCCGATCAGCTTCGAGGTGACCCGCGTCGCCCCGGTCAGTTTGTGAATACATTCCGACCAACTCGCCAGGGAGCTTACCGAGTCACGGTGCCAGTTCCGGAATCCAGTGACGTACTTCAGGCCAGCATTGAAGTTGTCCTGCCGAATCTGGAATCCGAAAACCCGTCGCAGGACGTTCAGTTACTCACAAAGCTAACCGAGAACACGGGCGGCCAGTACCTCACCCTTGCCGAAGCGGCCACTCAACTATCCGACCTGCTTCCCGACCGCAGCGAACCGGTTGTGATTGATGAACAATTGAAAACGCTGTGGGACCGCGACTGGCTGATGTACCTTGCAATTGGCCTGCTGGGGCTGGAATGGGCATTACGACGAGTCGTGCGATTGTCGTAGGCAAGTCGCCGCGATGGTCGTGGCTTTCCATATGCACATCATGAAAGCTTCTGGAACGGCCGCGAAATCGGAAGAGGTTTGAACTCGGCGGATTCGTGAGAGCACCTAATGCGGCGACTGATCCAAATTCCATTTCTGATTTTTGCAATACTGCTGTCCGGTGCGGCAGGGTTGCATCTGTTGACCGGGCAGTCGTTATTAAGGTGCTTCTATCAGGCCTTCATTTTACTGTCGACGGTTGGGTCACAGGAACCAGAACCGTTGGACGACAGTACGATGGCGTTTGTCATCGTGTATCTGGCCTGCGGACTGGGCGTGTTTGCCTACAGCGGTTTTCAATTTGGGCAGATTCTGGTTAACGCAGACCTTCGAATGCTTCTGGAGCGGCGGCGAATGGAAAAGAAGATTCAAAAGCTTACCAATCACTTCATCATCTGTGGTTTCGGGCGAATGGGGCGGGAGCTTTGCACCTACCTGCGCGACCGCCGTCAGCCATTTGTGGTCATTGATGAAAACGAAGATCTGTTCACCACAGAAATGCAGCAGCAGGGCTGGCTGTACCTGATTGGCGACGCAACCCAGGACGAAGTCTTAAGCCAGGCCGGCATCGACCGTGCTCGTGCTTTGACGACGGTCCTGCCGACCGATGCCGACAACCTCTACGCGGTGTTGTCAGCGCGGCTGCTATCCCAGGATCTGCAAATTGTTGCTCGAGCCAGCGACGACCGAGCGGCCCAGAAGTTCACTCAGGCAGGTGCCACACGCGTCATCAACCCGTTGTCATCCGGCGCGATTCGGATGGCTCGCTTTATGCTTTCGCCCAGCATCGAAAACTTTGTGGAAGTCGCCGAGAGCGAAGGTGTCGACTGGGAAATTGCCGATGTCCAGGTGCCGGATGATTCGCCATTGGTGAATCAGAAACTGCGCGACACAACGCTGCGTGAATCGGGCATCATGCTACTGGGCGTTCGCCGCAGTACGGGAGAAAAGCACTTCCCGCCGCCCGGTGACATCACGATTCACGCGGGCGACAGTCTGTTTGCGTTCGGCAGTTCCGACGATCTCGGACGACTCGGAAAGTTGATTGCCAGCAGGCAGGCGTGACAAAAGAAAGGGAAACGGGTGTGAGGAGCCGCAAGCAACGACTCACTCAACTCGCTTCCCACGTTCACTCAGGCACGAGCCAACAGTTCTTTGATTCCGCCGGTCAGCATGTCGTCAATCACGGGCTTGCACCAGGCCACGTCCACGGCATAGCCGCCTTGCGGATAGCATTCAGCCTTCGGAATGTACCACGGACCTCCATCGCCATAAGCCGCACATGCGACAAAGCGATCCGGGGCCGCAGCCTGAGCGCCCAACTGGTATTCGACAAAGCTTTCGGACGGCAAGTGCACAAGCGATGCATCGTTAACGTGCAGTGAACTAAGCGTGATCGGCAGCTTTTCGGCCGCTCGGCGGATATACGCAACCGTGTAAGACGGTCTGTTGCGACTGACAACCCGCTGCTTGCTGTCGGAAATCTGCTTCATCAATTGGTCCTCGTCATATCGTTCCAGATCCGCAGGAGGCATGATGTCGTGAGCTTCCCACGAAATCGAGTTGATCGGCTGCGGCTTCAGCTGCTCTTCCGAACCAACGATGCCGTCCAGAATTCGCTTCGTTAACACGGGACGCATCTCTTTGGAACCGTCGTTGTACTTGCCCGCTCCGATGTTGCCACCGCAACCGTTAAAGTACATGTGAACGCAATCCGGTTCCTGCTTCTGCCGTTCTTTGCGAGCAAGCCCGCAGAAGTCTGCACTGACTCGGCCGTCGCCGTAGTAGCTCATCGGATGACACGCATAATAGTGGCTGGCGGCAATTTTGCGGTCGTTGTTGTAGAACGCCACAGTCTTTAACATGGGGTCAATCAGGCCCTCCGGCAGACGTTGATGTTCTGCACTTTTTGAACTGCTACCGCGTTGCGACGCCACTTTGCCGTCCGGTCCCAAAATACGACGGTTACCGGCCACCTTTTCAACCTTCGCTTCGCCGGTGGCGACGTGAGTGACGGGTTGAGTTTCTTTCATGGCTTTGCCGACAGCCGCCCGGCCTGCGTCCAGGCATTTTCGGAAAAAGTCGAGTTCTACAATGTGAGGCAAGTCGCCCTGATCGAGGATAATCTGTTCGGCATCGACGCAGGCAAACGGAGCGTTGTGCTGATGAACGCAATGCACGGCGACTCGGTCGATGCTCGTTCCCGCCCCATCGGCCAGTGCCTGCCGCCACTGCACGTGAGCGGTGTTCAGAATGCCTGTCCAGTCGACAACGCACACGACGATTGGTTTGCCGGCACCGACGATGACATAACCGATCGCTTCCAGCGGATCATCCACCGCGACCACTGGCTTGATCCACCCACCGCACAAAGAATGCCCCATTGGCGGTGTCACGTTAAAGCGGAACGTGCCAATTCGCAGGTTGCCTGCCGACTGATTCGCGACAGCACCTGCTGGCAGCATTCCAGCCGCAATCGACGCGGCTGAGGTTCCAAGGAAGAGTCGGCGGCTGATATCGCTTTGTGTGTGCTGAGGCATAATTGAATCTTTCTTTTGAACGCGCGATTGCTTTCGCCGTTGGGGAAGTTCGAAGGCAAAGCCGCGATCAGGGTGGGATCGATATGGGGAGGTGGGAGTCCGCGAAGTCAAAATTTGACTCCGCAACCGGAGCCCTATTTTGCGCCGCGAAGAAACATTCGTCCAGCTACCAAACCGACAGGGCAGCCGAGTGAAATTTTTTTCTTCATAAGGCTGCCTTCGAACGCGATGGCGTTGGTGGCTTCATTTACCGCTGCTTGGCGAGTCCCAGATCCTGATAGACTGCTTCATTGATGGCTCGGTTGCGGCGTTGGTGTTGGCCCTCGCCACAGAAGCCGTTGGCCGCCCATGCAACCACGAGTTTGGCATCCGGATCACAAAAGCCCATCGCACATTGAGCTCCGCCGTGCCCGAAGGTTCGTTCAGAACAATACTGCCCGAATCCGTAAGGCACCGTCGCGTGGCCGTGGTGATTGGAATCGATGATCAGGCCAAGGCCAAAATCAACTGCATGTTGAAACGTGGTGTCGTGCGTGTCCGTGCGATGTCGCGACGTCATGCTGGCAACGGTCGCAGGCTGCAGATAATGCCCTCCGTCTGCCACTTTGCCGTCGTGCAGCAGCATTTCGTAAAACCGCCCGAGTTCTCGCACGGGACCTCGCATGTTTCCGCCGGGGGAAGGCTGAGTCAACCACGGCGGCGTTCCGTAATCGCTGTGAACCAGCCGACCCTTTTCGCGGACGTAGAAATCCGGAAGTCGCTCCTGAATTTCTGGAAGCAGCGATTCCGGCAGACCACACCAGGCCTCACGAATCCCAATCGCCTGTAGTACGTCGTCCGCGACGATATCCTGAAACTTTCGCTGCGCCGCATCCGTGCGTTGCAGAATTTCGCCCAGCAAGAACCAGGTACTTTGCGGCTGATAAGCCCCGTCATCAGTCAAGCTCCCCACATGCGTTACCTGACGTTCGATGCGAGCAACAATGTCGTCCCAGCCAGCAGTCGGCCAATGTGTGTCGATTAGCGGGATGCCGGACGTGTGAGTCAGGATCTGCTGAATGGTGACATCGCCGAGTACGCTGTGGGCGGCTTCCGGCAGGTACTCACTTAACGGAGAATCCAGTGAGAGATCGCCCTGTTCCCACAATCGACATATCGCAGCAGCTGTGATTGGCTTTCCCGCCGACCGCCACAGCATTATGGTTTCGGACGACATCGCTCGGTCTGCAGTAGCCATGCCGATGGCGTCATTAACGACCGGCTGTCCGTTCAGGCTTACATACACCTGAACACCGGTGTGCATCTGCCGTTCGATTCCATTCTGAATCGCGGCCGTTGTTTCGGGCAGGTCTTGGAGCATGGAATCCTGCAAGTTAGTTGAACTCCTGCCATGGCCTGGATGTTTCCCAGGCGTCACGAAATTGCGGCAGCGGGAACCACGACCACGTTGGTCGCGTCACACGGGCAGACCACGTTCCGTACGAATCCGATGCACTTCAGCCAGCACGGCTTCGACAACATTCGCATTCTTCGAGATTGCAACGAACTGTGAAAAATTCACGATCAGGTTGATGATGCAAGTCCCAATCGCAGTGAAGAAATGAATCTGAGCACTCGTCATCCCCAGCGTTCCATCAAGCGATGCAGGAGTGGCCGGGTCAGCGACGGCGCCCAACGCGGCCGTTGCGACCAGAAGCAGCATGCATAGCGTCGAACCGGGCAAAGTACCGTATTTGATTTTCTGATTCTGCTTGTGGAATGAGGCGTCCAGCGAATACGCATTGCTGGTTTCTTCGATCCAGCGTCCCGTGCCCATAAAGTACGTCAGGCTGATGGCGTGTACCAGAAACGCAAACACAAGTGCTCCTACGCCCACGAGCATATGAGTACTAATTTGCGACTGCGTTTCGGGATTGAGTTCGTCGGAATCGGGAAAGTACAGCCCACCGATGTTCAGTCCCAACACGACGGCGGTGATCAGGAACGCGGTGGCGATAAGCGCCAGTGTCAGAAAAATGCGTTTCACGGATGCAGTCGTTTTTGAGTGAATATTCGAAGCAAAGGAAGTACCACGTTCAACGGCCTCAATAAGCCACCGTGCGAACGGGGATTCAGTACGGCGTCACAGCCACGGGTTAGCAACGTTCATGATAGGCTCGAAGATGTCTGTACACAAAAAACGAGCCGCAGTTCCTTTCGCTGAGAAAGAGACTGCGGCTGGCTGGAATATGGCGAAGTCTGGCGGTGGCCAGACCTTACCTGCCCTGGCATTTCAGAATGCGGCGACGCTGAGTTTTTTGTCGCTTATCTACTGTGCCAGGGTCATTGACGTGACGTTGCGAATAGTCTGAGGAAGTTTTTGTCCGCTTTGTTCGACCGTCATTTTCAGGGTCAAGTCAAGCTGAGTCTGGACAACTCGGCCTCTGGCAATATCAAAAATGATTCGCCCGCGCCCGTTCGATTCGTCGAGGCTCATTTTCGTCGGAGCTCCGTCGCGTGGGGAGATGTTGACAGTCGGCACGAAATCGATGACCGCGTTTCCGTTGGCGTCTTTCTGCACGAAGTTCATTGAGGACACAATTGTCATGGTGCCGAACGGCATCTGAACTTCCTGTTCGCTTTTCCACTTGCTGCCAGGCCCCACAGGCTGCGTCGGCAGCATTACCGCCGACTGCTTCATCATGTCTTTCAGCATGCTTTCTGTCAGAGCTCCCTGCTTGCCGGCTTCTGACTGTCGAACGGCCTCCAACAGTTGTTCGGGCACAGTGACGTTGTCGACCTGTCCCGTTGGTTTCATGGTCACCTGAAACTTCTGGCCGACAATGTTGCCAAACACTGTCCCCAACTGTTTGACAATAGGATTCGTCGGAGCTTCTTTCGTCGCTGTGTCGAATTCGATTTCGCCAGCTGGTCCTCCAACCATCTGCAGGCGAACTCGATTGAAGATCTGATTCAGCACTGTGTCACCGCTGGCCGCCACACTTTGAATGTCCCACGACATGTCGATCGTCTGGTTGAATTTGGAATTCACTTCCTGTTCACCAAACTTCATGGATGTATTCATGTTTTGCACGACGGTGTATTCCAGGTGGTCACCGGAACGAAACTTCCAGCGAAGCTGTTCCTGGGCCGACGTGGTATTCAGAAGCGTGCAGCAAAGCAGTGGCAGCAGAGCAACAAGGCGGAATGACATACTTAGCTCCATGGCGGCATATTCATCAGCCGCCTGACTTAGGTTCGATGGCCCGCGTGGACGTCCGTTGGCCGCACCCCGACTTATCGAGGGCCGCGATGGCACGGAGCGAGAATGGCTTGTGGAACCTCTCCACAAAACAAAACCGGCGACTGTTTCCCAAAGGAACAAGCCGCCGGTCGCAGTGTAGTACAGATTGGCAAAACGGCTCAAAGCCAGTTTCCGCCCTGAAAGCCCTATTCTCCCGCCTGACGCACGCCCACGGTGAGCAACAGGTTTGCCCAGAGCGCCTGGTCGCCCGTTTGTATCGTCAGCACGTGATCGCGGGAGGCGACAGCGTCGTAGAAGTCCCAACGTTCAATGGGTTTGAGTTCTACCGTTGATTTGGCTGCTGCCAGGATTCCTCGATACGCGTCCCACGCGGGCGGATCGGTGTCGAGTTTGTACGGATCGTCGTCCGGCATGCCCATCGTATTGACGGCTTCGATGGGAATCGCCGTCAGCAGTACCTTCAATACCTGCGACACGGTCACAAGGCCAGGCGCGAGATTCAGGCTGACCAGTTTCGCACCGGAACCGATCGCTGATGAGGCCGGGTAGTTGCCATCCGCGATCAAAATCCTGGAACTGTGTCCCGCTTGAGCGATGATGGCCGAAATTTCGGGGTGAATAAGTTCGGATTTTAGCATGGGTGAAACTTATAGATGAAAGGGCTCTGGCGGTATTGCGGAGTGGCGGTTACGAACGGAAAACGGCTTTGAACGTTTCGATCGTCTGCCGAGCCGTCTCAACAGAATCCGGAATCGGAAACGCTTCGGCACAGCAATAGCCGTCATAGCCGATGTCGGCCAAAGCCTTCGCAATCGGTGCGTAGTCCATGTGCCCTCGACCGGCGGCCTGCCGATTGGAATCAACAAAGTGAACGTGACCGATGTGCTTGCCGCCATCGCGTAAGCCATCGGCGATGTTGGCTTCTTCGATGTTCATGTGAAACAGGTCTGCCAGCAGTTTGACGTTGTCAGTCGTCAGTGGAGCCAGCAACTCCACGCCTTCTTTCATCGTGGTCGCCAGATTCGTTTCGTAGCGGTTTAGTGGCTCATAAATCAGCGGCACACCCAAACTGGCGGCGTGAGCACCAAGTTCGTTCAAGCTGTCTCGCAAATAGCCGAGTGCCGTTTCTTTGTCGGTCATGTCGTCCCAACGCCCCTGCATCGATCCGATGATTGCTGGTGCCTTGAAGGGAGCTCCAGCGTCGATGATGCCTCGAATAAAATCACGCGCCTGTTCGCGGCGACCGGAGTCGGCATCGCAAAGATGCAGACCATGCTTGACCATACCTGCACCGGTACCAACCGCGGCCAGGTTCAACTTGTGCTGCTGCAGAAGTTCGTCCAGTGGTTGAGCCGTAATGGCATCAGCGGACGGTGCAAACAGCTCAACCGCGTCGAAGCCAAGTTCGGCAGCTTTCTCGCAGGCTGCCGGAACGTCATCGTGAAAGACGAAGGGACCTTTGCGAGCTTCTTCAACAATACTGATCGTGACAGCAGATTTAATCATGGGAGACAGTTTACGGTTTTCAGTTTTCTGTGGAATTCAGGCGAATGTCGACGCTGGCACTGTGAGCGGTCAGTCCCTCTTTTTCCGCGATGAGTCGTACGGATTTGGCATCGCCTTCAAGAGCTGCCTGATCATAACAAATTACAGAACTGCGTTTCATAAAGTCGGTCGATGCCAATCCGTTGGCAAAGCGAGCCGTGCCACCGGTGGGCAGTACGTGCGATGGTCCGGCAATGTAATCGCCAAGAGCGACCGGTGTGAAATGGCCCATAAAAATGGCGCCGGCATTCTGAATTTTCGACAGCATCGATTCCGCATCGTCCATTGAAATGTGCAGATGCTCAGGAGCCAACCGGTCCGTCAATTCGGCCGCCTCGTCAGCGTTGCGAGCCAGGATCAGCGCGCCGTAGTCTTCCAGGCACCGCCCCGCGAGGTCGCCACGCTGAAGTTTCGCAAGCTGCGTTTGCAATGCCGCTCGCACCTGTTCGATCAGTGGTTGATGCCAGGTGATCAGCACTCCGGAACCCGGACTGTGTTCGGCTTGCGAAATTAAGTCCGCCGCAATGAAGTCTGGTCGAGCCGTCTCATCAGCCAGCACGATGACCTCACTTGGACCGGCGATGCTGTCGATGTCGACGTCGCCGAACACACGTTGCTTAGCCAGCGCCACGAACAGATTTCCCGGACCAACAATCTTGTCGACGCGATCAATCCCGTCCACACCGTAAGCCATTGCCGCAACGGCCTGGGCCCCGCCAACGCGATAGACTTCTGTGATCCCAATTTCGTGGCACGTGGCCAGCATGTCGTCGTTGTATCCGCCAAAATCCGTCGGCGGAACAACGATTGCGATCTCCGGCACGCCCGCAGTTTTCGCAGGCACTGCGGTCATTAGCACGGTGGAAGGATACGCCGCCGCGCCGCCTGGCACGCAGATGCCCACTCGCTTCATCGGCAGATGTCGTTGCCGCAATTCGACCGTGCCGCCGTTCAGGCTGCGAGTCACCTTTGCGTCGACGGGCAGAACGGCTGCCTGAAACTCGGTGACGTTGTCACGGATGCGACGGACCGTCTGCAGAAATTCGGGGGATACGGCTTTGGTGGCGGCTTCGAATTCTTCCGGTCGGACGCGAATTGTGCCTGGCGTTAATTGCTTGCCGTCCAGTCGAGCCGTGTAGTCCAGGACGGCGTCGAGTCCCTTTTCACGCACGTCTTCACAAATGCGTTGCACCACTTCGCGCGGGCTGAGTGCTTCGCCGAAGAGTTCGATCGTGCGTTGGCGACCGGCTTCAGACACCACGTCCCCGCGCGGGCTAAGCTTGTCTCGCAGTTGCTGAAACAACTCGGTCGCGCTGCCCTGGCGGCAGTCGATGAAGGGGATGTTGAGTGTGGTGGTTTCGGTCATCTTGTCGAAAGTACCCGGTTTCCTGTTGGGCTGGCGATTTCAGATTGAACCGCCGTGGCCGCAAAATTGCAGTCTCGAACCTTCGATTTTCGTGGGAATTGATCTGTTTCCCGTCACGGACTGTCGCATTGTCCCATCGCTGAGTATTTTTCCTGCGAACGAACCCAATACAATTGCGGCCCCTGGCAGCTCACCGGAACCTCACCATGATCGATTTACGCAGCGATACAGTCACCAAACCGACGCTCGAAATGAAGCGAGCCATGTTTGACGCGGAAGTGGGTGACGACATGACAGGGGACGACCCAACTGTCAATCGGCTGGAAGCCATGGTCGCAGACCTGCTGGGCAAAGAAGCCGCAGTCTTCGCGTGCTCGGGCACTCAAAGCAATCAAATGGGTGTCCGAGTCCATTGCGTGCCCGGCGACGAACTGCTGATCAATTCGACAGGCCACATCGGCATCTTCGAAACCGGTGCGCCGGCGGCACTTAGCGGCGTCACGGTTCGGCAAATCGATGCGCCGAAAGGCATGCTGAGTGTCGACGATCTGGCTGACAAACCTCGACACGATGATCAGCATTATTGCCGCACACGGCTGGTCTGCCTTGAAAACACGACCAACATTGCGGGCGGTTTCGTGTACCCCCTTCAGCAGATGCAACAGGTATCAGACTGGGCTCAGTCGCAAAACCTAAAGATGCATCTGGATGGCGCGAGGTTCTTCAATGCATGTGTCGCAGGTAACTATTCACCGGCCGACATGGCCGCCTGCTTCGACACCATTTCAATCTGCTTCAGCAAGGGACTCGGCTGCCCGATGGGTTCCATTCTGGCTGGGTCAGCGGACCAGATCCGCCTGGCCCGCCGGGCTCGAAAAATGTTCGGTGGCGCTCTGCGACAGGCCGGAATCGTCGCGGCAGCAGCAATTTACGCTTTAGAAAGTCATGTGGACCGTCTTGCCGAAGATCACGATAATGCCAAACAGATGGCGACACTGCTGGCCGAAGTCGATGGCATTCATGCAGACGCCGATCTTACAGAATCGAATTTGGTGTTCTTCGAAGTAGACGCAGAATTGGGAACAGCCGTGCAATTGGCGGCCGCGTTAAAGCAGCGAGGCGTGCAAATTGGCCCGATGGGTGGCCAGAAAATGCGTGCGGCAACTCATTTGGATGTGTCTCAGGATGACGTTGTTGCAGCCGTCGCCGCGATCAGAGATTGCATCGCGGCAGGTTTTTCAGAACAGCAGTTGGTTGGCAGCGGACCGTATTCGCAATAGGTTGGCGGGACCTCGTACAGCCATAACGGAGGATGAGTGATGACAAACCGCATGCTGATTCTCCCGCTGATTACCTTCGCACTGCTTCACAGCAAAACGCTGATCGCCGACGAAATCACCGTCGGCCCAAAAACGGAAACGCCGCTTTCGGCTCAGGCGACCGAATTCCTGCGAGGCATGGCGTTGGTCATGCTGCCGGACACCTACACCGATGATGACGACTGGGGCAAAGAGAAGCGGATTCAATCAGGCCTAAACATCGAACGTGATGGCTTGAAGATTCACACATCGCGTCGCTGGAAGAATGTCAATCATGGGACATGGCAACGCGTAGATGCAAAGCTGATCGATCCCGAGAAGCACTTCCAACTTTCCGTATCGCTGCTGCCTCGAGAAGAACAAAGCGTTCCGCGATATCGCATTCGTTCGTCAATGCGGTTAAACGCCACGGGACGGCAACAGGGCTGGAGTCTGGGTGCGAAGTTGTACAGCGTCAGCGCCGAAACGTGGGCGGACGTGTCTGTCGTCGTAGACGTTCAGTTTCGCACCCAGTTGACGAAAACTGATGACGGCAAAAACAAGCTACGAGTTCTGCCGCACGTTGAGCGAACTCGAGTGCGGTTGGAGGATTTCAGTCTGCGGCGCATCAGTAATGCCAAAGGGAGTGCCGTTCGGGAATATGGCAACATCTGGGAAGGCATTCTTCGTCGAGCGGTCCGGAAAAAAGGCGACAAACTGGCCAGCAAATTGAATCGCAAAGTCGAGAAGAAGCCGGAGCGATTCGAGGTTCCGGCGGGGATTCTGGCCATTTTCGCGCACCAGCCGACGAATTTGGCAGATGTCGAGGCGGAAGCAAAGTCTGATTAGGCAATTAGTTGCGTCGCCCGGCAGGCGATTGACTGGCGACAGGGTGCGAATTGGCGGCTTTTAAGTAGACGACCCCGCATAGCTGTCCTACGATTGCGGGCACCGCTGCATTCCGAAGCCCACCGGCCCTTCGCGAATTGAGCCTCCATCATGAGAACTTCGTCCGATCGATCGAAACTCGCAGAATCGATGCTTCACACCATGCCAGAGCGTGAAACCGACGATCCGTCTGAGGACGATGCGGCCGGAAAAAACCTCGAAGCAGACGGGCTCTCTGAAGAAGAAGTTCAGGCGCTGCGGCAGGAAAAATTGAAGACAATTCGTGCTGCAATCGATGCTGGTGTCTACGATTCAGATGATTTGCTGGAAAAAGCAATGAATCGAATGCGTGAAGCGATCAAAGACGAGAATGACACGGCCTAGTCGGCTATCATACGTCAGCAAACAGTCACTAACTGTCAGCACGTACGCGCGCTGATGTCGTAGACGCAGTTCATATTGAGTCGAGTTTTCAGAGCAACCCACGGAAGTGTCTTCGTGCGTCAGCTCAACTTTGGGTCAAGGGCCTTGCCCTTGTTGTGAGGTACATGGTGGGCAAGCTCGTTCCCAAACAAGTTGCGGTAACTCCCGTCGAAAAGTTCAGAGAATTTCTGGTCACACGCGGCATGCGTCTGACTCATGAACGCGACACAATCGTGCGCGAAATTTTTTCAGACCATGATCATTTCGACTGCGAAGACATCGCGTCACGCCTGGACAAACCGCAGGACGGTAACCGAGTGAGTCGGGCCACCGTTTACAGAACGGTCACGCAGCTCGAAGAAGCCGGCCTCATTCGCAAGGTCGCTCGCGCGAATGATCGGGAAGTCTACGAGCATGACTACGGCTACCCTCAACACGATCACTTCATCTGCCAGAAGTGCGATAAACTGATCGAGTTTCGCAATGAGGACATTTCGGCGATTCTGGATAAAGTATCCCTGGAAATGGGCTTTCGCATGACGGGACACCGCCTGGAAGCTCACGGCATCTGTTCTGAATGCGCCAAGCCTCCGTCGCGAAGGCATCGCAAGCTGGACATGATCTAAGCCCCCCCTAACAACACCGCACTGCTACTTCCGCATCCTGTCGGCCGGCAGCCTGCGAAAAACCTGCAGGCCAAGCAGCATGATTGTTAATGCGGCAAGCGACCCGACAATCATGCCCACGATCGTTGGCCAGTGACTGAAGATGTCTCGCAGCATCCAATAGTCGGCCCACAGCCAACGCCAGCTGCAAATCACGATCAAAGCTGACGCAGCCAGGTACGGGCCATAAGCGATAAAGCTGCGCCCCGTGGTTAAGCGGACTGTGATTCCGATGACGACTCCCACCAGCGGCGCAATTGCCAGCACGCACAGCGTCGGTTGCCAGCCGATAAACGAACCGATCAACGCCATCAACGTGACGTCGCCAAACCCCAGAGCCGGTTGACCAAGAAGCCAGTGCGACAGCGTTCGTACCAGCCACGTCAGCGACGCACCGCACGCCAGCCCGGCCAGACTCCATGCAAGACCGTGTAAGTGCTGATGGTTTTTCATCCAGTCTGGCAAATATGGTCCGCTGGTCGTCACCAATGCCTCATCCCAGTTCACCCAAATGTGAATCATCTGCAATTCACCCGTAGCAAACGCGCTGACGACGCCAATGAAAATGCCGACATACACGACTTCGTCGGGGACAACATAATCCAGCAGGTCGGTGAGCGTGGCCACCCAAAGCAGGAAAATAAGCGTCAGATGAAATGGCAGCCGACTGGCCCACAAAGGCGAATCCGGGCGTACTTCATGAACTGCCTGGCAATTCACATCCAACAGCAGCCATCCAAACAAAGCGAACGTAGGCGCCAATGCGAAGGTTGAGCCCAGTGGCCAGAAGATCGTACTCGCTTTCCCGCACTTGCAGCGATATGGCCGCAAACGCACCCAGCGTTGAAACCGAGAAACCTTTGCATGGCAGGCGCTGCATTCTAAAAGCCCGCCGGAATTCATGTCCCACAAAAGCACGGCTGCCCAGCCAGCCGCAAGCCGTCCAAGAATTCCGCCAATGATCGCGAGGGCAATCAGATTCATGCTCAATTTTCTGGCAAAATGCCTGCGAAGTATGCGATGTATTGAGTAGGGGGTCTATAACCGATTCGAAAACTGCGTAGCCACAGGTTTTCGAATAGGTTCTCACCATCCGCCCTGTGTTTCCAATGAGGACGCCGATAAACTGGCAATCCGCGAAGCTTCCGGCTTCGTCTGACTTTTGCAGATCGCATTTTCTAACGTCTGAGTACCCTGTGAGCGACACATCGACCGTAGAACTTGACTGTTCCAACATTCAGGCACGACGTGAATTTTTAAAGAAGCTGCGAACCGAAGTCGCCGCTCGACACGCTGCCGGCGAGGCTGGAATTGATATCTGCAATTGGTACTCGGACCAGTTGGACGAACTGCTGCGTTTGATGATGGGCGTTCATCTGACGTCTTCGGGTATCGTAGAAGGCGCGCAGTTTTCCGTTATCTGCGTGGGCGGCAACGGTCGGCGACGACCGGCTCCGTATTCGGACATCGATCTGCTGCTGGTTGCGTCGGCTCGCATGGCCTCGTCATTCGAACCGATTCTGTCAGCGTTTGTGCGAGACTGCTGGGACACCGGCTTTCAGCTCGGTCACAGCATCAGAACTCCCAATGATGTCGTTCAGTTCGCGAAACAGGATGTGCCGTTCGCAACTTCGCTGGTCGATATGCGTTACCTGATGGGCGACCGGACCCTGTTCGATTCTGTGTATGAGCTGGTTCAGAAAAAGGTCTTTCGCGACCCGGTCGATCGTTTTGTCGACGCCTGCGTGGCTGCTCGACGAGAAGACTGGCTGGCTCGCGGCAATTCCGTCAATCAGCTTGAACCGGACATCAAACGCTCACCCGGTGGGCTACGTGATCTGCATTTGCTTCGCTGGGTCGCGTTCGCTCAATTCGGTGATTCCGATCCATCGACACTGCTGGAACATTCTGCCATCCGAACTCAGGAACTGGCGGCCCTAAGTCAGGCCGACGAGTTTCTGACGTCGCTGCGGCTGGATCTGCATTGTCGCGCCGGATTGAAACAGGATGTCCTGACTCGTGACCTCCAACTGGAGATCGTCCGCAGTCGCGGTGAAACGAATTCCGACAAACGCAAAGCGGTCGAAATTTTCATGCAGGAATATTTCCTGCGGACGTCACAAGTTGCTGAGATCGCTCGCCGAGTGACCGAGACCGAGCAGCGTCCGACTCTGTTTGGGCGGCTGAAAAACGTAATCGTGTCGGCGCGAGTTCCGGACGGGCTGACGATTCTTGACGGCGTGTTAAGTGCTTCTGATGAATTCGCCGCACAGATGAAAAAGACGCCGGACACTGTGATGGATGTCTTCGAAGCGGCCGCGGAACAGCAAGTGGTTCTGTCGGCTGACCTGCGACGAATCATCGGCAAACTGGCCAGTCGTCTACCGGCTGAACCGTCGAGAAAATCCTGCAGTCAGTTTCGAACGATTCTTAGATCTGCCAGTGGCCTGCCGCTCACGTTGCGAGCCATGTTCGAAACCAATGTGCTGGACTGGTTGATCCCGGCCATCGGTGAGATCCGTTGTCTGATGCAGTTCAACCACTACCACAGCTTCACGGTTGACGAACATACGCTAAAGACCATTGATGAGGTCGTCAAATTTGTCGACGACGATTCCGCTTTGGGGACGGCCTACAACAGCGTGCGGCACAAAGCGACATTGCACACGGCGTTGATCCTGCACGATATCGGCAAAGGCCGTGACGGAGATCACAGCCTCATCGGTGAACAGATTGCAGAAGACGTCGCCCTGCGATTGCAGACACCGGAAAACAAAAAGCGGATGATGATGTTTCTCGTCCGCTATCATCTGACCATGCCGGATCTCGCGTTTCGCCGCGACGTCACCGACCAGGCTCTGCTAGTCGATTTCGCTCGACTGGTCGGCGCCCCGGAACTGCTGCGAATGCTGTACGTGTTGAGTGCTGCCGACATCAAGGCCGTGGGCCCCGATGTCTGGACGGACTGGAAGGGCGAATTGCTGGCTGATCTGTACAACCGCACGATGCTGATCTTAAGCGGTCGCCCCATCAATCACCTGGAACGCGAACGCCTGCAGCTGGTCCGCGAACACGTTCGGTCTTCGATCGTGCCTGTCCGTGCTCCGGATACCGACAGCGTTGTCACAGACATCATCGTCGAAGAAAAAGAAGCGTTTCCCGAATGGATTGACCGTCAGCTGGACGCTCTGCCACCGTTTTACCTGATGACGGAATCCCCCGATCGCATTGCTCGCGACTTGGACGTCATTCAGCAGCTGGGCCGGGACGAAGTGAAGATCGAAGGTGCGTACGATCCGGAAATGGACACCGTGACCTTTCGCATTTTCGCGGGTGGAGATCACGAAGCCAACAGCTTTCATCGCGTGGCAGGCGTGCTTTCGGGCCTGAGGATGGACATCCATTCTGTGCAAACCTGCACCACTGCGGGCTCAACTTTAATCGCGTCGTTTCTGGTTAGCGATAACGACTTTATCGGCAAGGTAGCAGAACATCGCATCAAAGAAGTGTGCGACACGTTGTCGGATGTACTGACCGGACGCACGACGGTGGACCACGTGTTCCGGCGCAGTGGCCTGTTTCGCCTGACTCGCAAAGTGCACGCGCTGGCTCCTGTCGACCCGCGTGTGTCCGTCGACAACGACTGTTCAGAACACTACACGGTCATCGATGTGTTCGCTCAGGACAGCCCCGGCCTTCTGTATACGCTGGCACTGACACTTCACCAACACGGCCTGTCAGTCGAACTGGCACGCATCGCCACGAATGTTGACCAGGTGGTCGACGTGTTCTACGTGGCTGATCAAAACGGCTGCAAACTGGAATCAGAAGAGAAAATCGAAGAACTAAAAGCGGCGATGATGCAGGAGTTATGGGACCTGCGACGAGACTGGGAGAGCGGTTAAAAACACCTACAGCGTTTCGCGCTGACTTGCGGCCGCGGAAATCGTTTCTTGCCCTACGTGGGCCGGTTCCTACGAGCCATAACCGTCCACAACAAAACGTAAATTGCTCTAAAGCAACTTCTTTGGAACTCTAAGTTACATCTATGAAAATCGAACACACGGCCTTCAACGTCGAAGAACCTGTCCTGATGGCTCGCTGGTATGTCGAACATCTGGGGCTGCAAATCCGCCGTCGCACAACAGACGCTCCGTATGCCCATTTTTTGGCCGACGATAGCGGTACCGTCATGATTGAAATCTACGGCAACCGCGATGCGCCTTTACCGGATTACCGCAATATGAATCCGGCCGAATTGCACCTCGCATTCGTATCCACGGATGTCGCTGCCGATACCGCTCGCCTGGTCAAAGCCGGTGCAACGATCGTCGCTGACATTCATCAACTGGGCGATGATACATTTGCCATGCTGCGCGACCCGTGGGGACTTCCGCTGCAACTTGTGAAACGAGCGACGCCGATGATCGGCTGATAGCCGCTTCCGCTGGTTGGACCGCGGCGATCTGCAGTGGGACTGTTAGAGTTCCAGCGATTCCACTGCAGATAGGGGTTTCTGGCGCAATTTACCACGTCCCGAATGAACGAAGGCCGAACGCAGCCCGCTTCGCGCAGTTTCAGCTTACCAGCGGAAGAGGCCGGTGCCCCATGTGAGTCCTGCGCCGAAGCCGCACATCAGGACAAGATCGCCGGGGTTGATGTTGCCTTGTTCGACAGCTTCGTCCAATGCCAGCGGGATGGACGCTGCAGACGTGTTGCCGACGCGATCCAGATTGTTGAACACCTTTTCGGGAGGAATGTTCAACACCTTCATCGCGTGATCGATGATGCGGATATTCGCCTGGTGCAGCACGAACAGCTTGACGTCGTCGACGCAAACATCCGCTTTCCGCATCACCGTTTCTATGGAATCCGTCACTGCCTGAATGGCCCACTTAAACACGTTGCGACCGTCCATCTTCAGAAAGTGCTGCCCCGCCGCGACGGATTCAGCCGTGATTGGACGACTGGTCCCGCCAACCGGGCGATCCAACATGCCGCCTCCGGCACCGTCGGCTCCCAGTTGATAACAGACTAATCCCTGGTCGGCCGAACCGGCCTCCAGCAACACAGCGCCAGCACCGTCGCCAAACAACGGTGCGGTGCCTTTGTCGGAGGGTTCTACGATTCGGCTATTGATGTCCGCACCGATCACCAGAGCCAGCTTGGAATTTCCGGTGGCGACAAACTGAGCCCCCGTGGCAAGTGCGTACATAAAGCCGGAACACGCCGCCTGCAGGTCCACGGCCGGTGCGTCCAGGCCCAGCTTCTGCTGCACAAGGCACGCGGTGGACGGACAGGTGTAATCGGGCGTAAACGTCCCAATCAGCAGAAGGTCAATGTCAGCCGGATCGACGTCGGCTTTCTCAATGGCTTTGCGAGCCGCTCGCACAGCCAGGTCGCTGGTGCCTTCATCGTCGGCCGCATAGCGACGCTGTTTGATCCCGGTTCGCCGTTCGATCCAGCCAGGTTCGAAGCCGTAGGCTGTTTCCAGTTCGGAATTGTCGACGATGCGGTCCGGAACGCAGGAACCGATCGAGCGAATCCCGATATGCATCAATTTATTCGTCCGGTCAGACCGGCGAAACAGTAGGCGTTGGCCGTCGGATGGCTTCTTGTTCGTCACGCGAGAATTTGTAATGGCAGCAGCCTCCATCGCAACATCAAGAGCGGTTTCAGGGGCGACGGAGTTGTGGGAAGGCATGGGGGAACTCGAAACGAACGCGGGCGGTCGGGATTCGGCCCGCAGTTTAACGACGCATCTCACAGTTGTGAACCTTAACGTCGATGAGTGTCCGTAGACGCACGCGATTCAGTGTTTTCATTGACATGTCTTGTAATTCCGGTCCGGCAAACTGTGTCGATTGCCTCTGCAATTGTCGATCGGGTAAGCACGAGGTTTGCTGGTACAGCAAGCTGTGGAGCCGGACAGCCCGCTAAATCGCTACCGTCGCTCTGATCAACGCGGGTTGGCCCCTCACTAACACGACGACCAATACTTTCTGCAGGCCTGTCTCAGGCAAGGACGATCCTTAGTGGTGAAGGAGGGCGAACGGATTGTCGTGCTCCATTGCCGAAATTTTGCGGAGAGAAGCAGGATGCGTTCACTCACACCGCCCGCTGTTTTTGTTGTTGCGATTCTCGCCCTGGTAAGCCGTGGGTCGGCTGACGAACCTCGAGTTCCCGGCGATGAGACCACTGCGAATACAACAACCGCCGTGTCGGCGACGAATCCAACGCGTCTGGCAAGTGTGCACCCCGACCACATCCACCCGCCGCATGGGATGCCGCCGCAGTTTGAATCGCACTCTGTCCATCCGGACCAAATCAACGGTTTCGACCAATATCGGCAAACGGCCGACATCGGGTCGCCAGCTTCACCGGGCTACGGATTCAAACATTTTCCGTCGCCTATGCATGCGTTCACACGCTGGCATCGACCGCGAGCGGCAACCCTGACCGCCTGGCAGCGCTGTGCCCCACAGCAGTTCCGCCCACGTGGCTACGGCGACCTGTTCGCTCGGCCATGTGATCCGTTCCGCATGGATTACACGCCGCACACGCTACACGACGGGCATTCCAAGTACGGCCCCGCCTATCTGCTGCGAGCACCAGACCAGCGTTGCGAAAAATGCGACCATCACTAAGCTGAATAACCTGAACAAAAGACTTCGATTTCAAATCGGACGGCCTTCACGGCGTGGTTGCATCCCCACTGGGAAAAGCCATACTACGCGCCGAAACAAGAAGTCAGCAGTCCGAATTTGAAACCGGAGAATCTTGATGTCTGAAGTACGAAGTGGAGCGGTTACGCTCAAAGGTAACCCCGTTGATCTGGCCGGTGCCGCCCTCACTGTCGGCAGTGCCGCTCCTGATTTTTCACTGCAGGATAACGGGCTGGCAGAAGTCACTTTGGCCAGCAGCGCCGGAAAAACTCGAGTGATCGCCACCGTGCCATCGCTGGACACCGCCACCTGCCACGAAGAAACTCGCAAGTTCAACGTCGCCGCCGGCGAACTAAGCGACGTGGAAGTGCTGGTTGTCAGTATGGACCTGCCATTCGGCCAAAAGCGTTGGTGTGGTGCGGAAGGTGTCGAAAACGTCAAAACGCTTAGCGCTCATCGCTGCTCGAAGTTCGGCGAAGATTACGGAGTGCTCATCAAAGGCGGCCCACTCGACCGCTGCCTCGCTCGCGCCGTATTCGTTGTCGGTGGCGACGGAAATCTGAAGCACGTCGAATACGTTTCAGAAATCGCTGAGCATCCCAACTACGACGCTGCACTGGCTGCTGCGAAGTCGTAACGGATTGGCTGAACGCCCTGAAACCGCTTTTCTGAAGGTAACCCCTCCCGCAATTTGTTGCCGGGAGGGGCAATCGAACGAAGCGATTTCGGGGCACGGCTTCTGTGTAGAAGTCGCTTGCCACGTCAATAAGTGACAACGCACACATGCCGACGTCTTTGTCAGACTGCAAGCCCGCCGCGCGCGAACTGCAACGCATCGCGCAGGCCGGTGGCTTGAATCCTCAGTTTCACACGGCCGTCATTCTGGGCTCCGGCCTTGGCAGCCCCGGCGAAATTGCAATGGCCGACGGCGGTATCGCTGTCAACTACGCCGACCTGCCTCACCTGCCCACCTCCAATGTGGCCGGACATGCCGGTCGAGTCGTCATCGGCAGCGGCCACCTTTCAGGCGTGTTGCTTTTTCAGGGGCGAGTGCATTCCTACGAAGGTCATTCGCTGGAAAAAGTCACTTTCGTAGCGCGCATGCTGGCCCAGCTTTCTGTCCAGCGACTTATCGTCACAAATGCCGCCGGAGGAATTGCTGCGGCATTCCGACCGGGTGACCTGATGCTCATTGATGGCCACTGGTCCTTTGCCAACGTGCAACTCAGGCACGGCGATGCGCGGGGACGTTCGTGCGGCCGCCTGTGGAGTCCTCAGCTAATTGAACGGGCAAAAAGCATCAATACACCGCTTACGTTGCATTGCGGCGTGTACGCGATGATGTCCGGTCCGTGTTACGAAACGCCGGCCGAAGTCCGCATGCTGCAAACGCTGGGCGTGGATGCGGTGGGGATGAGCACGGTTCCAGAATCGATTGTTGCCGCAGAACGAGGCATCGATGTTCTCGGCGTTTCCTGCATCACGAATGTGGCCAGTGGCCTTTCGGATGCTCCGCTGGATCACAGCGAAGTGGCTCACGTGGCGGGCAGTATCGACGATGCCTTCACGGCATGGCTGTTTGAACTGCTGCGTCTCCTGAAGTGACGTTAAGCATTCAACGACGCGATCACATCGTTCAGCTCTTCGTCATCATCGTCCGCGTTGTCTGCTTTGCCGAGACTTGAAATCACCGGAACCGGAATCGCTCGAATGGCCAGCAGCCCGACCACAAACACGCCGCAATCAACAAAGTGCAACGTCGCAGTGGAATTGGTTAGGTACCCGATCAACCCGCGAGCCAGCAGCAACAGAGTCGTCGCAAACAGAGCGACGGTGATCGTTCGAGTTCGTTGCGGATCCGTTGCACAGTCCGGAAACAATTCGCCAGTCAACGCAGACATACCGCACACGACACCGCCTGCAAAAACCGCATGCAAAAAACGGGCAATCCATTCCCCTTCGAAAGGTGTCTCAAGTATGCCGAGCACTCCTGACAAAACGACACCCAACGTCAGAAACGGCAACAGTGTGATGGTATAGCCGGCTCGCGGAGCAGTATTCAGCATCAGGCAGAATCCCGCCAGCAAGCCGCCAGCAACCGCGATGCGCATGGACATGCCATCTGCCGCCCCGGCAGCCGTACTCAGCAGCAAGGCGATTGGTCCGAACAGGGCGGCAAAGCCAATAGCCGATAGCAGCACGCCGTGCCAGAACTTCGGCGCAACGAACGCTCGGCCGGAGCCACCGCAGCATTCGGTCGCATCGCATTCGGCGTTGTCATCGGTTTCAGCAGTTTCGCTGGCCGGTTCCTGTGCGATCGCCGCAGATTCAGCAGGCGCACGTTCAGCAGGAGGCGACTCAGCAGCCGTTTCTACGTTTTCTGCGGAGGGCGAAGGCAGGCCGCTGTAAGCCGGGATCAGACCAATCGCAACCATGGCCGCAGTGACCGCAACACCTGTCCCCGCGCCGATAAGCAAGACGGTGGCAATGCCAGCAACAAACGCCATCGTCCAGTACCTCATGCCGTACCAGCGTCGACGGTTGGGGAACGCCTGGCGAGCCAGTTCGGCCGTCGATGACCAGTCGGTTCCCGATCCAAAACCGATCAGCAGAGCAGATATCACGGTCGCATTCGGGCTGGAGATCATCAAACCGGTCAACAGCCCCAAGGCGATTGCCAGCAGGCTGATGATGGTCGCGACGCGTGAGGATCGGGCCGTGCGAATCCATCGGTCCACAGCCGTCCCGATGCCCATTCCACAAGCGGCAGTCGCGAGACATAAAACAGCCATCACAGCGGCAGTACTGTCAACGCTACCAACCGGCGGGCTCACCGAAACAAAAATCCACCCAAGCGCTATCCCCTGCAACGCACGCTGCGTGATCGTTAGTGTGATATAGTCGTATCGCAATGGGGGCCGGCCTGTTCGTTTGGTGCGAGCAACGTTTGCTCTGCGGACGTTCGAGACCAGTCTAACACCAGCCGCCGCGCGCTCCAACAAAGTGGCCGCCCCGTTTAATGAGTTCTCTACGTTGACCGATGCGGGGATCATTCGCCGGTTAGGATGCGCCCCGCATCGTAGAGGGACTCGCCAGAGTTCCTGCGATTCGAACGCAGCTCAGGATTTCTGGCGAAATCCACGGCACAGCAAGGCGTGGAGGCACCCAGCGATGTCTCCACGTGGCCAGGACAGTGGCGTTTGTCGCCAATTGTCGGAAGAATTGCGTTTTCTGAGCCGCAGCGTGTCAGATTTTCCGTCGAGCCGGATTCCATACACAATCTGCTGATTCAAAACCCTCAATCCCAGAACCCAAGCCGATGTCCCTCTGGCCCCTCACTTCCGCAAGTCTGTTGTTGCAGTTGCGTGATGGTGATGACCAGAAAGTCTGGGAAGAATTTCTAAAACTGTACCGACCGGCCGTGTTCCGATTCGCTCGCCGCATGGGCCTGCAGGATGCCGATGCGGACGATGCGACTCAGCGAGTTCTGCAATCGGTGGCCGACACGTTCCATCGCCGTCCGCCGGATTTGCAGCGGGGACGGTTTCGCAGTTGGATGGCTCAAGTCACACGCAACGCCGCACTCAAGCTGATTGAACGAGACCACCGCCAACGTGGGTCGGGCAAATCTGAGGTCCTGAATCTTCTGCAGGAAGTGCCAACAGACGACGTCACGGCAGAACAAACGTGGCAACACGAAGAACGCCTGATGCTTTATCGATCCGCTGCGGCAGAAGTACGAGCCAACTGCACGTCGACTGTATGGGCAGCCTTCGAAGAAACCACCGTTCATGGCCGTGCTGTTGAGACGGTGGCGAATGAATTGGGCGTTTCGGTGGGAGTTGTCTATGCGTCTCGAAGTCGTGTGTTGAAACGAATTCGCAAGGCGGTCCACGAATCAGGATTCACGTGACGAAATGTGCAACTCACAACTCCCGCTAGCACCCCTCCCACAATTTATTGTGGGAGGGGTCGATCGAGCGAAGCAAGATCGGGGCAGGGTCCGCCACCTCGTTGTCGGTGCGTGCCAATGCAAGCCCCCTCCCGGACGTCGCTTCGCTCGTCCGACCTCCGCACTAAGCTTCGCTTTGGGGGAGGTGAACCACACATGGCGTCCGTCAACATGCCACCGCATTCACGAAACCGAGACTCTGAAACTTAAGATGTCCTGCCACCCCGACCATATTCCAGCATACCTCGACGACCTGCTGTCTCCACAGGACGAAGTCGCGTTGGAACAGCACCTGAACGTGTGCGACGAATGCCGGCAGCGGTTGGCGGATTCGGCAGGTTCCAGCGATGACTGGTCGTCAGTCGCGACGGCTTTAAGACCCGATGCATTCGACGAAGATGTTGAGCCAGTGAATGCCGCTCCAGCCTGGCCACTGGCGTTGCTGGGACCGACCGATGATCCTCGCATGCTGGGACGCATCGGCCCGTTCGAAGTCAGCGGCTGCGTCGGCGTCGGGGGCATGGGAGTTGTCTTCAAAGCTCGCGACCCGGCTCTGGACCGCTTCGTGGCGGTGAAAGTTCTGTCGCCCAACCTTGCCGCATCCGAAAATGCCAGAATCCGTTTTGCTCGCGAAGCCAAAGCGGCGGCGGCAGTCGTGCATGACAACGTGATCGCCGTGTATCAGGTGGCCGAATATCAGAGTCTGCCGTATCTGGTGATGCCGTACTTGCCTGGTCCGTCACTGGAAGAACGCCTAAAACGTTTCGGGGCATTGGCGCCTCTGGAAGCGTTGCGCGTGGCCCGACAGGTAGCGGCCGGATTGCAGGCGGCACATGCGCAGGGACTGATTCATCGCGACATCAAGCCTGCCAACATTCTGCTTTCGGGCGACACAGAACGAGCCGTCATCACCGACTTCGGATTGGCTCGCGCTGTCGACGATGCCACGCTGACGCGTTCCGGATCTCTCGCCGGCACGCCTCAGTTTATGGCACCGGAACAGGCCCGCGGCGAACCCACCGATTCGCGGAGCGATTTGTTTAGCCTGGGAGCTCTGTTGTTCGCGATGTTGACCGGCCGACCTCCGGTGGCGGAATTATCGGGGACAGAAACGGTTCGCAAAGTCGGCCACTTACCACCACCGAAGCTGGCGTCGCTACTGGACGACGTGCCTGGTTGGCTGAGTCAACTGGTGGAATCGCTGCACGCCTTCGACGCAGCCAAACGACTTCCCAACGCTGCGGCGGCAGAGAAACGACTCACGGCCGCAATGCCAAAAGCGAGCGGGACACCTCTGCGACGTCGAGACGGCACAGCGGCAAGCGAAAGCAAAGCTGCAGGCACGGCAAACATGAAACGAGCATCGGTGTGGGCGGCAGGCGTCGCAGTCGCGCTGCTGTCGGTTTGGGCCGTGCGACTTTGGTGGCCGCCGATGGAAGTCGGCCCCCCAAAGGATGCGGTGCCAGTGTTGCAAGCCGTTTTGAGTCCCCCCGAATTGGATCAACTCAAGCGAAAACACCAACACGCTGCACCTGTGGCAGACGGTTCGATGATCATCGAGTCCACACCGGTGGTCGAAACTCCTGTGCAATCAGAACGGCAGAACGTCTCACCTCAGGTGACGGACGTGGACGGCCGCGAACTGGATGGGCTCCTGCAGTTGATTGAATCAGACCTTGAACGACTGGAAAACCGATGAGAGCACACAGCCGTATCCGTTGTTTAACGCCAGCAAAGACGGCCATGATCGGCCTCCGCCGTAAGCCCATGGTTGGCGACTTCGGCTCGAAATAATAGCCGACGGGCGCTAGCCCCGGTTGTTCGCTTGACAACCGGTGCTAGCGCCCGTCGGCTAATCCTAAACTCAGGCTTTGACATAACCGCTAAAAAACACGAACCGCTTCAGACGGCTGAAGTGGAACGAAGACTCAAGAAACGAAAGACCTTTCATGCGAGTGACGACTCTAACATTGCTGACCGTGCTGTGCTCCGGGCTGACCACGGTTGCGGTAGGGCAACGCGATGACTTTGACAGGCCGAACCGTCGGCCTGCAAACTCATTGGAGCCTGCTATGCCGTTTGCTGGTAATATTCCGTTCGACTCAGAGCCATTAGCGCCAACTAACTTCGTCGTTCACACCCCCTCTGGCGAACCGGCCGGACTAGCTCAAGTGGAAGTGTACCGGGGCGACATGGTGAATATTCACATTGCTGGCGATGCATCATCAGAAATCAAGATTTCGCAGGCAGATCATTTCTTACCTTCTCAACAACAAGAGCGGCGGAGCATTCCAGTTAACGACGACGGCACGTTCGAAACGCCTGTAACCAGTCCCACGAAGTTTGTGATCGTTCATGAATCGGGATACGCCATTCATGCGCCGACGGCCAAAGGGTTCCAAGAATCGAACGGTAAAAAAGTCATCAAGCTTCAACCGTGGAGCCAGGCGTCGGGGAGAATTACACTCAACAAAAAGCCGCCCGCTGAGCGCCGCGTGTCGGCTCGCTGGGAATCGTTCCCATTCAGTCCGGCTATGCTGAATCTGGACGCCAATGAGCGAGTACATGGGCCGCCGCTCGTCTCGATTACTCAGACCGTCGACATTGGAGAAAACGGTGAGTACACATTCACGAAGCTGCCGCCCGGGCGACTCCGGCTGAAGCTGGCGGCGCCGGAGAAAGAGGGCGAAAACGATACTGATCCCAAAGTGGCTGGTAACGTGCAGTGGTGGCAGAGTGCAGTGCCAAATAAGGCCGGGCCGAATCCATTCCCGCAGGATGCTCCGTCAGAAAACGTATTTGATTTCTCCGTCATCACCGTGAAAGGCCGCATCAAGCTGACGGACGAAATCTTCGAACGTCGCGTGACTGTCAACAGAACGGCCAACGGCGTCGAGGCTGGACAGGCTGAGTTGATGGTGTCGTTCAACTCGCTCGTGGATCGGGAGTGGGAGAAGCTCTATGCAGGGCAGACGTTGGAACAGGCCGTGAGAAAAACGGTCGTCTGGGGACGTCCGGGCGGGAAACGAGAAATGCTACCCAGCCGGAATGTGTCTGAGAATGTTGGTCGCAACGGCGCGTTTGAGTGTGTGCTGACAGCAGGGGCATACAACGTCTCGCTGTTGATGTTGAAACAGCGAGACATTAATGACGAGGGAAAGGCCATCAGCACTTACGAAGCTCTCGCGTCAGACATCGCCAAAGTGTCGGAGCAAGCGGGTGGTGACGATGCGGACAACTTGGTGAATCTGGGCGAAATCGAGGTTCATCTAAGAGAGCAGCGAACAGATGATTTCGGCGCACGCGGAAGATGGATGCCGCCAGATTCTGACTCACGTGACTTCCCAGAGACGCCCCCCAATAAGAATTCGGGTGTCCCCTTCCTCTTCAACGCCCCACGCGATTCGTTGGAGAATCGGTCCCCGCGTAACCGTGCGCCATCGCCGCTACCAGATCCACTTTTTGCTCCGGACAATCTTCCACCTCGTGCTGGTGCCTCGCCCAGCCCGGCCGTCGCGCCGGTCGATCAGGCAATCGCAAAACTCGTCACCGATCTGCTGGCTGCTGGAGACCGTCGGACTCGGGAAAACATGCGGACTCCGCTCAAGGAACTGCTGCAACAGAAGTTCGATGCCGAACAAAAGGCGCGGGAGGCTCTGCTGACGGAACTTCGCAAACGCCTGGAAGAAGCGTCTCGACAAGTCACCGAACGCAAGCAGAAGAAGGATCAGATTGTGACTCAACAGTTAGACCGCATGATGTCGCTACCGGAAGACCGCTTCCTGCCGATGGACGCGGTGAAGGCACCGGTGGATCCAACTCCGTACAACCCAAATGACTTCTATCCCCCGGACGAATTGCCGAAAGATACACCGATGCGGTCGGAGCCGGACGACGACCGCCTGGGCGATGCTCGGCTTCAGCGACCTTTTCAGCGACCTTCGAGAGATCGCACTCCCGCACGCGAACAAGAGCCAAAGCCCGCCGAATACGAAGAGAAAATGCCTCCAGCAGCCGGTATCGAACCCAAGTGAGACGCCGCCGCAATATTGTGGGTGGTGGGAAAACATCGATCGCGGCTCAACCGTTCGGACGGCGCCTTCTGTTGGGCGAATGCAAGCCTTGCGCGGCTCGTCATGCGGAGCGATGACGGCTACGTGGCCATCACGCTCGGGACGTCGATTAAATTACTGACGGATCTCGCATGGCGCGTCCAAGACATCGTTTAACCCGCAGCCGCAGGCGCAGGCGTCCTCTGATCGGGGTCCATAAATCTTCAGCTTCCGCTGCGGCACAGCCGTCCCCGGCCACGCCTCCGGCTGCGGGTTAAACGATGGGAAGCAATTCGGCTTTCTTATGATGACGCCCCCCCGGAAATCTGATCGTGCGGAGGTCGTTTTCGTGAGGGAAGACACCGTCACTTATTTAATTCACGTTCCCCGCGTGATGTGCCGCGCTGATGGCGTCGTCGACCAACAGACTCGCGTCGTCCGGATCTCCGTGCCTTGCAGCTTGTTAGAGTGAATTCAATGCGGATTAAAAAATCACTTGCCGAAGGGTGTTGCGGCTACACGTCCGCCGGTGCCGGCCATGGCCAGTGGTACAGCATTCCGTAGATCACGACGCCCGTAACAGACACGTACATCCAAATGGGAAACGTGATGCGGGCCAGTCGTTTGTGAGCGTCCCAGCGTTCTGCGAAGGCGTGGCGGAAGACGGCGATCGCCAGAAACGGAACGAACACCGCCAAAATAATGTGTGGCCACAATACAAGCTGATACACGATCGCCCACACACCTGCACCGGTAAACCGTTTGCCGTGTTCTCCCGTGTATTCGCCCAACGCATAGTGGTAGGTCAAATAGGATGCCAAAAACGCGGCCGACGTCAAGAACGCAGTGATCATCAGGTTGCGATGAATTGTCTTGTGACCAGACTTAATCGCCGCGAGACCGCACAACAACAGGATGCCCGCCAGTGTGTTGAGGCTCGCGTTCACAGTCGGCAGCGGCCTGGCCCAGGCTGGCAGCTTCTGATCGATGATTGCATTGTGATCAACAGCCGACGTGGACTTGTCTTCGGAAGCATCGTCATCACCATTGCTGGAACCTGCTGGTGGGGCAGCACCACTTTGTTCTTCGTCGCTTGTTGATTCTTCGGTCGTGGCTTCACCTGACGGTGTATCAGCTGATTCATCAGCAGGCGATGGCGAGTCGTCTGCTTCGCTTTCGTCGTTCGACTTGACCGGTTGCACCTGAAACTGAATGTCCATTGGACCGCCGTCAGTTCTCGAGAAAGTCAGGCCGGGACTGGAGGCCGGACCGGGCTGCGGAAATTCTTCCCGACCTGACAGAATGCGACGCAGCTTGGCCATGTCGCCTTCGTTGGTGCCAAGAAAGGTGCCGACGGGGATGCCGTCTTCGTTGACCAGGACCACGCGATTGGAATGAGCGACCTCAAGTCCCGGAAGCCGCGACTCGCCGAGGTTTTCCTTCACGTACAGACCAAAGCCTTTCACGATGAGTTCGTAGATTTGTTGTTGGCTGCCGGTCAGGAACTTCCAGCGGTCTCGGTTGCCTTTGGTAAAGGTTTCTGAATATTCACGGAATACATCCGCAGTGTCATACTTCGGATCGACGGTAAAGCTGACAAACATCACGTCGGGAGCCGACTTTTCGACTCGGTCATGTAGCCGCATGACGGCCGCGGTGATCACCGGGCAGCTTGTGGTGCAGCGACTAAACACGAAGCTCGCTACCCAGCGTTTGCCCTTCAGATCGTCGAGACTTAGCGTGCCGCCTGTGGCTTTGTCGAATTCGAAGTCCGGCAGCCTTTTGGCAGGAAAGCTAAGTTTAACCGACGCCTTCTGCTCCCCCGGCTTAACAATTTCGTCCGCGCCGGGTTCGTCGGCCTGAGCCTCGCTGGCCTGGGCGGCTTCAATGGCTTCGCTGCGAGATTTCCAGACAAAGATGCCGCTGGCAAACACGGCAGTCCAGAGAACTGCTCCGATTAGCAACGTGGCGTTTGAAAGTCCGTTGCGAGCTGGCGGGGGGGCGGGGCTGGGGGTGTTTGGTTTCATGATGGCTGGATCAGCAAGTGCGTTAGGTCGTGTCTGGCGGGTAGGGAAATGTGTAGGGGTATTCTATGCAAGTTTGTGGCCAAGACACTCCGTCTCGCAACATTCTCAACGAACGGTATCGGGGCAATTTCCGCTTTCTTCGGCAAACCGCAACGCAAGTTTCGACTTCTCCCGGGTTTCCGTCACTCACGGATTGAATACCAGAACCCAGGCTGCAATTATCTCGACAGCGAGAAAATCGTTTTCACCTCGGGACAGTTCCCGAACTCCAGTACCGGTCCCCGATCCGCAGTTTCGCGGATCTCAATATACCGTTGCAAAAGGTTGATAGAGTGCCCGACCCATCGTTCTTTAACAAGTCGATCCTGATCGTTGAGGATGAAGATATCATCCGCGAGACGCTTTCTGAGTTTCTCGCAGGAGAAGGGTTCGAAGTGGCGACCGCGGCCAACGTGACCGACGCACTGAACCTGGTCCGTGAACGCGACTTCGATGTCGGAATTTGTGACGTCCAGTTGCCGGACGGCGACGGCGTGCAACTGCTCCGTCGACTGCATCGCCTGAACCCGGCCATGTTTGTACTGATTATCTCTGCCTACGCAACGGTCGAAAACGCGGTCGAAGCCTTCACCGCCGGAGCGTTCGACTACCTTGTGAAACCCGTTATTTTTGACGAGCTGGTTAACCGCCTGAAGCGACTGTTTAAGTTTCAGGATCTGTACGTCGAAAACCAGCGGCTGAGAAAAGACCTGGACCGTCGTGCGGGGTTCGATCAGATCATCGGCAGCAGCCGAGTATTGCAGGACACGCTGAACACGATTCGCAAAGTCGCCGCAACAAATTCTAACGTGTTGCTGGTGGGTGAAACCGGGACCGGCAAAGAATTGTTCGCTCGCGAAATCCATATGGCGGGCCCGAACAAGGACGAAAAATTCCTTGCCGTCAACTGCGGCACACGGCCGGTTGAACTTTTGGAATCGCAGCTCTTCGGCGTCGACGATGGACAGCCAGGACTGTTTCGTACGGCGGGCGAAGGCACCGTGTTTCTCGACGAGATCGCTCAGTTACCGCCCGGTACACAGTCGGAACTTCTTCGGGCGATCGAGTACCAGGAAATCATGCCGGCCGGTGCTTCAGAAACCGTAAAGGTTACGGCTCGCATCATCGCGGCCACATCGCGAGACCTCATGCGTGAAGTGGCGGATACGAACTTTCAGGAAGATTTGTTCTATCGACTGGACGGCGTCAAAATTCGCATTCCGCCATTGCGAGAACGCTTGGACGACATCCCGGAACTTGTCGAATACTTTATGACGCGGCATTCCGAAGCGATGGGCAAACGCGTGACGGGCGCGACCAGCGAAACGATTCGCACGTTGATGGCCGCTCACTGGAAGGGCAACGTCCGCCAGCTGGACAACGCGATCGAACGAGCGGTCATGATGTGCGAAGGGGACGAAATTCAACCTTCAGATCTTCCACCGGATCTGCTGGGTATCGGTACGGCGTTGCCCGACACCGACGACCTGCGTTCGGCTCTGCGACATTATGAGCGGCTCCACATCACTCGCGTACTGAAGCAGTGCCCAGACAAAAAGGAAGCGGCCAAGCGGCTGAAGCTGGGGCTGTCGAGCCTGTACCGGAAGATCGAAGAGCTGAAGATCGAACTGTAGGATGAACACTCAGGAAATCATGCAGTGCATCCCTCACCGGCCACCTTTCTTGTGGCTGGATGAGGTGACGGAAATCAGTGACTCACGGATCGTCGCCACTAAGCATTTGCCAGCGGATCTGCCCGTTTTTCAGGGGCACTACCCGTCGTTTCCCGTATTTCCGGGCGTGCTGCAATGTGAAGCCTGCTTTCAGGCAGGGGCCGTTCTGATTTCGAAAATCAGCGACGTCGGTGACGACAAAGTTCCAGTCGTCACGCGTCAGAATAACACTCAATTCCGCAAGCTGATTCGCCCCGGCGACACGATCACAGTCGAAGCTGAACTGACGGAACGACTGTCGAACGCCTTCTACATGAAGGGCAAAGTTACGGTCGACGGCAAAGTCACGGCGCGGCTGGAATTTGTCTGTGCGTCGACCAGCGTCTAGAGCAACCTACGTTTTGTTGTGGACGGTCCTGGCTCGTGGGAACCGTCCCACGTAGGACCAAAACCGATTTCCGCGGCCACAAGTCAGCGTGAAACGCTGTAGTCGAAGGTCGAGTCCGATCACACCAGTTCCGCCATTGGCTCACGAATGTCGACCAGAAACTGCGGCCGACCGCTCGGGTCTGCGATGGTTGTGTTCATCGGATCCAGACCCAGGTTGTGATAGGCCGTGGCGACGATTTCCTGCATGTCGACAGGACGGCTGACGGCTCGTTCGCCTAGTCGGTTTGTAGATCCGATCGCCTGGCCAGTTCGCATGCCACCGCCCGCCATTAGAGCACAACTAACCTGAGGCCAGTGGTCTCGTCCGGCATTCGCGTTGATGCGCGGTGTGCGACCGAATTCGCCCCAGACCAGAACCGTGACGTTGTCCAGCATGCCGCGTTCGTCCAGGTCCTGCACCAACGCGCTGACGGCCTGGTCCAGCTTCGTACCGTGGTCTCGCACAAGGTCAAAATTCTTGCCATGACTATCCCAGCGACCAAACGACAGCGTCACGGACCGCACGCCCGCTTCGACCAGTCGACGCGCTAAAAGGATGTGGTCGTTGCACGTCGGAGCACCATCGTACTGATACTGATACGGCTTGCCGTCGCCGTAGCGTTCGCGGACTTCGGCCGGTTCTTTCGAAATGTCCAATGCGTCCGCCAACTGACTCGATGTAAGGACACCGAACGCGGCTTGAGAAAACGCATCCATTCCGTCCATCATGCCGCTGGCGTCAGCGCTGCGTTTCATGCCGTCAAGGCTGGTGAGCAGTTGTCCGCGATTCTGCAGTCGGTCCAGCGTGATTCCGTTCAGAGTCAGGTTGTCCATGCCTTCGCCATTTGGACGAAACGCCTGATGAGCGGCTCCCAGAAAACCCGGATCACCAGGCTCAGACCACGGCACGTGGCGCGTCTTCGCGCACAAGGCAACGGTAGAAGGTATTGATGGCGACGTCGGTCCTCGCAGCTTCGACAACACGCTTCCGATGCTTGGCCGACCGCCAATCGAATTCAGGTTGCGACGGTCCCAACCACTAAAGCATTGAAACGCATCATGACCGCCTGAGCACCCGACCACTGATCGAACAACAACCAGCTTGTCCATCATCGCCGCCAGTTTTGGAAAGCACTCTCCAATCTGAATTCCCGGCACGGCCGTATCGATGGGACCAAACTCGCCACGAATTTCAGACGGCGCTTCCGTCTTGATGTCCCACATATCCTGGTGAGGCGGGCCGCCGGCCAGAAAAATATTGATGATCGACTTCTCGGAGTTCTTCCTGGTCGACCCGTCTTCCGCACGCAACATGTCGGCCAATGACAGCCCGCCGATGGCGCCCGTCGACAGGCCACCGATCTTCATAAAGTTGCGCCGCGAAACGCCGTCGCAATACTTTGCTGCTTTGCCGTAAATGTTCAGCATGTGAGACACCTTGTTAAAACAATGCGTCGACAGCGAGGCGGGAAGAGGCGCTGTCAGGGGGCGAGACCAGGAGCGTATACGTAAGTATGTATCGTCGGAAAACCGTGTTTCGCCACAGTTTGCGACGACGGCTACCGGATATAAGGGTAAGCATCGCAGACCGGGGCGTCAAGAAGATACGCAAACCGTTGCCCTTGCGGGTGCATTCCCCCAGCTGGGACAACGGGATTGTCCCGGAAATTCCGGGCGTTTTGTGAGGGGAACCTGAGAGCTCAGTATATTTGCGGACGCTGTAGCAACATCCAGAAACGCCCCGACTTACGGATGCACGCTGCCCAATGAATCCACCGGCGGTTGACTCGAAAACCCTGCGGACATCTGTTTCAATGTCGCGTGTTGAACTGTGTAGACCGCCCTAACTCATTCAAAGCATTTGGAAACTCATAATGAAAACCACTCGTTTCGCTTTCGTCGTTGCTACGCTGCTGTGTGCAGCTTGCTGCCTTTCAGACGCCTCCGCTCAGGAAGAAAAATGGACGTCGCTGTTCGACGGAAAGACGATGGACGGCTGGGAGAAGGTTGGCCGTGACGACAGCAAGTGGGAAGTCAAAGACGGAGCACTCACCGGCACCGGCGCTGCATCGATGCTGGTCAACACGAAAGGCCCGTACAAGAACTTTCGTTATCGAGCCGAAGTGAAGATTAACGATGGCGGCAACTCGGGATTGTATTTCCGGACCACTCGCAAGCCGGGCTTCACAGACGGCTACGAAGCTCAGATCGACAGCACGCACACGGACCCCATCCGCACGGGTTCGATCTATGGCATGTGCCACGTTTACAAACAACACGTGAAGCCGGACACGTGGTTCACCTACGACCTCGAAGTACGCGACGATGTCTGGCGCGGCCGCGAAGTGACTCGTATTAAGGTAACGGTCGACGGCAACGAACTGTACGAGTACCTGGACTTTGACAAGACGTTCAAAGAAGGTCACTTCGCGTTTCAGCAGCATGACCCCGGCAGCGTTGTGAACATCCGCAAGGTGGAAGTGATGCCGTTGGCGGACTAGCCCGCGCTGAAGAAGCCAGCCGTTTTGTTTAACCCGTAGCCGAAGGCGCAGGCGTCATCTTTCACCGCCTGCGCCTTCGGCTACGGGTTAAACGACCAAAAAACTCTGATCCGAACTCTCCCATCATTCGTTCACAACCAGGCTCCTCTCAACTTACCATCAGCAAGCCCTTCAGGAATTAGATTCATGATCATCGGAAAGATCTGGCGTTCGTTTAAAGCACAAATGAACAAGCTGGCCAACTTTTTTTGGACGGCCGACCCGATCGCTCAAATGCAGTACGAGTACGATCAGGCTATTGAGCAGCTGAAGTCCGGCAAGGACGGCCTCGCCGAATATCAGGCGCTGGTGCGAAAAGTGGCTCGTCAGGTCGACGGCAACAAAAAGCACGTGGCTCAACTGGAAGCCAAGATCAAGGCGTATCTGCAATCCGGCGATCGTGATACCGCATCGAAGTTTGCGTTGGAGCTGCAGAAGGCCAAGGCCGAGATGGCTGAGAACGTTGAACAGTTGGAGATGCACGAAAAGGCATACGACAACAATGTCCGCAAAATCAAGAACGCCACCAAGAAGGTCGGCGAGATCAAAGACAAGATTTCAAAGTACGACGCAGAACTGAAGCTCAGCCGAGCCGAAGCAGAACTGGCCGATCTGGCGACGACATTCAACTTCGACGTGACAACGGATCTTGGGCAGATCGAATCGGTGCTGCAGGAGAAGATCGATAAGAACCGAGCCAAAGCCAAAGTGGCGGCAGACCTGTCGGATGAAGGCATTGCCGATATTGAACGCGAAGAAGCCATGGAAGCGGCGATGGCCAACGACGCCTTAAAGCAGTTCGAAATGGACATGGGCATGATCACACCGTCCACAGCCAATGTGGCGGAAGAGGCGAAGGATCTCGGTCCGGCTCAGAGGCAGACGGAAACGAATTGATAGGTGGGCCGCGGTTGGCTTGGATGGGCGACAGCGCGCAGCCGATGGCGTGAGTCATCGGATTTATCCCGAAACGTCATCAATGCCCTGAACGGGCGACAGCAAGTTCATCATTTGAATCCGCTATCGCCTAATCAGGGCGTTACACATTCTTAGGTGATCGCTTCCTGTGAACTTACGCCCAAGGCTAAATTCTGCAGTTCCATTCGGGGCCACGAATTGTTTGCAACGAATCGGATTGCCGAAGTTGCCTGTCTCCTTACTTGACAGAATCTGATCATCAAAATGCCGGACCCTGATTCTCAACCCGCCAATCTCGACTTGCCCGACTGGTACCCATCCTGGGCGCGGGAGATTGCGGAGTCTTACTTTTCCGGTAACTCGTGCTTCTTCATCCTCCACGGAAATATCCATGATCTGGTGCCGTGCGAAGCCAACGGCGAAACACAGTTCCTGAGTGTTACGGAATTCTTGGGCGAATATCTGTTCGGCCGCTGGGACATTGTCTTGCAGCACAATCTCAGCAAGGGCCTGCAGGCGCTGGCGGGAAGGGATTCGGATCGCCATCAGGAAATGATGCGGGAGCTAACCGGACTGTTCGGTCACTACCGCAACTGGTCGCGTAAGCCGGATGACATTCTGGCCACGCTGGATCAGATGATCGAACGTTACCTGCTGGAAGAAAAACCCGAGCAGCGCAAACGATTGGCGGTCGTGTTCGACTACGGTCAATACCTTGTGCCACCGGGCGAACCCGTCCAGATTTCCGGCACCATTGCGTCGCGAGTCGTCCGCTTTTTAGACTGGGCTCGCAACCCGTACATTCGCCGAATCAACATGGCGTTTTTCCTGATCAGTGAAAGCCTGTCCGAGGTGAATGATCGGCTGGCTCAAAGCCCCTTCATCACCGCGATTGAAGTACCCATGCCGGATGCTTCGGCTCGCCAGCGTTTCATCGACGCCAACGCGGACAAGGTGCCGGAAGATGGCAGCGGCGACAAACTGACGAAGTCTCAACTGATTGGCAATTCAAACGGACTAAGCCTGCTAAGTCTTGAGCAGTTGTTGGCCCAGGCGGCGCGCACCGGCGGAGCGACCGCGACTCAGTTTCGTAACCTCAAGAAGACGGCCATTGAACGCCAGTGCAGCGGGTTTCTGGAATTCGTCGAACCGAAGCACACGCTGGATCTGGTGGTCGGACACGAAGCCGCGTGTCGACGGCTAAGGCAGGATGCAAAGCTGATCAGTAGCGGACATTCCGACGCCGCGCCGATGGGTTATCTGATTTGCGGTCCGGTCGGGACAGGCAAAACATTTCTGGCGGAATGCTACGCCGGATCAATTGGCATTCCGTGCGTGAAGCTGAAGAACTTTCGCAGCAAGTACGTCGGCGAATCCGAAGGCAACCTGCAGCGAGTTCTAACCGTGCTTCGAAGTCTTGGCCCGGTGATTGTGATCATCGACGAAGCCGATGCGGCGCTGGGCGATCGAAATCAAAGTGGCGATTCGGGAACCAGCGGCCGGGTCTTTTCGATGATCGCTCAGCAAATGGGCGACACTCGGTATCGAGGCCGCATCATGTGGATGCTTTTGACCTGCCGCCCGGATCTACTCCCGATCGACCTAAAACGCCAGGGACGAGCGGAAGTGCATATCCCGTTATTTTACCCGGACAACGAACAGGAAATTCTGAACATGTTCGAGGTCATGGGCCGCAAGAACAAAGTCGCGATAGAAACGGATTCGCTAAAGCTGGACGACCGCCACAAGGAACTAAGTGGTGCAGATATCGAAAGCGTGGTGCTGACGGCTCGACGCGTGGCATTGCTGGACGGGCGGACGACGGTGAGTAAAGACGATATCGAAAAATCGCTCAGTGAATTCATTCCTGCAGCTCAGGGCCTGGAGAAAGACATGCAGGAACTGGCGGCCGTTCTGGAATGCACTCAGACCGACTTCCTGAACGACGAATGGCGTGATACGCTGGAATCCGAAGGCGGCCGCGCCCAATTGCAGCAGCAGTTGACGACGATGAGAAACCTTGTTGAACAGTTGTAGAGTTCAGATTTCGAAATTTCAGGATTGGAATCGAAACTTGAACTCCGCAGCAGTCTCCAAACTCCAAACCCGAAAGTCGCACCATGGCCCGTAAAAGCTGGATTGATCCCGACACCAACGAACCCCTGATCGACGACTACGCTAAACAACTGGAAGGCTTTGTCCGAGCGTTCCAGGACGGCGTGATTTCTGACAAGGAAATCAGTGATCAGGAAGCTCGTCTAGCCGACGTCATGAAGGAAGTCGAAGACACTCTCGACGACGAAACTCACGCCAAAGTGACCCGTCTGCTGTGCGAACTTAACGCCTACGACATCATGCAGTTCACCTACGAAATGCAGCAATCGCGAGCCGCAATGTTCCGCGGGTAGCCTTTTCGGGGTTGTTCTCGACGACAGTTTCTGCAGAACATTCTTGCCAGGTTGGCCAGGTGGTGTTGCTATTCTTCCCCCGTGCGGGTAGCTTCAGCAGATCTGAGTTTGAGATTTGCTCAACTTAAGGTACTTCGAACATTCGAGGTGAGTGCATAGTTATCCGGAAGTCGGCGACGTCGGTTCAGGATTTTGCTGCAGAACACGTCTATTGTGAGGGAACCTGAAAGGAGGGCGGCGTTGTCAAATTCAGCGTTTTGTAGGCTGTCGTGTGACAGCAACGTAAGTGTTTTGGTAGCTGAAAAGCTCAAGGGTTGAGTGAATGAGTAAGAACATTTTTGTGGGTAGCCTTGCTTGGGGGACCACGTCTGAGGGACTGGAGCAGGCATTTGCTCAGTTCGGACAAGTCACGTCTGCAAAGGTCATTAGTGACCGTGAGACGGGTCGGTCCAAGGGATTTGGCTTTGTTGAAATGGAAACTGGTGGCGATGACGCCATTCAGGCTCTGAACGGTTCTGACCTCGACGGACGTCAGATTGTTGTCAACGAAGCTCGCCCACGCGAAGATCGCCGCGGCGGTGGCGGTGGTGGCGGCGGTTACGGAGGTGGCGGCGGCGGCCGTTACTAAGGGACGCTTCGGCCACGTAAGTGATCGAATCAACATCGAAGAAGCCCGGCTTTGTCAAAAGCCGGGCTTCTTCTCGTTAAGCGTCTTCCACAATACAGAATTGCCGCGCGGCATCGATATCGGGCCACAGGCCCGCGTGCACGCCGGCCAGCATCGCAGCCCCGGTCGCCGCTTCTTCCTGACATGGCGAAACCGTGACGGGCACACCAAAACAACGGGACACCGCATCCACCAGCAATGGATTACGGCGAGCTCCGTTGCCGGCCATGCTGATCGTTCGCAACGGATGCGGACGCCGCCCTTCGGCGCTCACGTACACCGCATGCATGGACTCAGCGATCCCGTGCAGAATGCCGGCGGCAATGTTGGCCGGAGTAAAGTTGTGCAGGCCAACTCCCTCAAACACACCACGCCGCTGAGGATCGACCCGGGTCCCTCCAAAAAAAGGCTCACACGTGATCGATTCGGTTTCCAGCGCTTCGGCTGTCAGACGCTCGTTCAGGTACATCCAGACGTCGGCTTCCGAAACTTCGCAACCGAATTCTGAAAGCCACTGGCGCACGGTTCGATTGATCCATGCCACCGCGTCGCCGCCGCACAGTCCCGCGCCGACCAGCATGAACAAACCTTCCTGATTGCGTGACGCCGCTGGAAGGTACCGAGTGTCCATGCCGTTGATGCGTTCGAAGCTTGGAAGCCGCCAGACAATCTGGCCGCCCGTGCCTATGTTGATCAGCAGCGCGTCGTCTCCGGACGGTAGCGAACTAATAACGGACGCCTGGTTATCGCCGATTGCGTTGCAGATGGGTGTTCCAGCACGGATGCCAGTCGCGTCAGCCATAGTCGGAGTCAGCTCTCCGATTCGCTCGCCGCTGTCTCGCACATCCGGCAGCCAGTCCGGCATCACGCAAGCCGCCGTCAGCAGGTCCGGCTGCCAGCCGTCGTTCTGAAGGTCGAATAGACCCGACGATGCTGCGTGAGATCGGTCGGTCACGGGCGACTGGCCGCTTAGTTCAGACGCAACCCAATCCGCCACAAAACTGACGGAATGAATGTCCTGGGGCAATTCGTTCAACCGCTGCAGAGCAAACAGTGTCGTGCCCATATAGCCCGGCGAAAGACGGCAGCCGGTGCCGTCCATGAGCTCCGACGGTACTGCACGCAGCAGTTCGTCCAGCGGCGAAACACCATTCTCGCAAGGTTCCAGAGATCGCCGATCCTGCCACGTGATAACGTTGCGAAGCGTGCGTCGCTGCTGGTTCAGCAACACGGTGCTGTGCATCTGCCCGGTGACGCCTATTGCCGCGATATCGGCTTCACGACATGCGGCAGAAATCTGTTGCAGCGCCGATACCGCCGAGTTAAGCAACTTCGACGGATCCTGCTCGGCGCGGCCGTTCGGCAAGCCGGAAACAGTGGCGTTGTGTTGTAGCGTAACGCTTTCCGGCGGCCGACCGTCGTCGAAAATTGCGATGGCGGAGACGCTGGTGGTCCCAATATCAAGGCCGATAACAATGGAAGGCATTGGATATGAACACCGAGAATGAAGCCAACGTCAGTCGCCTGGTCGCACAAGTAGCCGCGCGGCTGCTTCCGCGTGGCAACAGCTACTCGACCGTCACACTCTTGGCCAGGTTGCGAGGTCGGTCGACGTTGCAGCCTCGCAACAATGCGACGTGGTAGCTTAGAAGCTGCAATGGAATCGCACACACCAACGGCTGCAGGTATTCTTCCACGTCAGGAACATAGATCACATCGTCAGCAATTCGAGCGACTTCCGCATCACCTTCGCACGCAATCGCAATGACGGGACCTTTGCGAGCCTTCACCTCTTCCATGTTGCTGATGACCTTCGGCTGAATGCCGCACTTTGGCACGATAAAGACACTCGGTGTCTGCTCGTCGACCAGCGCGATCGGGCCGTGCTTCATTTCCGCCGCTGGGTAACCTTCCGCGTGGATGTAGCTGATCTCCTTCAGCTTCAACGCACCTTCCAGGGCCACAGGAAAGTTGTAAAGGCGACCGAGGTACAGATAGTTGTCGTACTTCGCGTACTTGGCTGCAATCTCGGCAACGCGATCGTTGCACTTCAATGCCTCTTCAATCTTACTCGGCATGTCGCGAAGCTGCTTGATGATTCGCTTGCCCGCCGGGTACGACAGGTGCCGCATACGACCAAGGTACAATGCCAGCAGCGTGAGCACCGTCACCTGGGAAGTGAACGCCTTCGTTGATGCCACACCAATTTCCGGACCAGCTCGCAGATACATCCCGCCATCAGCTTCGCGACCGATTGTGGAACCGACTACGTTACAGATGGCCAACGTCGGATGGCCTTTGCGTTTGCACTCGCGCATCGCGGCCAGCGTATCGGCGGTTTCGCCGCTTTGAGTAATCGCGAAGACGAGCGTCCGATCGCTCATCGGCGGATTTCGGTAACGCAGCTCGCTCGCGTATTCCACTTCCGTCGGTAGTCGAGCAAACTCTTCCAGCAGGTATTCGCCCACCAGGCCGGCATGCCAGCTCGTGCCGCAGGCCGTCAGCACAACTCGATCAATCGTCCGTAGCTGCTGCGCTGTTAAATTCAGTCCGCCGATGACAGCGGTGGCTTCTTCAGAATCCAGACGGCCGCGCAATGCGTTTTCGATGGTTTGAGGCTGTTCGAAGATTTCCTTCAGCATGTAGTGAGGATAGTCGCCCAGATCGATGTCCGACGACACCTGATCGAGCGTTTGGATCGACGGCTGCACGCTGCCAGATGTCCGATGCGCAACCGTCATTTTGGACGGCTGCAGCACGGCCACTTCGTTGTCTGCAAGATACACGACATCCTGCGTGTACCCAACTAGCGGACTGGCGTCGCTGGCCAGAAAATATTCGTCCTTGCCCACACCAATGACAAGCGGACTCCCCGACCGTGCCGCAATCAGCGTGTCCGGGCAATCGCGGAACATCGCGCACAGACCATATGTTCCCTTAAGACGGTCCAGCGTCGTGTGGACGGCCTTTAGGCAGACGTCCACACCAGGTTCGCTGTCGGACAGTTTCAGTTGTTCGCCCAGGTGATGTGCGATCAGGTGAGCGACAACTTCCGTGTCTGTTTGAGATCGAAAGACGTAGCCCAGCGTCTGCAGTTGCGTGCGCAGTGAGTCATAGTTTTCGATGACGCCGTTGTGAACAATAACGACTTCACCATTGCCGCCCAGGTGCGGGTGCGAATTTTCATCCGTGGTTTCGCCGTGAGTTGCCCAGCGCGTGTGCCCAATACCGATGGATCCGACGACGGGCTGTTGCTTGATCAGCTGAGCCAACTCGCCGACTCGGCCCGACTTCTTACGGACTACGATCTCCGTATCAGTCATCACGGCAATGCCCGCGCTGTCGTAGCCGCGGTATTCCAGCCGATGGAGACCTTCCAGCAACAGATCCGAAACGGGGCGAGAACCGACGTAGCCAACAATTCCGCACATGATGTAAACTCTTCCGGCTGAACAGTGACTGTTCGCAATAAGGCGTGCCACGGACGTTAAGCCATGTGCGTTTTCCGGGTCAACGCGAATACTCAACCGCCAACCTAAGCGGCGTTATCCCGTTTCAGGCGATACGGTCAACTCTGGCAGTAACCGCCGGAACACGCGTGGCGGCGAAGTTTTAGGCTGAACGTAGCTCAGGCTGCTTCCGAAGTTTTTGCTGGACCGATAGCCAGTCGGCCGATCGCCGCGATGATCGCCAGCGTTCCAAATGTGAGCAGCCAGTCTACGCGCCAGTTCCATGGCGAGAACGACCAGCCGACAATGCCAATCATCCACTTCGCGTCGTGAAGGAATTGCCATGAAACAATGAAGGCCAACAGCAGCCCGAAAAAGCAGGGGGCCGCCCGTCGCATCAGCCGATCACCCGTCAAGGAATTGTCGACAGACGCCGTGACGAATAGCAGAGGCATCGCGATTACCGCCAGCATTCCCACGGCCTGCCAGCCGAGAAACACGCCGGCCAGTACGAATCCGTCACGTATTGCCAGAACTGACGTCCTTGTTTCCGATTCAGATTGTCCATGCAACTGCCACACAACGAGCCAGCCAATAAAGGCGCCGACTGCCAGCCCCGCAATGCCGTCCAGCAGTCCCGTCAGCGTCACGCCGGTCCAATATTTCGCACCGGGGCTGATTAGCGGATCAGTCCATACGAACCCCCAGTGCATTTGTTCCAGACTTTGTGGAAACGGCCACGCAGGAACGGGACGCAATTCCGGCCACATTGTGCCGCACAGCAGGCCGACAAAAACGGCAAACTGACGAAGGCGACTCACGGGCAAATGGCGGTCGAAGCCGATCATGCACACCGCCAGTACGGTGATCGTTAAAAAGCAGTGATACAAGTACAGCCCGGCCAGATCCCACTTCATAAACCACACCAGCCAGAAACCCGAATTCACGTGAAAGTGATCAGGATCCCGCAGCGGAAGGTTGGCTCCACCCCTTAATAATTCGCCGAACAGCAGCACCAGAAACACGATGCCACAGATGGTTTCGACAATGGGATAGCGAGCGGCAATCGGAAGGCCGCAGTACCGACACCTGCCTCGCAGTATCAGCCAGCCGAAGATCGGAATGTTATCTCGCGCCGCCAGAGGTGTTTCGCATCGTGGGCAGCGTGACTTAGGTCGGCCCAGCGACAGGCCCGCTGGTAGCCGATAGATGACGACGTTAAGAAAGCTGCCAAAGCAGGTTCCCAGCGCAAAAATCCATGCAGCAATGATGACCTGCATGCCCAGCAGCGGCAAATTCAAAACAGAATGTAACTCTGCGATCGTCAGCGCGAAGGTGCTCACCGCGCACGCTGCCGTTTGGTAGGCGAATTCGAGGTTCGGCAACGCGAGAACACTAATGGCCGGCCAACCCAAGTCACCGTTCCTTCAACACCATGTCGATGCACATGACGGCCGCAAGGATAAGTTGCCGAACAGGATTGTCGGGCGGCACCTCGCTGGAAATCTCTAAGACGTAGTTGTCGGCTGATGTGAAGAACTCTTTGCCCAGACCAGCCCATTTCTTGGTAACACGAGCCAATTCAGTCTCGCCCGCCATAAACCGAAAATCCCAGCCCGTCCACTTCCCTTTCAGCATGCAGAGTTCCTGGTCGTCCGCGCCGAGAACTCGAAACGCGCCGCCCAGAGAAAACAGCTTCTGCTTGAACCCGCCGATACGATCGTCTTCTTCGTCCAGCACGTCGACCGTCGATAGAAACACGGACACGCCCCGGCGAACACTGAGGATGGGTTCGCCGGAAACAGTGCGGATGTCAACATGGAATGGCGTCAGCGTTTTCCAGTCCGTGAAACGAAGGATCCTCGTGATCGGGCCGAGACGTTCTTCGCGGCAATGAATAATTTCCTCGCCCGTCTCCGGATCAAAAATGTCAAAGTTGTTGGCCGCTTTGAACATGCCAACTTTTTCTTTGACCAAAAACAGGTTGCGATTCAGAATCGGATGCATGGGCAGCGTTTGATTGAAATGGCAGGAATGATGAGTGGCTGGATATTGATGCAACCCAGGTGCAAATACAAGACTGCTGTCGAATTCTGGCCGCCGCGAAAGTTCAGGTGGACACCGGTGGAACTTTGGCGGTTTTTCGTCAAACTGTTCATTCTGAATCTGCTCGCATTCCCACCGCTGTCATCTAAGGCCCCTTCCATGACTCGCCACGTCCTATTGCTATTCCTGATCGTTGGCCCAACGCTGTTCGCTGCAGACCGTTCACTTGACGGCAACCCCGAACTCGCCAACTACTTCGAAAACGAAGTCACGAAGCTGGAACAACAGAACTCGCTGTTGAAATACAAAACGCTGGAGGAATGGGAACAGGCAAAGCCAAAACTTCGAGCAGACCTGTTCGACATGCTGGGCATGAACCCGCTTCCAGAACGTACGCCGCTGGATGTGAAAATCACGGGAACTGTTGAGCACGAAGACTTCATTGTCGAAAAGCTGCATTTCCAATCGATGCCTGGACTATACGTCACAGGCAATTTTTACCGTCCGAAGAAAATCGAAGAACGGCTGCCCACGGTCCTGTATGTTTGCGGACACGCTCGAGTTCGTGACGGTGACATCAGCTTCGGAAATAAAGCGGGCTACCAGCATCATGGAGCATGGTTTGCTCGCAATGGCTACACGTGCCTCACGATCGACACGATTCAGCTTGGTGAAATCTTAGGCATTCACCACGGAACCTATCGCCATAATCGCTGGTGGTGGAATTCACGAGGCTACTCGCCCGCCGGCGTTGAAGCATGGAATTGTATGCGAGCTTTGGACTATCTCGAAACTCGGCCCGAAGTCGATAAAGAGCGTTTTGGTGTTACCGGCCGGTCCGGTGGCGGCGCATACAGTTGGTGGATTTCTGCACTGGACGACCGCATCAAGTGTGCCATTCCGGTTGCCGGAATCACAAATCTGCGAAACCACGTCGTCGATGGCTGTGTCGAAGGGCATTGCGATTGCATGTACATGGTCAACACGTACCGCTGGGATTACGCGAAAGTCGCCGCGTTGGTGGCACCTCGCCCGCTGCTGATCAGCAACAGCGACAAGGACAGCATTTTTCCGCTGGAAGGCGTCGTCGCCGTGCATCGTGAAGTGAGGCACATTTACGATCTGTACGAAAAGCCACGGCAACTCGGTTTGCACATCACTGAAGGTCCGCACAAGGACACTCAGGAACTTCGCATCCATGCCTTCCGTTGGCTGAACCGCTGGCTGAAAAACGATGAGGGTCTGATTTCCATCACTGCAGAAAAACTGTTCGAACCGGCTCAACTAAAAGTCTTCGAAACGCTGCCTGCGGACGAACGAGTGACCAGCATCGACGAAGATTTTGCGCCCCAATCTCAGCCTGCTGATGCTCGACACTTAAAACGGATTCTGGACCACCAGAAAGAATGGACCGAACAGTCACTGGCAGACCTAAAAAACCAAAGCTTCGCGGCCTGGCCTAAGGATTCTGAATTGCCAACGACGGAAGCCGTCACAGAATCGAAGCCACTAAAACTGTCTAAGCAAATTCTGAATGGTGACCAAAGCGCACAAGGCATGCGTTTGCATTTTGAGAGCCAGGCATCAGTGCCGCTGTTCGTGGACGTCATCGTTCCCGTCGGCAGCGATGCTGGCGAAGGGGACCTGCAATCAAAGATCTCAGACCTCAAAGCAGTGAAGCTTGTTATTCTCAACGACCAACAGTGGAACAACTACAAGCAGCAATGTCTGGCGGAAGCCGATAGCAAAGCAGAAGGCGACGACATCGCGGCCGAGATTAAAGAGCACATCAAATCCGGTTCCGCCGTCGCTGTGTTTTGTCCGCGCGGAGTCGGCCCTCATGCATGGACGGGCGACGAGCGAAAGCAGATCCAGATTCGCCGACGCTTTCAGTTGATCGGCACAACAGCGGACGCAATGCGAGTTTGGGACATTCGCAGTGCGTTGTCGTTGCTCAGGGCACAAAGTCCGAAATTGCAGAACGTCGTGGTCGAAGGTGAAGGCACCTCGGGATGGCTCGCACTCACCGCCATACTCTTCAGCGGCGACGGCGTCGAAGGGCAGTTTTCCAAACTGAACACCACACGAGACGAATTCCCCATATACCTTAATGCGAGCCGCACGTTGGCCCCGGCTGACTTTGTGGCTCTGGCGTTGCGGAAGTCCAGGGTCCGAATCGACAAAAGCGATAAAGACCTGTCTCAGTTTATCGACAAGCTGGCAAACAACGACCGCTGGACGGGACAACGCTAGTCAGCAATCAACGCCCGTTTGTTCCCGCACCACCGACACGACAGGATAGTCACCGGAAGCCGATCATCGAATGCGAATTTTGCAACTGACCGACCTTCACATTTTTGCTGCGCCTAACGTGCGTCTCAAGGGGATTCCCACGCGGGAGTCTCTCCAGGACGTCGTGGTTCATGTGCTGGCCACGGAACAGCCATTTGATCACGTGATCATCACGGGCGATCATACTCATGATGAACGCCCGGAAAGCTACCAGGCCGTGCGAGACATTCTTGCGCCGTGGAGTGATCGGCTGTCACAGATCCCCGGCAACCATGACGACCGCGCTGTTCTGCGGCAGGTTTTTTCCGATCGTGTTGCCAGGAGTGACAGCGACAGAATTAATTTCCAACGAACCGCCGGCGACTGGCTGCTGTTGGGCCTTGATACTCATGTTCCCGGCGAAGTCGCAGGTAACATCGAAGAGCGACAAATCGCCTGGCTGACCGAACGACTGTCGGCCAGCGACCAGCCATCTGTCGCCTTGTTCCTGCATCATCCGCCCGTAGAAATTGGTAGCGAATGGATGGATGCGATCGGACTGAACGGTCGCGAATTACTGCAGGAGGTCGTTAAGAACGACGATCGCATTCGACTGATCTGTTGCGGCCACGTCCATCACGAATTTCAATCGACCATTGGCAACGCGGCGGTGTTCACAACTCCTTCTACCGGAATTCAGTTTGACCCGGCCGGTGCAACGCCGAACTTTGCGGCCGACGCACCGGGCTATCGAGTCATCGAATTCGACGGGGCTGACTTTGAAACTCATGTGGGTCGTCTGCCGACTGTGAAGTACGTGCCTGACAATGACTAGCACCGTCCCGCCAGAAGCACCTCCGCATGCAACATGCCTTCCGATGTCGCCGACACAGGCTGCGATCGAACTCACGGGGGTGCGAGTCCACAACCTGAAGAACTTCGACCTGAAAATCCGCCGAAACGCGTTGACGGTCATTTGTGGCGTGAGCGGTTCTGGCAAAAGCAGCCTGGCATTCGACACGTTGTTCGCGGAAGGCCAGCGACGTTACGTCGAAACGTTCTCGCCTTACGCACGCCAGTTTCTGGACCGCGTCGAACGGCCGGACGTGGATCGCATTGAAGGTATTCCCCCCGCAATCGCAATTCGACAGAACGCGCGCGGGCACAGCAGCCGCAGCACCATTGGGACTCGGACGGAGCTTCTGGACTACCTGCGAGTGTTGTTTGCGAAAGCTGGTCAGGTCACGTGCCCGGATTGCTCGGTTTTGGCCGTGTCCATGACGCCCGACCAGGCCGCGCAGCACTTGCTGAACGTGGGCGCCGGTCGGCGAGCGATGTTGGTGTTCGCGGCGGCGGACGGTATTGATCCGCAGGAGTATCTGCAGCGCGGCTACACACGAGCCATCGTCGCCGGGGCCACTGAGTCTCTGGAATCCGTCGACGGTGAAGCGCCGAATGTTCGAATCGTGGCGGATCGAATCCGCATCGATAAAGCTTCGACCACTCGTATCAGCGAATCCATCGAACAGGCGTTCACTCAGACCGACGGCACCTGCTTCGCGTTGATTGACGCGGGTGACGACTCTGACAGCGCCGCTGCTGAATTGATTGACGGCAAAGAGTGGACAGCCGTTCGATTGTCGCGTGAACTATTTTGCCCGGTCTGTGATCGTCAGTTTCCGGTGCCTACGTCGGAATCGTTGAATTTTCTGTCGCCGCTGGGAGCGTGCGAAACGTGTGAAGGCTTCGGGCAGATATCCGGGCTAACGTTTGAGAAAGTCGTTCCGGACACGTCGCTCAGCCTGCGGGACGGTGCGATTCAACCATGGACCACGCCTGCATATCGGCACGAACTGGACGAACTGCTGGAGCTGGCTTCGGCGTTTGACATCCCGTGTGACGTTCCATTTTCCGAACTGACCGACAGACATCGGCAAGTGATTCACGACGGAGTACCGGAGCGGGACTTTGGAGGACTTGTGGGCTTTCACAGGTGGCTGGTACGGCATCGATACAAGCAGGGCGTATCCGTATTTTTGAATCGGTGGCGTTCATGGTTGACGTGCCCCGACTGCCAGGGAAGTCGCCTATCTATAAACGCCGCAACCGTGCAATTTGGCGACAGAACGATTACCGAAGCCGGGGAACTGGAATTAGACGAACTTGCAGCATGGCTGGACGAATCACTGGCGGCTGTGTCCTCCGATTTGCAGTCGTCACTGTCAGCCGTGATTCGTCAGCTTCGCACACGCCTGCAGTTTCTGATCGACAGCGGCCTCGGCTACCTGTCACTAGCACGCTCTATGGCAACGTTGTCTGGCGGTGAAGCTCAGCGAGTCGTCTTGACCGCGGCGCTGGGCTCCGGTTTGATTAACACGCTCTACGTTTTGGATGAACCAACCAGCGGCCTGCACGCAGACGACACCGCAAAAATCATCACGGCGACAAAGAACCTGCAGCGGGCAGGAAATACGGTCGTGGTTGTCGAACACGATTGCGACTTCATCCAGGCCGCCGACCAGATCGTCGAGATCGGGCCGGGAGCAGGCGAGGCGGGCGGCGAAGTCGTTTTCCAGGGGACGCCCGCCGCACTGGTGGAAGACGGCAACACCGCGACCGGACGACTTCTTACCTTAGACGCTGATGCTGCTTTGCCAGAAGATAATCGTCGCACGACACGACGCGTTGCAGAACAATGGCTGAATTTCAGCGGGCTCACATGCCACAACATTCAGGACCTGACCGGCCGAATTCCGTTGGGCGTCATCTGCGCTGTGACTGGCGTCAGCGGGAGTGGGAAGAGCTCACTGGTGGTCGATTCGTTGTATCCGGCACTGCGAAAATCGCTGGGATTGCCGCTGGATTCTGAAGACCATGGCCGCATTGAATCTCTGAGTGGCGTCGATGCGATTTCCAACGTGGTGCTGCTGGATCAAAGCCCGTTGCCACGTTCACGACGTTCCATCCCGGCGACGGTGATGGGGTGCTTCGACGACATTCGCAAAGTGATGTCGGAAACTCACGAAGCAAAGAAGCGAAACTATAAGCCGGGCATGTTCAGCTTCAATTCGTCAAAAGGCGGCCGCTGCGAGGTGTGCGACGGTCACGGCGTGGTCACGATCGAAATGCAGTTCCTCGCCGACATTCAGACCACATGCGAAGCCTGCGCGGGGCGACGCTTTCGGCCTGAAGTTCTTGACGTGCGATACCGCGATCGCAGCATTCACGACATTTTGCAAATGACGGCCGAGGAAGCGTTCACGTTTTTCAACGGGCACCGCCGCATTCAGCAGCGACTCAACGCGCTTCGGCAAGCCGGGCTGGGCTATATTCGTTTGGGACGACCGGTGGCCACGTTGTCAGGAGGCGAATGCCAGCGACTGCGAATCGCCGCGCTGTTGGCCGGTGTGGATTTCGATTCCGGAGAACCGCCAACCGCCAACCGACAGGCGACAAAAACTGCCTCATCAGAACAAGGCCGCACGTTGTTCATACTGGACGAACCGTCAACAGGTTTGCACGGACAGGACATTGCCGCGTTGATGAAGTGCCTGAATCATTTGGTGGAGATCGGTCATTCGATCATCGTGATTGAACACGATGCCGCTGTGATCCGGCATGTCGACCATGTGATCGAAATGGGACCAGGAGCCGGCCGTCTTGGAGGCCGGATAACGCAACAAACACAAGTGGAGTCACGTCATGAAGATTGAAGTTTTGTACGAAGCTCAACTACGCCAGTTGGCCGGTGCGCCATCAATGCACTTTGAAATGGCCGAAGATTCCACGTTGCTGGACGTGTTGCGACGAGCGGCAGAAGAAGGCGGTTCGGAGTTTGGCGCGAAGCTGTTGTCGCCGGAAGGCGGCCTTCAGCCGGGCATCCTGGTCTTCATCGGCGAACAGGCCGTCGCTGCCGACGCCGTGCCGCAGCAGTCGGTCCAGGACGGCGATTCAATCCTGCTGCTACCGCCCATTTCCGGCGGCTGAAGTCCGGCATTAGATTTCGCAGTAAGCTCAACCGCTTCCCACAACCTGAGTGCATGGCTCCATTTCCTGTATTGGGATCGGCCCCAAAACTGACTTACAAAGTCAACGAACAGAAACGCACCGTGCCACTGACCGTTCCCGCTGTGAAACGTGACTCAGCCAAGGGTGCTCTGGACTGGGCATTGCATTCGGCAAGTTTGGTGATCGTCTGCACGGGGCCGTCGCCGAAGATTGTTTATTCTTACCTGAACCAAGTCGTCTGAGATATCCTTGAAGTCCTGCCAAACAACTATGAAAAAAATTGCAACGTCCATTTTGCTCGCCTGCTGCTCAGCATTCGCCTCGGCGGACGATACTGAATTCGCCAGTGCTCCGGCGGGCTCGTTCACAATTGCCGTCATCCCGGATACCCAGGCGTATCGAGGGCGAAACACCAAGGCGGAACCAGACAGCGACAAAGCAGTTCGCAACGAAGTCTTTCAAACGATCACGGACTGGATCGCAAAGAACCGCGAACAGCAGAACATCGTCTTCGTCAGTCACGTCGGCGACATCGTCGACAAGAACGTGCCTGAACAATGGGACGTGGCGCGCCAATGTATGGATCGGATTCACGGAGTCATCCCGTATGGTCTGACCGTGGGCAATCACGACATGCGGGCATCCGGAGACTCGTCGCTGTTTCAAACTTACTTCCCGGAATCGCGTTTCAAAAACTTTGATTGGTATGGCGGCACGTTTCAGCCAGACCGTCCAGAACCGACAGTCTCAGGTGACAACGCCAATAGCTATCAGACATTCCAGGCTCAGAACCTCGACTTCCTGTTCCTGCATTTGGAATGTAATGCTCCGGATGACGTGCTGGAGTGGGCCAACGAACTTATTGGCAAACACCCGATGCACCGAATCGTTGTCACCACTCACATGGATCTTGGCCCTATTCAACGCCCCAAGTCGAATCAGGGTTACATCGATGATCCGAAAGGCCGCATGGAATGGAGCAAATGTCATACGAAGCGAGGTAATTCCCCCGTGCAGACGTGGAAGAAGTGCTTCAAGCGACACCCGAATCTGTTTCTGATTTGTTCCGGCGACCAAAGCCGGACTCAGGCCATGCATATTACCGCAACAGGCGATCATGGAAATGTTGTGCATTCGTGCCTGTCGGATTACGGAAGTGATGGTTCCGTGCGGCTGTACCGGTTCGTTCCGCAGGAAAACCGAGTGGATGCAATCACGTACAACACGAAGCAGAACGACCTGACTCGAAAGACCAAACTGGTTCCTGATGAACAGCATCATCAGTTTTCGTTCGACTATTCGATGCAATAGTGAAGGGGCTCAGATGCGCAATCCCGCGAGCTATGGATCACGCTTTGTCAAATGGTTCAGCGACACGATCAGGGCTATTGAGTCACGTGCAAAGGTGCTCGCCAGTTTCGACACGCCCCAAAGCCAGACTACGAGAGTGTCTCATTGCGAGGTTCAACGATTGACAGTGTCATGATCCACGCACCAGCCACGATAGCAGAAATCGCGATAAACGGAGCGACATAGCCTCTGGCGTCGACCAGTTCTCCTACCAATGGCGACAGTACGATCGGCGGCGCCATGCACAGCACAACGGTGCTGACGTAGATCGGATGCTGAGACCGGTCGGTCAGTTCCAGAGCGTAGTTCAGGAACATTCGATACGTTACGGGCACAGCTCCCAGCAGTGCGAATGTGAGCCAGTACAGGTTCGCTCCAGCAATTTCTCCCAGCAGCAACGCCAGCAACGGCGCAAACAGTGAGCAGAACGACATCCATCGCAGGGCGCTGCGAGTTCCGTTGGCGTCGGCGAGCCGACCACTAATCCAGCTGAAGCCAGCAGCCGATAGGTTTTGAGCCACCACCCACACCATCAACAACTGTCCTTCAAATCCTTCCAACGATTGCCCCAGTCGCTGGTAGTGAGGAAACAACAGTTGCGAACACACAAACAAACTGGCAAGAAGGCACAGTCGTCGCAAATGGCGATCGTTTTTTAACGCGGCTCCTGCATCCAAAAAACGACGGCGTACATCGATGGCAGATCGAGCAGCCACGGGATCTGGTGTTTCCTTCAACCGTCGCAGCGTCAAGCTGGCCAGCAAAAACATGCCGCCGGTAAACAGAAAGATGTAGGCGTATTTTGGTGGCTGAGCCTGCGTCCATGGACGCAGCAGGAACCACGCCATGACAACCGCAACTGGCGAACCAATATAGCCAGCGAACGCCATTAGCCGACCTCGACGGTGCGGCTTAATTAATTTGCCCTGCACCGTATTGAATGCTGCCTGAGTAACTCCGTTCAGGCAGAAGAACACCAGATAACTCACCAGAAAGAATACCACTAGGGCTGAAGAATTCTTCTGGACCAGCAACAGCATGGCACCAATCGACAGAAACGGCAGCCCCATCAACATGGTGGACTTAGCCAACCAATCAGACTTCACGCTCGCGCGGCTAAGGCGATACGACAATAGCAACGGTGCCACTGACTGACCGAACCGATTTAGCGGCGGCAACATGCCCCGCACCCACCCGGCGCCGCTGATTGTGTCCAAAAACGCGGGCATGATCACGCTTTCGGTTTTGAAGATCCATGCCGTGCGAAAGCAAATTTGATGCATCACCAGCGTGATGACGTTGTGTTCTTCAACGTTCGAAGCGTTCTGAGCATCGTCGATCGCAACAGAATCTTCAGCGGGCGGCGACGGTTGTTGAGGATCAGAAGCAGACATTATGTGTGAAGCATGATCCCGTTTAGTGCGCGTTCAAATCGACTTCGCAACTCACCGATGGGCTCAACGCCAACACTGATCCGCAGCAGCCATCGAGACACGCCGCAGGTTTCGACAAAATCGAGCTCGTCATAGTGAGCCAGAATTGTGTACGGGCAGCACAACGTGAAGTTTGTGCCCAGGTTTGGCCCCTTGCAAACTTCCAGACCATCGAAGAACGGGGGCGTCGTGGTTTCCGGTTTTCGCAGTACAATCGAAATTAGCCCACCGTAGCCGCCATTGGCGGCCTGGATCGCGGTGTAATTCGCATCGTCGGCTGAGGGATAATAGACCGACTGCACGCTGGCATGCGAACGCAGAAAATCAGCCAGTGCGGCCGCGTTGGAGTTAATCGTCGCCACTCGTTCCGGCATGTCCCGAGAATTGTTGGCCAGCACTTCCACATCCACGTCGCTTAGCGTTTCTTCGAAAGCCGAGCGAACCAGTTCCAGCAGCCGAGCAGCGTGGCGGCCATTTGGGTTGATTGTCATCGCCCCCGCCAACACGTTTCCGTAGCCGCTGAAGTACTTCGTCAGGCTGGTGACGGCTATATCGGCCAACGCTGTTGTGTTGAGATTGCCACACGCTGTTAAAGTGTCATCAACGATTAGCAGAAAGTCGTGCTGATCAGCAAGCTCGCGCAGTCGCCGCAAATCGGGAGTGACCAGCAGCGGGTTTGTTGGAGCTTCGCAGATCACAGCCGTCGGCGGCTGAACCTCGCATTGTGCTTCCAACAATTTCAAATCCGACGGGCCTCCCACAGGCAGAAACGTGTGCGACGCGTCGGGAAACCGCTGTTGAATTTTCAGCGTATCCACATACGGAAAGCCAAACTGACATGTGCTACCGGGACGAAGTGCCTGAACCGTTCGCCACGCGCTGGCGACCGCCGCCATTCCGGACGGATATAGAAAAACATGATTCGGTTCCACGTTTTGAAACGCGGCCACTCGTTCACGTACGACCGTTCGAACGGCCGTGTCGGAACATGCGGTCGAATGTCCGGCCAGCAATTGTTGAGCGACGCGAGACGACACGTTTTCGCCAGCGTGCTGCCAATACTGTTTTAAGGTCTTGAATTGGTCGCTGCCGACTACCACGCCGCATGCCTGATGTCCGTCAAAAGCAACCAACTCCGCCACTTCGCCCGTCGCATGCTGCACAAAATCGGCCGCACGTTGAGCCGAACGCCTGGAAACGAAGGGTAGGCCACGGCGATTGCCGGAATTCAAAAAACGATCCGCAAGCTGATTCACCAGCGGATGGAAACAGAATCGAGGGTACGCCGCCTGCAATCGATCGTGGACAGAGGCATCGCCTTCTTCATAGCCGATGTTGTGCTGCCACAGCGGCAAACAGGCTGACACAGCGTGGACATCGTCCGGCATTGGCAAGCCAAGTTGATCGGCGTGGCAGTGCGGTGAAGTGATAAGATTAGCGGGCATGCTGGAGACGTGCGGCATAAATCAAGGACAAGGGACGCGAAAGCAGAATGAATGTGACAGGTGCGATTTTCCGGGCCTGGCGACTCCGTCAACTTCATTACAAACAGAGAACTACAGCGACGTCACTAAATGTTGATGCCGTGATTCATTTCCAGTGACGGTTCACCGGTAAGCGGTCCGCCGACCATCACCGCAGGAACACCCGCGAACGTGCAATGCGGCGGAATGTTGGTCAGTACCACGCTGCCCGCGCCGATCTTCGCACCTTCGCCGACTTCAACGTTGCCCAGAATTTTTGCACCAGCACCAATTAACACGTTGCGTCGCACTTTGGGGTGCCGGTCACCGATCTCTTTGCCTGTCCCGCCCAGCGTCACTTCGTGCAGCATCGAAACGTTGTCTTCCACGACGGCCGTTTCGCCAATCACGATCGAAGTGGCGTGGTCCATCAAAATGCCCTTCCCGATCCTCGCAGCCGGATGAATGTCGACCGTGAAAGCTTCAGAAATCCGATTCTGCAGATGCAGAGCCAGCAACGTCTGACCATTTTTCCACAACCAATGAGCCACTCGGTAACTAATCAACGCATGCACGCCCTTCAGGTACAACAGTGGCACCATGCAGCAGTTGACGGCCGGGTCTCGTTCGCGAACACAGAAGATGTCGGCCTTGATCGCTTCGCTGATACTCGGATCGTTCGTCAGCGCATTGTCAAAGATTTCGCGCAACTGCATAGCCGATAACGAAGCGCCGCCCAGCTTGCCGGCGAGGTGATAGCTGACCGCATCTTCAAACCGGTCGTGATTTAACAAAGTGGCGTGCAGAAAGCTGGCCAATTCCGGCTGGTTGGCAGTGTGCTTTTCCGCGACTTCCCTGATCGAACTCCAAACGCAGATTTCCGGTGGAGTCACTTCAGCAATGGCAGTGGTCATCAAAATGTTTCGTGGTTGAAGTCGCTGTTGTGTGCCAACTCCCCAGCAGCCCCAGTTGAGCTATTTCCTCATGCACTGCAGACAAGACGACGACTTTTCTCGTTACGAAATTCACGGAAAACCGGCCGATTCTGACGGGCGGAAGTTGGAGGAATTGGCAGATCATCAGCCGCATTATGGCGAAATCAAGAGCAGACGCATAGAATTCGACGGATCGTTGCCTCCGTTTCCCGTTCCTGCCATTGAAATGGCTCTGCGGTTGTCTGACGCGTGCCAGATGCCATCGGTTCGTCGTCACATCGGAATTTCAGAAAGAAAAAGGTCCCCCCATGAATCAATCCACTCGTTCGACAGTCCTCACACTGGTCGTTGGCTGCGTCCTCGGTGCCGGAATCACGTTTCTGACGCCTCAACAGGAATTAAAGGCAACGTCGGCTCACGGGAACGACAAATTTTCAATGTGCACGGTGCCCATCACGACCCTGGCCGAAACCGATGCTATCTTTGTGCTCGACCACCTGACTGGCGTTCTTCGCGGCGGCTATCTGAACAGCACGACCGGAGGTTTTAGCCACGGTTACGCGAGAAACGTTGCGCTGGACTTCGCAGTCAACCCTGCGACGCCGGAGCCCAAATACGTGATCGTCAGCGGACCGGCTCAGATGCGAGCCAGCGGCGGAACGCCACCAGCGAACGGACTGCTTTATATTGGTGAACTCACGTCTGGTAAGGTCATCGCCTACAGCTTTGCACGGCCCTCCGGTCGCGGCGCCGCTGCGATGCTGGAAGTTCGCCCCATTGACGCCTTCCTGTTCCGTGAAGCCGTGGGTGGCTAAAGCAGTTTCCCTTTTGTCGCAGACGGTGCGGGCTCGTGGGAAACAGCCTTTATCACCCGAAACGCCTGTTCCGTAGCCACAAGTCAGCGAGATTCGCCGTGGACTCGAAAAACTTCTGGTGGCAGCGGTGCACGTGACAAGCAGAAGCACGCCGTGAACCAACGAAAGTATCTCAGCCACGCACCAGCGTCCATCCGCCAGATGTTGAATCCCTCAATGGCCCCTCCCGTAAAAAATTGCGGGAGGGGTTATTGCGTTGAGGGGCCAGACTACTCGCGATTCAAAGCTTCATCCAGACCGAAAATGGCCCGAGCAGTTGCAGTCCACGCCGCCTGTTCCGCAAGCATCAGTGGCGTTACCTCGTCGCTATCACCAACCTGCATGAACTCCCGGGCTTCTGCCGTATTCGCCACGAAGTGATCCCGCCGCTGCTCCCAAAACGCGGCCAAAGACTGCTGCTCAGCTTCGCCGGGCGGACGCACTAAAACTCGGCGAAACAGCGAATTCATCTGCTCTGCCGTATCACTTTCCGCCGACGCAGCGGCAGCGCGGCAGCCTGCTTGTCGAGCAAGGTCGACCGTCATCACGTCGTTCAGTAGCGTGAGTGCCTGCAGTGGGCTATTGCTGCGGTCGCGAACGGCGATGCACGCTTCTCCTGTTGGCGCGTCGAATGTGGTGAACATGGCGAACGGCGCCGTCCGTTTCGAAAATGTGTACAGACTGCGGCGGTAGCGGTCTTCGCCCGTGCTGGCATCCCAACTCGGCTTGCCGTACGCCGATTCCGTCACTCCGGCGGGTTGTGGTGGCCGAACGGGCGGACCGCCGATTTTATCCGACAGTACGCCGGCCGCGACCAGCAACTGGTCACGCAAAATCTCAGCTTCCAGACGTAGTCGCGGCAGGAAACTGAGCAGTCGATTGTCTGGATCGATGGCTGCTGCATCCGGACCAGGGATCGATGCCTGACGGTAGGTGGCCGAACTCACAATACGACGGTGCAGATTTTTCAGCGACCAGCCGTCATCCTCGCGAAATGTCACCGCCAGCCAGTCCAGCAGCTTGGGATGCGAAGGCGATTCGCCCTGCAATCCGAAATCGTCAACGGTTCGTACGATTCCGGTCCCAAACAAGGTGGCCCAATGCCGATTGACGACAACACGTGCCGTGAGCGGATTCGCGTCCGACACCAGCCATTGTGCGAACTCAAGGCGATTGCGTGGCCGCGCACTGCCATCTGCCGACAGCACTTCCGGCAGACCAGCAGTGACCTGGTCCTTTGGCTGAAGATATTCGCCGCGATGATGGCGGAAGGTTGGCCGAGGATGTTCGGTAGGCCGCTCGGCCATCACCAGCGACGTGGTTGCCTCAGGCCGCTTCCGCAGCTTACGAATTTCTTCCGCCTTACCTGTCAGCGGTTCTGCATTCAGCAGAAAGGTTTCGAACAGTCGCTTCTTCCGGGCTTCATCGAGAGCCGCACGTGGCTGTCGCAGGGAGGACGCAATGTCGTCGCCGTAAGTTCTGGCCTGCGGCGCACTTTCAGATTCACAAGCCGACCAACGAAAGCGCCCCAGCGAACTGGCGAAGTGGCGACCAAACGTCATCTGCAATCGGAGCGGCGTTCCCGCGGGGATCGGTTGCCGCAGCTGATACACTGCGACGTGACGCTCCCCCGGTCGCTCGTAAACGGACCACCCTGTTTGCACGTCGCCATCGATCGCGAGTGCTGCGGTCGCGGGGCTATTGCCGAACCGATTTTTGGCATACGTTTGCGACGCAGATGCGAACGCAAACTCAGATTCGCCGGATGAGGCTTTCAATTCGTTTAAAAAGAAATCGCCCAATGGGCCTTCGTAGTACGTCGATCCTGGCCCGCCGCTGGGCAGCCGTTCGTCTGGCAGTGCTTCCAACCGCAGAGCGGTAATCGGTTGGCTGGACGGCGCGAAGGTGACGAAGTAGTCGTCGCGTTTAGCAGTGTCGCCGCTGGCGAATATTGAGTTGTCTGGTTGGATCGTAAGGATGGGCAGATTCGACGTAGCCTCCGTCGGCTGCAGTTCCACCCACTCCACGGCGTTCGGTTGTTCGGCCGCAAGCCATTCCTCAAATGCAGCTTCAACCGCAGACTCACGCTTCGCCGCGACTTCAGATTCACTTAACTGATCCGCCGCTTCAACCGGCCACTCGTTCGCAAGTTGAGCCACCAGTTCATCCGCTTTCGCCCGATTCTGTTTCCACTGCCGATCCAAACCTGCATCCGGCAGCGCCAATCGAGGCTCGTCGGCATTGTTCAGAAACGCCATCAGTTGAAAATATTCATGATGCGAAATGGGATCGTATTTGTGCGTGTGACACTGACAACACCCGATCGTTAAACCCAGCCACGTGGTGCCCGTGGTGGCGTTCCGATCGGTCATCGCGTGGTAACGAAATTCCAACGGATCGATGCCGCCTTCTTCGTTTAGCATCGTGTTGCGATGAAAACCGGTCGCAATTTTCTGGTCGATGGTTGCGTCTGGAAGCATGTCACCGGCAAGTTGTTCGATCGTGAAACGGTCGAAGGGCATGTCGGAATTGATCGCATTGACAACCCAATCTCGATACGGCCAGATACTGCGTTCGCGGTCCTTTTCGTAGCCATTTGTGTCGGCATAGCGAGCCAGGTCCAGCCACCGCCGCGCCCAGCGTTCGCCGTAGTGAGGCGATGCCAACAGATGAGTTACCAATTCCTGGAACGCTGCTTCATTAACCGGCTCCCCATCACCAGCTTGCAGTTTCGCAACCCATGTGTCCGCTTCGGCCGGTGTTGGTGGCAGGCCGATCAAATCCAGATACAGACGTCGCACCAGTGTGTAAACGTCTGCTTCCGGGGATGGCTGAAGTCCGGCCGCGCGCAGGCGAGCAACAATGAAGCGATCGATCTCGTTGCGCGACCAGTTGTCATCCGTCGATTGAGGCACGTTCGGTTTCACCGGTTGTTCGAACGACCAATGCTTCTCCCAGGCAGCTCCCTGTTCGACCCATTTCACCAACGTGGCTCGCTGCTGTTGCGTCAGCTTCTTGTTTGACTGCGGCGGCGGCATAACTTCGTCCGGGTCGTCAGACAGAAGGCGTCGCACGAGTTCGCTGTTGCTGACGTCGCCGGGTTTCACGGCCACGTACCCGCCTCGATCATCAAACAGGCCGGCGTGCTGATCCAGTCGCAGATCAGCCTCGCGAGTGTCCTGGTCAGGTCCGTGGCAATGAAAACAGGCATTAGACAGAATGGGCCGCACGTCTCGCGTGAAGTCGACTTTGACATCGTCATCCGCGCCCGACCGTTGCAGACCAATTGCGACGGTAACCAGCGTGATGACGGCGACTGTTGGGATTGTCTTCATGCTTCGGAGCGAGTTGAGGATCGGTGAGTGGATCAGTATAAGTGCGAAGCAATTGTATCGTGGCGAAGCGAAGTATTCATCCGCGATGTTGAACGCTGTTATTGCCGGCCTGGAAACACAACCGCAGGATCGAACCGGCCTGTGAAAATGCAAACCATCCATCCATAGAAAATAGAACTCAATGAAGGTACTCATCATCGGCGGAGCGGGAATGGTGGGCCAGAAACTGGCTCAAAACCTGGCGGCAACCGGCCGGATCGGAGCGAACGACGTCACTCGCCTGGAACTATTCGACGTGGTTCCGGCCCCCGTGCCCGCGAACGCTGTCATTCCAGTGAATGTTCGTGAAGGTGACCTGTCGTCTCAATCTGTTGCCGGGGAACTATTAAGCGACCGCCCCGCCGTGATCTTTCACCTGGCCGCGATCGTGTCCGGCGAAGCGGAGGCCGATTTTGAAAAAGGCTATCGCATTAATCTGGATGGCACTCGCTACCTGTTCGAAGCGATCTGCCAGATGCCGGACTACTGGCCGCGAGTCGTCTTCACCAGCTCAATCGCCGTATTTGGTGCTCCGTTCCCCGACGCTATTGGCGACGACTTCCACACCACACCGCTCACGTCCTATGGCACTCAGAAAGCCATCGGTGAATTGCTGCTAAGCGACTTTTCGCGGCGCGGTTTCATGGATGGAGTCGGCATTCGCCTCCCGACCATTTGCGTGCGACCAGGCAAACCGAACAAAGCAGCGTCGGGGTTCTTTTCGAACATTATTCGAGAACCATTGGCCGGCCTGGAGGCTGTGTTGCCGGTATCGGAGGACGTGCGACATTGGCACGCCTCGCCGCGAGCCGCTGTGGGTTTTCTGCTACACGCTGCCACAATCGATTCAAGCACGATCGGCCCTCGCCGTAATCTCACCATGCCCGGTATTTCTGTCACGGTGGGCGAACAGATTGCGGCCTTAGAAAAAATCGCCGGGGCCGACACCGTGAGCCTAATCCGTCGCGAACCGGACGAGGCGATCATCAAAATGGTGGCTGGCTGGCCTCAGAATTTCGACGCAACGCGAGCCGCACGGCTTGGTTTTCAGGCGGAAACGTCGTTTGAAGAGATTATCCGCGTGCACATTGAGGATGAAGCCGTGACAACAGGCAACAACTAGCGTCTGACAGCTCGATACGTGCAAAAATCCGCTACTTTTGTGGCGAACCAACGCTCAATCCAGATACAATAGGCACAGCGGTTGACGAATCCCTTCGACGGCGAAACCCGGCAAACCGCTCACTGCCCGCCACTGTTTCTTCCCTCCGGCCCTGCACATCATGAATCGCTCCACACCCTGGAATTCGATTGGTCTCCTGGCGCTGATTTTTACGGCAACAGCCTCGACGGCCTCAGCTGAAGAAATTTCGTTTCAGCGTCAGGTGCGAGGCATCCTTTCCGACAAGTGCTTTCAATGCCACGGGCCAGACGCCGGCAACCGCCAGGCTGGTTTGCGACTGGATGAGGAAGCAGCCGCCAAAGCCAAACTGGAAAGCGGCGAAACAGCCATTGTCGCCGGCGACCCCAAACACAGCGCGCTGATCGACCGCATTACCACGGACGATGCCGATTTAAAAATGCCGCCTGCCGATTCGAATAAGTCACTCACCGCTGCGGAAGTTGAAATTCTGAAACAGTGGGTGGCAGAAGGTGCCAATTGGGGGCAGCACTGGTCGTTCGTTCCTGTCACTCGCCCAGCCCCACCAACCGTGGGACCGCAAGACGGAGTCGTCAACGACATCGACCGTTTTGTGCGAGCTCGCCTGCCGGGTAAGGGATTGCGTCCGAACAGTCCGGCCGATCGAGTTTCGCTAATCCGGCGTGTGTCGCTGGATTTGACCGGACTGCCACCAACCGTGGCAGAAGTTGAAGACTTCGTGAACGATGGTTCGCCAAACGCGTACGAAAAAGTGGTCGACCGCTTACTGAAGTCGCCGCACTATGGTGAAAACAGTGCTCGCTACTGGCTGGATGGAGCTCGCTACGGCGACACGCATGGCCTGCACCTGGACAACTATCGCGAGATGTGGGCGTACCGAGATTGGGTGATCGATGCCTACAACAGCAACAAACCGTTTAATGTCTTCACGATCGAACAGCTTGCCGGCGATCTGCTGGACAACCCCTCAGACGATCAGTTGGTCGCCACTGGGTTCAACCGCTGCCACGTAACAACCAGCGAAGGCGGTTCGATTGCCGAAGAGGTCCACGTGCGCAACGTGGTCGATCGAACGGTCACAACGGGCACTGTGTTTATGGGCCTGACGATGGACTGCACTCGCTGCCACGATCACAAATTCGACCCGTTAACGATGACGGATTTCTATTCGCTGTACGCTTACTTCAACAGCATCGATGGCAAGCCACTGGACGGAAACAAAAAAGACCCCGCCCCCGTACTGAAGGTTCTTACCGACGAACAAAAGCAGCAACTGGCAAAATTGGACTCCACACACCAGTCAGCGCAAACGGAACTCAAGAACTACCTCGCTTCTTTGAATTACGAAGAACCGAAGACGCCCAGTGAACCCGTCCGCGAACCGCCTAAAGAACTGGTTTGGATCGACGACGCCGTTCCCGATGGAGCCAACGCTCAAGGCAACAGTCCGTGGAAATTCGTGAAGGCCCCGGCCCCCGTTTACAGCGGCGAACTCAGCAGCACTCGATCCGCAGAAGGCCTTAGCCAACACTTCTTCGACGCGGCCACAAAACCGTTAACGATCTCGGACGGTGCTTCCTTCTTCTGCTATGTGTATCTCGACCCCAAGAATCCACCAAAAGAAATCATGCTTCAGTGGAACGACGGCGATTGGAGTCAGCGAGCGTACTGGGGTAGCAATCACATCGACTGGGGTACGGACAAATCAGTCAGCCGGAAACGAATGGGCGACCTGCCCAAAACCGGTGAATGGGTGCGTCTGGACGTTCCCGTCGCCGAGGTTGGATTTAAGGCGGGCGACAAAGTTCAGGGCTGGGCGTTCACGCAGTTTGACGGCACCGTCTACTGGGACAAGGCAGGAATCTTAAGTGCATCCAGCAAGCCAGTGCTATACGACTCGTTCGCATTCTGGGACCGCGACCAAAAAGCGAATGAAGCCAAAGCATTGCCGGAAAAGCTTCGACCAATCGCCCTAAAACCAGCCGCTGAACGCACGCCGGAAGAAACTTCCCAACTGAAACAGCACTTTCTGGAATTCGCGTTCGTCACATCACACGAGCGTGTGCTGGCCTTAAAGGAACAGGCTGAATCCGCGAAAAACAAAGCCGCCGGAATACGCAACGCGGCTCCCACGACACTCGTCTTTCGCGAAGCACCGGAACTAAAGCCGGCCTTCATTCTGACTCGCGGAGAATACGACCAGCAGGGCGATCCTGTCACGCGAGCCACCCCGGCTGTGCTGCCGGACATTCCCAAAGAACTTCCGAACAATCGACTCGGTTTAGCGAAATGGCTGACGTCGGAAGAACACCCGCTGATGTCACGAGTCACCGTAAACCGTATTTGGCAACAGTTTTTCGGCACCGGGCTGGTAAAGACGACGGAAGACTTTGGATCGCAGGGAGAACAGCCCACCCACCCGTTGCTGCTGGATTGGTTAGCGTCTGAGTTCCGTAAGCCTCAGGTCGCTGGTGCAGCTCATGACTGGGACGTGAAACATCTGGTAAAGCTGATTGTTATGTCAGCCACCTATCGTCAGACGGCTCAGGTCTTGCCAAACGAATACGAGGTCGATCCGGCAAACCGATACCTCGCTCGCGGACCACGGTTTCGACTTGATGCAGAAGTCCTGCGAGATCAGGCTTTGGGCGTCAGCGGTTTGTTGGTGCCGGATGTCGGCGGGCCCAGCGTAAAGCCGCCTCAACCCGACGGACTGTGGTTTGCCGTCGGCTACTCAGGTTCAAATACCGTGCGATTTAAACAGGACGAAGGCCACAACAAGGTTCACCGCCGCACGTTGTACACCTTCATCAAACGCACAGCACCGCCGCCGCAAATGAGTACCTTTGATGCCCCGTCCCGCGAAAGCTGCGTGGTCCGTCGCGAACGAACGAACTCCCCACTGCAGGCGCTGCTGATGATGAATGATCCGCAGTACGTGGAATGTGCCCGCGCATTGGCGCAACGAGCGATGACAGAGATCGGTTCGGCTCCCGCCGATCGTGCTCGGTTCATCCTGCGACAGTGTGTGTTACGCAGTCCGACAGACGCGGAAGTGCAGGCTTTGGTAACCGACTACGATCACTACCTGGCCGACTTCAAACAGAGCCCGGATGCGGCAAAAAAATTAGTCGCTATCGGCGAAGTACCACCAAACGCGAAACTGCCAGTCGAAGAACTTGCGGCATGGACACTGGTCTCGAATTTGGTTCTGAATCTGGATGAGGTGATAAACAAATGAACCCAATTCATCAACATATGCTGTCCGAAACACGACGGCACTTTTTCGCCAGGGGAGCGACCGGACTGGGGACGGCGGCTCTAGCATCGCTGCTGCAGTCTTCAGCAATGGCCGGCAATGGTGACGCGGTTGCGCCGACTGATAGCTTAAGCAGCGGCGAAGTACCAGATTACCTGAAGAAGTATGCGCCGAAGGCTAAGCGAGCCATCTATCTGTTTATGGCCGGAGCCCCCTGTCAGCAGGACACCTTCGACTACAAGCCAAAGATGGAGGCGATGTTTGACAAAGACCTCCCGGAATCGGTGCGCAATGGCCAGCGACTGACCACGATGACGTCCGGTCAAAAACGGTTTCCGATCGCACCTTCGAAGTTTAAGTTCGAACAGTACGGTAAGTCAGGAGCCTGGATCAGCGAACTGCTGCCGCACACGGCAAAAATGGTAGACGATATCTGCATCGTACGTTCGATGCATACGGAAGCGATTAACCACGACCCGGCGATCACATACATCTGCACCGGTGACCAGCTTCCTGGTCGTCCGAGTCTCGGATCATGGCTGAGTTACGGGCTGGGATCGGAAAACAAAGATGTCCCCGCCTTTATGGTGATGACGCCCACATGGACCGGCCGCAAGCAGGCTCAGGCATTGTACAACCGGCTGTGGGGAGCCGGCTTTTTGCCCAGCCGCTACTCCGGCGTATCGTTGCGGCGGCAGGGCGATCCGGTGCTGTACCTGTCCAATCCGGATGGCGTGTCAACCACAGCTCGGCGACGTATGCTGGATCGGCTAAGCGAAATGAACCAGCGAACACTCGATCGTATCGGCGACCCGGAAACTCAGGCCCGAATCGCTCAGTACGAAATGGCATTCAAGATGCAATCATCGATGCCGGACCTGGTCAACATCGATGGCGAATCAAAATCCGTGCTGGACATGTATGGGCCGGACGTAACGACTCCCGGCACATATGCGGCAAGCTGCCTGTTAGCTCGCCGAATGCTGGAACGAGACGTTCGGTTCGTGCAGATCTTTCATCGAGGCTGGGACCAACACGGAAATGTTGCGGGAGACCTGCCGTCGCAATGCAAAGATGTCGATCAGCCTTCGTACGCTCTGGTTCAGGATCTGAAGGAACGCGGACTTCTGGAAGACACTCTGGTGATTTGGGGCGGCGAATTTGGCCGCACGGTCTACAGTCAGGGCAGCTTGTCAAAAGAAAACTACGGCCGGGACCATCACCCTCGTTGCTTTAGCATCTGGATGGCCGGAGCGGGCATTAAGCCAGGCCTGGTTTACGGTGCGACGGACGATTTCAGCTATAACATCACTGAGAATCCCGTCCACATCCATGACCTGAACGCCACCATCCTTCAGCAACTGGGTGTCGATCACGAGCGTCTCACATACCGCTTCCAGGGTCGCGACTTCCGACTCACCGACGTTCATGGCAACATCATCACCGACATTCTGACGTAATCGACCACGCCCGCCGCCGCATCCCTTGCTGCACCGCGTTCGGCGACGAGCAAAAACAGTCGCAGCTGATGAGTTGCCGCGACAGATATCAGGTGATTGTATGAGGTACGGCGAACCTTCCAACGATCAAGGCTTGCTTCAATTACCACTGCACTGCGGCGTGCGGAGCAACGCTACACGGGGACGCAGCACGTTACCTTTACTTCGCGGGATTCGTGCCATCGTCCGGCGGCTGCCAGTCGTGTAGTTGCAATTCGACGCGGTCGTAGCCGCGGAACGAATTGATTTGCGGTGCGAAGCTGATTGACAGTGGTCCTGTGATCGCTGCCAACTCGGCCGCCCATTCGCCCCGTCCAAACGCGACCGCTCGCAGATTTGTGCTGTGTTGCCGGACCTTGATCGCTAGATGCCGATCGCCTTCCCCCATTGTTTTCGGCGGTTCCGCCAAGTCGACTCGCCGTGCTGCAAAACGGGGTTTGGGGTTGGCTTCGCCGAACGGGCCCAAATGCTGTAATTCCATGACGGCTCGCCGAGTCACCTCCGACAGATGGACTTCCGCGTCGACTCGCAATGCTGTGTCGTCGTCTGTTGGAGCGAAGTTCAGCGCCGACCAGTTTGCCAGTGCCGTACGCAGTTCATCAACTCGAGCAGCTTCAACCTGAACACCCGCCGCTGCTTTGTGACCACCGAACCCAAGCAAACATTCCTGGCTTGCTTCCAGTCCCGCGTACATATCAAACCCGGCATATGATCGGGCACTTCCCACCCCGGTGCCGTCATCCTTCAGAGAGATCATGACGGTAGGTTTTTCGTATGTTTCACAAATGCGACTGGCGACAATGCCGATCACGCCGGGATGCCAGTCGTGGTGAGCCAACACCAGCGTTCCGTGCTGCAACCATTCGGGATTTGCTTCAACCAGCTCCTTCGCTTCTTTCAGAATTCGGCGTTCGACCGTTTTTCTGTTCTTGTTCAGTTCGTCCACGTACGCCCCCAACTGGATCGCGCGTTCGACGTTATCCGTTGTCAGCATTTCTACCGCCAAACGCGCCTGTCCCAGACGCCCGGCCGCGTTAATCCGCGGCGCTATGCCGAACCCGATATCTTCTGACGACAGTTGAGCCTTGTCGTGCAGATTCGAAACTCGCAACAGCGCCTGCAGACCGGGCGAGGGATTTTCCTTCAGACTGTGTAGTCCGTAACGCACGATCACGCGATTTTCATCGACCAGTGGAACGACATCGGCAACCGTTCCAATCGCCGTCAGCCCCACCGCTGATTTTAGAAACTCCCGCATGCGTGGGCTGGCTCTGGTGCCGTCGCCCGTTAGTTGGCAGATTGCCCACGCCAGCTTAAACGCCACACCAACCCCACACAATTCACCGAAGGGATACTCGGTCCCCGGCAACCGCGGATGCACCAGCACGGCGGCATCAGGGAGTTCTGAACCGATGTGGTGATGGTCCGTGATAATTAGTTCCAGACCAATGTCTTTGGCCACCGCCGCTTCCTGAACGCTGGCGATCCCACAGTCGACGGAAACCAGCAGGCGCTGAGGGTCGTCTTCATGTAGTTGCCGAATCGCAGACTCGTTTAGGCCATAACCTTCTTCGATACGACAAGGGATGTAATAGTCGACACTCGCACCCTGAAGTTTCAGGCAATGCCACAATACGGCCGTCGATGTTACTCCATCAACATCGTAGTCACCGTAAATGGTGATGCGGCGTTTGTCTTTGACAGCTGCCACGATGCGAGCCGCCGCATCCGCTACACCGGGCAGCAGATTAGGGTCGTGGAGGTTGCTTAGCTTCGGTTCGAGATACCCTTTGGCAGCATCAGCAGTCTCGTACCCCCGGGCGATCAGCACCTGCGCGACAAGCGGCGTCACCTTCAAGGCTTTACTGAGTCGACTGATGGACGGTTCGTCATGCGGATGAAAGGACCATTTCCGTGGCACGCGGGAAACTCCGTTGGAAAACAATAACTCATGACCGACCGCCCATTGCGCACCCGCAACGAGTGATTAATACGGCAACTCGCGAATGTACAGGTTGCGGAAGAACAATTCACTGCCGTGGTGCTGCAATTCAATTTGGTCGGCTCGAGGCAGAGGCATAAGGCGTGCTTTGTCCCAGAAGTTTTCGAGCCTCACCCGGTCGACAACTAACTTGTCATTCAGCCAGATCGTAACTTTGTCGCCCACCATACGAATCAGGAAGTTGTTCCATTCGCCAGCCTTCTTGTCCGCCAGAACCAACGGCGAATTCCGCCAGCGGCGGTTATTCCACAGTCCGCCAGATCCAAGCTGCTGGCCGTGTCGGTACCGCTCAACCCATTCCTCTGACGAATCCGGTACGGTGTGCTCTTCTTTTGACTGAGTACGCCAGGGATCCCAGATTTGCACCTGCGGCGTGCCTCGTAAATAAATGCCCGAATCCGCGCCCGGCGGAATCTTCCATTCGCAGTAGAACTCGAAATCGCCGTAGTCATTGGCTGTGCAGAGACTCTGACCTTTGCCGTCGTAAGTCAGCACGCCGTCAGAAACGCTCCAGTGCTGATTCATACTTTCATCGGCGGTCGCCTGAGCTGCCTTCAAGTCATCGCCTTTCAGCGCCCGACGTTCGTTGGCATTGCGGTGAGCGAGTCCTTTCCAACCGGTCAGGTCCTTCCCGTTGAACAACGCCGAAAAACCTTCCGGTGGCGTGTTGTGCTTGTCTGTCTTTGGCGTGCTGGGTGCTGGCGAATAGTCCGCCAGCTTCAGGTTCCGGAATTCCACACGATCATTGTGTCCGGCCAGCATCAGGTGGCCCGACTTGTTGTGCATACCCGGATGAGGGTTGCCGTCGACCGGAGTGACGTCATCCAGACACACGTCCATGATCACGGCACCGTTAAGAATGACCAGGATGTGATCATCGATCGCGACGATGGTTTCAGAATTCCACTCGCCGACCGGTTTCAGGTACCCAATTCTCGAAGGATAAACGCCGTAAATCGATCCATGATACTGCCACGGCTTCAGCCAGCTTAGCTTCCGCTTCTTGCCGTTCTCCATGATGGCTTCACCACCGTAGCGGCTGCCGTGGTGGTCCAGTATTTGAATCTCCATACCATCGGTCGCGGCATGCCCACCTTCCGATACTCGAATGCCGACTCCGTTGTTGCCACTTTCCTCCAGTTTAAATTCGAACTGAAAGGCGAAGTCGCCATATTGTTTTTCGCTGACGAGATTGTGGCCCCCTTTTTTGCAGACCAGAACTCCGTCTTCAACCAAGTAGTTTTGGGTGTCGCCCGTCCAACCAGCCAGGTCCTTCCCGTTGAAAATGTCCGCCCATGCAGCAGATTCCAGAATCTGCAAAGCTCTCGCGCCAGCGTCGACGTTGGCATCAGGTTTCGCATTTTGAGCAGCAGAGAACGGAGAGGCAGTGGCGACCAGCGCCAGCAGCGCGGTCAAGCGGGTGAACATCTTCATTTGTGGAGGGCTCCGAAGTGGGGTAGGGCGGGGCATTTGAGTGGTGGTTTACGACGAAGCACGGTAGGAAACCAAAGCAGGAAATTCAACGCCTGGAGAAAACTAGTTGCGACCAAATCACGGAGCGAACGGCCATCAGCTAATACAAGAGTACCGGTCAGCCCCATGCGACCAACGACTGCGGTTTCGTCCCGCTTTCGGCGGAATTTTTGCCCCAAGCGGGTGGCAAACTTATTTACCTGGCAGGAATCCTTACCTGCAGATGCGCTGGTCGCCGTAGATCGATCAGCACCTACTCCCGGCGAAGTCGATCGACGAGCATATTTGCTCGTCCCTGGCGCCAGCAACGTGGCAAAAATCCGTGGCGGCGATACCATAATGACTCTTGCCTGCCCTTCCGCCCCGCAACGGAAACCCCATCCATGTCCGTTCAACGACTCGTCATGCCGCCTTTGATCGGTTGGCTGCTTATCGCTCTCGACACATCGGCCGATGATGGCAGGAACGCTCCACTCACCATCGAATCCGCGTTGGCGCAGCGGCTGATTAATCCCGACTTGCCTCAATCCGAAATTGAAGCGTACACCGAGTCTCACATCCTGCCGATGCCCGAAGTGACCACAGTCGGCGAATGGGAGACGTATGCAAAAAAGGTGCGAGAAGACGTTTTGAAGAAAGTCGTGTTTCGAGGCGAAGCGGCGAAGTGGAGAACGCTGCCCACGAAAGTGGAATGGCAGGGTGAAATTGAAGGCGGCCCCGGTTACCGCATTCGCAAGCTGAGATACGAAGTCGTTCCCGGAATGTGGACGGCGGGATTGCTATACGAACCCGAAAAACTGTCCGGCAAAGTGCCTGTCGTCATGAACGTCAACGGGCACGATCGCCCGGACGGCATGGCGGCCGACTATAAGCAAATGCGATGTATCAACCAGGCCAAACGCGGCATGATCGCATTGAATCTGGAATGGCTCGGCATGGGGCAACTTGCCACCCCCGGCTTCAATCACTACAGCATGAATCAAGTGAACTTGTGCGGCACCAGCGGGCTGGCACCTTTTTACCTGGCGATGAGTCGCGGGCTGGACATCCTGCTGCAACATGAAAACGCAGACCCTGCAAGAGTGGCTGTGGCCGGGCTGTCAGGCGGCGGTTGGCAGACGATCTTCATTAGTTCGCTGGACACTCGCGTGACGCTGTGCAATCCGGTTGCGGGCTATTCCAGTTTCAAAACGCGAGCCCGCTACCAAAGCGACCTCGGCGATTCAGAACAAACGCCGTGCGACCTGGCGTCGGTCACTGACTATGCTCAGTTGACCGCCATGTTGGCTCCGCGCCCCGCATTGCTGACGAATAATGCGGAAGACAATTGCTGCTTCAAGGCAGAACACGCGCTGCCGCCGCTACTTGAAGCAGCTCAACCGATCTACAAACTTTATAACAAACCAACGAACCTGAGATACCATATCAACAATGATCCCGGGACTCACAATTTCCTGGTTGACAACCGACAGCAGTTGTACGGGATGCTGGAAGAATTCTTTCTGGGCAACCTCGACAAGAACGCCGCAAAGGAGATCGCCAGTGAGGACGAACTGAAGACCAAAGACCAACTTCACGTGAAGCTGCCGGAAGGCAACCTGGACTTCAACTCCCTGGCCTTGCAGCTTTCCGACGGGCTGTCTCATTCACAACCAGCGGGTGCGGGCGAGTTATCTGCGTGGCAGACCCAGCAGCGACCGAAGCTACACGACATTGTGAAGTTGAAAGCGTTCCACACACTGGCGATTCAGCAGTCGCAGCGAAACTCCGAAAATCTGTCAGCATCGTTCTGGTGGCTGCGATTCGGCGGCGACTGGACGGTGCCAGCGGTTGAACTGTCCGTCCCCGGCAGCAAGAGCAAAAAGTTGGCGATCGTTGTCGCGGATGACCGGGGATCCAGCCTGACCGGGGAAACTCAGCATTTGCTAAACGATGGATATCGCGTGCTGGCGATCGATCCGTTTTACTTTGGTGAATCAAAGATTACCAAACACGACTTTCTGTACGCGATTCTGGTATCCAGTCTCGGTGATCGCCCGATTGGAATTCAGGCCGGACAACTTCAGGCTGCCGCGAAGTGGGCACGCGAAGAATTTGGGTGTGAACATGTCAAACTGGTAGCGGCCGGACCTCGGACGTCGCTGATATCACTTGTCGCGGCCGCTTCGGGTGACCAGTTCGAAACGCTGCAGCTTCGAGGTTCACTGGGCAGTTTGCGTGAGTTACTCGAACAAAACAAAGGCATGGACAAGGTGCCAGAGTCATTGTGTTTTGGGTTACTCGAGCAGTTCGACATTCCAGAACTGGTGCTGTTGGCGGGACCGGACCGCGTGCAATTTGTGGACGCCTCAGATCGTTGCAGGACTGAACTACAGTCGGTGATGAAAGCGTATCCCAAGCTAAGTACCAACTTGTTTGCACAACCAACTCGGGCGGCAGGCGCGTCGGGCGATGAATAGCCGCAGCCGCTGGGCTCTACTGCTCTGCCTTCACGTTAGCATGCTGGCTGCCTTGGTGTTGTCCGGCCCGGCCGACGTGGTGATGGATGCCGCTGGCTACTGGAAACTGGGGCAGCTCTGCGCTGACGGCAATTTTGCCTGGGCAAACGATCCGATCGCCTATCGTACTCCGGGCTACCCTGCATTTCTCGGTCTGTGGCAGGCGGTGGCCGGTAGCCAGGCGTGGCTGGTGACTGTCATCGTCCAGCACGTATTGCTGGTGCTGACGACCGTAATCACGGCGTGGTTAGTCTGGCGAATTACGCATTCAGAACGTTGGGCGATGGCTGCTTACACGGTGGCTGCACTTGGAATGGTGCGTGCGTGGTTCGCTCAAACGTTGTTGACCGAGACGCTATTCATATTCGTCATCACGTTGCACGTGGCCTGTTTGTGGGCATGCCTGAACCGCACGACAGTCCGCCGGTGCGCTGCAGTTGGCGCGACGTTGGGGCTGAGTATTCTGGTCCGCCCGGTCGTTCAACTGTGGTGGCTCCCTGCGTTTGCGTTGATCACGATTGCAGGGACCAGTGGCAGCGTTAGGAGCAGACTTCGAGCTAGCACTGTCGGCGTCGTGGTGATGTCTGTGATCGTGATGCCTTGGTTTGTGCGCAACCGTGCAGTCTTTGGCGAATACTTTCTGACGCAGTTTGTGGGGCGCAACCTGTGGATTGTCACCTTCCAGGACGGCTCCGGCGCTGGGCTTGAGATCCCTCAAACAGAGGCCGGTCAGCAACTACTTAGCACCACGGAATGGCCAGTCCACAATCCAGAACTGCGAGCCACGTGGAGCGTCTCAGACCGCCTTGCGGAGACAGGAATGCCGGACGATGATATCGACCGACTGATGAAGCGAGTATGCTTCGATGCAATTCGCGCTGGTCCGATTAAATTCGGGAAGGCCGCATTTCGGCGACTTGTGAACTTTTGGCGGTGCGTCCCCGATCCCTATCCTTACATCGCAGGCCCCAACGGCCCGCCACCGGCTGGCCAGGTGGGTTGGAGCAACGCAACGTTGACGGATCTGGAAACGTCGATCTATCAATTGGTGCCACAGCGCAGTTTAAAGTGGAACGCGTTCGTAGCAATGCTGGTGCTGACAGGAACCAGCATGATGATCGTGCGTCCCGACACAAGATGGTTTGGAGTTTCATTGTTGCTGTTTTTTGGCATGATGTCCGGCCTGACAGCACTGGTGGAAATCCCAAACGTTCGCTATCGCCTGGTGCTTGAGCCGCTGATGGTAGTCGCATTGTGCTGCGGTGCCAGTTCTCGTTGCGCGAAAGTCTCATGACAGAATTGTCCGATACAGAATCACCGCCTAACACCTATGACGTCGAAGTCAGTGTCGTCATGCCCTGCCTGAATGAAGCGGATACGATCGAAACGTGTATCCGGAAAGCTCAACAGGCCTTCGCAGCTCACGGCATCAATGGCGAAGTCGTCATCGGCGACAACGGCAGCGATGACGGATCGCAGAAACTGGCAATCGATTTGGGTGCTCGCGTTGTCGACGTTCCTCAGCGAGGCTACGGAAGCGCGTTGATGGGGGGCATCGCTGCCGCTCGCGGTGAATTTGTCATTATGGGGGACGCGGATGATAGCTACGAATTTCTTGAGATCCCAAAGTTCGTCGACGCGTTGCGAGCAGGCAGCGACCTGGTTCAGGGGTGCCGACTGCCTTCTGGTGGGGGGCAAATTCTTCCTGGCGCTATGCCGTTTCTGCATCGTTGGCTGGGCAACCCGATGCTGTCTCGAATGGCGGCCGTGTTTTTTCGAGTCCCTATTCACGACATCTATTGCGGCCTGCGTGGCTTTCGTCGCGACTTCTACGAATCGTTAAATCAACGTTGCACAGGGATGGAATTCGCGACAGAAATGATCGTCAAAAGTACGCTGGTTGAGGGCCGTATTTCGGAAGTGCCGATCACTCTGCATCCAGACGGCCGGAAGGCTCACCCGCCCCATCTTCGAACGTTTCGCGATGGTTGGAGAACCGTTCGCTTCTTCATGCTGTACTCACCACGGTGGACATTCTTTCTGCCAGGGCTGTTGATGATCTTGCTGGGAGTGCTTGGATACGCGGTCGCTTTGCCAGGTGTCACAATTGGTGGAGCAACGTTTGACGCTCACACGTTGCTGTTCGCTTCGTTATCTGCGATTGTCGGGTTTCAATCCGTCATTTTTGCCGTGCTGGCTCAGGTATACGGCACTGACAGCGGCATGCTGCCCGTTCATCGTGGGCTGACGCAATGGATAAATGTGGCCACACTGGAACGAATGCTAATTGGTGCCGCGATCGTCGGTTTGATGGGAACTGGCCTATTACTGTGCGCGGTGCTGCAATGGTACCGCGCCGAGTTCGGTCGATTGGACTACGCGGTGACGATGCGATGGGTAATTCCAGGAGTGACTCTGACTGCGTTGGCCGTGCAGACCGCGCTCGCGTCGCTGTTTCTGGGCATTCTTCGGATGCACCACCAACCGTCTTCGAGCATGGGCGAGTCACAATGACGGACGGCAACATCACTTATTGGGTCGCTGACGATTCGTGTTGTGACGAAGCCTGGGAGCAGGCGTATCTGGACTTCGAGTCGCCTGCCGAAGAACGATCGAAGTTTGTGGCGAGGTACCGACAACTGGGCGTCGACCGCTGGGACAAGAAGCTGGCAGTTGCTGAGTTGTTCTGCGGTCGAGGCAACGGCCTGACAACTCTGCGACACCTTGGTTTTCAGAACCTTGAAGGCGTCGACCTGTCGCCGCGTCTGCTGAGGGAGTTTGACGGCGATGTACCGTTGTACGTGGGTGATTGCCGCGATCTGCATTGGCCCGACAACCACAAAGACGTCATCGTTGTGCAGGGCGGGCTGCATCATTTACCGACACTTCCCGATGATCTGGGGAAAGTGCTTCAGGAAATCCGCCGCGTGTTGAATCCGGGTGGCCGCATTGTTCTGGTGGAACCGTGGTCGACTCCGTTTTTGAAGGTCGCTCATGCCATAACTGATCGACGCCTGGTACGAATGTTCTACCGCCGAGGCGACGCTTTGGCTCGCATGACGGAACGCGAACGAGACACCTACGAAAACTGGCTAAGTCGACCGCAGCAGATACTCGATCTGTTGCATTCTCATTTCGAAATGGAGCAGCAGCAGATTGGCTGGGGCAAGCTGATGTTTATCGGCCGCGTGGCGAAGTAACGACGGCGCCACTATGCTCGCGTCGAATGGCGAACCTCGCCGTTTACTATAGTCGTGACAACTCGGCCCGTAACCTTCCATCCGTTGAATGGGGTGTTGCGACTGCGCGATCGGAAACTTGCTGCGTCGATGGTCCATTCTTCAATTGGATCGACAAGCGTCACGTCCGCTGCCACGTCCGGAGACAGCGTTCCGTGCGGGATACCCAGCAACGCCGCTGGACCGGTGGTCAGGCAGGCGACAAGCTGCGACCAACTAAGATGTGCCGGCTGAATCAAGGCTTTCACGCAGAGGGCCAATGTTGTTTCTAACCCGCAGATACCAAACGGCGCGCTGTCGAGGTCTACGTCCTTCTTTTCGATCGCCAGCGGTTGGTGGTCCGAACTGATCACGGCGATCGTGCCGTCTTTCAGGCCTTCGATCAAGGCGTCGATGTGTTCCTGCGAACGCAACGGCGGGTTGCATTTGAAAAGCGTGTCGAACGAATCCATCACTTCGTCCGTTAGCAGCAGGTGATGCGGCGTGACGTCGGCCGACACTGCGACAGTGCGTCCCTGAGCCAGGCGAATACGTTCGACCGTTTCCTGGGTATTCACGCACATGATATGAACGCGACCGCCAGTGAGTTCTGCCAAAGCGATGTCGCGACCGGTCATGATGTCGTTCGCGGCGGCCGGAATCCCACGCAGGCCCAGTCGCGTTGACTGGAAGCCTTCGTGCATGACTCCGGTGTCAGACAATTCCGGTACCATCGAATGATGCAGAATTGGGCGGTCGAACATCCCCGTATATTCCAGCGCTCGCCGCATCACTTCTGCATTCGCGATTGGTGACTTGGCGTCTGTGAAGGCGACCGCGTCCGCTTCCACAAGTTGCCCAATCTCAGCCAGTTCTTCGCCGCGCGTTCCTTTTGTGACGGCTCCCAACGGAAACACGCGGCAATTGTTGGCTCGTTCTGCCTGTCGCTTAACGAATTCTGCTGAGCCTCGATTATCGACGACGGGGTTGGTGTCCGGCAGTGCCGCGATACTCGTGAAGCCGCCGGCCAAGGCAGCCGCTGTCGCCGACGCGATTGTTTCGTCTTCGTCGAAACCGGGTTCTCGCACTCCGACGTGAACGTCAATGAAGCCGGGGCAGACCAGCAGCCCTGTCGCATCAATCACTCTGTCGGCATCTGGCTGCTGGCCCTGAGGAAGCACTTCGACAACCTTGCCGTCTGCAATCAGCAGCTCGCGACGAGCTTCGATGCCATTGGCGGGATCGACGATCGTTCCATTTTGGATGAGCGTTCGCATGTTACTTGCCTGCTTTCTTTGCCAGCAGGTACAGACAGGCCATGCGAATCAGCAGCCCGTTCGAAACCTGATTCAGAATGACGGAATGTGGCCCATCAGCAACTTCCGGAGTGAGTTCCACGCCACGATTAATCGGGCCGGGGGCGAGTACCAGCAGGCCGTCTTTGGCTTTTCGAATGCGATCGCCGTTCATGCCGAACAAGTGAGCGTACTCCGCAATGGATGGGAAGAAGGCGCCTCGCTGGCGTTCGAACTGAACTCGCAACAGATTCACACAATCAACCTGAGGAAGAATCTCGTCAAGGTTGTAAGCCACCTCCACGCCCAGTTGAGTAATCGTGCGAGGAACCAGCGTGGCAGGTCCGCAGACAATCACACGCGCGCCCAGTTTCAACAGGCCGTGGATGTTCGACCGAGCGACTCGGCTATGTCGAATGTCGCCGACGAGAGCCACCGTCAATCCTTCGATTCGGCCCAGCTTCTGCCGAATCGTCAGCATGTCCAGCAATGCCTGGGTCGGATGTTCGTGCGTGCCATCACCCGCGTTGATGACGCCGGCTTTCAGATGCCGTGCCAGCAGGTGAGGAGCACCAGGCGTACGATGACGACACACCACAAGGTCGACGCCCATAGCTTCAATTGTCAGAGCCGTGTCGACGAAAGTTTCTCCCTTCGACAGACTGCTGCCGCTGGCCGAAAAGTCGACAGTGTCGGCTCCCAAACGTCGCGCGGCGATGTTGAAGCTGGTTTTGGTGCGTGTTGAATTTTCGAAAAACAGGTTGGCGACCACGGTGCCATTCAGCACGGTCAGTTTTTTAGACCCGCCTTCGGTCAGCGTCTGAAACTGATCCGCAAGATCCAGAATGGTGGCAATTTCTTCGGCCGAAAGATGTTCCAGCCCCAGCAAATGCCGCTCCTGCCACGGAGCGGTGATGCTGATGTCGTCCATTGTTTCCGTCATTACGCTGGCTGCTGTCGGTCGGAGTCCGTCGAAGCCGCAGCAAATGGGATTCGCTGCGCAAAATTTCCACGAATTTATTGATCACGACCACCGACTGCAATTCAACGGCTCGTTTCGCTGCGCTGAATTCGACAATTGACGGACAAACACGTCTCGCGCGAACTCATTCCGGCACGGCCGACGGGCGCCGCCCGACTGAAGTACCGGCAACAGGGGTTTTATCCGAATGCGAACCGATGACGACCTGCCGCGCAAAAGAAAAGCCGGTGCACTCATACGAATGCACCGGCCTTAGTTATCCTTCCAACCACGCAGGTTGAACTTATCCGTCAGATGACTCCGAAGCTTCGTCACTGGAGCCAACGCCGACAGGTTCACCTTCTGGCTCGCCAGCAGGCTCTTCCTGGTACTCGCTGACGAATCTCAGCTGCTTCTGATCGCCGACTTCGGTGACTTCCACGTTGATGACGTTCTTACCTTCGAACGTCCCACGCAGAAGTTCTTCAGACAACGGATCTTCGATGAAGCGTTCTACGCTGCGGCGAAGCGGGCGAGCACCGTAGTCCAGGCCATCGTTCGTTTCGCCCTTGTCGATGATGAATTCGCGAGCATCGTTTGACAGGATCATCTTCAGTCCCTTGTCCTGAAGGCGGTCGTAAACCTTCTTCAGTTCGATGTCCACGATATCCATCAGTTCTGTACGGGTCAGTTTGCGGAACACAACCACTTCGTCCAGTCGGCCGAGGAACTCCGGCTTAAACTGTTTTTGAAGTTCGTGCATCAGATTCGTCTTCATTTCATCGTAAGACCGCTTGTCGTCGGTTTCACGAAGCGTGTGAAGTCCCATGCTACCACCGTGAGCCATCTTATTGGCCCCCGCGTTCGTAGTCATAATCAGCACGACGTTTTTGAAGTCCACTGTACGACCAAAGCTGTCGGTCAAGTGACCTTCTTCCATGATCTGCAGCAACATGTTGAAGACGTCTGGGTGGGCCTTTTCAATTTCGTCCAGCAACACCACAGCATACGGTCGGCGGCGAATCTTCTCCGTCAATTGACCGCCTTCTTCGTAGCCAACATAGCCTGGAGGTGCACCGACCAGTCGGCTGACGTTGTGCTTCTCCATGTACTCAGACATGTCCAACTGAATCAGACTGTCCTCTTCGCCGAACATGAACTCAGCAAGCGTCTTCGCCAGCAAAGTTTTACCAACACCTGTTGGGCCGGAGAACAAAAACGCACCAGTTGGCCGTTTTGGATCCTTCAAACCACTGCGACTGCGGCGAACCGCTTTGCAGATCTGAGTAATCGCTTCATGCTGACTGATGACTTTCTTGTGCAGTTCGTCTTCCATCTGCAGCAGACGGACTGTGTCTTCGCTGGAAAGTCGCGTTAGTGGAATGCCAGTGATCTTGGCGACAACTTCGGCAACAACTTCTGCGTCGACGACTCCGTCGGTCTGCTTTGATTTCTCACGCCATTCCTCGGTGAGTTCGTCCTTCTTCTTGCGAAGTTTGTCCGCTTGATCTCGCAGAGACGCAGCCTTTTCAAACTGCTGCTCAGCAACTGCATCTTCTTTGGCCTGATTCAACCGTTGGATCTCGTCCTCGATTTCCTTCAGGTCTGGCGGTCGCACCATCGACTTCAGACGCACGCGAGCGCCCGATTCGTCGATCACGTCGATTGCCTTGTCTGGCAGACAGCGAGACGAAATGTAGCGGTTTGACATCTCAACCGCCGCTTCCAAAGCGTCATCCGTGATTTGCACGCGGTGATGCTCTTCGTAGCGTTCTCGCAACCCCTTCAGGATTTCTACAGCCTGAGATGGCGATGGTGGATTCACAACAACCGTCTGGAAGCGTCGTTCCAGAGCACTGTCTTTTTCGATGTACTTACGATACTCGTCCAGAGTTGTCGCACCGATCACCTGCAGCTCGCCACGGCTAAGTGCCGGCTTCAGAACGTTGGAAGCGTCGATCGCACCTTCGGCACCACCGGCACCAACCAGAGTGTGAAGTTCGTCGATGAACAGAATTGTGTTCTTGGCTCGCCGAACTTCGTTCATGACCGCCTTGATCCGCTCTTCGAACTGACCACGGTACTTCGTGCCGGCAACCATCATTGCGAGGTCGAGCACAATGATGCGTCGATCGGCCAACAGGTCCGGCACGAGGTTATCGACGACCATCTGCGCGAAACCTTCGACGATCGCCGTCTTACCAACTCCAGCTTCGCCCAGCAGAACAGGGTTGTTCTTCTGACGACGGCACAGAATTTGGACGACTCGTTCAATTTCTCGTTCGCGGCCGATGACTGGGTCCAGCTTTTTCTGGCGGGCCAGTTCTGTCAGGTCGCGTCCAAAGCTGTCCAACGCAGGTGTCTTGCTGCGTGAACCGCTGCGCTGTGAACCACCTTCGCTTCGCTCGCTGGCTCCGGCGCCTTCTGCAGATTCCAAACCATGACCCAGCAGGTTCAAGACTTCGTCGCGGACGTCGTCCAGCTTCATGCCCAGATTCATCAAAACCTGAGCCGCCACACCTTCCTGTTCACGCAACAGCCCCAGCAGCAGGTGTTCGGTGCCGACGTAGTTATGATTTAAATTGCGAGCTTCCTCCATCGCGTACTCGATAACCTTTTTCGCGCGCGGCGTTTGAGGCAGCTTGCCCATCGTGACCATGTCTGGACCGGTCTGGACAATCTTTTCGACTTCGATACGAATTTTTCGCAAGTCGACATCGAGGTTCTTCAGCACGTTGGCAGCAACGCCGGAACCTTCCTTCACGAGGCCTAGGAGGACGTGTTCAGTCCCGATGTACTCGTGATTAAATCGTTGAGCTTCCTGGTTGGCGAGTTGCATCACCTTGCGGGCTCGATCAGTGAAGCGTTCGTACATGTGATTTCTCTTTTCCGTTTGTGTGTCTGAAAGTCGGTCACAACAGCTTCTTCAAAGACTGCTGAACTTACCGGCTTCTTGCCAGCTACCGTCAAAATTCAAAATTCGGCCCTGGCCCGAGGTTCACCGGCCATACCACCGTTCATCTGATTTCACTCATCGAATCAATTTGAGTCCGTTCCCTTCGCAGGCTGGCCAGATAACGATGCAAGTGAACCGCAGGGCGATAACCGCAGAAACAATTCCCGCAGGACTGACGGCTAACGCCCTGCCGTTCACAAAACACGAATATCCAATCAGCCTCCTGAACACGCCACTTTGACAGTGTTGCTCCGTGCATGACCTTCCAAGCGAATGTCATGCCGGATTCTAGGTCGCAGTCGATTCGGCGACAAGACAGCTCGTTAAAGGGTTTTCCAAATCACCGTCGCAACGCCGATCTCCGAAACGCTTGTTCAGCTAAACCTGGCTTGCCAAATACCGAACTGGCACCATAAACACGGAAAACTTCAGCGCAAGGTTCGATTAAAAACGAACTTCTCGGAAAAAACTGGCAGGATACGGCAATCCGCATTCCGCGAACTGGCAGGAATCGCGGTAATAACAATGATCCGAACGGCGCCGGATCGCGTAATTGATGGGTAAATGCATCACCTCAGGAGTTCAAGTGGATCATTCGTTTCAACAAATTGCGGCGACTCCTTCGTGCGAACGCATCCGTCGACGATTTGATGCGATTGCCGTGGGTGATTCGTCAGCTGACGTTGGACATCTGGTCCTCGTCATTCTGCTGGAAGAATCGCTTGGCGGAACCTGCCTGCAGAATCTCGGTTTAACGCTGCACAAAATTGAAAACGGCTGCTTTGGCGAGGTCGTGGCGGCAACTTGTCGGACGTTGACTGAATGCCAATCTGACGGGGATGCGGCAGAGGTCATCCTTGCCGATGAAACACCCGATCTCCCGTCGGCAGGCCTTGGCCCGAAAGCGGGCGACCAAATGTGGTTGACCGGACTGTTGGATCGAGCTCGCTTGATCTGCCGCCGCAGTGACGATGCGACGCTGGTGCGCAGCCAGCATTTGGTGCAGGCCATGGTTGAACTGGACGGACCGGCGAAGTCACAGCTGGAGCCGCTTGGGATCACGGCAGCAAACGTCGAACTACAATTATCCGGCGAACCGGAAGCGCTGCCGGTGTTGGCCGTCGATCTGGATCTGGCCCCGGGACTTTTTACAGACGAAGATGAGGACTGCGATACCGCTTCCATTTTCGTTTCGGAAACCGACGCATCACAGCGAATTGTTGCCGTGTTGGATGCCAACCTGAATCGCACCCGAGAAGGACTGCGTGTGCTGGAAGATTTCGCGCGGTTTGTTTCGCGCGATGCCGCTGCCACCGAAGAACTCAAGCGGCTGCGACATCAGCTGGTTGCCGCCGAGCAACTGCTTCAGTCGGCAGGCGTGTCGCCGCTGCTTCAGCGAGCTGTCGAGCATGATGTGGGCACATCGCTGACCACAGAACAGGAACAGCGCCGCGAGTCAGTTGCCGATTTGGTTGCTGCGAACGCTCGTCGAGTTCAGGAATCATTAAGAAGCCTCGAAGAATTCGGTAAGACAGTCAGCGGGCCGTTCGCGGCGATGATCAAACAGATGCGTTATCAAACCTATTCGCTTGAACAACAGTTATACCTGCAGTCGGTGATAGACATGTCAGACGCTGGCGACGTGTCAGTTCCTTCATCGCGCATGGAACGAATTGATCGCCTGCAGCAGGCCATCGTTTACGTGCTGTTAACGGAAGACTTGTGTCGACTGGATTGGCAGCAAACAGCGGAAGCCGCGTTGGCTGGCGGAGCGGATGTGATCCAACTTCGCGAAAAACACCTGGCCGATGATGAACTCATCTCGCGCGGTCGATGGCTGGCGCAAGCCTGCGAAGCGGCCGGAGCACTGTTTATTCTGAACGACCGCAGTGACCTCGCCAGATTAGCGGAAGCCCACGGCGTGCATGTCGGGCAGGACGATGGCTCAGTCGCATCAGCACGCAGCATGTTACGCGACGACCAGTTGCTGGGCGTTTCAACTCACGACCTAAACCAGATTCGGACAGCCTGCAACAGCGGAGCCGACTATCTGGGAGTCGGGCCCGTCTTTCCGTCGTCCACAAAACAGTTCGACGGTTTTCCGGGTATCGAATTCGTCAAGGACGCCGCCAAAGAAGCTGTTACGGAAAGCTCACTCGTTCCGTGGTTCGCGATCGGTGGTATCAACATCGATACGGTCTCGCTGGTTCGTCTAAGTGGAGCGAATCGCATCGCGGTTTCTCACGCCGTCATCGGCAGCGAAGATCCCGAGTCTGCGGTGCGGGACCTGCGTGCGGCGATGTTGGTCGAGGACGACGATCGTCCTGCCAGCCTGAAGATACGTCGAGGGTAACGAGCCTATGCAGAGCAACGGCGGCCGAACTACAAAACTGAAAGAATCCGTGGCGAGCTTTCTGCAGTCGGGGCTGGATGTTGTGTTTCCGTGGTCGTGTCTGCTGTGTCACTCGACGGCCGACCGAGTAACGAACGCAGCGGGCGGATCCGCGTTCTGTCAGACTTGTCGCAATGCACTGAGTCCCGAGTTGCCGTATACGTGTGACCGCTGTGGTGCGGAAGTCGGCCCATTCGTGACGACTGACAACGGCTGCGTTCACTGTCGCGGCAAGCCGATCCGGTTTGATTCGCTAAGCTGTCTGGGCATGTACGACGAATCTCTGCGGCATGCCATTCTGTCCGCCAAGTGGTCGTTTTCCACCGTGATGCTGGAATCGCTCACGGATCTGCTGACTGACAACCGAGGTGCGCAACTTCGCGATTTTGATCCGGAAATCATCATTCCGATTCCGCAGGGCTGGGCCGCTCGGCTCACCCGTCGGTTCAATTCCGCAGCGATCGTGGCAGCAGCGTTGTCGCGTTCGTTGAAAGTAAAGTCCGACCTTCACGTCCTTCGCCGCAGCCGGAACACGCGTCCGCAAAAACGAGTTTCAATTCAGCAGCGTTTCGAGAACCAGAAGGATGGCTTCCGTATCCGGGACGCTCACATGATTGCCGGTAAGCGCGTGCTGCTCGTCGATGACGTGGTCACCACGGGAGCCACATGCAGCGAAGCGGCTCGCCTGCTAAAAGCCAACGGAGCAACTGCGTGTCGAGTGGCAGTGCTGGCGCGGGTGTTGAACCCGAGCTGAAATTCTCCGGCAGTGTCAAATCTAAAAATCTCAGACTACCGATTCGTGAGTCACTGCTCACTTTTTCCAAGGCCAGTCATAACCCAAATCCAGCGCCGGAGCCGAATGCGTGATCGCTCCGATGCTGACGCGGTCCACCCCGGTGCCGGCGATGCAACTAATGGTTTCCAGATTCACGCCGCCCGACGCCTCCAAGCGAGTTTCCGGTGCCAGATCATTCCGCAGGGCGACTGCAGCCTGTAATTGTGACGGCTTCATGTTGTCCAGCAGCACGATTTCCGGCTTTGCCGCCAATGCGTCACGCAATTGCTCCAGTGTGTCGACTTCAACCTCCACCGGCAGGTCCAACGACTTCGCCGCCAGAAATTCTCGCGCCGCAATAACGGCATCGGCCACCGATGAGTTACCTCGCGCAGCAAGATGGTTGTCTTTGATCAGCATGCCGTCAAACAGGCCCATCCGATGATTGACGCCGCCTCCGCACCGCACGGCGTACTTGTGCAGAAGTCGATAGCCGGGCAGCGTTTTACGAGTGTCCAGAATCACGGCGCCGCTGCCTTCGGAACGCTTCACAAATTCGGCCGTCTTTGACGCAATGCCGCTAAGGTGGATCAAAAAGTTGAGGGCAATTCGTTCTCCGGTGAGCAGCAATTGAATCGGTCCCGTCACGGTGGCGACAATGGTGCCTGGTTCCAGCAAGCTGCCGTCTTCGACATGAACAGCAACACGAACCACACCTTCATCGCGCCCTTCGCGGCGGCAGAGTGCTGCATACACTCGCTCCATCAGCACCACACCACTAAGCCGCCCGCTTTCCCGCGCGACAACGTCAACGCTGGCGTCACGGTCGGCTGGCACGGTTGCCTGACTCGTCAGGTCGCCAAGTTGCTGAAGGTCTTCCGCCAGTGCCAGGTCGATTAAAGCGTCAGCGGCGGTCAGTGTGTCCGAATTGCAATCGGCCATGTGAGTTCTCTATGTGTTTCGCGTTCGCACAAAAATTGCCGCGGTGTAGTCGGCGCCGGCCCGTTGGCATCAAAGTCCAGTTGGCTTCGCCGGGCGAAGTCTACAAGTTCTGTTCGGCAAACCAAGCTCCACTCGATTCCGCAGCACAATTCACGGCCCAATTGAATTCGGCTTGCGAAATCCACTACAGTCCGCCAACGTTGCCCTTCGCAAAACGGCCCATTGCCAGAAGCTTCAAACGCTGGAAAACACCATGGATACGATTGTTGCTCACATCATGACCCTGCTGATGCTCACGCTGCTGCAGGCTGTGCTGGGTTTCGACAACCTCTTATATATTTCTATCGAATCAAAACGGGTGGAGGCTGACAAACAGTCTTTCGTTCGCAAGTGGGGCATCGGGCTGGCCATTATCCTGCGAATCCTGTTGCTAATTGTGGTCACTCAGGCCATCCAGCACTTCCAGGATCCGTTTACAGAACTGCACTGGGACGCCATCAGCTACGACCTGAACGTCCACGCGCTGATCGTACTGATTGGCGGCGCGTTTATTATCTACACGGCGATCAAAGAAATCAGCCACATGCTGGCGGACCACGATCTTACGGCCGCCACAAATACGGACGAAAAACGGTCAGTCGGAAGCGCCTTGTTCTGGATTATCACCATGAACCTGGTCTTCAGCTTTGATTCGATTCTCAGCGCCATCGCACTCGCGTCGACACCCAGTGAAGTCGACGGCGTGAGAGCTCAGACGATCGAAACCGGCGGAATGATCATCATGTCACTGGCCGTCATTTTCAGCGGCGTGCTGATGATTTGGTTGTCTGACCGAGTCAGTGATTTTCTGCAGAAGAATCGTATGTATGAAGTGCTGGGATTGTTCATCCTGTTCATCGTGGGCATTATGCTGGTGTCTGAAGGTGGCCACTTGGCTCATCTAAAACTGTTCGGATACGCTGTCGAACCTATGGCGAAAAGCACCTTCTACTTTGTGCTGGCCGTCCTGATTTTGGTAGACCTTGTTCAGGGGCGATACCAGAAAAAACTGCTTGCGGTACAGGCAGCGGCCGCCAAAAAGACGCCTACGTAGTACGCCTAACTTGCGTTAAAATGGCCGCAACGGAGCAAGCCACTTCCACGCTCATAAGCACGCGAATTTCCACGCCGAAAACGAACGGAGTCCGCTATGAAACAGATTGCCATTTGCTTCTTCTCTGCCGCCGCTGGCATGGTGTTCGGCTCGTGGTTACTGACGCCGACCAGCAGTCTTCCAGCCGCAAGCGGGCAGCAGGCAGCAGACGACACCGGCCTGCAAATCCCGCCCGTAAACATCCCCACGCCGGCATGCAATCGGCCGCAGTCACCGGCTTATCAGACGGCCGAGCCACGAGCTTACGATGCCGATGGATTAACGCCGGATGAAGCGGCGGCAGCTTTCGTCTACGAATCGAATAACCGCAGCGTCGCCAACATTGCGACTCGAATTGGCGGCGAACGATTTTTGTTTCGCGAAAACCCAACGGAAGACGCTGGCTCCGGATTCGTGATCGACAAAGCCGGGCACATTCTCACCAACTTCCACGTGGTCGAAGGAGCTCAGCGCATTCTGGTGACTCTGTTTGATGGTGAAACTTATGAAGCCGAAACGGTAGGTGGAGACGCAGTGAATGACATCGCAGTGATCCGAGTCGATGCGCCTGCCGAACTGTTGGTGCCTGTGACGATTGCGGATTCCAGCGTTCTGAAAGTCGGTATGAAGGTCTTTGCCATCGGCAACCCATTTGGCCTGGAACGCACGATGACGACCGGCATCATTTCCAGTCTGAATCGCACGCTGCCCGTCACGCGTGCTCGTTCGATTAAGTCAGTCATTCAAATTGACGCGGCGATCAATCCCGGCAACTCCGGCGGTCCCCTGCTTGACGCTCACGGGCGTTTGATCGGCATGAACACTGCTATCGCCAGTCGTACGGGCCAGAACTCCGGCATCGGTTTTGCCATCCCGTCCAACCTGATCTCGCGAGTGATTCCGGAACTGATTGAGCATGGTCGTGTGATTCGTCCGGACATCGGTATTTCGCAAGTACTGAAGACAGAAGCCGGACTAAGAATCCTGAGAATGGATCCAGACGGCCCGGCGGCTCGCGCCGGCCTGAAAGGGCCTCAGCTACGACGTCGCAAGAGCGGCTTCGTCGTGTTTGAGGTGGAAGACCGCAGCGTGGCCGATCTGATCGTCGGTGTGAACGGCAAGAAAACTCTGAAGGTGGATGAATTCCTGTCTGAAGTCGAGAGCCACCACCCAGGCGACACAATTACAGTGAACGTCATCCGCGACGGCAAACCGTTTAGCGTAAAAGTGACATTAGGGCGGTAGCTTCGCGGCACAATCCGATACGCAGTCTCATGCGGCAAAATTGCCGAGCAGCAAGCTCTGGCATGGCGATTTGCTTCAGCAGGCCCTCAACTGGTTCCGCCTGAACGAGGACCGTGGATCCCACAGGAATGTGGTTCCGCGGAAATCCGCAACTACGCTTATTAATGAGTGTGCCGGGTCGCGGTGGCTTGCCAAATTCTGCTCCATCAACGACGCTTCGCCTGATCACGAGATCTCACTATTTCTATTTCACACCAGTCATCAGGACATCATGGCCACGAACTACCAGCCGAAAGTCAGCGAAGCTCAGAAGGAAATTGACTTCGACGCCAACACTTACCAAATCGAACTCAACACCAACCACGGCCGGATTCTGCTGGATCTCATGCCCGACGTGGCACCCGGACACTGCGCAAACATGATTGGGCTGGCGAAAATCGGCTACTACGACGGCCAGTCGTTTCATCGCATCATCGGCGGATTCATGATCCAGGGCGGATGCCCTCAGGGAACTGGCACCGGCGGACCAGGTTACAACATCGATGCCGAATTCAATGACACGCCACACGTCGAAGGCGTGCTGTCGATGGCCCGCACAAGCGATCCCAATTCTGCCGGGTCACAGTTTTTCATCTGCCTGGGTGCTCACACGCATCTGGACAATCAATACACGGCCTTCGGTCGAACGGCCGACGACGCCAGCATGGATGTCGTGCGAAAACTGGGAGCACTCCCAACGGACGCAGGCGATCGTCCGAAATCACCAGCGACGATTGAATCAGCGAAGGTGATTGCGACGCCAGTTGGATAGCCTGAAATCATCACCACACCAGTACGCAAAAAAGCCCGGCTCATCTTTTGAACCGGGCTTCTTTCGTTTTGTACGGTTGAAAACGACCGCAGAAGACACGTCTTACAGCTCGTCGTCGAGCAGGTTGTAGTTGCCAAACAGAATTTGCAGTGCGTCTCTTTCGCCATCCACCTCGATAGCCACTCCGGACGTATCGGGATTTGTCAGCAGTTCCAGGTCGAGGTAATGGCGAGCTGACAGTTTGGCGATGAATTCCCCCTTCAAACCGCCGCCGGCCGCCGTGGTGCCGACTTCCCATCGGTGCAGACTGCCGTCTTCCAGCATGAAATACCAGCGGTTGTCTCGGTCGATCACCCAGCGTTCGTTGCGGCCACCCCAGTTGCGAAAGTCGCTGGTTGTCGTGCTAAAGCCGAACTCAGCATCCAGTTGTGTGGCCAGGCTTTGATCGATGCTGTGCGGAGCTGTCTGCCGCCAGCCGGAATCGACCACCTGATGAACCGTATACGCGCCGAGTGGGATGTTTTCGAAAACGTACCAGCCACGCTCTGTTTCGAAGTCGATCTCACCGTCTTCGTTCCAGTCGATGCTCTCCGTTGTCGTCGTCGCGACAACCGCTCCATCCTCGTCTCGCAACTCAATTGTGCGTCCATTCAACCACGGTTCTACGGTCAACTGGGGGCCTGGCGATGGTGCAGAATCGATAGATCCCTGGGTCCCCGCTGCATCTGCTGAGTTGCCCCAGTAGGTTGGCTGTCCGTCGGTATCGATGATGAACCATGCGTCCCGCTCGAAATCAAACAACCACGCCTCGCCATCACCAAGCTCGACCAGCGGCGGCATCGGCTCAAGCTCAAGATCCTCATTCCGAAAGCCATCTGGTCGCACATCCAACCACGCTCGACCTTTGGCAATCGTTTCGCGGACGTTGCCGAAGTCGGTACGGAAGTCACTGTTCGTAATATTGGGATCTGAATTATAGCCGCCGTTGGCCAGCAGTCCGGGATCATCAAAATAGGCTTTGCCGGGCGAAGCCACGTACTCCCCGTTTAGCGGATTTTGACTGGTAATTGGCTTCGCATCCCAGCGGTACAAGTCGCCGGAAGGAAGAATATAGTGCCAGCCCGATTGGTCGCCGAACAACCACTTCTCACCAAGTCCGCCCAGATCTTCGTAGTAGGAACTCTGCTGCTTCAGATCCAGCGAATTGATGGCCTGCGTCGAAGAGTCTGACGTATCGAAGGTGATTTTTGCGTTTTCGTGCCAGCCGTCTGGAACCACCTGACGCACGGTGCAGGAAACGCCTTGTTCGACTTCAAACCGATACCAGCCGCCTTCCGTGACACTGTCGATGGCATCATCGCCATTGGAATCGCGGCCACCAGACACCGTCGTTTGCACGACCGTCCCATCGGGACCAATCAATTCGACAGTCCAGCCGTCCAGCCACGGTTCGGGATCGCCAATGCTGGTTTCGACCAAACCTGGTTCAAGGTAGAACTTCGGATCGACCTTGCCAACGACCGTACCTGTTAACGCTCCACCAACTCCTGACCACTTCGTTAACGTGCCGTCTTCCGTCAGAAAGTACCAGCGACCAGAGCCTGTCGACTTAAACCAATGCTCGCCGCCGCCAAACCCATCGAAGTAGGTGTTGCCATTCACGATTGAAAGCTGCAAATCAGAAAGCAGCGCATCCGTCTGGATGCCATCGCCGTTCAGGTCGTTCCAAATGCGACCTTCCACAATCGCGGGCGGCAGCGGTGGTTCTTCGTATGTGATTTCTAAGGTCGGCGCTAGCCCGGCGTCCGGAGCGTTATTGCTGACGAATGATTTTACGCCGCTGGCCGCCGCCTGAATCAGCCAGCCGAAGTTCGTGGAAGCGTCGTCAATCCACGCTTGAACGTCGTCGATCAGGCCGCCGCCGATCCATTCATAAGCCCCCGCTTCGCCAACTGTCGTCGATCCGGATGCGCCACCAAAGTCGCCACCTTCGTTGTTCCACAGCTCGCCGTCGAATGAAGAATACAACCACGTCGCATCGAACTTCTGGGCAGGGGCGCCAGTGGTTTCGTCGCCTGGAGCATTTGATCCGGCCTCGCCCCATGACGAAGTGACTCGATGCACGGACACACTGGCCGAACCGCCGGTTGAGGCGGCCACATTCAATACCAATACGGCGTCAATAATTGTGGAGCCTTCCGGGATCGAGGCTCCTCCGACATCGAATTTGACCAGGCTGCGAGTTCCACTGCCCGCCAAAAGGAACTCACCACTGCCGTTACTGGCGTCGACATCGCTGGCGTAAATTGTGGTGTCCTGCGACGCACCGACCTGCAATGTCACGGCGCTAAGCAGCTGCCGGGTTTCCAGCAATTCGGCGGCTGCCGGACGCTGCGCAGCACGGGAATTGCGGCGCGAAGCGTTGCATTTCAATTGACTGCGAAGGTGACTTAGAAGCATTCCAGAGCTTTACATCGGGACCGGAACGACTGAGAAACATCAAACGACTTCCCTGTCACTCTACGCCCGAATTCCGCTTCCTGCGTGAATTCAATGATGGGTCGGTTGTTATTAGTTAACCCGTTTCCCTGTCCCATCTTCGGACGACAAGTTCGATTTTCCAGCATTCTTCCGCAAAATCGAACAGCGCGTGAACGTTTCAACAGACGCAGCTACGCCACAAAACCAACACATCGGCAGAACACTGTACAGACGTCAACTAAGAACTGGTCACAGCATCCCCGCACGCTATTTCGCCGCCTTCTACGACTAAGCATGTCAGTCCGCCGTGGCCAACCATGGCTTCATAGCCGCCTTGCCCCAGGTTTTTCTCCATGCGATTGCAGGGAGGACAATCGCCGGTCCCCTTCAGGACGGCGCTGCCGATTCGGAACTCTCTGCCATCCAGTGCAGCAAGATTGATGCCGGACACCACGATATTCCGACGAAGGTCCGCCGGATCGACGGTTTCAACTTCCAGCAGTTCTGCAATGACGCTCAGGTGCTCTTTCTGAATCAGGGTCACTTGACGATGCGACTGACTGTTCTCACGAAAATGGTGTTCGCCCACGATTCCGCAATTAGCGACAAGTTCAATTTTGTCCCGAGCCGCCAGCGGGCCACTTTTTGTTGAGGTGGTTCCAATCCATTCGACGCGACCGCTGAAGTTTCGGAGGTTTAACAGTTCGGGGTGGTCGGTCACGTGAGATCTCCAGAGCGCGTGGTGTGAAAGTTAAGGTTAGCATACCGGAATCGGGAACAATTTTCCGCCGCTGGCCGCTGCAATTTGGCTTGCTATTCTGGACACCCTGCGGCAATCGCAAACAAATTCAGCCACGTAGTACCCGATCTTTATGTTGAATCAGCTCAACGAACGTTCCGCCAGAATCCTGCAGAACGCCGTATCGAATGCCGACGATCTCCGCATCGAGGTCTCACAATTAGCACAAGCAAAGGTGTTGGACTTTGGCGTGAAATCGCCGGGCGGCATAGAAGCAGGCCTCGTTCTGGCGCGAACCTGCATGGCCGGACTGGGACACGTCGATCTTCACGCTGCTGGTTCGTTAATCGACGTGCCGCAGGTCTTCGTGCGAACCGACCACCCGTTAGCCGCCTGCCTGCAATCGCAGTACGCGGGCTGGAAGATTGCCACAGACGATTTCTTCGCAATGGGTTCCGGACCAATGCGAGCCGCCGCCGCTTCCGAGGAATTGTTCGACGAATTCCCCGCGCAGGAAGACGGGCCCGTTTGCGTGGGAGTTCTCGAAGCGGGATCTCTGCCAACGGAAGCTGCCATACAGACCGTCCGGGAGAAACTCACCAAACACGCAGAACTATTTCTTGCTGTCGCCCCTACAGCATCTCAGGCCGGTAACATTCAGGTTGTGGCGAGGTCTGTAGAAACGGCGATGCACAAACTTCACGAACTGAAATTTCCAGTGGACGTTATCGTCAGCGGGACGGGGACCGCTCCGCTGCCACCGGTGGCCAATGATGATCTGGCCGGCATTGGCCGCACGAACGATTCAATCCTGTACGGCAGCGTCGTCAACCTTTGGGTCCGGTGCGAAGACGAATTGATCGAAGAGATCGGACCTCAGACACCTTCCAATTCCAGCAGTTCGCACGGGCAATCGTTCCTGAAGCTGTTCAAAGAAGCGAACCACGATTTCTATGCTCTGGACAAAGCGCTGTTTAGTCCGGCAGTGGTGATCTTCCATAACCTCACATCTGGTCGCAGTTTGCGATTCGGGACGCTGATGCCCGAATTGCTTCATCGTTCGTTTGGGATGTAGCTGACAAGGCTTAGCCGCACTCCAGATCAAACGATCGTTCGGAGTCGCTTTGCCAAAGTCGTTCTGATCAAGACGGCAGGAATTTTGGTAGGTGTTAGCGAAAGGTGCCAATGCGAATCGGTGTGCTGGGCAATGCGGGAAGTTGGTACGTCAATCAGCTTTGTTTCAACATCAATCAACGCGGTCATGAAGCCTTCGAATTGCAGTTTCCGAACCTGACGGCATCAGTCCGAGACGGCGTAGTCGGCCTGGAGATTGACGGCGTAGATCTGCACGGTCTGGACGCGTTGCTGGTCCGTACGATGCCGCCTGGGTCGCTTGAGCAGGTTGTATCGCGGATGGATTTTCTGGCTGGAATCGCGGACAGCGGCGGGCTTGTCGTCAATTCGCCCAAAGCCATCGAATGCGCGGTCGACAAATACCTGACGACTCAAAAGCTGGCATTCGCAGGGCTGCCCGTCCCTGACACGATCGTCTGCGAGAACAGCGATGCGGCAATAGAGGCGTTTGAACGACTTGGCGGCGATGTCGTCGTCAAGCCACTTTTCGGAGCCGAAGGCCGTGGCATTTTGCGAGTGAACCATCCGGAAATGGCGTTGCGAGTTTTCCGAACTCTGGAACGACTAAACGCCACGATCTATCAACAACAGTTTTTAACGGGCCCTCTGGAAGACATTCGAATACTTCTGCTGGACGGCGAGCTGGTCGCGTCAATGAAGCGAACGCCAGCCAGCGGAGATTTTCGCGCGAACGCGGCTCAGCACGGCACAGCAGTGCCACATCAACCGACACCAGACGAAATGAATCTTGCTCTGGCGGCCGCCGGCGTGACTGGCTGCGTTTTTTCCGGCGTGGACCTGATGTATAACGCCGCGGGAGAAGCCGTCGTAATCGAAGTCAACGCGGTCCCCGGTTGGCGAACGCTGCAAAAGACCTGCGGCGTCAACGTGCCGGATCGCCTCTTGACGTGGATAGAACTTCAGGGAAATTGATATGCATGAGAATCTTAAGCCAATCATCGCCGCTTTGGCAGAAGCTCTGCCGCCCGTGATGCGATGGAGTGGTGCGGTGGCGAAACGACTTCGCCAATTCAACATCGCTGTCGAAGGGAAGTCTTCCGGGAATTCCAACACGGATGCTTTGACGCTGGCCGACTTATCCGTGCAGGAGTTTCTGGTCGCGGCACTGCGAGACGCAGACCCGATTCTGAAATCCTGCCGCATTGAAGGCGAAGAATCCACGGGCGACATGGATCTGTTTTCCAAAGACGCGAAGCTATCGATCGCGTTGGATCCCATCGACGGCACCAAGCAGTACCGCGACCGTTCCGGCAACGGCTACTCAATTATCGCTCATCTGCACGACGATGAAACGCCTTACTATTCGTTGGTGTTCGCTCCGGAAATGGGCGAATCCGGAACATGGGTCGAAGTGGGTCCGGACCGCCTTCGTTGCGGCGAAGATGACACAACTCGCACGGCACGACAGGTGCTGGACGACCTTCCCGACCTGAGAAACGCACGCAACGCCGACGCAAAAGGAATCTACCTGATCGGCTTTCAGGAACGCGATGCCGAATGCGCTCGCATGGTCGACGAGCTTGGTCTCATGGGTCGTACGTCGAGCGAAATGGCGGGCAGTATTTATCCGCTGATGGCCACTGGCGAATACGCCGGCTCCCTAATTCATTCGCCCAACATCTACGACTTTCCCGTGTCGATGCACATCGCTCGGTTGCTGGGCGGTGACGCTGTTTGGGCTCACAACGGCAAGCCTGTCCACTACAGAGAACTATGGATGGACGATCGAGCCGACATGCTGCGTTTTCCCGGAGTCGTAGCATGCAGTGAATACGCCAGCGTGAACCAGCAGCTGTGCGAACTGGCCAAAGACTGGAGTCAGGTACGCTACGCAGATTGACCGGGAGGTCGCGACGCGTCCACGTTCGCAGGCTGCCGCGCAGCTTTGTTACTTCTTTTCCTGCGCTTCCAGCATGCGTTTTACGCGGTCCTGTTCCTGCTTCAGTGCTTCTCCTGTGACTGGCATCGGAATGAAATCCGGATCGGCCGTAAGTTGCTCGTCATGAGGGATCTCACGCCAGCGTAGGTTGCGGAACCAGACATCCTGTCCGTGGTCCTGAAGCCACAACCGTCCACCGCGTGCCGTCAAATCCGCACCGCGAATCTTCAGCAGTTCGACCTGCTTCGCCCACTTCGGATCTGTGTAGTCGAAGGACAACACCCGCTCACCGTTGACCCAATGTTCGATGACCGAGCCTTTGCATTTCACCCGGCCGCTGTTCCATTCGCCCAACGGTCTGGTCGCGTCTTTGGACGGTGCCATGCAGAAGAAAAGCGAACCGGCTGATTGGCGAGCGTTTTTGCCGTAGGGACTGTGGACGTTGTCGAGAATCTGGTACTCGTACTGGGCCGGGCGATAGTAGACGCCGGAGTTGCACCCCTTCGACACTTTCCATTCAAAACGCAGTTCAAAGTCGTCCGGCACAAGAGCGTCGGTGTACGTGAGTGGTCCGCCTGCCTGTTTGCGGGCAAAGGCACCGTCTTCGATGCTCCAGTTGCCAGCGTGCTCCCAACCAGAAAAGCTCCTGCCATCGAACAGGCTGGTAAACGCGACTTGTTCCGCCAACGCATCCGTTTCCGCCAGCGTGAAACGCGTGTTCATGACGGAATGCTTTTCAGGACCATCGGCGTATTTCAGGTACGTTGTCGCGATGATGGTACCGTCTGGCAGTACTTCGAGGTCGGAGTAGCCGCAATCGGCGTTGCCCTGACCGGGCTTGTCAGATTCTTTACGGATCGTGTTGTGGAAAAGTTTGACGCGGTAGTCGCCCGGTTTGCCTTTGAGTATATCTTCGAAACGCCCGACCCAACCAACATAGTGGCCGTATGTTGCACTGCTGGTGGCCACGTCGCGAAACGCGATCACCAAACGTCCGTCGGGAGCAAATTTGGCAACATGGCGATCGCCCGTGAGTGCGGCAGGCAGCTCCTTCGGTGCGGTCCAGGTCTTCGCACCGTCGCGGCTGACGGAGAACATCGACTGGTGTTTGCGGCTGTTTTCTCGAAGCAGCATCAGGTGCGTTTTGCCATCGGCCGAACAGATCACGCACGGCTGACTCCATCGTTGCGGAACGCGGAGGATGCGACGACTGGGACTCCAGGTCAGACCACCGTCGATCGAATCGCTTTGGACGACGTAGCCCGGAAGATCGCTCCACATCACGTGCCGCTTGCCGTCATCAAAACTAAGGATCGGCTTCGGAGGAACTTCTCCCTCAACGCCGTTCGGCACCATGGGGGTCCAGGTTTCGCCACCGTCTTCGGAATACGATTGATGCATCGGGTAGGGCGGTTTCCCCTGACGGCTCCAATCAAGACCATCTGCAAAACAGAAGAGTCGCGCGGTGCCGTCTGGCCCGATAAGGCGATGTAACGCGGGCGTGTTTGAGGTTTCCTTCCAGTTCGCCGGCACATTCAGCGGCTTGCTCCAGGTGAGTCCCGCGTCTGTACTTTTTGCGATCGGGCCAATCCATTGTGCGTGGCCGAGACACCAGGCGGTGAACATCGTTTTGCCGTCCAGCAACAGAACCGTGTCGCAGTGACCCTGATAAACCGACGTCGTGCCCGCAGCGACAACGGAGTGGCGATCTTTGTCCTGTGAAAGATCGACAAGCGGCATGTCGATCTCGCGGCTCACTTCGGGTGTCGGGCCACTGAACGCAGGAAGCTTTGCCACTTCACGCGCGAGTGGACGGCTGATGAGCATTTTCGTCTTCGACTTCGGCCCGTTGAATTCTTTGGCGAGGACGTCATCTTCGGTGAAACGAGCCATCAGGATTTCGCCGTCCGTCGCGCGGTTTCGGTCCCATGAAATGTAGATCGTGCCATCAGGAGCCTGAAAGCCATCGGGGTATGACACACCAGTCCGCTCATCGAGCATTAAGCTGCCGCGCCAGGTTTTGCCATCGTCGTCACTGAGCCACGCCGTAAGAAGACTGCGCCCTTCGTGCGTGTCGATTCTGGCTCCGTGCTTCACGAGCAGAAGGCGGTTCGAAGCCAGACGTCGAATGTGGAACCGTGCGACCGGATGATTAATCTTCGAAGCAACTGGCTCCGACCACGTGCGACCTGCGTCGGTCGATTCCGATTCCATGATGCCCTTGCGCGTGCGAGCCAGCATCCAGAGCGAATTGTCGTCGCGTTCCACGATCATGTGCTCATGCCAATCAGGATCAGGAAACGTCCTGACGCCACGCCGTGCCCATGTCGCCCCCTCATCATTCGAAACGAAGACGTTCGCGCCGCGCAGCGGGTCGAGTTCGCGGAAGCAGCCACGGAACTCTCGAAAGCCAGGGCGTTGGTCAAGCGAGATCGGCAGCATCCATTCGCCAGTGGAGAGGACAGTCGGTTTGTTCAACGTCACGCCGTGCCAGATGCGGCGTGGTTCGGACCACACCGGCGCATCAGCGTCGGGGTTCGCGCAAACGGTCGCCCACACGCCGGCGCGGCCATCGTACATATCCATCGATTGATCAAAGATCAGCCACAGCCGACCTTGGGGATCGGTCCAGAGATTGCCAACAAGGATGCTCCGTTTTGCGCCGAGCCCCTGCGCATGAGAATTGAGCACCGCGCGAGGGCTCGACCACGTTTCACCGTCGTCGTCGCTGGAAGCGAGGATGAAGAATGCGTCCGGGCTGTCACCGCCCGCAACCCAACAGGACCACAGCCTCCCGCCCGGCGTGCGTTCGATGCCGATGGTCATGCCATAATCGAGCTTATCGTAGTCGTACTCCGGCAGCGGCGAAGTATTCACCACCGGCGGCACAAGCGCGTGGTCGGCAACCTTCTCCATCTTCGCAATGCGAACGGCGGCCTGCTCAGGCGTTTCCTTTTTATCTTCAGCTTGCGAGATCCCGGCTGTCATAGCGAGAAACAAAGCGGTCAGCGCAGCGGTACGTTTCATGGGGTTGTTTCAGGTGGGAAATGGTTTGGCCAGCGGTCACGATTGCCTCCACAACGTTCAACACAACAAAGGTTGCCGAAGCTTTGGACAAGTTGAGCCGGCCGATGGGTGGTTCTTCCAACGTGACGGCGATTATCAACATTTCGGCGGCTGAATCTATCGACCGCGCCGCCCACGGCGCCGTGGACCGTTGGGCAGGGCCGCCCTCCTTTCGAAGTTGGGCGCGGTGCGTAGTATTGTTTGCGTTTGAGGGAGTGTATTTGAGTTCAGACAAGAGTAACGGCAGTGAACAGCGTCCCTGCGGGAAGCCTGCTGGCCTTCTTAGCCGCGGAGCAGAAAAGCGGACATTGTACTTATCAATAAAGTAGAATGGCCTCTTATTGTCTTTGTCCCCTTATTGTCTTCAGCGGCGCTGAAACGTTATTCGCCGCGTCAGCATTGACGCATCTGCGTACTTATCAGAGCCCGCTTCACTTGCCATTAACGCTCGCGACGAAGAAGTCGGAAGTTCCTTAGCGTGGCGCGCTGAACAGTCCAACTCGGCCGCCCCATCACGACGGCCTTCTGTTCCCAGAACAATCACGCTCTTCTGTCACACCTGCCTTCAGCTCCACAGAAGAATCAAATTTCAGACCCGCCAAAATCAATCGTATAAATCAACACCGACGAACTAAACTGTTACTTTCTTATGTCTTAGATTCGTCCTGCGATAAAGCAGAACGTCCGTTTCAGACTTGCGTCCGGTGCCTACTTTGATTTGGACCGTCTGAACGTGAGTAATGCAATCGCGGCCAGTACCGTCGCTGCGAACACGGCAAATTCAATCAGCAGTCGCATGCCCCATGACAACTGATTAAATGCGTCACTGCCGACCAATGAGGGAACCAGATCGGCGGCAGCGAAGGCTCCCAGAATCACCATCACGTGCGTGACCCAGCGAGTTTCCTGCACTTCGTGGCAGCGAGCGGACGCTTCGATGCTTTCGAAAAATACGTCGGCTCGTTTTAGCGTGGATGCAGCGTAGTCCTGATCACTTTCTGCCTGAGCGACGGGGCTGTTCGCGATGCGATCATAAAGCAATTCCACAATGTCATCAGCACCCTGCGGCCACGTTTTTGTCGCCGCAATCAGGTTCCTTCGGTTGATCGAAATCGTGTGAACTTCCCGTCGGGTTTCTTCTGTCTTTTCAGTCAATGATGACCGCCCGTCCGTCAGTTTGTCACTGACGGTTCGCAATTCTTCCAGTCGCAGCTGCGTAAGTTTTCGTGCCTTCAGCCGTCGGTTGATGCGTTCAATGCGTTTCTTTTCGGCGGAAAATTCTGTTGTGGCTGTGGGAAGTTCTCCGGCCAGCAGATGCTGTAGTTCAAAGTCGTGAGCTTGTACCGATGGTGACAGGTCTTCTTTCAGGCGTTTACTGGAATTGACGGCTTTCAGGTGACACAAACCGATCAGCGGCAAGTGCATCAGAAGCTGCTCTTCCGGCGAGCTTAACGTCGAACCATCCTGGTGCTGAACGCGATCTGCATCCGTTTGCACCGGGTAGACAAAGGCAGCTCCCAGCGTGGCGGCTTGCATTCCATTGGCCAGTGGTCCCGGCAGAAACATGGCGTGCCCTGTGTCGATGGCAGGAAGTGGTTCTCCGAACTGCCGCAGATAGTGGTTGTGCAACACTTGAGCGACGGTCATTAGACAGCCGTAGCTTCCCTTTGTTTCCGCCTGCACAACAGTGAATGAACCCAAATAGTTTGAAACGCCATGTTGACCGAACTGTAAATCGGTGAAGTCTGGCAGATTACTCACGGAAAATTCGCCGGGAGCTTCCACATTAATCGCCAGAACAAACACGTCCAGCAGATGACGAATTTCAAGCTCGATATTTAGCTTGCCCCGTCGTTTGCGAGGCATGTGCAGCAGGCGATGGCTGTCGAACGACGTGCCCGGCTGCAGGGTGACCGTTTTGTTTGTCCCCGTGTTGCACTTTTCCTGATAAACCTTCAGCACGGTGTCGAATTGCTGCTGCAGTTCCGCCAGCGTTGGTCCGGTGTCTCGTAGATTGGGAACTTTGAAGTAGAACCACACGTAACGAGTGGGGTTTACGAAGGTTACGTGCGACGTTGTCAGTTGAGCGTTGGTCGGCATCAGACCTGAGTTGTCGGCTTGTTGATGGATTGCAGTGTCTCGGCAACCTTAGATTCGTCCGGCGTTTCCGGTACGAGTGCGGCGGTCAGTGCCTGAATGCGTTGGCGGAGTCTGGGAACGGTCGAATTAACGACCTGCCCATCCAGTTCCACGTCCGCCGCAACCTGTCCAAACGACGGCCCGCGGTCGACCTCGGCGGTCGGACTTGTGCTAAGAATCTTCCGAACCTCCTCAGCCACCTCGGGGACATACGTAATCTGAGGCGACAGCAGGAAATCGACCAGGGAGTGATCGCGACTGGCCAGCGTGTCCAGCCAAGCAGCCGTTTGTTGTTTTGGGGGGCGTTCGGTGAGTGTTGTTTGCAGTGTGTTAAGTTCGCGTTGGAGTCCGCCTAGGTTCCATTTTCGCAGGTCGTCAAGATGGTGATCGACGACAGACAGGATCGGGTCCAGAAGACATGGATGAGACATAAGCAACTCCTCACGGCAGAAGAAAACAACATCCTCATTGTTCGCAGGTGAAGTCGGGCTGTCAACAACGTTTGCCGGTAGAGCGTGGATCACCACAATTCCAACAGGCTTGGGTATTCTGCGAAAGAGATTCTGCCGTCAGCGCCCCTCAAGAAAACACATCGTCAATCAGTGATTTGCAGCGATCACGTTTAAATTCAGCGGCGGCTTCCAGCATGAGTTGATCGAAGCCTGCTTGATCGAGCCGCAGTTGTTGAGAGGCAAACGACAAATTTTTCATGACAGGTTTTGCATAGGCAGATCCGATCGCTGCCAGAATTTGATAGGCAATGCTCATTAGCAGCACGGCTGTCCGATGCTTCTCACGCCCCCAGGCAGTTGCACCGATCTGATAGATCGTCGCAGCCTCGCCAGCGCGGTTTCCGATTTGCTGCTCGATTTCAAGTGATCGGACACACTTCTCGCGGGCACTCGCGTAATCGCCTTCTTTCAGGTCGATGGTCGCCAACTGATGCCACGTTCCGGCCTCGCCGGAGCGGTCTCCGATTTGCTGCTCGATTTCGAGTGATCGGCCAAACTTCTCCCGGGCACCCGCGTAATCGTCTTCGCGAAGGTCGATGGTCGCCAACCCATGCCACGTCGCGGCCTCGCCGGCGCGGTTTCCGATTTGCTGCTCGATTTCGAGTGATCGGCCAAACTTCTCGCGGGCACCCGCGTAATCACCTTCGTTGAGGTCGATGCTCGCCAACTGATGCCACGTTCCGGCCTCGCCAACGCGGTTTCCGATTTGCTGATTAATTTCGAGTGATCTACCAAAGTTCTCGCGGGCACCCGCGTAATCGCCTTCGTTCACGTCGATGGACGCCAACCCATGCCACGTCGCGGCCTCGCCGGAGCGGTCTCCGATTTGCTGCCTGATGTCGAGTGATCTACCAAACTTCTCGCGGGCACCCGCGTAATCGCCTTCGTTGAGGTCGATGCTCGCCAATTGATGCCACGTCCCGGCCTCGCCGGCGCGGTCTCCGATTTGCTGCAAAATCCCTTGGGCTCGGGCATATTTCTTCCGCGCGCCCGAGTACTCTCCTTCATTCATCTCCACACAGGCGAGGTTTGCCAACACGGATGCATGTTCTTTCTGGTCCGCTCCTGAATCACTGAATTCGCACGCCAGTGCATCTTCGTACAACTGCCGGGCTTCCTTCCAGTTGGACAGCGATTCCTCAACGTTGGCGAGATGATGAAGGCATTCTGCGTTGAACTCGGTTTTCGGCAAACCGCGGGTTTCGATGAATTCGCGGACCTGCAGCATGATGCGGCGGGCTTCTTTAAAGCTTGACACGCGATAGTGCTGCCGTGAGAGATGCAGACTCGACCAGCGGCACAACTCCACCGCATCAGCCGCGGCTGCGTGGTGGCGGCACGATTCCAGTTCTGCGGTTATGGACACTCGCAGCTCGGGTTCGCGGTCTCGTTTGTAGGCGTCCTGCCAAAATTCGGCCAGTGAAAGGTGGACAGCAGTGGTGTCTGTGGCAGAAAGACGGTCGGGGTGTGTCAGCCAACCGTGCCACAGGGAGGGTGTGTGGTACAGCGTGGGCCCGTCAGCGTCCGGCAACTGAGTTAGCAGCCCATAGTCTTCCGCCAGGGAAATCGCATCGTCCAATGCTGCCGATTGATCACCCAGCAGCAATTCCAGTCCGTCCAGTGGCAATGGCAGTTGGCTTACTGATAGTCGACACAGCAGTGTGCGAGCACCGTCGGACATGCGGTCGAACAGTGTTGGCCCCAGAATGTCGGTCAAATATTTGTCGCGTTCCGCTTCTAATTGGCCGGGTGCATGGTCCGGATGTTGAGCGAAACCTGCGGCCAGGGATTCCAGCTCGACATTCAGTTCTGCAGCGGTGAACTTTTTCAGGAGTCCGCGGACCACATCCAGAAACCGAGGCGTCCCGCTGACCAAAGGAGCCGCCTTCCGCACCAGACTCATGGGCAATTCGCCATTGCGAATGCGTTTCGCAACCGTGGCATCTCGGTTGAAGAATTTCAGAATCTGATGCTCTTCAAAATCACCCAGTCCTTCGGTGATGCGAACACTCTGATCATTCCGTGGTGTGTCATCGGGAATGTATCGTGATGTGATGAACGCTCGCGAACCTCGCCGCAAACCAGACGTGAGTTTTTGGTAAAAAGCCGCCAAAGCCGGATCGACAATCTGCAGGGTGTCGAAGTCCAGCACGTCTTCCAGGTTGTCCAGCACGATCAGCAGTTTTGAATCACACTGGCGATCATTCAGCCACACAACCGCCATCTGCAGTTTGGTGCCGTCGTCCAGATCGGGATCGTTAAAAATCTCGGTCGCCTTGTCTTTGGATAAGGCACCGCCCGCAAGGAATGCCAGACGCAGATCGTTCAACAGTGTCTGCACCACGCGAGCACCACAGTCGGCCGCTGTTTCTTCAACCCCACGAGCCTTTTGCCGTTCGAACTTGACAGACACGATGTGGAAGCCGGTGGATTCCAATCGATTGGCCACTCGAGTACACAGCGTGCTTTTGCCCTGGCCGCCAATGCCCGTCAGCAGCACCACGGTGATGTTTCCGTCTCGAAGTGGCGGAATCAACGTCTGCTGTTCGCGTCGACGGCCGATGAATCCATGTCGCAGTCCGATCACGCCGTTGGGCAGTGTTTCGTAACGTGTTTCGGGGCCGCGATAGTCTTTTTCTGGCAGGCTGGCATCAAACAGCCGATCAATGGGGGGATTTTCACCGGGTGTGGCACAATACAACTGCGGCAGCACGAAGGTGGCATCCTGAGATTCCGGTTCTTGTGCGGTGGCAGATCGGCGACCTTCGCGTTCGATCTTCAACCGAGCCAACGCCATTGCCGCCGGAATGGCTTCGCCGCCTAGGATTTCTCGATAAAAGGTTTCGGCAAACACTGTCGCCAGATCGTCAGCCACCGGAGCCGCCCAGCCAACGGCCAGTGGCAATCCCGCTTTCACCAGCGACTGGCAGAAACCTGCGACGTCTGCCTGAGCGGTCTCGCAGGCATTCAGAAAGACGCACTGCACGCCGCTTTGTTTCAGAATCGGCACCAGATCAGCCGCCGACCTGGGATCGGTTTCGCCTCGTTCGCCTTCGAAACAAAACGTGCCTATACCGTTGTCCTGAAGTTTGCCGTGCCCCGACAGATGCACGATCTGCGGTTTAACCTGCTTAATCAGTGACTTGAGTTCTTCCAGACTGCCCATTTCGCCGACAAAGATGCGAGCTCCCTCCAGCGTGGTTACGGCGGTCAGAATGGTGTCTTCTTCTTTTTCGTAGTCCAGCGGCTTTTGATCAATTGGCGATGCGGCCATGAATAAAATTCGCAGTGGCCCCGCTGGTGACGGTTCCGGAACAGCAGATTCGCCGATCGGAGTCCGATAAACGGCCCAGCGTTTGTCGCAGCCAACTGCTGTACCGCCGTTGCCCAAAGGAAGCAGTTCCCACGGCAGATTCAAAGCTTCGGACTGTTCAGAACGAATGACCAATCGGCGGTCCGCGTCTACTGACTCGTCCAAGTGTGCGTTCAACTGGTCTCGCAGATCGCCCCCGGCAATGTCCAGCAGTCGATTTCCCAGGTCGTTGAGAACCCCGTTGGGAAATAATGGACGGACGCCAAAACCATCGGCCGTCGTGCGGCCAAAGACACGTTCGAACTGCTTCGCGAAGTCTCGGACCGACTTGACCGCATCCGCCTGCAGTTCGATTGCTTGACCGACGGAACTTCCGTCAACGGACCACTCGGCCAGCCACGGTGCATCGTGCGGCGTTGAAGTGTCGTTTTCATCTGAAGCGGCAACAGCCTGGTTCGGGCTGATCGTAATGGCAAGGTTTGGCATGCTCCAATGCTAACCATCAAACCACACAGGGGCAACCTGTTGGCAAGTGGGGTCAACGCACATTTATCTGGGGACGCGAGGTGGGCCATGAAGCAGAAGAGAGGACATTGTACTTATCAAGAAACGTAGAACGTTTTCTTATTGCTTTTTATTGTCTTCTGTCCCCTTATTGTCTTCGTGGTGATTCCGGACCGATGCCCTACCTGGCAACGGAACGAAACGAATCAGGGCTGACTACCTGCGTCGTTGTTCAGCATTGCCCGATAGATCGTCGAGGTTACCAGCGGCGAAAAACGGATCGAGGGCACTCATCGATTGCACAGAATTCTCTTCGGCAGCAGCAGTCGGCACTGATCGCCGCTGAGCGCGTTGTGCAATCCGCTTTGGAGTTTCGGGGGGCTGAGCCGATTCACACTCTTCACGGGCCGACGGCACACGAACGGCACGGCCAAACTTCTCGCGTTTCGCGATTTCCCTCTCACGACGATCATCCGGCCGATGGTCTTCCCGCGAATGGTCGTCATGGTCGTCGCCAGTGCCATCGACGATATCCACTCGGAAGTTCACATCATCCGAGACGTGCACGTTGCCTACACTGTCGGTGGCCACTATGACAACTCGCCAGGCCCCCGTCATTTCCATGGCCAGCCCGTTGACGTCAATGAGTTCGCTGCTGATGGCAATGTGATCGGTATTCGCCGTGCCGCCAACAACAAGCGTGTCACCTGCATCGTCGCCACTTTCGATCGAGATCCCACCAGGCAAGTCGGCCGCAGTCAGACCTTCGACCACAATCCGGTCGGCCTGACCGTTCAAGCCCACCACCATGATGCGTTCCATATCGGCCAGTGACTGACTACTGACCACTGTCTGGGATTGATTATCAACGACTTCAAGGTTGCCATCGACAGCTTGAATCGTGACGTCGTCAGACCCTATTTCGGCGAGGTCCAGACGGGCCACAGTCGGGGCAAAAAACACGGTGTCCTGCAGGCCGGTGATATTCGTGTTGCGTTCGATCACATCAGCCAGAGTCGTACCATCGATTTCGGCCAGCTCGTCGCCTGAGAACACGTTCTCGTACCAGAATCGATCGCCATCGCGGAGCCGTTCGAACTGATCAATGATGATCATCGAGAATGTTTCCCCCATGCTGGATCCCGGCAAATGATCTTCGGCAAGACCGCCCACCCACAGGTCGATGTTGTCGACCGTGCCGTACAGGTCTTCCAGCTTCGCAGCGACTTCCGGGTCGGACGAGATGTCAGAAAAGCTTTCCACAGCATCCAGCCCCAACGCAACTCGGGTGGAATTGTAGTCGGCCAAGCCGTGGTCGCGGCCGCGTTGGATATTTAGCGACGCCAGGTCGAATCCGCCCGATCCCGGTGCACCGAACAGGAAGTTGCGAATGTCATCCACGACTTCGTTGTCCAGTTCCTGAGCGACGTTTACTGTTGCTCCACGCAGAAGCGAATCAATTCCGTTTTCTTCCAGTTCGCCTGGATTGAAGAACGCGTTCAACAGGGCAAGATTGCCTTCGTCGGCCACGTCGCCGTTTTCGTCAAGCCGCAGCAATTCAGAAGACAACAGCGTGTGCCCAAAACGATATGCTGCTGTTGAAAATTCATTCGCGATACTTGGATCGACCGTGGAATCGTAGCCTGCGTAGTTGCTGATGGCGTCGGTTCCGAACAGTGCTGGCAGGAATTCATTAAAGGTAATCGCCTGCAACTCAGCGCTGACGATCTGCCGTGCCTGTTGGTACAGTTCTTCGTCGGTCAGATCCGGGTTCTCGGCGGCCAACTCTGTGGCAATGCGATTGTGTTCGCGCACCCAGATCGTCTGCATGGCGGTGAGAGCGACGTTTTCGTTGGCTCTAACGTCACCGGCCAAAAACAGCGAATCAAAAGGGCCACCCGCGTTGTCGAGTCCTGCTTCGTTGTAGGGCAGTAGATCGCCTTCGCTGGTCTTCAGCAGTCCGCCTTCGAATGTTCGCAGCTCGGCAGCCCGCTCTTCATCAGAACCGTAGATCACTGAGCCGTCAATAAACGCGGTAATCTGATTCACCTGCTCGCGAACGCCGTCATCCCCTTCAACATAAGCAGAGCGGCTGAAGTCGATCACGGCCTCACCAGTCGCAGTAGGGTCGAAGAACACATCTCCGGCTGGCACTTCAATCGGAATCGATTGCTCTGGATTCCCCTCATCATCCAACGCGGTTCCGGTCAGATCGATGTCGTGATCGATGAACTGGCCCCACACCCAGAAAATATCTGTCAGGTATCGATCGTTCGTTTCGGATGTTTCTGCGGCAGCGATCACGTTACTGACTTCGCGAGCACTCGGCCGATCTTCTCCGGCGGGACTCGACACACCGTCGCCGTAGTCTGCGTCAGCCAGCCTCAGCAACTGGGTGTTGGTGCTGCCGAGTTCCGGGTTGTCGATGTTGTTGCCTGTGCCATCAATCGATGCAAACTCACTCGCACCCGTAACTGGGGATGCGACACCAAGTGCATCGAATTCAGCAGCGACGGCAGCGGCAACAGACTGACCAACTTCCTGACCGACAAGGTCATCGAAGTCGAAGTGAATACCCAGGTAAACTCGGCTACGTCCGTTTTCCGCCATCGCTTCGCTGAACGAATCAAAAGACCGAGTCGCGTCGTCCAGATCCAGTCCATAAGCGGCCTGCAGATCGGGATCTGCAAGCAGGATTTCCAATTCGGTGGAGGTCAGCTCAAAGGAAATGTCATCCGTTCCATAGAAATCCTGAAGCGTCCCGAACAACGCTCCGCCAAAGGTGGCATGGCCGGAAATATAAGTCGGAAACTGAGGAGTGAACCCAACGATATCGCTATCGCCATCGGGAGCCCCCAAAGCGGTCCATTCGGTGTCGCCTTCGGTCAGCGGGTTACCGTCGTTGTCACCGGCATGGATGGCCGTAATTGGACGCCAGAACTCTTCGCTGAACTTCGTGTCCCAGGCCACAATGGCGGCGTCAGCCATGGCGACCGAAGCCCGAGCGAACAAAGCGGCGTTTTGCTCAAAGCTATTGCCTTCCTGACTGGCGATCTGTATCAGCACGTCGTTGTACAGTGATAGCGGCGTCCCCAGTCCCTCGCGATCGTAGGCCCAGAAAAGTCCAGCCTCAGTCTGGTCCGCCGTGCGTACGGTACTGTCGACAGAGCCAAGTTCCAAAACTTCGTTGTACGAATCAGCGTAATCTTCACTGGACAGCGGTGGAGTTGTGTGCGGAGCGAAGTCATCCGTGGATGAAATCGCAAACGTTTCAAGTTCGCCCCAGACAGGCCCCCAAACCGGAACGTCGGGATTCAGCGGATCCACCTGAAAAGATCCGACAGCGTCCGTGCCCACGTAGACGTCCGTCGCATCCCAACCGTCGTCGGCTCGAGTCGCGACAATGCTGTTGCCAATTGCAGTTCCCAAAGCGATGCTGGCATCCGCGTCGGGGTTTTCCGCGATGACACTGTCAAGAAACGCGTCGATCATGGCCTGCTGATTCGGGTAGAGCGAACTGAGCACTGTGTGAGCCGCTTGAGACGCGACGACATCGGCCGAAACGCTTCCAGACGTGTTCAGGATATCGCTGTCGTAATCATAGAAAATGCTGTCAGGGTTTCCCGCCGCGATGGAGACAGCGTCGTAGATCGCCACATTCAACATGGCCATCGATCGCGACGCGTAGCCGGGATTCTGATTAATGTTGTCGGCGATCAGTAAGTCGCCGAAGAGATTATTCCACTGCAGAACAACGTCGCTTTCCGCAGCGATCGAATCTTCGGCATCGACATTGTCGACGTCCGTCGCATCGACCGACGTCATAATCATTTCTGTTTCAGTGACCGTAACAGCCTCGGGTTCTACGGCCGCCTCATCGACAGCATCGTCTGTTGAATTCTGAGTGTCGGTGTCACCAGTTTCCAACGTTGAGTTGTCTTCGGTCTCCGTCGCATCGACATTCTCATCGACAGCTTCGCTTTCTTCTTCGACGGTCCCGACGCCGGACCCGTTGTTGTTTTCCGGGGCCTCGTCCCGACGTACACGATCCGCGCCGCGGTTTGGACCTCGGTGATCGTGATGCCGCCGCCGTTCACGACCGGGTTCTTCAGAGTTGTTGTCCTCATTCAAGCCTGCATCTGGCTGGGGTGCAATTCGGGCTTCGGGGGGGGCGTCAGGCATGAGCAGCGAACCCGCGGACAGCAGCAGCCGATCTTCAACCGACTCCACAGCCGAAACCCCTGATGCCTTCTTGTTCATTTTGCGACGACGGTTTGGTTTTCGAAACAGCATGATTAGCTCTCCTGCTTCTGTCGGCGAAGAAAGCGCGCAGCCCAATCGGGCGAACGGGTGCACCGCCGAACTGGTGAAAGGCAAAAATGTGAGAAGTGGGGGAGATCTGACCGAACGGTCCAGGTGAATTCGGCGAAGGCCGAAGTACACATGCCCTTCCACTTAAAACGTGCTGCCTGCGGAAACATCAAGCAAAATTCTTTTTAAGTTGGGAACCGCGATTCACCCCACGAGTCAGCGTTGAGAAACATTTCGCAATTCACACTTTTTTCAGTAGCGCCGGCAATCGTTCCGCGTTTTCACTGTTGAAGACGAGTGTTTCACAAGAGGCCATGACTGATGCTGATGAGAATCGACAACGAAGCCGCCGCCCGCGATTCGCTGACTTCCTTTAAGAACAGCGAGCAGCTGGAGGAAGCACTGGATACAGTGAAGGCTGATCTTCGTGCCGGCAAAGAACGGCCGCTTCAGCACTATGAAGTCATGTTTCCGAAAATTGCGGAGCTTATTCGTGAAGTGATGCCGTCCTTCGTAGCACTCGAACAAGTCCGAGCTAAGCAACGCGATGACGCCAGTTCCATGCAGACTCCACGACAAATTGGCAACTATGAAATCCACAGTGAACTCGGCCGTGGCGGAATGGCAGTGGTCTATGAAGCCAAAGATTCGAAGCTCGGCCGACGCGTCGCGCTCAAAGTTCTGCCATTCGCGTCCGGGTTGAAGGCGATCAGCGTTCTGCGATTCCAGAACGAAGCTCAGGTACTGGCCCAGCTCGATCATCCGCACATCGTTCCCGTCTACGATGTTGGCGAACATGATGGTTCCCGATTTCTGGCAATGAAGCTGATCGATGGCGCTCCGCTGGATGATGTTGTCACCATTGAAAGCCACCGTACTGCCGCTTCAAGCGACGATGAACTCATCGACGTTGATACTCCCACCGTCATTGAAGGCTTCGATGTACCGACGAGCGATGAATCGGTGCAACATCGGCACGACGTTCCGATGTCGATTCAACATCTTCTGCCGGTTGACCCCACCGAACGTCTGCAGTTCATCGCGTCGATTTGCGTCGATGCGGCCCGAGCACTCCATGCTGCGCACGAATGCGGCGTCGTGCATCGCAACGTCGAGCCATCGAATCTGATGCTGGATGAAGATGGCCACATTTGGGTCACAGACTTTGGGCTGGCGTTGACTCGCGACAACGAATCGATGACTCGCACAGGCGACCTGCTGGGAACGGTGCGATACATGAGTCCCGAGCAGGCTCGCGGCAACCGGAATCTCGTCGATGCGCGGTCTGACGTCTATTCGCTGGGGATCACGCTTTATGAACTGACAACGGGGCGAGCGGCATTTGAAGGGGAACCCTGTGAGATCCTGTATCGCATCGAGTCTCAGGACCTTGTCCTGCCGCGAAAACTGAACCCTGAGTTTCCACGCGATCTGCAACACATCATCCTGAAGGCAACCTCGAAAACGCCGGACCAACGCTACGAAACTGCAGAGCAGATGGCTCAGGACCTGGAACGGTTCCTCGCCGGAGAAACAACAACCGCGCGGGCACCGAAGCTTTCAGAACGAGCCGCGCGGTGGATGGGCCGTCGCCGTCGCACGGTCGCTGCCATCGCTGGTTTCGCCGCGATGACGTTTGCGGGCTCGCTGATTACGACAGCTTTGGTCTACAACGAAATGACCAAAACCGAAGCCGCGCGTGAACTGGCGGAGGCAAATTTTGAGGAAACTCAAAGTGTGGTCGATCGCTTCGGCCTGCAGTTGGACAACGAATTATCGCTGATCGAAGGCACCGATCATCTGCGCCGACGAGTTCTTAACGACGTCATTCAGCATTACCGGAGCTTCATCAACCGCTCACAGGAAAGCGGCGGATTCACGGAGCATCTGGCCGTGACACTGAACAAGGTGGCATCGCTGACCGAACGGGCAGGCACGCCCGAGGAAGCTTTGGCGGCTCATGTTGATGCGTGGCGAGCGTTCGACCAGATTGTGGCAAGCGATCCGAACAACTCAGAATGGGCCGTGCAGCTCGCACTGTGCGATAACAACATCGGATTGCTGTACGCCAAAAGCGGAAACTTCCCGGCCGCTGAGGAACGCTATACGGCTGCTCAGACTTCACTACGAAAGCTTGTTGAGGCTGACAGCACGGATTCAACTTCCCGGCGAGCACTCGGCCAAACGCTGAACAATGTCGGACTCATGTATGTCGAGCGAAATGAATCCGAGAAAGCGCTGAAGAGTTTGTCGGAAGCGCAGGCGATTCTGTTTGCGATCACGGACAGCGATCCCGGTGATGAGTTGGCTCAACGCTATCTCGCGGCCACCTTCGAAAACCTCGGCGCTGCCCATCGAACCATTTCGCCGCAGCGAGCCCGAGCAGCACACGCAGACGCCATTCGGTTGCAGCAGCAATTGGCAGACGCTCATCCAGACCGCGTGGATTTTCGACAGGAACTTGCCATCTGCTATGACAGTTTTGGCGTCCTGCTGGCAAACATGAAGGAACAGTCAGATGCTGCCAAAGCCTTCGCAACCGCAGCGGACATTCAGCAACAGCTGTTAACGACGTCGCCCGGTTCTCCGATCGTGCTGCGGCAGTTGGCGTGGAGCAGCAATCGCCTGGGACAATCGCTGGCTCGACTTGGCCACGTGTCGGCCGCCATCCATGCCCTTGGCAATTCATTGAAGTCGCAGCAACCGGTTTGTGACATCACTGCTAATAATCCACAGGATGTCTGGACGCTTGGCGGGATCTGGAACAACTACGGTTTTGCATCCGAAGGAAATGGCGATCTCATCGCCGCCGAAAACGCGTATCGCCTCGCCGTCGAAAAACTACAGGCCGCGTTCGACGAAAGCACTTCGTCAGAAAGTCAACGTGCCACACTCAACCGAGCAGGTGCGAACCTTGCTCGGGTTCTAAAACGCCAGGGCAAAGCCTCGGAAGCTAGCGCCGTACTCAACGATCTGCAAAGGGGGACCAACAATGATGATGCTTGATTATTTTCTGAACCTGAAGTTGCCAACGGATCCCACGCGGATTGTGTCCGTTCAGACGCGAGTCGACGACATGATGATCGAACACAGGTACGGAAATCGTGATCGATTTGCAGTGCGACTTAGCCTTGAAGAAGCACTTATAAACGCCATGAAACACGGCAATTCTTTTGATGCACAGAAAACCGTGCGGCTGCAATGCGTGGTCACACCGGTCCGCCTGGTGGTGGAAGTGGAAGACGAAGGCCTGGGATTCAACCCCAGCGAAGTTCCCGATCCGACAACGCCCAAAGGAGTGGGCCGCTTCCACGGCCGCGGGCTGTACCTGATGCGAAACTACATGACCCGCGTTTTGCATTCGAACGGTGGCCGCTTGGTCGTGATGGAGAAAGTCCGATCATCGAAAAAAGTCTGAGCAAAATTGTGCGAAGCGTATTCACCAACAGCCTTTAATCGGGAGTCAAACAATGTTCCACTTTCTGCAAGCTCTGCAACGCTCGATGTCACGCCCACAGCGCCGACACCAGCTGCGGAGTCGCCACGTCTCCTGCGAAACCTTCGAAACACGTCTCGTGCTGTCTGCCGTCAACGCAGTGAGCCTCATTGAAGAGTCACCGGTGGATGCTGACAACACTTCGTCCGCATCCGTATCTAATGATGTCGCGGAATCGCTTGCAGTCGCGGAATTTGTCACTGCGAACATTTTCGCACCTCAGGACGGTGCGGTTCCCCCACCACAGGAAAATCCTGCGTTTGGGGCTGGCGCGCAGCAGGACAGCAATTGGAATCCCGGCATATTTCCGGCGGGTGCATTCGACGCTTTTTGGGCTGACCAGCCCCGCGCAGGCGACGGTCCGCAGATGGATCAACTACGTCGACGTCACCCGCCGTTTTGGAATTCAGCGACTGCCGCCGCAACGGACAGTGCTTTTGAGAACGCGGATGATGCTGGCGAACAGCCGATTCCGGTCGAGGCTGACGTCCAACCGTTACCGCCTGTTGAACAATCGCATGACAGCAACAGCGACGAAGCCTCTTTGCTACTTGCCGATGGGTTCGTAGAAATCCCGCGCAGCGGGCCGCCTGCTTCCAGTTTCGGGGGCCTGTTGCAGGACAGCCTGAACTGCGATGATGCGGAGGGCCCTTCGAAGCTTCACACACCATTCTTCGACATGTCGAGGGATAATGAGGACAGCACGACCGACGACGATGATTCTGCCATCAATGCAGCGATGGCGTTCTTCAACCAGCAGTCGGAGGGTGGTTTTGTCAACGCGGACCTTGACGAACTTCAAGCAGCCGTTGGCATCGCCGGATCCCACCGTTCGGCCAACATGGCAACCAGTCTGAAAGCAGGGCTGGGGAGATTCAATCCGTTTGAAGAATCATCTCACACCACGATGCTGACAGCCGTCGAACTGCGCCACGTCGCGCAATCTGACGCTGGTCAGGATGGCGAGCACAGCGTCGGAGCGGACGCGGCGATGGCAAGCCTGATCCTGGGCGCCGTCGGTCTTCGCGGTCGCTCGTTGGAACGCATGATGGAAACGGTTCAACGCCTTGGGACTCGACTGCTATCGTTCTTCCGCTTCGCACGATGACCGACGGTAGACCGAAGCCGGAATGTCCATCACCAGGTTCTTCCCGAATCAGGATGCTGCGACATCACCTGCTGCAGCCGTTTTAATGCTCGGATATAGCGTAAGCTGGCCGTGCCCGTTTCGATTCCCAAGACTTCGGACACTTCCGTGTTCGTGAGTTCTTCAAAATTCCGGAGAGCCAGGATTTCCTGGTCGATGGGATTCATCTGCTCAAGAGCGGTCTGAATTTGTTCAATAGCTTCGGCTCGCTGAATCGCCTGGCTGGGCGACGTCAGTTGTCCGACCAGAAGTTGAGCCATCGAATATCGCGTGGATTGATCGGTGCTGCCCGAAACGTTTACGCTTTGTTCGCGCGCCGCGTCACGAGCCTGCGTTCCCAAGTGCCGACGATGCACATCATGCAACGTCTGCAGAGCCACCAAGCGCAACCAGACGTACGGCGACGCCTCAGCATCAGTCTTCGCGAAGTGCTGCAACCGCGTTTCCGCATCGATAAACGCATCCTGCAAAACGTCGTCCACATCAACCCGGCGTACAAGGCGCCGATCCAGGCGGAAATGAATCATCTGCCGCAGCCGTTCCTGGCACAGAACAAACAACTCGCCCAACGCCGCGGTGTCACCAGTGCGAAGGCGGTCAGTGATTTCGTTGGGAATTCCGTGCTGGCTCATTCTTCAGATTTTCGAGTGCTCTGGCAGTGCGACGATTGGCTGCACGGAATGATACGTCCCCGTGCTTGAAAACACATTCAACCCCGCCCGACATAGAACCCACCGTACCGATCTCAGAAATCTTATGAACTGGTGATTCTACTGCCCGCCTCAGTCGAACTTGGGCCAACCCTTTATTGTGGATCATCTCAACCAACGCGCGCCACGGGCGTGGCATCAAAGATGACTCCGCGCGTTCCGCACTTTTTGAAGAATCCAGACTACTGTGTAAGAACACGCCGGAATCTTTCGTGGGCATCGCGTTACTTCTTTCAACAGGAGTCATGTTCGTTGAGCCACGGGAGATCTGCCATGTTGAAGGACGTCACAAGAATTATTGCCATTGTTTGCGTGTTTAGCGTTCTATCTGACTTCGCCGTCGCTCAACGGGGCGGTGGCGGAGGCCCGCGTGGCCGAGCCGGTGGGCAAGGCGGACTTGGCGGTGGAGGCAATGCGAGCACGGGCGGCGGCGGGATGTGTTCAAGGATGAGTGGTTCAGCATCAAGCGGAAATCAGGGCAACGCCATCACCGGGAATTTCTTTGCGAACAGCGCTGGCGGTTCAAATTTGATGACCCCGATGGCAGGCATGAGGCAACAGCGGGGGCAGAGGTTACAGAATAATGCTGTCGCGGCTGGGGCAAATAGAAATCGTCCAACAGCCGATCAATTCGTTCGAGCGGCGAGTCGGTTTGACGCCGACAGCGATGGTGAGCTGAACGAAACGGAATTGACCGAGGTTGCAACTGCCGTCATTAACGAGCTTCGAAGTCGTCAGCATGCTTCGCCACCGCGTGCCAGCGGCAACAGATCTGTGGTGGCAGGTAATCAAGGGCGGCCGGCCAATGCGATCCCGCCGAATGCGTCAATGGAAAAACTAACCAACGCGTTTGTCAGCAAAGCGCTAAGCTACGACCGAGACAACAGTGCCACGCTTAACGCCGCAGAAACCCGAGCGCTCGCGACAGCCTTCATTCGGTCACTCAGTTAGATTCGTTTGACGCCGGTATCGGAACTCAGCCGGCGAAGACCTTCAACGACCAAACTGGATTGGTAGTGTGCGTCTAACGCCCGCAGCGTGAAATTCCGGCGCCACGCCCCGGCCGCAGATCGAATTCCTTCGTCACGCGTCGATCGCACGGATTTGCACAAAAGCAGGGCTCATTTTGCCGTCATGCGGCCTGTTCGAGGGACCGCATGGGCGTTTGGCAAAGCTGCTCACTTCCTCAGCACCGGCCGCAGTTACTGCCACTCGTACACGCTGCGCCGGAACGGCCATATGGCACCGACGTGGAAAAACGCTGGCGAATCCGCTTCGGCATGGCAATTGCGTTGGGGGCTGGCGTGTCGACGCTGGATGTTGTCGGCACCACGAATTTTGGGCGAGACCCTTTTGGACGAACATTCACGGAAGACACACAGAGAGTGAGTTATGCACGGTTATTTGATTGACATGGATGGAGTGATATATCGAGGTGGCGAGTTGATTCCCGGCGCGGATCAGTTCATACGACAATTGCTTGCACTGGGAATTCCGTTTCGTTTTCTGACCAATAACAGTCAGCGAACACGGCGCGACGTCACGACCAAACTGCAGCGATTAGGAATCGAAGTTGATGAAAAACACATCTTCACGTGTGCCATGGCGACCGCACGCTACCTGGCTCATCAAAAGCCAAATGGCACAGCGTACGTCATTGGTGAAGGTGGCCTGCACATGGCGCTGCATCGCAACGGCTATTCCATCGTCGAAAAAGATCCGGACTACGTCGTGGTCGGCGAAGGCCGCACTCTGACGTTCGAAATGATGGAAATGGCGCTGCAAATGATTCTTAACGGAGCCATGCTGGTCGCTACCAATCCAGACCCCAACTGTCCGACTCAAAACGGAACTCGTCCAGGTTGCGGAGCGATCGTCGCAATGCTGGAATCTGCCGCCGGCATTAAAGCTTTCAGCGTAGGCAAGCCCAGCCCAATCATGATGCGAGCGGCTCGTAAAGAAATGGGACTCGCGACTGATGAAACAATCGTCGTGGGCGACACGATGGAAACGGACATCCTTGGCGGTGTGCAGTCGGGCTTCCGTTCGATTCTTGTTCTCAGCGGAGGAACACAACAGTCTGACATCGGCAAGTTTGCTTTCCGGCCGGACCGCGTGGTGGACAGTATTGCCGACCTGAACGCAGCCGCATCGATGGAGGAACTCTTCGGCCGAAACGATGCTGAACGAGCCACGTTTCGTGCGATCGCCATCGGACAGAAGACCGTCGCTCAGGCATCCTGATTTCGCAAGACGCTGCCCATCGCAGCGCGATATCACGAACGGCACCGCGTACCATCGGTGCCGTTCTGATTTCCTGCCAGATAGATCCTTGTGGGATAGGGAGCGAAGTGTGTGGATGGGTCGTTGCGAGGAACGAGTGCCCCCCCGGGGTTTCCTTCACTTCGCTCAGTCCAACCCAGGCCACGCTCGAAGGATTCGTGCTCCCACTTTTTTTGGTGGCGAGTTATTGAGACAGACGCGAGAAAAAGGAATCGCTCGCTACCGCGACAAGCTTCTCATCGCCGCTCGATAGATCCGCTTGAAGGGGCTGCGACTGGATTCCAGAAGTAGCTTGCAGTCGGGGCAGACTCGCTGATTTGATTCCATTGGATAGGTGCAACGCGGGCAGTGCTTGTGGTTGTGCTTGTGCGTAGCGGCGATTTCAGCAGGAACCGACGGTGCACTGAAGTTAACCGAAGATGGCTGAGCAGTACCGACATACGCCGCATCTGCATCCAACTCGCTAAGCAGGCGGCAGACGCCGGAATCGGTAATGGGGGCGACCGTGGTCGATGGTTTGCCTCCAACAGTGACGGCAACAGAACACACGGGGCATTTGGATCTTCGGCCTTCGTGCCGTACGTCAGCCCGAATTTTGTGGCCGTTGGAACATTGGAAATGGAGAAGAGATTCAGTAGTTTGAGACATCGTGTTCTCTTGATACGGGGAATGAAGGAGGGGTAGGCTGCAGGCATGGGACTGTGTCGTCCAATGCGCAATCTACCTGGAAATGGGGCCAGAATTTTCCGAACTTTTTGGTCCATCCGGGTTCTTTGTGGGTGAGGCGTTAATTCGTTAGTTTTCGTGGGATGCAGGGAACAGACTTTTACGAACAGATTTTGGGACTGACGGGGCCGTGGTTTGTGGCGGACGTTCAGCTGGATATGGAAGCTCAACAGGTCGACGTTTTCGTCGAACATGGCGAGGGCGAAACTTTTTGCTGTCCGGATTGCGACAGGCAGCTGCCGTGCTATGACCACACGAAGTCTCGCAAATGGCGGCATCTGGACACGATGCAATTTGCGACCATCCTTCATGCCCGCACGCCTCGCGTGAAGTGCCCGGATCATGGCGTCAAACAGATCAGGCTTCCCTGGGCGGAAAAGAACAGCCGCTTCTCATTGTTCTTTGAACGCTTCGCCATCGACGTTCTTCTGGCCACACAAACCGTGAAAGGGGCGTGCAGCATTCTGGGGATCTCATGGGATGAATCGTGGCACATTCTGCAGAAGGCGGTGGCTCGCGGGAAGGATCGCAAACAATCGAAGAACCTCCCTCGAATCGGCATCGACGAGAAAGCCTTTCGAAAACGACACAACTACGTCACGCTGATCTATGACTTGGACAAGAGCACTGTCGAAGCGATTTCCGATGGTCATGACACGGCAGCCGCTGATGCCTGTTTCGATCAGCTTTCCGACAGTGAAAAGCAGTCTGTGGAGGCGGTTGCGATGGACATGAGTGCCGCATACGTCAAGAGCACCAAAGGCAACATTGCATTGGCCGAACAGAAGATTGTGCACGACCGCTTTCACATCATGAAGCTGGCAACCGAAGCCGTCGACAAGGTCCGTCGGTCGGAGCAGAAGAAGCTTCGCGCCGAAGGCGATGATCGATTGACGGGAACTCGGTATCTGTGGCTTTCAGGCCAGGAGAATCTCAGCGAAAAACAGCAGGAACGCTTTGATGCCGCATGGAAGGCAGAGTTACTCACGGGCAAAGCGTGGGCCTACAAGGAGATGCTGCGAGACCTCTGGGTTCATGACACTCCGGCAGAGGCCACGACGTTCTTCAATGACTGGTACAAGCGAGTCATCCACACAAAGCTGGAGCCAATGAAGAAAGTCGCTCGCACGATCAAAGAACGCTTAGCCAATGTGGTGAGCTACTGCACTCACGGAATCACAAACGCCGTCGCCGAAGGAATGAACAGCAAAATCATGGCCATCAAACGAAGAGTCGGCGGATACCGAAACCGCGACAACTTCAAAACCGCCATCCTCTTCTACTGCGGAGGACTCGACCTCTACCCACAATAATCCCGGATGGACCAACTTTTTCGGGTCCTTGGTGATTCATTGCTTATGGAATGGATGCCGGTAAACGAAATGAACACGGAATACCATCATGGTGAAACGTAGCTGTCCATTTCAGCTTGGAGACTGGTCTTTTTCTGTCGGTTAGATTTTGATACGACAGGTGGATGGACACGGATGTCAGTCAGATCATCGCTGTGGAAGTGAAGCAGCTTGTGCTTAGCCTGCAGCGTGAGGTTGCGGAGCTGCGGGACGAGAACCGGCGGCTGCGTGATCGGATTGAAGAGCTCGAAGGTAAGAACCCCACAGAGCGACTCGACGAGGCGTTTTCGGTGACGGCGGAAGAGAGACGCCGCGCTGAAACGGGCCGCCGAAAAGGTCGCAAAAAACAATCCTCGGCGCGTCGCGGTCGTCGCACAACCGAGCAGAAAGCGGACAACGCCGAACGACGCGAACTCATTCTGCCGGAAGGTTACAACGTCGCAGAGTGCCGTTTCGTTCGGGAACGTTTCGTCTGGAGAGTGATCAACGGCCAAGCCGTGCAGGTCGTCTATGAAATCTATCACGGCCCCAACGGCGAGAAATCCGAAATTCCGGGCGTGTGGCCGCGGTCCGAATTCGGCATTGAAGTTCATATCGCGCTGGCTCGCATTGTGACCATCACGGGACTGTCGATCGACAAGACGTGTGCATTGATTGAATTCTTCTGGAATCTGCCGCTCGGCAAATCCCAGGCGGACGCTCTGTTGAATCAACTGGCACGGCGTTGGGAACAGGAATTCGAATCTCTGTGTGACCTGATGGCGTTCAGTGCGATTGTGCATGCAGACGAAACCAGTTGGAGTATCAACAGCGTGTGGGCTTTTTTGTCGGAGAAGGCGCGCGTGCTGATCTTCGGATGCCGCAAAGACGGCGACACACTGGCTCAGATCCTGTCGAAAGAATTGTTTGGAGGCGTGCTTGTTTCGGACGATGCGGCCGTGTACCGAGGTTTCAGTCACGCACAGAAATGCTGGGCTCACCTGCTGCGGAAGGCCATCCGTCTGACGCTGCTGAAGCCGGACAACGAAGAGTACCAGCGACTGCTCGACGGCCTGCTGGAAATTTTCTACGCGGCCAAACGCCACGCCGCCGATGGTCGTCTTGGCGATGCCGGTCGTGCGGCGAAGGTCGATGAACTTGATAACACGCTGGCGGCTCTGCTGGTGCGTTACTGCGCCGAGGATTCCGATGTTCGGGCGGCCGACTTCGGCAAGGATTTTGACAACCTGGTCTCAGAACTGATTCGGCTGATGACGGAAGAGGAGTTGTTTTGTTTTGTGACAAGCCCGGCCGCGCCAGCAACGAACAACGAAGCGGAACGCAGTCTTCGCGGCGCGGCCATGGACCGTCGCACAGGTCGAACGAGCAAAACATCGAAGGGAGCCCGTCGCCGCAGCATTCTTACAAGCGTCCTGGAATCGCTGAATCTCCATCTGAAAACACCAACGCTCAGTTCCGTGGTGGCCGAGGTCATGACGTGGCAGCAGGATGGATTCAGTCTGTTTGATCGACTGAAACTTGAAGTCGGCCTGACCTCCGCGCCGCCCGGTCAGTCGCGACTGTCCAAACTCGTCCCCGCCAACTGAACACCACACCTCACGCTGCGCACCACGCGGAAATGGACAGCTACTGGTGAAACCGCGTGCATTGGCAGGTGAGACGCGTGGTGGGAAAATTCGACTTGTTCGCGGATTGTTGATCAGTCAACTCAGAAAAATCGATCACAATTCTTAGTTGCGGTAAGGTGCCGATACAGGAACGTAAGGCCCGGCATTGTTGCGGCGAATCAGATCGAAATCGTCGTAGCCGTTTGGACGCGAATGTCGATAATTGCTTTGCAGATTCTGGTGATTGGGGACACAGTCACACTGGCCGTCCGGACAATCGCAATCCATGTTCCCGCGATGACGTTGGCCATTGCCGCATCGTCCACCCCGATGCCCTGGTCCACTTCGGCGGCCCATGCCGTCACCGTGGCCATGGCCGTCACCGGAAAAATGCTGCCGGCCTGAGTCCGACATAACATCATTCAGCGGGTCCCAGCCTGAGTTTTCGGCCAGTCGCGCTTGGTAGCGGCGAGGTGCATTGACGTCGCGGCGACTGTTTCGCCAGTTGCGATTGGCCGCCTGGTCCGCTCCATCCACGCGATCGCCACGCTCACGACGGCAGCGGCCACCAATACAGCCACCGGGTGCCAATGTATTCGGGCTGAAATCACCATGGGGGTCGTCTAAACCTGTCGGCCGGTACGACGGATGCGGCTGCATTTGCCTATGTTCGTAAGGACGCTGATCGTAGCGCCCTTCGGACGGATTCATTGGCAGACGCGAGTCGTAGGTGGTCCCGGTTGTTGGAGCAAAGAAATAGTCCTGCGCGTGTAATCCAGACAGTCCGGCACAAGTGACGAATGTTGCTGCCAGTGTTTTCAGAAATGAGCATCTCATTTAGCGTTCTTTCATGTTCACAAATTAACAAAGAAGGTGACGAGGACATCCAAAGCATTCGCTTCGAATGTAATCTGCGCCACCGTTGCGAGACCATTGCCTTCACTTAGAAAGTGACGTTTGGTCATCGGTCGACAGCGAACTGAAAATGCACGACTCGTGCCAGGCCCGTGAAGATTGCATCTGCCTGCATTTTCGCAGTCGCGGCCGTTCGCACCTTGTCAAATTTACAACGCGACTGTCATCAGCCGGACAGAAAGCTGCCGTCCGATTCGCGACACAATGTCTTCAATTTCCGGGTGAGAATGCGATCTTGGCTGTCGATGTCGTTTCTGCCATTTTTCCTGGCCCCTTTTGAACGTTTTCAACGCATTGCCGTTTGTTCAATTGGCGACCGATCGCTTGTAAGCAGTGTCATGGTTGGTGAGACCTTCTGACGGCAGCGCAGTCCTGGATGCGACCCTAAACGTTGACGTTTATCAGCAGCCAGGAATGCTTTCGACTTTACATTTGAAGGCTGTCGGAAAACGAAATTTCATCAATCAAATCTGCGACTGGCAACGCCGCAATTTGAAGTTGAAAAGGAAGAGACAAAAGCGGAATCGTTGGGTTCTCCTCAACAGAGAACTGCCATCGCTTCCAACAGGCTCAGTCATGTACAACCCGCCGGACCGTTCGGGCGCGGGCAGGAAACGGTGGCTCCAATCAAGGACGTTGGTGGCTTCGACCGTAATTCGGTTAAGTCCTGCAGCGTCGACACGCCTCACACCTTTGGCGTGATTTCAGGTTTCATGGATACGATCAAATCTTTCGAAGGACAAAGGATGAACATTTTCAACGGCTTCACCATAGTGAGTGTTGTTGCAACGCTAACTATCGCGAACACAGCTGATGCCCAGCTTCGGTACCCCAATAGCGCTGCACCGACCTACAACAATTCACACACCTCGCCGTACCAGCCGCAGTACGCAAATCCGCCTGCCTACAACGAATCCCCGCGATACAACTCGGTACCGTATTCGCAACAATCGTCGAACAACGCCCCAGGCTACAATCCGTATCACGACCCGAATGATCGTCGCTACGATAGCAGGCGTCTGGAAAGCACGCCGGCTGACAGGTATGTCCCCGGCTCATCGTATTCCGGCACGAATTCCAATACGTACGTGGCCCCCTATCAGCCGAGTAACTCAACCATTCCGTATCGCAGCGGGTCGTCTTCGTACAACGATCCATACCGTTCCAACTATGGCCCAACCACAAATCGAAATGACGAACGAATCTACAACAGTTCGTATGACCGCGACACTCGCACAGACGAATTCCATCCCGCAGTTCCGTCAACGCTGTCTCGCCAGTCGACCACAACCAGTCGCGGCATCGCTCAGCGAGCATCAGACCTGTACAGCGAAACAAATGCAATTTGCTGGGAGATGGATCGCTACTACAAACAAAACACCAACTACACGGCGGTCTACCGAAACATCTACGAAATCAAAGAAGTCGCGAAAAAACTGAAGGCGTATGTTCAACAACAGAATGGCCGAGCCTCAGCCTCGGACAGTCGTGTCGTCTCAGCACTTCACGAGATGGATCGCCTGTTCCACGAATTCGAAGCTAACGTCAGCGGTTGGCGACCAAGCTCCGGCTATTCGCCGCGAACCCAATTGGCAGCAATGATTCGAAATTGTGAAACGACTTTGCATGACGTCATGAACGATCACGGGATCGACACGCGTTACCACGAAGCGAGTCACAATCAGCGCAGCAACAACCAACGCAATGACCGGACGGACCGCAATCCGCGATCTCGCCCATATCAGAATTAGCAATATTCACTCCGTCTCACGCAGAATAGATCCTTGCGGAATTGGGAACGCGGTGTGTGGACGGGGTTGGAACAAGGAACGAGCGAAGCCCTGGGGTTTCCCTTGCTTCGCTGATGCCACCCCTGGCCACACTCAAAGGAACCGTGCTCCCTTTTTTGGGTGCGGAGTAATTTAGATGCCGTCGCAGTCCTTCGTGTAACAATTTGTTTAACACTCAGAATTTGGAAACGAACCACTTCCGGTAAGAGGAACCATCAATGACCGATTCGCTGCAGATAACTTCAGACTCAACTGGTAACGTGGAAAAGAACGCTGCCGCTCGCCCATCGCTGGCCATTGGATTGCTTATTCTCCGCGTCTCGATGGGCGGCCTGATGCTGGTGCATGGCGTGCCTAAATTGATGGGGTTCAGCAAGATGTCCGGCAAGTTTCCAGACCCGTTGGGAATGGGCAGTCAACTGAGTCTGATTTCCGCAATCGGCGCCGAGGTTGGTTGTGCGTTGCTGGTGATCGTCGGCCTCGGAACGCGAGTGGCCGCAATTCCACTGGCATTCACCATGTTTGTGGCTTTGTTCATCGTCCACGGTGCAGATCCGTGGAAGATGAGGGAACTCGCAGCCGTCTATCTCTGCGGTTACCTGGCACTCATCTTCACTGGCCCGGGATGTTTTTCACTCGACCAGCTTATCGTGTCAAAGCGGCAACAAAGTTAGAGCCGGTTGGTGCGATTCGCCATCGTAACGAAGGCAGGAATTCTGCCTTCGTTGCACTATGGATCTTGCAACGGCGCTTTAACTGGATCTTGACTGTCACCACTGCCCCACGAACACCTTTATGATCAACCGTTAGCCACGAGGCATCTTGATGAACGAAAAAAGGACGGCGATCGTCACGGGTGGTTCCGGCGGTATTGGCAGCGAAATATGCCGACGACTTGCCGCAGACGGATTCAACGTGGCCGTTCATTACGGATCTGACGCGAGCGCTGCAGCGAGTGTCTGCGCCGACATCGAAGCAGCAGGCGGGACGGCCATGACGGCTCGTGCGAACGTCAGTGACGAAGCTGAAGTCGCTACCTTATTCGCTGCGGTCACCAAGCGGTTCGGCGGAGTCGATGTCGTCGTCGCGAATGCGGGCGCGTCCGGGTTTGGCCCAATTGCTGCGACTGAAATCTCGGAGTTCGAACGATTGATCGCGGTAAATTTCCGCGGAGCATTCTTAACACTGCGCGAAGCGGCACGACAGGTTCGCAACGGCGGCCGCATTATCTTCACGTCTTTTCAGCTCGCCGAACGTCCACGAGTTGGCACCGGGGTCTACTCAGCCACCAAAGCCGCCATCGACGCAATGCTGGTCTCCATGTCTAAAGAAGTTGGCGATGCCGGGATCACCATCAACAGCGTTCGCCCCGGAGCGACCGCGCCTGGAATGTTCGATGACAGCGATGAAGAACGAGCGGACCAGTTTCGGAAACTTTCCGCCTTCAACCGACTCGGTACACCAACCGACATCGCAGGCGTAGTCGCGTTTCTCGCCAGCGACGATGCAAAGTGGATCACCGGCCAGCATATTCGTGCCGACGGCGGGATGTCCAACTGAGATGCGCGAAGTATGCCGTTTAGCACAGCGCATCCAGGTCTCCCGCGCGACAACGTCGACGAGTTGATGTGGTGACCTTTGCCTTCAAACTTCGCGATCTGGAAGTCTCAAGGATCGGGCATGCCTCCGGCCGAAGCAGAGGACACGACTCGACAACGCATTCTTGAATGCCGCCAGAGCCTACTCGACAAGACCTGGCAACTCATCCCGCACGAAGTCACGAATTTCGTCGCGAACGCGGCGGTAGCAGTCCAGGGCGGCTTCTTCGTCCGCTGCTTCTTTGGCAAGTTTCGGTGGATCGTCAAACCCCACGTGAACGACTTTGGCCTTCGTGAGAAACGTCGGGCAGTTCTCGTCGGCGTGACCGCAGACGGTGACAACCACGTCCAGTTCAACATCGGATAATGAACTCGCAAGCTTCGAGGATTGGCCGGAGATATCCACTCCGGCTTCCTTCATCACCTGCATCGCATTGGGATTCATTCCATGAGCTTCGATGCCGGCAGAGTAAGCTTCGACAGCGTCGCCATGAAAGTGGCGCGCCCAGCCTTCAGCCATTTGGCTTCGACACGAGTTGCCCGTGCAGAGAAACAAAACATTTTTCCGGGTCATTCAGATTGCCTTTGAATATTGGGGTTAAGTTCGATGGTCGACAGACATTCCCGTGTGTCACACTTTTGACGATCGTAGATTGCACTGCGACACACCAGCATCACAACTGCGACGAGCATTGGAATTCGAACTGCGAACAAAACGTTACCAACGGGTAAGAACCTAAACAGCGAACATCGTCAATTCTATTCGGCAACCATGTTGGCAGCCGTGGCAGCCAGCCGACTGAGACCTTCGCGGCCTGTCGGCGGTTCTGCCTGCCATGGGATGATCGCAGTGCGAACCGCATGCTGTTCGGTCACTTCGCGGATGAACTGCATTTCGTGCTGTTGTCGAGATTTCAATCCTGGATCGCACACCGTCAAAGGAGCCAGGCTTTGATTGATAACCCACGCGAATGGTTCGATTTGAGCTCGCCGTAAGTCGTCCTGCAACTTAGCGGCTTCGTGCACTGGAGTCGCTTCGGGAAGCGTGACGATCAGCACCCGCGTGAAGTTTGGATCACGCAGCCGTGGCAACAGGTTTTCCACGGACTCGGGAATTTCGTTTGTCTGACGTGACACCTCACGGTGATACGCCAACGCCGAATCGAGCAGCAGAACAGTGTGGCCCGTCGGAGCGGTGTCCAATACCACAAAGCTGTTGGAACCTTCCGCGACCGCTCTTGCGAACGCTCGAAACACGGCAATTTCTTCGGTACACGGCGAACGTAAGTCTTCTTCCAGCAATGCCTTGCCTTCGGCATCCAGCCCTTGTCCGGCGGTCTGCATGACCTCAGCGGTATACTCCGCCGTTTCTTTTGCTGGATCGATTCGGCCGACTGTCAGCCCGGATATCGCGTCTGCTGTGATCGTTGCAGCGATATGGGCCGCTGGATCGGTTGTTGACAGATGCACGTCAAAGCCGCGTTCAGCCAATGCAACCGCAACTGACGCTGCGACGGTCGTCTTGCCAACACCGCCTTTCCCCATCGCAAGGATCGCGCCGTGCCCGACCTCAGCAAGTTCGTCGACCAGCGAACCAAGTTCGCCGGGAATAGAATCTGCCTCAACCACGTCGAATTGAGGTTCAATCTTTTCGACCTGTAGTTCCCCCACTTGCCGCAGAGATTCGATTCCCATCAACCCGGCCCCGGCCAGAGGAATCGTCGTTCGTGGCAATGCGTTGATCGCGTCCGGCATCGCAGCAACGGCACTGTCCGCTCGTTCCTGCATTGCGACCGCGACTGCGTCCGAGGGCGTTTGGCTTGTGAAGACTCCATTCACGATTAAATGCTGATTGCTGACACCCAGTGTCTGCAACTCTGCACTTGTTCTCGCCGCTTCGCGGAATGCGGAGGGCTCCGGGCGAGTCACCAGGATCAACGTCGTCACGGCTGCATCGCCAAGCGCATCCACGGTCTGTTTGTAGATCGCCTGCTGTGCCTGCAGGCCCGCGAGAGGACCAAGGCACGACGTTCCCGACGTGTTCGTTTCCATAAACCCGGACCAGGCCGACGGCAGCGTCAACAGTCGCAGCGTATGACCGGTGGGTGCCGTATCAAAGATCACATGGTCGAACGGACTTGTTGCGTCTTTGTCGCCGAGCAATTTCGCGAACTCATCGAAGGCCGCGATTTCCAAAGTACACGAACCGGAAAACTGTTCCTCCATGCTGGCGACAGCCGTGTCGGGCAGGACGCCTCGATAGGGACCAACCATGCGCTCACGATACTCGCGTGCGGCTTCTTCGGGGTCGATGTTCATGGCAAACAAACCCGGCACGGATTCAATCGCTGTCGGACTGTTTTCCAGTTGAGTCCCCAGCACTTCGTCGAGATTCGACGCGGGATCAGTCGACACCAAAAGCACTCGCAAGCCACGATCAGCTAGTTTGACGGCCGTCGCACAGGCCATTGACGTTTTTCCGACGCCGCCTTTACCCGTGAAGAACAGGTTTCGCGTCGGAACATCTAAAAACTGCATCGTTATTCTCCCAATAGTGTGACTCAAACTCAGTTGGCAGCGAATCTCGCTGACTCGTGGCTGCGGAACAGGCGTTTCGGACGATGAGGACTGTTTCCCACGAGCCCGAACCGGCCACGACAAATCGGCAACTGCTCTAACAGCAGCCGGTGTCGCCACAACATCCGCCGGCATCCGCCATCGGCAGTGTGACTTTGGGCTTCACTGTCGTGCCGGTCCACATCGCGAGGTTTTCGCGCGACGGATATTCGCTGCGGCTAACCACTCGGTCGTCCACAATCACCAACGGCAGGCATTCAACGCCTTCGTCGGCGAGCATCTTGTTCACGACAGGATTGCTCGCGAACTCTGCAGGGTCCTGCGACAGATTCAATCGCGTCACCGAGTGCCCTTGTGATTTCAACCAGTCCAGGTCGGCAGCGAAACGAGGCAACACAGGATCAACCTGCGGGCCGCAAACTCCCGTCGAACAGCACATCGCCTTGTCGTAAATTTGAACCTTGCTCATTGCTACATTCCTTTCAAAAGACGAACCACACGGCCAATATCGTACATCGCCGAATAACGATTAATCTCGGCAAAAAAACACGAGCCTACAGGCCCGCCACCAATGTCTTTAGTCTTTCGAGCTGCCCCTGATTGATGCAGTAACAGACCTTCGGTCCATCAACTTCACCCTGGATCAAGCCCGATTCTTTGAGGATTTTCAGATGCTGAGACACCGTCGACTGAGCCAGTGGCAGGCAATCAACAATCTCACCACAAACACAAGCCTCGCGACCAATCAGTAGGCGAACAATCTGCACCCGCGCCGGATGAGCGATTGCCCACGTCAACTTCGCGAACTCCTCCGCAGTCGGGTCAGCTTTCAGCTTCACCGGTGAAGAGTCGCAAGGTTTCTTTTTTATTGATCGACTGGCCAACGCAGCTCCTTTATCGTAAATCCACGATAAACGATAGCCGAGACACTTCGGGCGGTCAAGCCATCGTTCATGATTTTCGAAAGCTGTGATCCCATTCGGGAGCGGCCACCACCAAATTTGCTCAGCCGCTTCGCTTACCGGAGCAAAATTGACATCCTGAAGACAAACAGTTGGTGTCTGCTGTAAGCCAGAAAACCCGTGCCAAGTAGAACAAAAGCCTGGCAGCCGTAGCTCAGAAGACGCGCACGAAGCGACGATGGAAACTGTGATGCGGAACGAGGGGCACGAAAGTCCCTACACTCCGCAACCGACCGGGCTTCAATCGTCGCCGTGGGCTTCAACGGGCGAACTATTGAAGCCGAGTTACTCAGCGTTGCGAAAACCGTTTCTGTACAGCTCAACAACGCGGATGAGGCACAGCCCATTCATCTTCATTCACGACGCGGACGCGTGCGACTCATCACGAAGTAAGATGCTTCTTGAAGAAGCCGATCGTCCGCTTCCATGCCAGTTTCGCGGCGGCATCGTCGTAGCGGGGAGTCGTGTCGTTGTGGAAGCCGTGGTTCACGCCTGGATAAACATACGAAGTGAAAGACTTATTTTGCTCTTTCAAAGCCGCTTCAAACGCGGGTGCTCCCGCCAGAATCCGCTGGTCGTTTTCCGCATTATTGATCAACAGCGGGGCCTTAATTTTTGCGACGTCAGCCAGGTCTGGCTGTCGGCCGTAGAAGGGGACGCCAGCGTCGATGACGTCAGGAATGCGGACGGCCAGCTGATAGACGACTCCGCCCCCATAACAGAAACCGACTGCTCCCACCTTGCCAGTTGACAACTGGTGCGAATCGAGCAGCTTTGCGGCGGCGATAAAATCCTGCGTCATCTTTTCACCATCACGCTTGGCCTGCATCGCTCGACCTTCGTCGTCGTTGCCCGGATAGCCGCCCAGAGGCGTCAGAGCGTCCGGGGCCAGAGCAAGGAAGCCTTCGACAGCCAATCGGCGAGCGACGTCCTCAATGTAAGGATTCAGCCCGCGATTTTCATGGACAACCAGCACTGCTGGAAACTTGTCGCCTTCGGCCGGACGAGCCAACAGGCCTTTCATTTCGCCGGCTCCGTTGGGCGACTGATACGTGATCTTTTCCGTCGTGATACGCGAATCATCGGGCTTAATTTGCTCGGCCCAGGCGTAGTTCGGGCTTAGGTTCGACATCAACGCTTCGACCGTCAGTCCGCCGACGGCGAATGCGCCAAGCCGTCTGATATAGTCACGACGATCCAGTCGTCCGTGAGCGTAGTCGTCATATAGGTCGAGAACTTCTTTGTCGAATTCTTTGGCTTCTTTGCGGTCCATGATCGTAATCCTCTTCAAAGTAATGGATGGCAGGCATTCAATGGCTTTGACGGTGCTCCGCCACGGAAGTCAATTCAATGGAAAAGCGAGGCCGCCGCGTGGGCGGTTACTTCTTCAGAAACCCAAGGCCATAATCGTTGGTCGGGGCCCGATACATTGCGTGAATATGATTGGTCGGACGTCCTCCTAACTTCTGAGGCGAGTATTCCATCAGAATTGTTGGCCCCTGCACACGAAACGTTGCGGCACCTCCATCTTTCACGTCGCCGTACCATGAGAACCACGTCTGGTCGAGATCGCTTTCAATTCGTTCCATTCGTTGTTTCGCGAAAGGTTCCTTGAGCAGGCCAAGCCGTTCACCCATCAATTCCAGCAGAAGCTTTTGCTGCTGCGGCTCCAAAGAACCAGCATTGATTCCCTCCTGCTGCGGCTGTGCTCCTTCTTTTCCGGGACCGTATCGCATATCGGTATAGCGATCACCGAGCCGAGCCGTTTTCAATTGCGCTGGTTTCAGTGCCGCTATAACTTTGAACGACTTGTCTTCTTCTGCGGCCAGTTGCCGAACGGTCCGACCGTCCAGCGTATAGTCGACAGGTTGTCCCCCGGTGAGACTGGGAGAGATCGTCATTTGCGCGCCGACAAACGTGACATTGAAGGCCAGATGATGTCCACCAAACTGCAGCATCCACGGTTCTTCAGTGGACGGTTTACCCAGAAAGGACACGAAGTACTCGTCTCGGCCAAACATTGTCCGGCGTCGACCGTCGCTCTCTCGTTTCAGAACTTCGTCGCCGTCCATATTGTCAATGATTTGTTGGTACCCCGAATCACTAAGCGATGCTTTCAGCAACGCGGTCAACGCGTCCTTCTGCGTCTGGTTGAGATCGCCCCAACGCAGCCCACCGCGAGGCACCATTTGAACAGGAAGGTTTGACCAGTTGTGCCGCTGCTTTTCGTCGGTAAACGAATACTGCACTTTTTCCACTTGAGCCGCGTTCAACGTCCCCAGAAAAGCATTCGCTGCTTTGACAGCATCGCCAACGACGGCCTCGGCAGTCGCAGCGTTCTGAGCAAACGCGGGAGCACCGCACATTGCCAAAACAATCAGTGAGATCACAAGTTTCATCGTTTATAGCCTTCAACAGCGTGGTGCGGAAAACGTGAGCCAAATAGCGATTCACCGGCCAATAGCCAATGCGAAGTTCGAGGCGATTCGGGCCATCTGATTTTACATTTTTGGAATGCTCAATACTACTGGCGGGGCTCGCAGACGTGCAGCCAACGGCGTGCAACAACCGCGGCACCGGATCCCTTTCGCTTAGACATTTCCGCCGGCGATTCTGCGTTGCGTCGACCACTGCTCGCCTGCGATGTTGGATCTCGTCTGCGGACATCGCTCGACGGCAATTCAGAGGCTGAGCATCCTCTACGACGAAGCGAACCGCACGGATCCTGCTATTCCGATGTAGCGTGGACCTGCGAACTCCTAAACAGTTGCCCGTTCTCACCGGCGACCAGAATGGTGGTCTGTTTTGAGTCGACATCGACGGTATACAACGCACTGCGAACCAGATTCAGATCCGCCATCGGTGTCGCCTGCATCGACGGATTCAAAGCCCATGCTCTGAAGTGTCCATCGCCGCCTACTGCGACCAGGAGCTGCTCGCCGTCCTTGTTGGGCAGGAAGATAACGCTGTACGTCGGATCTTTACCTGTCGTAAGTGTCGTCAGCAGCTTGCCGGAATTCGAATTCCAGATCCTGACGGTTCCATCCTGGCTCGTCGATGCCAGTTGCTGACCGGACGCAGAAAATCGGCAGCGGTAAACGTCGCTGGTGTGTCCCTTCAGTTCCACGTACTCGTCATTGGTCGTGTTCCAGATTCTGACAGTCCGATCACTGCTGGACGTGGCTACGCGCGTCCCGTCTGGCGAATAGGTAACACCGTAAACCTGGCGGCTGTGGCCCGACAACCGACGAACGATTTGCATGGTCGCCACGTCTCGAATCTGCACGGTCGTGTCTCCGCCATCCGTTGAGCCACCTGCCGTCGCCAGATGTTGACCGTCTGGTGAGAAATCCACACTGTAAACGGCATCACGATGAGCTTGTTTCTGAATGACGACTTGCCCGGTCTTCGCATTCCACAGCGTCACCATTCCAACTCCGGTTCCGGTGGCAATTAGCGATCCATCCGGGCTGAATGCGGCGGCGTAAACAGCGGCCTCATGAGAAAGTTCGTGCACGGTCTTCAGCGTTCGCGCAGCACGAAGCTGAGCCGTGTTGTCGCCGGATGCCGTCACGACGAAACGGTTATCGGGCGAGAACCGTGCTTCGTAAACGTATTCCGCATGACCGGGAAACGGTTCGAAAGCTGACGGCTTCGCTGGCGGAGGTTCATCGCCACAGACAGCAGTCGTCGCACCCGCGCAGACGAAACTTAGTAACGCAACCAGAAGCAGGCGGGCAAGCCGTGTTGCTGCGTGATCCGCCCCTCTGCCACAGAGCTGTCGAGCCATAAAAACGAACCTCACCGGGACGTTGGCCGTCATCGTGAAGCGATGGCTCGAATGCGAACGTACACCTGGCTGCCGACTGGCGGAGCTTTCGACATGTCGAAACGTACCAGCGGTTTCGGGTCGTAAATGGGGAACCGGTTATCGGCAATGATGCCTCCGGGGCAGTCACACGGACAGGCAATGCATCCCGTGCCAGACTTGTGAATAGCTCCACTGCCATGAAAGACAAAATGAGGTGTCCAGGGCTTTTCGATTTTCTTGTCGCCAACAGTTGCCGATTCGACCACGAAATCCTGGTAGGCTTTCTCAACCCATTCGCCGTTTTCCGCTTTCCAGAACACCGACAGCACGACCGGATCGCCCTGCAGGTAGTCTTCCGGAACCGTTTTTTCAGACAGCCCGCTGCGTTTTCGCCCTTCCTGAATGCTGTAGTGCACCATAGGTCGGCAGCCCAGTTCCGTCAGGCCTTTGTAAACGTCTTCAGTCGGCACATCGACCAGGAAAACGAAGTAAGCCGCCATCTTGGCGTCTCCCCCCGCTGCCGTCGCACAGCCGGCAAACGCCTGAACTCGTTCACCAAACTCATTGATGCACGGCTTGCCTTCCGGAAACTGAACTTTCGCGGAAAGAATGACTTCGCTGCGCCCCTTGTCCACGACAATCGTGCCGGGCTTGGGCAACTGTTCCGCCGGTCCATCCCCGGCCTTTGCAACGCCGGTCATCAGCGCCATTAGCACAATCGCTGTTCCCATCCGTCGAAGGGTATTGCTACTTTCGTACATTCGTGTTCTTCCACCGTTCAAATCAGGCTCCCGAATTGCTCAGCCAGCGAAAGAGCGGCATCTCGTTCGAGTCACACCGCTCGGTCCCAGTCCCGATGAGCGTACACCTTTTTTAATTTCGGCGAAAGCGTTTAAAAGCACAGCCACTTTAGCAGTCGCACTTTGTTGTGGGTGTCTGACCGCGTGAACTACGAAACGTCGCCAGGACTCACCGAAACACGCCCTTAATGTCTTCCAGGATCATGTACAGGCATGGCACGAGGATCAGGATGATGGCGGTGGAGAACAGGATGCCGAAGCCCAGTGAGATGGCCATCGGGATGATGTATTGAGCCTGGAGTGAGGTTTCGAAGATAAGTGGGATCAGACCGCCGAAGGTGGTGAGTGTCGTCAGCATGATCGGACGAAAACGTCGGACTCCCGCTTGAGTGATCGCGTTCGCGGCGGATGTCCCGCCACCGGTTTCGCCTTTGCGGTAGCGGTTGGCGTAGTCGACCATGATGAGTGAGTCGTTGATCACGACGCCGGACAACGCGATGACTCCCATGAAGCTGACCAGCGAGAGATCATAGCCGAGGATGATGTGACCGATGACGGCTCCAACGATACCGAAGGGAATCGCCACCAACACGATGAACGGTTGCACATAGTCCCGGAACGCTATCGCCAGCAGAGAATAGATAACGGCCAGCGCCAAGCCGAAGTAGCCCCATAGCGAAGCCGTGGCCTGACGCATTTCGGCGTTACTGCCTTCGAACGTCCATGTGATGCCCGGAAAGTCTTCTCGCAGCTTCGGCAATTCTTCGTCGCGAAGTGCCTGCACAACCTGACTGACGGCGCCGGCTGGTTGAGCGTCCATCGACACGCCGATTACGCGGCGGCCATCTCGGCGGTTGATGGAGGTGAAGGCAGAATTCTGAGTAACTTCGGCCACGTCCAGCAGAGGAACTTCCGCGCCGCTGGGCGTGCGAATCACCAGGTCTTCCAGGTGATGCATGTCTTCGCGCTGGTCTTCCGGCAATTTGACGCGAACTTCGATTTCATTCGTCCCACGCAGCAATCGCAACGCGAGCGACCCGAAAAACGCGCCTCGCAATTGTTCGCCGAGTTCTTCGTCGGTCAGTCCCAGCGCGCGGCCGGCAGGTTTCAGACGGAAGTCGTACTGCGACTTGCCTTTGTCGTAGTTGTCGCTGACGTCGCGGGTGTTCGAATACGCTTCGACACGCTCCACAAAGGCGGCGGCCGCTTTTTCCAGAACGTCGATGTCGCTGTGACTGAGGTCCACGTAGATGGCGCGGCGATGTCCACCGGGGCCACGTTCGGCTCGAAACGTGATCTGAGTCACGCCGGGAAGATTGCCGATGGATTCACGCCACAGGTCGATGACCTGTCGAGACGTCATGTTGCGCTGATCCGGTGGCTTCATCACAATTTCGACGTCCACAAAACTACCTCGGCGGACGTTGGTTTTGATTCCTTCAGCCACTTCGTGCAGATTATGTTCCTCGAACATTCGCAAGCTGGCTTCGGTAACTTCGTTGGCAATTCTGGCCGCCTGATCGGGCGTCGTGCCCACCGGCATTCGCACGCCCGCTTCGATTTCGTTGGCCGAAACTTCGGGCATCAGCACCATGCCCATGTGAGAACTTGTCGCGTAGGCTCCCAGAACCAACAGCGACGCCAGCGCCAGCGACGCAGTGATGTAGCGAAAGCGGAGACTCATTCTGATGATCGGCTGATAGATAATTTCTATCAGGCGATTGAAGCCGCGGCTGAAACCCTGCTGTAGATTGTGCAGCCAACCGCCCAGCCCGCCACGCTGTTTCCTGCTGCGTGCATGAGCCAGGTGAGCCGGCAGGATGAACAGTGATTCCACCAGCGACAGTGACAGCACAATGATCACAACGACCGGCAGCGGGCTCCAGAATTTCCCCGTTTCGCCGGGGATAAACATCAGCGGAACAAACGCCACAATGTTGGTCAGAATACTGAACACTACCGGTCCGGCAACTTCTTCTGTTCCTTCCACCGCCGCCGCTTCGTCGCCATCTGATGTCTCACGTTTTTCGTAGACGTTTTCGCCCACCACGACGGCATCATCCACCACGATCCCCAGCACGACCAGAAAGCCGAACAGAGAAATCATGTTGACGCTGACACCGGCAATGGGCAACAACAGCAAGCCGCCGATGAAGGAGACAACCATTCCCATCATCACCCAAAACGCCAGCCGGAATTCCAGAAACAGCGCAAGGATGCTAAACACGATCACAACAGCCATGATCGCGTTTTCCGTCACCAGTGCCAGACGGCGACGAAACTCTTCCGCGTTGTTGCTGTCGATGCGCCACTTGACTCCTGGTGGCAGTTGAGATTCGAAATTCTCCATCGTCTCATCGACGGCTTCCGCCACATCGCCGGGCGATTGCGAACCGACTCGGAAGATGTCAAGTTCAACCGATGGCGTCTGGCTGAATTGTGAATGAAAGCCGACTTCTTCGAATCCGTCGCGAACGGTCGCGATGTCTCCCAGCGTAATGACTTCGCCATCACGACCGGACACGATTTCGATCTTCGCAAATTCCTCGGCCCACTGTTTTCGGGCCTTCACGCGCAGCAAGACCTCGCCGGCAATCGTCTGAACCGAACCGGCCGCGACGTCCTGACTGGACCTGCGAATGATGTCCGCAATATCAGGCAGCGTGAGTCCATATTCGCGCAGACGTTGGCGGGGGATTTCGACGTGCGTCACGTAAGCGGGCGCGCGTCGTAGTTCGACCTGTGTGATTTGTTCGTGAGCCTGCAGTTGGTCGCGCAGTTGTTCGGCAAGCTTCCGCAACGCGCGGACTTCCATGGGACCGTACAATGAGATCTGCATGACCTCCTGCTGTTCGGCCTGCAGACTGACTTCCGGCTGTTCAATCTGATCCGGAAAGGTGCGAATGCGACTGACGGCCTGATCGATGTCCTGATAGACCTTCATCCGATCCTGGCCAGCGACCAGTTCAATCAAGACTTCGCCGCTGCCTTCGCGAGCCGAACTAGTGATCTCACGAATGCCTTCGACACCTCGAACGGCTTCTTCAATCGGGCGCAAAATCCCCTGTTCAACTTCTTCCGGAGCGGCGCCGGGATAGCCGACGTTCACTTCGACGACGTCCAGCAGGTATTGAGGGAACACTTCCTTTTGAATGACGACCGCCGACCAGATGCCACCGCCCAGCAACAGCATCATGAGAAGGTTGGCCGCGATGGAATTGCGAGCCATCCAGGCAATAGCCCCGCGCGGTGTGGCGGGTGTTTTGTCTGAGGACGTCATGCAACGGCGTCCTTCTGCGACGTCCGCCAACATGCACCGTGAAAGCATGCAGCCTGACAGTCCGGCGTTCGCTCCTGCGAGTGCGAGTGCGAGTGCGAGTGCGAGTGCGACGAAGACCGAAGGCCAGACGTGGCACATGCTGCTACTGTACGAGCCAAGACGGCGGATAAAGTGTGGGTCACGTCTATGGCCTGTTCAGCTTTGGACGTATCACTGGATTCGCCGGCGCTGTTCGATTCGGACTGGCCTGATGCTTCATCCGATGCATTTTCATCTGACGACGCATCGTCAGATGATACTTCCTCGGAGCTTGTTTCTGCCGTGTCTTCCGGAGCTTCCTCCCCAACCTTTCGCAGCCCAATACCTTCCGCCACGGTCGCGAGTGTTGTTGTGACGACTTCCTCGCCGGCTTCCAGTCCCGAGGTGACGTAAGCATATTGAAGATCACGGAAGATGATTTCGGTATCCCGAATCTCAAGCTTGTCGTCCTTCTTCACCCAGACCGTGTCATTGCCACGGACGTAATCTCGCTGCAACCGCACGACGTCTTCAATCGGCTGGCCTTCGATTTCGGTTTCAATCAGTGTATCCAGAAGTAGCGGTGGCGCGTCGGACTCAAGCCCGAGCGGGTCATCCACAATTATCAGCACTCGCGCTAAACGCGTCTGCGAATCCAGCGTCCCGATCATGCGAGCCACTCGCGCTGTGCGTTCGACGCCTGGTCCCCAGATGTCCGGATTTCGCAGAATGACTGTTGAGCCGCTACCATCGTACGATTCGCTGTTTGACGACGCCGAATCCTGGTCGGTCACCTTTGGAAATCGCACCCACCGCAGACTTCTCACGGGAACGGCTGCCATAATCCAGTATTCATCCAGACCAATTAGTCGAGCGAGTTCGTCATTCGGGCCAACCTGCGAGCCAATGTTCACGGAACGCGACAACACTTGCGCATCAAACGGAGCATGAACGCTGGTGCGATCCAGATCCAGGGTCGCTCGTTCTACCTGCGCTTTGGCCGCCGAAACTTCGGCTTCGATCGACGCGATCTGAGGTTCTCGCAACACCAGCGAACGGTTCGCGCCATCGATCGAACCTTCCAACATCTTCAATTCTTTTTCGGCCAGCCGTTGGCGTGCCTGTTCGATCTCGCGCGATGCTTCCTTTTGGGCGAGCTCGCTTTGGCGAATCGACACCGCGTTCTCGAAGTCGGCTGGATCAATCCGCAAAAGGAGGTCACCTTTTCGAACCATCCCGCCGGGCACAAGTTTCGATGACATATCGATCACCTGCCCGCTCACACGCGGACTCAGTACAATGTCCTGCGCTGCCTGCACAGTCCCCAAAACCACCAGCCGTGGGGCGTACGTTCCACGTTCGACCGTCACCGTTTCGACCAGCGCCGCCGATTTTCGTGATGAGTTCTCTTTTTGTGCGGTCGGTTCTGTTTTGTTGATCACAACAACCGCTGCGACGGCTGCGCCTAGAATCGCGCAGCACACAAACAACGTCCCGAGTACGCGAAGCCAGCGCCACCTCGCGTTAGGCCGCTGTTGAATCGCATCATTCATCGCTGTCGGTCTCCAGTGGACTCGCCGTTTTAAAATGAGTGGCAGGGGAATGCCCCGCTGTCAGACGAAAGGGATCTGAATTTTCGGCGGGCATGGCAGAACGTCGAACATTAGAGCAATTTACGTTCTGTTGTGGACGGTTCTGGCTCGTGGGACCCGGCCCACGTAGGACAAAAAACGCTTTCCGCGGCCACAAGCCAGCGTGATACGCTGTAGGACGACGATCGCGACCGTCAATCCTCAGATTCGTCTTCTTGTTTTTCGGCGAGTTCTTCAAAGTCCAGTACAACGTCAAATTCATCGTCCACCAACGGTGATTGTAGGAAACTCTGTTGCGGACGAGTATCGAAGTCGCCCGCCAACGCTCGATACAGGTTGACACGAATCAGTACCAAATCAAGTTGAGCCGACAACAGTTGACGCTGCAGACTTTGCTGCCCCGTACTGGCACTCAACACATCCAGATACTCCGCGTCACCGATCAGATACTGCTCCCGCAACTGGAGTGACGATTGGCCTGCCAGTTTAACCTGATTCTCAAGATGTTCGATCCTTTCGAGCTGATATTTTTCCCGAGCCAGTGCATCCTCAACTTCGCCAAACGCCGTCAACATGGTTTGAGCGTACTGAAGGAAAAGCTCACACAACACCGCCGATGTCCGATCGATTTCCGCCTGCCGTTCACCGCCATCCAGCAGCGGCCCGATCAGTTGTCCGCCAATGGAAACGAACCAGTCTCGCAGCACCGTTTCAGGACTGTCGGCAACGTTAAGCAGCGACGCTGTCAGGTTCACGCGAGGATACAACCGACTTATCGCGGACGCAACATCTCGATCCGCGGCCTGAAACGCGACGTAGTCACGTCGAACGTCCGGTCGGCGTTGCAACAATTCTGACGGTAGTCCGGTTTGTGGCAGCGGCGGCAATTCCGGCAACTGAGCTCCCGTATTGTAGCTCGCCGTTTGAGGCATCTCGCCCACAAGAATCGCCAGCTGATGTTCCAGAACTTCGATGCGTGCCTTGGCAATTGCAGCCTGTTCCAATGTGGATTCCAGCAACTGTCGCTGCCGCAGCACGTCAGCCAGGCGAATCAACCCTTCCTCAAATCGTGACTCCTGCAACTCCGTCCCCGTGCGGTTGGATTCGATTTGCTCGTCCAGCAGCTTCACCTGGGCATGAGCTTCAACCAGCGCAAACCATGTGCGAGCAATTTCCGCAGACAGTGTCAGAGCAAAGTCGTGGTAATTAAGATTGGTCGCGTCTGCTCGCAAATGTTCCGCGTCGACGCGCGATTGAATCTCACCCCACAGGTCGACGGGATAAATTCCGTCCAGGCCCCACTGCAGCGTCGTCCGATCTTCGCCAGGACCGAACGTACTGTTCAGTCCGACGACGCCGTCCAGATCTCCAAACAGGTCTGACCCTTCCCGTCGCGCCAACGCTCGTGCCGCACGGACTCGTTTTTCGGCCGACGCCAGCGAATAGTTACTTCCCAGAGCGGCTTCGATCTGACGGTTGAGGTTCGGATCCCCGAAGCTCGTCCACCAGCGACTCTGAGTAATCTCGTCGCCGCTTTCTGAAAAAGCGGCCGGTGGCTGTTCGTGCAACGTCGGCCGCAGCAGACTCCGGTCAGCGCAGCCACAAGTGGCCAGCAGCAGGACAAGGAACCACCGAGCAGTTCGCAGGCGATTGTGATTGAGGCGCAACATAGGTAGCAGCGATTCTGATATTCCACCGCCGCGCATGGTATGCCAGTTCTGCCGGCTGATGACGCTGTCTGAGAAATCACTCATGCAGACGCCTCGGTATATCGCAAATTCAGCATCGACGAATCCTTGTCGGTCACATTTGCCGATCGTCAGAAAGCCTGAAATCGGGTCGTTGATCAGCCATAGGTCCGCGGCGCAGTTCCCAACCGCGTTCACGCACAGTCATTTGCGGCACCATCCCGCCCACACTGGTTGAGCTGTTTCTGAAAAGCTGCCGCCCGCGCCGCTCAATACTCAATGCTATCTGTCCGCGATAGCTTTCACAGCAGCGATCACGTCAGCAGGTTCCGCTCGTTTTTTGTAGTCAGCATCAAGGAAGGCGTAAGTGATCTTGCCGGATTTGTTGACGACGTAAGTTGCTGACAATGGCAACTGAAGATCGTCATTGCCGTTGTAAGTTTTCAGTCGTCCGCTGTCGCGATACGACGCGGCAATTGTGGGAGGCAGATCAAAGACGATGCCGTACTTCTTTGCCAGGGCGTTGTTGCTGTCATGAAGGGCGACGATGTTTAGGTCGTTGGCTTCCGCCGTTTCTTTCGCCTTCTCCGGAAGTTCGGGTGACAGGATGACTAACTTCGCACCGGCACCTTCCAGCTTGTCGAGGTTCTTCTGCATCGCTCGCAGTTGAATGTTGCAGACGGGCACCAACCACCGCGGTACCACATCAACACGACAGGCCCTTCGCTCCACAGTTTGCTTAGCGTGACCGTGTTGCCCTTCCAGTCTTTCAGTTCGCCGTCGATCGCTACATCGCCCACCTGCCTTGCCGATTTCTCAATGCCGGTCGCACGAACCGCTTCGATCCCCTTTTTCGCAGCGGCCCGCCGTTCGGCGGAAGCACGCTTGGCAAACTGATCCGCCTTTTCGGCAAGTTGTTCTTTGAGGCTTCCTGACGTTTGCGAATCCTGCGATAGCGCCGGGCTCATCACAAAGATCGACGCAGAAAATGCGATGACGGAAACCTGGAAGATCGACTTCATGGTCTTACCTTATAGTTTAAGAAAACATAGAAAGGGCTGCGGCACTGTTTGATGGCTGCACTTGCAATGCGTTGATGCTGTTTCGCAAGCATTTTCCCTGTGGCGGATCGACTCCGAGCAATGCGAGATCGAGGCGCCGCAAGGGCCACAAAAGTTAGAAAACAGCCCGCAAATTATTGAGAGATGTGATTGCGCGTGACCGTCGCATTGTCAGATGTGGATGCTCAGCGTCCCCCACCGCGCGACGATTGCCAATCAGGGAAGCTTACGACGACCAGGCGGCCGGAGTTTGATTTGTTTCAGCGCATGCGACGAGTGGCTCATCGTGCAGCAGATCAACCGCTTCAATCTTTCTTAAGTTTCGTCGGCGATTGCTGCACCTCAATGGGCGAGTTCTCTATTTGTGGAAGCTGGCTTCCCAGGTACACATGATCCAATGATTCCATTGCGGGGCTGCAGACGGGACGGTAACCTCGGGCACTGTGAGGAGTGAGCTGGCGGCATTTTGATTCGGTGATTCTGTATCAGGGTTACTGGAAGGTTCAATGTTTAGTCGGCGAGTGTATTCTGGACGCGGCATCGGACGCAGGCTAATCGGCCTTGCGCTGCTGGCGTCATTGTGCGCGTCGTTCGTCCCACTTCCGATGCCGAACGCACCCTCGCTGGAAAAGGATCAGTCTCAACCTTTTCCCTGCCAGAATCGGCCCTGCGGCTGTGCTTCAGCAGAACAATGCTGGAAACAATGTTGTTGTTTCACCAACGCTCAAAAGGTTGTCTGGGCGCGAGAGAACGGCGTTACTCCGCCGGACTACGTCGTTAAAGCGGCGCGAGCCGAATCGAGCGAGAAGATCGCGAAAGCGAACCTTTTGTCGCGGGAAATCTGCTCGCTGTGTAAGAAGCCGGCGACCGACGCTAGTGGCAACAACAAAAGTTGTTGCGAAGCCAGGGATGCGAAATCCTGTTGCAGTGCCGACGGGAGTGACCAACGCGAACAGCGGAAGACTGACGAAGCGGATTCTGAAGCCCCGCGTTACGTCATCGGGTTCGAAGCGATGAAGTGTCGCGGACAGGGTGTCTTCTGGAATTCACTGCCATGGGCCGTCATTCCCAGCCCTTGCGTTTCTGAACTTCCCGTCGAACCTGGACGCTGGGATCGACCTCAATCTGCGACCGTGGCTTCTGTCGCCGCCGATCCGCCTGAGCCGCCGCCGCGACTGGTGTGATGGCCATCAATCCCATCGAGTGGTTTCGTGAAGCACTCGCACGCGCCCGTTTTAGCTGGTCGCAGTGCCTGTTGCGCGGCTTGTGTTCGCACGCTCACGCGGGATTCAGCTCGCTCCTCACAAGGCTGGTTGAAACACCTGTTGTGAGCGTGCCATCACCGGCCGCGCAAGCATTCAGAATGACTCGATGCGATCGTCTTCTGAGTACATTCCCACGCCAGGTTTGCCGCTGCGCGAAACAGGGTGTTCAGTATTCGGAATTGCACTCATTTCCATCACACATGGGTTTCCGCCCATCGTTCATAAGGCTCAGACATGAGAGAACATATACCCCCACCTCGCGTGCGTCAGCGCGGGTTCACACTTATCGAATTACTTGTCGTGATTGCGATTATCGCCATCCTCATTGGGTTGTTGCTACCTGCCGTCCAACAAGCGCGCGAGGCGGCTCGGAGGACTCAATGCAAGAACAACCTGAAGCAGCTTGGCCTGGCTTTACACAACTATGAAAGCACTCACACCGTGCTGCCCAGCAACTATTCCTACGGCCATGGATCCACCGGAAACTTTTCTGTGCAGGCTCAACTGCTGCCCTATATGGATCAGGCGGCGCTGCACAATCTGTTGGACTTCAGCGAAAAGATGCAGATCGGCTGTTGCCCTGGCGATCTGAATACTCCGTTTATTGAAGTGGCCAAAACAGTGTTGCCCGTCTTTCGCTGCCCCAGTGACCCGGGGACGGACGTCTTCGAGATCACAACCGGCAATCGCGATGGAGCAACCGGTCGCATCGACTATTACGCAGGCACAAACTACCACCTGAATCAGGGAACCGGGCTGGGCACCAATTACGATGGGCGTGCTCAAACCGATGGGCTGGTCTGGACCAATAGCAAAGTCAAATTTGCATCAATCACCGACGGTTTAAGCAACACGGCCGCTTTTTCTGAATCAGTGTTTGGGCTGCCTGAGCAAACCGTGTCTGCTCCGACTTCTGATTACGAACGTCGACGCAGCTACATCAACGTGGCCTGCGTCTGGACGTCACGATCGATCCCGCCGTCTCCGCCCGGCCTGGCAAACGGATACCAGCCGCCTAACGATCCTGCACAGTTTGAAGCGGCGACGGTCGCGATCAGTCGCGGCTGGGCCGGGCAGCGCGGAGCGGGCTGGATTCACGGCCGAGAATACTGGACCAACTACCATCACTATCACCCGCCCAACAGCACAGTGCCAGACATGGGAAGCTGCGGAAACGGCATCTTCGGTGCTCGCAGCGAACACATGGGCGGAGTCAACGTGCTGATGTGCGACGGTTCCGTGCGTTTCGCAAGTGACAGCATCGACCTGGACACCTGGCGAGCCCTCGCAACACGAGGCGGCGGCGAAGTCATCGGTGAATGGTAAGTCCCAATCCTGTTCCCTCAATTGCTTCACCAACCGCCGGACCTGTTTCGGTGGTCCTCGGAATCTACTCAACTTATTTTACAAGGAAACTTCAAATGAAAACGCTGTCTACAATTGTTGCTGCCGCCTTGCTGACTGCTTCGGCTCAGGCTCATGCTCATGACACCTGGGTGGAAGTGAATACTCCGGAAGTTCGCGAAGGCAACGTCGTGCATGTTGACCTGAAGCTGGGCAACCACGGAAACGATCATCGCGACTTCAAACTACACAGCCTGATTACGCTGGACAACGTTTCGCTTTCCGTGATGGCTCCGTGTGGATGCGAAGCGGATCTGAAACCGAATTTGATTGGCACGGCCTATGAACCCAAACAGGGTTACTGGACCGCGCCGTACACGACCACAAAGCCCGGCCTGCATGTCGTGTCGCATGAATTGGATACGTTGCATGGTAAGATCCGAGCCATCAAGAGTGCCAAGACTTACTTTGTTGTCGGTCCGGATCCAACGGCCACAAAAGGGCCGCTGATGCGTTGTGATCGTCCGCTGGGACATCCGTTGGAACTGGTTCCGGTGACGAACCCAGTCACGGAAAGCGGTCCGAATACGCCCATTCGCGTGCGAGTGCTTTTTGAAGGCAAGCCGCTGGCTAATGGTCGAGTCACGTTTATTCCGCGAGGTCAGCAACTGGCGGAAGAGTTTGACGAAACGTTCGAACGCCGCACAGATGCCAAGGGGGAAGCTGAATTCACACCGACCGAAGCCAACGTCATACTGGTCGTGATTCATCACAAGGAAGCGGAACGCAGCGGCGATGGCTACGATGCCACCTATTACTCGGCCGCACTCACAGTGGCCGTACCACAAGTTCCGTTCCCTAAGCCTGCTATAAAAACAACAACTGCCTCCAGATAAGGAATTCGCCATCATGGCTAATCAAGAGTTGAACGGAGTTACTCCGGAAGACGGCACTGCGCCGGAACGAGGATCCGGAACGAAACTGTTTCTGGCCGTATTAGGCGGATTCGCGCTGCTGTACGGCAGCGCGATGGCCTGGCACGTGACTCATCCAATGACGGGTACCGGAACCGAATCGCCAGGCTTTCTGGAAAGGTGCCGACTGATCTGTGCTGACTATGGGCTGGTCGCCACGGGCGATGTCAGTGCCGATGCCAATGCGTACCTGGAAGCTGTCGACAGCCAAAAGCTGTCCGCGTCTCTGCAGGACCTGCTCTCAACCGACAATTTCGAACGAGCCGTCACGGAAGATCATCCTTTGATCGGAAAGCCGGCTCCGGATTTTGTCCTGTCCGACACGCAGGATCAGTCGCAGTCGCTGGCGGAACTCAATCGCCAGGGGCCCGTGGTTCTGGTGTTTTATTACGGCTACAACTGCAGTCACTGTGTGGCTCAGTTGTTTGCTTTGCAGAAGGATCTCGAACACTTCAACGAACTTGGCGCTCAATTAGTTGCCGTCAGCGCCGATCTTCCCGCAGCCACTCGCAAGAAGTACGAAGAGTATGGTGGATTTGAGTTTCCGGTGCTGTCTGATCCGGACCTGAAGGTCGCCGAAACGTGGGGCACCTACGTTCGCGAAACCGACGACCAGCAGGAAGACATGCTTCACGGGACTTTCGTGATCGATCGTGGCGGCAAAGTTGTCTTCGCGAATCGTGGCTACCAACCATTTGTCGATAATCGGTCACTGCTGCAATGGCTGAACGAATCCGGTTCCGCCACAGGCAGCGATCTGGCCCCTGCCGAGTAGCACACCAATAACGACCAGCTAAACACAATATGTCCGAAGGGCAGCAGATGCCCTTCGGCAGTCCTTCGATTCTGCGCAGCATGCGGTGTTACGCAGAAGCGAAACTCTCACGGAGTCGATCAATGAATACAACTCAACCTTCCATCACGAGAATATTCCGCCACACACTGATCGCCCTGGGCGCGACGGCATTTACGCTGTGGTCCTGTTACGGCGATGAACCGGCGGCTGCGTCCAATCGGTGGCCCGCGTTCCTGGGAGCCGGAGCATCCGACATCGCAGCCGATTCGATTCCCATGACATGGTCTCCGACGAAGAACATCGCCTGGAACGTTGCGATTCCAGGGTACGGACAGTCCAGTCCCGTGATTCGCAATTCTCGCGTCTACCTAACATCGGTGGAAGGCGACTCGAAACAGAAACTGCACGTCGTGGCTTACGATTTGGCCACGGGAACACAGGTTTGGGATTCGATCACAGAGTCGACATTCCCTGAAAAGAACAGCGTTTACATCAGTCGAGCCGCGCCGACTCCGGTAGTCGACAATCAAGGCGTGTATGCGTACTTCGAAAGCGGCGACGTTGTCGCGGTCTCGCACGATGGAAAGGCAAAATGGCACCAGTCATTGACGAAAGAATTTGCGAAACCCACCAATGAATTCGGCCTGTCGGCATCTCCCGCGCAGACGGCTGATCACGTGATCATGCTAATCGACGATCCAGCGACTTCTTACGTTGTGGCGTTGAACAAAACGGACGGCAGCACAGCATGGAAAACAGATCGCACCGCGCGGACAAGCTGGAGTTCTCCATCAATTGTGACCATCGACGGTGTGCCACAGGTCGTGTGCAGTTCGGCGGGAAGTGTAGATGGCTACGATGCCGCAACCGGCGAGCAACTTTGGACGTTCACAGAAGTCGGCGGCAACACTGCCACGACTCCCATCGACCTTGGAGAAGGGCGGTTCTTCATCGCTGCATCACCCGGTCGTCGCGGTGAAAATTCAGAACTGGCAAAGAAATCCAACGGCCTGATGACCGTTCGCCGCAACGGCGACGAGTGGAAAGCGGAGTTTGCCTGGAAGACGCCCGATGCAACTCCTTCATGGGCGTCTCCGATGATGCACAAAGGCTTTGCGTACTGGGTTAACCGTGTCGGTGCCGTCTACTGCCTGCATGCCGAAACGGGCGAACCCGCCTACACTCAGCGAATCAAACAATCCGCCTGGGCGACTCCGGTTGGCATCGGCGATCACGTTTACATCTTCGGCAAGGAAGGGCTCACGTCGGTCCTTAATGCGGGATCTGAATTCGAAGTGGTTCAACAGAATGCTCTCTGGAGTGACGACTCACCACCGATCAACAACGTGCCAACGGCCGAGGAGACGTCAGAAGAACGCCGCCGCGGAGTCGCCATGTTTTCGAAGCCGACGCTGTACGGTGTGGCGGTCGTTAACGGATCAATCGTGCTTAGAACAGGCAGTTCGCTTTTCTGTGTGCGAGAGTAACGTGTGGCAAGAGGGCCGAACGCGGGGCCGAACAGGGCTTCGCGTTCGGCTGGTGAGAACTTGCCGGCTGATGCCTGTCCGCGAACTCAAAGCGAATTAACTATCTGTTTCGCTTTTTATAGCACCGTCCTTTGGGTTCGTTTCGCCAGCCAGATAGTAAATGCAATCGGCCCGAAACCAGACATAACCAATCCCGATCGTCAGTACGCAATAGACCACGATGATGGCCGGATGCGTTCCGGCGTCGAGCAGTCGCGGGGTGTCGAGGAACCGATCGCCTGACACCCATGCCAAGGCGAGGTAACTGCCATTGGCGATCAGGCAGAAGTCGGCAATAAACCAAACCCAGCGCCGCTGAGCAACATCTGCGATCGTCAGCGGAATAGCCACACCAAGAATCGGTCCGGCCCAGAGCGTGATGAGCGGATGTGGATCCGGGGAATGCAAACTGTACGGCATCCGCCACGGAGCGAGGTCGTAGTCAGTGAGAGTCGCGCCGCAGATCATTCCGCCAATCAGATGGCCAACTTCGTGCGTGAAGGTCATCACAACCCAGGATACCGCCAGCAGTGCGACAAATTTAGCTGTACGCCGAATCAAAGCAGAATCACCAATCGTGGATTTGTGTGCGCAGTCGGAAGATGCGACCGATTCGCCGGAAGTGACTAATTTTGAAACTCGCGAAACCGCTTCGGAGGCACGCTCAATCTTACCCGAGGCGGACTATCTTCGCGCTACGCAATGAATCGATTCGCCTTTTTATGCTTTGGCCGTCGAGAAACCTCGTGTTACCGCAGGTGGTCTGAACCTGACAATTGCAAATAACGATGCGGAGACTACGATTAGGCCGCACACGGATCGCGCGACCGGACGTCGACGCGGACGTATTCACGTGCCGAAACTGCAATCAAGGACCGCTTCGCCGGAAATCAGACCATGGCTATTGATCACATCGCTCGCGTTAAGGAACTGATGCCCGAAATTCTGGCGTCTGACCCCAGCAGCACTCACGCAGGGACCACTCCCGGCAGCTTCGCATCGGCTCCCGAAATTGCAGCGGGCCGCGCTGGCGCGAAGACCTATTCGTCTCAGGATTCGCCCGGCATCCCAAAACCGTCCAACAAAACGGCCTGGGACTTTATGCCGACCGACTGGACATTGATCGAAGGGTTCGAAGACGACTACGAAAAGGCGGAAGCCTGGCAGCGGCCGCAAAATTACGAACCTTCCACGCAGCTCGATAGTGCTCGCTGCGGGATTGTCACGGTGGAAATGCAGCGAGTCGCCGACCGTGAAGGGCATCTCACCGCGACGCAGGTGCGAGACGAAGTCGCGGCCGGACGCATGGTGATTCCGGCCAACCGGAACCATCTACAGCACAATCTGGATCCCATGGCGATTGGCCGCGCGTCGAAGACCAAGGTCAACGCGAATATGGGCGCGTCGCCAGTGTCTTCCGGCACGGACGAAGAAGTCGAGAAGCTGAAGTGGGCCGAACGCTGGGGTGCCGACACCGTGATGGACCTGTCCACCGGTGGAGATCTCGACGCCTGCCGCGAAGCCATTATTCAGAACAGCACTGTGCCGATCGGAACCGTGCCAATCTACTCAATGATCATTGGGCGACGAATCGAAGATCTGGACGAAGAAACGATCCTGAACACGCTGCGGCACCAGGCCGATCAGGGCGTTGACTATTTCACCATTCATGCGGGCGTGCTGCATGAACATCTGGAATATGTCAAGAATCGACTGATCGGCATCGTCAGTCGAGGCGGTTCGCTGCTGGCCAAGTGGATGATTCATCATTCGCTACAAAACCCGATGTACACTTTGTGGGAAGACATTTGCGACGTGATGCGGCAGCACGACGTCACCTTCAGCATCGGCGATGGTCTGCGCCCCGGCGGCTTGGCTGATGCCACCGATATCGCTCAACTGGCCGAACTTTCTACGCTGGGCGAACTAACGGAACGAGCCTGGCGGAAGGGCATCCAAGTCATGGTCGAAGGCCCGGGGCACGTGCCGCTGGACCAGATCGAATTCAACATGAAGGTGCAGCGAACGCTTTGCCATGGAGCACCGTTTTACGTACTGGGTCCATTGGTCACAGATGTTTTTCCGGGTTACGACCACATCACAAGTTGTATCGGAGCAACCAACGCAGCGTGGCACGGTGCCAGCATGTTGTGCTACGTGACCCCGAAAGAACATCTGGGGCTGCCGAAAAAGGACGACGTCAAGCAGGGCTGCGTCGCCTACAAAATTGCAGCACACGCGGCCGACGTCGCTCTGGGAATTCCGGGCACTCGAGATTGGGATGACGATCTGACTCGCGCACGAGCCGCTCTGAACTGGCAGAAACACTTCGACCTAAGCTTCGACCCGGACACGGCTCGGGCATATCACGACGAAGATCTGGATGTCGACACTGACTTCTGCGCAATGTGCGGGCACGATTGGTGTAGCGTTCGCATCAGTAAAGAGATTCAGGAATTCGCCAGCGGCAAGTCTGATGACTACCAATGGCAGAAGGCCAAAGTGAGTGCAGCGCTAAGCGAAGAGCAACAAGAAATCCTGGAAAAACGCGGAGTCCTCAGCCCGGAAGAGCTGCATCGCCTGGCGTCCAAAACGAAAAAAACGATGGGTGCCGAAGAAGGCAAAGCGTCGTGCCACAGCGAAGTGAGCGACGCGGACAAGGCTCAAATGCTACAGATCGTGGAACTCGGCTCGGCCGACTAAACACCTGGAAGACTCGTAGTTTCCCGCTAACCATTCGTAAACGACGCGCGAAATTTCGTTTCATCGGGACGGCATGGGCACGCCAGGGCCGTCGGCCGAACGGCGTGCCCGATGGCCCACAAGAACGCGGCGCCGTGCGGAGAATGCAAAGCGGCTGCCGAACAAGTTGCTATTGACTGTGAATGTCAATCTGCTACCTTTGACTGCAGAAATCGTGAGCGGGCCCGACAATCGTTCACAACTCATCGCAAGGAGCGAAACATGACCACGGTTGGCCAGCGGATCCGCGAGATTCGCAAAGAACGCAATATGACCCAACGGCAGCTTGCCGAAAAAGTTGGGATTAACTTCACTTATCTTAGCCGCGTAGAAAACGACCGGCTGGATGCAGAGCAGACGCCGCGCGAAGACACGCTGCAAAAAATTGCAAAGGCACTGCAAGCCGACGCGGACGAGTTACTACTGCTTGCGCGACGAATTCCGGATACGTACCGAGAACGGATTTTGGCGAAGCCCGGTATCTTTCGGCGTATTATCCAGATGTCGGACAGCGATCTGGAAGGACTGCTGAATGGTTTGGAAACAGCAACCGACAGCAGTGCGAAGGACGATACATCGGAGGACCTGCGCCGCCGGAAGGCTCGATAAATAGTTCGGCCGCAAATGAAGACGCCGGCAGGCGTCCTGACAGCGCCTTCGTTTTTCTTCACCACGTCGACTGGTATGGAGTCCGTTCGGCATGCGACGATTTGATCTTTCCGACATTAGCACCTCAGTGATTGACGAGATCACGGCGATGCGCATTCGTCAGTACGAACAACTTAGTGGCACGTCCGTTAAGTTACCTGTGCCGGTGGAGAACATTGTCGAACAGGTTCTGAAGCTGGATTTCGACTGGATCGATATCGACGAACGCGAGGGCGAACAAATCCTGGCTGGTCTGGTGCCCGAACAAAAACGGATTGTGCTGAACAGTCGCCACCTGAATCTCTTTGCCGAAAAGCCGGGGCTGGAACGCAGCACAATTGGCCACGAAGCCGGTCACTGGGACATCGATATCGATCGCACCAGTTTACATCATCCACGTTTGCCAGGTTTTGATATACAGGACAGCGTCGTCCGCCGACAGACGGCCGACAATAGTATTCTGGTGGAGGTGCTGAATCGAGCTGTCTACGATGATCGGTACTTCGAATTGTATCGCCATCTGACGGCCGGGCAGGATACGCCGGAAGTCAAAAGCGCGGTCGATCGCTATCAGTCTTCGCTGTTGATGCCATCCTGGCTGATTCGCGACGCTGTGCAGGATATCGACGTCACCAATTGGAGCGACCTGTACGAGCTTGCCGAGCGAGCTCAGGTGACGATCTCGAACCTCGTTGTCCGGCTGCATCGCATGGACATCATCTTCATTCCGCAGGGTTCAAAACAGATCTTTGCGGGTAAAGATCGGTTTGTGGGCCAGATGCTTCTGTTTTAGCGACGGATGCGGAATCGCAGCGGCGCAGGATGTCCGGTTTAGCATCTCCGTGTACGGTGATGGCTCTAAACTTGCGGGCGTAGTCATTCGCCATTGCGCTGCGTCAAGTGCGCGATTGATCCTCCATCGACATGCAGTTCCCGCACTTTTCGAATCGCTTGTCGACCACCTGCTGACCAGTCGGGACCTCCGATTTCAGCTTCATCGCGGCTGTTCGTGCTCAAATTCCGGCCTTTTCGGTGAGCCAGGTCCCAACGAAGCTGGGCGATCACGGGTTGCGAATTACTATGGGGCAGGCCATAACTCACCGAATACCTAATCCGGCACCAGCGAAGGCGGCAATGATTCATCAATCGCTCATCTCCATCACAGTTCTTGCCGCCATGCTGGCGGTGCCGTCGTCGAAATCGTGCGCCGCAAACTCAGACAGTGCGTCGCCCAATATCATCCTGCTGATGAGCGACGATCAGGGGTGGGGCGATGTCGGCTTCAACGGCAACGATGTCGTTAAGACTCCTCACCTTGACGCGATGGCATCCGCCGGAATTCGCTTCAACCGCTTTTACGCCGCCGCACCACTTTGTTCCCCGACGCGAGGAAGTTGTCTGACGGGACGTTACCCGTTCCGATTCGGAATCCTGGCCGCTCACACAGGCGGCATGCGTGTTGGAGAAATCACGATCGCAGAAATGTTGAAGAAGAAAAAGTATGCGACGGGGTTCTTTGGCAAGTGGCACGTCGGCTGGGTGAAGCCGGACGAAGTCGGTACGCGAGGTTTCTATTCGCCGCCATCACATCATGGTTTCGACGAATACTTTGCCACAACCAGCGCTGTACCGACCTGGAATCCGACAGTCACACCCGACGATTGGGACAGTTTTGGTGGCGAGCCGGGCGGTCCATGGAAAGGTGGCTTCCCATACGTTCACAACGGTGACGAAGCGAAAGAGAACCTTTCTGGTGACGACAGCCGCATCATCATGGATCGTGTGATTCCGTTCATCGAGGCGAACCAGAGCAAACCATTTCTCGCAACGGTCTGGTTCCACGCTCCTCACGAACCGGTTGTCGCTGGCGATGAGTTCAAAAAACTATACCCCACAGCGGGCAACAAACGGAAGAACTACTACGGCTGCATCACAGCTATGGATCAACAGATTGGCCGCCTAAGAACAAAGCTGCGGGAGTTGGGGATCGACAAGAATACCGTGGTCTTCTTCTGCAGCGACAACGGCCCGTCCGACGGACTGGCAAAAAAAGGTGTCGCTTCTGCCGGCCCTTTCAAAGGCCACAAACACACCATGTTTGAAGGTGGCGTTTTGGTTCCTGCCTGTGCTGAATGGCCCGCCGTAATTCCAGCAGACACGTCTACCGACGTGCGATGCAGTACCGTGGATTTCCTGCCGACCGTCGCATCCATTGTGGGTGATTCCAGGTCCGGAAAGACATCTCGCCCGATCGATGGAATTGACCTGATGCCCGTGATTCGCGGTGAGGTCAAACATCGAGATCGAAGCCTGTTCTTGGGGTATCGAAGGCTGCACAAAGGCATCGACGGCAAAGCAATCATTTCAGGTGACTGGAAGCTGCTTCAGGAAGCAAAAAAGGACGGTCGCGTACGTCTTTATGATCTCGCGAAAGCCCCCTTCGAGAAACACGACCTATCGGCTGAACAGCCAGAACAGACAATGCGACTTCGCAAACAGCTGGAAGAACTGGAAGCGAGTTGCCAGCGAAGTCGCGACGGAGCCGACTATCGGTATTGATCGCCAACTCCAGCCCTCAGTCGGTTGCAGTATCAGGTTCGCCGAAGCCTTCCCGAATCGAATAATCGCCCGGTCGATAGCGTCCCGGGTGCTCACGAAAGATAGAAAACGCAATGCCTCAGACTCTTTCAACGCTGACTCGCAAAGCGGCCGTGGCTTGCATTGTCCTGACTTTGCAGCCGATTTGCGCGGCCGACGACTACGATGTTTATCTTCTCGCAGGCCAGTCCAACATGGATGGACGTGGACTCGTCAGCGAGTTGCCAGAAGACCTGAAGGGGCCGATGGACCAGGCGATCATTTTCTATCGGAGTGTGCCTCGCACAAGCGATGGCTGGCAGAACCTCGCACCCGGGTTCAGTGTGCCGCCGAAATTCAAACGCGAACTTCCTTCGCCAACGTTCGGCCCCGAAATTGGGTTTGCTCGTTCAATGCTGAAGGCCGACCCGAACCGCAAAATTGCCTTGATTAAAGGCTCGAAAGGCGGCACAAATCTGCGCTCCGACTGGAAGCCTGGTGTGCCGTCAGACAAAGAAAGCCAGGGGCCGCGTTATCGTGACTTTGTCGAAACCATTCAATTGGCGACGACGCAGCTAAGCCAACGGGGCGACCGATTTACGATTCGCGGCTTGCTGTGGCATCAGGGCGAATCCGATTCAAAGTCAAGCACCGATATTTACCATCGCCGGTTGAACGAACTAATCGGCCGCATCCGTGAAGACGTCGGTGTGCCCGATCTCCCCGTTGTGGTTGGCGAAGTCTTCGACAACGGCAAACGCGATACTGTCCGCGAGGCGATCCAGAAGGTTGCGGCGGAAAGTGCAAGCGTAGGGCTGGTTTCGTCTGAGGGCACGAAGACCTCTGATCCCGGCACACACTTCGACACGGCCAGCCAACTGCTATTGGGAGAACGGTACTCGGTCGCCATGCGGGACCTTCCCATACCCAAGCCCGTAAAAATGCCAGCGGCGCCCAGGAAAGATAAAATCGACAAGCCCAACGTGCTGTTCATTACCGTCGATGATCTCAACGACTGGGTCGGATGCCTTGGCGGCAACCCTGACGCACAAACTCCGAATCTCGATCGGTTCGCAAAACAGAGCGTCCTGTTCAGCAACGCCCATTGTCAGGTGGCGTTGTGCTATGCGTCGCGAGCCTCGTTTATGACGGGCATGTACGCATCGAAGACCGGCATCTACAACAATTCGTCGAAGTCGGCCAGCCCCGCTTACCATCAGGCGAAGCACATGCCGGTTTGGTTTCGGGAGTACGGTTATCGCACGATGTGCATGGGGAAGATTTACCACAACGACCACGGCAAGAAGGTGTACTGGGACGAGATCGGTCCAAAAACACTTCGTTGGGGACCGGAACCTCCCGACGGTCGGCAGTTCAAGAAACGGTTCGGCAAAGACGCCCAGGATTCACTTGCCTGGGCCGCGCTCGACATCGAAAAAGGGGAAATGCCCGATGAGCAAATCGCTGCCTGGGGAATCGAAAAACTCAACCACGACTACGACCAGCCGTTCTTCCTGTCACTGGGTTTCTATAAACCGCACACACCGATGACGGCGCCGAAACGCTACTTCGAACAGTTCGACCGAGACAGCCTGACACTTCCGAACGTACTGGAGAACGATCTGGATGACGTGCCTGAAATCGGACGTCGATGGGTTCTCGACCGGAGCAAGCTGATTGCAGAAGAGGCAGTCAGGCAGTACAGCCCGACATACCGGCGAGAACTTGTTCACGCTTACCATGCCTGTGTTGCATTGATCGACGACTGTGTCGGTCAGGTTCTGGACAAGCTCGACAAGAGTCCCTACGCGGACAATACAATCGTCGTCCTGTGTTCTGATCACGGCTGGCATTTAGGAGAAAAGCACCACTGGCGAAAATGGATGCCATGGGAAGAATCGACCCGAAGTTTGCTGATCGTGCGAACTCCGAACGCCCCCGGCAACGGCAGCGTCTGCAAACGAACGGTCGGGCTGATCGACATTTACCCGACTCTTGCAGATCTCTGCGAACTGAAACCGCCCAATGGCCTTCAGGGCTTGAGTTTTCGACAACTACTTGAGAACCCAAATGACGAATGGGAACGGCCCGCACTCACATCGACGAAAGCTGGCAACCACACCGTTCGGTCGGAGCGGTGGCGTTATATTCGCTACGTCGACGGTTCGGAGGAACTTTACGATCATGACAAGGATCCAAACGAGTGGCATAACCTCGCAGACGATCCTTCAATGACCGCGATCAAGACACAACATGCTATGTGGATCGACCGTCTGACCAGCACGGCCAGCGGCGAGTAAGAGATTCAAAAAGAGCCACAAACGAAAACCTTGGCTCTTGCGATCGATCTAATTCTCGCATTCCGGCAACGGGGCCGCTTCGATCAGGCATGCGTCCGCCATACAACAAAAAGTGGATGCAACAACGCTACGGGTTCAGCTCAAGCGACCAGGAAAGCGGGCCAGAAGCCGCGAAAAGTCAGCACGGAACTTCATTCCAGTCCGCACAGTGAACATCTTCAAAGCTGAAACAACTGCCCACAAATTGCCGTCGCGCAGTTCGAAACACGAGTCCTCCATCCGTATACTCACGAACGAATCAGCGATCCATCGTCGCACGTCCGTTTACCTATCGCTTCTCCCACTCCAACTCATAGCATGCAGACGACATCCCATTCGTTCAAACGTCCCGAAGCCGATCTCTCGATGCTGGAGTTGCTGGCCTTAGAGTATCCCAACATTGATGCTGCGATCGCTGAATCGGCGCGGCTTGCAGCCGTGCGAACGCTTCCTAAAGGCGTCGTGCACGTCATTAGTGACATTCACGGCGAAGACAAAAAACTTCAACACGTGATCAACAACGCATCGGGTACGTTGCGTCCACTGGTTGAAGAATTGTTCGCTGAAACGATGGACGCTACTGCGCGGGAGGAGTTTCTAAAGCTCACGTTTTATCCCGCCGAAGTGACCAAACGCGTTGGTGCCACACTGACGCAGCCAGACGAAATTCGTGCATACGCGCTGCGGATGCTTATGCCGCAGCTCGAATTGCTGCGATACCTCGTCTCGAACTTCAGCCTGCGGCTCGCGACGAATGTGTTCCCTGCTGAGTACCGGGAACTGTTGCTTGAGATCATGCACGCACCGTCGACCGAGCGTGGCCCCGAGTTTGTCGGCGCCATGCTTGATGAACTCGTGCGACGCGATCGCGCATTGCACCTCATCCATCTGCTGGGACGTTTGATTCGCAACCTTGCCGTTGATGAATTGATCATTGCGGGCGACCTTTGGGACCGAGGGCCACGAGGTGATCGTGTGATGGAGTACCTTCGGCAGCAGCCCAACGTCGAATTCATTTGGGGCAACCACGATGTCCTGTGGTTGGGCGCGTCGCTGGGCCACGAAGCGTTGATTTGCACAGTTCTGCGAGTGTCACTGCGTTACCGTCGGTTGGGCCAGTTGGACGAAGGCTACAGCGTACCACTGACGCCGTTGGAACACCTTGCTCAAACGGTGTACGCCGACGACCCGGCTGAACACTTCATGCCTCAGCGCGAAGGCATGCGGCCAAAGATTGTCGTCGCGAGAATGCAAAAGGCGGCTGCCGTGATGCAATTCAAGCTTGAAGGACAAATGATTGAACGGAATCCGCACTGGAATCTGGAGCATCGGCGATTGCTGCATCGGCTCAACCACGAAGCAGGGACCATCGAGATTGACGGAAAAACTTACGAACTGCGTGATGCCAGCTTTCCGACAATCGATCCCAAAAATCCTTACGAACTTTCCGACGACGAATCACTCTGCCTGTCACGCCTTAAGCACTCGTTTCTAAGCAGCCAAAAGCTCAGCGAGCAAATGCGATTCATGGTCGGGCACGGTTCCATGTATCTCAGACGGGATGAGTGCTTGATCTTTCACGGTTGCGTGCCCGTCGATGCCGATGGCAACTTCCTTCCGCTTGAACTCGATGGACAATCACTCGCCGGGCGTGCGATGTTCGAAGAAATCGAAAAGGTCGTTCGGCGTGCCGTGGTCAATTCGGAACAAGCCGACCTCGATTTTCTTTGGTATCTCTGGAGCGGTCCGAGGTCACCGTTATTTGGCAAGGACCGGATTGCGACACTGGAACGAGACTTCATCGCCGACAAGACGCCGCATCGAGAAACGAAGGACGCTTACTTCTCACTAATTCATGAAGTCGAATTCTGCGACAAGGTGTTAAATGAATTCGGCATGGCATCCGACGATGGACTGATTGTCAACGGTCATGTTCCGGTGAAAGTCGAAGCCGGTGAATCGCCGTTGAAACGCAGCGGCAAAGCGATCACGATCGACGGAGCGTTCTCTGAGGCGTATGGCGATCACGGGTACACGCTGCTGCTGGAGCCGGATCGCATCGTTTTGGCACAGCACTCACACTTTGATTCGGTCGAGGCGGCGATTCGCGATGGCGTCGACATTGTCCCCAAGGTCCAGGACATTCGCGTGTTCGATTCTCCCAGGCGTACCAGCGACACTGAACGAGGCCAACGGATTGGATACCGTTTCGCGATGCTTGAAAGACTTATCGAAGCCTACAAGACCAATCGCCTGCACGAACGTCCGGCGAATTCGAACTTGACGCATTGAAAAGTTCGTTCATCGCGAATAGTTAACACCAGCAGTCGGTCTGCAGGGCCGCGACAAGCAACAAACGCACCCAAGAAGCGGCTTGAACTGAGACGGGATTCATCCTCCGAACAGGCTCTCAGCTGCTGATCCGGGTCAGCCAGAAAGTCTGTGTTATCTGTCTGGCGGACTCTCGATTGATTATTCCTGGACCTCGCCCTGAATCGACTTGCCTCTGAACGGTCCATAGATCCCCTGCCCCCAATTAAGATCTTTATCCAGTCGAAGACCTGAGCCCAACCGTTCTGCCAGTTGCCCGGTCAGCGTGGTTGATCCGATTTCTTTTCCATCCTGAGTCATCGAAATTTCTGCGCCGCTTACTAGGAATTCAAAAGTCGTTGGACCATCCGTCCACGTCGTTGGCGCACTCAGATGGCCGGGCATTGTTATCGCGTAGACCGCACCGTACGACTTCCATTTATCAGGTTCCAGAAACGGAAACCTGTCGGCATCCCGATTGCAAGGCGATTTCGCAGACGTCGAAACGAACAAACTCGGGCCACTCGGAACAAGGCTTGTCACTCGCTGTCCCCATTGATTGGGAACGTCAGCGCCTTCGTTCTCTAAGTCATAGGGATGAGTAATCTTGTTGGAAAGTTCCGGATGGTCAAACATTCGTTGAGCAAACGACCAGGCTCGACTGTCGGGGTTGTAGCACCAGAGTTCTCCCCACGGCCAGACGCCGACAAAAACGTCGCCGCCATAAATCGCCGTCGTCTGAGCTTCCCGAGCACTCTTCGAAACGCCATCCAGCACCGGCGGCCAGCCCGCCAGGTCACTGATCTTAGCGCCGTCATACTGAAACACACGGCCTGTTGGATACTGCCCCATCAGTAGACGGTCATGAAAAATCATCGTCGAATACAGTTGATAGCTGACGCCGAGCTCTGGCTGGCGAAGTGTGCGCCATTTGTCTTCTTCGAAGACATAGAATCCGCCAATGTTGGATCCCGTAACAATCTGCTCGTTCAACTGCCCCCACGCGAAAGTCGTTTCGCCAACAACAGGAAGAGTGAGCACGATGGCGGTCGAAAGATCGACAACCGGTTGGTCGTATGTCCACGGGCACGCATACAGCTTACTGAATCCTGCGGCGTCGTTTTCATAGGCTCGATAACCACCGCCGCCTCGATTCACGTGATAAAAACACAAATGGCCATTCGCGTAGAAGAACAACTGGTAGCTACCCTGTTCCGGGCGACTTAGGATCGTGCGTCCGTCAAACTGCACTTCGCTGTCACCAAACGTCAACAGCTTGCCAGCGACTCGCATCGATTCATTCGTACCGCCAATTTCACGTTCTGATTTCCACGAGTTTGACTTCGACCCCCAAGCCTTCACGCCTCCGTAGGTCGACCGGACAACGTCATCACGGCCATAAATGTATGTCCCACACAGTTGATTAGGTCGCGGCAGTTGTTCGGTTCTAAGAGACCGCTTGCCATCTGTGGGGCGGACAAAAAACTGCAGCGAATGCCTGTCCGCTCGATAACGCGTGTTGTATCCATTCTGAAACCCCGCACCGATTACGACGGAGCCATCAGTGCTGGCGACTTCAAACAGAGAACCAAAGCTGTCTCCAGTATCCTGCCCTCGATCGATCGTGACACTGATCCGTTTCGTCGTCGCAGCTCTCTCGGAATCCAGCTCCTCGCAGGCTCCAGGGGTTGCAGAGTTCGCCGTCGTCCGTGCATCTTCCGAGCAATCGTCACCGGGCGCAACAGCAGTCATCAGTGTGGCGGCGATCATGAAACAAATACGGTTGCCAGAGGGCATGTTGGTGCTCCGGAACGGAAACGATTCGGCGGAAACTACGGTCCAGTGACGAGCGTTCAGCGAACGTCTGAGTGCCAATCTACTACAGCAACAGAAACAATTCCATCAGCCCCGCTGTCCCTCGAAGCTGAAACATCCAGCGCCGCTGCGCCCCCCCCACTGACGTCCTCGCTTCAGAATGCTTCCAGCCGCACCGGGAAGACACAATTGCAGCAGGATCGGCGGCGCAGACGAACCTGATCATGGTGCCTTTTTCCGGGCACTTCCCATACAAACACACGAACTCAACCTGCTGCTACGGGACATGCGTGACGGCGACTGGAATTTGCATGACGGGCGCGGGATGATGATCCCGACGCCCGTTCACTCCAGGCACGATTGTACGGACACTCCGCAGTTGGCGAATTGCCTGAAAGCAAGGAGCGTTAACTGACTCAGAACTGCCTGAGTGAAGTTCGCTCGCCGATGAAATCAACCTGAACAGATAGAAATCCAATGAGACTGAAATTACTCGTGGCGGCGTTCGCAATCAGCCTCGTCGGCACAGGCGCTCGTGCCGATGAGATCACGCACAGCTTCCTCGCCTGCGGCCAAAAGACGTACATCATGGGCGCAGACGGTGTCCCAAGCTGGACCTACCCAGCCAACACGCGTGACGGCTATGTACTGGATGATGGCATAATTATCCTGACCCTTAGCAAATCGAAACTTCACTCCGGCGGTGCGGTTGTCAGCATCGCCCCTGATGGCAAAGAAACACTGATCTGGAAAGGCACTCAAAGCGAGGTCAATAGTGCTCAACCAACTGCAGACGGTTCGTTCGTCATCACCGAGGCAGGCAACAATCCAAGACTGCTCGAAGTCAGCGTTGCTGGCGAAGTGCTTGTTGAATTCCCGCTGGCCTGCCAGAAGGAAAATCACCACATGCAAACCCGTATGGCTCGCAAGCTGCCCGACGGAACTTATCTCGCACCACACCTGCTGAACTTCGCCGTCTTTCACTATGGCCGCGACGGCAAGGTTCTTGGCAAGCTGGACACAACCGTCCCGGGCGACCCCGATCGCAAGATTCACACATGGCCGTTCACCGCCATCCGGCACGGCGACGGCCATACGCTTGTCTGCTGCACCAACGGAAACCGAGCCGTCGATTTCGATGCCAACGGAAAGATCGTCTGGACGTTGACCAACGACGACCTTCCCGGCAAATGGCTACAGGATCCATGCGGCGGCCAGGTTCTGCCCAACGGCAACATCGTCGTCACCAGCTACGCCGGCGGTCGTGCTGACCGCAACGCCCCAAAGCTGTTCGAGGTGACTCGTGAAAAGCAGGTCGTGTGGAAATACGCCGACGGCCAAAAAGCCGGAATTCACCACTTTCAAATCCTCACGACCAACAACGAAAAACTGCAGGGCCCGGCGTTGAAGTAAATGCCACCTGAAGCACGACTGCCTACGCCGAAGCAATCGCAGCTCACAGTGTCAAAACAACGAAGCCGGAGCATGGCCGCCGGATAGAAACGACATTGGGACCAAATAACCTGTCAAACATCTCTGAACAACCGGTGCGTGCCGCTTGGCTTGCAAGCACTCACAGGTGTTAGCTTTGTGGATGGCTGCCATGTTCGCAGTCAGTGTCGTCGACGAAGTAGTCGTTGGACTTAGCGATCACATCATCAGTGCCCCAGTCGATCGGCTTCTGCAGTTTGCTAAGTCGTGGCACATGCTTTGAGCAGTGTATGTACGCCTCTTCCACCGTAACAACTACCCACCGCTCTACGATTCTGACGTTTTTCGAGTCGCCATCCAGAAGGTGTTCGGCGATTGAACGTGGAAGCTTGTCCGGCTGATAGCTGTGAGCGAGGCCGTTCACGTGTAACCCAACGGTCGTGTCAAAAAAGTCGACAAACACCAATCCGATATGTGGATTTTCAAGAATGTTGCCGAGACTTGCAAACACCCCGTTTCCTCGAAATTCGGGGTAGGCCAACGTCGTTTCGTCAATCACGCTGATGAATCCCGGTTTCCCAAACCGCGGCGAGCAGTCGCAGTTGCCGCCCGCGTCTGCTGTTGCGACGAAGAACATTTCCTGGCGGCCAATGAGATCGATCATCCTTGCATTTAACGATTGGAGCATCTGTCGATCGTAAAACCGATCTGCTCGGGCAGATGATCCCATTTCATGCTGAATTCGACGTTCGCCGGAGTCTTCGGAAACCATATTTTATATGAACTAAAACGAATTGCGTTCGATAGTGCTGGCACGGTCGGATGCCTATGGAACGTGGGTTGAACTTTGCCGCCTCCGCGAACGGCGGACGTGTGTCAGACGTTGAAAACTCGATGACGTCACCGAACTTTCTCAAACGGCATGGTATCACCAGCCCGACTGCGTGTCACCGCTGTTGCGTCCGATGATTAGCGCGATGCCCAAGGCAATGCTGTGGCCGGCGAGGTGCGGTCCTTAATGTGGCAATTCTTCGCGCCAGAAAGCTCAAAGTGCAGCTGCAACGAACGCGGCAGTGACAAACGAACGGATGGAGACAAGTTACAGCGAATCTCACTGACTTGTGACCGCGGAACAAGCTTTTCGCACGATGAAGGCTGTTTCCCATTAGCCCCACCGCGTCCACAATAAAGGGAAAACGGCTCTAATCTCATCGAAAACATCAATGATCCGAGGCGCGACCGAAACGTGTTTCGCGCTGGACCGTGTCGCCGCGAGGCGATGGCTCGCCAGCTTGCGCAATGCGCTCGTTCGATCAGTTCCTCCTCCACGCTTCTATGCGACGACCTGGAAAATGTGCCAGGGATAAACGTTTGCGGAATGACTCAAACCCGCCAACAAACCTACGTGCCCAGGCACAAAATTTTGGCGACACGGTGACAATCATCAATACCCGGGTTTCACGCCGAATTACCCGGCCTGACTTAGACTACTCTCACCGATTCAACGGCAGCGACAGCGTCACATGGTACGCGGAGACGTGGGGTAGTGAGGCACCCCCAGCGAAAGAGGCAAGGCGGCCCGGCGTGATTGGCCCGGCCATCGGCTGATACGAATGGGCAAAACGCAAAACACCTCAACCCTGGCATGGGCCGGGGTTGAGGTGATGATTGCAGTTGCCTGTCATCAGATGATGACGGCTGCTAAAAGCGGAGAGAGGGGGATTCGAACCCCCGGTACGGTTGCCCGCACACAGCATTTCCAGTGCTGCACAATCGGCCACTCTGCCACCTCTCCGGCTTGTCCGAAAACTGACTCGCATGGGAATGCGGAAAGTTCGGCTCAGCGTTACGGCCACGAATACTATCGACGGACCCATTTTTCGCAACATAGTTCGCCGTGTTTCGTCGCCGCAAAGCTCGGAAAACTCAATTCGGGAGCTCTAATCGAACCACGCGCCCTCAATCAGTGGCTGGAACACTTTACGCGTCGGCCTGTTCTGGATCTTCAGGGCCGGCAGGCCGCTGAAACTGCGTCGGACAGCCTTTCTGTCGACGGCGCTGGCTGAAGATCCAGCGACGCGCGGGCAAGAGTTGCGACGTGCCCCGCGAGACGCTGATCGCCATTATGGCCCTGCAGCGCCGACAAATTCTGGAGATGAAGGTATTATTCGGGCAGTGTTGAGGTCCTTTTCGTTTCGAGCAAACCATGAGTTTCGAATATGCGTTCGGTGTTTCGAGTGAAAATCGTATGCCTGATGGCGGCCCTGGCAGTCGCGGCCTGCTCAGTGGTGACGGCGCAGGACACAGGCGAGGAGCGGCAGTCTAAGAAAGATTTCTCGGCAGCGGACGTTGCGGCCGCTCAGCAATTTGCGAGTACACTCGGAATCACCGACTGGCTTGGACCGCTGGCTCCGGTGGCGTTGTCGCCATTCTTTGGCATCGCGTGGCTTTCCGGCATGTCATTGTACGGTGGTAGCTGGGTTTCGCCGGATAACCCGTTTCTTGGTGACGCATCGCCGCTGCACAACCCAGCCGTGTTCTGGACGTTTCTTGGCCTGACCTTGCTGACTTCCATTCCGCGGTTAACCAAAGTCAGTAAGCCGTTCGCTCAGTCTGTCGACCAAATTGAAGCGTGGGCTGGCATCATCACCATGGTCGTACTGAAGATCATGATGGGGGTCAGCGCTCCGGATGCTGAACAGCTTGACGTCGTTCAACTTGGACTTGTTTCGTTCACAATCGACACTCTTCTTGTGATTGCGGCAGCGATAAACATTTTTGTGATCAATGCGGTCAAGTTCTTCTTTGAAATGCTGATCTGGATCACTCCCGTCCCTGCCATCGATGCTGTGTTTGAAGTTGGCAACAAGACAGTGTGCGGCGGGCTAATGGCGGTTTACGGATTCAGCCCATCGATTGCAACGGCCATAAACCTTGCGATGCTGTTGGTGTCGCTGGTCGTGTTCCGGTGGATCTATCGGCGAGAAGTCTTCTTCCGCACGGTCCTGCTGGACGCCGTTTGGAGTGTCCTCGCGCCGCCGAAGCGGGTCGCAAAGCCAGAGCTTGTTGTATTCCCGACATCAGCGGTGGGCCCGTTTCCGGCTCGTGCACGATGCTTCCTACTAAGAACTGAGAACGGTTGGTCGTTGACTCAACCGCGCCTGCTGCGGAGTAGCCTGCTGCTGGACGTTACGGCAAGCGACTGCTGCCTCGAACTTCATCAGGGATACTTTACCAACAGCCTGAAACTCACCGGCGTGCATTCCACCGAACTGACCTTCAGCCGCCGTTATAATTCTCGACTGTCAGAACTTGCCGAACATATCGGAGCCGGGTACGTCGTGCCCGAAACGGCGGATCTTCCAGGTCGGGCGACGCTGAAAACAGAACTCACGTAGACAGTTGGATTCCGTCTCGAACATCGATATCGTCGCCGAACGCACACAATCACTATCCGGAAACAAACGCCATGCTTCGCACACTCTTCACTCACATTCTGCCAATTTGTTGCGTTCTCGCGCTGGTCAACTTACCGCACGCAGCGGCCGACGAATCAGCGCCAATCAAGGTGCTGCTAATCACGGGCGGCTGTTGCCATGATTATCCGTTTCAAACGATGTCGTTGCAGAAGGCGGCGAAGGCTCGCAAGCTAAACGTCGACTGGACAATCATTGATCAGGGTGGGGACGGCACCGACGCTCAGATTGACTTGTACAAAAACGCGGACTGGGCGAAAGGTTTCGACGTCGTCATCCACAACGAATGCTTCGCCAAAACGACCGACGAAAACTACATCAAGAGTATCACGAAGCCACACTTTGAAGGCACAAACGCGGTCGTCATTCATTGTGCAATGCACACGTATCGCGATGCTAAGATCGACGACTGGCGGCATATGCTGGGCGTGACAAGTCGGCGACATGAACACAAGAGCAACTATCCCGTCCGCAACGCCAAACCTGATCATCCGGTGATGAAGGACTTCCCGAAGGAATGGACGACTCCCAGTGATGAGTTGTACATCATCGAAAAGGTGTGGCCGAACACCGAGGTCCTGGCGACTTCAGTAAGTGAAAAAACCGGCGACCTGCATCCGGTGATCTGGACAAACACGTACGGCAAAGGCCGAGTCTTTGGGACCACGTATGGGCATTCGAATGAAACGTTTGAAGACAACGTATTTCTGAATGTCGTGATCAACGGGATGGTCTGGGCCGCTGGAAAGTAGGCCCGGACCTGAACAGCGGGACGCCTATTCCTTCTTCTCTTCTTCATGCGACGCGGGCACCACTGAATCATCAGACTTTGCGGCGTCTGCGATTTGCTGTTCCAACACGGCCGGATGCACAAACTGATGAGCGTCCGCGACGGTGACAGCTTCCGGCGGTTTATTTTCGTTCGAACGCCGTAGAAACGACGGAAGTCGTAGTCGCATGCCGGCAAATTTCGGCTCTTCGTAGATGGAGCCTCGCTGCCACGGCCCGGCTCCCATCAACCACGTATCTTTCGCGTCACTTTTCGAGATCGCGGAACCAGACTGCCACACGGGTGTGCCGGTTTCACGGTGATATGCGAAACACACGATCTTGGATGTCGATAGTGACGCGTTACGTTTTCCAAAGCTGATTTCGGGGATGACTGGCATCGCCGGAGCGGTGCTCAAAACGGTTGCCGCCTGGCTCAACGCATTGCTGGCCGGCAGCCCGTATGTGACTTCCAGCGAATCAGTGCCCAATGCGCCGACGCGAGCTTCCACGACATAGTCTGCGTCAGCTTTGTTATCTCGCACGACACAACCAGACGTCGTCAGCTTTTGGCGCATTGCACTGATGATGTAGTCGGCATTCACAAACATCGTTCCCTTAACCGCCTGGATGTAAGTCGTGTCGAGATACACCTTGCGGCCGGAAAGCGCGGCAAAGTCCAGTTGGTCAACAGTGCGGTCGACGGAATCCGAAAGCAGTAGCTGTTCCGTGCCGCTTCGCTGCTGCGTGGTACCGCAGCCGATCGTGGTCAGCATCGTGCAGACGATGACTATCTGAATTGCTATGGCTCGCATGAAACCTGCTGGTTTCGTCGATGAATGAAAGGAAGGATTGCGCTGCCTGTAGACACGGCAGCCGGTGGGGGCGTGAGTCTACTCGCTGCCAACAATTTCTGCTTGAGCTCGTTGCGCAGAATTCAACCCGGGATCGCAACTCATAAAGTGAATTCTGGTGGACTTCGGCAAAATTCGCCGATCAGCCAATCGACGGTTGTCGAATCCGCCACGTTTCGGTCAAAATAGCGGTCCGCTCGATTCACCACTCGCCATCATCAATCCTTGGCGATCCATTCCTTCCCACCGACACAGGGACCAGCCATGCTGACAGTCACCGGTCGAAGTTTTCGCAATTGCGATGGAGTTTCCCGCCGCACGTTCCTGACTGCGGGCACATTGGGGTTCGGCGGCTGGGGGCTGGTGGATCTGTTGAAGGCCGAAGATGCCAGCGGCATCCGGTCGTCTCGCAAAGCCGTGATCAATGTGCACCTGGACGGCGGCCCGCCTCAACTGGACACAATCGATCCGAAGCCAAATGCTCCCGCGGAATTTCGAGGCGAGTTCGCTCCAATTTCGACCGCGCTGCCCGGCGTGCAAATCAGCGAACTGATGCCACAGATTGCCGCAGCCGCAGAGCGGTTTACGTTCATCCGCACACTGGTGGGTTCGGACGGGCGGCATCATGCGTTTCAGTGTCAGTCGGGATTCCGCGAAAAGGACCTGGCCGCCTTTGGTGGGCGTCCCGCAATGGGGTGCGTCGTTTCAAAATTGCAAGGGTCCGCTGCCGACGTCACGCCCGCGTTTGTAGACCTCATGCAGGGACGACCACTTGTCCGCAATTCGGCGCGCCCCGGATTTTTGGGACCGTCGTTCCAACCATTCCGCCCGGACCTATCGAAGCTGTTCCAACGCGAATTGGAACCAGCCATGAAGGGCGAACTCAAACGACTCGGCGCAGAGCAAACCGTCAGCTTGAAGCTAAACACATCGTTATCGCATAAGCGACTCGACGATCGCCGCTCTTTGCTGGCCGGGCTGGACCAGATCAAACGCAACGTTGATGCGTCCGGAATGATGCATGCCATGGACCGATTTCAACAGCAAGCGGTCGGCATTCTGACGTCCGGTGAATTCGCCAACGCCATGGACCTGACTCGCGAAGATCCCGCAGTCATTGCTCGCTACACGGCATCTACTCCAAATCGCGGAATCCAGTCGACAACCAGTGAAGGCCCCGACAGCACCCGCAAATTCTTATTGGCGCGTCGGTTGGTCGAAGCAGGTGTGCGGTGTGTGAGCGTTTCCATCAGCGACTTTGACACTCATTCTTCCAACTTCGATCGCATGAAACATCTGATGCCGATCGTCGATCACGGACTATGCACGCTGGTCGCGGATTTGGAAGAACGAGGCATGCTGGACGACGTTTCCATCGTGGCGTGGGGCGAATTCGGGCGGACGCCGCGGATCAACAACAAGAACGGCGGCCGCGACCACTGGCCTCGTGTCGGTCCGTGTTTACTGGCAGGTGGCGGTATGCGAACCGGGCAGGTTATCGGAGCAACAGACCGCATCGCTGGTTCGGCGGTGTCGCGCCCTGTCCATTACAAAGACATTTTCGCGACTCTGTATCGCAATCTTGGCATCGACGCTCGGCACCTCACGATCGACGATCCACAGGGCCGGCCACAGTACCTGCTGGATAACGGCGAACCGATCAGCGAAGTGGTATAGGCCAATCCGCTGCGTTAAAAATGAGTGGTGTCGTGTCACGCATCATCTGGCGTGACCTCCTGCGGCGGCAACAACGAGCGGATCTCGACGGTGCCCATCTTTGAAATCGGAATGCTGGCAGCGATCGCAGTGGCTTCGTTTGCGCCAACTACATCACGCAAGTAGCCCCCGCCGAGCTGTTCGGTCGTTTTCGCAAATGGGCGGCCGGCAATCCGACGCTTCCCTTACCGAACTCATACGCTGGTTGCTGTGGTCACGGAATGCAGCGGAACTGAATGCAGCAACATACTTTGGCAACCAGTTATCCGCATGTTGTTCGATCTGCTCATTGCTGCCCGTCGTAAGCTTGCTTCAGTTTTTCGACATCCATCTTCACCATCTGCATCATTGCATTCATAACACGGCGTGATTTTTCGGCGTCCTGATCATTGACCAGTTCGAAGAACGCTTCGGGGACAATCTGCCATCGCATGCCGTATTTATCCTTCAGCCAACCACACTGGACAGGCTCTCCACCGTCAGCCGTCAGTGCAGCCCAATAGCGATCAACTTCCGACTGATCTTTGCAGGCGACAGAAATGGAAACGCGATCGTTGAACGGTTCGTTCGGACCGCCGGCAAGCAACTGATACTGTTGACCTGCCAGCTCAAGATCAATCACAACCACGTCGCCAGCTTTGCCGCCGGGCCAGTCGTTATGGCTGACCATCTTGTTCAGTATTCGCGAATTGTCGAACACAGAAGCATAGAATTCAGCCGCTGCTTCGATATTGCTGTCGAACCAAAGGCAAGGCGTGAGTGTGCGTTTTGAAGTCATTCTCGTTGTTTCTGGAATTACCACTGTGAGTGTAGACCGAGCAGGTTACCTTCGGCGTCGACCGCCAACGCCCGGGTTGACGCGTCTATGCGACACAGAGCTTCGGCCGCAGCTATTGAACATCCGCCGCCACCATCACCATCCAGCCGACGTTAAACTTGTCTGTGACCATGCCGTATCGCGGCGACCAGAATGTCTTGACGAGCGGCATGTCAATCGTGCCGCCGTCTGCAAGAGCAGCAAAAGCTCGGTTGCACTCCTCTTCCGTTGACACAGACAGCGCCAGCCGAAAGCCATCGAACGTGGTGCTTTCGCCACAGCCATCCGACGCCATCAGCGACATCTTGCCGATGCTGAATGAAGCATGCATGATCTTGTTTTCGAAGCCCGGCTGCAGCATGCCGTCCGGCACCGGATCCGGACTTTCGCTGAACCGCATGAGATAGCTTACGGTTGCGCCGAGTGCCTCTTTGTAGAAATCGAGAGCCTCCTCGCACCGGCCGGAAAAAAACAGATAGGGCTGAACGGTACAGGAACGCATTGCCAATTTCTGCCGAAGACCGTCCTCGTGAGCCGCGATGGTTCCGTCCGGATCGTTCTGCGCAAAATCTTCAATTTCGAAAAGCGGACGGATCTCAATGTCGGATTCCTGGGGCATTGGATTGGGACATTTCCTGACCCATTCGACAGCCTGCTCCATCGAATCGACCTGCCACATCCAATAGCCCGCGATCAGTTCTTTGGTTTCCGCAAATGGCCCATCGGTGACCGCGCGGTCCTTGCCGGAAAAGGTGACTCGCTTGCCTTCGGAAGACGGCTTGAGACCTTCCCCCGCCTGCATGATGCCTGCTTTGACCAGTTCTTCGTTGTATTTGCCCATCGCTTCGAGCAATTCTGTGCTGGGCAATTCGCCCGCTTCAGAACTTTGCGTCGCTTTGACAATGACCATCACTTTCATTGTGTCGTTCCTGAAATAATTGTTTGGGATATTTGCCAGTAGTCGAATCAGCCGCGCTGCAATCGACATGTCGATTCAAGAGTTTCATTTTTTCGCAATGCCCGCAGCACGTCGCCACTGCATGAGCTGACCGAGATGATAGGACTCGTGCGACGCCAGCAAATAGGCGGCGATCCGGCCAATCGTAGGCGCATAGGCCTGAAGGAAATCTGGCGTGGGACGTGCAAAGTAGTCAGCGTGTTTGGCCCTCACTGCGGAATCAAGCTGCCCGTGTCGTCGCCGGAGCGTCGCCAGCAATTCTTCCTTTGGCGGATACTGAGATCGATTTTCGACGGGAATTGAGCCGTTACCGTACGCACTATTTTCCTCGTTGGCCGACGCCCCTTCGGGTTCATCCAACAAATCCAGTAGAAATGCCGCGTTGGCATTCAGGTGGCATAGCGTCCACGCCGGATGATTGACCACTCCATTCGGCTGTTCGGCAAATCGAGCGTCAGGGATGTCGGCAATTGCTTCTTCAAGCCACGTGAGATGGTCGCTGAAAATGTCGAGCAAGACATCAATTGCGGCATCGTCATTTTTGTGAATCACGGTAGCCATTCCCGCAAAAGCGGTCATATCCGGAAGGAGTGAGCGTGTCGACAGTTCTAAATAGATCCTCGTGAAATTGGGAGCGAGTTGTGTGGCCGGAGTTGGAGCCAGCAACCAGTGAAACCCTGGGGTTTCCTTCGCTTCGCTAAGTCCAACCCCGGCCACACTCGAAAGCACCGTGTTCCCTTTTTGGTGGGGAGTGATTTAGGCATTTCCAGTTGCACTGCGATGCGGCGATCACCGCATTGATTCATGCGTCCGTGCAAAGTGGTCGATTGACGCCAGGGGAAATCGACAGCCGCTCGAACTTTTTTGGGGATTGCCGTATTATCGGGTTATGAAAAGCAAAGTACCTAAGAAAAAGCTGTCCGCAAAAGACCGCGACAAACTACTCGAAACGTTGGCGACGCGGTTTGAGGAAAACATGAACCGCCACAGAGGTGTGTCGTGGGAAAAGCTGCAGTCAAAGCTGACGGCCCAACCCGAAAAACTGTGGTCGTTGCACGAAATGGAGAAGACCGGCGGTGAGCCGGATGTTGTTGGGTACAGCAGGAAATCGGACGAGTACACCTTCTTCGATTGTGCAGCGGAAACCCCAACCGACCGTCGAAGCCTATGCTACGACCGTGAGGCGTTGGAGTCACGAAGAGCGAACAAACCAAAGAACAACGTGGTGGACATGGCTGAGGAAATGGGTGTTGAACTTCTGACGGAAGAACAATATCGAGAACTGCAGACGCTTGGCGAATTCGACACAAAGACATCAAGCTGGCTGCAAACGCCAGAGGAAATCAGACAACTCGGCGGCGCCATCTTCGGTGATCGCCGCTTCGGCAGAGTATTCGTGTATCACAATGGCGCTCAATCGTACTACGCAGCGAGAGGTTTTTGTGGCTTAATACGTGTGTAGATACTCCGAGGCAGCACCCAATGAATTTTAAAGCAGCAACCCCAACGTCGGACGATACAGTTGACGATTCCGCTCGATTTTTGTGCAGCCTTCTTCCTGAACCGGGTGGACAACTCGCCATTGCTTCTAGTTCGCTGATCTGCCTTTTGATTGATCGATACGACAATGAAAATTTCCGCGATTCTGGCTCTTGTTCTCGTCGAAGTTGCGTTCGCTCAGGACGCGCCATACGACGTCTTTCCCAATGCGCAGCCGCCGTACTATCGAGTGCGTTATGACGCGTCGCCGAATGAAGGCGAGCTACAACTCGCTGTGCAGTACACGATCTGGATTCCGCCGAACGTCAAAACCTTGCGTGGAGTCGTGGTTCACCAACATGGGTGCGGCGAAGGTTCGTGCAAGTCGGGGCTGACCGGCGCCTTTGATCTGCACTGGCAGGCTCTGGCTGCCAAGCACGATTGCGCCTTGTTGTCGCCTGTCTACGAACAACCTCAGAATGCCGATTGCCAACTTTGGTGCGACCCTCGCAATGGGTCTGATGCGACTTTTCAAAAAGCACTGGCTGATCTTGGCGAGGCCAGCCATCATCCCGAACTTGAGACGCTCCCATGGGCACTTTGGGGACACAGTGGCGGCGCGACGTGGGTCGGTGGAATGACGTTGCTGCACCCCGACCGTGTGGCGGCCGCCTGGCTGCGATCCGGTGTTCCTCTGGTCGTCGCTCGGCCAGACCGTCCTTCCGCCAAAACGGTTGACCTGCCGGACGAACCACTGCCCGTCCCCATGATGCTGAATCTCGGAACGAAGGAAGGGGTCACGGTAACCGACGGCCGCTTCTCGGGACTGTGGCCCACAGTCCAACGCTTTTTCAAACCGCTGCGGGAACGTGGTGGACTGATTGGCATCGCTATCGATCCGCTCACCGGGCACGAATGTGGCAATCAAAGATACCTTGCCATCCCGTGGTTCGACGCGTGTCTTGAGCTAAGGTTGCCTGCAAAGTCCGGTGAGCCGCTTCGGTCGATCCCGAATGAGCAAACGTGGCTTGCTGCTGTTCGAGAAACAACGGCGATGCCGGAGGCGTCATTCAATGGTGACAGAGAAGCGTCCGTTTGGCTGCCCAATCAACAAGTCGCCGAAGCATGGATGCAGTACGTGTCCGATACGAAAGTCGCAGATTCTTCACCGCCACCTCCACCGACAAACATCAAATCATCAGGCGGTAAGTTAACCTGGGATGCCGCGGCCGATCTCGAAAGTGGCATTGCGTATTTCATCATCGAGCGTGGTGGAAAGGAACTCGGCAAAGTTCCACCTTCACCGAAAAACCCGTATGGCAGGCCACTGTTTCAAGGGTTGCTATACAGCGACACACCGACGCAACCGCTGGTCAGAATGCAGTTTTCACTGGATGAAAAGTCGCCAGCGTCGGGCGACTATCGCGTGATCTCGGTGAACTCAGCGGGACTGCGGTCGAGCGGCGCGGAGTAATGAGGACGATGGCAGAATCTGGACCGCTGCGTAGTTTCCTTACGGATCGTGAGGATATGAGATAGCCACCGAATCCCTTACTGAACAAAGACCATGAAAGTGGTCTGACAGAAGCAAAGGCCAACAGCCAGGTCAAAGAAGAACGAATCAGTCTCACCGTGTTTCTGCCTACCGATCCCGTGACTTCCCCGCTACGCTTCACAAGTCGCGGACGGATCCAACCTGACCAAAAGTCTCATCGAATACTTCAGCTCACTTCACCCAGCAACATTTGCGGGCTCGTGCAACGAGTTCAGAAATATCGCGAACTGTTTCCCGAGCCTTCCCTTTACGTGGAGTTCCAGATTATGCGTACATTGCTCATCGCAGCCACTGTGGCAATCGCTTGCCCTTTTTCGTTCGCCGACGAAGCGTCGAAAGTCGAAATCAGTAGTCCGGCTCCGGACTTCACGGCCACCGGCATTGATGGCAAAGCGTTTAAATTGTCGGACAAACTGAAAAGCGGCAAAAAGAACGTAGTGTTGATCTTTAGTCGAGCCCACTGGTGTCCTTTTTGCATGAAGCAACTGGCCCATTTGCAACAGCACGCTGATGAATTCGAAGCATTGAACGCGGAGGTGATTGTCATCTTCCGAGAAGAGAAAGACGGCACCGACGGTCTGACAAAGATAAAAAACGGAACAAAGACAACATTCACCCTGGCACTCGATCTGGACAAAAAGTCGTCTAAGGCGTACAGCCCCAAACACAGGACGTTCGATAACTTTGTTATCGATAAAGACGGCAACGTGGCTGCTGTGATCGACGGCACATTACGAGATCGCGTGACAGCGGACAAACTGTTGAAAGCCCTAAAGAAGATAGAGCAGAAAGACTCAGCGAAATGAGCGACAAGTGGATTGCTGACCGGATGCATCGCATTGATGCATCCGGCATCCGCAAAGTGTTTGACCTTGCGGCAACAATGAAAGATCCGATCAACCTCAGTATCGGTCAGCCGCATTTCGACACGCCTCAACCCGTCAAAGATGCGCTATGCGATGCGGTGCAGAGCGGCCGCAATGCCTACAGTCAGACTCAAGGCATTGCGCCACTGCTAAAAGTTTTGCAGGAGGACATCGACAACACGTACAAGCATTCTGACCGTCAGGTGTTTGTCACATCGGGAACCAGCGGCGCGCTAATGCTGGCGCTGTGTACGCTGGTGAATCCGGGTGATGAGGTCATCATCTTTGATCCGTGGTTTGTAATGTACAAACACCTGGTCACGCTGGCTGGTGGCACCGTCGTCCAGGTTTCGACTTACCCAGACTTCCGCATTCGCGCCACCGATGTCGAAGCCGCGATTACTGACCGCACGAAGGTTATCCTGTTCAACAGCCCGGCTAACCCAACCGGGGCAGTCGCGTCGCAGGAAGAAGTAAAAGCGCTGGCGGACCTTGCCGCAAAGCACGACGTCGCGTTGATCAGCGATGAGATCTACAAGTCGTTTTGCTACGACGGTGACTTCTACAGCCCGGCATCATTCAACGATCAGACGATCGTGATCGACGGGTTCAGCAAGTCGCATTCCATGACAGGTCACCGCCTGGGATACATGCATGGGCCGAGGTCGATTGTGCAGCAGATGATGAAGCTGCAGCAATTCACCTTCGTCTGCGCGCCTCATCCCGTGCAATGGGCGGGGCTGACCGCGTGGGAACTGGACCTTTCAGATAACTTTGCAGACTACCACCGCAAACGAGACCTGATGGTGGCGGAGTTGCAGGACGATTTCGAAATTCACGGTGGCCAGGGAGCGTTCTACCTGTTCCTCAAAGCGCCTTGGGGCACAGGGACAGAATTCGTCACGGAGGCGATTCGGAACAACCTGCTGATCATCCCGGGCAATGTCTTCAGCCCGTCCGACACTCATTTCAGGCTTTCCTTTGCTGCAGAAGATGAGACGTTGCGCAAGGGAGCGGAGGTCCTGCGGCGAGTGGCAAGGCAGGGGCCTCCGACGCAAGCTTAGCGGACGCGAAGGGCGGGAAAATGGGCGTCATATCCGCGATGCGGTAACTCGAAACTTGTATTTCTCTGCCGTTCAGTCACCAAATCTGGAAAAATCCGGACAATCTGAGTCAGTTCGATGCTCCATCAGGAAATTCCATGACGTTTCCTGCCTGACTGGTTTAGAATGCTACTCCAGTTTGGTTCGTCCAACGCAGGTCTTCTTGTGGCTCATTTGGGTTTTGAAAATAAGGATCGTTTCATGCGAAGAGCATCAACTCGCTCACGCGGCTTCACATTGATTGAGCTACTTGTGGTCATTGCAATCATCGCGTTGCTGATCGCATTGCTACTGCCAGCCATCCAACAAGCTCGCGAAGCAGCCAAGAAAACTCAGTGCCTGAACAACATGAAGCAGCTGGGATTGGCCCTGCACAACTACCATGACACTCACAACGTCTTCCCACCGGGAATGATCACAGGCTGGCCGCAAGGCGGAGCGAACGGATTTTCTGTGGCCGCTCCCGGCGGCGGGACCGTGTCTGCCGTCAATCCACAGGAAGCTGAAACCCAGCAGATGCTGAATAACGGCTTCTCCGCACACGGCGATAGCTGGATGCTGCACATTCTGCCGCAGATCGAAGCGGCAAATACTTACGAGACCTGGAATCCAGCTCTCAACGTTTGGGGAAACACCAACTTCACATTCTGGCAAAGTTACGTGGACCAGACCAACACTCAGGCACTGCAGGTGGATAAAGCGCCGGGCGCCGTTGAGATTAAAGCGTACTTCTGCCCATCCAGACGCACCAGTACCGGTAGCATTCCGTTCGCTTTCCGCGTCGATGTCAATACGCCCACGGGCGGAAACGATTACGTTGGCTGTGCAGGCTCAGGGGCTTTGTTCGATCCAGTGACCCGAGCGACCTACAATCTGACGCCGGCCGAGTTGGGCGTGTACAGCAATCAAGGCACCACTGTTCAGCAACCGTGGCAGGTTTACCAGCTGTCGCACCGGGCTGGTATCTTTGCTCCGAACAGTTCCACCAACATGTCAGACATTCAGGACGGGACCAGTCAGACAATCATGGTTTCTGAGGCGGAGCGGTTTATTGGCACCAAGGCGGAATACCGAAATGCGGTCAATGACACTCGACGTCGTCCCAGCGATGGTTGGGCTTGGGGTGGGCCAGCCACAATGTTTTCCACATTCCGACCACCCAACAAGCAGGAATGGTTCGAAGCCGCTGGCTCGTCGCATTCAGGGCAAACCGTCAACGTTCTCATGGGCGATGGTTCAGCTCGGTCGGTTGGTGAGAATATCGGACTGATCGTCTGGCAACGCCTGGGCACGATGAATGAAGGTGTCGCAGCGGGCGGCGAATTCTAAAACGTGTTGTGGCGCCACGCGAAAACGTAGGCAAATGCGGCTGGCATCGGAGATCCCCCGCTCGCCAGACACAGCATCACAAACAGAACCGCAGTCCCCGACTGCGGTTTTGTCGTTTCAATCCCGCAAGTTGACGGTGGAATCGAGCTTTCAGTTCTCGGTATCATTCGTCACACCAGTTCGTCGGCCACCCAGTGTCAGGTCCAGAGTATGACGATTCGTTACAAATGCGAGGAATGTGAATCCGTCCTGAAGATTCCTGCCAAACTGGCCGGCACGGCGGCGAAGTGCCCCAAATGCAAAGCCGCTTTCAAGGTTCCTCAGCAGTCCGAAGGCAGCAAGCCAAAAGTCGCGGCCAAATCGTCAGCAAGCCCGGCATCACGTTCTGCCACCGCCTTGGCAGACGAAGAAGATCCAATCGACATGCCTCGGGAAATCACCCCGCCGCCTGACCTGTCGTCGATGGATGATTTTGATCCGACAGAAGCTCTTGCCGGAGCCACGTCTTCGACGTCGACGATGCCCACCACAGCGGAAGCCCCCAAGCCATCAATGGCCGATTTGATGCGGGAGCACGAAGCCAGCAAAAAGAACAAGAAGGGCAAAAAAGGGGACGGTGACAAAGGTCGAAAAGGTGGACTGGCCGAAGCCGCCATGGCAGCGGAAGCCTACACGTCTGGCAGTGCGGCCGACGCTCTTACGCGAACCTACGACCAGAAACGCGGCAAGGCGGGTGAAGCGCCCGTACTGACGCGAGAGGAACGTCGTGAAGAAGAACGTAAAGAGGCGATGAAAGAGTTCGCTGTCAAAGGCGGTGCTGCATTCGCCGCATTGGCGGTCTTCATGTATTTCCTGTTTTCCTGGATGATGTCGGAATCTTTACCCGATCTTGAATACGTTTCCGGTGTCGTCACTCTTAACGGTGCACCGTTGCCGGACGTCGAAGTCATGTACGAACCCGTTGTGGCGTCAGGCGGATCGGGATCACCAGTAGCCGGCGGCCCGTCCACCGGGTTAACAGACGCGAACGGCGAATACGTGTTGATGTATAAGCAGGACGTTGCCGGAGTTGTTCCCGGAGACCACAGGATCACAATCATGGGACCAACGGGAGCAGCGTACAACCTACCTCAACAGCATCAGCAGAAGACCGTTCCCGCTGATGACGAAACTGCCTACAACTTCGCTCTTTGATTGCGAAGTTTCTTCCATCGACCGGCATCCTACCGCCGGATTCACTACGATAGGCCCATGTCCGCAATAACGATTATCGACTACGGAATGGGAAACCTCCGCAGCGTTCAAAAAGCGATCGAACACGTTGGTTCCAGCGCCACGATCAGCTCAGACCCAAAACAAATTGCCTCGGCCGACAAAGTGATTCTGCCCGGCGTTGGAGCGTTCCGTGATGCGATCAGCGCATTGAAGGATCACAATCTCGTCGATGCGATTCATCAATTCACCGATAGCGGCAAGCCGTTTTTGGGCATCTGCCTTGGACAACAGTTGCTGCTGGATCTTTCCTACGAAGACGGAGAATACGAAGGTCTCGGCATCGTTCCCGGACACGTGCGGCTGTTCGATATCGCTGACGATCTGAAGATTCCGCACATGGGCTGGAATCAGCTTTCGTCACGAACTGGTGACAATCCTTTGTTGGAAGACATTCCGACGGATGCCTGGTTCTACTTTGTTCATAGCTATTACGTCGACCCCACCGACGATTCGTGGGTGTCCGGCAGAACAGACTACGGCGGTGAGTTCGTATCCGTCATCCACCAAAACAACGTGTTCGCGACGCAGTTTCACCCGGAGAAAAGCCAAAGTGCCGGACTGCAGTTGTTGACGAACTTCGTGAATCTGTAAGGCAATCAGAAAGCAATATGCAACTTTATCCGGCTATCGACATCCGTGGCGGCAAGTGTGTCCGCCTGCGTCAGGGCGACTACAACGACGAAACCATCTTCGGTGACGACCCCGTCGAAATGGCGTTGAAATGGAAAGAGCAGGGCGCCGAATGGCTACACCTTGTCGACCTTGACGGAGCCAAAGAAGGTCGACCCGTTAATCACGAAGTTGTAAAGCAGATCGTCACTCAGACCGGCATCCCCTGCGAAATGGGAGGCGGCATTCGTAATGACGACAGCATCCGCCTGGCCATTGAAGAACTCGGTTTATCGCGAGTCATCATCGGCACAAAAGCGTTGAAAGAACCAGACTGGTTTGCCGATGCCTGCCAGCGGTTCCCGCACAAACTGGCATTGGGCCTGGACGCGCGAGATTCCATGGTCGCCACGGAAGGCTGGCTTGAGGTATCGAAAGTGTCGGCAATGGAGCTGGCGAAGCAGTTCCTCGAAGTGCCGATTTCCGCTGTCATCTACACCAACATTGCCAACGATGGTATGATGCAGGGCGTCGACGCAGACACTCTGGCCGACCTGCGAACTCTGGCTGAGATGGGTCTGCCGGTGATCGCTTCTGGCGGCGTTACAACCATGGACGACATCCACACACTTCACAAAATCGCGGCCGAAGTGCCGACGCTAATCGGGGCAATTGTTGGTCGAGCCATCTATGAAGGTACGATCGACGTGGCTGAGGCCTGTGCGGCGCTAAGGAGCTAATTCCTGATGAAAAACACGCTGTTGGGCACGATCTCAAAGAGTGACTTCGAACGCGACGGCTATGTGATCATTCCGGATCTGCTCACAATGGATGAAGCAGATCTACTCAGGAAGGTGGCCCGTGCAGATCGTGACATCGCCGCGAATCGATCGTCTCGAGCCGACGGTGAAGGTGGAGCAGTTGAACTTGTCGTGCGAAACGACTTGCCGGAAGACAGCATCTACGGGGCCATTGTGCGAGCTCAGCCTTTGGTCGAAGTGATGGAACATCTCCTTGGTGATGAAGTCTATCACTATCACCACAAAATGATCCTGAAGGAGCCGCGCACCGGAGGCGCGTGGACCTGGCATCAGGATTACGGTTACTGGTACAACAACGGCTGTCTGTTTCCAGACATGGCGAGCTGCATGATCGCGGTTGATCAGGCCACCAAAGAAAACGGCTGCCTGCAGGTCATTCGCGGGTCTCACAAAATGGGCCGAGTTGACCATGTCAAACGCGGCGATCAAACGGGTGCCGACCAGGAACGTATCGACGCTGCTTTGCAGCAGCTGGAGCTGGTCAATGTTGAGCTACCGCCAGGCTCTGCGGTCGTCTTTCACGGCAACACACTGCATCGGTCGGACCAGAATAATAGTGAAAATCCCAGATGGGCTTTCATCTGCTGCTACAACACCAAGCACAACAATCCCTGGAAGGAATCGAAGCACCCGCGCTACAGCCCGCTCGAACGCTGGTCACCGGACAGGATTGCCGAAACCGGAGCGCAGCAGCTTTCGCGCCTTCATCAGCCGGATTGAATCGCGGTCTCGACCATGTCCGAAACCGAACAGCTTTCTGCACTGTTAAAGTCGCAGGGAAAGGCGATTGGATTCAACCTTGTCGGAATCGCGCCCGCCGTTTCTCCTGCGGGCTTCCATCCTCTGCTGGAATGGATCGGCAACGGATACCACGCCGATATGGATTGGATTCCACGCCGCGAAAATGCGTACCAGCATCCCAACGGCGTGCTGCCAAATACTCGCAGCGTGATTGTGGTGGCGCTGAATTATCATAGCCAACCGCCCGCGTCAGACACCGCTCGAATTGCTCGCTACGCATGGGGGACCGAGGACTACCACTCGCTAATGCGACGCAAGCTAAAGCTAGTGACTGAAACACTCCATCAGCATCAACCGCACGATCGCACGCGAGTCATCATCGACACTGCTCCGCTGCTGGAACGTGATTTTGCCCAGCTGGCGGGCATCGGTTGGCGTGGCAAGAACACAATGCTGATCAGCCGCGAAATCGGAAGCTGGTTCTTCCTGGGCGCCATTCTTACGACCGCCGAACTGAACTACGACACTCCCTTCGAAACCGAACACTGCGGAACGTGTACACGGTGTCTCGACGCCTGTCCGACGGACGCCTTCCCGGAACCGCACGTACTGGACGCGAATAAGTGCATCAGCTACCTCACCATCGAACGCCGCGACAAACCCGTACCGGATGAACTAAAAAACGGCGTCGGCAACTGGGTCTTCGGCTGCGATATCTGCCAGGAAGTCTGCCCATGGAATCGCTTCGCGCCGAATGACTGCCTGCCGGAATTCCAACCAGTGCCGCACCTGCACAACCTGCAGATTGCCGACCTGCTGAGTCTCACCGAGTCTCAGTTCAACTTCCAATTTGCTAATACGCCGCTGGAACGTACGGGGCGCGATGTCATTATTCGAAACGCGGCGATTGTCGCCGCAAACCAGCGTGATCCTGCCTACCTGCCGCTGCTGCAAAAACTGCAGACAGACAGTTCGCCACTGGTTCGGGACGCCGCAAACTGGGCGATCCTCGCAATTCAGTAAGCCAATTCCAGCGCCGCTTACAGCCTGCCCCCAAGGTCTCAGTCTCCTGCGACATTGTGAAATGCATTGACATATCGCGACTTTACGATATATTAACAACAGGAGGTTCAAGTGGTGACAAACTCCAAGTCGAAAACGAAACCAGCCGGTACGCCGCAAGCGTTCGCTCAGGCCGCCGAATGCCTGAAGACCCTTGCTCATCCTGTACGGTTAAGGATGGTGCAGTTGTTACTGCACGGCCGATATACCGTGGGAGAACTGGCAGAAGATTGTGGTGTGCCGGACAACGTCGCTTCTGAGCACCTTCGGCTAATGCAGCGTTGCGGTTTCTTCACCAGCGAACGGGAAGGTCGCCGCGTGTACTACCAGGTGGCCGAACCGCATCTGGCCAACATCATGGAATGTGTGGAAAATCGCTTTTTGTCTGGAAAACGACGTAAGTAGTCGTCTTCTATTTCGCTCAATATATCGTAACCTCGCGACATAAGGAGACATTAAATGTCAGGAGTCAAGACCATTCATCCGGCACAACTTGCCGAACAAGGTCGTGTCGACCTGGTCGACGTGCGGACGCCGGTGGAGTTCCGAGAAGTGCGGGCTGAGAACGCTCGCAATGTGCCATTGGATGCGTTGGATCCACATTCGCTGATGAAGGAACGAAACGGCTCGGCCGACGAACCACTGTACGTCATTTGCAAATCCGGCAACCGGGCGGGGAAGGCGTGTCAAAAGCTGATCGATGCGGGTTACGCCAATGTCGTCAATGTGGAGGGCGGAACGCAGGCATGGGTCGACGCTGGTCTGCCAGTCGTGCGTGGAAAGAAAGCGATGTCACTGGAACGTCAGGTGCGAATCGCCGCCGGGTTCCTCGTCTTTGCGGGAGCCGCCACGGCGCTCGTCACCGGCAACGTCTACTTCGCCGGAATCCCCGCGTTCGTTGGGGCCGGACTGATGTTCGCCGGTATCACAGACACCTGCGCGATGGGAATGATGATTGCCAGAATGCCCTGGAATAAGGTCGGGAAAGGATCATGTTCGGTCTAGCCGTTCTATTTGGATCTGCTGTCGGTTTCGCACTTGGCCTCACTGGTGGCGGTGGCGGTGTCTTTGCTGTGCCATTTCTGGTCTACGGCCTTTCCATCGCGCCTCGCGAAGCAGTCGGCATTTCACTCGCATCGGTTGGCGGGACCGCCTTCGCAGGAGTCGTCCCTCGTCTGTGGCGAGGCGAGGTTGAACTGCGGACTGGTTTACTGTTTGCCGTTGCCGGGATGATCGGCGCACCGATTGGATCTTATCTCTCGACACTGTTTCCGGAAGCAGTCTTGTTGGTGATGTTCGGGTGTTTAATGCTGGTCGTGGCATGGAGGATGTGGGCTAAAACTCGCAACCCACAGTTGGTGACCGGCGTGTGTTTGATTGAAGGGCAGGCTGCAGCTGATCGCTCGGCGTGCCAGCGTGACGAAGACGGAACGCTTCGGATGACGTCAAAGTGTGCCCAACTGTTGATGTTGGTTGGTTTGCTGACGGGAATGCTGTCAGGAATGTTCGGAGTCGGCGGGGGTTTTGTCATCGTGCCTGCACTCGTGTTGTTCAGCGGAATGGCAATTCATCGAGCCGTAGGGACCTCGCTGTTCGTGATCTTCCTCATCAGTATCAGTGGCGTCACGTCGTACGTGGTGTCGGGACGCGAATTGTCGCTCGAAACAACCCTGCAGTTTCTTGTCGGCGGATTCATTGGCATTTGGCTCGGTGGCCTGGTCGCCGGAAAACTCAAGGGACCAACGTTGCAAAAAGTATTCGCAACGGCGGTTGTACTGGTCGCTGTATTCGTAATCGCAAAAACGGTCATTCTATAAACTGAAGGAGATCCAAAGATGCTGCTCAAATACTTCTACGACAAAGCTCTGGCTCATGCTTCTTACATGGTCGGTTGCCAGCGAGCCAAAGTGGCCGTCGTTGTCGATCCCGGTCGCGACATCAACCAATACCTGGAAATGGCCGACCGCGAAGGTCTCAAGCTGATCGCAGTCGCGGAGACTCACATTCACGCTGATTATGTGTCCGGTGCGCGTGAACTGGCTGACCGAGTGGGCGCGAAGCTTTATGTTTCTGATGAAGGTCCGGCGGACTGGAAGTATCTGTTCGCCGATCAATACGATCATCAACTGGTGAAGGATGGCGATTCCTTCATGGCCGGAAACATCAAATTCGATGTTCTGCACACACCCGGTCACACGCCTGAAAGTATTTCGTTTATGCTGACTGACCAGGGCGGCGGCGCTGACAAGCCGATGGGAATCTTCACTGGCGACTTCGTGTTCGTCGGTTCGATTGGCCGTCCGGACCTGCTGGAAGAAGCGGCCGGGCTGGCGAACACAGCCGAACCAGGGGCCCGCGATCTGTTTCACTCTGCTGAACGCTTCAAGAAGCTTCCGGACTATCTGCAGGTCTGGCCCGCTCATGGCGCAGGTAGCGCGTGCGGCAAGGGACTCGGAGCGATCCCTTCGTCCACGGTCGGCTACGAAAAACTGTTTAACCCGGCGCTGCAGTTTAAGGACGAAGACGAATTCGTGAAGTACATCCTATCGGATCAGCCGGAAGCTCCGAAGTACTTTGCAGTCATGAAGCGAGTCAACAAGGAAGGGCCCGATATCATCGGCGACAAGGGTCTTCCAGAACTTCAGCCCGTAGAATCTGTAACGAAGACTTTGGATGAAGCGACTGTCATCGACATTTCGCCTGCCTCGCAATTCGCAGACGGGCATGTTGCCGGGACCATTAACATTCCCACATCGCTGCTTGCTGGATGGGCGGGCTGGGTTGTCGATTATTCCATCCCCACATATCTGATTGCGGATCCAGGCCAGCTTGCCGAAGCGACTCGCGTCCTACGGAAAATCGGCCTTGATGACGTGCGTGGCTACTTCGATGTGGCAGAAGTCCGCGCGGCGGGACTCGCGACAGAAAGCTACCAATCCGCAACTCCGCAAGAGCTGAAACAGCGGATCGAATCGGGCGACGTCGATCTGATTGATGTCCGTTCCAACGATGAATGGAACAAAGGGCGAATTCTCGCCGCCGAGCACCAGTTTCTAGGCCGCTTGCCCGACAATTTGGCGAACCTGGCGACCGACAAACCCATTGTCGCTCAGTGCCAAACCGGTGGGCGGTCAGCAATTGCGGCTAGCATCATTCAAGCTTCGGGTCGTGAAGTCATCAACCTGTCTGGCGGCTTTGGTGCGTGGTCAACGACTGGCTTGCCTGTCGCTGACTCAACGTCAACCGCTAACTGTGATACGGAAGTCGGTCAATGCTCATGAGAAAAGGAACAGTTATGAAAGAGCTACTTCTACCGTTGGGCGTTCTCGTCATTTGGTTCGTCCTCAACGCGTGGGTGCTGCCAAAGTTCGGCGTGAAGACTTGAATGTCGGGAAGCTGTGCGGTGGATCCGCACTCCGACATGAAATCGCCCGACGCTCGCAAGCCCAATTCAGGCGATGCAAAAACCACAATCGCCCCCTTTGCTGATGAGCGAAATCACGTTAGCGACGCCGCAAAGCATCCAGAAGATCCGGTCGACAATCGCTACGAAAATGACTGAAAGTCCAAGCCCAGCTCTAAGAACGGTCTGCAAGCCATGTCTCAGACAACATCACAGCGATAGTCCGACTTTGCAATTTCAATCATCGAGGTGACCATGGAAACTACACTTGAAAGACCGTCACTTGCGGATCGTTTGAACGATCCACAAACGACCGAAGCTTTGCATCGACTGCTCGACCGAGCCGCAGCTCTTGACCAGATGTTGCAGATAGCCGGTGACATCCCAAACCTGATCGCAATGGCAACCGACTTTTTGGACGCGATTTGCAGGCAGGCATCGCAGGAAGGGATCGATCTTGAACAACGAGCGACGACGTTGTTCAAGCTGTTTGGCCGATTCACTGAGCCAGAAAACATCCGGAATATTGAAAAGCTGATATCTCGATTGCCACAGTTGGAAGCTGGCAGTGCGCTACTGGACGACCTGCCAGGGCTAACCGCGACAGTAGTCGACGTTTTCGATGAGTGGGCAACGCAACTGAAAGACGATGGCATTGATCTGGAACAAAGTATTCGCCAGGGGCTGCACGCCATACTTTACCTAGGCGGCCAAATACGGCGGGAAGAACTGGATCGCATTGGGTTTCTGGTCAAGTCCGACGTGCTGGCAGAGCATTCTGTGGAAACCGTGGGCATCGCCGGTGCAGCTTTGGCAAACTGCAGTCGCGGTACGTGCGAACACCCGGTTCCCCAACGGGTCGGTTTGTTCGGCATGCTCAAGGCGATGCGCGATCCGAACACACAGCGAGCGTTGTCGTTTGGCCTGCAGTTTGCCAAATGTTTTGGCGGCGAACTTTCACATCAACATAGACACAAAGTGAGTTCGTGATCATAAGCCCGTTCACCTGTTTCCGGCGCCCCGCATTTTTGCACACTGATATCCTGGAACCCATACGTTCGAACACATAAGGACCTTCGCGATGAATCATCATCAAATCGTTATCGTTGGCGGCGGCACAGCTGGCATTACAGTAGCCGCTCGACTAAAGAATGCTGACGCGTCGCTCGACGTAGCAGTTATCGAACCTTCAGAAAAACACTACTACCAGCCGTTGTGGACGCTAGTCGGCGGTGGAATGTTTGAGGCGGACGAATCTGCTCGCAACGAAGCGGAACTGATTCCATACGGAGTCAACTGGATTAAAAAGCGTGTTGCCTCATTCTCACCAGCGGCCAACTCAATTACGACCGACGACGGCGAGACAATCGGATATGATTATTTGGTGGTCGCCCCAGGAATCCAAATCAATTGGGATCAAGTAAAGGGGCTGAAGGAATCGGTCGGGAAGGACGGTGTATGCAGCAATTACTCAATCGACACTGTGGCAAGCACGTGGAAATTCATTCGTGAATTGAAGCAGGGCGTGGCGTTGTTTACGCAACCTGCGGGAGCCGTCAAGTGCGGCGGTGCTCCCCAGAAAATTTGCTACCTTGCCGAAGATCACTTTCGTCGCACAGGCGTTCGCGACAATGTCGACGTGATCTTTACACTTGCCGGGCCGCGTCTATTTGCTGTCGATCGTTACAGAATTGTGCTTGAACAGGTGTGCCAGCGAAAAAAGGTCGAGCCTCGTTACCGACACAACCTTGTCGAAATTCGACCGGCTTCGAAAGAGGCTGTATATCGGCACATGGACACTGATGAAGAATTAGTCATCAAGTACGACATGATCCATGTGACTCCGCCCATGAGCGCGCCAGACTTTGTCGCGCAAAGCGAGTTGGCGGGAGAAACCGGGTGGGTCGAAGTGGATAAACATACATTGCAGCACACTCGATTCCCAAACGTGTATGGACTTGGCGACGCATCCAGCTTGCCGACCTCGAAGACCGGCGCAGCGATTCGAAAACAAGCACCGGTACTCGTAGCCAATCTGCTTGCTTCGATGAATCAACAGTCACCCACAGCCAGCTACGACGGCTACACTTCCTGCCCGGTGGTAACAGGCTACGATTCGCTGGTGCTGGCGGAGTTTGATTATAGCGGACAGCCCGCCGAAACCTTTCCATTCGAGCAGGACAAGGAACGGTTCAGTATGTTCATGTCCAAGAAGTTCGGCCTTCCGGCGATGTACTGGCACGGAATGCTAAAAGGCCGCGTATAGCCCGGATCAGTCACACTGACGTTTTCCCGTTTGCCCAACCACAGGAATGAGAAATGAAGATTGTCATCGTCGGCGCCGTTGCCGGAGGAGCTTCTGCCGCCGCTCGTGCGAGGCGACTGAATGAAGAGGCGGAGATCATTCTGATTGAACGCGGGGCTGAACCGTCGTTTGCGAATTGTGGGCTCCCGTATTACGTGGGCGGGGAAATCGAAATCCGTGACAAGTTACTCGTGGCTCCAGCCGCTCAACTTCGTCAGCGACATCGACTCGACGTGCGGACTCGACAGGAAGTCACTTATATCAATCGGGACAGTCAGTCCATCACAGTCAGGAATCTGGAAACAGGCGAAAGCTACACTGAGACATACGACCGGCTAATAATTTCCACTGGCGCATCGCCGTTTCGTCCTCCGATTCCGGGCATTGACAGCCCGCACGTCCTGGAGTTGCGTGATCTCACTGACGCTGATCGCATGCACGAGCTCGTCACGACAGGCGGCAGCCGCCGAGCCGTCATCGTTGGCGCCGGATTCATCGGAATCGAAGTTGCGGAGAACCTTGTTCGGCGAGGACTCAATGTCACAGTTGTCGAACTGGTCGACCAAATCCTGCCGCCGTGGGATGCGGAGATGGTTCGTCCGTTGGAAGATCATCTGCGTGAACAGGGCGTTTCGTTACGACTGAATGATTCTGCGGAAGCGTTTGAAGACAATCCGACCGCCGACGGCAACCTAACGGTGAGGCTCAAGTCCGGCGCTTCTATTCCCGCCTGTTTCGCGGTTGTTTGCATCGGCGTGCGACCGGAAAGCAAACTGGCCGCCGACGCCGGAATCGAGTGTGGTCCACGGGGTGGCATCATCACCAATGATCACATGCAGACAAACGATCCCCACATCTACGCCGTTGGCGACGTAGCGCAAGTCAAAGATTTCCTCACCGGCGAGCCAACGCAGATACCACTCGCGGGCCCAGCCAATCGGCAGGGCCGCATCGCAGCTGACCACATCTTCGGCCGTAACTCAACGTACCGAGGTACTCAGGGGACGGCTGTCGTGGGCGTGTTCGGTAAAACCGCTGCGATGACCGGCCACAGCGAAAAATTGCTTCGACGTGCGAATCGCTCCCACCGCAAAATCTACATTCATCCCAACGACCACGCTGGCTACTACCCCGGCGCTTCGCAAATGACATTGAAGCTGTTGTTCAATCCCGAAGACGGCCGCATCTGGGGCGCTCAGGCGGTGGGCAAAAACGGAGTCGACAAACGCATCGACGTGATTGCGATGGCGATTCACGGCGGAATGACGGTCTACGACCTGGAAGAAGTCGAACTCTGCTATGCACCACAATACGGCTCGGCGAAAGACCCGGTCAACATGGCGGGCTTCGTCGCGTCAGGCGTGTTGCGAGGCGACCATCCGGTAACTCACGTCCCTGAATTGCAATCACCACCGAAATCGCCTGACTGGTTTGTGCTGGACGTTCGCACACAACGTGAATTCGATGCCGGAAACATCGGCGATGCGACAAACATTCCGCTGGAAGAACTTCGCGAAAGATTGGCGGAAATTCCTCAGGACCGACGCATCGCGGTGTATTGCTTCGTCGGTCAGCGCGGATACATGGCGACTCGATTATTGAAACACAACGGCTTCGACGTATTCAACCTCAGCGGCGGTTATCGCACATGGCAACAGCATCATTCCACGGAGACAGAATCATGAACACAGTTCGCAAATCACCATTTTCATTCCGCCCAGCAAGCCAAACAATCCGACGCATCACGCACATATTGGCGGCCGTAGTGGTCGCCCTCGCCATTGGCGATGTCGCCGTGGCTCAGCCCGGTCGAGGTCAAGGGGTTGGCCGTGGCAGGGGGCGAGGACGCGGCATGTCAGCGGAAATGCGTGAAGACATGACGACACTACACGCCATGTTTGCAGCGCGTGAAAAAATTACTCGCACCGTGAAGATGCTTCCGAAAGGAGCCGAGGCAACCACCGAGTCTGACGACACCAAAATTGTCGCGATGCTCAAAGAACACGTGCCGGCCATGGAGAATCGTGTTCATGAAAACGAGCCGCTGCCTCCAATGACTTTCCACCCAGTCTTTGTCGAACTCATCAAGCACGCCGACGACTACACGTTGACGTACAAAGAAACGAAGCAAGGCATGGAGGTAACGTACGAAGCCGACGATCCGTTCGTAATCATGCTGGTTCAGGAACACGCCAAACTGGTCAGCCGTTTTCTTAAGAACGGCATGGACGAAATTCACAAACCGTACACGCTGCCTAAGGTCGTTCATGCCAAAAAGGACAACCATGCGGCGTTTTCAAACGGCAATTTGGAATACATTAATCCCACCATCGCGAAATACGGCAAAGTCGTGAAGCTGCCAAACGCAGCACAACAGCCGCGCAACGGAAGCAGAATCGTTGTTGATCTCACTCAAAGCGGTAAGCCGGACGCATTGAATCCGGCTATCGAAAAGGTGGCTCGTTTTGTGAACATCTATCAGGGAGCAGGTAAGAAGCCAGCGAAAGTCGACATCGCCATCGTGTTACACGGTGACGCAACACTGACCGTTTTGAACGTTGATGCCTACACCAAACGCCACGAGACAAAAGGAAACCCGAATCTTGATTGCCTGCATAAACTGCACGATGCGGGCGTCGAAATCTTCGTGTGCGGTCAGTCACTCATTGGGAAGGGCGGCAATCCGGATGACGTTGTCGTCTTCGCTGACGTCGCCGTTTCAGCTTTGACGTCGCTGGTCAACCTGCAAGCCGACGGCTACGCCTACGTACCGTTGGGAAAGTAATACAGAACCAGGGCAATCACACAAAGACAATAAATCTGATATGGCACTCCATAGTTGAAGGAAGGAATAGAAAATGCAATTCGCTCACACCAGACACGTCGTCCGCGCTGCACTGCCGCTGGTTGCAGTGCTGGTCACGGCCCCAATGGCAAACTCGCAACCATCCGAACAAGAGAAGCACACGGTCAGCGACGTCTGGCAAACACTTCCCACCAGGGCCGAATCCCCCGCGAACAACCCGACAACGGCCGAGAAAGTCGAGTTGGGAAAACAGCTGTTTTTCGATCCAAGGCTTTCACTAACCGGCACGGTTTCGTGCAACACCTGTCATAACCTGATGGAAGGTGGGGACGACGGGCGACCTTCTTCAATGGGAATCCACGGTCGAATCGGTCCCCGCAACGCCCCGACGGTTTGGAATTCCGTGTTCCAAACATCGCAGTTCTGGGATGGACGGGCTCCAGACCTGGAAGAGCAGGCCAAAGGTCCCGTGATTGCGGGCCCGGAAATGGGGATGCCAAACCATGATAAGGCAATTGAACGCGTTGCAGCCATTCCCGGATACCGCTCAGCCTTTGCCACTGTGTTTGGCGACGACGACTCGGTCACAATCGACAATGCCGTCAAAGCAATTGCCGCCTTTGAACGAACACTCATCACGCCGAACAGTGCCTACGATCGGTATGTCGATGGCGACCGGTCTGCCTTGTCAGCGTCGCAGGTTCGTGGCATGCAGCTTTTCGAATCAGCAGGTTGCACCGAGTGCCATTCCGGACCGGCGTTTAACGGCTGGACACCAGGCTTAACCGACGCCAGCTTTGAAGAATTTCCGCGATTCTCGAACCGTCGTTTTCTGGACAAGTATGCACTAGCCAAAGACCTTGGGCGGTATGAGGTCACTAAACAACCGGAGGACAAGCACCAGTTCAAGGTGCCGGTGCTTAGGAATATCACCTTGACCGCTCCGTACTTTCATAACGGGGCTGTCGAGTCACTGGCAGAAGCCGTGCGAGTGATGGCGGACGTACAGCTTGATATGGAACTGGCCGAGCGGGAAGTCACGGACATCGTCAACTTCATGGGCGCTTTGGAAGGCGAGTTTCCGAATATCACGTTACCTCGAATTCCGTCGCGTTCAGGGCATTCGATCCTCGAAGACCAAGACCCTGCGGCCACCAACTGATTACATGCCCCGATGAACGCTTTGTCGACACGTCCAGGCGGCAGAATCGCCAGAGCAGACAAATTTGCTACGATGTCATTGGCAGTAACAGAGTTCATTCAATAACAGGAATAACGGCGTCCAGTAGAACCAAATTGCCGGATGTCGTCTCAATAACCAACAGTTCTCGACTTCTCCCCACTCCAACAAAAAGGAACCTACCATGAGCCAGGCTCGATCACTGGAAAATCTGCAAACCGCACTTTCAATGGAACTAACCGCGATGCATCAGTATCAGCTGCACGCCGCCGTTCTGGACGACTGGGGTTTGAGTCTGCTTGCGGCCAAGATGCAGGAAGAAATGGCGGAAGAGTTGGGCCACTCCAATGAATACATGACAAGGATACTGTTCCTGAAAGGATCGCCTGAGCTGACATTGGCAAAAACCCCAGTTCGCGCACCGTCTTTGCAAAAGATGTTTGAGTCGGACCTTGGAGATGAGAAAGAAGCGATCGAGTTCTATACTAAGGCGGCCTCCCAGGCGTCGGAAGATGGCGACATCGGAACCCGGACCCTGTTTGAACGCATTGCGTTGGACGAAGAACAGCACATGAGCTGGCTTGAGCTGCAACTCGACCTGCTACAACGCATGGGCGAACCGGCGTTCATTTCGAAGCACATGCCAGCACCAACTGCAGGCGACTAATAACTGCAAGCAGCGGCGAGGATCTCAGTGGTCAGGTGCCCAACACTGCCGGCCACTGCTTTTGATGGTTTTGACATGAGAGCGAGCACATCACCTCGTGGACGTAGAATTACTTAGTCGGCTTCAGTTTGCCGGAACAATCATGTTCCACTATCTGTTTCCGCCGTTGTCAATTGGCCTGGGCCTGCAACTGTTTTTGTGCGAACTGTCGTATGTGCGTACGAAGGATCCCGCCTGGGAAGCCGCAGCCCGATTCTGGACACGTGTGTTCGCCGTAAACTTCGCTCTGGGCGTATCGACCGGACTCGTGATGGAATTCGAGTTCGGTACAAACTGGGCGGCTTACTCGCGATTCGTCGGCGATGTATTCGGCTCAGCACTTGCGGCAGAAGGGATCTTCGCCTTCTTTTTAGAAAGCGGTTTCCTGGCGGTGCTGGTCTTCGGCTGGGATCGCGTCGGACCGAAAATGCATCTGTTCAGCACAATGATGGTTTTTCTCGGGAGCGTGTTCAGCGCGGTCTGGATTGTTGTCGCGAACAGTTGGCAGCAGACTCCGGCAGGCTACAAGATTGTTTGGCACGACGTGCAGGGCGAAATGATGCCTTGCGCGGAAGTCACAGACTTCTGGGCCATGGTCCTAAATCCATCGTCCGTCGACCGCTTAACGCATACCGTCATCGGCGCTTTCGTTCTGGGCGCATTCTTTGTCGCGTCCGTCTGTACATTCTACCTGCTGAAGAAACGCCATCAGGAAGTCGCTCGACGCTGCCTGTCAATCGCCTTGCCGTCAGCACTGCTTTTCACAGGCCTTGCCGCCGTGACCGGACACGATTCGGCTCAGAAACTGATTGACACGCAGCCCGCAAAACTGGCCGCGATTGAAGCTCACTTTCACACCACAGACGAACCGACCGGCTTGTACCTGTTCGGTTGGCCGGACACGGAAAATGAAACCGTGCATTTCGGTGTGCAGGTTCCGAACCTACTTAGTTGGATGGTGTACGGTGATCACACAAAACCAGTGCCTGCGATGGATCAAATTCCCGTTGATGAGCGGCCGCCCATTTGGCTGCCGTTTCAAACGTTTCACCTCATGGTCGCATCGGGCACGCTAATGATTGCTGTGGCTATACTCGGCTGTTGGTCGTGGTATCGCAAATCTTATGAGAATCGACGATGGTTGATGTGGTTGGTTGTGCTCATGCCACTCGCAGCCATGACAGCCAACCAGGCCGGTTGGGTGACGGCAGAAGTTGGACGGCAACCATGGGTCGTTTATCCATCGGTGCAGGATGGCGTTCAGATGATGGGAATGCGCACAGCGGACGGCCTGAGTGAATCCGTCACAGCGCAACAGGTGCTGAGTTCCATCATTTTGTTTGGAGTGATCTACAGCCTGCTTTTCGCGATCTGGGTCTTCGTACTCAACAACAAAATCCAGCACGGGCCTGAAACGGTGGAGGAGTTGGCGGAACACAAACGCAGCCTCCTGAAGGAATCGCTTTCAGAAGCGATCAGCCATGGCGGAACATCTCACGGTTCGATGATGGATGACGAGGGTACGCGGTGAGCTACGACACGCTGACGTTGATCTGGTTTATTTTGCTGGGCGTATTGCTTTGCGGGTACGCAATTCTCGATGGCTTCGATTTGGGCGTCGGGATTCTGCATCCGTTCATCGCGAAAACCAATCGCGAACGCCGACTGGTCATGAATTCAATCGGGCCCCTTTGGGACGGCAACGAAGTCTGGCTGGTGACGTTTGGAGGGGCTCTCTTCGCTGCGTTTCCGGTTGCTTACGCGACTGTCTTCAGTAGCTTCTATACGGCATTCTTTTTGTTGCTCACCTGTCTGATTGGTCGGGCAGTGAGTCTGGAATTCCGATCAAAAGTTCACTCAGACGCGTGGCGAAAACTGTGGGATGGCGGCTTCTTCCTGTCGTCATTCTCTGCTGCGGCACTGTTGGGCGTCGCGGGCGGTAACGTGATGGCGGGAATGGAACTGGGGGCGAAGTACCACTATCAGGGAAGTTTGCTCGGCCAAATCTACTGGTACCCGCTGTTGGTCGGCGCTTTGACGGTTTCACTGTTTGCCGTGCATGGAGCGATCTATCTGTACTTGAAGACTGAGGACGAGTTGCAGGCGCGAGTCCGCAAAGCCATCACGCCTTTATTTTTGGCGTTCGCAGGGCTTTACATCGTCGTCACAATCGCAACCTGGTGGCACGTGCCGCATGCGACGGAAAACATTTCCAATTATCCAATCTTATGGATCGTCCCGGCACTCAACGCATTGGCCGTGTTGAACATTCCAAGAGCGATGAAACTTGGAAAGCCAGCCTATGCTTTCTTCACGTCGTCGATGGTGATCCTCGCATTGGCGTCGCTTTTCAGCGTTGCAATTTTCCCAAACTTCATGCTGTCAACAATCGACCCTGAGTTCAACGTTACGCTCTACAACGCGAGAAGCAGCGCAAAGACACTTCAGACGATGCTTATCATCGCCGGAATTGGGATGCCCTGCGTTCTTAGCTATACCGTGATTATCTACTGGATCTTCCGCGGTAAAGTCAAACTCGATTCGCACAGCTATTGATTCATGAGCCCAAAGAATGTCTTGCGATGAATGAACAGTGGAACACAATTCGAGTTTGGCTCAAGCGAATCGTGAAGTTCACGTTTGTCACCTTGATAGCTGCCGGCGTCATTTACTGGATCAAATTCTCACCCGTATCCGTCGACACGTATTCGGCCGAACGGGGAACGATCGTCGCTGAAGTCATGGGCACCGGAACTCTGGAAGCTCGTGTCTCGACGACAGTTAGTCCCAAAATTTCAGGTCGAATCGTTGACATCGTTGTCGATCAGGGAAGCCAGGTCTCGCGCGGCAAGCTGTTGGTACGGTTGGATGACGAGGAATTGCAGCAACAGGTCGCAATTGCTCAGGCTAATGTGGACGCGGCATCTGCGGCGATCGTTCGCGTGATGACCGACAAAAATCGCGCCGCTGCGGTCTACGATCAGGCAAAGAAAAGTCACGACCGAATTCAAGGGCTCGTCCGTCAGAACGCAGCGAGTCCCGATGACGAAGATAAAGCCGTGGAAGCGCTGGCGGTTGCTGAAGCCGGTGCGTCGCGTGCGGAAGCCGCAATTGCCGAAGCTCAAAAAGAACTGGTCGCAGCAGAGAAAACGTTGGAATACCACCGTGCCAGATTGCATGACACACAGATTCTCGCTCCGTTCGACGGACTGGTCGTGAAACGCAGTCGAGAACCGGGCGATGTGGTGGTTCCCGGCAGTTCGATCCTGACTCTGATTTCAACAGACGAATTGTGGATCCGCGCGTGGGTTGACGAAACAGAAATGGCTCGATTGCAGACAGAGCAGTCGGCACGCGTCGTATTTCGCTCCGAGCCAGACAAATCCTATCCCGGTACAGTTGCCCGCCTGGGCCGAGAAGCCGATCGCGAGACACGTGAGTTCATCGTCGACGTGCGTGTGCTGGAACTTCCAAGCAACTGGGCTGTGGGTCAGCGAGCGGAAGCATTCGTTCAAATCACTCAGAAAGACGACGCTCTATTGTTGCCTGCCAGATTGATCGTCAAAAGAAATGAGATGCAAGGCGTGTTTGTCGACGAGGACGGAATTGCGGTATGGCGTCCGATCAGTATTGGACTCCGACGTCGTGACACTGTGGAAGTGCTGGAAGGCCTTTCGCCAGGAGATTCCGTTGTCACGCCCAAAAAATCGACGACGTTATTGAGCGACGGCCGAAGGGTGACCACACCATGAACCTCGCCACCAAAGACATTCGCCACAACGTCGGTCGCTTCGCACTTACCGCTGTCGGCATCGGCATGCTGCTGATGGTCGTAATGGGGATGGGCGGCATCTATCGAGGGGTTGTCGAAGATGCAACGCTGCTGATCGATCGAGTTGGCGCTGATCTGTGGATAGTCCAGCGCGATACGCGCGGGCCGTTTGCCGAATTATCCCGGGTGCCTTCCAATTTGGTTTACCGCGCGGCGGCGGTTCCTGGTGTCGAGTCTGCTCGTGAATTCGCTTATCACACCGTTCAGCGGCAGCGAGACGGCAAGCCAATGCGAATCGCCGTGCTGGGGCTGAGCTGGCCGACGGACAAAGGCGAATGGATTCCACTCACGTCCGGCCGGCCGCTGGGACAATCGCACTACGAAATGATCGCCGACAAGACGCTTGGAATGGACCTTGGCGACCAGTTGCACCTCGGCAAAGAAACCTACACGGTCGTTGGTACGACAAGTAACATGATGAGTTCCGGCGGCGACGGCATTGCCTTCTTCACCGTCGCCGATGCTCAGGCAATTCAGTTTGACACGCCGGGAGAAGCCATCCGCCTGGAACGTGCAGCGCGAGAAGCTCGCGCCGCAAATTTTGAGTTAGCGATTCAACAGCCCATGATGCTGGAGAACGCCCAGCGACCGACCGCTCAGCTTCCCGGCATTGCTCGACCACAAATAAGCGCCGTGATGGTGGCGGTTTCATCAGGAGTCGATGTGGAGCAGGTCGTCGAAACGATTGCCGGCTGGGGGGACGTGTCAGTTTTCACGGCCGACGGACAACGTGAATTGCTGTTGAAAGGAAGCGTCGAAAAGGTGCGTCGGCAGATTGGGCTGTTCCGAGTTTTGCTGACCGTGATCGCCGCCATCATCATGGCTCTGATCCTGTACACGTTGACCCTGGACAAGATTCATTCCATCGCGTTATTAAAACTCATCGGTGCTCCGAACACCGTGATTCTCGGTTTGATTCTGCAACAGGCACTGATTCTTGGAGTCGTTGGATTTGCGATCGCCTATGCCGTGGGCAAGCAATTGTTTCCGAAGTTTCCGCGTCGAGTCATCCTGGCCGATTCGGACTTGATGCAACTCGCCGCCATCGTACTGGCAATTTCGGTGCTCTCCAGCCTGCTGGGCATTTGGAAAGCCATGAAGGTTTCCCCAAACGAGGCCTTGTCGTGACTGCCGATTCCTCAAAATACGCCATTGAAGCGGCGGGCCTGACAAAAATCTACGGCAGCGGTAACACCGAAGTGGTCGCCATGCGCGATGCCACAATGCACGTCCGGCAAGGGGAAGTCGTTGCACTGCTCGGCCCCAGCGGTTCGGGAAAGTCCACGTTCTTAACGGCCGTTGGGCTGATCAATCCGCCATCATCTGGACGCATCAAAATAGGAGGCCAACTGGTGCAGGATGGTGATACACCTCACACCAACCTCCGATCCTTCCGTCGCCAGCACATCGGGTTTATTTTCCAGAAATCAAACCTTATCCCATTTCTGTCAGCAGCAGAAAATATTCAAATCGCGATGGAGCTGAACGGCGAAACCAAACGAGCCGCTCGGCGACGAGCGATTGAGCTGATGGACTACCTCGGCGTTGCGGATCGAGCAGACAATCTGCCGTCGATGGTCTCTGGTGGGCAGCAACAGCGCATCGCGGTCGCCCGAGCCATCGCTAACCGCCCCAGCGTGATTCTCGCCGACGAACCGACGGCGGCACTTGACGGACATCGCGGACGGCAGGTAATGGAACTGTTCGCCAAAGTAGCTCACGAACAGGGAGCTGGCGTGATCGTAGTGACGCACGACCATCGCGCGCTGGATGTGTTTGACACGATCTACGAAATGGAAGACGGTCTGATGCACAAGCAACAGACCCCGCTGTCTGAAACGACAAGCCAGACCGAATGAGTGAGTATTTCACACCGGCGGGTTGCTGAATTCGACTGGTGATCGAAATCGAAGCCGCGGTAATTCGCCACCTGACAAGCGGCCGCACATGTCCATGTATGAATCACGCTTCGACAGAATTTCTGAAACAACGACTGAATCGGCGTCGCGCTGCTCGTCCATTAATGAGGACTCCCCGTTACCGATAGCGCGTCGCAGGCTTGTACGGGGTTCTAATGTGGCAGCCCTTGCCATCACTGCTGATCGTGTGCGGGTCCACTGCCACACACAACAATTAACGCAAAGCTATAGCTGAACTCGAGCCTTCCGCCAAGCCTGCACAATGACTTGCCTCAGGCCTAAGCTGTCCGCGCCGGGAAATGCGTATAAAACGCGACAGGGAGTCGAACAAATGGAAGCGGACTCATAAACTGAGTGGCCCCGTTTCTTCCTCCCCCTCGTGTCCCTCCAAACAGAATGTTTCAACGATGCCTTCCATTTCGAGACGCGGATTTTTGGCTACAGCAGGAACCACTACGGCCTTGGGAACTGTTGCGCCCTTGAATTTGGCTGCTGCGGATGAGCAAAAGGATCGCGTGACGTTTACCACAGATCGCGACGACAAGCGTTTTCAGGACACGGCAGGTTTTATTCATAACCTGATGAAGACGAATCCGCCGAAGTTAACCTTCAATCCCGACATGAAACGCGCAGACTACCCGGCGTGGCAGACTGCGATTCGTGAGAAGCTATTGGAGCTTATGGCGTTTCCTGAGCCCCCAAAGCAGCCAGCGCCGAAGCGTCTGTGGATTCGAAAACGTGAAGGGTATCAAGTTCAGAAATGGGAGGCATATCCGGAACCACACTGCGTCGTTCCTTTCATGATGGTCGTTCCGGATGGAGTGCGACAGAGCTCACCAGCTCCCGCCGTGATGTGTTTTCCGGGGTCAGGTTGGAGCCTAGAAAGTCTGGTGGGCTTGCCGGAAATTGGCCGGAAAGCAAAGGATAACGTTAAGAACAAGACCGATTGGAAATGGCAGGACAACCGAATGGCCCTCCATTTTGCCAAGCAAGGCATGATCGGAGTTGCCGTGGCCAACCCGGCAACAAATGACACGGACAGCAGAATTCTTAATCGAACAGAAGTATCGCTGAACGCCATTTTCATGGGCCGTAGCTATCTGGGGATCTCGTCGTTTCAGAAGGCTCATGTTCTGGAATGGGTCAGTCAGCAAAATTACATTGACAAAGGCCGTATTGCTGTCTGTGGCCATTCGCTTGGATCTGAACCCGCCGACGTATTGGGAGTCTTGTACCCGGATCTGATTAAGGCAGTGATCCACAATGACTTCTGCTGCAATTGGATCGAACGTTCGATCGCTCAAAATGGATCGTTGCCGCCGGCCTGGCACCTTGTCCCTGGCATGTACAAATGGTTTGACGCGACGGATCTGCAGGCTTCGATTGCACCGCGACCGCTACTGTTTACGGAAGGCGGCCGAGCGAACCAGCTGGCGAGAATTCAGGCGGCGTATCGTTTGAATGACGCAGAGGAAAACATGCAGGTTTATCAGTATGCAAAGTACGCTGATCCGGCAGCTCGCATTCACGACTTCAAGCCGATCCCTGAAGGTCTCTCGGGGAACGAGTACCTGGAATACGCAAATGTCGATGCTAAGAATCATTGCTTCCGTCCGAAGCGAGCGGTTCCCTGGCTGGAACAAGTGTTCGCGAGCCTGTAGCCACAAGGTTGCTGGCGGCGTTCAGCACCGCTGAGCTCGTTCAAGACACCGGCAGGGGCATTCGATTCCTTAACTGGAGTAGAATGCCCCTTGGCCGTTTGGCCTACGATTCGTGGCATGGACTTGACTGCTTGATTCGATTAATCGACTACACTACCGCAGAGATCAACTGCCGCCCCAGTTGCTGCACGAGATCTTCGGTGGATGCATTCAACGTGAGCAGTCGAGTTCGTCCGCCCACGCTCATTTCGATCGTCACTCTCACGCCAGCATTCGCGTAATTCGAAACATTTCCTTCGATCGTGATGCGTGTCACTCGAACGCTGTCCACAGCGTCCAGGGCCTGCAGAAGTCCGGAGTTGGCCTGTTCGATGCCATCGAGAACGAACTCCGAAGCGCCCAACCCCGCGTTGGCAACGACAAGCAGCGCCTTGATTCGCAGTACTTCCGGATTGGCTTCGACACCAGCATTGTCCAGCACCCAGCCGGCGGCATTTCGTACAGCGTGATACGCAGCGTTGGCCGTATTGTAGACCGCGACCTGTGCCGAATAGCGGCCGACTGCATAGGCGTAGCTGCTGTACTTCGCTGCCTCAATGCCCTTGTAGTAAGCTTTCTTATACCACGCCGCACTCTTCGTCACAGCGACAGCTTTGCGCCACGCCTTGTACCGAGACTGCTTTTGGCTGTACCAATTGTTTTTGCTGGATCGGGCATTGTCGACAACGACTTTCGCTTTGTTGATGTTGGCTTTCACCTTGTCAGCAGCTTTTTGAGCCTCAGCCCGTGCTTCGGCGAGATCCGCTTCCAGACTCTTGACGCCATTTCGCGCGAGATCCACGCCGGCCTGTGCGTGGTCGATGGCCGCCTGTGCCACGTTGGCTGCCGCTCGCAGGTTCGCCGTCATATTATCTTTGACAGCGTTGATGGCCCCTCCGCCGGCCGTTGCGACAAAACGGATTCCGTTCTGGTCGACAATAAACTGAACAGACGCAGACAGACCTTCCATGTCGACTGCCGCCGTTCCCTGAAGAGAAAAGCTGTTCGAACTCACCTTGCCTTCGAGCGAAACTTCAGCCCCCATCAATGCGGCCGTTCCCGCAACGTGATAGTGCGAATCCGTGGTTGCGATACGAATGTCGATCAGAACATCGTTCAGTTCGACTGGACCCAAATCCAGTTCGGGAATCTCCAGCCCCACCTCAAAAACGCCGCTGGCCAGATCGACGATGAATTCACCGCTGCCCAGCAACTTGCCGTCATCGTAAAACGCGCCGCCGATTCCAAAACCATCTGTGATGCCAAGTTCCGCATTGCCTCCATACGGAGCGAAATTGACATAGGCAGTTCGCAGTTCCAAATCTCCCAAAGCACCGTCTGGAATTTCGGTGGCATTGGGATCAGCTGCCCGGTTCATCGAGTTTGCGAAATCTATCAGGTCGTCGCTTTCCAGCGAATCAATGCTGCCTCGAAATGCGACTTCCCAACCTGTGGTCCCGAATCCAAGCAGTCCGGCGACGGCCAGATTACTGCTGCCGATCGCCATCCCGGCACCGAGGCCAACATACATGCTGGCCCCGCCAACACCGGATTCCGCGCCAAGAGTCAGAACGATGTCGTCCAGATTCATGCCAGGAACGTCGAACGCGTTGTTCCATTCGGCAATCCGGCCAGTCATACTCGCCCGAACTTCAGGCCCATAGACCGAGAACGCACCCGTAAAATCAACATCAATGGTGCCCAGATCCAAAGTCGTATCAACGGCAACTTCAAGTCCGTTTGCCCCGCCAGTGACCGTCAGATCGGCGTCGTCCAGAGTGAAGCCGGGGATACCCAGCAGATCTGTAAAGCCGATTGAAGCAGGAGGGCTAAAGCTCAACTCGACCCCGGACGTGCTGATGTCCAGATCGCCGATCATCTCGATGTAATCGCCAAACAGCTTCAGGTCTGTGTCCAGATCGATTTCCAGACCTGTGAAGCCCACTCCTGCGCCGATGGACAGTGCTGTATCTCGCAGCTCAAGTCCGGGAATGGCGAACGCATCCACCCATTCGCCTTCCACCGACGTGGTTAGATTGGTGCGGACTCCGCCGGGAGTCATATCGACCGTGCCGGTCAAACCAAGATGCGTCCCCATCAGGTACATGCCGGCCGACACGCCCAGCGACAGTTCCGAACCCGCTGCAGTTCGGCTACCTGCGATGCTTAAAGTCGTGTCCTGCAGGTGCAGGGGAGCGATCCCGAAGGCACTGGTCCATGAGCCCGTCACGACACCGAAAAACGAACCGCTCACGCCGGAATTGTCGACGTCAACCTGGCCGGTCACGGCGATTTCAGTACCGGATAGATCCATGTCCGCTTCAAGATTCATGCCCAGCGAACTACCGGTGCTCTCATCAATAACGGCACTGATCGTCAAGCGCGTGTCGCTGAAAGTCAGGCCTGCAATGCCGAAGGCGTTTTCCCAGTCGCCAGCGACGTTGCCGGTTAGTGTGCCGTCAATGCGGTTGGGTTCAACGTCAACAGATCCAGAGACCTTTGCGTTGGTGCCCTGAATGTCCATGTCGCCGAACAGGTCGAATCGCAAATCGAAGTCGTCCCTGCGATCAGAGAACGCAACAACTTGCAATTCTGTGTCCGTCAAATCGAGGGCCTCAATTCCGAATGCGTCGTCCCAATCGTCAACCGACCCATTGAAGACAGCATCGATCTGCTCAGGAGTGATCTCAACGCTGCCGGCCACATCGATTTCGACGTCGTCCACCACCATGTCCGCCAACAGGTCGATGCTGAGTCGATAGTCATCCACACGGTTGGAAGAGGCCGCGACGTTGAGTTCACTGTCGGTCAGATCCAGCCCCTCAATACCAAATGCATCGTCCCAATCTGCGACGGAGCCATGGAAGACCGCATCAATCTGATCGGGAGTAACGTTAACGTTACCAGCGATTGCGATCGCGGTGCCTTCGACGTGCATGTCGGCAAGCAGGTCGACACTCAGTCCGTAGTCGCCCTGGTGGTCCGTGTAAGCTACGATGTTCAATTCACTGTCAGTTAGGTCGAGCCCTGTAATACCAAAGGCATCGTCCCAGTTGTCGACGGATCCGCGGAAAACGCCATTCGTACGTTGCGGCGTGAATTCAACGCTGCCCGCGACTTCGATCAACGTGTCTTCCACCTGCATGTCAGCACTGACGCCAAGACTGAAGTTCTGATTGTTGTCCGCGTCGATGGAGCCGCTGGCGGTGAGGACACCGTTCGACAAATCGAGCCCCGGAATACCGAAAGCGTCGTCCCAATTGGCCACTGTCCCGGTGAAGGCAGCGGTCGCTAATGCATCTGTAATATCGAGGGAACCATCCACACTGATATCTGTGCCGGACACCTGCAGATTGGAATTCAGGTCAATATGATAGCCGTTGCCGTCATTGACATGAGTGCCGGCACTCACCGTCAGGCTGGAACTGGTCATATCCAGCGGGTCAATTCCAAATGCATCTGACCATTGAGCCACCGCACCAGTCAACTCAACATCGACGCCATCTGATGACAGGTTGGCACGCCCCGCCAGGTCGACGTTTTGGCCGGCGATGTCAACCTGCCCCAACATATCAACCTGCAATTCCATCCGACCGTCTTTGTCGAATTCGGGAGTGACGCTAACACTGTCAGGAAGAAGTTCCAGACCGAAAACGTCCAACACATCAGCGTCGGTGGCCTGGCTGCTGGGGAATTGAATCCAATTCAACCCGTCTCCGCCGTTAAGGCTATCGTTGGTGGTGTCCGAATACAGAAAGTCGTTGCCGCCGTCTCCATGCAGATTGACCGGGATTTCGGTTTGATGGCTGAGCAGAATGTCATCTCCACCCTGCCCGAACACGGTGATGGAGGTGGCTGTGTCGAACGCCCGTCCTGCATGTTCTGTAAGGATGGCGTCTTCGGTGAATACTCGAAGTCCCATGCTGTCCTGCTGAACGGCAATGAAATCTCGTTCGTCCGAACCGGTGATCTGCAGAGCATCGCCGTCCCAGGCCATGGCGGCCGTCAAGAGTTCGCGGGCTTCCAGGCGTTCGAGTGATACCATTCGGTTTTGTGACTGCCGTCGGCGTCGGCTTTTTCGCAGAGACTTGCGAAATAGATTGGAAAGCAGAGTGGAGGTCTTCATCGCTCGGCCCTTCGATTATCGAGTCATACGTGGTCGAGAGAAGGCCGATCGCCTTCCCAGACCTTGCTCGCAGGCGCGCAGCGAAAACGGACAGCCGACCTGGAAGAATTCCGAAAAACGCTGAAATGTGTGACACGATGAGGAGCAGTCCGGTGGAGTTCCCGGCAATCTCAGCGCAGGCCGCGCAAACGGAACAAGTCGGGGAAGCCACGCGTCACACTCAGCGTCTCGACCTTCAGGCCGACCTGCGACGCGGTGGAAGGTCTGCGGCCGGATGCGAGTAGGGCCGGATTTCCGGGCGCGGTTGCGGATTGCTAAGAATCACCGTCGATTTACAGAAGCCCGCGTCGAAGCGGCATCTGCCACAACGTCGCCGCGTAAGTGTCCCTAGGGCCAGCAGAGCGCTCTTACGATTCACGCCGCAAAGATACGCGTCCAAGCCGCGTCAATCCTTACTTTGCGTCGTGTATCCCGATCTTTCGGAACCACGCAAGAGCGGCGTCTGGCCATGCGCGTGCCGCTTTTTCGCACCGCAGCCCATAGCCGTGACCACCGTTGGGATACAGCATAAATTCATGCGGCTCAGGTTTCTGCTTTAGCGCGGCGTAATAAAGTTTGCTGCCCGGAACATATTTCTTATCGTCCTCGGTGTGCACAATCAGCGTGGGAGGGATGTTGGCTTTAAGATTCAGATCAGGCGAAACCTGCCCATTCGAATCGTCCAGATAAGCCGGGTAAACCAATACAGCAAAGTCCGGTCGACAGCTTTGTTTATCGACTTCGTCAATGGGTGCATAGTACCGCTGTTCGAATTGAGTACTCGCTGTTGCGGCAAGGTGGCCGCCTGCAGAAAAGCCAATCGTTCCCAAACGTTTGGGATCAATCTTCCACTCGGTGGCGTGAGCACGGGTGACGCTCAACGCACGCTGAATGTCCTGCAACGCACCTTCGCGATTTTGGGGCGTGCGATACTTCAAGACGATTGCAGTAATCCCGTTTGTGCTGAGCCACTCTGCGATCTCCGTGCCTTCTTTATCCATGACAACGTAGCCATAGCCGCCGCCGGGACAAACGAGCATCGCCGGGGCAGGGCCGGAGTGATCACTGGTCGCGGGAAATACAGAGAGCGTCGGACGACTGACATTCGTAATGCGAATGGCGTCTTTGCGTTCCGGCGATTTGAACGCTTCAGGCTGGTCGGCAGCACGACCGGGCATTTTCTGCTCAGGCCAAACGTTCACGATTGCCACAGGTTCTGTTGACTTCTCGTCAGCTCGCGCCACTGTGACCAACAAAGCCACGACGGATAAATTCAACAAACAATGAACGCTTGGCCTCATGGAAGTCTCCAACTCGAAATCATCACGGTCGTACGTCGCCGAATCCTACAACCACTGGGCTGCTGAGTCACCCCGCTCAGCATGGTGACGTTCAAACACCACGACATCACGTCACTGATTGAGTGATCCTTCAAAAGCGACTACTAAGAGCATCCCACTCAGACATCTGCGTGTGCAGCATGGCCGTTTTCTCCTTCCCTGACTGCTAACGCCGGACTAGCGTATTCTGGCACGCACTTAGCGGCGATACGTAGCAGGACGTCTTCGTCGGTCGGCAGGTCGCTGGGCCAGAGAGACTTCGTGGACATGGGAACGTTGTCCATCCGGTAAATAGTCCCCGGAACATGGATGCCATAAACGGCGGTCGTGATCGAAACGGTTGGCGACAAATCCACGGACGTGTTTGGGTAGTCGATCAACACCGTCGGAATTTCCTGCAGGCGCTGTCTGGCCGGTTCGGAAAAGAACTTCACTGTCTCCGCGCCGACCAGCACGCACGCGTCAACGTCGCCGCGTTCCAGGAGTTCGTTGGCCGTGTATTCGCCAGGGTTGTAACGAGGATAGCCTCGAGAAAAATCGACTCCAAATGGATAGCCGGTTTGCCAGCACATCACACTGTCGGCTCCGGATACGTCGCCCTGCAATCTCATCCGTCGAGCTGTAAAACGGGTTACGGCATTCATGTCTCGAACCAATTGCAGCAAGCCGGCAACGTCGATGTGTCCGGTGTTCGAACCGACATCGGATGTCCACATGCTGGTCTTGGCCAGTCCCAGTCCAAAAAACACAACTCCATAGCGGCAGTTCCGCATTAGTTCCATTAGCTGCCGCAATTCCGGGGCAGCGTCCGACGTGTCGCCTGTATGCAGCATCGTGCGCAGTTGAGCGACCGCATCGAAATCGCCGTTGGGAGCGATGGGAATCACAAGATCGGGCTGGCTGCCGTGCGGATCCAGTCGCCAGTCATGCACCAGATCCTGGTCTCCCACCATCACCACTTTGCGATCGGCTCGCCCGCGAACGAACCGTCCTTCAGGAAACACGGAATACCGTTCGGCGTGGCGAGGATGCGAGGCGGACGGATTGCAGCCCCAGAAGATCACAAGGTCCGCTCGGTTGGCAACTTCGCCGAGCGTACTGGTCACTTCGCCAACTTCCTGCAACGCCATAATAGAAGGACCGTGGCATAGCGAAGCCGTCGTATCCACGACGCCTCCCAGTTGTTCGCCCAACGCAACGGCAGCTCGCTGCCCCGGAGTCGCGCTGCGTGACAGACCATAGATCAACGGATAGTCGGCCGCGCCTAAAATACTGGCCGCCCTGTCAATCGCCGCGTCCAGCGTGGCGTCCCGATTTTCGATGGAGACGCAAGTTTCCACTGGCTTTGAGTGGCGTTCAAACCAGTCACGGCCCATATGGCAATCCGGCTGAAAATCAATCGTACCGTCGTCCCGCTGTTCCAGCGTGATATCGTCGCAGACGCAGGCGCATCCAGGGCAGGGCACATTCTTCCACGACTGATTCACCAACTCAAACCTTTCACGAGATCCAGACAACCGAACAAAACCGAAATCGCCATTAAACGTTCTTCGGGGCGTTGCTGAATCGTACCATTTCGGCCCATGAAATTCGCGTGGCGGCAGACCCCGATGTGGATGCGGTGCGCTTTCGTGTTGTGAACGGCACGGAGCATCCACAAACCAGAAAACGCACTACACAAACAAGAGCCAGCTCGCCCAGTGCGTCTGCCGCTACCCACGTCTCCGGTCCTACATTCCTACCGGCCACGCCATAACCTGACCGCAACCAGGCACGACCATGATCGCCATGTGTAGATTGGCCAGTCGTCAAGTGCGCGGCACGAAGTGAACATCCATGTAGGCGCCGTAGGCATTGGCGTTGGTGACGAACTGAGGAACGCCGTTGACGACATCCAGCGACTGCCGATGGATATGTCCGGCAAAGATTCCTAACAGTTGGTTGCTTTCCGCGTCAAAAACCTCGCGATGAAAATCAATCGTCGTCTGGGTGTGGCCGGTGTCTGGCCACTTTGGACGTCTCTCGATCTTGTAGTTACGATCAGTCGCGGCGCCCCATTTCGGATGCCCGCAGCCGAAACCCATCGGTCGTCCCGGTGCATACAGCGGGATATGAACCAATAGCACCAGTGGCACCCCGCTGCGGACCTGCGCCCGGAAAAACTCAAGCTGCTGAGGCAGAATTTGATAATGCGAATTGTCGATGGCCAGGAAGCGAATGCCGAGGATGTCGTACGCCGCCATTAATGGGTGATGGTCTTGATACATTGGCTTAAGCCGGCGTTCGATCCAATCCGCTCGCAGCTGTTCCAACGAACCTTCCATCCCTTCGTAGTGCCAATCGTGATTGCCAGCGATATACAACCACGGCATATCGACGGACTCAAGTTGTTGCGAGACCCAATCAATGGCCGCTTCGGAGGGGAAGCTGAAAATGTCTCCGACCAGCGCTAACAAGTCGACCTCGTTTGAGTTCGCTCGAGCCAGTGCCGCCTGGAAACTTTTTTCCGGGTTGGTGGGCTGACCAGTTTCGAAGTGAGTTGTCGTGTTATACGCTTTCGCCATCCGGCCGCTGAATTCATGGTACGGTTTGCCGCGCTCGTCATCGGTGTAAAGATGCGTGTCTGCGACAACCATCACGTTTACGGGCCGAGTCACCGCATCGGTAAAAAACGTAACCTTGTTGGCGTCCATAGCAAAAGGCACTCTGGAAGCCGCGGACGTTTGCCGTCCCGATCCCGCAAGTGCGTGACCACCGACCGAGCCGACCGCTGACGCAGAGACTGCAGTCTGAACAAAAGAACGACGTTTCATCGGGTGAGCCTCCAGGTCAACTGCGAACGGTTTAAGCGTTATGGCAACAGCCAGAGTTTCGCCAGCCCCGAACCGTAGCGATCGTTCAAAATGGTTCACAATCAAATTTGAATTGCGTTTTCAACGTGAACTCTGGACGTTGCCAGACAAAAAGGCTACCACAGGACATAGTTTTCACCAAGAGTTCGCCCTGTTCTACGAATGGGGCAATCGATGGGCAGTGCCCACACGGGGTCCACTTTTTAATCCGGAACAGAACGCGTCATATGAGTCACTCAACATCACGGCGTAAATTCCTGAAGTCTGCCGGCATCGCTGCGTTCGCGATAATGCTGAGCGGCGCGGCGTTGGCGGAAGACAAAACGCCAGCAGAGAAGAATGCGGAACATCCGTACGAGTTGATGGTCTGCGACTACGTGGGCGGCAAGCTGTGTCGTGTCGATAAGCGTGGAAAAATCACTTGGGAGCACCGGCCCGAAGGACGTGTTTGGGATTTTGTCTTAACGGACGACGACAACGTGATTTATCCGATGCGCACCAACAAGATGGAAGTCCGTTGCGTTGACTCCGAAGAGGATGTGATCTGGTCGTGGCCGTACGCCAGCGAATTCAAGGAGGTTGTGAATATCACTCAGCATCAGTCACAGCTGATTCTAAGTGGCCAAATGCCGCCTCAAGCCGTCCTGATGAAGTTGGATGGCACGATTCAGAGAAGGGTGCCAATCCCTGCGACGTACAAAACTTTTCATGGTCAGCTGGGAAACGTGTATGCCCTCAGCGACAACCACTTCCTGGCTCAGCTTTGGGGCGAAGGAACAGCTCTGGAAGTCGACGAAAATGGTCGCGAGGTGTGGCGATTTCAAGTTCCCAAAGAAGGCACGGGGCGCTATCCAGCCGGAACTGTTCAGGATGTTTTGCGATTAGACAACGGCAACACTTTGATCGCGTGCGGCACCCAGGCTCGTCTGCTGGAAGTGGATCCCTCAGGAAGGATCGTTTGGAAGTTCACCGCGAGTGACCATCCGGACCTTAATTTCACCAATGCCTGTGGCCTTCAGAAGTTGAAAGACGGCTCGCTGTTGGTCACGAACTTTCTACGCGGTAGCACAGGTCGCGGCGCGCATGCGTTCATTCTGTCTAAAGAAAAAAAGATCACCTGGACGCTCACGGACCACAAGACCATCACGGCCGCGAGTCAGGTGTGGGCGATTGAGCCGTAGCAGCAGCACCAGCAGATTGCTGCCGCTTCGTCGCCATGCTTGTTGTCAGCGACTGTTAGTCCCTGAACTGAAACGCGTACAGATTGGCATCCGCGAGGACAACGCGGAGTCGCACCGCCTGGCCGTGTAGCGAAGCCAGGTCACTTCCGGAATTCCAGATCGCTTGTCGTTCGACAGAGTCACCGAAAATGGGATCACAGTCTTCCAAAGCGAACCCGGGCAGAGGCTTGCCATCAGGACTCTGAATCTCCACGCGCACACTTCCTGCAGCGGAAGTGGAGAAGTTTAAAAACAAGTTCTCACCGCGGAATCTCAGCGGCTTCGTGATGACTTCGCCTCCCGCCGCTTTTGCTTCGACAGACACGAAGCCATCCAGCCGCAAGGTGTAGCGTCGCAGAGCACTGCCTTTGCCGGTCCAGTAACTCTCAGTGGCGTAGAAAGAAAGTTCGTCGGGAGCACCGGGCAGCGCTGACTTCGTCTCCACCAGATGCCATCCCAGAGCCTGATGGCCGTAATTCCACGTGTCTGGACGCTCCGGCCCCGGACGCAGAAACGATTCGTTCCACCGTTTGAAGCGGACACCATCGCGACTCGCCATCACCAAACTGTCGGTGACGGCCGTACCATATCGGAGGTTGATGGCTCGACGTTTTTCCCGATGTTCGCGTTCCGGCAACGCTTCCGTCGACTTCGACCACGCCCGGTCATGGTAACGCATCGGAAAACCAATCAGCAGATGAGGAGCACGGTGGTACGGCTTGATGACGTTGGTGTACAGCGCCTCTTCGGGTGAATCGACGTAGGTCAGGTCGGCTTCGTTTTCCCAGTGGAGGAAATCTTTCGAGGTCGCGGTCCGAATGGAACGGATACCGGTTGGGTTAGCGGTCGCAGTGTTGTTGTCGCCGTGTGAGAAGTGGCGCCAGTAGGCGCGGTACTCACCGCGAACACCGTCCCAGAACGCGACGTTCTGCGAATCAAAAGCTCCGTTTGTAATCACGGGGGCTTCAGCCATCGGTTTCCAGTGAATGCCGTCAGCGGACTTGAACGGAAGCATGCCCTTGGGGTTTGAAGTCACAAACATCGCTTTGTATCGCGCGTCGTGCGGTGCGGCGGGATTGGCGTCTTTGGTGGCGGCCACGTAGCCCGCATTGAGTTTCATCGATCCCATCAGGTGATCCAGCAGGACAATATTGTTCTCCGTGGTCCCCTGAAATTCGACAAGTCCCAGATTGGGTTTCCGCCAGTGAATGCCATCGTCGCTTTCGGCATAGCAGGTGGCTCCCGGCGATGGGCGGATTCGCTTTTTCGTTTCGTCGAAGGCGATATTCCACGCCTTGTAATACATCCGATAAAGATCGCCGTCCTGGAAAATGCAGTGAAAGCCGCTTGTGCCTGTCCCTTCCCAGGGGTCGTCAAACACCAAGGCAATTTCCTGCGGCTGTGGGTGATGAAGCTGAAGCTTTGCTTCGCCCTTCAGTTGCTCGATCAGCGAATCTTCAACGAAGAGTTCTCGTTGAGAACCAATGTCGACCGCCTGCACATCTGAGGCATCCGACTGCGCGGCAGCCGTTCCAATTTGTACGCTGAAGGCGAACATGAAGACAATGGATGAAGCAACGTTCGCGGCTGTGGAAGGGAACACGCTTGGGGTCCTTGTTTAAGACGAGTGGCAGGGCTCAACTGCTGGCGCTGGCCGTTATAGGCGGCGAAGAAGTCTGCGTCGATCAGACAAACGCACGACGTCTGGATTTCGCAATTCGTACGACGCTCAGCCGCTATAGCAGTTCGTTAATCACATGGCCATCGCTCACGGCCATCGGACGATCGTCGCTCATGCGGTACGTGATCCGTTGAGCATCGTAGCCCAGTGCTCCGAAGACAGTGGCGTGGATGTCGGCGGGAGTCACGGGACGAAGCTTGGGATAGGCGCCGGTTTTGTCGGATTCGCCGACGACCTGACCACCCTGAATTCCTCCGCCCGCCAAAACCATCGAATAGCACTGAGGCCAGTGGTCTCGTCCGGCGTCTTTGTTGATCACCGGCGTTCTCCCAAAGTCGCCCATCCAGATGACCAGCGTTTCATCCAGGAGCCCGCGTTCTGACAGGTCATCCAGCAATGCGACGTAAGCCTTCTCCATCGGCGGCACCAACCGATTTTTCATTTGGTTGAAGTTGTCCTTGTGCGTATCCCAGGTGATGCTCGGGCCGTTGACCGTTGTAACGAAGCGCGTACCAGCCTCAATCAGGCGTCGAGCCAACAGATGAGACTGCCCCCAGCGGTGCCTGCCGTAGCGATCTCGGACAGAATCCGGTTCTTTGGTCAGGTCGAACGCTTCACTGGCCGCGTCTGAGCTTATCAACCCCAGCGCTTTGGCTCGTTGCATGTCGATGTCTGCTGTGATCTCCGACGGCGACATGCTTCCCTGAGTATCCAGACTTTTCAGCAGTGACTGCCGCTCCTGCTGTCGTTGACGAGTGATCGAAGTATTCAGACGCAGCCCGGGTACACGAAAGTCTTTCGCATTGGGATCTGCATTCAGCACGAAGGGATCGAAGCGACTTCCCAGGCAACCGCCGAACTGTCCGGGTGTCAGATACTTAGTACTGTCGCAGTGCGGGGCAGGAGTGATAACGTACGGAGGCACATTGGCCGAATACCCGTCCTGCTGAGCGAGCCAGCCGACAAGGGTGCCGATGCATGGCATGTCGGCTCGACTGGGATTGATGAGCGTGCTGTCGATGCGATACGGCCGTCCAACGGTGGACCAGTGCATACCGGAATTGTGGCCGCCATGAGTGTGATGCAGCGTCCGAACAATCGCGAGTCGGTCCATTCTCTTGGCGACTTCCGGAAGCAATTCCGAAATTTCGATGCCCGGCACATTGGTTTCGATGGGACGAAAAGTGCCGCGAGTTTCAGACGGTGCCTGAGGCTTCATGTCCCACAGGTCAAGATGGCTGGGAGCTCCACCGTTGAAAATCATGATCACCGACTTCGCTCGACGCGGTTTCGTAGTCAACGATGGTGCGCCATCGAATTCAGAATTCGCCCGTCCGATCGGTCCCCAAAATTGATTTAGGGTCCCTAACCCGACTGCCTGCAAACCAGTGGACGCCAGCCAGGATCGTCGACTTGCGATCGCGTTGGAAGTGACGAGATTCATGGCGGTTTCCAGGCAGGGCACAACGGCGGAGATGTTTTAAGAACCCCTAACCAAACCTGTGTGGCCGCGTTGTGACGACAGTGGTCGAGATGCAAGGAAAAGTGACGAGGCGACAGATGTCGTCGAGGAGCGCTGACGCCGCAGATCGGCTGCTGTCGTCGCAACCCTCCGGGACGCTTGTGGTTCCGCCTCAGGCGGCGTCGCTCGTCGTCGACGACACTTGTCGCCTCCTCCTCACTTCTTGCCTGAAACGAAACCACAAACGTCGCGGCTCACACAGGTTTGGTTAGGGGTTCTAAAGTGACATCGGTGGGAACTTCAGTATAGATCCGGTTCAACCGGTCGTCGACTGTAAAACAAAGCCACCGGCGGCAACGTTGTCGGAGATACACTTTTTGCGTACCAGTCGCTATGGTTATAGGCCTCTGTCTTTGACCACAAGGATTCCTCAAACATGACCACCGCCATCGCCCATTCCTTTACCATCCCTCCGCAAACTTTGAAGAAGAACCACCAGCCAAACCGGAAAAATCCTATGCGACGAACCCTCTACGCGTTCCTGGCAAGTCTTGCGTTTTTCTGCGCGGCCGGGATGTTGTCTTCCACTGCTGCCGACGAACCAAAGCCGTGGAAGTACGCACCGGACCAGCTGAAACCGTTTTGGAAATCGGATGTGGTTCATCGCGAATCCGTTTTGTTCGTGCGTGACAAGGCGACCGGGGTCGCTTCAGCATCTGTGCTGTTTCCGATCGAAAAAATTATTTCCGTGGAAGATTCCACCGGGACGATTGTCTACACAGCAGGCGACGACTTCAGCCACGTGCCTGGCTCTCGTGAGATCTCAGTACCAGCCAATTCACGAATCGTGACAAAGACAGCGGCCGACCTACGACGACCAGCGAATTCGCAGCGGCACCGCCTGACTCATCGCGACGGCAACGGAGAAATTTTGTTCGGGGCGAAGCTGGAATATCACAACATGCAGACATGGATCACATACTCAAAAGCCAAAGACGACTGGCCGGTCGCCATGCCTTCATTTAATCCGGCGGCGCTGCCACGAACGCTTGATCGCCTTAAGAAAGGGGAATCGATTTCGATCGTGTTGTTGGGCGACAGCATTTCCACCGGATGCAACGCGTCAGCCTGGGGCGGTGGCGCGCCGTTCCAGCCGGCCTATCAGGATCTGCTGAAGCAGCACCTCGCAACGCACTACGACACTACCGTGACGCTCACAAACCTGTCAGTTGGTGGAACCTCGACGCCGTGGGGTGTGGAGCAGATCCCGGAAGTTGTGAAAGCAAAACCAGACTTGATCTTACTGGCCTTCGGCATGAACGATTCTGCCGGCCGGTCGCCGGAAGAATACGGCAAGAACATTTCGCGCATGATTTCGACGGCACGTGAGACGATACCGAACGCTGAATTCATTCTGATCGCACCAATGCTGGGCAATCGCGACTGGACCGTTTTGAAGCATGACGTGTTCCCGAAGTATCGTGATCAGCTCGCATCGCTGTGCAAACCTGGCATCGCGCTTGCCGATTTGACGTCCGTCTGGCACGAGTTTCTGGAGCGTAAGAAGGATCACGACTTGACAGGCAACGGAGTCAACCATCCCAACGATTTCGGCCATCGTGTCTACGCACAAGTGCTATCGGCGCTGCTGGTGGATGAAACTCAAGAGTGATGACCAACCATCAGCTCCGTAAGCCGTTACGATCGGCGGTGAAATGGTTGCGAACTTTCCAAGTGGTCGCCAAACGCGGTCGACGCCAGTCACGCGAGGCCCACAAGATTCCGAGAGCGTTTCAAGTCAGCCACACGACGAATGAACAGCTCACGTCCCCGGGAGACAGCGCGCTGTCGTTGGATTCTTCACAGTCCAGCAGGTTCCACTTCCAGGATGTGGGATAATAGAATGATCGCCCAACGGCCAACGCGGGTTTCTGGAAGTTGCGGCCTGATTGCTGAGTTGGTGGAATGGGGTTTTGGCGAGTCGATCTGATCGACTCTGGATTGATCGAGCTTCGATGCCTGAAGACTACGAATTTGTTATCAACGGCTTGATCGCCGGAGTCATCGCGTCGCTGGCGTGTGGACTTGGCGCGCTGCCGCTGCTGATTCCTCAGCTTAAAGTCAAAGACCGCATCCATCTGGGCTACGGCTTTGCGGGCGGACTCATGTTTGCAGCATCGGTTTACAATCTGTTGCTGCCCGCCATCGATCAGGGAACCTCAGGAGCGATGCAGCTGTGGCCCGTCAGCAACGATTTGTTCGGCCTGTTGCTGGGCTGTGTCTTTATCTGGATGGTCGAACGCTATGTCACTCCCAAGCGCCTGAAGAATTCAATGTTACTCAAGCCGTTCGGTTCCCGGATGGAAACGCTGGTATTCGTGGCCATGTTTTTCCATTCCATCCCTGAAGGAGTCGCCGTCGGTGTAGGGTACGGTGCCGAAACGCACGGTGTCGAATTTTCAGGGCTCGGCTTTTCGATCGCTCTCGCCATTGCGATTCACAACATCCCGGAAGGACTAGCCGTTGATTTGCCGATGCGTGCCGGCGGAGCATCCGTTTGGAAGTGCTTCTGGTTTGCTGTCCTGACCAGCCTGCCGCAACCTTTGGCGGCCGTGCCCGCCAGCATGCTGGTGTGGCTGTTTGAACCACTCATGCTGCCGCTACTGGGGTTTGCTGCCGGAGCGATGATGTTTCTGGTGATTGATGAACTGATTCCCGAAGCTCTGGAAACCGGAAACCATACTGCAATCACCTGGTGCTTCATGTTTGGATTCAGCCTGATGCTGTTGGTGCAGATTGTGCTGTAGAAAACGCCTGCGCTGCCCGAGCTTTCGCCCAGTTCATATTCACACAGCTCACGGGTGCCAGCCAATGAGTGGGCGCAACGCTTTAGGCGTCTGATGTTCTGCACGATTCAAAGCGAATCAAGAACCGGCTGGCAGTTCGCTTACCGCGAATTTCGCTGACTTGTGGCCGCGTATTAGGCGTTTCAGACGATGAAGGCTGTTTCCCACGAGCCCGCCCCGTCCACAGCGGAAAGGGAAACTGCTTTAGTGTCGTGCGGGCATGGGGTCGATTGTTTCGCCGTTGTCGATTTCAACACGACAGTCCGGCAGGCTTTTCAGGAACAGGCGGCCGTAGTACTTCGTCAGAATGCGAGGATCCAGAATGACGACTCGGCCGGTATCGTTCCGAGAACGGATCAGACGGCCGAAGCCCTGCTTTAGTTTGATGATCGCTTCCGGGACCTGGTATTCCTGAAACGGATTTCCCCCTCGCGCCTTAATCGCGTCGACTCGAGCTTCCAGCAGCGGATGATCGGGAACACTAAACGGAAGCCGCGTGATGATCACGTTTTGAAGGTCGTCGCCCGGCACGTCCACTCCCTGCCAGAAACTATCTGTGCCAAACAGAACAGCTCGATCATCTTTGCGGAAGCGTTCAAGCATCGCAGATCGAGGCATTCCTTTGCCCTGGCTGTATAGCGTGAGATCGTGCTCCGACAGCCAGCCTTGCAGGCGTTCCGCGCAGAATTGCATCATGCCGTAGCTGGTAAACAGGACGAACGCGCGGCCTTCGGTTTCCAGCAGATGCCGTTGAATTCGCTTGCAGCATTCCTGTTGAAAGTCGCGATTGTTCGCGGACGGATCGGGCATGTTGGCCGACAGAATTAACCGCGCCTGTTGCTGGTAGTCAAACGGACTGCCCTGGCGATCATCTTTGCCGTCCGTAAGCCCGATACGGTTGCGAAAGAACTGAAAGTCCTCCGTGCCGATTGCGAGCGTGGCGCTGGTCATCACCACCGTCGAATTTTGGTTGAACAGCACGTCCTTCAGAATTGGCCCGACTTCAACCGGAGCACTCATAAGGCTGATCCGCTGTTTTTGAGCCCCCGAACGCTCGATCCAGTACACGGACGCTTCTTCGCGTTGATCGCACCACGACGTCAGGTTGTCGGCCAAAGCGGTGCAACGTTCAGCTGCCGACTTGAGCTCAACCTGATCGCTTTCATTTTTTATTTGATCGGCCTTGCGTTCCAGCTTTGTCGCCAGTTCGTACAGTGCCGGAGTCACATCGTTCGACAGGTCTGGTTTGCGATCGAGCCGCCCGTTGCTGCGGCCGAATCGTCGCGACCAATCGTCAATGCGATAGAAGAACTCCTTGTTCAACCGACGGAGGTGCTGAACATTGCGTTGAGCGTCTTCCATCTTGTGAGCGATCAGAATCCCTCGCTGACTGCGGTCGTTGTACAGCTTATTCAGCATGTATTCGATCTGCCCTTCGGACAGTTTTAGACCCAGGTGATCGGCCGCCACGGCCTCGGCGGTGTGAGCTTCGTCAAAGATGACGGTGTCGTAGTCGGGAAGAATGGAAGCTCCCTGACGCCGCAGACCAAGGTCTGAGAAAAACAGGGCGTGGTTAACCACCAGCACGTCAGCATTCCAGACTCGACGCCGCGCTTTGTAATAAAAGCAATCGTCGTGGTAAGGGCACCTCTTCCGCATGCAGTCGCCATGATCGCTGGCCACTTCGTCCCAGACCTGAGGCAAGGGGCGGAAGTTCAGATCGGATCGGCTGCCGTCGGTGGTGGTCGACGTCCAGTCGTAGATCTGGCTTAGCTGGCGTTGGCCGTCCATTTCGAACAGCATTTGCTGAGACGCTCGCTGAACGGCTTTCCCGGCTCGACGCATGCTGATGTAGTTGCCGCGGCCCTTGACCAGCACGGCCGAAAACTCCACCGGCAGAACGGCCTGCAGAAACGGAATGTCGTTGGTGATGAGCTGTTCCTGCAAACTGATCGTGTGCGTAGACACGATGATCTTTTTCGCCTTTGCGTCTTTGTCGCGCCGCTGCCTGGCAGCGAGAATGGCGGGCACCAGATAGGCGAAGCTCTTACCTACACCGGTGCCGGCTTCCGCAACAAGATGGTGCTTGTTGGCGATGGCTTCTTCGACAGAACATGCCAACGCGAGTTGTTCGGGACGCACTTCGTAGCTTTTAAGTCGCTTCGCAATGCTCCCGTCCGGGCCCAGTACCTGAGCGGTTGAAACGGGCTTATCGGTCATGCGTCACGCACCCTGAGTTTCGGATTCCATTCGCCAGGTGCCGAAGCTATCGACTGTGCCAGCAGATGGAGTGCGGTGAATCATGGCAAAAGCCACGTCATCCGAAAGTGGGGAGTCCCCGCGAAAATCGTTGAGTAAACGTCTTAGCTTTGATTCGAACACGCTGCGGTGCCCGGCGGCTGCTTCTGCCACAAGTTCCAACTTGCGTGCCCGGCTCAACAAGTAGCCGTCAGGAGATTTCAGTTTCCACACGCCGTCCGTCATGATCAAAATGACATCGTTATCGTACAACTGAAGTTCGGCTTCGCTATAGGCATCGCGGGCGATCCCCAATGGCGGCCCGCTGATTTCGTCGCTGTGGATTTCCTTCAATTCGCCCTTGTGAATCATCAGCAGCGGGCAATCGCCAGCAATGGAAATGCTGACAGATGAACGCTCCGGATCCATGATCATCACGCCGACAGAGACCCCTTTCGGAACTCCGCTGACTCGTTCCAGCAGGCTTTTTTGAGCACTCTGGATGGCTCGCGCCGCAGAGCCGGTCTCGTTGATTGCCCCCGTTAAAAGACGCAGCAACAACGCCATCAGACCAGCCGCTTCCGGTCCTCGCCCTGGCACGTCAAGAACCAGACACGCTATTCGCCCGTCCGGCAGTCTGACGTAGTCGATCAAATCGGCCGCCACATCCGGCGCTGTGATTACAGCGTGAGCGATACGATAACCGTGCACTTCCGGCGGTGCTGACGGAGACAACTGATTGCAGAGGCGAATCGCGTCGGCTGTGCCTCGTTCCAGTAGCAACTGCTGCAGTTTTTTCTGAGACGACGCTGCGTGCTCGTATGCGAAGGCAATGACGTGGTTCAAAACGACAAGCTGCTCAAGATCATCGCTGTTCAGCGAACGACGGTGGTTGGACGTGTCCAGTTGAATGGCTCCGAAACTGGTTCCCTCCTCGCCAATCAGCGGAGCCGCCAAAATGGTTCGCACGCTTCCGTCTCGCAATTCGGTGCTACTGGCTTCATCACTCTTCCAATGTTCGACGTATAGCAGTGCTTCTGCGTTTCGAATGGCGGATCGCACAACGGGCAGACAAACCTCGACCGGCTGATCGCTTTTCCGTGCTGCGGCCGCAACAACTTTGATGCCCGTGTTGTTAACGTCGTTCTGGACGGCCGCAATACGTTCTGCTGCGGGAAAGACGTTAAACAAGACCGCCATAGCGTGAGAAATGACGTCCTCAGGGTCGGCTGTGCGACGCAACGAATGCAACAACAGAAGAAGATTGTTCAGCTTCTGAGTCGCCTTGTTTGTCACCGGCCAGGCGGAGCCACCGTCGGCAATTTGAACGCGGCTGACCAGCTTCGTGTCTCGAATCGGGTCCGTGCCCAATTCTTCGTTGGAAATCCTGTCGCCCGTGGTGACCGCTTTTCGGCGCACGGAGTCCTGGTGGTCATCAGATTCTGAATCCGGAACGCTGACAACTCGTGGCTGACTGCCCCAGCTCCCCGATTCTTCCGTGGGAACTTCGTGCTGTTGAAACGTAAACGGCAGTGTTGACACTTCGACCTGATCGCCATCAAACAGCCGCTTACGACCAACAATGACCGTACCGTTGACCATGGTCCCGTTCCGGCTGCCCAGGTCTTCAATGAAGTAATTCCCGTCCTCGCAATCAATCTGCGCATGGCGACGGCTGACGGCAGGCGACTCGACAACGACATCACAGTCTTCGTGCCGACCTATGACCGTCGTGTTATTTGTAACCGGGAAGGCCGGAAGCGGGGGAGTCCCGAAGATTTGCTGAAGTAAGGCCATTTTCCGATCAGAATAGAACGTACAAAACTGTAAGAGTTCCCGATTGCGGTCGTAGAAACACAGTGTACCGTGTGCCTGCACCGCGATACAGCGTTCCAGACAGCGATTTCCAGGCACGGAAATTCACCGTTGTCCGACGCGTTTGTGAAGCATGACGACTCACATCACTGGAATTCTGATTAAAAAGACGGACTTTTTCGAAAGCTGAACTTCGTTGAAGTCAGTCGTCGCAGACTATCGCAAACTAACGCTTCACCCCGCCAAACTTCTCAGCCCCGCCTTCCATCATGACCGAAAACGCAATTCTGGTTCTGTTTCTCGTGCTTCCGACGCTGCTGTTCTTCGGCGCCCGGCGGTTTTTCCGTACGACGAAGCCGAAAATGGGCAATCAGAAAACCGCGGCTTTGCTGATTGGGGGAATTTGGATTGTCGGGTTCCTCGCGTCTGCAGGGCTGCTGGCGGGCGAAGTCTACTACCGGTACGTCTACGATCAGGCAGACACAGTGGGAATGTGTAAGGCGACCGCCCGCTGGTTTGAACGCCATTTTCAAACGAACAATGGGGGATTCCGTGACGAGCATGCATACGAACCCAGTGTCAGCCCTGGTCATCGCCGCATAAGCCTGCTCGGAGATTCATACACCGCCGGTCAGGGCATTAGCGACATCAATGATCGATTCGTCGGCGAACTCGCGAATCGACGGCCGGATCAGGAAGTCCATGCGCTGGCCATCTGCGGGTGGAGTACGTCTGAACAATTGAAACTCACCTACTACATGCCGCAGGCTGAACAAAGCTACGATCTTGACGTCGCAGTGCTGGTCTACAACTTTGACGACATATCGGATATCGCTCCCGAATGGGATGCTGAGCTGACAAAAGCCTTCGAAGGCGTTGGCGATGAGGGGCTGACACGAAACAGCTACTTGATCGACACTCTAACTGTGCGGCCAAAGGTTGCTCGGCTTCCGCAGCTTATTGAAAACAAAAAACTGATTCACGACGCCTACAGCGGAGCAACCTGGGAACGACAAAAGGGGCGTTTGACCAGCCTGCAGGAATCGATGACGTCGCAAGGCGGGAAATTTCACGTGATGACTTTCCCCGTCATGCATGCGTTGGGACCAGACTATCCTTATCGCGAAGAGCACGAAAAGCTGGCGGCGTTTTGGAGGGAACTGGGCGTCCCACATCTGGATCTGTTGGATGTGTTTGAAGGCCATACTGCAGAGGACCTGACGTTGGCTCCGTATGACTCGCACCCCAACCAAAAGGCTCACGAACTTGCCGCCGCTGCGCTGGACGAATTTCTGGGCGACCTTGAGTAGCCTCAACGATTTTGCCTAACCCGCAAAGTTTTCCGTACCAGAAAAACTGCGACGACACGCATAGCTGAAGCGACCGGCGCAAGTGGATCGTCATAATCGTTACCGCTGGTAATCGCGGAACTGTCCGCAACTTCCGCAGGCTCGATATTCGATGAGTACAGTCGAACGAGGCAGGTGCCTCAATCCGTTAGAGCGGTCTATAAGAATCGCTCGGCTAACACTGTGCGAACAAGGCTCAAGAGTGGCCAGGTTCGGCAGTGTGCGCAGCCAGCGGACCATCATCGACACCTTTTCGAGCCGTCTTCATGCTGGAAATGCAAACACAACATCAACAGCAACTTTGGGTGCTGCAGCGTCTTCACAGAATTTGTGAGGCCACTCGTGAAGCAGCATCCACCGAACCGTGCCTGGAACAGTACGAGCAGCAGGTTCGGCTAATGATGGACGAAGCCGTCAGCGACGCGGCCGCAGAGTGGATACGGATTATTGTGCAAAGCCTTCGTACCGGCCGCCGCTTCCGGCCTCAGGAGTACATGCGAGCGGCCTAGACGCCGTCGTTTTGCTGCCGGGCGATGACACCCACATCATGCAACTTTAAGAAAAGTCAAAAGAATCAAAATTCTGCTCAAGATCTGCCGTGAGGGAGTCCGATTAGGAGGACAAGGAAGATTTTACGTACCAAATCTGTCTTCGCACCCCTTCCACTCGCGCGACAGAAGCAGGAATCTGAACTGATGAAACGCTCAACTGTACTCACCGTCTTAACGCTCGCAATGGCCTTCTCGTCGGCGTCCACGGCGAAGGCATGTTGCTATATTCCGTGGCTTGACCCGTTCGCATGGCTCGGCTTTTACGGCTGCGGCTACGGTTGTGGTGGCGGGTACGGAGCATGGGGAGGCGGCTACGGCGGTGGATATGCCAGGTACGCTCCACCCGTTTACAACACCTACCAACCACAGGTTTACAGCGGATATGCTGCTCCACAGATGGCGTACCCTGTGGCTCCCGCGTCAGACTGCGGTTGCACCGGTTCGGCCGGCGTTGGCGTACCCCAAGTGCCTATGATGATCCAGCCACAGGCGATGGCTCCGACGATGCAGGCCGTTCAGGTGCCCGTCACGACGTACCGTGCTGTTACGCAATACGTGCCGCAAACCACCTACCAAACGCAATATCGCTATTCCACACAGCCATCCACAATGGCGTATACCACGCCGACGTACTCGGCAGGCGTGTATCCGGGAGCCACCTACAGCGCTGCACAGGCTCCTGTTTATTCTCAGCCCATGCTTCAGTCAGCTCCCAGCATCGCATCGCCAGCCCATTCGGGCGAATACATGGGCGAAGTCGAATACCCGACTCAGTCGTCGATGGCTCCCATCATTCCGAATTCACACTCCGGCACAACGCCGGTCCGAGCCGCCACCTACGGCGTCACACCGCGTGCCGCTCGCACGTTTCCGGCATCGATTCGCTAGAGCAGCTTGCCTAAACACGTGGGCTCGTGGGACCAGGCGATTTGCTGTCGAAGGCGGTTTGCCACGGCCACAGGTCAGCGTAACACGCTGTCGTCGCGAAGACATCGTGATCAGAGAAGGCGTCGCCTCGTTTGAGGCGACGCCTTTTTACGTTGGTGCTTTGAATTCGAACAATGAGAACACAAAGTGCACTAGTAGTGTGAACAGCGTTGACCAGAGAATTGTCTGAGTCACCCCGCGACTGATTTCCGGAGCCGATTGCTTCGGTGCCGAACCGCACTTCCAGGAGATCATGGCGATCCCCACGGCGCACGTGAGGAGCTTTCCAAACAGCCAGCCGGTGCCCTTGTAGAACACACCTGTCGGCAGACGCAGCTCTTTGTGAAAATGAGCGTCCCAGAACGCGATGCCTTCCCGCGCATGAGTTGACAGAAACGCGACGGCACTGGTAAGCGACGCGACGCCGTAGCTCAGAAACGTGAGCAACGGAACACCAATCAGAAACGCATAAAGAATCGGCGTCCGCACTGAACGTGACGGATTCATGCCAATAGTCTTCATCGCATCCAATTGGTTGCCGTACACCTTACTGCCAACGTCTGCCGCGACAGCGGCACCGGATCGAGCGGCAATCAGAATCGTACACAAAATCGGCACCAGAAACCGGTACAACGAAAAGCCGGTCGCATGCAGCAGATTTTCGATCAGCAACGGTTCTGTGTACTGGCGAAACGGCAGGTAACGGAAGATGAAGTCCTGCGCCACGAAGCCGATAATCATGCCGGCGATGGCGATGTAAAAGCAGGCCGACCAGCCGCAGACCAACTTGATGTAGTGCCACGTGATCCGGCTGCCCCAACGGAAACTCTTCCACCACGGGACCAACGCGACCGGCAGCAATAAAGCCTGTTCGACAAACTCACCGCATGCCGCCATCGCTCGACCAATTGCCTGAGTAGCTCTAGTCGTCGCCGAAGCAGGTCCGGCCGCTGAGCTTTCGACGCGTGGTGGATCGCCGAGCAGTTCCGGCAGCACGGACCATTGGTCTGGCTTGACTTCCTGCAGCGTTCGGTCGTGGTGGTTTAGCAGCACAACATGGTCAGCAATGCCTTTCAACGCTTCGAAATCGTGAGTCACAATAATGGACGTGCGCGTAAACTTTGTCTGCGTGTCTCGAATCAGTTCAGCCACTTGAGCAGCCGTGTTGGTGTCCAGGCCGGACGTAGGTTCGTCGTAGAGTACGACATCCGTTTCCATCCCAACGGCCCGTGCGATGGCAAGCCGTTGCTGCTGGCCGCCGCTTAATACTGACGTCGTCCGGTCTTCCGGCACTCCCAGTTCATTCAACAGCGCATGAGCTTTCTGATTGGCTTCGTTACGGCTGACGGTTGTCTGCGAAGAATGCTCAATCGCAATCTCAATATTCTCGATGGGCGTCAGTTCGTCAAAAAGGGCGAAGCTTTGAAAGACGACTGCGACCGGATGTTCAGCATGATTGCGAGCCTTGGTGTTGGCTTCGTCGCCGAAATTAATGTGTCCCGAATACCGAATCGCCGCGTGATGTTCATCGATCAACCCAGCCAGAATTCTCAACAACAGTGACTTGCCTACGCCGCTGCAACCCAGCACCAGTGTCAGCTTTCCAGCGGGAAAGGTCACGTTCGCATCATTTAGCAGCGGTTTTCCACCGGCGGATAGACTGAAAGCACGCAGCGTGATGGCTGTGCCTGCAGGAACTTCGCGCTGCTGTTGCCGATCAGAGTTGGACGCGGCCTTTGCGGCTTCATTTATATTAGACTCTGTCACTGTTCCACCGGCGTCAGAGGACTTTGTTCCGCACCACCAAAGCCCATGGGATAAACCATCGGTTCGCGCGCGACAACCACCGTCAACTGTCCGTGCGATTTCGAATCGACGTCCGTCGGCACAATCACAAACCAGCGGCGGTCCTTTTGCAGAATCTGCGATCGAAGAATGCGTGAGAACTCAGGCGTGATGCCTGTATCTCGCGAACCGAAAATCATATCGCCGATGTCACGCACCATCGGCTCCAGTCGTTCGCCAGCCAGTTTCATGGCCGACTTCGTTTCCTGAGCCTTAAGATGCAGTTCCAGCTCAGCCCGCAGCGTTTCATTTTCAACAACGGCTTCGCGCACCACTGACCAAACAACTTTGTGCAGCTCCGGATCTTCAGCCACACGCTTAAAGTTACGTTTCATCGCCGCTTTGATTTTGGGGTTGTCCATTGACCGCTTCACGATTGTCTCGGTCACGTCCATGAACTGGTCTGAGCGTGATCGCAGCTCAGGCAAAGCGACTTCGTCGACAAAGCGTTGAAATTCTTCTTTGACCGCATCCTTCGTCGGCAGCGGAGACTTGTCGTACAGGAACCGCCAGGCGAACGACCACAGGGAGACTCGCTTCCACAACGCTCGCCCCACTTCTTCGACCACCGGCAATGCTTCTTCTTCGACGATGGGAAGTATTTCGCTTTTCACCAGCGGCAACACCTCCGCCTTGATAATTTCCGTCTCGTAGCGATCAGCCAGCGACTGAAATTCGTCGCGGTGCTCCTTCAATATCGTCGGCAGCTCAGCCTCCACAGCCTTCATGGCGGTCCGAATCCCGTCTTTAATGACCGGCCGCATTTCGGTCATGATCACCACTTGATGCTGTTGCCATTCCGTCGCAATGAACTGAGCAATCTCCTTCTGCCGTTCGCGAGGAATCATCGTGCGCACGACCCAGTCCAGCGACATCGGAGTGGTGTGGTATTCCAGCCGGTAGTTCCCATCCAAAGCGTTTGTGGCGTCGTCATAAATAACAACCTCAAAGTCTTTTGCTGATCGCGGATCTTTACTAACGGAACCGTCGATATCTGTCAGCAGGCCAACCTGCCGAAACAGGCCGTCATCTGAAATCACGAAAATCGGATCGCCAATTTTGACCTGCAGGCTCACTTCGCTGACCGCCCGCAGCGATGAATTCTGGCCCGAAATCCATTGTCCGACCTGTCCCGTCAGCGATGCGACGCTGCTGGATTGAGCCGTCAGTTCCGCGCGCAGCACCAGCCACGTGGTGGCAGCAGCAACCAGCCAGAAGGTAACTCCCAAAATGACGTGACGTTTATTCATAGTGACGTGCCAAACGCGGAAACCAGCCCCGCCGCTGAAGTAGTGTAGCGCGTATCCCAGCAGGACAAGTCCTGATTGGCAATCGTGTGCGAAATTGAAGCTTTATCGCAAGCAAATGTGCGAGCAGGCGTCTCGCAAATCGCGAAAACCTGAGCCATGCCTTTTCCTGTCCCAAACATGGCTCAATTCGCGCACAGAGCACGTATTTCCTGAAATATTCCGGGCTGACTACAGGCGTGGATACCACGGAATTCAGCTGGGGCTTCCTTAAGCGCTGGCCTAATCACGCACGCTCGAAATGCCCTGCGACGCGAACCATCCGAGAATCGCTTTGCCACCAACCAAGTGAGTTTCTCAGCGCCCACGAATGACTTTGACGCGTGCGCCGTGCCGGTTTTTTTGCTCCGTCTACAATTGGGTTGCCGGATACATGACCACCCAGCAAATCGCGGTGTTGCCATTGCCTTCCGGACGACCGATAGTGATCGTAAGGCGACCGTCTTTCACAGTCACGGTAGTCGATGCCTCCTGAAACTGCCCGGCTGCGGTGAAGCGATTTTCGATTACCTCTGTCCCTTCAACACTCACGTTTTGATTGGACTGTTCGTGTCCGGAATCGCCCACGCAAACTGTGACTCGCCACTGCCCGTTGGCAACCTCGCACTCCCACGTATCTTCGCCGCGAGTAAACAGAAAAGCATCGCGTTCCGGTTCGGCAAGAGCGTGCCGATGCCGGGCGTTCTGCGACACATCGCGATTCCATCCGTGGCCTTTCGTCTTATCAAACGGCAAACCGATATCACGCTGGAAGCCATTCGCCTTCGGTACGTTCGCCGATGCAAAGTCAAACCGCCGAACATTGGAAGGCAAGCCGACGTCGACCAGGCCGTCAGTCTCCGCCGTGAGTACCGGCCGTTCCAACTCCCAAACAATCGGCTCGTTAACCGAAAACGGTAACGCATCGTCAGTGTCTGCGATGCCATCTCCGTCAGCATCGTTGACCGCGTGGCGAGGAAACGGGGTGAATTGCTTCAAGGGCGTGTGCTTGATGGCCGCCCACCAGAACTCACACAGTTCACCGCGAGTCGCATTCGATGGCAGCGCGAACTTCTTCAGCCGCAAATGAGGCACCTGCTGTTCCATATTCTTTTGAAGAGCAATAGACCATTCTTCCGCCGCTGGTTCGTCCGCGCGAAAGTCGACGTCGCGCACGTCGATGGGCACACAATTCAGCGCCGACAGGCGATTGATCGCAACAAAGGCCGCATGGTCAGCAGAAAGATCACGCCACGGAAACAACAGCAGCGGCAACCCGTCGCTGCCGCCGCATAGCCCGCGACGCACTTCTTCCAGCAGATGTCGCTGCCAGGGAATCTCGCGGGGAGTCACGTCCCGTGCGAGGCTGATGGCGGCAAGAGCCCCGCTGGCCTGCCCGATGTGTATTCGCTGATCATGCAACCGAATGGCGGCGCTCACGATGCTGCTGAAGCCGACATTTCCCTGACTTCCCAACAGGCCGTCTAACTTCACAGGGATCAGGCTGCGAGCCGGAAACACGCAGCGGTCGCTGATGTGTCGAGTGTGTCGGCCCGGAGTTTCGTAGTCGATCCACGGACCAGTGTCCCCTTCCTCCTGAAGAAACGTTCGCCCCGTGCGATGGAAGTCGTAGTGGAACTGCCAACAGAACAAACCGTCCGGGTACATAACATGCGAGAAGCGTTCTCGAGCCGCATCCTTGGTCGCGCCGTCGCGATTTCGGCCGTCCTGTTCCTTCATCATGTACGCCGCTTTCAGCCGCAGAGATTCGCGCAGATAGGGTTTTGGCGGAAGATGATCGGCCGTTCCGAATTCGCGACTCAGCCGAAAGTTGCGAAACGAATTTGCCCGGTCCGGAGCGTTGTTATGCACAAAGTTCTGAAGGTGATAAAGAACGCCCAGCGAATGATTCTTCGCGTCTTGAAAAATGATCTCACGCTGCTGCCGAGTCATCTCGACGATATTCTTCTGCGACGCACCTGGTTCGGTGGATTCCAGCGCCTCTACAACTCGAGCCGGCAGCCGCATCAGTGGGTAGTCCTGCCCGTTCATGTAGTTAAGCAGAATGCTGGTTCGATGATCTTTGCTTGTAAACCCGTCCACGATTCGCCGCACGGTATAAACACTCAACTGCCGAGGCGACGCCATGCCACCGTTCGGCCAGTGAGCAATCGCGCCAATGCCAGCCGGTCGGTCCCATTGCAGCTCGCCAAATTCCTTCCGGCTGAAGTGAGTGGCGCGAGGATAGTTGCGATCGTCGAAATTCGGCGGTTTGGGAATGGGCGTCGGCTGCGCGTCGGGTGATTCTTCGACAATCATCGCCCACGTGATCGGATTCATTTCGTTCGGCACGACCGTTTCGGAAGCACTCGGTTCGTTATAACGCGACTTGGGGTCGGCCCCGCATTCGTATTCGGCGCCGCTTAACTGAATCACATCGCCCCAGTCTGAAGCATCGATCGTCAGCTTGGCGGTGACGTTTAAAGTGGCTGCCTGTTCGCCCAGCGGGGCGAAATCAACGGCTGCCAATTTTTCGTCGACCACAGTAGTTGCAACCGGAACGTGTTTCCAGAAAACACGAATCTGGCCACTTTCGACGAACGGCGAAATCATGTCGCGGAAGATCGCTTCAGCTTCGGCCGGTCGAAACGTCGACGGGCCGTGATACGGCTTGCCAGGCATCGGCGAACCGTAGGCTTCTGTGTTGAAAGATTCGATGCGGTCCATCAGCTCCCTGAACAGACCGCTGCGGTGGAATGACCGCTTCATGGGATGCCAGTCTACTCCCCAACCAACCTTGCCCGGCCCCTTGTCTTCATCGACGCACGCCAAAGCCTGTTCCGTAAACTGCCCGCCATACCATTCGCCGTCGTGCACAATCGTAATCGACTTCACGCCCATTCGCGCCGCCTGAATCGCAGCCGCCCAGCCAGATTCTGTGGCTCCAACGATCAGCAGCTCGGTGTCAACACGAGCAACCTCCCCCTGAGCTGCAGGAAAAGCGAAAGCAAAGATAATAAGACGGAGGATGGTTTTCATCGTGATGTCACCAATCGATTCTGTTGCCGCCGCGAAAGAGTGCTGCAGCAACGTTCAGCTGCCATGCAAGTTTTCAATTGTCTACTTTGCCCGCGGCCATTCCCCAGCCGCCGACGCCCGCCACTATATTGCAGCCCCGAGCCAACGGCCAGCGTTGCCGATGGTCATCGCCCCGTGACACACAGGTAATACAACAGACAGCGAGCCGTCGGCAAATCTTAATCTTCCGTAACTTCGTTTAGGAACCGTCCGGAAAATATGTGGGTTATTTTTTGCCTGGCATTGAAGATCACGCGCAACAGCGCTTGCCGACCACGATCACACCATGAATGTTCGCAGGTGCCAGGTTATCGCTGACACACGGCGTTCGCCCGCTTCCGACTACGCACACCCGCATGAGTATTCGTCGGAGGTTGTTTGATTCATCCGAGCGGCAATTTTGAATGGGCGCTGCTATAATCTCGCTCGGTCGCATCACTGCATTCGTCAGTCGCCTTTTTCTCGCACTCCGTCAAATCTCAACACAATGACAGCCCTGGTCCTTAAAATCGCAACTCGTTCCAGCAGGCTGGCCCTGTGGCAGGCGGAATATACGAAGTCGTTGATTGAAGTCGCATTGGATGACGTCTCCGTCGAGATTGTGCATATCAAAACGGGGGGCGATAAGAATCAAACGGATGCTCTCCGATTGTTCGGCGGCATTGGTGTCTTCACACGAGAAGTGCAGACGTCTGTGCTGAAAGGCGAAACCGATATCGCCGTTCACAGCCTTAAGGACTTGCCGACTCAACCGACAAAAGGACTGACACTTGCCGGAATTCCGGATCGCGCGCCGACGGCAGATGCATTGCTGCTGCCGGAAGGTCGGACGATCTCATCCATTGATGAAGTCCCGCAGGGAGCTCGCATTGGCACCGGTAGCCCTCGTCGACAGGCGCAATTGCTGAACGCTCGTCCCGATCTGCAGATGTTGGAAATTCGAGGCAACGTCGACACGCGAATTCGCAAACTGGACGATGGCGAATACGACGCCATCGTGCTGGCCGAAGCGGGATTACGCCGCCTGAATCTGGACGACCGCATTTCACTATTAATGAGCCCGCCGTTGCTGTTCACGGCCGTCGGGCAGGGCGCCTTGGGTTGGGAATGCCGCAGCGATGACGAGCGCACTGTGGAGATCCTGCGGCAACTCACAAACCCCGCCGTGGCGGCGTCGGTGGAGGCGGAACGTTCCCTGTTGGCCGAACTACGAGCCGGCTGCCATGCTCCTTTGGGCGTGGAAACGGTTGTAGCGGAAGCATCGCTGACACTCACCGCCGTACTTCTTAGTGCAGACGGCAAGAATAAGCTAATGGCAACCTCGTCAGGAGAAACCAGCAATCCTTCATCAGTTGGCGTAGGTGTGGCAAATTCACTTTTGGCGGATGGCGGTGAAGAGCTGGTCGCGACCGTTTGAGCACAAAAATCATTCGATTCTGGCCTAACGAATCGTCAACCGCCGGACCCGCACGCCGGAGACCTCCGTCTACGCAACCCCTTCCCATACCCCATTTTAACCAATCTCGCTCATCGCATTCAGCTGCTGAAGCTCTACGTTATTTAGGAATCCTCCGCCCGCAGCCTTGTCATTACACCTCCTAGGTTTTTCAATGGTGTTGGGGAAATCAGGAACAACCAACGCTACGGCGCACTATGCGGCGGTGTCGTTGGGAATTCCTTGCTGGGTCAAAGCTTCACGGCAGAAGCTTTTTTGGTGCCTTGTGTGGCAAGAAGTACAACGTCATCAGGGGTGATGGTGTTGAGTATTGCTTTGTGCCGCCGCAGGTCCGTTCTTCTATGGAACATGTGCAAACATTTTTCGTAAACATTGAGAGTCCCACATGGCTCTTACATGTTTCGCTGCTGCTCGTCGCCGTCTTCTTTCGGTTTTCGCGCCTGATATCGGTGCGCAATCTCGATTTGATTCTGCTGCTGTTGCTTTCCATTGCCGCCGTTCGAGCGGCCGATGCGGGGAAGTCTGATGTCGATGTGGCCGCAGTTTCCGACACAGCCAGCGAATCCGAGGACCCCGAAGCTGCGAGCGTGGAAGCGTCAGAATCTCGCGCGACCGAGTTAGCAGAGACCGAATTAGCAGAGCCCGAACAGGCTGAGCCGGGGGCACGATGGGCATCTCTGATCGCAGTCGGCATTTCGATCCTGTTCGTCCTGCGACTCACATTCGACGAAGCTCTCACGCGGCGCCCTCGGCTGGAACAAAACCTCAATCAGGCGGGACTCACGTTCCTGTTTCTGCCAGCGTTTTCCATTCTGATGGCTGGCGTCTTCCTGAAAGAACCGCCCGGCCGCAATCTTGAAGTCGTGAAGTCCGGCGCAGCATTATTGGATCGACAGGAAACGACTCCACCCGGCGCTGACGGCAAGCAGGTCACGCCGCCACCCACTGAAACCCTCTTTGCCGCCGCTGCAACCAAAGTGACTGAGTTATCCGGACGCACGGCAATCGAGGGATGGATCGCGCGCGTGCTGGTCGTTTTGGCGCATACGGCTCTGATACTGGGCCTGCTTTACATCGGCCGAAAGCACTTCTGCAGCACTCAACTGGGCGTTTCCATGAGCTGCCTGTATCTACTACTGCCGTGTACAGCGTACAACGCCCACGAGCTTAGCCATGTCGTGCCCGGAGCGTGTTTAACATGGGCGTTTGCCATGTACCGGAAGCCCGCAGTTGCTGGTGTATTGTTAGGGCTGGCCTGCGGCACTCTGTTCTTCGCTGTCTTCCTGCTTCCGCTGTGGGCCGTTTTTTATGGGAAGAAGGGCAGCCTGAAGTTCGGGTCGTCGCTGCTTGGTGTTGCGGCCGTTGTACTGATTACGTTTGCACTAACGTCGGAAAACGCCGATTCGTTTGTCAGCAAACTCGTGATGACAGCCAACTGGACCGCTTATCGCCTGTTCAACGCGGCCGAGCCCCTACCAGACAACGCGATTGGGCATGTGTTCCTGCGGATCACGTTGGCAGCTTTCTTCTTCGTGATGCTGGTCGCCATGACCGTGATCCCACGCAAACGAAATCTGGAGAACCTGTTGGCGAACTCAACTGCTCTGATTGTGGTCGCTCAGCTTTGGTACCCAGACGATGTCGGAGCGTACATACTGTGGTACCTGCCGCTGCTACTGCTGGTCATGTTCCGTCCAAGGCTGGACCGCTTCGTACCGCCGGAACCGCCCGCGTCGCAAGCGTCGGCCCGTCGCCCGGACGGAAAAGCGACCCAGCCGGCAGGCTCACTGTCGCGAGTTACGCTGTATAATTAAAGCACAAAGCGGCTCAGGTCTTCGTCGTTGCGAACGTCGGCCAGCCGTTCGTTGACGAAGTCTGCCGTCACGTCGATCTGCTTTTTGCCGCAATCAGGAGCTTCAAAGCTGACCTCTTCCAGCAGCCGTTCCATGATCGTTTGCAGTCGCCGGGCTCCGATATTTTGAGTCGACTGGTTCACATGAAAGGCCAGATCAGCGATCGCTCGGATGCCGTCGTCCGTGTAGTTGATTGTGACGCCGTCAACAGCCAGCAGTTCGGCATGCTGGCGAGTGATCGAGCCGGACGGTTCGATCAGAATGCGTACTAAGTCATCGCAGGTCAGATCCTGCAGCTCGACACGAATGGGGAAACGTCCCTGCAATTCCGGCATCAGGTCCGACGGCCGTGCTCGATGAAACGCGCCGGCCGCGATGAACATTATTTTTTCGGTGGACACCAAGCCGTATCGAGTCTGAATGGTGGTGCCTTCCACGATCGGCAGAAGGTCGCGCTGCACGCCCTGCCGACTGACGTCGGCCGACTTGCCGCCTTCGCCCGTGCTGCACACTTTGTCAATCTCGTCGATAAAGACCATGCCGGTTTCTTCGGCCAGACGAACGGCTTCTTCCTGAATCGTGTCTTTGTCCAGCAGCGATTCGACTTCCTGTTCGTGCAGCACCTTGCGAGCTTCTGCGACCGTCAAACGGCGGGACGAATTCTGTTTGGGCATCATCTTGTCGAGCATGCCCTGCAGATCCATATCCATCTGCTCCATCCCCATGTTCGTAAAGACCTGAACGGGCGAGGACTTCTGTTCTAATGACAGCTCCACCATGCGGTCTTCGAGCTTGCCGTCGCGAAGCATGTCGCGAAATTTTTCGACGGTTCGCACATGCTTCGAATGTTGTGACTCCGCATCTTCACCATCGACTTCCGTCACCGCTGGCATGGCAGACGGCGGTTCAGCGGGCACTAGCAATTCCAGCAGACGATCTTCAACACGCGCGACAGCGTCGTCTTCCACATCGGCTCGTTTAGACGAGCGAACAATGCTGATTGCAGCTTCCACAAGGTCACGAATCATGCTCTCTACGTCTCGGCCGTAGTAGCCAACTTCCGTGTACTTCGTGGCTTCCACCTTGATGAACGGAGCTCCGGTCAGCTTGGCCAGTCGCCGCGTGATTTCCGTTTTTCCGACGCCAGTGGGACCGATCATCAGAATGTTGCGCGGCGTCACTTCTTTGCGCATTTCGTCCGTCAGGTTTTGCCAGCGCCATCGGTTGCGCAGCGCGATCGCGACGGCTCGCTTGGCGTCGTTTTGGCCGACAATGTGTTCGCTCAGCTTTTCGACAATCTGACGCGGGGTCATCGGCTGGTGAGGGTCTGTCATGGAAAATATGTTGCCTGTTTGTGCCTTCGAAACCGTTACGCGTTTGACGGTAACTCTTCGATGATGATGTTGTTGTTTGTGTAGATATCGATCTCAGCCGCGATCGCCAGAGATTCTTTGACGATTTCAACGGCGGACAAATCAGAATGCTTAACCAGAGCTTTCGCCGCTGAGGTGGCGTAAGCGCCGCCGGACCCGATGCCGACCACGCCGTCCGTTGGCTGAACGACGTCCCCCTGTCCGGAAAGCAACAGGGTGAGGTCCGAATCTGCGACCAGCATCATGGCTTCCAGTCGCCGGAGAGCTCGATCCGTCCGCCAGTCGCGAGCCAGTTCTGTGGCGGCGCGAGCGATGTTGCCGGGATAGTCTTTGATTTTCTCTTCAAACCGTTCCATCAATGCGAAAGCGTCAGCCGTCGAACCGGCGAAACCGATCAGCACCTTGCCGTCGCGAAGCCGACGCAGTTTTTTTGTATCGGACTTCATGATGGTGTTTCCATGAGTCACCTGGCCGTCCGATCCCAGCACGACAGCCCCCTTGTGACGCACGGCGAGGACAGTTGTGGACCGCCATTTCGGCCTGTCGCGGTCGTTTGATTTCATAAGATCCCTGTGTCGCAAAATTGCATTGGTAACGTAGCGCAGGCCGTCTTTTAGCAGTTGTCCGTCTCGGACTCAAACTGCCGACAACGGACGTTTTCCTGCGTCTCGCTGTCGATTGTGAAACAGGCGATTTGTCGTAAGAATGCCGCCTGACCGGACCGCCGCTGCCATAGGGTATGGCGCGATGTGTCCGGCGAGGTATTGCGATGACTCAGACAGCTACAGCCCCCATTCAGGTTTTGCACATCGACCACGTCACCCTGGTTGTGAAAAGTGTGGCCGCCAGTCGCGACTTTTACGTGTCGTTGCTGGGAATGAAAGAAGTCGCTCGCCCCGATTTTGACTTTGCCGGCGCCTGGTTTCAGGCGGGGGCGACGTTGATTCATTTGATCGAGGAACACGACCGCAGCGGCCCGGCGGGATATCCCGTAGAGGTCCTGGAGAAAAGTAGCCGCAATCACCATTTCGCGTTCGAAGTCGCAGACGCTGCGGCAGCGGCAGAGACACTCAAACAGCGCGGAATTGAACTGATTGACGACCCCAAACGGCGTCCTGATGGAGCCATCCAGATGTTCGTCGCCGACCCCGATAGCCACGTTGTGGAACTTTGCACGTCGCAGCCGTAGGTCCGCCAGAACGCCCCAGCAATTGGGATATCAATTATGCCAAGAGAATACATCATCACCATGACAGCCGCGAACCGCGTGGGCATCCTGTCGGCCGTGACCAAAGCCATGGCAGATTTGGGGTCCGATCTGCGGCAGGCCAGCCAGACCGTGGTCCGCGGCTACTTCACGATGATCTTTTCGGCCGAATTTCCTGAACATATCGAGCAACAGGTCATCATCGATCACCTGCAGGACACCTGTCGCCCATTCGGAATCGACGTCAACCTGAAAGACCCTGCGGCCGAAAAGATTAACCTTCCGTCGATGGAAGAAGCGAAACTGCGGCTGCTGCGACTGGGCGGAGAAAACAAGCCTGGCGTCCTGCGACAACTTTCCACCATGATCTCCATGCGGCGAATCGACATCGTGGGAATGCACGCCGTCCGCACTGGAGGCGGTACCGGGTTTGAGATGATTATGAAGATCGCCATTCCCGACGACATGAACACCGAAGACCTGTTGAACGAACTGAACACCATTGGTCAGTCGTTCAACATCACGGCCGATTTGTCCGACTATGTCGGCTGAACCACACCACGTCGACTGAACTACGCCGGCTGAACATCGTCGTCGAGTGCACCTTCAACCTTCAGACGCGTTCAACGTCGCAAATCAGCTTCAATGATGCGGGTGCTGGCTGCAGCGTGTTCTGAACCGCCAAGTCATCCTGAATCTGACTCAACTGCTGATTAATGGCATTGCAGCAGTCGACTAGTTTCCCCTGCCAGCGGCTGATTTGCCCTGGGTCCGTCAGCCAGTGATCCGCGGGTGATACATCCGAACCGTAAATTGTGCGAGTTTCATGTCTGTTTCCTGTCGCCATGGCAGAGCGTGGTGGCATTGTTGAGACCTGTATGATGATGCGGAAGGTACGAAGCAGTGCCGAATCGCGGGAAGTCAACAGCTACTGAAGGTCCGTTGGATCAACGAACCAAGGCGTTGCTGGCGGCAAATTCGGCGGCGGATAATCGCGAGCCTGCTGGTAGTGAAACAGCAAGCGGCGTCACAGTACGTATCGTCACCGCCAGCTACCGGAATTCACTATCTGTTACCGACTGCGCAGCGATAACCGCTTGCCAGTGCTGACTCGACACCCAAATCGTCGCAGTCGATCCAACCCGTCCTATTCCAATCCCTGCTCCGCCAGCCAGCGTTCAGCATCCAGAGCGGCCGCGCAACCCGTGCCCGCAGCCGTCACAGCCTGCTTGTAGTGGTCATCAGCCACATCACCGGCCGCAAACACGCCTTCAACACTCGTGTTGGTGCGATGAGAGACCGGCCAGACAAGGTAGCCCTTGTCAGTGGTCTCTAACTGCCCCTTCAGGAAATCGGTGTTCGGAGTGTGGCCGATGGCCGCGAAGTAGCCGGACACTTCCAGCTCTTCTGTCTTACTGTCATCAATGCTGCTGCGAATACGGACGCCGGTGACGCCGTTTTCTTCATCGCCCAGCACTTCGTCGATGACGGAATTCCACTTCACGTCGATCTTTTTGTTGGCGAGTGCTCGGTCTGCCATGATCTTGCTGGCTCGAAATTCGTCGCGGCGATGAACGATGTACACCTTGGAGGCGTACTTCGTTAGGAAAGTCGCCTCTTCCATCGCACTGTCGCCGCCGCCGATGACGACCAGTGGACTGTCTCGGTAACGCGGCATCGCACCGTCGCAAACGGCACAGGCCGACACGCCTGCGTTTTTGAATCGTTCTTCCGATTCCAGGCCCAGATAGTTAGCTCGAGCCCCCGTTGCGATAATCACGGCGTGGCTTTCGAATTCATCACCGCCCAGACTCTTGATCTTGAACGGTCGTTCTGACAAATCAATGTCCGCAATATCATCAGTGACGACTCGCGCGCCAAAGTTTTTGGCTTGCTGACGCATCAACTCCATCAGTTCCGGGCCGGATACGCCTTCCTTTTGATGAGGAGCCATGTATTTGCGAATTTTTCCGTCGATCGAATCGTCCAGGTAGGCGGTCAGATCGCCGGACGGAAAGCCCGGATAGTTTTCCACTTCAGTGGTCAGGGCTAACTGGCCCAGGGGTAGAGTTCCCTTCAGACGGTTGTCTTCGTTAAAGGCACCTTCGTAAACCAGAGGTTCCAGGTTGGCTCGAGCTGCATAAATGGCGGCCGTCCAGCCGGCAGGCCCGGATCCGATAATGGTGACACGTTCTGGCATTTTGACATCCCTGAGTTCAGGCGTAGCAATCGGTGGAAGACACGGTGCGAATCGCAAACCGCAGTTGTGGCGGAAAGATAGCGAAGCCGCTGCGGCGGGACAACGCAAGGCCGATTGACAAGCCAAACACTCGCACGGCGTGCGGGAAACGAATACAATTAGGGGAGACCGTCTGCCGACACTGACCACCATTTCCACTGCGGAAAGTTTAATCATGCGACACGCCATTGGTCTATCACTGTTGGCAACGGCTGCCCTGTTGAATGCAACGCTGGTTAGTCCGTTCGCGGCCGCTCAACCACCTGCCGCTGACAGCGTTTTGAATTCGGTGCCGGATGAATACATCGCCGGAGCAGTCATGCGACCAGCCCGGATTCTGGAAAGCAAGGTTGTCGCGACCGTCGTGAAGTCGCTCGACGAAGAAGCACGGCTGGCAGACGCGATGAAGAGCGCTGAAAAGTCGATCGGAATCGATCCTCGTGAAATCGAAGAAATGGCCGTGCTACTGGATCGCAAGACGATCTTCAGTCTTGCCGGACTGCCGGTTTCTGATGGTCCCGACGGCCCCGACGCGTTCGATGCGACGGGGCTGAAGAATCAGTTAAAGCAGGTTGGGTTGGCGATGCACAACATCCACGCTGTGTACAACCATTTTCCCGATCACGATGGCGTTGATACCCCCGACAAAGGCAACCTTAGCTGGCGAGTCCACCTGCTGCCGTTTCTGGACCATGCCGCTCTGTACAATCAGTTTCACATGGACGAACCGTGGGACAGTGAGCACAACAAGACGCTAATCGACCAGATGCCGGAGGTGTTTCAAACTCCCGGCGTCAAGGACAAAACGAAGACCTCGCTACACGGCATCATTGGCGAAGCCACAATTATGAGCGGCGAACGCCCGACGAAGTTCCGTGACATACTCGACGGCATGTCCAACACCATCATGTTTGCCGTGGCCGGGCCTGACAAAGCCGAAATCTGGACCAAGCCCGGTGGTGTGGAACTCAAAAAAGGCGGTCCGCGAGCGACACTTGGGAAGATCGGCAAAGAATTCTTCATGGCTCGGTGCGACGGGTCGGTGGCCGCCTTATCGTCAGACATGAAAGCCGACGTGTTTCAGGCTCTGGTCACGCGCAATGGTCGCGAAGTGATCCCGGACGATCTCAATCAGCCGATAACACCAAAGCGACTGCCCACCTGGATTGTCCGCAGTCGCAAGCCGATCAATCAGAAAAACGTGCTCGAATCGCTGAAGCCGATGGGAACTCCGGAAGCTGGCAAAGTCGGGACGACAGCCACTCACACCCTGGGAGAATACACGGTCGCGTTCCCGGATGAACGCACACTCGTTGCCGCTCCCGCCGATCTGCTTCCGAAGATTCTTGCCAACGCCGGTGCCAGTGAGTTCGGTACGCGACTGCGGAAACAAACGGCCCTGAACGATCTTGCGGCGGCCGTTAACTTCAAGGACCTGAAGGTCATCAAAGACAAGCTGGGTGGCCGAGTTCCCATGGCTGGCTTGGTGCAGGCCGTGGAATCACTGCAGTTAACATTTGACGTTGGCGGCACCAGCAAGCAACTCAACACCATCACAGCCGATCTGTCGAATGAACAATCCGCCGCACAACTGTCGGCCCTGTTGCAGGGGCTGGTGCAAATGCAGAAAGCTCAGATGTTGGGCATGGCCAACGCCCCCAACAGCCCAGTTCCCGGAACCTGGGCAACCATCGTGGCAAAGGTGTACGATCGAGTCGAAGTGAAGCCAGAAGGTAAGCAGGTCCACTACTCGATGTCCAAACCGGAAGACATGGACGTCTTTTTGGAGGATCTGAAGCCTACGCTTATTGCGATGCAACAGCCGATCAAGGAAGCTCGCGCTGCTCAACGGATGAATAACCTCAGGCAGATTGGGCTTGCCTTCCACAATTATCACGATGTGTACACAGCGTTCCCTCGCTACGACGGCAGCGGCGTTAATGTTCCTGGTCACGTTCGGCGTGGGCTAAGCTGGCGAGTTCACCTTTTGCCGTTTCTGGAAGGAGGGGAACTCTACGAGAGATTTCACCTGGATGAACCCTGGGACAGCGAGCACAACAAAACGCTGATTGAAGAGATGCCAGATGTCTTCAAGACTGAAGGCGTCGAGAAACCAGGGCACACGGCGATGCATGTGTTCATTGGGGAAGACACGGCCTTCGGCGACGGCACGAAAGCACCGCGAATCCGGGATTACCGCGACGGTACGTCCAACACTTTTCTGGCCGTGGAAGCAGGGCCTGATACGGCGGAGATCTGGACTAAACCGGGCGGCCTGAAGTTCACCGGCAAAGACTCCATTGAACTGCTGGGAAAAATTGGCGACAGCTTCCTGGTGCTGATGTGCGACGGGGCCGTTCGCAACGTTTCGAAAGACATCGCAGCAGACCAGTTGAACAACCTGATTCAACACAACGACGGCAACGTGGTCGGTGACTTCTAACGATGGATAGTCTGAGTTACGAATTGCCGCTTGTCTTCTTCAGCGGTGTGCTTGGCTCAGCACACTGCATAGGCATGTGTGGAGCGATCTCAGCCACGATGAATCTGGGCACGACCGGTGTGCAAAGCGCACTGAATCGGCAGATGCTGTGGAGTATCGGGCGCACGTTTACGTACGCGTTTTTGGGGATGGCGGCGGGGTTCGCGGGAGGCCGGTTAAGCGAATCCGAATTCCTGACGTCGCAATCCAGCGTTGTGAGTATTCAGGCGGGCTTTGCGATTATGGCGGGCCTGTTGCTGGTGTTTCAGGGAATGCTCGCAGCTGGTTGGTTTCGTTCGAAGAAGATCCAGGGCAGTAGCGGATGCTTAACCGCATCGGTGTTTGGAAAATTTCTGCGCGGAGGTTCGCGAACTGGCGTGTTTGTGGCCGGAATTCTGACCGGGTTTTTGCCGTGCGGATTGGTGTATTCGTTTCTGGCACTGGCAGCGGCCAGCGCGAGTGTCTGGAAGGGGCCGCTGCTGATGCTGGCGTTCGGGTTGGGCACCGTCCCGGTGATGCTGGTCACGGGAGCCGGATTGACAATGGCGTCGCTGAAACTGCGGCAGCGACTGATGAAAGTTGCGGCTTTATGTGTTATCGTCACTGGCATGCTCACCGTCGGTCGTGGCATCGCATTCGCAGCAAATGCGTCGGCCGAAAACCCTGAGGAAGCATGCCCGATCTGTGCAGAAGCCGAAGGGAATTCCTGAAATCTGATGGTTCGATAATGGACGACAACTCTGCTTCAGATGCGCTATCGAAAATTCGTGGCGATTCGCCAGCCAGCAGCGACACCGGCAAAAAGACAAAGAAGCCGTTGCTGCATCATGACGACCACGAACACACAACGCCCCAAACGCCGCGAGCTGCAGGGCGGATTTCCAGGACGCTGTTGAACTTTTGGCTCGACTCACTGCTAGGGCTTATGTTTGTCACGCTGTGCATCGTCGCTGTAGTTGTGCAGTTTGTGTTCCCGCCGGGAATCGCAGCACGCGATTGGTCGTTGTGGGGCATGAGCTACGGACAGTGGTGCAGTCTGCAGTTCGGGATGCTGGCGGTATTGGGGCTGGGCGTCGTGCTTCACGTCATGCTGCATTGGACCTGGATTTGCAGCGTGTATTCCAAACGTGTCCTCGGCCGATCAGATATTCCCGACGATGGCATTCGCACGGTCTACGGCGTTGGAATCCTAATCGCATTTTTGGTTTGCGGAGCCATCGTCGTAGGAGCCGCTCAGATGACAATTGTGCAGCCACAATAGTGTTGGACGAATTTGCCAACAGTCATGACCTCGCCTTTCTGCTTCGACCTTAGCACATAGTCACAAGCCAATCAGTCGACGTTGGCGGACCGTCGTGTGACACACAGCCGTAGCCTGAAGAGAGCAAGCCATTTCCGACCAGCGGCCATCACCTCGAACTGCCAACAAGCTGGCATTTGCTAAGACGTCGGTTTTCGCACGAAGTTACTCAACGCAACAGTCCTTCGATACACTGGCCTGAAGTGGCCGCACCAGCTACGCTCACAAACTTCACCGGACCGATCTTCGATGCCCACACTTACGTTCAGGCCAGCAGTCATGATCAGCTATTTAGATCGAATACAGATACCATTGCTTCTGCTGCCATTCATTCTCACCGTCAACGGCGCTGCTCAGGAAAAGTCGAACGCAGAGCCGCAGATTGGTGACGCAGCACCGGAATGGAAAGCTTTGACAGGGACGGATGGAAAGCAACACTCATTGTCTGACCTGTCGGCGGCAGACGTCATTGTGGTGTGCTTCACCTGCAATACGTGTCCCTATTCGGTTGACTACGAAGATCGATTGATCGCCTTGGCAGAAAAGTACGCCGCATCAAACGCAAGCGTGAAACTCGTAGCCATCAACTCCAACGGTGTGCCCGTCGACAGTCTGGAGAACATGAAGAAGCGGGCGACGGAGAAACAGTTCAACTTCGACTACCTGAAGGATGAAACTCAGGACGTGGCTCGCGAGTACGGCGCAATTTACACACCCGAGTTCTACGTTCTGAACCGCGACCGCAAAATTGTCTACCGCGGTGCAATGGATGACAACACGAAGGCGGAAGCGGTCAAAGTGAAGTATGTCGAATTCGCGGTCGAAGCAGCACTGTCTGGCAGAAACCCCGAAGTCACAACAACCGGAGCACGCGGCTGTGCGATTCGCTTCAAACGCAAACGCCGTTGATCACAATTCTGGCCATATTGCTGCAGTTTACAGGTTCGTGAGATCCGTCACGAAAGACTCGGATGCCCCTTCTTATCGGCACAGACGAAGCCGGATACGGTCCCAATTTTGGCCCGCTGGTCATCACGGCAACAGCCTGGCAATTGCCGGATTCCACAACGCCCGAAGACATGTGGTCGTCGCTGCAGACGGTGCTGACCAGCCAGCCCGCGCGAGGCGACCAGCGAATGCACGTTGGCGATTCCAAGCAGGTGTATTCGGCTGGCAGGTCAATCGCGCCGCTGGAACGATCTGTCCATGCGTTGCTTCGAAATTCTGACTGCAAAGCCGACACGGTGGGCCGACTGGGAGCTTCCGTAAGTTCCTCAGCGTTTGAGGCCGACTATGCAGGCGTGTGTCGAAACACAGTGGCGGATTTCAGCCTGCCAGTTGCTTGCGATCCTTCCAATATAGACCGAGACGCAGAATCTTTTGCGACGGCATTGCAGGAAGCGGGCATAAAATTGATGGGCGTACGCAGCCGAATCATGTTCGCTCCTGAATTTAATCGGGGAGTGCGAGCCACAGGTTCGAAGGGCATGGTCCTGTCTGCAGCAACCCTGCAACTTGTACGAGAGATGACCGACATTTGCGATGGCACGCCATGTGGATCAGTCGTGTGCGACAAGCATGGTGGCCGAAATCGATACGACGATTTGATCTCACAGGCATTCGATGACGAACTCGTGTTTCGGCTTGAAGAATCCGGGCCGAGTTCCCGTTATCGACTTGGACAACTGGATTTCTGTTTTCGTACGAAAGCCGAAGAAGTGTTGGCGGTTGCCTTCGCGTCGATGGTGTCGAAGTATGTTCGCGAAGTCGTCATGATGCAGTTCAACAACTTCTGGCAACACCATCTGCCAGACCTGAAACCGACAAAGGGCTATCCAGTCGACGCGAAAAGATTTCGCAACGACATCGAATCAAAGGCAGCGGAACTGGACATCGCCATGGACGACATCTGGCGGTGCCGCTAAACGTTTGCCACAGCAAAACAACGACAAGCTTATGCCAATCACAATCACTGGATTCCAGACCTTCGACCTGCGTTTCCCGACGTCGCAGCAGCTGGACGGATCTGACGCGATGAATCCGGACCCGGATTATTCGGCCGCGTATGTTGTTCTGACCACGGACTCTGACGAGCTATCCGGTCACGGCATGACGTTTACCATCGGACGTGGCAACGAAGTGTGCGTGACTGCAATTCGGTCGCTGGCTGAATTGCTGGTGGGCACTCGGGTTGATCAGCTGATGGCCGACCCCGTGACGCTATACCGAAAGATCACGGGCGACAGCCAGCTGCGATGGATCGGACCAGAAAAAGGAGCTGTTCATCTCGCCGCTGCAGCCGTCATTAACGCCGTGTGGGATTTGTGGGCCAGAATCCAGCAGAAACCGCTTTGGCAGGCTGTGTGCGACATGACTCCCGATCAGATCGTCAGTTGTATCGACTTCCGCTACCTCACGGATGCACTCACACCAGCGGCCGCCGTTGAACTACTGCAGCCATTGGCGACGTCAAAGGCCAAACGTATTGAACAGCTTCAGGATTCCGGCTATCCCAGCTACACCACATCGGCAGGTTGGCTGGGTTATTCGGACGACGACCTGACTCAAAAATGCGCCGACCTGAAAACACGCGGCTGGTCGCACTTTAAGATCAAAGTTGGACGCGACCTGGATGACGACATCCGCCGCTGCAAAATTCTGCGCCGGGAAATGGGCGACGATGCATTCATGATGGTGGACGCCAATCAGGTGTGGGACGTGCCGCAGGCGATCGCCTGGATTCGTGAGCTGGCGAAGTTCCAGCCCTGGTTTGTCGAAGAACCGACTAGTCCGGACGACATTCTGGGACATGCCGCAATTGCCAAGGCAATTGCACCAATTCGAGTCGCGACGGGAGAAATGTGTCATAATCGAGTGATGTTTAAACAGTTTATGCAGTCCGGCGGCATGCAGGTTTGCCAGCTGGACAGTTGCCGGCTGGGTGGCGTCAATGAAGTGCTGGCTGTGATGCTGCTGGCCGCCAAGTTCCAAATTCCGGTTTGCCCTCACGCGGGCGGTGTGGGTTTGTGCGAATACGTCCAGCATTTAAGCATCATCGATTTCGTGTGCGTGTCCGGAACTCTGGATGGCCGAATCACGGAATATTCTGACCATCTGCATGAACATGTTCGTCATCCGGTGACCATGAAATCCGGACGCTATATGCCTCCGTCAGACCAGGGGTACAGCGTCGAATTTACTGAAGCGGCCATCAATGAGTTTAGCTATGAATGAACAAAGCACCCCGGATCAACGCTCGGTCAAAACTGATCCGGTGAAGCCTGGCCCTGCGAATGCCAACCACAGAATTGCGGTTGTCGCGGCAATCATGGCCATCGCCGCCTGCATGCTGATCCTAACGAGGTACAAATCGGCCAGCGCGGCACAGGAACGTGTCACGCTGAAGGCCGAAGATCTGCAGGGCGTTTTTGCGAAACCTAAGATTCAGGAACTGGTGGACCGTCTACGCAAAGAAGTGACGTTTGTGTTTCGACAGGGGGATTATGCGACCGGTGAGACACAGTGTCGCGCACTTCTGAAATTGCTGCCCGACGACCCCACAAGCCTGTACAACCTTGGCTGCTCCTTGGCACGACAGAACAAACCGGATGAAGCCATGACGCAACTGACGGCGGCAGTGGAGCACGGTTTTCGCAGCCCGGACCATCTTTCGAAGGATCCGGATCTGGATAGTTTGAAACAGCGGGAAGACTGGAATCAATTGCTTGAGGCAGCAGCAGAACCGTTCACGCCGCGTCAGCAGAAGGTGACGATTCGTCCGGCGCCGATTCACAACGGCGTGGCCATCGTTCAGGAATCCAACAGTGTGTGGGTTCCTGCTCAACGGCTGATCCATTCCTTCTTTCGCGACGGACAGAATGAGGCCAGTGACAAGCCCATTGCGACGGGTTTCGACGACGCCAGCGAACGTCTCAAGCAGTGGCACGAAGAAGGCACAGCTGCCGGACATGCGGGCGTGCTGTACGACAACCACGACGCCGATCATTCGAATCTCGACTGGAAGCGGTATCCTCAGCTGGCCCGCATCGAATATTCGGATGCCGCAAAACGCCATTCGCTACACAACGGCGTGCAGACATTGCTCCACTTTAACGGCATCGTCATCGGCAATTCTTCGACGGCGATTGTCAGCAGCCCCTTCTGGCGCAGTCAGGCACGGTTGGCGTACACTGATGGCCGGTCGCCCACAATTCTGGCGGCTCAGTACTTTACGAATCATCTTTACTTTTATCCGGAACATCGAGACTACGACCCCGGAACCAATGGCAAGGGCGGCTACGGCGATGTCTTTCCCGCCAACACACCGTACGTCATTGTGTCGCAGGGATCATCGTATTCGGATCGCGAATTCATGGATGCTATCGCGGCCACGCTGGCGGCCTTCCGCCCCGAGACTCGCAAACTGTTGGCTGAAAAGGCAGCCCTGATGCCCACCGTGCAGATGATTTTTCGCAGCAGCAACTCACAGGTTCGGGACAAACAGGACTACCTCACAGGGCTGGCTCATCCGGCCGTGTTTCAAGGCTATCAAATCGATAAGCTAAAAATGGTGGAGTTGGCTCATGAAATGCAGCCCGACAGCGTACCGCCGATCGCAGTTATGGAAGTCGTGGACGAGGACAAGTTTGAGGTCAACCAAGACTACTTCGACATTGGTCCGCGCGAAGAACTGTTCACGACTCCGGCCGCTATCGCTCGAGTTTGCCAGTCACTGAAACAGACGCGCCAGATGACCGTGTCGGTGAAAAAGAGCCAGGAGCTGAGTGGGAAAGAGCTGACATTTCACTGGTCCGTGCTGCAAGGCGATCCGGAAGGAATCACGATCACGCCGACCGAAGACGGCACGCAGGCCACCATTACCGTCAAGCACCAACAGCGTCGTCCGATCCAGGAAGGGTCGTTGATGGAATCCAGTCGCGTAGACATCGGCGTCTTCGCGGACAATGGAACGTACTACTCGGCACCTTGCATCATTTCTTTCTACTGGCCGGAAAACGAAACTCGCACCTACCACCCTGACGGCCGCATCCAATCTGTGGAATACAAGACTCAGGACAAAGGCGGGCTGTACGCAGATCCGGCAATCATCACGCCTCGAAACTGGCGCGACGAATTCGAATACGATAGTCAAAAGCAGCTGATCGGCTGGACCAGAATTCGTGGCAAGATGCAGGAACGTTTCACCGCCGATGGCCGCCTGGTGACAGAAACGGACTCCAGCGGCCGAATTCTAAAAGCGGTCGATGTCATCTACGCCGCCGAAAAGAACGCTCAGGGAACGCCCATCCTAAAGCAAACAGCTGCCACAACCGACGTCGAATAGCCGGATTTTGTTCTACCGAATGCCCTTGACGGATTCCGAAACACCCATTAAGTTGCCGTTCACTGTCAACAACAACTTCTGCGGAACACAAGGAGCGCCCCGATGCTGGTACTGTCACGGAAGACGAGCGAACAGATTTTCATTCCCGAATTGAATATCACGATCACGGTGGTAAAGATCGGAAACAGCCGCGTGCAACTCGGAATTCAGGCACCTCAAGACGTTGAAATCACCCGCCCGGACGCCAATCGCCCGCATCGCAGCGATGCACACGCGTCTGACCGCGGCGCAGCTCGTGCCGAGCCGGAAACGAGTTCCGCGTTGTTGTTTTTGGCGTAACGCCGTGTCCCCATCGCAGTGTTGAAGGGCCTTGTGCTGCAAGCTGGTGTTGCGTCAGACGCAGCTACGATGCCGGGACCAAATCCTTTTCGGGCTTTGGTTCCGGAACGACGATACGCTTCCGTTTTCGCTTGCGGACGAACAGTCGGACAAACGCATCCTTGCCGTCCATCGTCAAACTAAACAGCGTCGGCACAAGAAACAGCGTGAACACGGTGGACACCATCAAACCGCCCAGGACCACACTACCGAGGCCCCGATAAAGTTCGCTGCCAGCTCCGGGGAACAGTACCAGTGGCATCAGGCCAAGAACCGTGGTCAGCGTAGTCATGAAGATCGGGCGAATTCGCGTGCGAACACTTTCCAGAATGGCCGCCTGTCGGTTCATCCCTTCACGGATCAGGTTCAGCGACTGATGCACAATCAAAATCGGATTGTTCACCACGGTGCCGATCAAAATCACAAAACCCAGCATCGTTAGAACGTCCAGCGGCTGGCCGTAAATGGTTCCGGTCTCGCGCGACAGCCACCAGTTTAGTGCGTTCAAGCCCAACACTCCGCCGACGGCTCCCAACGGCACGCTAAAGATGACCACCAACGGATACAGCCACGATTCGAACAACGCCGCCATCAGCAAATACGTGATCAACAGCGCTAGGGCCACGTTAAACTGCAACGCCTCCCACGTGCTGGAGAGTTTGTCGGCCGTCCCGGCCAATGTCACTCGGTAGCCGCCTTCCAGCTGTCCGCTTTCGCGCAGAGGCTGGATGATGTCGTCGCGAAGAATGGCCATCGCATCTTCCAAAGCCATGTCCTGCGGTGGAGACACTTCGATCGTGATGGAACGCTCGCGTTCACGGTGATTAATCTGTTCCGGCCCACTGCGTTCGTTCACGGTGGCAACCGCTTCAAGGCTGACCAGTTGCCCAATCGGCGTGGCGATCGGAAGAGCACGCAAATTCTGAATACTGTCGGCGTACTTTTCACGGCCCGTGATCGTCACATCGATCTTGTCACCTTCAAGGAAGTAGTCGCCAGCGTACGCTCCGTCGACCAGTGCGTTAACAGCATAGCCCAGTTCCGTCGTGTTCAGGCCCATTTGCGAAGCCTGCATCAGTCTTGGTTCAACGTGAATTTCCGGACTCGAAAGGTCAAGACTCGGCACTGGCCGCGCCTGGACATTCTCGATAGCCCCGCGCACCAGACCGAAAATCTGTCCGCCAAGTCCCACCAGCTTCTGCAGTTCCGGGCCGGTAATCTCCACGTCGATCGTTCGGCCGGCTGTGAGCCCCTGCTCGAACAAGCTGGACTGCTTGGCCACAGCAAACGTGCCAGGCAACCGCGAACCCACCTGCGACACCAGAGGCACCAACTTGGCGACTTCCATCGGGTTGTGAGCTCGAATCCCCAAAAATACGCTGCGTCCGCGAGCGACAAAAAAGAAGTCGCCGATCATCGGGAAATCGAGTTTCGCTCGCTCCGGGCTGTCTGGTTCGATATCCCAATACGGCTTCAGTTCGCGTTCAACCTGCTCACCCATTTCCATCAATTGGTCGAGGTTATAGCCGGGCGGCGGCAGCAGGATTCCAAACACCAGATTTCGATTGCCGGTCGGAAGGTATTCGACCTTCGGCCAAAACGCATAAGTCAGATAGAACGCTCCACAAACCAAAACCGTCAGCAACGCAACGCGTCGAATAAACCCTCGCTGCACCCATGCGTTGACGGATGTCACGAACCCGACAAACACCTTGCCGAACCAGTTGACCGGCGCCAGAACACTCCGCTGAATCCCAGCAAAGAAGCCTCGATTCTGCGGCGCTACCGCTTGTTCGGCGCGGACGTCTGAACTGTCGTCGTCTTCCTCGTCTTCTCGTCGAAACAGTCGCGCGGCCGAGGTCGGGATGACCGTCATTGACACGACCATCGAAAGCGCGACAGCCGCGCTAATGGCCAAAGCGATGTCGCGGAAAAGCTGGCCCGCTTCCTGTTGAATAAACACGATTGGCAGAAACACGGCAATCGTCGTCAGTGTTGAAGCCACCACCGCGCCGAGCACTTCCTGGGTTCCTCGGACCGCTGCGACAAATGGCTTTTCGCCCAGCGATTCGTAACGGCGATAGATGTTTTCCAGAACCACGACCGCGTTGTCGACCAGCATACCGACGGCGAACGCCATTCCGGCTAGGCTGATCACGTTCAGCGACCGCCCCAAAATCTGCAGCACCAGGAAGGTGCCGATGATGCTGACCGGAATGGCCAGCCCCACGACCAGTGCTCCGCGAGCGAACCAAAATCCGCCGATAATGATGATGGCCAAAGTCACGGCAAAGAACCATGGCGACACAAACGCGGCCGCCCACGACGAGGCCAGAATCAGCGGAATGATAATCAGCGTGCGGATACCCAGATGCAGAAAGCCCATGAGCACAATCATGGTCAGAGCACCGCCGATGAAAATGTTCTGCTGCACCAAATCGACGGAAGAATAAATGTAGTCGGTTTCGTCGTAGACCTGAGTCAACACAAGGCCACGCTTCTTCAAAATGTCTGCGTTCAGCTCTTCGTTGATAGCTCGCAGCCCCGACATCACATCCAGCACGTTGGCACCGGTTTCGCGCAGCGCGTTAATAGCGATACTGGATTCACCAAAACGCCGCACAAGACCGTCCGGCTTTTTGTAACCCAGCTTGACCTCGGCGACATCTCGAACGTACACGGGTGCCCCATCGCGTACCGCCAGAAGTTGATTGGCTACCTGGTCTGGCGATCGGAACTGCCCCAGAGTTCGCACGACCCAACGACGTTTGCTCTCCCAAAAGTCGCCTGCCGACACATCCGTGTTCTGGCTGCGGAGAACCTGCCGAACGTCCTCAATTGTCAGCGAGCGAGCGGCTAGGCTTTCCGGATCGATAATGACCTGCAGTTCGTCTTCCAGGCCACCAAGTACGTTGGCCTGCGACACGCCGGAGATGCGTTCGAACCTCGATTCGATTTCGTCTTCTGCAAAGCGCCGCAGCTTAGTGACTTCCAGTTCCGGCGGTGGCAACAGTTCCGCCACTTCAGGATGTTCTTCCGCCAGATTTCGTAGCCGCAACATGGCGAGGCCAGGGTTGAAGGCATTGCGAGCTTTGTCGAGACCTTCCTTCAATTCAGGATGAGCGGCCGCGAATTCGTCGATGCGTTCTGTCGTCGGTCGTTCGGCGCTAAGAATGAACCATGCGATGGGCCGGTCCGATGCGTTAGACGTGCTGATGACTGGCTTATCGGCGTCTTCCGGATATTGCGGCACCTGTTCCAGGCGACCAATGACGTCGACAACCGCCTTGTCCATATTCGTGCCGACTCGAAATTCCAGCGTGATGTTGCCGGTGGAGTCGGAACTTTCGGACGACAGTTTGGTCAGGCTTTCGACGCTTTTGAGTTGCTCTTCCTGTTCAATAATGATTTCCCGTTCGATCTCCTGAGGACTCGCCCCAGGCCAGCGAGTTTGAACAGTGATGGTCGGCGTCTGCACTTCCGGCGTTAGCTGCATGGGCATGCGCAGCAAGGCGACACAGCCAAACAGAATCAGCATCAGCACGCCGACACTGACTTTCACCGGACTGCTGACAAAGGCTTCGATAAGTTTCATGGCAGGAAGGTCGGAAGGTTTGACGGTGGTGGGATGAGCGTTGAATTCAGGTTGCAGGTATCAGATCTATTCGGCAGCACCGGGCTTGATCGCATCGAGATCCTTTGCGGCGAACTTTTCCACAGCGGCTTCGCGGATAATCTTGACTGTCTGCCCCGGCCGTAAGCGTTCGTTGCCCTGTACGACGACGAGTTCCTTCGGCTGCAAATCGCCACGCACTTCGATCAGCGCGCCGCTGGGAGCTCCGAGCGTGACCGGCATCGGCCGCACGGTCTGAACGCCCTTTTCACCGGTATCGACAACAAACACGATCGGGGTCGCACCACCCAGGACCAGAGCGTCCTTGGGGACCATGCGAGCCATTTTTTCGGGGCCGGTGGGAAGCGTCACTCGGGCCAGCATGCCGGCATTCAGCAGCGGTTTGTCGCCCTTAAATTCGTTGTCCAGTCGAACCTTAACGGGAAATGTGCGTGACCGAGCGTCCCCCTGCGGCACAACAATCGCAACCTTGCCAATGAAGACTCGATCCGGCAGGGCCGGCACTTCGACGCGGGCTTCCATTCCAACTTCAATATATGGCACGTGAGCTTCCAGAACGCTGGCCGTCACGTCGACTCGGTCGATGCCCACAATCTCCGCTACCGCGTCGCCGCGATTCACCCACTGACCAATTTCCGTGTGTTCGGCGACGACATAGCCGGCGAAGCGAGCGATCATCGTGTGTTTTTTGATCTGGTCGCTGAGCTTATTCACCATGGCCTTCTGAATCGCCACTCGCGCTTTGGACTGAGCAATCCGTTCTTTACGCGGGCCGGCGATCGCAAGCGCTTCTGCGGCTTCGCGTTCTGCCAACACGGCTTTGGCGTTGTCCACCGCGGCCTGCGCTTCATCCAGCTGGTCGCGACTGGCGGTGTTTGTTTTGATGAGTTGGTCTATTCGCACCAATCGCTTTTCGGCCAGCGTCACCGCCGTTCTGGCGGCCAGCGTTTGAGCTTTCGCCTGGTCGATGTCTTCCTGCCGAGTCCCGTTTTCCAGTTCGGCCAGTTCCTGCTCGCGAAACTGAAGTTCCCCCTCTGCGCCTTCCAATTCCAGCTTGATCGTTTCTGTCAGAAGTTCAGCCAGTGCCTGCCCGGCTTCAACTCGATCACCTTCATTGACGGGGAACTTCACCACACGACCGTCGACCGCGCTGCCAATGGTGGCTCGCTGTTCAGGCTGGATGGTGCCGACAAACGTCTGTCCCGTACGAAGCTGACGATCGACGACCGGGACAACGACAACCGGCGCCGGAGGCGGAGCCTGGCCAAATGCGACAGGAATCGCGACCAGGATTAAAGCAGCGAATGTTGTAGTGCGCATAATTTTGGTGGGCATGTTGTTGCAGGTAGGATTAAGAAATACCTAAGTTCACACAGAATCAGACACAGCCAGCGATCGCTGGCTCAGGTTTTCGTGGACGACACGCAGCCAATCAAGAAGCTGGCGGACCTGTTCTTCTGACAAGCCTGTCGTTGCTGCGGCTCGCAGACGCCGCGCACATTCTGCAATTTTTTCCCAGACTGGCTTCGCCGCTTCTTCAATGCGAATAATTTTGCGGCGTCCATCGTTCGGGCAGCTGTGCCGAGCCACCAGACCAGCTGCTTCCATACGTGAAATCAAACCCGCCAGCGTCGGCGCTTCGACTTCCATGCGAGCTGCCAGTTCGGACTGCGATAACTCACCCTCCAAAACCAGCCAGCCGAGCACCTGTGACTGCCGAAAAGTGATGCCGTGAGGTGCAAGATCTTCATTCAACGCTTTACGAAACGCGAGCGCAGAAATGGTGACCCAATAACCGATGCTCTCTTCAAAATCGTGTTGAATGTCCACCGACACACGAGCCTCGTTTTCTTTGCAGTGCTGGGGCCCGATAGCAACCGCACAACTAGTTAGCACGCTAACTAATGCCAGTTTGATTGGCAATCGCACGGCTGGCAACAGAAAAAACTCTTGTTTCCGAACTCGGAAGGAATGGATATAAACGGCGTCCTGCGGGACTTCCCTGCCGTCAGGAATCGCGTGGCGTGTTTACGGAGATGATACGGTGCCCAAAATGATCGCTTTTACCGAACTGGCCGACCGAATTTTGGTTGTCGGAGTTCTTTTCCTGGTTGCTTGCGGCTGTGGCGATTCTGGCACAAACTCCGTGGCTCAACCGAGCATGGTTGTGTCCGCACCGCAAGAGCCAGTCGCCGCGACCGTTTCCACCACATCTGCACCGGCGGTCCCAGCCGTTTTTCCTTTGCCTGAACAAGACGACAACAGTATGGATTGGAAGCATTCAGAATTCGGCAAGACTGATGACGGCCAGATCATCGAACAATACACGCTGACAAATTCAAACGGCGTGACTGTACGCCTGATCAACTGGGGCGCCACCGTTGTGAGAGTCGACACGCCGGACAAGGACGGCAAGCCAGCCAACATTGTGCTGAGCTACGAAAAGCCGGAAATGTGGCTGAAGAATCCCGCGTACTTCGGAACCACCGTCGGCCGCTATGGGAACAGAATCGCCAACGGCATGTTCGGATTAAATGGCAATATCTATCGACTCGCAAAAAACGACGGAACGAACCACCTGCACGGTGGCGAACAGGGCTTTCACAGAACGCTGTGGAATGCCGAGGCCACATCCGACGATTCCAGCGTTCAGGTCGAGTTCACTCGCACCAGCCCCGATGGCGAAGACGGGTACCCGGGAAATCTGCAAACATCCGTCACATATTCGCTAAACGAAGACAACGAATTAAGCATTGTCTACGAAGCGACCACCGACAAGCCAACCGTCGTGAATCTCACGAACCACTGCTACTGGAACCTGACGGGGAGAGCTGCTGAACGAGATGTGCTGAAGCACCGTCTGACGCTGTTTTGCAATTTGTATCTGCCTGTCGATGAGCATCTAATCCCGACAGGTGACACGGTGGCAGTCGCCAATACGGCGATGAATTTCGTGCAACCACATTCGATTGGATCGCGTATCGACAACGTCGAAGGCGGCTATGATCACTGTTTTGTCGTCAACCACGAGATGGAGGGGCTGGTACCGATCGCGAAGGTGGAAGAGCCGGAATCCGGTCGCGTAGTGGAAATCTTCAGCACCGAACCAGCCGTCCAGTTTTACAGCGGCAACTTTTTGGACGGTTCAGAAAACAGCGGCGGCTTCGACAAGCATCACGGTTTGTGCCTGGAAACTCAGCACTACCCGGATTCGCCCAACCAGCCGCATTTTCCATCGACGACCCTGATGCCCGGTGAGACGTATTCGTCAAAGACCGTCCATCGCTTCAGCGTTGCTGGACAGGCTGCCGAGTAGCAGCCCTCCCACAACGACGACGCCTACCACTTTCGAATTTCCAGTTCCAAATCCACGCCAAATTTATCGGCGACGGCGTGCTGAACTTTCGAAATCAACGAATCCACATCGGCACTGGTAGCGCCGTCTTCGGTCACGACAAAGTTGGCATGTCGGTCACTGATGCGAGCCTTCCCGACCGTGAGGTCCTTCAGGCCGCACTGTTCGATTAGCGCTCCGGCACTTAACCCGCGAGGGTTCCGGAAGATACAACCGGCGGACTGATCGGCCAGCGGCTGCGTCGCTCGTTTCATAATCCACAGCTTCTTCATGCGAGCCGTCAGGTCATCGGATTCGTCAGGCCGCAGTTCCAGGTCCACCGATAGCACCAGCAAGTCGGTAATGGTGCTCGACCGGTACGCAAACGTCAGCTCGTCGCCGGTGCGTTCAGCAAGTTCGCCCGCGTGAGTCATCACTTCGACTTTGCTGACGAATTCGCCAATGTCGCCGTTTCGACCGCCCGCGTTGCCAACCACAGCACCGCCAACAGTGCCCGGGATGCCGACCAGGTTCTCAAGCCCCGCCAGTCCTGAACGCACAGATTCAGAAACGACTCGCGAAAGCAGGGCACCGCCTTCGGCTGTGACGCGATTGCCGTCGACAGAGATTGCCGACAGCACAGGATCCGTCAGCTTGATCACAGCGCCGGAAACGCCAGCGTCGGACACCATCAGATTGGAACCGCCGCCGAGAATGCGGATCGGCATGTCAGCTGCCACACACGCCTGCACCAATGCAATCAGTTGCTCGCGTGATTTTGGCACGTAGAAGCGTTCGGCATTGCCGCCCAGTTTTAGCCAGGTGTGCTTCGCCAGCGGTTCGTCAGGCGACAGAATTTCGTTGAAGTCGTCTAGTGAGTTCGTCATGAATCAGGTTGGTCCTGCCGGCTCCCATGGTCACAAAAATATCGGACGGTTTGCCGGAATGGTCTATTCTCGAAACAATCTGGTCAAGACTGGCAAACAGGAATGCTCGACCGCCGCCGGAGTTTAGTGCTTTTACCAGCCGACCGCTCGCCCGACAGCACTCCAAATGGCTCACTTGTTCCCGCGCCGCGAAAACGGGAAGGATCAGAATTTCGTCCGCCAGCGCCAATGACTGAACAAAATCATTGAACAATGCCGTCGTTCGAGCGTGTTGATGAGGCTCAAAGGCCGCAATGATGCGACGGCCCGGAAACGCCTGGCGAACCGATTGCAACGTCTCACGAATCGCCGTTGGGTGGTGAGCGTAGTCGTCGATCAACGTCATCCCGCCATAGTGGCCCCGAAGTTCGAACCGCCGCCGAATGCCGTGAAAGCTGCCCAGCGCCTGGCAGGCGACTTCCGGATCGACCCCCACGGCGTTGGCCGCCGCGATCGCCGCGATGGCGTTGTGAATGTTGTGTAAACCGGGAACTGAAAGCCGTAATTCGTACTGCCGTCCGTCGTGATGCAACTCGCAGCGAGAACTGAGTCCGGAAGCAACCGGGCGACTCGCCAGCCAATCAGCACGTGAATCCGTCGAGTGATCTTCAAGCGACTCGCAAACCTCGAAGCTGACGGAGCGTCCAAAAAACTGCCGAGCAACCGCGACGCTGCGAGAACAGTCCGCTCGATGGACCAACACACTGCCTTCTTTCGCACGAGCCACAAACTCAGCAAAGGCGGCATCTTCGCTGGCAGCGTCCGGGAAGCAATCGAAGTGGTCTCGTTCGATCCCCGTGATAACCGCGACACTAGGGGCAAACTCCAGAAACGACGATCGGAACTCACAGCTTTCAATCACGGCGAGCGGCGAAGCGGCGGCAGACGGCTCGCCAGAAGCCCAAGTTCTAAACCGTCCGGAGCAGTCCACGTCCAGTTGGTGAGCTCCCACAAAGCAGCTTGGCGTGCGCCCCGCCTGTTCCAGAATCCACGTCAGCATCGCAGACGTGGTGCTTTTGCCATGAGTTCCAGCGACGCACAGTTGCCGGTGTTCAGCGAAGATCTCAGCCAGGAACGTGGGCAATGCAATCACACGGATGTCTTGCGCTGCTAACGCCTTCGTCAACGGGTCGTCGGCTGCGACAGCTCGCGTGGATACGCAAACGTCGAGGTCGGCAGGAATCGCATCCGGATCCCAATTCAGCAACGTCGTGCCATGGAAACGATGGCTATTCGCACTCGCCGCAGCAGCATCGGCGGGCCAACTTGTAGCATTGCTTGCGGCGCAGTTTCGCGACGGAAATGGAGTGGGATTGCCAGCATCCATGCCGAACACGGTGTGCCCCGCGTCGTTCAGGATTTCGGCAGCCGCCGTCATGCCTGCTCCGTTGATGCCAAGCAGTAGGCACCGCAGACGTTTTTGCTGGAAGCTGTGGGGCGGAACCCATTGTGTTTGTTGGTACGGCATCCTTGCCTGACAGAATCGGTTTCAGGTGCAAAACTACAGCTTCGGCTGCGAAGCTCGCTTCTTCTCTTCACGACGACGTCGGTCCTGACGTTCCCGTTCTTCTTCCGGACTGAACTGCGGGCGGTTGGCATTGTTGCCGTTCATGTCGTTGGCAGCAATCTGCATCTTGCTTTCTTTCCATTCCCACCCCAGCGGATCGCCAAGTTCCACTGACGCCAGAAACGCCCATGGCGTGCCTGGATGTTCGCTAATAACCCGAGTCAGGTATTCGGTCGCCTTTTTGTGCAACCTGCGAACGGTCGCTCCAGCATTAACATCTTCTGCCGGCTGCAAAATCCATCGGTTGTTGCCCGCTTGCTCAAATGATTTTGGGTTGGACTTCATCTCAGCCAGCATCGCGTTGTAGCCAAACGCTCGGACTCGCATCGCCAGGACACGGCCCATGGCAAGGTCGTAGCTGGCTCGCCAACGATCGGAATCCAGCTTGTCGCGATCTTTCTCGCCGACTTCCAGAATCTTTTGCAACTCCTTAACGTAATAGTCCATCGTTGCCAGCGGCTTTTGAGCTTCCGTGATCTGCCGACGCAGAATGTTGTCGTCGTTGGCCTGGAACCACAATCGAGGAACGGGAATGTCGTCGCCGTCCAACAGCGTTTGCTTGGCCGCATTCACCAACGCAGCCTTGGCAGCATTGGTGGAAAGCTGCTGCTGATAATCTTTCAGCGGTCGATAGTCGGGCGTGTACTGCCGCATGATTGTGGGATCCCACTTCCTGCGATTGCCGTCTTCCGCAAGAAAGAACACGCCGCCGGTTTCCGCACACAGTCGCGATAGCGTGTACGGCCCGTAGCCGGAGGACATACGTTCCAGACCGCGAGCACTCGCTGTCCAGAACGGCAGTTGCAGACCTTCTGCCGCGACAGTTTCTGGTCCCATGTCGGCTGGCAGATCGCCTTCAAATTGCTCGCCATCGGCTTCCCACTTGAAGTGCACAAAACCCTTCTCACGGCCGAAGACCGATGCATTGCCGACGCAGTACGATTTCACACCTTCGCGAGCACACCGGCGCACGGTGTCTTCCAGCAGGTGATAATCGTCACCGCGTTCGTCCGTCACAAGAATCAGCATCATTTCAGCGTTCATCTTTTTGCGCTCCCGTCCGTAGACTCGAAGCGCTTCGTTGACGGCAGTGAAGACGTTTTCCAGCCCGGACGGATCGTTTTGTACAGACTCGACGGCTTTCATCAGCAAATCCAGATCGCCGGTCGGCTCTTTCTGTAGCACATGGACATCCTTGCCGTAGCTGATAATGCCTGTTCGCAAGGCGACGTCAGCACCGATATCCAGCTGACCGAGTTGCTGATAGATGCCTCGAAAGCGTTTCGCCACGGCTTCGCGACGATCCTGCATGGATGCCGATTCGTCCAACAGCCAGACGACCAGAGTCTTCCGTTGCCGAAGTGACGCCGCAATCTCCTGCACGATACGATCGATCGCGCCATCGGTTCCACCAGCGTGTTCGGTGGTGCCTGTCAGATCGATCGACTCCATCATTTCCGCCTCGTTAGGCGTCGGCAGGGAAACGGGAGTCTGGACGCGAACGTCCATGATATTTTCTTCGATGCGTTCCTGTTCTTCGCGATGGTTGTCGTAGCCCGCGTTTTGGGCGGCCGCCATCGACGGGCCAGTGATGTTTAGATCGCTTTTGCTGCCGATTTCTTCAGTGACCTCAGTATCGATCACATACTCTTCCTGCCGAACTTCTTCCGGAGTGATCGTCGACGTGATCTCCAGTTCTCGCTGAGTTTCAATCACATACGTGATGCTCATCAGCGCAAGCAGAATGCCCACATGCACGACCAGGCTAATGCCCCAGGCGGGCATGTCGTACAGGAACCCCCAGACGCCGCCATCGACGACCGGCTCTTCAGCCTGCAGCGGTGAATTTGCTTCGATGGCACTCAAGGTTAGATACCTCAGTCTGGTCCGGAAAAATGCATCTCGATAGACGCTATTATAGGTTAGCCCATGTTCTCACACGTCGCAACGGCGTGAATTCTTCAAATCGCTCCATCATGTGCCAAGCCAACGATTTAGGGCTGATCGCCACTCCCATTAACGTAGGCAGAATCCCGTATTGTGCGTCGAAAATGACAAAATTCAGCCAAACGTCGCAAAAACCCGCCCGTCGTTTCACTTTGGACGGCACTCGTTCTCCCTGTTCGATTCTCAATCATTGCTCCGATTCGACTGGAAAGACAGCCGGAAATGACGTCTCATACGTAATCGGCCTGCTGCAAAGCACTTATAAACGGAGTTCCGCTATGTCTCGCTCGAAAGCCCCTGCATTGTTCGCCGTGTCCATCCTGTGGGCAATTCTGCCGACTACCGGATCAGCTCAAATCAGTTTCGGCGTGACTCAACAAAACGGAGTCGTCAGCGGCGGTTCGCTGGTCGTCGGCGGATTTGTGAATCCCAGCCGAACGGGTGTTCGCCTGGGGGTGAATGCCGGATTTAGCCAGTTGATCGGCATTAACACCTTCACCGTCCGCAATGGCGGAGGTGTGAACCGCACGGGCCAGATCGCGGCTAATGGTCAAAATCGACGCCCCACCGCAGCCCAGTTTGTCAAAGCCGCCTCAAAGTTTGACACCGATCGCGATGGCCGGCTTGATAAAAAAGAACTGGCCGAAGTCGGCAAGGCTGTGCTGACGGAACTTAATAAACACGGCGTTGCTCACTCCCCCGGCAAAGCAAACGGGCCGCTGGCTTCTCAGACAAAACCACCCACCGTGGAAGAAATGGTCGACGTCTTTGTCACGCGCAGCCTGACGTTCGACAAAAATAAAGACGAAGCCCTCGACGCCACCGAAGCCAAACGCATGGCGGCCGCTTTGATTCGATCGCTGAGTGCCTAACGACGAGAGGCACTGCTTCCAGCTTCCGTCCCGCTGCAGAACCAGCGTACGAATGCAGCCGATGCCGAAGCCGCGACGGCGCTAACTCTGCCGGTACGTCTTCAGCAGCATCGTGGTCCAGACCAGGAACAGCGCAAAACCCAGATTGAACATGGGCTTCACCTCAAGCAGTGAACCAACCCCAACAAGGAAGAAGCCTGCGGCCAGTGACACGCCAAACACGTGTTGAGGCAATGAGGCCAGTACACCGTTGTAGATGGCGCCAACGTAGATGCTGGCAACCAACAAACCAAGGCCTACAGCGGCGACAGAAACCGGCCAGCTGAAAAACGGTGACGGCTTTTGCCGTTTCGAAACGTCAATACGGGCAGGCGCGGCGTACGGATTGTCATCGGAACTTTGCAAGTGAGGCACCGCCGGGGAAATCGAAAAACGGTTATCCTGGGACGTGCATCCCAATCGCACCGAAGGGGCCACATCACCCCTGAGCAATGACCAGTGACGATCGTCCCCGGGCAGTTTACGAGCGCGCGGGACGGCTCGCAAATCAAGACCTCTTCGACGTAATCTCCGGCTTACATTCACACCATCCGGGTGTGGCATCTCTGTGCGGACTTTGGGCCGACGCAAGGTTGTTCCGCAGGCAGTCGATTGACAGCGTCGGTCAAAAAGTGTGGAATCGCGGCCTTCACGACCTCCCCGCCGATACTCTCACCCACAGGTTTTCTGCGTGACTTCTCCCACCACGTCCCTCGGCGACGAATACGAACCGGATCCGCTTTTTGTTGACAGTCTGCGAGAAGCTGGCTGGATACTATTGATGTGGGTGGCCTGCTTTATATGGACGCTGGCCGCCTGTCTGACACAGGGATACCCCGATCCCGGTAGCATTACACCGGAGACGTTCCCCACGGTCTTTGGCATTCCGGCATGGGTCGCATACGGCATTGCTCTGCCATGGCTGGCCGCTGACATCGTGACCATCTGGTTTTGCATCTTCAAAATGAAGGACGCCGACCTGGGCACGGAACCCGATGAACAGGACGCAGCCAACGGAAACAGCTCGCCATCAACCAGCGAAGGAGTCGCATGATGGCCAACCTGATTTCACTGCAATCACTGACAGAAATTCCAACACTGGCCGCAGCCGGAACGGCCGCACTGGTCACATTTTTGCTGTACACGCTGGCTGTGTTTGGACTGGCAGCACTGTCCAGTCAGCTGCTGAAGAATCGCAGCTTCCTAAACGAATACTTCCTCGGCAGCCGCAGCCTGGGCGTATGGGCCCTCGCGCTGACATTTGCTGCAACCAGTGCTTCGGGTGGGTCGTTTACGGGGTTCCCGTCGCTGATCTACATGCACGGCTGGGTCCTCGCGCTGTGGATCGGCAGCTATATGATTTTTCCCATCTGCACGATGGGGCTGATGGGAAAACGCATCAACCAGGTGGCTCGAAAGACCGGCGCGATCACGGTGCCCGACATTTTTCGCGACCGATTTCAGATGCCCCAGTTTTCGATCATGGCGACACTGCTGATTGTCTTCTTCACGTGTGTGAATCTGGTGGCTCAATTCAAAGCCGGCAGCATGATTCTGCAAACGTTGCTGGGAGATAACGAACTCTACCAGTGGGCTCGCACAAGTGTCGGGGTCTTTTTGGCGTCCAACAGCATGATGTCCGGACTGGATCCCGGTTACGTCTTGTGCCTGCTGGCATTCGGCGTTGCCGTCGTTATCTACACGACGTGGGGCGGCTTCCACGCGGTCGTCTGGACCGATGTGATGCAGGGTGTTGTTATGGTGGCGGGAGTCGTCATCATGCTGCCGCTGGCGATTTCTCAGGTCGGTGGAATGCAACACGCCACTGAACAACTGGCCGCGATGGTTCCCCCTCATCAGGCGGAAATTGTTATCGAAGTCGACCAGGCAGCCACAGACGTGCCTGCAGGCACATGGCTGCAAACAGATGACAGCCCGCCACGTATCTTCCGAACAGGAACAACAGTCGCTTTCCCTGAACCAGGCTCAGCAACTGTCAGCGCCATCGAAATTGTTGACGCTGGCGACAAGTCGCGCATTCGCGAAAGCAAGGTAGATGTCGTCGTCAACACGGAAGTGCGGATTCAGGCTGTGAACGAATCAACCGCAGCCGCATTCCCCCCGGACGACCAACCGGGCGGGTTCGTGACGGCACCGGGCGCTCATTCGACGGAGCTGAGTGGATTTCTCCCGATGAGTCTCGCGTTTTCGATGTTCTTCTACTGGGCCATCTCGGGTACCGGACAGCCCAGCAGCATGGTCCGCCTGATGGCGTTTAACAACACTCGCACGTTGCGAATTTCGATCGCAACCGTCGCTGTGTACTTCTCTTTCATCTATTTTCCGTTGGTGGTCATTTTCTGCTGTGCTCGACTGCTTCTGCCCGGCATGGAGGTGGAATCCGATCGCATAATGCCTCAGATGGCCGTCACCCTCACAGAAAATATCGGAGCGGGTTGGTTGGCCGGACTGTTGGTGGCCGCTCCGTTTGCGGCGGTGATGTCGACCGTCGACAGTTTCCTGCTGATGATTTCGTCGTCTGTCGTTCGCGATATCTATCAACGCAACATTAATCCGGACGCTTCTCAGAAGACGCTGCAACGGATGAGTTACACGGTGACGTTGGTGATCGGTACGGGCGTGGTGATTGCGGCCATGAATCCTCCCGACATTCTGCAATACGTGATCGTCTACGTTGGCAGTGGTCTCGCCGCCTGTTTTCTGGCACCGATGGCATTTGCCCTGTACTGGAAGCGAACAACCGCTGCCGGAGCGATGGCCAGCATGGCCGCCGGATTCTTCAGCCATCTCGCGCTGTACATCGTGGGAGCGTTCATGCACGACGCCGGTTTCAAAAAGCCGTGGCGGCCGTTTGAACTGGACCCGGTCGTGGTCGGCATCGGCGTCTCGTTTCTGGCCGGCTACGTCGTGTCAAAAATGACACCGGCGCCGCCACGAGAACTCGTTCTCAAGTACTTCTACACAAGCCGATCCGATAAGCCTGAACAGGCGGAGGGCAGGGCGGCAGACTAACAGATTGACTGGATCATGCGATGGCGGCGCTACCGTTCATCGCGTGATGTGAGGCAGCCGCCGCGTCGCAGCGGCGCTGTCACTCGCTGGTTCCGTCGTCGGATTGCGAGGACTGCTCGGCGGGCGGCAGCACCCAGATTTCTCCGTAAAGTTCGGGCTGCTGAGCTCGATAGTTTTCGTGCCGGATGAGCTCCAGGATGGCCTGAAAGATGCCCACGATGCGGGACTGAAGTTTTTCGTTTTCGAAGAACGAACTGAAGGCCACTTGTTCTTCCGTTGCCAGCCGTTTTCGAATGCGGTCCTGGTGGACACCGATCGGCGTTTCATCCATGCGGATGCTGGTCTCTTTTGCCACTTCCGGCAGCCGCACAATGCGAGCCAACGCGCTGACAAGGTCCCACAATTCGACTTCACGAATGCGGTCGATTGAGCTGTCACGCTTTTGATCAGGGCGATCATCGCTAAGCCGCGGGTAACGTTCCAGCCATTCGGACGCTCGCTCGTCCAGTGACTTCGCCGCTTCTTTGTAGCGCTTGTATTGCAGCAACTGACCGATCAGGTCGCTGCTGGATTCTTCGATTTCGTCGTCCGCGACAACTTCTTCCGGACGCGGCAGAACCTCGCGTGATTTGACTTCGAGCAGCGTGCTGGCGATGACGACAAACTCGCCCATCAGATCAAGATCCAGCAACTCCAGCACTTCCATGTAGCTCTGGAAGTCTCGCGTGACCTTTGCCAGTGAAATCTGGCATACATCCAGCTCGTGACGTCGCACCAGGTACAACAACAGATCCAGCGGCCCGCCGTACTGACGCAGATCGACACGATATTCCGCAAGATTCATCGGCTACCCCAGGTCTGCCAGAAAAGCGACGCCCGGCGCGCATGAATGCACTCACGCCGTACTGTCTCACTTCCCAATTCGGCGTTATAACCGGACCGGCTTCAGCAATTCTCGGAAATCCATCGATTCTTCTTCAAGTCGAATCCTTGTCGCTTCACGCCCCAGCTGAATCAGCGCTGAAGGATCAGAAAAATCGTACCACGGCATGTGAGACACATTGGGACAGATCAACAAATCGGCCATCCCGCGAGTGTACTCGCGCACCAATGGTTCGCCGATGTCGTACAGGCGAACGAAGATATCACCCGCCGTTTCGCACTTATCGATCGGTTCCACGGTCCCGCTGACATCCACGGCAATTGTGAGAGGACTACCGTACGACTTCGCAATTTTTGAGGGCACGGCATCCATCATTCCGACGTCGCACAGCAACATGTTATCCCACTTCACGGGTGGAAAGACGCCCGGAATTGCAGCCGACGCCATCACGGCCAGCTTTAGCGAACCTTCGGTTAAGACCACCTTCTTTCCGGAATACAGATCCAGAGCCACGATACTGATGGGAATCGTGGTGTCCTGAATGTCGATGTCGGGAATCAGCGCATCGACGACGTCCTGCATGACGCTCGCTTCCAGAAGAGCTGGCTTGCTGAACAACTGCGCCAGCTTCCGTCGAGCACCAATGAACTTGCGCACCTGGTAATACCACGCAAACAGGCCTGAAACCGCTGGCTCATCTGCTTCGGGCGCCGCCAGAAACAGTTCCGCCTGTTTCTGCTGAAACGCCTCCGACATCAGGTACTCCACGACCTTCAGCTGCACGCGGTCACAGTCGTCGTCCACCGCGCACAGCGCACCGGCCAGGCTTCCGATACTGACACCAACAAAGCGTTCAATATCGATCGGCACCTGGCGAAGCACTTCGATGACTCCCAGGTGAGCCACCCCGCGAGCTCCCCCGCCACCCAGAGCGAGGACCGCTTTCTGATTGTGGTTTGCTGCAATCATGATTTCGCTCCTAATACCGCATCAGCACTTCTTCTGCATCGACATCGTGCAACGCTGCCCAGCCGCTTTCCGCGATCGCTTCGCCCAGCGAAGTTACGCGTCGGAAGTCTCGACCATTCGGCTTTGTGCCTAACATGCGGTGTTTCAGATGAGTACACAGCACCGAAGCGGCAGCGCGAGTAATCTCGCAATCCGATTTTGCCCCATGCAGTGCCGTCACCAAAATCGTCACCGCGTCCTGCACCGCCAGTGAGGCCTGAGCCATGCTGCACTGACGATCCGCCAGCTTCAGTTGATAAGTTCTCATCATCGCACTGATGTCGAACGCCGAACCACTCAGGAAGTCCCGCGCAAATTCCGCATGCTTCCGAAGGTCGCCCGGCAAAGCGGCCAACGAATCTCGCGATACGCCCAGCAGACGTCGTCCCGCGTACCACTTCGCGTACGCTGTCATCGGAGCACGCAGTTTCCACAGATGAGCTGGGTTGGCCAGGTTCGGCTGTTTGATACCCGCGTCGTACAGAATGCGGCCGATGGATTCGAAGTAATCCTTGCCGTGCTGCTTCACCAGCGACTTGAAGAACGCCATGCCCAGCATTTCGCCTTCACCCTCGTAAATGCATGGAGCCAGGAATTCATGCACGTTATCGCCGAACAGATGGCCGCGAATAAACGACCGGCCGCCATGAGTCTTCATGAACAGTTCAATGGCCGCTTCTTTCTGAGCTTCACTGCCGAAGATCTTGGCGATGATACATTCCATTTCTCCACGATAACCCTGGTCGATCAGCCCGCCGCACCATTGCACCAGAGCATCACAGCCGACGATCAAACCGGCCATATGGCCGACTCGCCGCTGCACCAGTTCACGGTTGGCGATCGGCTGCCCGTACGTTTCGCGGAACTTTGCCCACGGCAAAATGCTGGCCAGCATGGTTCGCATCGTCCCTGCCGCGTTGGCACACAAAGCGACTCGCCCCAGATTCAAACCGTGATACGCAATCGTCAAGCCGTCGCCAACCGGTGGCGTTAAAAGGTTGTCCTTCGGAACGCGGAAGTTCTTGAAGATCAGCCCGTTGTTGTGGGCTCGCCGCAACGCGTACAGCCCATATTCGTTCAGGCGGAACGAATCGTTCTGTTCTTCAGGAAGGTCGGCCACCAGAACCGCTGGCTTGCCATCAATCAGGCAAACGAGTCCGATCGTGCGCCCCGGAACTGCGTTCGTGATGAATAGTTTTTCACCGTTAACCACATAGTGATCACCATCCAGCGCGGCAGTGGTTTTTAACGCGGTCAGGTCAGAACCCGCGCCCGGTTCGGTCAGCGCGAAGGCACTTAACCGACGCCCACTGGCGAGCAGTGGCAGGTATCGTTCTTTCTGAGCCGCCGTGCCAAACGTACGAACCGGATCAACCGCGCCGATGCACCCGTGGACCGACGCCAGGCCGGCAACGGTTGGTTCGATGGTGGCCATGCGAGTCAGGAAGGCGGCAAAGTGCTGGAATGGAAGCCCGCAGCCGCCGTATCGTTTTTCGACAAGTGCGCCCCAGTAGCCGGCGTGGCCGAGATCATCCAGCACGGTGTCAGTCAGCTTTCCAAGCTCATTGTAAAGCGTCCCTTCACGTTTATGTTTGCGCACGACGTGCAGGCTGTCGTTGATCATCTGCCTGACATCGTCGGTGATCGGCGGCAGATCCATGTGAAACAGATCCGTGGGCACGCGGCGTTCCCAGACGGCTCGATGCACAGGGCTGGCATTGGTGCGATAGCGTTCCGCGAACATCGTTTCGACCTGATCATCGGCCGAATCCAGCACGCCCGTCCGCCGAGCCTCCTCAGCAGACTTCCCGCCGAGTCGCAACGCCGTTTCAGCGAACGATACGTCGCCAGAACGCTGCGGTTCGTTTTCCGGTGCAATGTCTTTGATATCGATGCTCATGGTTCTCCCCTTTCATGGAAGTAGGTTTCATCCTCTGGTTCGGATCGCCGTTTCAAACTGTTGTCGTCAATGCATTTGTGGCCTCCATCATTAAACAGTCCCATTGACGCCTTCCTGGCGTTGCTGCGAATTTGTTTCGCGTGACGGGCGGCCTGCAGCGACCAGCCATGCCGATGGCTTGAATCGTTCTCCGTGCCTTGCCGCCAACACATTAAGGTTGTTTCGTAACGTTTGCGGCCCGATCGATTCTGCCAGAGTCATTGGCCCACCTCGAAACGGAGCAAACCCAGTCCCAAGAATCATCGCCAGATCCGCCATCCAGGATTTGGCCACAACTTCGTCCTGCATACAGAATCCAACTTCGTTGATCATCGGGTACACAAGACGACGCTGAATATCACTCAACCGGTCATCCAGAAACGCGCCAATGTTGGGCCGCTGGACATCACTGTCTTCAAACGGCCGCACGCCGCCTGGCTTATTTTCCGTGGGTACATGTGCCGAACTTAGCAGCGCTGAAAGATCGGCCGCGTCTCCCCGTTTTCCTTCAATGTAGTCGTAGAACCCGCGTCCCGACTTTTTCCCCATCCAGCCGCGAGCCACCATGTTCCCCAGAAAACGAATTACGTCACCGGATTCCGGCAACACATGTTCGAGTGTTCCCGCTACGTGCCATGCCACGTCCAAGCCAACATGGTCGACCAGCTCGATCGGGCCCATCGGCATGCCAAACTTCTTGATCTCGCGATCCAGTTCGCGGGGCGAATGACCTTCCATCACCATCCGCACAGCTTCGCCGATGTACGGGAACAATACGCGATTCACCAGAAATCCTGGCGAGTCACTGGTCACGATTGGCGTCTTGCCCAGCGTCTTCACCAGTTTCAACAGCATCATCACCGTGTCGTCGCTGGTGTCTTTTGCTCGCACAACTTCAACCAGGTCCATGCGATGCACAGGGTTAAAGAAGTGCAACCCGGCTACTCGATCGGGCCGGCTTGTTGCCGCCGCCATCTCACCAATCGACAACGCGGACGTGTTGGACACAATCACGGCATGAGGTTTCAGCACTGCAGCCAGAGACGCGAACACGGCACGTTTGACATCCATCTTTTCGACGACCGCTTCAATCACCAAATCGCAGTCGGCCATGTCTTCGAAGTTATTCGTCGCCTGCACCCGAGCCAGCGCTGCATCATACTCGCTCTTCGACAACCGCCGCTTCGCGACCATGTCGTCGAGTAGCCTGGTCACGCGAGCCATCCCGGCATCGGCCAGTTCGCGGTTGAGTTCCTTGAAGACGACGTCGTAGCCTTTCAACGCAGCCAATTGACCGATGCCAGCACCCATGGCTCCAGCACCAATGATGCCGATGGTCCGCAGCTTTTGTTGATCAACTTCTCCAAGCCGACTCGTTCGACCGTCAGCGGCGGGCTCATCGTGTCCGTCAGCGCCCCCACCTGACACTTCTGCCATATTCTGCCAGTCGTGTGACTCCGCCATCTGACGCTCAAAGCGTGGACGAGAATCAGCAGTGCTGTCTTCGCGCCGCAAAGACGTTGAGCTCCGGAAGTTCAAATTGCGTGCTTCTTCTCGCCAGAGGAACAGAGTCAGCAGATTGCGACAGGTCGGCGTTTCGATCAGTTTTGTAAACTCATCGCGTTCAACGGCGAATCCGTCGCATCGCCGGTCAAAGCCCGCTCTCACGGCTGTTAACGCCGCTGCTAACGCGGGGTAGTTCTTCGAATCACGTGCGATTTTTTTCTCAGCCGTTCTCAGAATAAACCACCGGCCGAGATACGAATCTTCAAGGCGACGGCGCAGTCCATTCGCTGGTTTTGAGAAGGTCGAACGACGCGAAAGGGTCGCCTCCCAGTCTGCTTCTTTCGCGACGGCATGGATTAACCCCGCCTTTAGTGCCTGGGCAGCGGTCAGTTTTTTCCCCTGCAGAATCATCGGCAAAGCCGCGATCAGTCCGATGCGTTTCGGCAAACGCTGAGATCCCCCCCAACCGGGAATCAGGCCCAACTGTACTTCCGGCAGTCCAAGGCGAGTCGCAGAGCTATCCAGCGCGATGCGCTGTGAACACGCCAGCGCGAACTCCAGCCCGCCTCCCAAACACGGCCCGTGAATCGCAGCGATGGTCGGCATTGGTAGTCGCTCAATCCGAGCAAACAACTTCTGTCCACGAGCGACCACCGCACTGACTTCCTCGCGGCCCGATAGCTGTGCAATCTGCTTCACGTCGGCGCCGGCAAAAAATCCGGAAGGTTTGGCACTGCGGAAAATCACAGCGTCGGCTGTTGACGATTCCAGCTCGGTCACCACGTCTTCCAACCGTTCGATCACAGAACTGTTGAACACGTTCATTGAACTGCCAGCGACATCGATCCACACAGTGACGACGCCGTTGTCTTCTTCCATTCGAAAATGGTTGGCTACTTTACTGATCATGATGATGCTCCCTGATTATTGCGTTCTTTTTAAATCTTCCCGTTTCCCCTGGCAGGCACTTCGGCGGTTGACGACTCGTCCTGGCCTAAACGGCCGTCTCCACAACCATTGCGACTCCCTGTCCGCCACCGACGCACAGCGTTGCAAGACCTCTGTGCAATCCCTGTTCATTTAACGCTCGTAGCAGCGTGATAATCATTCGAGTTCCCGTGGTTCCCACCGGATGCCCCAAAGCGATTGCTCCACCGTGTACGTTAAGTCTGTCGCGAGGAATCGTGCCCACCGCTTTCGACAGGCCCAGTTCGCTGGTCGCGAAGTCATCGGATTCAAACGCCGCCAGACACGCCAGAACCTGAGCCGCAAAGGCTTCGTTGATCTCAAACAAATCGAAGTTACTTAATTGCAACCCGGTTTGTTTCAGCAGCTTTGCCGTTGCATAAACCGGCCCCAGTCCCATTCGCGAAGGATCGCAACCGGCGATGGCGTAACCCGTCACATAGCCCAACGGTTTGACTGAATTAACATCGAGCGCATCAGCTGTCGTCAGCACTACGGCCGCCGCTCCGTCGGTCAATGGGCAACTGTTGCCTGCCGTGACACTGCCGTCTTTGTCGAAAACTGGACGCAGTTTCTGCAGAGCGGCCAGCGTTTGGTTCTCACGTGGTCCGTTGTCTTTCTCCACATCAGACAGTGGCGTAATCTCTCCCGACAAGAAGCAACGCTCACGAGCTTCCGCCGCCTTCACGTGGCTGTCCAGGGCAAATCGGTCCTGGTCCTCACGCGAGATATTGAATTCCCGGGCCAGCTTTTCAGCCGTCTGTCCCATGTTCAGTCCGCAAAACGGATCAGTCAGCCCCAGCATGACTCCAGGTACTGGCTTGAAGTGTTTGGGGCGCAGTTTGGCCAGCACCTTCAGTTTTGCCCCCATCGATTTGGCTCGGCTTAGCGCCGTCAATAACTTTGCCGCGCTGGGACGAACCAGCAGGGGAATGCCGGACATCGATTCAGTTCCGCCCGCCACAATGGTGCTGGCTCGTCCTTCGTTCAGGATCTGCCACGCGGTCAGAATGGATTCCATCCCCGACGCGCAGTTTCGGTTAACCGTGTGCGCAATCCGGTCCTGTGGAATCCCTGACTTTAGCGCGACGACACGAGCGATATTTGCTGCGTCGGCCGGAGCGGACACGTTCCCCATCACAACTTCATCGATGCTGTCGGAATCCACTTTGGCTTGCTCCAAGGCAGCAGTGACAGCGGCAACACCCAAGTCAACCGCATGTACATCGGTCAGGCTGGTGTACGCTTTGCAAAACGGCGTTCGCATGCCGCTTAAAATGGCGAGTGGCTTATTCATCTTCGTTCTCCCTTTCCGATCCCCTTGCTACAAATTCCATAGCCGCGTTCTGCGCGGTGTCGCTTGCTATTCAGCCTTCACTGGCCACGTCTTCGCCGGTCGGCGTTTCCGACCGCAACTTCCTTCTGATCACCTTTCCCAAAAAACTTCGGGGCAAGTCATCTTTGCAAAGTTCAATAACGGCCGGCCGTTTATGAGACGAAAGGTGTTCGTGGCAAAACTCCTTCAGTTCGTCTTCGTCGAACCTGGCACCGCTGTTCAGCACCACAAACGCCTTCACTATTTCGCCTTTGCGTTCGTCAGGCTCGCCAACAACTGCGGCGTCTTTGACGGACGGATGCTTCTTCAGCACTCCTTCCACGTCCTGTGGGTAAACGTTGAAACCGCTGGTGATGATCAAATCTTTTTTGCGTTCGACAATTTGGTACAAGCCGTCAGGCGTCAATCGAGCAAGGTCGCCGGTGTGCAGCCAGTCGTCTTCGTTGCCGGGTTTGACGGAAGGCCAATAACCCAGCATCACCTGTGGACCGCGCACCAATAGCTCGCCAACTTCGCCCGGCGCGACATCGACTTGACCGGTTTCGGAATCGACAATACGGCAAGCGGTATCCGGCAATGGCAACCCGATCGTGCCAAAGCTGGACGTGTCGTCGAGCGGCCCCACGTGCGTGACCGGCGACGCTTCCGACAGGCCATAGCCTTCAACGACCAGCGCTCCCGTGTGTTCTGCAAATTCACGACCAACTGCTTCAGGCAACGGAGCTCCGCCGCTGATCACCCATTTCAATGACGTTAAGTCCGCCTTGTGAGTTTTCAGGTGCTCGTTCATCGCAACCAGCATCGCAGGCACGGCGTGGAAGACCGTTGGGCGGTACTGTTCGATCATTCGAATCGCTTTACGAACGTTGAAGCGGTGATCCATGATCAGCGTGGCCACCATGGCGGCTCCGCCCATGACGTTCGTCGACAAACCGTAGCTGTGAAAGAACGGTAGCACAGCCAGCAGTGTCTCTTTGCCGACGGCGGCTCCCGCCCAGTAATACTGCTGCCACGCATTGGCCACCATGTTGCGATGGCTGAGCGTCACCGCCTTGGGTTCGCCGGTCGTACCGCCGGTGGGCAGAATGTAGGCGGGGACTGTCGACCAATCGGCTTTGGAAGCCTCGCTGGCTGCTGGCTGAGCGGTCGAGTCTGTCCCGCGCACTTCTTCCCAGAACCAACCGACCTTTTCGTTGGCCGACATCCACCATAACCCTGTGCGGCGTTTGCGCAGGAACAGATAGCCCAGTTGTTCGAACAGGGGAAGCTGAGGTCTTAACGAAACCAGCAGAGTCTTGTCGGGGCGATGTTCGCCCGAAATCAACGACACCAGCATGTCGAGACAGATCACGACTTTGCATTCAGTCGCTTCCAGCATGCGGTCGATCTCGTCCGGCACAGCCATTGGGCTGAGTGCCACCGCCACCGCCTGAGCACGCCAGATACCGTTGAGCGCGATGAGGTATTCGGGAACGTTCGGCAACAGCACGCCGACTCGATCACCGGGCTGAACTCCCAAACGACGCAGGCATTCAACCGTGCGGATGGCGTCGAGATTAAGTTCTTCCCACGTCCATTCGACGTCGTTGTAGATGCACGCGGCACGCCCGGGAATCAGCATGGCGGCTCGTTCAAGCAGTCCCCATGCAGGTATGTCGGGATATGCGAGGCGGCGAGGCACGCCGACCGGATAGCGGTCGATGCTGGACGCGGTAGTCCGCGTCACGGCATCGCCGCCTTGATCTGCAGAAGCGATGCGATTCGGAGGATTACCTGGATTCGCATCAGTGGCACCGGTCGATGTATCGCCGGGCAGTGTTGTTGGAGGGGCGTCGTGGCGGGGCTTGCCCGGCACAGAATCGCCATTGAAAATCGTGGCCATGTCTACCTCACTTTCAGAGCACCACCCACCACTTTGAACGAACAAAGAGGCCGGTAGAGATGTGTTAGAGGCGATCTGGCTTTCAGATTTCCAGGCAGTCCGAATTAGAGTTCAGACACCCTTCCTTCTGGGTTTGGTTACCGGATGAAAGCAGTTCGCGGTTGTACTTATTTAGACTCTCCGTTGAACGATCAAGTTCCATGTTTTTGGGTCAATGCAAACGCGTGGAGGACGATGCTGCGCGTCGCATTCCGTCTAAACAAAGGCTAGGTGTCCAATCAGCCCGGGTCAAATACGATTCCAGCGGAATGTTCGCAACTCGTTTACTGCGTTCAGGTTGCGGCACGTCCAAAAGCAGGACAACATCGCTGTTATTCGACAGTTGACGGGGCGCTAGGAAACGTCAGCGCTACTCCCACGCCAACTCTCGCAGAAAGCAAATCACTTCGTCCAGCGAACTGACCGGGCGCCCCGGGACACGCCCTTCGCTGTCGCACCGTGCCAAGAGTTTCAGCTCTTCACCGTCTTCGTGAGCTGTTAAACGGCGCCGTGCTCGCACGCCGATTGTGCCGTCATACAGGCGATGTTGAGTCGGCAGATTTTCGACAAACCAAAAAGCTCGCGGACTGACGATTTCGTGGAGCGCGTTTAATGTCGCCGTGTGGTTGTCGAACGGATCGATGCCCTTGCCGACGTCGTGCAACAGGGCCGCAATCAGGAAGTCTTCGTCCCACGGGCGAGCGTCTTTGGCCAGCTCAAACACCTGCAGACTGTGGTACAGCAGGTCGCCTTCCGGATGAGTGTCCCTGTTTAGCCGGACGCGATCCATCGGCTCCAGCAATGCCAGATATTGATCGAAACGCGACTCGGACAGGTCAGATTCGTCTGCGGAATCGTCATCAGAAAACTGGTCATACGACTCAGCAGGCAGGGGTTCAGCCGGCAGCACGGTAGAAACCAGTTGCTGCAGCGCCATCCGGATTTCCAGATCCGTGGGTAGCGATTCCGAATCCACGTAGCTGCTGGTGATCGCTCGAGCGGCGCGCCACCGGGCAGCAACGAACCGGGTTTCCTGCCGCGTGTTCAGAAGTTGGGCGGCAGCGTAGCAGATTTTTCGACGCAGCTTGTCAGCTTCCATAATGGCCTGCAACTACTCGGTCTGAGGGTATGTGGAAGGGGTGTGGTATGTTAACCTGCATTGACGAGGCAGCAGAATTCAAAACCTGATTTCGCCCTCAATCTAAGTTATAATACGATCGGCTGATGTTGTTTAGACAGCCGTGATTCTGCAGGGTTCGGGACCGAAACAAAAGACGGAAGAAAATATGGGAGAAGCAGATCCATTAGCCGGTGCCGCTCAGGAATGGTACAAAAAAGGCACCGACGCCATGAACCGGCAGAACTGGGATTTCGCGGTCAATTGTTTCGGCAATTCCGTCAAAATGAAGCCCGATGTTGTGCTGTACCGTCAAACGAAACACGGCTGCTGCAAAAAGATGTACGGCGACAACGGCAGTGGCGCGAAAATGGCCGGCATGAAGCTGATGTCGATCCGAGGCAAAATGAAAAAGGCTCGGATGAAAAAGGATTGGGATACGCTCGACAAACTGGCGGAAGATGGACTGCTGGTCAATCCGTGGGATCCTCAACTATACGCCGATCTGGGCGCCGCGTCGAAGGAACTCGACCGCGGAGAAATCGCGGCCTACGCCTATTCCGCCGCCGTGAATCTCGACAAGACCAACATCGATTTTAACCGCGGCCTCGGCGACGTCATGCTGGAACGGGGCGAATACGACAAAGCTCGCGCGTGCTTCCAGCGAATCTATGAAGCTGATCCAAGTGATGGCGAAGCGCGTTCAAAGATGTCGCAAATCGATGCTGAAAAGGTGATGGATCGCGGGAACTACGAGAAGGCCGAATCGACTCAGGACGTAAAGGCGGACAAGTCCGGCAAATCAGGCGACGCGGGTGCATCAAGCGCTTACGATGCCGACCGGCGTCGTCGGCGCGGTGCGGCACCAGATTCTGTCGCTCCCGGCGAATCTGAAGAAGCAGACTTGCGAAACGCTATTCGCAAGGACCCGAAGAACGAGGCATTGTATTCGAAGCTATCGAACGTACTGCGCGATCAGCGCAAGTTCCCGCAAGCCATCGAAGTCCTCGACAAAGGTCTGGAAACCTTCAACAACAGCGTGTCTTTGCAGGAGGAAAAAGAAGACATCGAACTGGAAATCATGAAGGACAAAGCGTCGGAAGCCAACGACCGCGCTCGCAAGAATCCCGACAAAGAACGGCTGAAGGAAAAAGCGGATGCGCTTAAGAAGGACCTTGTCGTTCGCGAAATCGAAGTTCTGGCGTCTCGCATTGAGCGCAACAAGAACGACATGAAAATGCGTTTCGAACTGGCGGATCGTTATCGCAAAACGAAGCAGTACAAGCTGGCGATTCCACTGTTCCAGCAGGCATCTGCCGATTCCCGGCTGAAGGAAGATTCATTGGTGTCGCTGGGCGAATGCTTTATGCGAACCGGAAAAATGGATCTCGGCCGGCGTCAGTTTGAGAAGGCTTTGGAAACGCTGACTTACAAAGAAAAACCGGATCCGTTCAAGAACGCTCACTACTGCCTTGGCCGCATGTACGAGAAGGCTAAGAAAAACGAACTTGCCGAACACCATTACACCGAAATTCTGTCCGTCGACTACGACTACCGTGACGTGCTAAAGCGGTTGGAAGAAATTCAGGGCGGCGACGAATTCGAAGACTTCGACGACGATTAAAGCAGTTTCCCTTCTCTCATGGACGGTTCGGGCTTGTGGGAAACAGCCTTCATCGCCCGAAACGATTGTTCCGCGACTACCCGTCAGCGAGATTGGCTGTAGCCGATAACGTGCCTGTTTTTTGATCCGCCTCGCTGTTCCCTGCGTTTGACCTTTAGCTATTCATATTCGGACCTCTGCACGCACCATATCGAACAGGTCAATCGCCTCATGTCATCGCCAAACGTCGTTGAATTTCGAAACGTTTCCAAGACATACAACTACGGTCGGCCGGATGCTTTCACCGCCGTCAAAGACATTAACTTTGCGGTTCCCGATGTACCAAATCATGGCGAGTTCATTTCGGTATTGGGCCCCAGTGGCTGTGGCAAGAGTACGATTCTGCGGATGATCGCCGGACTGACACCGCAGCATCCACCGACCACCGGCGAGGTGCTGGTGGAAGGTCAACGAGTGCTGGGACCGGGACCGGATCGAGGGATGGTGTTTCAGGATTACACCAGCTTCGACAACCGCACAGTGCTGGACAACGTCGCCTTCGGTATGGAATGTCGCGGTGTGTCCAGGGAAGAACGCCACGAGCAGGCTCGATCATGGATTGGTAAAGTCGGGCTGAATGTGGATTCAGACGCTGGCAAGTTTCCACACGAATTATCCGGTGGAATGCGGCAGCGAGTCGCGATTGCTCGAACGCTGATTCTACGACCGAGGATTATACTGATGGATGAACCGTTCGGAGCACTCGACCCACATACCCGCATGCAGATGCAGGACCTGCTGGTGAATTTGTGGCGAGAAGTGCAGGCCACCGTTTTTTTTGTAACGCACTCGATTGAAGAATCTGTCTACCTCGGCGACCGAGTGTTCATTCTTAGTCGGTCGCCTGGTACGCTGCTGCATCAAATCGAAGTAGAGCCGCCTGATCGACCAGCTCTGGAAATGCAGCGAGAAGAAGGTTTCCAAAAGACCGTCTTTGGAATCCGTGATATCCTTGAAGAACTGGAGTCCGCTAACGCCCATGCGGGCGCAATGTAGCCGGAAGCATTTTTTCACGACAGCCATAAAGCCAACTGGCTGCGGCGCGGAAACTTCGAAATTTTCTGCTACGGTATTCCCAGTCAATTGAAGACCGAACGTAATCCACGTGAGCCTTACTAAATACATCAAAGCCGCCTTTGCGAACCGCTGGAACCTATTAGGCCTGGCGGCAGGGGTCGGGTTTTCAATGATGTCGCAACAGCCGGAGGTCGGACTTTCGCTAGTCGCCGCTGGCGAAATGGCGTGGCTGGGCTTCGTCGGAACTCACCCCCGCTTTCGCCAGTACGTCGACATCACCGAACAGCAGAAGCTGAAAGAGAATAATGCGAAGACGGCTGAAGTCCGCATGCGACGGATGCTCACGTCACTGCCCCGAGGTGCTCAGCAGCGGTTTCGTAAATTGATGGGTCGCTGCGAAGAACTTCGCGCGATCACCAAACAGTATCAGACCGCGAACGGTGTTCTGGAACCGGACGGCACATTCGCTGAAGTCCGGCTGGATGGGCTGGACCGCCTGCTGTGGCTGTTTCTGAAACTGCTGTACACCGAAAATTCGTTAAACCGATTTTTCGAAACCACAACGATCGATGAAATCGAACGGGAAACGAGACAGGTGCAGTCGCGGCTGGAACGCGAAGCCGAGCGTCCGCAAAACGAACAGCGAGCTCGCATAATGGCAACGTTACAGGACAACCTGAACACCTGTAAGCAGCGGCAGAAGAACTTCGAGCAGGCGCGCGACAGCTACGAATTAGTGAAGGCCGAACAGAAGCGGCTGGAGAACAAGATTCGTTCGTTGGCGGAAATGGGGATCAGCCGCGGTGACCCGGCAATGCTGTCAAACGAAGTCGATTCAGTCGCCGACAGTATTCACGAAACAGAACAAACGTTAAGTGAACTGGAATTCGTCACCGGCTTTTCCACGTCGCAGGACGAAGCCGTCCCGGAAATCGTGACACGGCGAGTCGTCGCAAAGTAGGCGCAGTGCTGCGATACGCGAGTTCACAAGTTGGAATCACGGCCTCGGTCCGAAATCAAATGCCGGGCTCGAGTGATGGATGTTCCTCTGACACCGTCACCACACCCTGTAGTTCCTGCCGCAGGCGGCGGCGAACTCGGTAGTTGGCCTGACGAACGGCGGCGACACTGATGCCCAGTTGTTTTGCGACGACGTCCGTGGGTTGTTCGTCGATCGCCACACGCCAAAACGCATTCCAGGTGGATTCCTGGAATTCAGGTCGAATCAATTCTGCCGCGCGGATGATGAGCGATCCATCGCCCGTAACGGATTCGTCATCCGCCAGGTCACCAAACGGATCTGGCAATTCGGCAAGTCGCCGCTGAGCGTCGCTGCCGCCCTGACCGGGTTCGCTGCGAGCGATCCGCTGCCAATGGTTTCGAATCTTGCTTTGAGTCACCTTCCACAGCCACGCGGTGAGTGCGCCTTTCTGACCGGATTCTCGTTTGAAGCCGTCAAGATAGCGAGCCACGGCGCGGAAGGTGTCCTGAATCACGTCCGCCGCATCGTCGTCGGACAGACGGGCCGCACGACACCAACCGTACAGCGTGGGGCCGTACAGATCAACAAACCGAACCCACGCCTCCTGATCACATTCCCGAATGCGTTCCAGAAGCGTGGATGATGTTTGACTCGGACGTGACAACGAAAAAGACCTGCCTGAAAAGATCGCAAACGCGGCAACAGGAAAGGAGCCGACGTTGAGCAGACGAACTTCGATTGGAGTCCGGTCCGCCTGCGATCTGGCTTCCTCGCATTGTCAGGCAGGTTGGTCTGTTTATCAACTCGGGTCAACCTCTCTCGTGCGGAATTCGGCAGGCCGCGAGTTACTTCGTGATCACCTGGCAGCCCTTCAGCAGTTTTTTCAGGGCTGTGATGTCGGGATTACTCAGCCCCGCATTAAATAAATACAAAGTGGTCAGCTCTGGCAAATCTTTCAAATTCGCGAGATCCTCCGAAGACAACGAATCTGCGTTGATCTGCAACGTCTGCAACGTCTGCAACTGACGCACTTCGCTTAGAGCCGCTAGTTTTTCACCAGTTAGATCACAATTAGAGAACTCCAATCGCCGCAGCGCTGGCCAGGACTTCAGGTCTCGCAGGGACGTCGCAGTTACACCAGCTCCGTCCTTTAAACCAAGCGAGGTCAGCGTGGGCGACGACTTCAGGTGCGTGAATCCTTCGCCTGTGAGGTTTAAAGCATTCAGTGCCACGAAGTCCAGGGGAAGTTTTGTCAGTAGGTTTAGATCGCCATCCTTTAGCGGCGCGTAGTAGCGGAGATGAATTGGGTTTTTAAGTTTGCTCAGCGGTTGAAGTTCAGTCACGGAGATTGTCGAAGGCAACCCCAGCCATTGCAGCGACTCACACTTCGCGACCTCCGGTACCAAATCAGCTCCCACACCGGTTGTGTCGACATTAAGGTGAGTGATCCCGCGCAATGCTCTGACAAGCGGGATGACTCCGGCCGACGTCACGGGACATTCGGCCAACGCCATGTAGTTGCAGCGGTGAAACTGGGCGAATGCACGGAGAGCGTCATCGTTGATTGCGGTGTGGTAAAAAACCAGCGAGCGAAGGCTTGTCAGTCCGCTAAGCAACTTCGCATCTTCGTTCGTGAACTCGGTTCCCATCGCATATAGCCCCCACAGCTCAAAGTCTTTGACTGGCAGGTCTTCGGGCCGGGCGATGAGTTTGGGTTCCTGCTCCGCTACTCGAACAGTGACCGTGCTGCCAGTGAGTTCCAAAATGCGATTTGCCGCTCGGCGATGTGCGTCCGGCGGTTTGGGTGTCGGCAAATAACGAACAACAACCTGATGACTTTCACCGGTTTTGATGGTTAGCTGCGGTCCTCCAACAATTTCGAGACCGCTATCCGTCGTTACTGAAATTTCATACGTCCCCGGAGCCAGCGGGGCCGACGTTTTTTGCGCTGTCAACTTCAGTGTTTGCTGTTTTCCGGTCTGCAAACTCTTGAGGGTCAGAGTTTCGCCAACGACGGTGCCTTCAAATGCATTGTCGTCAAACTGCACCTCCATTGTTCCGTGACCAACGTCGACCTTTCGTGTCGTGACGCCGAACCATGCCGCTCCGCCAAACAGTGCGAGCATCACGATTAGGCCGAAGCGACGCCAACCGGAATGACGCCCCTTTCCAGTACGGCCTTGGTGAGTCGCTGGTTGACTGTTTCGCCGACTAGCTGGCCGAGGGGCAGCGTTGGATTTTTGCGGGTTCTGAAGACGCATCAAATCAGCAGTGTCGGCGGTGTCAGCCAGCGATGCTGCGACCTCGGCCATGGCGCCGTACCGATCGACGGGCTGCTTATCCATCATTCGCGTGACAACAGCGTCGACCACAGGTGGTACGTCGCGGCGAAAGTCAGAAAGGGGACGGGGCGCCTCGCTTTGATGCCGAGCGAGCGTTCTCGTCATCGCTCCTTTTTGATCATCACGGAATGGCGGCTGGCCGGTCAGCAAAAAATAGAACGTGCATCCGAGCGAATAGATATCGGACCGTTCATCGGCGATGCCACCGTCTCGCGCCTGTTCGGGGGCCATGTAGTCGATGGTTCCAACAATCAACCCGTCGCGCGTGAGTTCCGCGGAGTATTCGGTGGTATCGCCAGCCTCGGTCGCCTGCGTTTCTTTGCCCGTGGCTGCGTCGCTGCGTAGCCGGGCAAGTCCGAGATCCAGAATCTTGACTACCGCTGCGCCGCCAGCTCCACTGGAGCCCCCCGCATGCTCGGGCGAGGTCGGCGACAGAATCAGATTGGACGGCTTAACGTCTCGATGAATCAGGCCCTGGTCATGAGCAAACTGAAGCCCGACAGCGGCCTGCCGAATCACTTCACACGCTTCTGCCACTGGTAGCGGGCCATCTTGCCTGACGATCGACGACAGGTCGGCACCGTCAACGAATTCCATGACCAAAAATGGAAGACCGTCTTCTTCACCGGCGTCGGTGGCTCGCACGATGTTGGGATGTTCCAGCCGAGCGATCGCCTTCACTTCGCGTTCAAAGCGTTTGACGCGATCCGGTCTTGAAAGATGGCGCTGCGACAGAATTTTGATCGCGACGGTGCGATCCATGCGCGTGTGAAGAGCCTTGAACACGACTCCCATTCCGCCTTCGCCAAGTTTTTCGACGATCTGGTAGTCGCGAATCCTCTCAGGCGCGGTCGCTTCGTCTTCGCCTTTGTGACTGAGAACATTGGCCACGTCGACTTCTCTTAACCGTCCCAGAGTGCGGTCACAATCGGGATCCGGTGGAAGGTCGTGGTGAGATGCGTGACGCAACTGTTTGATCAAATCGTCACCGTTACGGGCATGCACCTCGACCGTCACTCCGCAGGCGGCACATGTTTCGATGTGGCTCACGACCGATTCGGCCTCATCTTCTGCCAGCAAGCCGTGAGCAAACCTGGCGATCGTCGGTTCGTCGGGACAGTTTTCCGGTGACATTTTTCTGTGTCCCAAAGGCACCGCGTTGTCGGGATTCGTTGCCCGAAAAACGACTGAAGTAGTCCGATCTTACGAGAAACCGTAGCCGCATAACAGGAGCCGTTGCAACGCAGCTGCTGGATCCAAGCTGGGTGCGTTGGACTGAAATCGAACCAGTTGTCCCGCAATTTTCCTTCCGCAGCCTGATTCCGGTACTCAAATCGCCAATTGAGAAAAAACGCCTTTCGTGTTATGCCCCACGAGTTTCTCAAGTGGCACAGTATGCAGACCATCACCTCGAGTCCAGGAGAAGAAACATGCGGACCCTTCAGCAGAGGATTAGGCAGGCCCACAGCTATGAAGTCATCGATGCGCTTAGAGAAGGATGCGACTGGATTGACAGCGTCAAGGATCGACACCGATCGAACATCATACCGGATGAGTTTCTGTTACCCTGCTTAGAGTTCTGGAATGTGAGCAAAAACATGAGGCTGCGTGTCGTTTTAATGTTCAGGAGACCAGTGTTTGGGCGACCTCGGAGACTTTTTGAGATCGCCTTTGGCTACAAGCATCACAGCGGAAAAATTGGGTACTACGCGTCGATACTGCGCATGTTGCCAACCGCTTTACCAATTCTTCACTACGCCGTTGGTGGCAAGAGTGCTGCACGGGAAGCCAGCTTCCAAATGTGGCAAGCCAACAATGAGATCAACGCATCCATGGCGAAAGACTATGACGAGTTTCCTGCCGAAATAGTCAAATTGATCAACGAAGCGAATAGCAATTTCGCCACCTAGCAATCCATGACCGCGGCTGCATTGATCGCCCCCGGCCGGCTCAGAACCTCCAACAAAACCTGCGCGACTCGCCTACGATCTACGCGTGGTCTGACTCTGTCAATCTACCGCGAAGATGGAATGCGACGAACTGGAAGTGCGTCGCCCAAGCAGGTTGTTGAGTTGAAGGACAAATCTCGGAACCTAATGAGTCAGTGGCTCGGTGGGACCATCATCTTTGCTCGCCGCAAGGCTCGGGTAAAACGGCAGACGACGAATTCTAACTCTCTTCCATTAATCTGAACAAATGGGGCTATTCGATGACTCACACTCTTTCGCTGAATGATGTCAAAGCGATCGTCAAGACGGTCACTAAGCACGACACCAGAATGAATCTGCGAATCAGTTCCGAGAGCATATTCGTGCAACGGGCCGAGGACATGGAACAGGGTAAGAACCGTTACCACTTTCTGGTCTCAAAAGGAGGTAACGGCAAGATACTATGGTTTGCGGGAATGGCGCTCAACTGGTTGTCAAACGCGGCAACGGGTGCAGCCGGAATCGGAACATCGGGGGTAGAAGCACTTGCGTCCGGCGGCACCACCGCAGTAGGCAAGGCCGCATCAATGCATTCACTCGGCGGTGCGTTTCGTGCCGGAGTCATGCGAGACGCGCAGGCTATTCATCAGAAGGCGGGTGTGAAAAACATGCTGGTGATGCTTGAGACGCACAACGCACTCAGCGCATGCGGCTGCGTGGACGCGATCGGAGAGAACGAGTGGGCTATGTTCGTCACGACGCCATCCAGCGTGGGATACTATGACAAATACAAACGCATTCTCTACGGCCAAGATCCGAGCCTTCGACATCCTTACAAGGGCACTTACCTACCCGGCCACGACCAGCTAACCTTGGATGGCGCGGGGCCACTAAAACTGCAGAAGGCGTAGCTTCCCAGTGATGCTACACTCGAACCGCAGCAGTCTTGATCCTTCGTCGCTGTGTCCCGAGCACAACGCGGGCGGGAGCAAACCATGAACGGCCAAATCGCAGCACTCATTCAATCCCGAAGTGCGTCCGACCAGCAGATTGTTCGCGACGTCTTTCGCAGTAAGTTCCGAGACATTCGATCGTTTCGAAACTTCCTGAAGAGTACGCTTCAGACAAACGTTACGTCGATGCTGCATGCGCCGTCCGGACGTTGGGACATCAAGTCTTTTCACGCTCTGTATATCGCCTGTTGGGTTCATCATCCGCTGGAAAAAGGCAGCTACATGATTGACCTGTCCCAGCTTTCCGAAGAACAACGGGGCGTCATTCAACGTGCGTGCGACAGACACCTGGCGAGGCGAAAAAGTTCTCACCTCGGCGGTGCAGGCCGATCGGCGAAAAAAGGCTGGGCCTTTTTGAAGGGATACCGCGAGCTGCTGGTTCAGATGGAAACCACGAAAGGCACGGAGTATCTGTTTATGAAGGCCGAAGACTACGGAACGGGACTTAGAGGATTCATTCCTCACACGCGAGGTTATTTCCACATGAGAAAGACTGGCCACGGTCTCACCGCATCGGCCGCCCTGAATACACTCGCATCAGCAGGCAACCCACTGGTTACGGTGGAAGGACGAGCGGCAGAAAACTACGCCAATGGCTACAAGGCGCAGCTGCGAGACGTTCTGAAACTGCGAGGAACGAAGATCACCGTTCGTGACATGCTACCGGCGCTCTATCAGCATGCCCGCTACCCGAGGCCGGGTAACCTTGCCAATATGTCCAATCGAGAAATCGGCGACTCGCTAATAAGTTTCTGCCGGCACGTCTGTATGCAACGAGGCCGGGGCACGCAACCGGGGACCAGCATTCCGAAAGGAATGTCCGAAATCACGCCCGAGATGATCAGCGATCTCCAAAAACTCGCCAAGACTCTGAAAGCAGACGGTGACGCTCAGCTGAATCGGGTTTTTCGAGAAATCCGCGTCGCCCCAGCCGTCGTCGACAGTTCGTTGAAGACTTTCTACGAATTGCACGGCTAGGACCTGCGGTCAGGGATTTCAAAAGAAAGCTGTAACAGATCAATTTTCCTCCCGCTAAAGGCAGTTGGGCACTTTGCCCGATCGCATTTAACCGAAAACGAGGGGGAAATCATGGGACGTTCTTTCCATACGCTGATCTGTGTGGCCGCTGTCTGCCTGGCAACCACACCGGCGGATTCGTTCGCTCAGTCTAAGTTTCGCAAAAGTGGCGGAATGAGCAGCCGCATGGGGCGATCCGGATCGTCCGGCATTTCACGCGGAAGTAGTTTTCGCAGCGGCGGTAGCTCGCTTGGGCAACCGAAGAGCGGAACATCCTTGCAGTCGAAGGCACCGTCGTCACGCGGTAGCAGTCGATTCGGCAAATTCGGTTCGCTAAAGCAGGGCGGTTCGTCCACACCGAAGCTAACGGCACCTCGCACGACAACACCCGGAACGTCATTCGGCAAGGGTCTGCCGATTCAGTCAGGCGGCCTGAGCAGCAGGAAAAATTCAAACAGCAGCTTCACCGGGCAGCAGTTGAAGTGGAACAGTCGTGGGGCGAATTCGATTAAGAATTTTTCCGGCAAGTCGTTGTCCGGAAAATCGTTAACGGGCAAATCATTGTCCGTCTCGAAGAACAACCTCAAACTGATCAATCCGAAGTTTGATCATTCGAAATTCAAGACCGTGCCGTTCCTTCCGAAGACCAACGGACAGAAGAGTTCGTCTGCGAAGTCCGGCGGCAACCATGTCCACAACGGGCACAACAATAACTGGAAGCACCTGGTCCACAACATCCTGCACAACCACAATCATCGAAACCACTGGTGTCATACACGACCAGCGACGTGTCACTGGTGGGTGGGCTACTGTCAGCCGATCGCTCATTGTCACACTCATGAGATCGTTACCTGCGACTGGTCACGGGTTCGCTGCAGCACAACCTTGCACGTGGGAGCACCACCTCAGGAAGTTCAGTGGTACCTGGGTCTGAAGGGAATTTTGTTGCCGGGCAAAGGGCTGGGCGTTGACACTGTTGAACCGGGATCGCCGGCAGATCGAGTCGGCCTGCAGCCAGGAATGGTGATCACCGTGTGCAATGGTATCCCACTGGTTGATGAAGCAGCCATGCAGGAAGCCATTCGAATATCAGGAGGCACCCTGCACCTGACGTTGCTGTCGGACGACGGCAGTCAGGTTTTGGAAGGTGTCGCTCAGATGGCCCGTGTTGCTTCTGTTCGATTCTGAAAACAAGTGCCGAGGCCGGCCCGCCTAACAGCGAACATCCAGCCGCAAAAGTTTTCGGACGGAGGGCAGACGAAAGGCCGAGGTCACCATTTGCGGCGGCCCGGTCCTAATCTGCCCTCCGCTTATGCGCAGAGAACAGTCACCATGGCCGCGTTCAGCTGCGGGCTTGTCGGCGATCAGCACCGAACCAATCCGCAGCGTTTCGCCGTCGGCGTGAGATCACGAAAACTCATCGACAGCGATTCAAAAACCAGGAACGGGCGCGACAGCAGAATCGTTAATGAAATCTGCTGTCGCTCTGAGGGCTTTGCAGGGAACCGTCCGCGGCACCGAAATGTGCAGCATCTGAGATGTGATCACTGTGCTGCAGCCCCGACCACTTTGTGGATATGCCACCCAGTGGTCAGGTCGCCCACCGTCGTTACTTTTCCTCCTTGCGGCGACGACGCAGGACAGCTGGCGTCAGGGCCGCAAGACCGGCCAGCCAGCCTGCAGAGGCCTGCTTCTGGTCGCTCGCCGCCGATTCTGTCGGTGGAGCCGTATCAACCGGTGCGGCAGATTCGACAGCCCAGATCTCGTCGTCCCAGTTCGACATCAACTCGTCGCCGGAAACAACTTCTTCAGCAGGCAGTGCGTCTTTCACGACAACCGGAACCACTCGACGAACCCTTCGAGCGGGCTTCGTGGCCGTTTCGTCGATGGCGGCCATTGCATCGGACGCCGTGTGGCTGACGGTTACCTGCACGTCCTCAAAGGCGGCATCAGCGGCATCCATAGAAGCCAGCAGAACAATCTCTGACATGCTGATGTCGGTACCGGTGGCATCGCCACCAGTTGAGGTCACCGTGAATGAAATCGCGCTACTCCACGCACTCGTGTTGCCGTCCAGGTCAATCGTTCGCACCCACACTCGGTAGTCGTCCGGATTGAGATCGGTGGTCGGTGTGAAGCTTGTCCCTGTGACGTTCGCATCCTGGATAACGGCCACAGACGGTGACGTGCTGCGTGAGATAAAGACTTCGTAACGATTGGCACCGCTTACGGCCGTCCATGAAATCGTTGGCGTGCGATCCGATCCGCCGGGCACGTTGTTGACGACCGGAGCCGCTACCGTGTTGATGTTGACTCGTGCCTGCGACGTGAGACTCCACTTGGTAATCGTTCCATCGGCACTGCGGGCTCGCACCCAAACCATGTACGAACCGTTGTCCAGCGGTGACGTCACCGTGTAAGACGGCGATGTCAGGCCAGCTTCTCGAATGATGGCCGTGCCCGGTTCGGCTGCTGTCGAAACGAAGATCTCGTAGCTGGCTGAAGACGCCACACTAAACCACGTGAAGGTCGGTGTTGTGTCTGTGGTGTTCGTCGGGTGAGTGATCACTGGCCGGCCACCGAGTTCGAATTCGTACGGCGTACTCCACGAAGTGACCGTGGTGCTGCCTGTAGTTTCGTTCACGGCCGTGCCACGAACCCAAACCTTATACCGTCCTTCGACAAGGTCTTCCGGAATCGTAAACGTTGGAGCCGCTAGACCGTTGGTTGTGTAGAGCACTCGAGCGGGCACTTCGTCCACCTTGTTCACCCAAATCTGCCACGAATCGATGCCCGTTTGAGCGTTCCATGTGATCGTCGGCCGACTTTCGAGGGTCGACGGCTGAGTATTGTTGATGGTCGGCGGAGTGACGACTTTGAAGTTGTATTCGTTACTCCACGGACTGACTTCGCCGGTTCCCGTTTTCGCCTGTACCCAATAGCGGTATTCGCCGACCGTTAAGTTGGCCGGTGGCGTCCAGCTTTGCGTTGTCAGGTTGTCAATAACGTAAAGGACTTCGCCCGACGTGACGTTGGTGACCCAGATCTTGTATCGTTCGCCGTTAAGCGACCCGTTCCATGTAAGACTTGGGCGAGCATTCACTGTCTGTCGTGGGTTGGCAGCACCCGCTGGGCCAGACAGAACTGGTGGTGCTCCAACCTGGAATACGTGGACCGTACTCAGGTCCGATGCAATCGTCCCGGCGGCATCTGCGAAGGCTCGCACGCGAGCTTCGTAGCGACCGTACGGCAGCGTTTGCGAATCGGTAACCGCGTAAGACGTGCCGGTGATATTCGACTCAGTGAACTGAACGGAGTTGGTGGTCACGTTGAAGACTTCCAGCTCGGTTGAGACCGCTCCAGCAGGCAGCGTCCAAGTAATCTCTGGCGTCGTGTCGTAGATCGCCACGAACGGTAGGTCAATTTCAGGCGGCGTCGAAACTGTAAAGACGCCTTCTGTGACTGCCGAGATAGTACCTCCCGTCGAAGAGTTCGCCGGCGTGTTAACCGCCGTGATAACGTAACGATAACGGCCCAGCGGAAGATCGCTGCCTGATGGCACGGTGTGCTGAGTGATCGTTAGGTCTTCGACAAGGTAAACGGACTCACCTGTCACATCGTTGAAAATTTGCAGCGAATACGAATCTGCACCGCTGACGGCTGTCCAACTAAACGTTGGCGTGGAATCCGGCAGTCGGTCAGACGACGGTGTCACGACAGTAATCGAAGCCGCGACCGTGAACGTCGACGGCTGGCTCCACAGCCCAGGCACACCCAACGCATCGATGGCTCGCACTTCGAATTGATATTCCCCCAACGGCAGAGGCGTGTTAACCTGGAATGACGTGCCCGCCGTTTGACCGGTGCCCAGTGTCACGAACGAATTTTCCGTGACGTTCAGCAGTCGCATTTCGTAAGCGGGCGAGTTACCAATTTGCGTCCATTGCAGCAGCGGCGTGCTGTCCGAAATCGTCCCCGATGGCGCCAGCACGATTGGTGGCGTCGACACGATAAACGAACGCGTGACCATGCGGTTGTCGGCCCGTTCGTTCGCTGGAGTCAACGGGTCGTCGAAGACGCCGTCGACACCATTGTCTGTAACGGTGACCGTAATTCGGGCAGAACCGGACATTCCCGCAACCGGTGTGAACGTGAGCGAACCGGCGTTCTGCGGAGTCAGGTATTGCACGGTCGGCGTTGGGATGAGGTCTGTGTTACTGCTGGTGACAGTCACCATGACATCATCAAGTTCGTTGTCGGGACCTCGGAAGATGCCGGTGAGGTCGATCGTCTGCTGACCGGCACTGACAGGCAGCAGCAGATTGGCGAGTGCGTTCAACGTCGGCGAGTCATTGACGGCATCGACGACGACCTGAACCGGCACTGTCGTGGTGCCATCGTCAGAGGTATTGAACACACCATCGACGCCAGCATCCTGAACGGTGACCGTCATGTTGACAGTACCGAACTGATGCGGCAGCGTCGTAAAGTTCAGAGAACCAGCTGCGTTGCCTGAGGTGTAGGTGATACTTGGTGCAGAGATAATGTCCGCCCCCGTCTTCACAACAAACTCAGATGGTGCGGTGATCGGCAGCAGGGTCAACACAGTATTCTGGTGCCACGTTGCAGTCCCGGCTCCGAAATGCCTGTTCAGTGCCTGAGCGGTTGCTTCGGCGACTTCGAAGGTGGAATCTTTCGTGACCAATGTGACAACGTCGAAGATGACGATGTCCGTAGTTGATCCCGCTGATGATGTGACATATGTAAATGTTTCGCCACCCACCTGTATCGAACGACCAACGGCGTTTCCACCGCTCGGCACGACCAGGATATTGCCCGCATTAACGGCTGCCGAGATCCGAATGTCTTCAAACTCGCCCAGCGGTCCCGGTGTGATGCCGTTTAGTGGAATCGCTTGAGCACCGCTGTCTTCCAAAATCACCTGCTTCGAAATCGGGTTGATTCCAGGCAGGTCATTCGCGGGTACTACAGTGAGCGTAATCGAATCCGTCGTGACTTCGTCGTCTGCCGTGTTGAAGATGCCGTCGACTCCGGCGTCAGTCGCCGTCAGCGTGACAGTGACCTGGCCAAATGCATCCGCAACCGGTGTGTAACGCAGCGTACCAGTGGTAGCTCGCGACGTGTAATCGATTGCAAGATTTTCGACAACGTCTGCAGCGGCGAACAGATCGAAGTCTGTCGCTGAACCTGGCACCACGGTCGCTGAGGTGTTGACCGTGTTGTGTGAAGCGGCAGCCGTATTGGCTCCCAGCTCTGCATTGATGGCAGCGGCGGTCGCCGTCGCCACAGTTCGAGTGGTGTCGCCGATGTTTACTGCAATCTCGCCAGCCACCGGTGTGGTGGTTGACGCAGCGTCGACATACGTGAACACGGTGCCGTTCACAGTGATGGTATTTCCAATGGCTCGTTCGCCGTTTGGCACGACAAGGATGGAGGAATCTTCAAGGTTGAAGTCCAGGCGAATGTCTTCCAATTCGTCGAACGCCGGCGCGTGTCGTGTGCCGATGCCTGTGATCGTCACCGATTGCTCTGCAGCATTCTCGCTGGTGATGTGATCGTTGGCCGTAAAGACCGGCACGTCGTTTTCAGGAGCAATCGTGATGGTGAAGGTCCGTTCCGCCACCTTGTCGTCGCCGCCGCCTGGCTGACCGTCAACGCCCGCATCAATGGCTCGCACGGTCACGGTGACCTGTCCAAATGCATCAGCTGATGGCGTGTAGCGGAAAGTTCCGTCAGTGGCTCGTGATACGTAATCGACGGCCAAACCTTCAACCAGTTGCGATGCCTGTCGCACAGCGAATCGGTCAGTGGAACTAACAAGAACCGGTTGAGCCGTGTTCAACGTGTTGTTTGTGGCGACGACAGTGTTCGCACCGAGCCGGTTGTTGATCACAACAGCGGACTTCGAGGCTACGTTCTGAGTGGAGTCATCCGGGAAGACGGCGATTTGCAGCGGCGTTGGCGAATTCACCGTTATGGCGTTGACGTATGAGAACGTCGTCGTGCCGATCGTAATGCTCTCACCGATCACGTTACTTCCGACCGCCACAGCGACCGAATTAGTCGCGTGCAGTTCGGTTTCGAAACGAACGTTTTCGAGTTCGTTGGTCGTCGGTGCCGCGATGTTCAGAATGCCGCTTAGCGGAGCAGAACCTTCCGGGCCGTCTTCAACGTTGGTCAGATTGCCCAATCCGTTAAGCACGGGCGCGTCGTTTTGAGGGGCAACCGTGATATTGAACGTCTGGGTTGTCGAGAGGTCGTCGCTGGTTCCGAAGATACCGTCGACGCCAGCATCGGCGAGTATCACAGTGACCGTGACCTGTCCGAACGCATTCGCAACTGGCGTGTAACGCATCGAACCGGTGTTGTCGCCACTGTTGTAGTTAAAGGCGAGCCCCTGCACGATGCCAGACGCAGGCATTGTGGCGAAGGCCGTTACAGAACTGGCTACGACGGTGGATTCGGTATTCAGCGTGTTATGAACAGCCGTAACTGTGCCGGCACCTAATTCTGCATTGATCACGGCAGCGGCGGTCGTGGCCACCTGTTGAGTCGAATCCGCCGCGTTAACGGCAATCTCCGTTGACGTCGGTGCCGCGGTTGTCGTAGCATCGACAAATGTGAAGACAGTCCCATCGATCGTCAGAGTTTCACCCACAACGTCAGCACCATTTGCGACAGCGATCGTCGTCGTCGCATGCAGCGTGTGAGAAACTCGCAGATGTTCCAGTTCGTTGGTCGTCGGTGGAGCGATGTTGTAGATGCCCGACAGTGGAATCTGCTGTTGAGTCGCATCTTCGTCTGTCGTTTGGTCGGCGATCGCGTCCAGTGTTGGCGAATCGTTTACGGCGTCCACAGTAATGTTGAACGTATCCGTGATCACCCGGTCGTCGCTGTTGTCGAAGATCCCGTCGACACCCGCATCTCGCGTTGTGACGGTGATCGTGACGACACCAAACGCATTCGCCACTGGCGTGTAGTCCAGCGTGCCACTGTCAGCACGGGAGACGTAGGTAAGATTCAAATTGTCGACGATTTCGCCAGCCGCCATGATGGCAAACTTCGTGCTGGAACTGGCCGTCACACTGGACGCTGTGTTCAGCGTGTTGCGACTAGCCAGTACGGTGCCAGCACCCAGTCGAGCATTAATCACAGCAGCCGCTTTAGTCGCCACGTCGATCGTCGAATCATTGCCGTTGACGGCGATCTGCTGCGATGTCGGTGATGGCGTAACGCCCGCTTCGACAAACGTAAACGGCACTCCGCCAACCGTCAGCGTTTCGCCGAATGTCCGAGACCCGACAGGCACAGCCACGGTTGTGGTGTTGTGCAAGTCGTGAGTAACTCGGATGTCTTCCAGTTCGTTCGCTGGTCGTGGCGTGATGCCCGTCAGATCGATCGTCTGCATGCCAGCATCTTCGGTGACAACCTGGTCCAGAGTGGCGTCCAGAGTTGGCAAGTCGTTTTGCGGAACGACCGTGATCGTGAAGGTGTCCGTCACGGAGATGTCATCTCCGCCACTGCCAAAGATTCCGTCTACGCCCGCGTCTGTTTGAGTGATCGTCACGATCACCCGGCCAAAGGCATCTGCGACAGGCGTGTAGTTGAACGTCCCGCCACTGTTGCGTGACACATAGCTGACACTGGTCGCCGTGATAACTTCTGCCGCTGTCATGACGGCAAAGCGGTCGGTGTTGCTGACTGCGACCGTTGTGACATCCGACGTGGTGTTAACCGTGTTATGCGATGCCACAAGCGTGTTCGCGCCGAGCAGTGCGTTGACGACGGTGGCTGTTTTCGAAGCGACAAGCTGAGTCGGATCGTTGGCGAACACAGCAATTTCGTTTACGGCCGCTCCACCGAGCGATGCGTCCACATAAGTGAACACATTGCCGTTGATCGTGATGCTCTCGCCGATTACGTTCGCTCCAACAGCAATCGCGATGGTCCGTGTGTCGTGAACCTGGTGGGTGAACGCGATGTCTTCCAGTTCATTCACTTCCGACGGGGCAATTGCGAAGATGTTGTTCAGGCTAACAGATTGTGCAGGTGCATCTTCGTCTACTGTTTGATCAGCAACCGGATCCATGACCGGGGTGTCGTTGATCGGCTGCACCGTGATGGTAAACGTCTGCGAAACTGGCAGGTCACCGATATCACCGAACAGACCGTTCACGCCCGCATCCGTGGCGGTAACTGTGACGGTAACCTGCCCAAACGCATGCGCGACCGGTGTGTACAGGAACAGTCCAGTGGTGTCACGCGAGGTGTAGGTGAAGTCAAGGTCGGTGATAATGTCGGCGGCGTCCATGACTGCCAAGCGATCCGTATTACTAACAGCCACGGTGGCAGCCGTGGTGACGGTATTGAAGGCAGAAGTCATCGTTCCTCCGCCAAGCAAAGCGTTCACCGTGATCGCCGTAGCATTCGCCACCTGGCTGGTATCAAACGAGCTAAGCACAGCGATCTGCTGCGGAGCCGGAACCGGACTACTAGCAGCGTCGACGTACTGGAATACCACGCCGCCCACTGTGATGGACTCGCCGATCATGTTTTGACCGGTGGCGACAGCAATCGACTTCGTTGCAGCCAGCGTTGCCGACAACTGAATATCTTCCAGCTCGTTGTGTTCCACTTGCTGAATGGTGTAGATACCAGACAGCGGTACCGACTGCTGAGGGAAGTCTTCTGTTGTGTCCTGATCGGCAATCGGATCCAGGGTTGGATTGTCGTTGACCGGCACGATGGTGATAGTAAAGGTGCGATCGATGGACCGTTCGTCGCCCGTACCGTAGACACCATCCACACCGGCATCTTCGGTGGTGATGGTCACCGTGACCTGACCGAAGGCGTTCGCAATCGGTGTGTAACGGAAGGTGGCCGTGTTGTCGCGGGAGTTGTAATCGATCGCCATGCTGGCCGAATCGACGATCTCAGACGACGACATCAGCGAGAACGCGTCACCTGAGCTGAAGACGGCTGTGGAAGCCGTGTTCACGGTGTTGTCTGTCGCAACAACTGTGTTCGCGCCAAGCAGTGCGTTGACTCGTGCAGCCGTCTTGGTCGCAACTGTCTGAGACGTGTCGCCTCGCAGGACTGCAATCTCATCCGCGTCCGGTGACGGAGTGATGGCTTCGTCCACGTACGTAAATGTGGTCGAGCCAATCGTGATCGTTTCATCGATAACTCGGTCTCCGATCGCTACGACAACGGTCCTCGTGTCGTGTAGCGTTGCCGAAAGCCGGATATCCTCCAGTTCGTTTGTCCACGGCAGGCGAATGGCATGAATTCCCGTGAGCGTGACACTCTGTTCCGGATCGTCTTCGGTGACGGTTTGATTGGCGATGACATCTATTGTGGGATCGTCGTTGATTGGTTCCACGGTAATGCTAAACGATTGCGTAATCGCATGGTCATCCCCGTTGCCGAAGATGCCATCCACACCGGCGTCGGTTGTGGTGATCGTGATCTGCACCTGCCCGAAGTTGTTCGCCACCGGCGTGTAACGGAATGTGCCGGTTGTGTCTCGCGACGTGTAGTCAATCGCCAGATCAGTCACGATGTCGCTTGCCGTCATCACAGCGAATCGGTCCGACGTTGCGGCAACCGCGACGGTCGTCGCTGCATTCAGCGTGCTGATGGTGTTGTCAGTCGCGACAACCGTACCCGCTCCCAGTTCTGCATTGATGACCGCAGCGGCGGCAGTGGCCACAGATTGAGTGGTATCGCCGTCGCTCACTGCGATCTGCAGGTTCGTCGGCGATGGTGTGACTGCCGCATCCACAAAGGTGAATACACTGCCGTCAACGGTGATCACTTCGCCGAACATATTGCCGCCCGCCGCAAACGCCACAGTCGTGGTATCTGCCAATTCCAGCGTTAGCGCGATATCTTCGAGCTCGTTCGTGATTCGAACGCCCGTTGTGGTGTCCACACCGGCCCAGATATCGATCAGCGAAACGCTCTGTTCAGCGGCGTCTTCCGTCGTATCCTGATCGGCAATGGCGGCCATATTCGGGTCGTCATTGTCCGGCAGAACAGTAATCGTGAAGAATTCTTCGATGAAGTTATTGTCGGCAGACTCGTCACGCAGGGTGCCGGACTTGTCTTCGAGCAGCCCGTCTTCGCCCCAGTCTTCCACGGTGATTTTCACGGTAACAGGACCGCCAAACTGATGGCCTGCCGGCGTGTATCGGAAGGTGCCCGTCGTGTCCCTCGTGGTGTAATCGATAGCGAAATCAGCGATCAGGTCGTTCTGGTCGAAGATCGCAAATGCGTCGACCGTATCCGTACCGCTGACGTTGGCTTTCGCCGTAGAAAGAGCAACAGAGTTCTGAGTGGGGATAGCCATGCCCGGGAAGGTGACGTTAATCACAGCCGCAGCAGCTGCCGCAACGGCGGAGGTATCGTCTGTGCGGTTGACTCCGATGTCAGTTCCATTCGGAGTCGTCGTGGCAAGATCTACGAACTCAAAGACGGTGCCGTTGATTGTCAGTGACTGGCCGATCACGTTGTCGCCGACCGCCACAGCCACGATCGTTGTGTCCGCCAGTTCTGCGGTGACGGTCATGTCTTCCAGTTCATTCACCGACGGCAGTGCCATAGCGTAAATGCCGGACAGTGGAACCGAATGTTCGCCCGAATCTTCATTCACTGGCGCCTGATCCGGCACGGCGTCCAGTGTCGGATCGTCGTTCACTGGATTCACGGTAATGGTGAATGTGCGTTCGATAAAGTTGTTGTCGGCCGTCGTCTCAAGCAGACCGTCACCCCCTGCATCTTCTGTGCGGATGGTCACCGTCACGACGCCGAACGCATTGCCAACCGGCGTGTACAGGAATGTGCCTTCTCCGGCGAGATTGCGAGTCACGTAGTCGATGCCGTCAATGGTGATCACGTCTGATGCAGACATCAGGGCAAAAGCGGCCGTTGAACTTGCCACGACATCCGGCGACGCGATGTTAACCGTATTCGACGACGCAATGGCCGTATCGACTCCAAGAGCCGCGTTGATGACAGCGGCCGCCTGAACGGCCACTTCGAAGGTGGAATCCGTCATGCTAACGGCGATTTCTGTGGTGCCTGGCAAAGTGACCACATCGGCGTCAACAAACGTGAACACCGTTCCGTTGATCGTGAGCGTTTCGCCGATCACATTTTCGCCAATGGCGATGGCCACCGTTGTCGTGTCGTGCAACGTCGGCGTGAGGCGAATGTCCTCCAGTTCGTTGATCGGTCCCGCGGTGATACCGGTCAAAGGCACGCTTTGCTGAGCTTCGTCTTCGTCCGTTTCTGTACCGGCAGAAACGGTGGAACCATCGACTTCGTCCATCGTCGGGTCGTCGTTGATGGGATTCACCGTGATGGTGAAGGTTCGCGTGATCGCGATATTGTCAAGACTTTCGTCAACGCCGATCGTGTTGGAATCATCTTCAAAGATGCCATCCACGCCGGCATCTTCGGTGGTCACAGTAACGATAACGACGCCGAATGCATTGCCGGCAGGCGTGTACCGCAGGGTACCGGTGCTCGCTGGGTTACGTGAAACGTAGTCAATCTGCGGATCACTGACAATGTCCGACGACAGCATAATCGCAAAGGTGTCGGTCGAACTGGCTGCTACCGTAACGTTGCCAGTGGTGTTAATCGTGTTTTCGTACGCAACGACAGTGTTTGCACCCAGTTCCGCGTTGATAACAGCGGCGGCTGCAGTTGCGACTGTTCGAGTCGCGTCAGCTCCGGCAGTGTCGAAGTCGATCGGACTGACGGGAATTTCAACGGATGTCGGCGTCGGTGTCACAGTCGCGTCGACAAACGTGAATACCGTGCCATCGATCGTCAGCGTTTGACCGATCACGTTGGCACCGATGGCGATGGCCACCGATGTTGTGTCGTGCAGATCAGCTGTGACGTCGATATCTTCCAGTTCGTTCACGATCATCGCGTCGTCAGACACGTTGATGCCCGCCCAGATGTCCGTCAACGGCACCAACTGTTCAGCAGCATCTTCGTCGACCAACTGATCTGGAATGACGTCCATATTTGGGGCGTCGTTGATCGGCTTCACGCTAATAGTAAACGTTCGCACAATCAGGCCATCGTCTCCCGTACCAAACACGCCGTCGATGCCGGCGTCGTCCGTGGTCAGCGAAACGATTACCTGGCCGAAGGCGTCCGTGACAGTCGAATAGCTGAATGTTCCGGTCGTGTCTCGTGACGTGTAATTGATACTCAAGCCGTCGATGATGTCACTGGACGCCATCAACGCAAACGTGTCTGTGGAGCTCGCCGAAACAACAAGGTCGGTCGTGGTGTTGATCGTATTCTGGTAGGCAGTGACTGAGCCTGCCCCCAACTTGGCATTGATGACCGCAGCAGCTTTAGAAGCAACGACCTGAGTCGCATCTGTCAGATCAACAGCAATCTGCACATCAGTCGGCGATGGGTTGGTCGCAGCATCCACAAACGTAAAGACGGTGCCGTCAATCGTCAGCGTTTCATTGATAACATTTTCACCAACCGCGATCGCGATTGTTGTCGTGTCGTGCAGACGTTCGCTGATCCGCAGGTTTTCGAGTTCATTGATGACTCGAAGATCGGCAGGATTCTCAATACCGGACCAGATATCGGTGAGACTGATGGTGTGTGTGCCACTATCTTCGTCGACTTCCTGAGCGGACACTTCATCCAGATTTGGGCCGTCATTGACCGGCAACACCGTGATGGTGAATGTTTCTGTTGTGAAGTTGTTGCGTTTCTGACCGTCTGCGTCGGTGCGATCCGTGCTGACCAGGCCGTCGATGCCGTAATCTTCAACGGTGACCGTCACGTTCACCGTTCCACCAAACTGATGACGTCCCGGAGTGAACCGCAGCGTTCCGGTGTTGTCTCGCGTGTCGTAATCAACGGCAATGTTGGCGATCAGATCGTCCTGATTGCTGATGAACATCGCATCTGCTGTATCGCTGGCCGAAACCTGCGAATCGTTGATTTCGATGGCAATGGAATTGACCGTTGCCACAGCCGAAACGCCAAGCGTCGGATGAGCGTTAATCGCGTTCGCGGCGGCCGTCGCGACATGCATCGTGTTGCCCAGCGGGCTGACAGGAATGTCGGTTGGGCCGAACGGACCGGTGGATGAGTCGCGGAAGGTGAACGTGACAGCACCGACCGTCAGAGTTTCATTCAGTACAGCCGTGCCGTTACCAAACGCGACGATCGTCGTGTCCGCCAGCTCTGCATAAGCCAGAATGTCTTCCAGTTCGTTATCCGGGCCCGCCGTAATTCCCGTAAGAGTGAAGCTTTGTTCGTCGTTGATGTGGTTACCATCAAGATCGGGATCTTCGTCGATCGTGATGTTTGCGATTGCATCCAACGTCGGATCATCGTTGACCGGGACGACCGTGATTGTAAACGTGCGTTCAATCTCCAGATCGTCCACGCCGTCGAACAGACCGTCAATCCCTGCATCCGTTGCGGTGATACTTACAATGACCTGACCAAAGTTGTCGCCCACCGTGGTGTAGCTGAACGTGCCGGTGGTATCGCGAGTCATGTAGCTGATGCTCAGGCTGTTGATAATATCAGCCGCCTGCATGACTGCGAAACGATCAGACGCCGGATCAACAACGATCATTGCCGCTTCCTTCACCGTGTTGACGGTGTTGTAGCTGGCCACGACTGTTCCTGCGCCCAGCAGCGGATTCGTATGAGCGTTGATGACGTCGGCTGTTTTTTGAGCGACCACGTGTGTCGAATCGGTGTCTGCGACGGCAATCTGGTTGGCCGTTGGAACAGTGAACGCAGCGTCGACGTAGGTAAACACTTCACCGCTGACTGTCACAGTTTCGCCGACCATGTTTTTACCAGCGGCAATCGCCAGCGTCGTCGTGTTGTGCAGTCGTTGTGTGACATCCATGTCTTCCAATTCATTAACGACTCGCGCATCAGCCGGGAGGTCCATTCCCGCCCAGATGCGAGTTAGATCCACGTCATGAGTACCCGAATCTTCGGCGACAACCTGATCGCTGATTTCATCCAGGTTCGGTGCGTCATTAACGGGCAGCACGGTGATCGTAAACGTCTGAGTCGTGACGTGGTTGACCTTCTGGTCATCTGCATCGTTACGGTCCGTGCTGAAGAGGCCGTCAATGCCCGCATCTTCAACTTCAACAGTGACGTTCACCGTTCCGCCGAACTGATGCCTGCCCGGTGTAAACCGCAGCGTGCCCGTGGCTTCTCGCGAGTTGTAGTCGATGGTCAGGCCCGTAATCAGATCGTCCTGATTGCTGATGAACATCGCATCCACAGTGTCGCTGGCAGAAACCAGGGCACTATCAATTTCGATCACCACAGAATTCACAGTCGCCACAGCAGGCGCGGTGATGACGGCGTGAGCGTTGATGGCAGCCGCCACTTTGCCCGCGACGGCACTTGTGTCGTCAGCTGGCAGCACGGCAATATCGTCCGCTCCGAATGGACCGCCACTGGTGCCGTCGACAAACGTCAATACCGTGCCATCGATCGTCAGAGTTTCACCGACAACGTTGGCACCGGTCGCGAATGCCACGATCGTCGTGTCGGTCAACGTTGCAGTCACCTGCAGGTCTTCCAGTTCGTTGGCTGCGCCGGGGCCAATGTCCGTTATCACAAAGCTCTGTTCATCGTTGCTGTTGTCGGCATCCGTATCAGGATCTTCATCAATCGTGATATCCGTGATGCCGCCTAACGTCGGATCATCGTTTTGCGGCCGCACCGTGATGATGAACGTGCGGTCAATTTTCGCGTCGTCACTATTACCAGCAATGCCATCCAGCCCAGCGTCAGTGGCCGTCAGAGTGACAATCACCTGGCCAAAGTGGTCGCCAACGGTCGAGTATTCAAACACCCCAGTTTCGCTACGCGGCGTGTGAGTGATGTTTAAGCCGGTGACAATGTCGGCAGCCTGCATGATCGCAAAGGCTTCGGACGAACTGCCGGTGATCGTCATGGCTTCCGTAGTGTTGATCGTGTTGGAATAAGCAACAACCTTCCCTGCGCCGAGTTTAGCGTTGATGACGGCTACTGCTTTCGATGCGACGTCCTGAGTCGAATCGGTCAGGTTCACCGCAATTTGCACATCGGTCGGTGTTGTGACAATGGCGGCGTCAACGAATTCGAACTCGGTGGTGCCATCAAAGTCCAATGTTGTGCCGATGACGTTTTCGCCAGCCGCCACGGCAACCGTTGTTGTGCTGTGAAGCTGGTGAGTGACGGTGACATCTTCCAGTTCATTCAGCACTCGAACGCCGGAAGGATTGTCGATGCCCGCCCAGATGCCCGTGAGGTCGACAGGATGAGTCCCGCTATCTTCGTCCACCGTCTGATCGGCCACGGCGTCCAGATTTGGAGCGTCGTTTACTGGCTGAATAGTGACAGTGAAGACCTGTTCAACAATGCTGTTCTGTTTCTGAGGATCAGCATCGTTGCGATCCGTGCTCAACAGGGCATCGATGCCAGCGTCTTCCACAGTAACCGTCACTGTAACCGTGCCACCAAACTGATTGCGGCCCGGTGTGAAGCGAAGCGTTCCCGTTGCAGCGTTCTGCAGATAATCGACGGTCAGATTAGTAATCAGGTCGTCCTGATTGCTGATAAACGTCGCATCCACTTCATCACTGCCGCTCACTTCAGTGCTGGCAATGTTGATCGATACAGAGTTCTCAGTCTGCACAGCCGCGATGCCGTCGGCGATGAAGGTTGCATGGTTGTTGATCGCGTCCGCTACGGCGGACGCCACCTGCATCGTGGTGTCCGCAAGATTGACTCGAATTTGATTTGGGCCGACTGCCGTAGTGGCAATGTCGACAAACGTCAGCACAACGGTGCCCGATGGAGCAACCACTGTCAGCGTTTCGCCGATCACATTGGTGCCGTTCGCGAAGGCGACGATCGTTGTGTCCGCAACAACGGCCGTGACCGAAAGGTCTTCCAATTCGTTGGCCGGTGCCGGAGTGATCCCGGTCAGTGGCACAACGACTTCGTCGTTCAGATCGTCAGCGTCAGCGTCCAGATCTTCGGTGATGTTCACATCGACAATCGTGTCCAGCGTCGGATCATCGTTTTGAGGAACGACAGTAATCTTGAACTCGCGAGTCACAACGGCATCATCAATGCCGTCCAATGTGCGGTTCAGGCCACCATCTGTAATCGTAACGGTGACATACGCGATGCCGAACGCATCTGGCAATGAACTGTATTGCAGCGTTCCGAGTTCGTCCGGGCTGGTGTAGTTGACGGTCAGGCCAGTGATCAGATCATCCTGGCTGCTGATCGAAAACACTTCTGACGACGAGCCACTAACCTGCGAGGCATCAACCTTCAGCGCCACAAAGTTGTACGCTGCTTCGGCCGTGCCAGGAAACGCAGCATTAATAAAGGCGGCTGTGGCGGCGGCCACTGCCTCTGACGAATCCGTAAGATTGACAGCAATTTCCAACGGCCCGGGAGACGCCACAACAGCCGCGTCAACATACACTAGAGCATTGCCAGCAATCGTCAGCGTTTCACCGATCACATTCGCGCCGCTGGCGAACGCGACATTCGTCGTCGCATCCAGAGCCGCCGTCACCGCCAGCGGTTCCAGTTCGTTAATCGGACCGGCTGTGATGTTGGACATATTAACCGTCTGCACATCGTTGACACCATCCATCGGCGTCGTGTCCAGGTCTTCAATGATCTGCTGACCGGCGATCGCATCCATCGTCGGATCATCATTCACAGGCTTCACGACGATCGGAATCGTGTCGATGTCCAGCATGTTGATCCGGTTTGCCGGATTCTGAGTAAACTGGCCATTGTCTTCAGAAAGAATCGTCACGCCCGCCGGACCGTAGTAGTCCTGACGAGGCAGGAACTGCAGACCGTTTAGAGCTTGATTCACCTGAGTGATATCGCCCGTCAGTGTAACAACGGAAACACCCGCTGTTGGCGTAATGCCCGCCACCGTCAAGCGTCGCACCGTGACAACGCTGGCCGCAGCAGTGGCTGTCCCCGCTCCAAAGAAAGCGTCCAACGCGGCGGCGGTTTTCGTAGCAACCGTGTCTGCGTCGTCCGCAGGATCAATCACGATTTCGTTTGCAGATGCAACGAACGGAGCGACCGGTGGAGCGATGAACGTGAAGGCTGTGCCTCCGATGGCGATATGATCACCAATCACTGTGGCACCGTCTGGCAAAGCAAATTCGCTGCCCGACAAAACAAGTGGAATCACTGAGGTTGGCGTCACACCTACCAGGTTCAGGATGTTGCTTGCCCGCGTTGCGGTGCCCGGTCCAAAGTCCGCATTAAGCACAGTCAGTGCAGCTGCTGCCACATTCTGAGCCGAGAATGTCTGGTCAACTCCGATTTCCTGAGCACCTGGCACGCCATCGTTGAGGTCAACAAATCGGTAGACCGTGCCGTCAAAGTCAATTTCTTCGCCGATGACAGTCGCACCATTCGGGAAGGTCACCTGCTGGCCATCCACGCCGATTGACGTGCCGTCTGTGTTTGAGATGAACAGATCGGGAACCAGAATGTTCACCTGAGTTGCGTCTGTTCCGTCCACTTCCGCCGTGCCTGGGCCGTACAACGGCACCACGTTGATGGCTGCAGCAGTCTTTGTGGCCACCATTGCAGCGGTGTCCGTCGGATCGATGGCGATCTGATCGAGTTCCGGTGAAGGCACGAGATTTTGATCGACGTACGTAAACTGCACGATCCCCACAGTGAACTGTTCGCCCATGACGGTCGCACCGTCCAGAACGGAAATCTGGGTCGCTCCGTCAACCTCGATGTTCGTGCCCACAGTCAGCAAACGTGATGCTGTAAAGTCCGCAGCCAGATTAATGGAATCAGCCGCCGCTGTGGCCGGAGCCGCAGCACCAAAATAAGTATTGATCACTGCCGCAGCCGCAGCAGCAACTGCATCAGGCAGGTCGCCCGCAGCAACGGCGATCTGTGTTGCCGATGGCGAAGGGACATCAGCGGCGTTGACGAACGTAAAGATCACTCGATCGGGATTGGCCGAATCACTGTTGTCCAGAATCGTTAGTTCATCACCAATTGCTGCGGCTGCAGACGGGAAGGTCACCACATCACCAGCGACATTTGTCGTGATAGATTCGGGGAGAATCAGCGTGCCCTGGTTGCCAAACAGAGTCACAGTGATCTCGTTATTGCCGAGATACGTGTCACGGTCTGACACGCGAATGGCGATCGGTGTGCCCGTTTCAAAAGTCAGGGCCGTATCTTCATCTGTCATCGCCATGTTCGGCGCCAGATTGACTGGCGCATCGTTCGCGTCGTTGTCCAGCACGATCTCGAACCGAACATCGCCGTTCGAACGGTTGGCCTGCAGTGAGTTGCGAGCAAGGTCGCGGATGCCCGATCCGGAACTTCGGTCAATCACGGTAATCGTGTAGTGCCGGTCTGTTTCGAACACGGTGACAGCTCGGAAGATCACTTCGTCCGTTACCGGGTTGTAGATGAACCGATAGTCAACACCTTCAGTCAGAATCTGACCGTTGCGTTTCAGTTCCCACTGAGAAGCCGTGACGAAGTTATCGTCGATACCGATGCCGGCATCCTGTAACTGCACAACAAACTGTGTCAGGTGTGTCGCTTCAATGCGAAGCACGTTGTGGTCAGTTGGGTCCAGATCCAGCGGTGCTCCGTCTAACGGATTGACCAACACAGCGAACGGTCCAATAAAGTCGGCTCGTTCCACAGCCCCGCGGTCAAAGAAGATCCGCGAACCGAGACCGGAAGCACTCATCTGCGACGGATCGTCGATTCGCTGCTGATTGAAGCGGTCATACGAAGGCGTCAGAGTGTCCGACGAAGGAATGCCCAGCGGATTTTTGACCGATTCAAACTCTGAACGGTCCGGCAGCCGATTCAACGAACTATCGATTGCTCGGCTACCCGCGTCCAGGTAGAAGTTCAGGTTGTCCGGATCAACGAACAGAGGTGCATTGGGCACGTAGAACGGGTCGTTGGTGTCGGACAGATCAATGAAGTCCGTGCCTCGATTTGGATTGGCACCGTTTCCACTAAACAGAGTCGTACCGATAATTGTGTCGGCGAGCGTATTCGGGCTGCCATCAATGGAGATGCTGGTCGTGGTGTTGGCCACGATGTTGTTCAGCAGTGTTGGTGCCGCGTTGTGTTCGATGCGTATGCCAACGCCGTTGGCTGTGGTGCCGCCATAGACAGTGTTGTTCAAAATCTTGCCAAACGGCACAGCCGCAGCCGCTCCACCGGCGTTGTCACCGCTGACTCGGATACCTGTATCGCCGAAGTTGTCAACAATATTGTTCTGAACCGTCACTCCTGGAGCCCAACGCTTCGTGTTAAGACTATCAAAATTGCGTGGTGCTCCCGGCGCAGACAGACCATCGGCGGTTCGAGGTGCCGCGTTGATCAGAATGCCGACATCCCGAGCAAAGTGAATGCTGTTGTTTTGAATCGTGACCTGGCCCTGATCACGATGCACATTCTGGTCACCAATGCTTCCCACAGACCCAGGTTGGGCGGGATCTGCGATGAAGCGGTCGTTCGTGTCGAATACGGAGGTAATCTTGGTGTCTGCCACCAGCGAATTGATCGGATTTCCCAGACCGTCGGCACTCGACGAGACGTATTCCGTGCCCTCACGAATTTCCAATTGATAGCGCCCAGTCAGATTGACAGCTGGGTCGCCAAAGACCGGATTGGTCGGCGTCGCGAAGAAGGTAGTGTTGTTGCGATTGGGACCGGTAACCGCCTCGCCGCGTTCGCTGAATCCAATAATGATGTCATCAATATACCAACCTTCGTGGTCGTTGTTCTGTCCGGTCTGATTGCTGGAAGGGTTACCGAAATCGTCGCCAAACTGATTGTCTTTTCCTGCTCCCGACGTCGAAAATTCGAAACGCAACTTGATGTTCGAGCGTCCAGCGAGGTCCGCAAGGTCAACTCGCGCCTGGCGCCAGTCGGCGTCGTCAAACAATGGCTGCACGCGCTGGTTCGGTCGACTTTCCGGAATCCCGGGGACAGATTCGCTGGAAGCCGTGATATGTGTGGGCAGTTCGCCCTGGCTGTGGCCAGGGGCAATAGGCGGTGACAGGGTTGGGTTGTTGGTGGCCAGCAGGAACGATTCCCCCGTGTCATCGTCAACCGCGTAGACTCGAGCCGAATCACGAAAGGCGGTGCTGCCAGGGCCGGCTCCCGAATGATCTTCGGCGTCCAGAAAGTAGCTGAAGTACAGAGTCGGCTTGTCACTGTCCGAATAAGCGCTCAAATCGAAAGTGTTACTTTCGAGAACACCGTATGCGCCGCCGGGTAGGTCATACGAACTTCCCAGTCCGCCCCCGGCTGTTGTCAGATGCCGCTGAATGCTTGCGTCAACTCCAAGCTGTCCGCCCCCGTAGGTGAAATAGCGACGGGAATTTGTTGGATTGCTGACCCAGTCTTCCAGTCCAAAGTAAAAGCTCGCACCCCCGGAACCTTCATTGGTCGGTCGACCGTTTACCAGCCGTGGTCCGAACAGATCCGGAGTGACGCGCGCGTTGGTCGCGATGGTGTTGATGCCGTGTCCCGCGTCATTATTGCGTTGTTCGGTGGGGTGCCAAAGATTGAAGTCCAGCGGTGAAAATGCCAAGCCCGTCGCACCACCGACATCGAGGCCAATGGAGGTGGCCCCGTCAAAGATGGGCTGCAGCGTCCCGGCCGCGTCGAATGCGATGAGTCGATTATCCGTGGTCAGGCCGAAAAACAGATTGGCGAAGAAGCCCCCCTGAAGGTTTTGCGGACCAGGTGTGATGTCACGCAGGCCGAAGCCCACGTTCGCGATCAGGCTGGCAGATCCAGACCCGATATTGATCGTGTAGAAGTCTCCATTCGTGTTGACGCCGAACAGCGTGTTATTACGGAAGACCATCCCGGTCGTTTCCCCCGTCACTCCCGCGCCGGTGATCGCGCCACGTCGCCCCCACGGCTGATTCTGTACCACTGCGGCCGATCCATTGGACGGATTGGCTCGGTACAGAGCGGAACCTCCGGAACCCTGACCATCTGGCACTGCCAGATAAAGGTCGTAAGTGTTATTCACCAGGTTATCGATTCGCCATGCCTGAGCGTGAGCGTTGTCGCTGGTTACCTGATTCGGATCCGGCGGGTTTGTGTTTGCATTGAAGTTGGGAATGCTGTCGTTGCCAAGGGCCGTCGTGCCCGCTGTGCGCGGATCGACTTCGTTTGTAACGCCAACCGTGTTCTGGACATTTTGCAGGTCGTTGTAAGCAAACAGCCGCGCATCTCCACGAAACTCAATTCCGTTCGTTCCGTTTGGTAGCGCACCAATGTCCGTTTTTAAATCCCCGGTTTCCGGGTTTACTGTGTAGAGCCGATTGCTGGTGGACAGGAAAAGGTTGACGTCATCCAGCGTGAATTCGCGCACGTGTGTGCTAAGCGCCACGGCATTGCTAATATCGAACAGTGGCCCTTGTGTCGGATCCACTGTGGTCATTTCACCAAGCGGAAAGCTGCCCGTCGTGTAGCCACTAAAACCAATGTGGTCTTCAGCAATGCGTGCGATCGAATCGATAGGTTCCAGCCGAATATGCGCCTGAGCTGCGGACTGCTGATACGTTTGGTTCAGCAGCGTGGGCAATTGGCCGTCGGAACTGACCGCCACGTAGTAGGTGATATCCGAACCTGGCGTCGCAGCCGGAAGCTGAACCGGCCCGATATACGGATCGAGTTCTCCGAACGACCCCCGCGTAAGATCGTCGACGTCTGAACCCTGCCCCGATGCCGGCTGATCATCGATGATGTCAGAGTCGCGACCCACGAAAATCAGATTGCCACTTCCATCGAACACGCTCAACGTGAGGTTACCTCGCGTCAGACCGTCGGCGTAGTCGATGTCGAAGACCGTCGAAAACGTCTTGTCACCAGCGTTAACTCCAGGAATGGCTTGAATGTCTTCGTAGCCCAGTGTGAACTGGAACCAGTCGATGTCGCCGGGATTCTCGATGTTGCCGGCAACGGATATAACCTGTCGTTCCGAATTCTGCAGGTCGCCCAGGGACTGTGCGCCGCCTTGCGTATTGGACGCATCGCCGTCTTCGGCGGCTTCTCCCAGCAGTGGCGAATGCCGTGGCAGTCCGATGACTTCAATGCCGTTCGTTGCGTAGGAGATTTCGGCAAACTGAATGGTCGAACCGGACTTTTCGTCCACTTGCCGCAACCGCAGTTCCAGTTCGTAATCGCCGGATGTGAGGCCGTTGAAGCTGCTGATGCGGACGAAGTATTCCTGCGGGTCGGTCCCGCTGCCCGGTAGGGTGACTCGAAAACCATCATCTCGTGGGTTCACTGTGTAGAAGTCGGGGCCGAGATAGGCGTCCTTCGTGATCGGTGCGGCTGTCCCGCCGAAAGTGTTGTTCCCCGCCAGCCCCGCCCAGGCAACGACCGTGCCGTCAAACTGCACCAGTTCGACAACAGAATCCAGCGTGCTGCCGGAACGGTCCACGTCAACCCACACTTCCGTACCGGGAACGCCATTGAAGCTGTAGATGTCCACATCGCCGGGATTGTCCAGCGCAATTGAACCCTGGATTTCGAAACCGAGGGCGTTGTTTTCATCCCCCGACTTTTCGTCCTTCGCGAGATTGCCAACTGTCTGGGCCGCAAATGTTTGACCGTTTTCGTCGGCTCCCTGAGTCAGAATGGCTTCGTCTTCGCGAACGAACAAAACGTTCCGATCGTTCGCATATTCATCCAGCCGCAGGCTACGCCAATTACCAGGAGCTGGTGTCGCTGCCCCGGCATCTACTCCGGCAATTCCGTCGTTGTTTGTATCGAAGACGCGGCTGCCATCCGGAGCCGAGCCTGCACTGTACCGGTCGTCTGCCAGTGAAGTGAAGATGACCGGGAACTGGCCGTTTCCAACAATCTGAAGCGTGCCACCGATGCGGTCGTCGATATCGATTTGACGCCCGTTAGCGGTGAAGCCCGCATTCGTACCATCCATCTTGAAGACAAGGCTGCCTTCAGAGCTGCTTAGCAGACGCAGGCCACTGAAGGTGTGGTGATTGTCGACATAGATTTCGTCTCTCACGATATGAGCGATATCAAAGTCGTCCATCGTGACTTCAGTTGTTAGTTCTTCGCCACGCAGCACCAGGCCGTTCAGGTTGTTGTTTTGATAAGTGTTCAGGCGAATCAGCGGACCATAGTTATCTTCCAGCTCAGTAAATGCGGAAACTTCCCCCGTCGTTGTTCCGTAGTCGCCCTGACGTTCTGACCGCATCGAATTCGCGTTGATGCTGATCACGCTGCCTTCGTTATCACGAAAGTCGTTGTTCACGATGATCGGCTGAGCACCGCGCACAAAGATTGTGGTTTCGTCATTCGGACCACGCCCATTTCGTGTGCCGGTAACTGCAGTTGCGGCATTACGTTCGATGCGACTGTTCGCTATACGCACGTCGGCCTGATGAATTTCGATGACGTTGAATTCGGTGAATCCGTTTTCAAACGGAATCCGGCCGCCACCGTGAGCGATGTAAGCGTTGTCGATGCTGGCGCTGGACGACGCGTTGAAAATCAAGCCGCCCCAGTCACCGGGATCACGATTGGACAGCGCGCCATCGCCACCCGTGTCGAACGAACCGCCCGCACCGTAACGGTCGTCGCTCAACGATGTCAGAATAACGGGGCGTTCCGGTGTTCCTTCAGCGATGAACTGCGAATCACCTCGCAGAGCTTCAATGCGGGCACGGTCGAGTTTCACGACCACGCCCGGATCGATCTGCAGACGCCCGTTAATGCGTCCGCCGGTGTCCAGGTGTCCGCCTGGCGTTCCGGCGATGGTCAGATTGTCGACGATGACGTGAGCGATATCGAGGTCATCAAAGCGAGCCGGTACGTCGAGTGACTGCAGCGCATTCTGGCCTGAACCCGAATTTGTACGCACCACAATCCCGTTAATTGAGTTGTCGACGATGTAGTTGTCGTGAATGTCCGGGCCAATGCGGTCAAGCGATTCTTCGAAGCTGTTTGGATCGGCGGACACGGCCGAATCGGCATTGTTCGTCAGACGATTGTACATGATCGTCGGGCGAGCAGTCTCAAGATGAATCGGCGCATAGACATCGCCGTTGGCTGTCAGGCCACCGCCAAAGGTGATGTTGGTTTGCTGCAGATGATTCAGATAAATGCCGTCGGCTTCCTGATCCGAATCGTTCCGGAACACAACGCCAGCCCAGTCACCATTGTTCGCTCCGTCCGTCACACCGTCGTCATCTCCGCCGACAGCATCGTTGCCGTACGCCGTGAAGATCACGTTGTTTAGCGGCACACCCAACGTCTGGAACGCGGCTCCGCTGCGGTCAACTCCCTGTTGAGACGAACCCACGTCGATGTGCGTTTCCTGCATCTTGAAGATGACGCCCTCGTCGACCACCATTGTGACGTCTTTGGGAACAACAATCCCGTCACCGTCTTCCAGAACCATATTGCTGTCGTTGCGACCGATCAGATACGCCTCATTGTCAGCAAGTGTCGTGAAGTCATTATCCGCCCCGCCGTTGCCAACAATGCGAATGACGTCAATCGCACCTGGTGTGGCGAGGTTTGTCGCGTTGACGAACGCAACGGCGGCACCGATTTCTGTGAACGGATGGTCAATCGTTCCGTCCTGAATGCCGGGAGCGTCCGGGTTGGTCTTGTCTACAAAAATGGTATTGGTCGTGCTGTTTGCATCGAACCAGAAGTCGAATACACCTCCTGCCAGGCCGTCAGAATCACCGTCTAAGGCGGTACCGTCCGTGTCAACCAGTTGCGCTGTGGGAGCGCCGTCAAAGTCGATCTGCAGTTCGTAATTTCCATTGCTGAAACCGCCAAAACCAGAATCGCTTACGTTCGGATCGTAGTCCTCGTTCCCCGCAGCACTCACGCCAACAAAGTAGGTACCCGCTTCCAGCGCCAGCGAAATCCCGGCGTCCAAGCTATAGAAGTTATCATTGCGGCTGACCAGATTTCCGGAGCTGTCATAGATGCGCAGAGTGCTGTCCAGCAGACTGCCGGTGCGTTCTGCAAAGATCGTGGCCGAAACTTGTCCGTCTGTGGGAAGCGTAAATTCGTACAGATCGATGTCCGTGCTGTCCGGCCGGTAAATGCGTTGGAAGTGAGTCTTGTCATGGTCGAACGGGAAGACGCCTTCGATGGGATTGCCGGAAAATCCATTGGTGCTGAAGCCGGAAATCGGTGCGCCCATGATCGATGGCAGGTCATAGGAATGATCCAGTTCCAGCAGGTGACCGATTTCATGCATTGCCGTGCTGAACCACGAGGCGCCATATTCGCTGGTGCCGTAATCTGTTAAGCCGTTCATGACAGCAAGCAGATCGCCGTTGTCGTTGTCGCCTGCAATACTCGCCGCGCCCTGAGGAATTGACGCCTCCACGGCGCGAGGGTCCCCAGTCACGATTCCGAACATCGCAGCTCCGACGACAGTGTTGCTCACTTCAACAAACTGAACGCCGCCAACCTCGCTGTACAACTCAAAGATCTCACGGGCCCGAGTTCTCTGGTTATCCGTAATCTGGTTAAAGACTGGCTGCCCCAGCACCTGACCGTACTCATCAGGAAAGTTGTAGGTAATTGTTGGAATGGTCGACGACGTGTCCGCTCCCCCAATATGCGACTCAGGCGCGATCTGTCGATGGCCCGGTTCATCTTCACCGCCGGGCAGAGCCGGAAACGTAAAGGCGGATTGAGCCGAAATGGAAGCGGTGACGGAAATCACATCCGTGCCGAGCGTGCCCAGATTCTGCGCCGTCGCGAAGCTGGAATTGTCGTCGCTGCCCGCTGCGACAATGCTCAGGTTGTCGGCCAACACATCGGCCACGCCCACTCGCAACCGATACACACCTCCGCCAGCCAACTGATCAATGTCGTTCGCAAACGTCAGCGTGATCGTATTGGCGTCCTGGTCGTAGTCCACTCCGCCGGCCGTTGGATAATGAATTCCTCCGGTAGCCGGGATCAACTGGTAGAAGTTCGGATTGGCCGCAGACGTTGGGTCCAGTTTGTCTTCGTTCAGGTACAGCACGATCTGGTCCAGTTCCTGAACCAGCCCGCCGCCGGCATCATGCGAAACCGGTTGAGGCACGATGCCCACAATTTTCGCGCCCAGATCGAGTGAGAAATCGACCGTCACGTCGGTCGCGTTGTTCAATGGTGTGCCGAGGTCCGTCTGAATTGGCGAAGCACTGTCGCCGTCCAGGGTGATTCGGTACAGGTCGTCCGGCAGGTTCTCTGCAAACCGCACAATCACCTCTTCGGGTGAATCGCCGATCCCAACAAAACCGAGCGTCACCGGCTGCTCGTTGCCATCGCCAAACGTGCCGTCATGGCCCGCTCGTTCAATCTGCACGGTTGTGGTGTTCACAGAAGCAGGATCGATGACGTCTCCGGAACTGAACTGCAGCGTCAGTTCGGCGGGTGCCTGCGAGAGTTCGGTCGGGACACCGAATGGGTCGAGATTAAAGAACGCTCCTTCGTTGGGGCGAACTGCCACCAGCGACGTGAGCAACGCTTTGGGTTCAAGAACTTCGGATGACCGAGCCGCTTTCTGCGTGACTGCCGGACGACGCCTGACGCGACGACGAGGGGCCTGGAGACGGGTGCGAAACGACGTGAGCCATGAAGAAATCAGCATGTTGCGTCCTTGAAGACCTTCTTGATCAAAACAATGTTTGAATCTGACAGGCAGTCACCTGATTGACCCCAATGCACCAGAACTTTTGGCGATCGGAGGCCGCGAGTAGCGTAGATACCCGCAGCAGCAGACGAAATTATATGTACAATTGAACAGTTTTTGACAGCACGCAGCTCTGCACAAAGCGCAGATTGGCGCACCAATATGGACGGGCATTATCCCGTAACCGAACACCGCAAAGTCCAGCAAAAAAATTAGAAATTGAAATTTCCGTGTTAGATCACAGGCGTTCACGATCACTGCCCGTCAATTTGCCACAGACGGCACGGCGCCGTGACGTCGCTCGTGAGTCGCAGCGCAGACCAAATGGCGACGCAGCAATTGGATGCAGAAACGCGTTTCTGCAGTGTGTTCGGCCACTCGCGCGTGCCGCTGCTGCAGGTGACGCATGAACAGCAGGGGCCAGATGACATGATTGCCCCTGAGCAACCAACAGAAACACCTTAGGCAGGCGTCCGAATACCCCACTGCACACCAGTCAGGAACAGATCAAGGCGACTTGCGGCGCACGCTCAGCACTCAAGCGCGTGGCGGGAAAGAATGCCGCCGTCGCATGGCGTTTTCGGGATCAAAAACGCGTTCCGAACCGCGCGTAGCTCTGTATTGTCAGGGCTAATAGTTCGGAGATGTGCTTACCAGCTGACGGGCGTTGGTCTCGGTTGTTCGAATGTGAACCGTGGCCAAAGCCCAGCGACTAAACCAACACTAAATGTTGACTGCCACTAACCTGCCTTCTTCAGGCTGGCTGGCTGATCGCCTTTGACTCTGAGCTGTTCGTAAACTCGCACGACCGCCGACGCGGGAATCGCGTAGCTGGTGATGCGTGCTGCGCGAGCGATGTTCAGGCCGACCGCTCGGCCAGAAATGTCGAACAACGGACCGCCGCACTGACGCGGATACAAGTCGGTGTCGTGCTGAATCGCTTCCGGAAATCCTGAATTGTGAGTGCTGGCAAAACGGCCGTAGTTCTTCGGATCCTGGTACCGTTCCAGCATCGCCTGCCTGTCATCGATGAATTTCGGCGTTAAGACGATTTCGAGTGTCTTGATCTCGTCGTTTCGATCGATTCGCAGTGTGATTTTGCTGTACGGTGGCATCGACTTCACTTTTCTCATCATGTCTTCACTCGTACGGACCGTGACTCCATCGATTGACAGTACCTGATCACCTTCCAACACGCCGTACCGCTTGGCCGCTCCGCCTGCGAATACGTTTGAAATTCCCACTGCCGTTTTGTTGCCGTACTCGTCCCAGACTTGCTTCAACTGCACTCCCAGAAAACCTTTTGTCGATGTCGGCAGCTTGCGGCTGGCGACACTGATCACACCTGGCAACAAAGGTGCCCCGCGAGAATCCGTTGTGATCACAATTCGGCCTGGCTTGACCTCGGATCGCAGGTTCCAGCTGACCGGCGTCAGTCCCCGCTGGTTCACTTTGATCAGCATCAGGTCGTATGCAAAGTCAGTCGCCACTTCGACAAACTTCACACTGCGGCCATCAGGAAGGATGCAGTCGCAACGCTTCACGTTTTCAATTTCACTGGCCTTCGTCATGATGTAACCATCGCTACTCATGATCGTGCCCAGCGTCAGAGTTTCTCCATAGCGACGGATCTCGACGACACTCTGGCTCGATTCCCGCAAAGACGGTTCAAAGCGAGCCAGCTCTTCAGGTGCACGTTTTTCGTATGGGCCGACAGTTCGCAATGATGTGAGTTGGTTCGTCAGTTCGCGGATCCGTTCGTGATCGTCGCTGTCCACTTCGACTTCACGAGTCTCTGAACGCCTGCGGTCTCGGCCATCAGGTTTTGCGCCCGTCGTGAGTGACAACGACGTTTCGCGGCCGTTGCGATCGACCAGCAATGTGGTCTGCTGATGCGATGCGAGGTGTTCCAGCAGGTTGCTCAACCCAAGCGGGTCAGCGAACTGTTGGTCCGCCACTTTCAAGAGAATGTCGCCGGAACGCAGTCCAGCCTTGTCGGCCGGGCTGTTGCGAACCACTCGCGAAACCTCCGGCGTGAAACTTCGCCAACGCAAATGAACGCCCATAAAATCGGTCTCGGCAAGGTCGTTGTCATGAGCGACCAAGCGGCCCCAGCTTTCGCCGTTTTCCATGCGGTCGCCATCACGACGAAAGCAATCGATGGCCACATGGCGATTTTCTACAATCACCTCTGTGATCATGCTGTGAATGCCGATCAGCTTGCCGGACATATCGAACAGCGGCCCGCCAGAATCACCGAGCACGATCGCGCAGTCGGAAACTACCGTCCGATGGCCGACAGAAAGAACTCGCCCCAGCCGAACGGGAGCCGGACGTTCCAGGTTGAAGCCGCCGGGATGGCCAAGCGCGAAACACCAATCGCCGCGACTAAGCTTGTCGGATTCACCAAGGTCAACAAACGGAAATTCCTCACCGTTGCGAGGCGACTCAGTGATCTTCAACATGGCCGCGTCGTCGGAACGATTCATCCCGAGTAACTTTGCCTGATATCGACTGCCGTCCGGGAACACCACTTTCAGCCGTGGGTTGGGACGATTGCGGCGATGAGTATCCACGACGTGCGACGCGGTCAACACAATGCCATCGCCGGAGACCACGATGCCGCTACCCGCACCGAATCCATCTTCCACCGACACCAGCGCGGGACTTACCTTTTCAAGAGCGGCGTCCAGCTTTTGTTGCCGGGCGGTCAGGGAGGCCAGGTCGGCGGAGGCGGAGCCTGTGAGCATCCCGGCGAAACACAGAACGGTCAGGAACGTTTGTTTCATTTTGAGCGCCTGATATGGTGATGGAACCGTCTCAATGCAGGTCTGTGCGAACAGCCACGCGAATTGCGGCAGGTTCTCAATTGTAGATGGAGTTAAGATTCTACGACCGACGGGACGCAAATTTCCAGTTGAAGTCCATCGGATTCACATCCCGTCGATCTTCTTTTTAGACGCGAGCCATCAAGGCTTCTCACGAAATCGCCGTACTTCGTCACTTCTCACCACAGCAGAGTTCAACTTTCATGATTCGATTCCTGCTTAGTTTTATGTTGCCCGCCTGCAGCTTTGTCGTATTCCATTTGTCGCCAGCAGCCGCTCAAACCAACGACACGACAACAGCTCTTTCCGCCGTCACCGACTCGCTTATGCAGTCTATCGTTGACCGGCGAGAAGCGTCGTGGCAGATTGCTCAGAAGATCTGGGTGACTGCGGAACCTGGTTACCAGGAAACTTTTTCGTCCGCGCTTCTGGCTGACACATTGCAGGCGGCCGGACTTAAGGTAACTCACAAAGTGGCCGACATCCCGACGGCCTTCACAGCAGAATTCGGTGCGGGCAAACCCGTAATCGGAATTCTGGGAGAATTCGACGCGCTGCCTGGGCTAAGTCAAACGGCGGCGCCCGAACGAGTCGCTCGCGATGACGCCAACCGCTACGGCCACGGTTGCGGGCACCATTTGTTTGGCACCGCGTCGGCGTCAGCAACCATCGCAATTGCGGAGCAGATTAAAGCAGGCAAACTTCCCGGCACTGTCCGGTTCTATGGCTGCCCGGCCGAAGAAGGGGGCAGTGCAAAAGTGTTTCTGGTGCAGGCCGGCATGTTCGACGATTGCGACGCTGTGCTGCATTGGCATCCGTCCAGCCGTAACGCCGCCGGCGATAAAAGCAGCCTTGCTCGGATGGCGGTCAAGTTCCGTTTTCGTGGCCAGGCCGCTCATGCAGCTGGAGCTCCCGAACAGGGCCGATCTGCACTCGACGCTGTGGAACTCACCAATCACGCGACTCAATTACTGCGAGAACACACGCCGCAAACAACGCGAATTCATCACGTCATCACCGCTGGCGGCGAAGCGCCAAACGTCGTACCGGCTTTCGCCGAAGTTTATTATTACATTCGTCACCCCGAAGCCGACATTCTGCGACCGCTATACAAGCGACTGGAACTGTGCGCGAAAGCAGGCGCGCTGGCCACAGAAACGGATTTGGAAATCGGCTTCGAAGGTGGCATTCGCGAAATCCTGCCGAACCAGACTCTGTCACGAATCGTCGCAAAAAATCTGAAGCAGCTGAATGACCTGTCGTACACCGAAGACGATCTGAAGTTTGTTGTGCGCATGCGAGATGCACTTCCGAAACCCAAGCCGCTGGAATCGATTGCGGAAGTGGAAGACGTGAGCGGCACCGTGGGAATGGGTTCCACAGACGTCGGCGATGTGTCATGGGTGGTGCCAACCACAGGCTTCAACACGGCCTGCTGGGTGCCTGGTACTCCGGGCCATTCCTGGCAAGCGGTTGCCTGCGGAGGGCATCGGATTGCAGAGCAGGGCATGCACCTTGCGGCTCGCACTCTGGCTCTCACCGCAGCAGAACTATTCACCAACCCTGGCGTTTTGCAGCAGGCTGCGGCAGAGTTGAAGGAGCGTCGCGGCGACACCACCTATCGATCGCTGATGCAACCCGGCCAGAAGCCGCCGCTGAATTACCGTCGCCCCAGCACCGCTGCGTCGTCCGAAGAATAGTTTACACGCAGAAGATTGCAGGAATAGTTGCAGTTGACGTTGGGCGTTTCCGGGGAAGCCGATTCGGCGAAATCCGCGGACTGACGTGTGCCCAACGCGTTAGCCGCGTTCGCAGGGCAGATGTCCTTATCATGCGGGATGCGGTAATAAGAGATTGCATCTATCGTGACTGCGAGACCGTCAGCGCATGTCATCAAACCTTCTGTGCGTTTGATTAGCTGGATAGCGCCACCTTTGGTCATTGGGCCGTGTTTTGGGTAACCCGATGCGTAAGCGAGGGATTCGTCGCAACTCGATCCCTCGCTTACACTTCGGGTTACCATTAGCACCGACATGGCGCTGTCCAGTTAGATAGTTGCCAATTCATTCTGCTGCAGTGAACATCGCGAGCACCGCAGCGCCGTGCGTCAGGGACCTCGCGCTTGGTCCACTCTGCAACCACTGCGCTGCACCCGCTGGTCCGGAAGCACTGTGCTGCGCCGACTTTGACGGTTGTAACAACTGCGACGATTCTGTCCGTTGCACCCGTTTTTCTGCAAGCGCCGCAGATACGGGCTAAGCCGGGTTTGGTCTATTCGCGAGCCAGGCCCTACCGATCCTTTCAATGAGATGCCCGAAGACCGCGCGACGGATTGCGCTGTATTGATCTTGCGATCAACCCTGCCTTTTGGCTCCGCGTTCACGATTGTGGACCACGTCCTGCAGTGGAACAGAAAAGGAATTCGCAGCATGCCACATCGCTTCGCACCGCTGGCCATCAAAAGAGGTCGGCCGCGTTCTGCTGCCTTCCTGCTGACGATTGTCGCCAGTGTTTCGTGCAGCGTGCCGCTTGCCGCTCAGGACATGGACCGCTACCGGCCGGACACTCCGACCACCGGACGCAATGTCGTAAACCTGCCCGTTCCGCCTGCGACGTATGCCGATGGTTCGCCGGAGGTGATCATTGAGGAACTGAAGGGCGTGATGATCCTGGCTGACGAAAGCCGCCTTCAGGATCCCATCAAGCCGTTCGAAGGCATTCGACTCGACCCCAAAGCCGACCTGACGGTGGCTCGCGGCGACGGGTTCAAGTCAGAAATGCAGCCGTATCTCGGGCAGCCCATTTCCATTCTGGCGCTCAATCAGTTGGCTCAACACATCGTCACGATGTACCGCAACAACGGGCAGCCCGTGGTCGAAGTTCACATGCCGCCCGGTCAGGACATCACCGACGGAGTCGTGCAGGTTGTGATCACGGAGTCGAAAATCGGCAGAATCGATTTTCGAGGCAACTGCCACTTCGACGATTGTCTGCTGCAGCGGCAAAGCTGGCTGCGGCCCGGGCAGAACATCTTTGTGGCGTCACTGGAAAACGAACTGCTGTGGTACAACAAGAACCCATATCGCACCGTCGGCGTAACGCTGGAACCGGGACAGGCGGCGGGCACAACGGATGTCGTCTACAGTGTTTGCGAACAGCGGCCAATGCGAGGCTTTGTTGGTTACCGCGACACGGGAACTCGATCCACCAACCGCGAACGGATGGTATTCGGCTTTAACCGAGCGAATCCCAAAGGGGACGACGGACAGTTCAGTTATCAATTTGAAGCGGACGCTCAACTGGCCGGTCGCGTTGGCGTGCATTCGTTCACATACACGGCCCCAATTTTCGACAACCGTGATTCATGGACCATCTACGGAAGTTACGGAAATCTGGATAACCTGTTGCCCGTGGCCGGCGATCCGACGGACGGTCGCATGTGGCAGGTTTCGTTGCGATACAATCATCCACTACACGAAGACAACTGCCGGTTGGATGAGATGCACTTCGGGCTGGATGTCAAAGGCACGGATAATGATCTGGACTTCGGTGGCACCAATATTCAGTCAAGTGACGTTCACGTTGTGAACTTCATGGCCGGGTTAGGTAGCCGGCAACAGTACGACGATGGCTACACGGCCTACGGTGTCGACGGCTACTTCAGCCCGGGCCACCTGCTGTCGTCAAATCGCGATTCGGACTTTTCACGATTTCGTTCCGGAGCGAAATCACTGTACGGCTACGGTCGCGGATATGTAGAACGCCTGTACGAAGTGGGTGCTCGCAGTGACTTGTTTGTGCGAGCGACCGGGCAACTTGGCAGTTACAAACTTCTTCCGTCAGAACAGCTTGGCTTTGGCGGTTACGACACGATTCGCGGGTACGACATGCGGACCGTCAACGGCGATTCGGGCTATATTCTGAACATGGAATACCGCTCGAAGCCGATCATTGGCTGCTGCAACGACAAGCAAACCTCGCTGACTCTGCTTACCTTTCTGGACGCAGGCCAGCAGTTTAACTGGGGCGCGTACGACGCCGCGTTGAATTCACCGGACCAGGAATTTCTCGCGAGTACCGGTGTGGGGCTTAGGTATTCGATCGATCCGAACTGCTCGCTACGGCTCGACTACGGCTATCCGTTGCGAGACAAGCTGGCCGAAAACAGCAAAGGCCGGCTGCACGTCGGTGCTGTGCTGTCGTACTAAAGATCTCCGCACCGAAGTGGAAGCACGCTTCCTTCGAGGTTGGCCGAGGTTAGATTGAGCGAAACGAACACCGGGGTTTCACTCGTTTCTTGCTCCAACGCCGGCCACACACCCCGCCCCAATTCCACAAGGACCGATTTAGCAGCCATCATCGGCCCGACAATACCGACAATCGCCGCGACCCATACAGGCGTCTCCAAAGCGCGCGGCTTCAGCAATCGGATTTTTTGACAGTGTCAGTGGAAGGGGTATGTTTACTATCCGCAACGTGGCATCCGTGGCGGACACATTCAAACAAGAAACCCCACTTCGCGATGGCAGGCTATGGCACTTCCTTCTCCCTCTACTGTCGTCGAAGCAACTCAACAACCGTTTGTCATCGACGATGGCGTGATCGCTCAACTCCGCCAGGCGGAAAAAGCAATTCACGAGTGTCTGACAAGTTGTGACACGACCGATTCAGAGACTCCAGCACCGGAAGTTCCGCCGGAGGTCTCTGTTGTGATGCCCTGCCTGAATGAAGCGGATACGCTCGAAGTCTGCATCCGCAAAGCTCAGCAATCCATGAAGGAAGCCGGCATTCGCGGCGAAGTGGTGATCGCCGATAACGGAAGCACGGACGGCAGCATTGAAATCGCAAACATCTGCGGCGCACGCGTCGTCCATGTCCGCGAAAAAGGCTATGGCAGCGCGCTAATGGGCGGGATCGAAGCGGCGCGCGGCAAGTTTGTCATCATGGGTGACGCGGACGACAGCTACGACTTTCTGGAAGTTCCCACATTCGTCGAACGGCTGCGAGACGGGCATGACCTGGTGCAGGGATGTCGGCTGCCAGGCGGTGGAGGCACCATCAAACCGGGCGCAATGCCGCTGCTGCATCGATGGCTGGGCAACCCCATGTTTTCCATGATGGTGCGCCACATGTTTTCTGCGCCGATCCACGATGTCTATTGCGGACTACGTGGCTTCACGCGGAAGCTGTACGACCAACTGGATTTGCGTTGTTCCGGGATGGAATTCGCAACCGAAATGATCATCAAAAGCAGCCTGTTCGGCGTGGACATTGCCGAAACGCCGATCACGCTCCATCCGGATGGCCGGAAGGCTCACGCACCACACCTTCGCACCTTCAGAGACGGCTGGAGGACTCTTCGCTTCTTTCTGATGTACAGCCCGACGTGGCTGTTTTTTGTCCCCGGACTGTTGCTGATGTTTGCCGGAGTCGCCGTAGGCGGCCTTGCGTTTCCCGGCACTACGATCATGGGAGCAACTTTGGGAGCTCATTCGCTGCTGTATGCCAGCCTGTCGATTTTGGTCGGCTACCAGTGTCTGCAGTTCGGGATGTTCACTCGCACATTCGCAATCTCCGAACGGCTGATGCCGGACAGTCCTCGAATGAAGTGGTTCTTCCGCACGGCGACATTGGAACGCGGCCTGATCATTGGCGGAGCGGCGTTGACCGGCGGAGTGTTTCTACTGGGCGCGGCCGTAGCCAAGTGGAGCGCCGTTGACTTCGGACCGCTCGACTATGGCAGCACGATGCGATGGGTGATTCCAGGCGTCACACTGGTCGCGTTGGGCTGCCAGACAACGCTATCCAGCTTCTTCCTAAGCATCCTGCTGATGGCCCGGCGATAGACCTGCTGCCAGAAAAACATTCACACATGAAAGCGAAATCGTCCCGATGACAGCAACACTTGAAGCTCCGCAACTTGTTCACATCGACGAAGGCCAGGTCTCATGCGACGACGCATGGGAACGCGCGTTCGCTCGGTTTGAAACGCCGGAGCAGGAGATCAAAAAATTCCGCAAGCGACTGCGCTGGTTCGGCTGCGAACAGTGGGACCGCAACCTGTCCGTGGTTGAAATCTTCTGTGGTCGAGGAGCGGGGTTAATTGCGTGGCAGCAACTTGGCTTCAAAAATCTTGAAGGAGCGGACCTGTCTGCCAACCTGATTTCTCAATACGACGGACCTGCAAAATGCTACGTGGCCGATTGCCGCAAGCTGCCGTTCGATGATTCGTCACGCGACGTAATCGCGGTGCAGGGCGGCCTGCATCACTTGCCGGACTTTCCCGCCGATGTGCAGAAAACAGTCGACGAAGTAAAGCGAGTTCTAAAACCGGGCGGACGGTTTCTGATCGTCGAACCGTGGAACACGCTCTTCCTGCGAATGGTTCACGCCGCATCCGCCTCGCCGACCGCACGGCGACTTTGGGACAAACTGGATGCCTTTGAGGAACTCTACATTCACGAACGTGAAACGTACGACCAGTGGCGATACCAGCCCGCGCCGATTCTGGAGATCCTCAAGTTTGCCTTCACAACTGAGCGGTTAGTGACTCACTGGGGCAAGCTGATGTTTATCGGCCGCGTTTGAAACGGGCGACAGCTCGACATCTGACGGCGAGTTCACATCAGGCGAAACAGGCCATGACATCGCATATTCTTCAACGACTGAGGCGCACACACACGTCGTCGGCCGCCAGCCTGGCTGTGCTGGCGTTCGTCATCGCCGCTGCGATCTCATGGATTCAGCCGCCGACCGCCAGCCTGCACGACGAATTCAGCAAACTGTTAGCGGCCGATACGTTTGTCGAAGGACGTGTGACCAATCCGTCGCACCCGATGTGGGAACACTTCGAATCCTTCCACATCATACAGCAGCCCAGCTACGCATCGAAGTATCCGCCGGGCCCCGGAGCGGTTCTCGCGTTCGGACAGGTTGTGTTCGGTCGACCAATCGTCGGCGTGTGGTGCATCACAGCACTGGCAACCGCAGCCTTCTATTGGATGCTGCTTGGTTTCATGCCGCGGCGATGGGCCTTTAACGGCGGACTGCTGTTTGCGTTGCATCCAAACCTTCAGGTCTACCTGGGGCAGTGCTTTTTCGTAGAAAACCTAGCTCTGCTGGGTGGGATTCTGGTGTTCGGCGCCGTCCCGCGTTTGGCGAATTCGGTTTCCATTTTTAGTTCAGCCCTAATGGCGACGGGAGCCATTCTTCTGGCTGCCAGTCGCCCGTATGAAGGACTGATGTTGTGCATCTTGTGCGGCGGCTGCGTCATTGTTGAGTGGGTCCGGAAATCGCCGCCTTCAGCAAACCAACTGGTCTTCCGCACCATCCTGCCGTTCTCGTTGCTTATGGCAGGCGGGCTGTCGCTGCTGGGATGGGTCAATTATGAAGTGACCGGTTCGCCAACTCGGATGGCCTATCAGATCCACGAAGAAACGTACGGCATTTGTCCGCTGTTTGTGTGGCAGTCGCCACCGGAAGACCGCAGTTACAGTCATCCGGCGTTGCGAGCGTACCATGCCGACTGGTCCATGGACTGGTTCCGCCAACAGCAGACGTTCAGTGGCATTCTCAGCACAAAACTGGACATGCTCAGTGACATCTACTTCTTTTACGTGCCGCTCCCTGTGCTCTTTCTGCTTCTTGCTGTTCCGCTGTTGCGAAGCCGCAAGCTGCGGCAGCCATTCGTGCTGATATCTCTGATGCTGTGCGTGTCAGCCGTCGCCGTTTTTGCTAACCCGAGATATCTAGCGCCGACGGCTCCGCTGATTCTTCTGCTGTTCGTACAGGCCGTCCGATACCTGCACGTCCTGGCCCGCAGACGCCTGCCTTCCATTCAGCCAGTGGCTGTGGTCGCGTTGCTGCTGACGTTGAAGCTAAGTCTGGAGACGGCTCATGTGCGCGGCGAAGCCGACCAGAATTTCGGAGCGATGCGGCAACGTGTGACGCAGCAACTTCACGAGCAACCCGGCGATCACCTGGTCCTGGTCACCTACGGGTCTGGCCACACGACACACGAAGAATGGGTTTACAACCGAGCCGACATCGACGCCGCGCGGGTCGTCTGGGCACGCAGCCTGGGTGAAGAACGCGATTCGAAATTGCGAGCCTACTTTTCTGATCGAACGGTATGGCAACTCGAATCCAACGGCCCGGGCACCGCAATCAGCTGCCTCACCACGCAAACTGGAGCGACCCCGCTGGCTAAGCTGGCCGCTGAAAATCGGCCAGCAGCGACGCTCGCAACCGCAACCCGGTTGACGCAGGCGGACGAAAGTGGGTTGGCGCTGTCCGCACCGAAAACGTTGCCCTAAATTCGCTGTTTTCAAACCCTACTGGTTCTGCGGCCTGTGATTCTGCACATTCGCCAGGCTGCCGCCGGAACATCAAGAATGCCGCTCGCTTGATGGACAATTGCGGAACACGTCGCTAATAAAGGTGCCACTTATCAAGTCACCTGCCGCGCCATTTTCGCGAGCACCGCAACGAACCTGAGCCTACCAGAGCGAGACCTACCAGCCATGTCGGAAAACACCAACATCGAAAGTATTTTGACCGAAAACCGTTCCTTCGCGCCGCCCGCGACGTTTGTGGCGGATGCCGGCATTAATAGTGAACAGCAGTATCAGGAACTGTGGCAGCACGCGAAGGATGATCCGGCCGGATTTTGGGGTGAAATGGCTGAAAATCTCAGCTGGTTCAAGCGCTGGGACACCGTGATGGACGGCGAAATGCCGAACACCAAATGGTTCACCGGTGGAAAAATCAATGTCAGCTACAACTGCCTGGACAGGCATCTGGAAACCGAACGCCGCAACAAAGCGGCCATTATCTGGGAAGGCGAACCTGGTGATACTCGAGTTATTCGCTATCAGGATCTTCACCGCGAAGTATGTAAATTCGCCAACGTGCTGAAGAACATGGGCGTCGAAACCGGCGACCGCGTCACCATTTACATGCCGATGATTCCGGAACTCGTCTTCGCCATGCTGGCGTGTGCTCGAATCGGGGCCGTTCATTCGATCATCTTTGGCGGCTTCAGTGCAGACGCCGTCGCAGATCGAAATAACGACGCCGAAGCGAAAGTCGTCATCACGGCCGACGGCGGCTGGCGGCGTGGCAAGGAAATTCCGTTGAAGGCGGCTGTCGATGCCAGCCTCGAAAAATCACCGACGGTCGAAAAAGTAATCGTGGTCAAACGCACGGGCGGCGACATTGACATGGTTCCTGACCGTGACTTCTGGTGGCACGACCTAATGCAGGACGCGTCGGCCGAGTGCGATGCGGTAGAACTCGACAGCGAACATCCGCTGTTCATCCTGTACACGTCGGGTAGCACTGGCAAACCTAAAGGAGTCCTGCACACCTCTGCTGGCTACCTGCTGGGAACCATGATGACGACCCAGTGGGTCTTCGATCTAAAAGAAAACGACACGTATTGGTGTACGGCCGACATTGGCTGGGTCACGGGACACAGCTACATCTGCTACGGACCACTCGCCAACGGTGCCAGCGTCGTCATGTACGAAGGTGCTCCCAACTGGCCGGACGAAGGTCGGTTCTGGGAGTTGATCGAAAAGTACCAGGTCAGCGTTTTCTACACAGCGCCGACCGCCATTCGAGCGTTCATCAAATGGGGCAATCAGTGGCCGGAGAAGTACGACCTGTCCAGCCTGCGAGTTCTCGGCACGGTCGGCGAACCCATCAACCCCGAAGCATGGATGTGGTATCACCAGATCATCGGTCAGGAACGCTGCCCGATTGTCGACACATGGTGGCAGACCGAAACCGGCGGCATCATGATCAGCCCGCTGCCAGGGGTGACTCCGACAAAACCAGGAAGCTGCGCCAAACCTTTGCCGGGTGTTGTGCCGGAAATCGTTTCCGAAAGCGGCGAAGCACTCGGGCCTAACGAAGGCGGCCTGCTGGTCATGGCTCAGCCGTGGCCTCATATGCTCAGAACCCTGTACGGCGACCACGATCGATTTATCGAAACCTACTTTTCGACAATCGAAGGCCGCTACTTCGCAGGCGACGGGGCTCGTCTGGACCAGGACGGCTATATCTGGGTGATGGGTCGCGTCGACGACGTGATCAACGTATCGGGCCATCGACTCAGCACCATGGAAGTCGAAAGCGCGCTGGTTGCTCACCCGAAAGTCGCTGAAGCGGCCGTCGTCGGTTTTCCTCACGAAATCAAGGGCGAAGGCATCTGCTGTTTCGTCTCATTGAAAGAGGACGAGCATTCGGAAGAATTGCAGGCCGAACTGATCAAGCACGTTCGCGAACAGATCGGAGCCCTCGCAACACCCGATCAGATTCGTTTTTCCGCCGCCCTTCCCAAGACTCGCAGCGGCAAGATCATGCGGCGATTGCTGCGAGATATTGCGGCCGGCCGAGAGTCTACGCAGGATACAAGCACGCTGGAAGACTACACGATTCTGGCAAAGCTGCGTGAAGAGGACGACTAGCCTCTGTCCCGCAATTTAAAATTGCCCAGGAACTCGTGGACGAATCCGCTGGCAGCGGGGTTTTCGTTCCACCGGCGGCTAGCGTCTTGCCGGTCACCGGTTAGGTGACAGGGCTTGGCGTCGGACGTATTTTGCTTTTTCCGATGATTCGCACTCAGGGCCTCCGAAGCTGTTTCGGAGGCCCCTGCGAGGCGTTTTGTGGACAATTCGAGGGTATTTCGGCTGCGCAATGAACGTTGTCGCGCGGGGACACATCTGATATGAATGCGTGTCGTCGAACCTCTCTCACCTCGCCGATGCGCGAGTCTCTTCGGCAGAAATGATCTCAAAACCAACGCTTCGGACGGATTTCGGAGCGGATTTGCCATGGAGTTGGCCGTGTCTCAATCTTCCAAGCACAAACTGCGCGTCCTGTTCGTCGATGATGATGAGTCCATTTCCGGGCTGCTGGAATCCGAACTTCCTCGCATGGGTCACACGGCCACGATTTGCCGGTCTCCGGGCGAAGCCATCGAAGCGGTCAGCAAGAACACGTTCGACGCGGCCATTGTCGATCTCCGTATGCCCGGCGGCAGCGGATGGGATGTCATCGACCAGTTGCGTGAGCATTCTCCGGAAACGGATTACGTAATCAGCACCGGTCACGGCAGCATGGACGATGCGATCCGAGCCATTCGAATGGGAGCCTACGACTTCTTGCCGAAGCCGGTTTCCCTGTTCGAAATTTCGGCAGTGTTGCAGCGAATCGGCGACAAGAAGAGTCTGCAGAATAAGAATACGGCGCTGGAGAGCCGCCTGAAACAGGTTGAGGGTCGCTCGGATCTGATCGGCGAATCGAAATCGATGGAACGCGTCAAAACGCTGATCGAGAAGATCGCACCGACGGATTCCGCAGTTCTGATTCTGGGCGAAACGGGTACCGGCAAGGAAATGGTGGCTCGCCGCGTTCACGAACAAAGCGAACGAGCAGACGCGCCATTTGTGGCGGTCAACTGTGGAGCAATCCCCGAGAATCTGGTCGAAAGTGAGTTCTTCGGACACCGCAAAGGTGCCTTCACCGGAGCCGACACGGCGCGCACTGGCCTGTTCGAAGTCGCCAACGGCGGAACTCTGTTTTTGGACGAGCTGGGCGAACTAGACAAGTCGATGCAGGTCAAGCTGCTTCGATTTTTGGAGTCCGGCGAGGTCCGGCGCGTCGGCGAAAACGAACCGTTCCGAGTCGACGTGCGAATTGTGTGTGCGACCAACTGCGACCTGCAGGAAATGGTCGAAGCGGGCACGTTTCGCGAAGACCTCGTGTTTCGAGTCAACACGTTTGAAATTCACCTGCCGCCATTGCGAGAACGCCGCGACGACATTCCCGCTCTGGCTCGTCACCTGATCGCTCGCCACCTAAAACGAGAAACCGCCCCGGAATCCATCCTGGCCCCGGAGACGATCGCATTGTTGAAATCGCAGGAATGGGCTGGCAACGTACGCCAGCTAGCCAACGTCATGGAACACGCCATGATTTTGTCCGATGGCAAGTGCATCATGCCTGAAGATCTGCCTCGCAGCATGATTAAAGGTGGCAGCACACCGTCCGCTTCTTCAGACGGCATTCAGTTTGGCGACGAACCCAGAACTCTGCGGGAAATGGAGGACCAAATGATCCTGCACGTCCTCGAAAAGCACGAAGGCGATAAGCCGAGTGCAGCCAAAGAACTGGGTATCGCTCTGAAAACCTTGTACAACCGGCTGGGACAACTGGAACAGTGTCGCGAGGCCGGTTAGAGCATTTCACCTTTTGTTGTGGACGTTTCGGGCTCGTGGCAAACAGCCTTTGTCGTCTGAAACGCTTGCTCCGCGGCCATAAGTCAGCGAGATTCGCTGTAGACGCGTCTATCCGTCGTGTCCTGCCACCAGTGACGCCAACGATTCTTCGTCTTCATTGTCGCGTTGAGCCTTCTCAAACGATTCCAGTACCGGTAGCGGATCGAAGCCCTGCCACATCGGCATCGACGACAAGAACGACGTCAGCAACGAACCGCCACGCAGCAACCAAACGGCGTAGCCAACGGAAACAGAAGTTGAAACGGCTGCGGTGGTTCCCACTACGATCGTTTCAACAATCTGCTCAGACGACTCTTCGCGGTTCCGTTGCTGCAGGTAACTCTTCTGCTCGAGGTCGAACATGCGACCGGCGACAAAAGGATTCACAGTCTGGACCGGTGAGAACAGGAAGTCCCCGAAACCTCGGTAATTCGCGTCCACAGAATTATCGCCTCGTCGCTCCGCTGCCAGACTTCGAGCGTCAAAGTCACTCGTTTCCGGAACGTCAACCAGCAACACGTCTACACTCGATAATGAATCTACGGTAAAACCATAGCTCTCGACATCCGCCGTCGTCGGCCCGGCGTCAACCCCCACCGCCGAAGACGATGTGGTCGGACGGTGCACTGGCTTGTTAACTAACTCGCCAGGCAAACTTGCATCCCCCGCAGCGTCGCCGGATTCACCTGAACCATCACTACCACTCCCTGAGTTGTCACCAGTAGATTCGCCACTGGTATTGTCATTCGTTTGGGAGTTATCACCATCGCTGCCGTTATCGCCTTGATCGCTGTCAGTGCTGTCCTGATTGCCCGATGGAACCGAAACTTCGACATCAAGAGTGACAGTCGCAACATTACTGATTAATGCGCCGTCGGTCACGTAGTAGGTGAACGAATCCTGTCCGTGGAAGGCTCCATTTGGCGTGTACGAAAACGAACCGTCAGCTTGCAGTTGCAGCGTTCCGTTAGCCGGCCCACCTGCCAACATAACGAAGATGGCATCTCCATCGATGTCGCTGTCGTTGACCGTCAGCGAACCGGCAGAACCGACAAGCGTGTCTAATTGCTTCAGAGTAAACGCGTCGTCACCAGCGACCGGTGCTTCGTTGACGTTGGTCACCTCAACCTGGATTGTCTGAAGGCTGCTGAGTCCCTCGCCATCTGATACCTCCACGACAACTTCGTACACGTTGTTTCCGTCAGCGTCGGTCGGAGTGATGAACAGTGGAGCAACATTGAACTCAAGCTCCCCGGTTGCTGAATGCAACGAAAACTCGTCCGCGTCCGCTCCGCCCACGATCGTGTATGTCAATGCCTGAGCCGGTCGGTCGGCATCCAGAGCAGTGACGTTTGTAGCCGCCGTCGCGAACTCATGCACGGACACGGTACTATCGCTTGTGATCACCGGAGCGTTGTCGTTTACCGGAAGGATCCCAATACTGAAACCACCGCTCGACACCGCACCGCCTTCGCTGTCATCAACGGTGAAGTCAAAGCTGTCGGCGAACACTTCGTTGCCGTTGTGATCGTAGGTCAACAGCCCGGCGTTGATGTCGGCCTGAGTGAACGTGGCACCACCATTTAAGACTACGCCAGCTCGCCGCAGCGTGCCCGTAGATGGCGCCGTCGTCACTGTGTACACAATCTGGTCTGGACTGTCCTCAACGTCGGCAGTTTGCAGCATGGTCCCGGTGATCGTAACGCCGGTATCGCCTTCTTCGATCTCAACTCCGCGGTTGACGACGATCAACTGTTCGTCATTTTGCGCCACGACATCAATGATGATCGTGTTTGGAGTCGCATCCAGGTTGATGCCACCGTTCGAGGTGCCTCCGTCATCCTGAACCCTAAAAGTAAAGCTGGCGACTGCGCTGCCATTGACATTCAAGGCGGGAAGATACGTCAGGCGGCCCGAGTCCAGATCGCCTTTTTGAATGGCAGTGCCTGGGGCGAAAGGACTTCCGTCGTACAGCAGTTGCCCGCTGGCCGGAAAGGTGTCGATATAGACAAGATCAAGTTCGTGGCCATCGATGTCGGTAAAACCAAAGTCATCGGCAGTGAACACGTATGCGGTGTCTTCTGTGACGCTGATCGTGTTGTCGATGCCGCTGGGAGCATCGTTAACGTTGACAACGGCCACTGTTTCGGCAGACGTCAGTGGACCTTCATCACTGCCGTGCCCGTCGACGTAGCGAACTTCGACGCTGACCTGGTGGCCCACATCGGCGTCGCCGAGCGTATAGCTATCGGAGGTTGCTCCGCTGATCGCCGAGCCGTTTCGCAACCATTGGTAGGTGAACGTGCCGAGACCGTCTTCGTCGCTGATGGCCGACGTGTCAGCTGTCAGTGTCTGGTCTTCTCGGACAATTCCAGAGATCGTCGGCACGCCGGTCGGTGTGTCGTTAGTGTTGCCAACCGGACCGACCGCTGAACTTGTCACGCTCTCGTCGGTGCCATGGCCGTCTGTGTAGCTGGCAACGACTCGGATGCTTGAGCCAACATCCGTTTGCGTCAATGTATATGTGCTCGCCGTGGCTCCGAGAATGTCGACGCCGTTTCGCTGCCACTGGTACGTGACAGTACCGAGACCGTCGGCATCGGCCAGCGTGTTGCCGGCCGTCAAGACCTGATCTTCAGTCGGCGTGCCACTAATCGTAACGTTGCCCGTTGGCGCGTCGTTGACAGCGTTGACAGTCACGTCAAAAGTCGTCTGAGTGACCGTGGTTCCATCGTTGACCGACACCGTAATCGTCACCGGCCCGCCATTACGGTGGGCGGCTGGCGAAACGTTGATCGTGCGATTGGCGCCAGTGCCGCTAATCGTAATGTTTCCGTTGGGGATCAGCGACTGGTCGTCAGATGTCGCCGTAACGGTCAGTGAGTCAGCCGCCGTTTCCACATCGTCGATGGTAAACGCGAGGTCGCCCGTCGATGTGTCTTCGTCGATAGTCTGATTCGCAATATCGGTGATCGTCGGCGCGTCATTCACATTGACGACCGATACCGTTTCCGCTGATGTCAACGGACCTTCGTCTGTACCGTCGCCATCCGTATATCGAACCTCAACGCTGATGCGAGTATCCACGTCTGCATCGCCCAGCGTGTACGTGCTGGAAGTCGCACCGGAGATGACCGAACCGTTTCGCAACCATTGATAGCTGATGGCTCCGGTTACGTCCGGATCGCTGATACCACTGGTGTCGGCGGTCAGTGTCTGGTCCTCCTGAACCGTGCCATTGATTGTTGGCACGCCGGCCGGCAAATCGTTGACCGGTGTAATATCGACGTTAACGTAACCCAATGTCACGTTCGATCCGCCGCCGGTACCCGTATTGCCACCGTCGTTGACATCAATCTTAAGTTGCTCGGCGTCGTCGCCGTTTGTGTGAGCGACGGCATGCAGAAACTGCACATTGGACGGCGTTGCAAGGAACGTGTTGAGTGCGTCGCGAGTTCCCTGCAGCGTTAGCACGGCCGAACTGTTGCCCGTGACAGTGACCCCGCCGCCGGTTGAACCGTACAGCCGTCCGCCGCCCCCTGCAGAAATAATCACAGTCATCGGGTTGCCGTTGTCGTCGACATCGCTGATGTCGATGGAAGACAAATCGACGTCCGACAGCACATCTTCAGTCACTGTCACATCAGTCGGAAGTGAACCGGCGTTGGTCGGATCGTCGTTCATCGCTTCGATGTTGATACCGTTCAGTACGGCACTGCTGCCCCCGTCGCCGTCAGTTAGTGTGAACCGAACGTACCGCGTTGACACATCGGGATTCTGCGAAGTGTTGTTAAACGAAATCGTTCGCAGGACCTCCTGAATGGACGAAGCCGTGCTGTTGGCGTTCCAGTTGATCACAAGATCGCTGCCGTTAGCTCCACCGCTGAACGAGCCGACGGATATTCCGCTCACGACAACGTCGCCGCCCGAAATTGTCACATTGCCCGTAGATTCGATCGTCAGTTGATCATTCGCAGTACTGTTTGCGGTGAAGTGAACCGTCAGCGTACCGCCGTCGAAATTGAAGCCATCAGGATCCGCGACAGTCGCCGCTGGATTGATCGCTACCGCTCCACCGTCTTCCGTGAAATCGGCGGCCGGTCCCGGCATAGCCAAAACGGGATCACGATTCAGTCGAATATCCATCGCGCCGGTTGGTGAATCGAACAAAGTTTCAGGTTCGAAGCCGTTCGGGTTGTTCGTGACATCGATTGCACTGAACACGCCTGTTCGAGTCGCGTACGTCAGTGCGTCGTTCGCGATGCCACCGCCCAATACGCCGTTGAGATCCAGTCCAAGTCGCGAACCAGCCTGCAGCAAGACGTTGCCGGACACGTCCAGCGTGTCGTAGTTGCCGGCGCCGTAGCCGTTCACATCAAAGTGAAGCGTCGACGTGCTTTCGACAGTCAACCGCCCGTCAATCGTTCCGGATGCATGGTACACACCTCCCAGCAGTCTCACTTGATAACCGACCGCAACCGTGAACCCGCGCGCGTCAAAGTTACCGGCAACCAGAAAGACGTCCTGAGTTCCCAAGTCGTTGTGGAGCAGATCGTCCAGCAAAGAAACCGTCCCCGACGTTTTGTCGATAAACAGATCGCCATTCCCAAGATCGTCGCCGGAAATTGTTTGATCGCCGGTGCCATCCAGACGAACAGTCGTGCTTCCAGCAACGTCGGCGTCGGTAGAAGTCAGATGACCTGCCACTCGAATTTCGCCGCCGTCAATCGCAGTCGCACTGGTGATTGTCAGGCTGCCATCAACATCGACTGTTCCGATGATTGTCTTCGTCCCCGTTGAGTCAATTTCAAAGTTCGCGAACCGAGTCGTGCCAGTGCTGATTATCGCGTCACCGGAATCCAGAACCCACGAGCTGTCCTGAACAAGAAACGTGCCTGCCGTCAAATCCACGTCGCCACCGACTCGCCATGTCGAAACGCCGCCTTCTACCGTGCCGAGTACTTTCAGACCGGCCACATCCACGTCGGCGGTCGTGATAAATGTCTGCCCGCTGCCGACATAAACTTCCACGTCCGTACGATTCACTTCCAATGCCGTGCCAGTTACATCGAACAGGAGATCGGCGTCACTGTATGCACCGATTGCGGCGGCAACTTGGTTGTTGTTCAGCGATGATCCATGGTCATTCCGCAGCATGATGTGATCGGCATACAGATCCAATCCGCTGAAGTCACCGCCCGGAGTCACCGTGTACGTGTTGGCTCGGTAGCTTGCGTTATCAAGGAACACAACAATGGTGTCTTCCGCATAAAGTTCCGGACCGACATTGATCGAGTAGTTCCCGCTGGCGTCAGTCGTTCCCGTGCCCGCAGACACTCCATTAACGAGCACGCGAACCGTTTCACCCGCTCCAACGGTGGTCAAACCTTCGTCGCTGAAGACAGTTCCTGACAACGCGTTCGTCAAGTTGTTGAGATCGATCGTCACCATTGCGGTCGTTGTCCGGTTCGGCGAACCATCGTCGGTGACTTCGACCTGAAGCGTGAAGCTTGGCGTGGTGTCGTAGTCAAGCTGAGCCCCGTCCAGAACAGTAATCTGTCCCGTACTAGGGTTGATCGCGAACGCCGTCTGACCGGTGCCGCCGGTGATCGCGTACGTCAAACCATCGGTCTCGACATCACTCGCAGAAACCGTTCCCACAGCCGTTGTGTTTGCTGAATTCTCGTCGACGCTGAAAGTCTGGTTGGCAACGACTGGTGCGTCGTTGGTTCCAGTCACGGTGATTGTCACGACCGCCTGGCTCTTCTGATTCGCTGAATCGCTGACTTCGTAAGTGAATGTCACTTGCCGCGTTTCCCCGGCCGCTAAATCCTGGAAATCAGTTCCCGGATCGAACGTATAGGAGCCATTTGCGTTCACGGTTGCCGAACCTTCGGTGGTGTTGGACACCAGCGTGTACGTGTGTGTTTCGCCCGCATCCACATCAACAGTCACCAGCGTCCCAGCCACAGCACCGGCGTCTTCGGTTGCAGAGTTTGTCCCTGCCTGGGCAGTTGGTGCGTCGTTCTGGCCTTCGATCGTGATCGTGATTTGGCCAGTCGCAGTGGCACCAGCAGCGTCGGTGATTGTGTAGTTGAACACATCGTCGAGCGTATCAGATGATGTTCGCAATGCTTCGACAGCGGAGTTGGAATTGTCGACTGTGTACGTGTAGGAACCGTCAGAATTGACGGTAATGGAGCCGTACAATCCATCCACCGAACTGCCGACGGCACCGACTGTCGCTCCGACAATATTGCCGGTCACTGAGCGAGTGTCTCCGTTGTCAACATCGGTGTCGTTGGACAGGACGTTACCCGATGGGTTTACGCCAACAACTCCGTTGGCCACTCCACCGGCTTCTGTTGCGGTGGCGGTGTCACTGACTGCCACCGGAGCATCGTTGGCTCCGCGAATGGTAATCGTGATCTGTGCCGTCGATTGCAGTCCTCCATTGTCATCTGTCGTGTAGGAGAACACTTCGCTGAGCGTGTCGCTGCTGGTTCGAAGTGCTTCCACGTCTCCATTCGCTTCGTCGACGACGTAGGTGTAGTTTCCGTCCGAATCGATTGTCAGAGTCCCATAGGTGCCCACGACACCAGAACCGACATTGCCAGAAGTGGATGCCTGCACACCAGTGGCTACGCCGGTGACGGTATGAGTGTCGCCCGTATCAACACCATTATCGTTGAGGAGCACATTTCCGGTGGCATTGTTGCCTGCCGTGACGTTGGCAACACCACCGGATTCACCTGCAGTCCCACCGTCCGCGACCGCGACGGGCGCGTCGTTGGCCCCTTGAATCGTCACCGTGATCTGAGCCGACGATTCTGCACCGTCTGTGTCCTGAACAGTGTAGGTAAACACATCGCTGAGCGTGTCACCAGAATTCAACAGTGCCTGAACGGCCGAATTGCTGTTGTCGACGGTGTAAGTTGCTGTCCCGTTGGATGAAATTTGAATGCTGCCGTACAGCCCGGCAACGCTAGCGCCAACACTTCCGGATGCGGAAGCCACGTTGCCTGCTGCGACACCGGAGACGCTTTTCGTATCGCCGGCATCAACATCGGTATCGTTGTCCAATACGTTTGTGGTTGGGTTCGTTCCTGCAGTCTCGTTGGCGGTTCCACCAGCTTCGGTTGCGGTCATTGTATCGGCGGTCGCGTCGATCGCGTCGTTGGCCCCTCGAACCGTCACCACAATCTGAGTCGTCGACGACAGGCCGTCCGTATCTGTAAACGTGTACGTGAACGTATCCGTAACCGACTGGCCGCTTGTGCGCAATTGTTGAACCGTCGCGTTGTCGTTGTCGACCACGTAGGTGTAACTGCCGTCGCCTGCAATGGTGATGCTGCCATAGGTTCCGTTGACGGCAGAGTTCACGCTTCCGGTCGCCGGTCCGGTTGTACCGGCCGCGACCCCGATCACCGTTTTGGTGTCTCCCGCGTCGACGTCTGTATCGTTCGTCAGCACGTTGCCGGTCGGATTGGTCCCTGCCGTGCCATTGGAAGTGCCGCCGGCTTCATACGCAGTGGCCGCATCGACCACAGCGGTCGGCGTGTCGTTGCTGCCCTGAAGCGTCACAACCAGCTGAGTTGTGCTGGCCGTACCTGCAGTATCAACGACAGTGTACGAATAGGTTTCCGTCAGCGTATCTGTCGTGGTCCTCAAAGCCTGTACGGCTGCAAGTGATTCGTTGATGGTGTACGTGTAGCTTCCATTGTTATTGATCACGATGCTGCCGTAGTTGCCCGTCACGGAGGCGCCGACACTGCCTGACGTCGACAAGTGCGTTCCGAGTTGCACTCCAACAACGGTCTTTGTGTCACCTGCATCCACATCGGTATCGTTGGTAACTACGTTGCCGGTCGCGTCGCTGCCAGAAGTGCCATTATTCAGGCCGCCGGATTCGACAGCTGTGCCAATGTCTGCGACAGCGATGATGGCATCGTTGTTACCATCGATGGTAATGGTGAGCTGCGTTGTGGACGAGTTGCTGTCGTCGTCCTCCATCGTGTAAGTGAACACATCAGTGACGTGTTCTCCGGAAGTCCTGAGCGCTTCGACGGCAGGATTGCTGTTGTCCAGCGTATATGTGAAGTCACCATTCGCATCGATCACGACGGTTCCATACGTTCCAACCACCGGCGTGCCGACATCACCCGTGGCAAGAGCCGTCGTGCCTGCATCAACACCAACGACCTCTTTGCCTTTGTTTGTCGAGTCGTTATCCAGCACGTTGCCGGACGGGTCGGTTCCGGCGCTGGCGTTGTACAGGCCACCCGCTTCGAGGGCTGTGTCCATGTCAGCTTCGGCAACGGGCAGGTCGGTACGTCCTTCGATTGTGATGACAATCTGCGTCGTCGACTGTTGTCCGCCCGCATCCTGCATCGTGTACGTGAATGTTTCGTTTAGCGATTCCCCCTGAATAAGTCCTTCGACGGTCACGTTGTCGTTGTCGACCGTGTACGTGTACGAACCGTCTGATTCGATGACGAGTTCACCGAAGGCTCCCGCCACAATCGAGCCAACATTGCCGCTTGTCGAAACCTGCGTGCCGGTGTCCACGCCAACGACTGTTTTCGTATCGCCAGCATCGACATCAGTGTCATTCGTCAGCACGTTGCCGGTCGGGTCCGTGCCTGAGATATTGTTGTGAATGCCGGAAGCTTCAATCGCAGTTGCAGCATTGGCCACGGCCTCGGGGGCGTCATTTTGTCCCGTTATTGTGACGGTGACTTCAGCCGTCGCATCCGCACCTGAGGCGTCTCGCATCGTGTAAGTGAAGACTTCACTAACGGTGTCGCCAGCAGTGCGCAACGCCTGCACCACCGCGTTGGTTTCATCGATAACGTACGTCGCATTGCCTGATGCGTCGATGGTGAGAGTGCCGTAAGTCCCAGCGACTCCCGTACCGACGTTGCCTGAAGCGACCGCCTGTGATCCCGATTCGACACCAATAATCGATTGGGTGTCTCCCGAATCAATGTCTGTATCGTTGCCCAGCACATTGCCCGTGCCGTTAGAGCCAGCAGTTGCGTTGGAGATTCCACCACTTTCCCCGGCGGTCAGGTTGTCATCGACCGCAATCGGATCATCGTTCTGCCCCTGAATTGTGACTGTGATCTGAGCCGATGACGAAGCTCCATCGGAGTCCGTCAGCGTATAGGTGAAGACATCGTCGAGCGTGCCGCTGCTGGTGCGAAGTGCTTCCACAAAGGCATTGTCGTTGTCAACGACGTAGCTGTACGATCCATCCGAATTAATCGTGATGGTACCGTACGTTCCAGCAACGGATGCGCCGACCGCGCCGGTGGCAGCTCCAACCACGTTTCCGGTCACGGCTTTGGTATCGCCGCCGTCCACGTCGACGTCATTCGTCAGGACATTGCCAATCGGATTTGTTCCCGCATCGGCGTTGCCCAGGCCACCAGCTTCAATAGCCGTTGCAGTGTCGGCAACCGCGACAGGCGCGTCATTTTGGCCATGAATCGTAATCACAATCTGTGTCGAAGACGTGGCTCCACCGCCATCCGTCACCGTGTACGTGAACGTGTCGGTGATCGTGTCGCTGCTGGTGCGAAGTGCCTGCACAATTGCGTTACCTTCGTCGACGACATAGGTGTAGCTGCCATCAGCGGCAATGGTGATTGCCCCGTAGGTGCCGGTGACCGACGTGGCCACGTTTGTGGATGCCGATGCGACTGAACCGGACGCAACGCCGGTGACGTTCAGTTCGTCCACCGGGTCGATATCTCTGTCATTAGTAAGTACGTTTCCTGTGGCGTCGCTGCCGACCGTTGCATTGGCAATCCCGCCGGCTTCGGTTGCCGCTCCGGTGTCTGCAACCGCAACCACAGCGTCATTAACAGCACCGATGACCATGGTGGCGGTAGCTGATTCACTCGAAAATTCGTTCGTGCCGCCAACCAACGTGCTCGCGTCGCCATGGCTGGGAGAACTGAACGCAGAACCCGTGCTGATGGTTTCGTCCCACGCCCGGAATCCAAACGTCGCCGTTTCACCGTCGATACCGTCCGGTTGATACCGAACCAGGCTGGTCGAAGTTAAAAGCAACGCGTTAGACGCCGAAACACTACCAAAGTTCGTCCAATTGGTTCCGTCAGTACTGTATTGCCACGCGCCATTTCCAGTGGCCGATGTGACAGCGATTCCCGACACTGCCCCGGTGTCGACATCGTCACCACCGGCACTGGCATAAATCGATGCAACACTGCTTCCTGTCGAAGCGGTGTCTTCATTGGTACCGCCAAGACTCACATTGGCAGCATCGGTCAGTGTCGGCGCGTCGTTGACGTCGGTCACGGTCAGATACATCGTTTCAGGCGTCGTGCCGAAGGCGCTTGATCCGCCGCCGACACCTGTATCGACCTTGGTTCCAGCCGTCCCGAATGTCTGGTCCCAGGCACGGACACTCAAGTGCGCTGCCGTGCCATTTTCGTCATTCGGCTGGTAGCGAACCATGTCGGTGTCACGCAGCAGCAAGGCAGAAGAATTCGCCACCGTTCCCACGTCCAACCAGTTTGTTCCTCCATCCAATGAGTACTGCCAGCTTCCATTACCCGAGTCGACCGAACGAATCGCGATGCCTTCGACTGCACCGCTATCAACATCAGTGATCTGGTTTCCGCCAGCACTGGCGATCAAGTCTGCAACGGTCTCGCCCGCGTTGTTCAGATCATTTTCGCTGATCGTCGTAAAATTCGTATCGCCGGCTGCGTTGTAGTAAGGCGCATCGTTGACATCAGTAACAGTAATTTGGGCTGACGCAGTTTCCGACGAGAACGCCGTTGTGCCACCATTGGTCGACGTATCGCCGTGGCTGGTCGAGCCATTCGTGGAAGCCGTTCCCGTGGTTTGATCCCAAGCCCGATACGCGAACGTTGCTGTTTCGCCGTTTTGGGCATCCGGCGAGAATCGAATTTGCGTATTCGCATCCAACAGCAACGCGCTGGAAGCCGACACGGTTCCGAACGAAGTCCACGTGGCTCCATCGGTCGAATACTGCCATGTTCCGTTGCCGGTCAAGCCCGTGATCGCCATTCCTGTCAGGTGCCCATCGTCCAGATCGTCGTGGCTGGCAGAAGTCAAAATCGCCGAAACCGTGCTGCTGGTCGAATTGGTATCTTCGTCCGTTCCGGTGAAGGTGAAAGTGGAGCTGTCGGTGATCGTCGGCGCATCGTTAACGTGGGTGACAACGACTGTCGCTGTTTCCGTGGCGGAACTGAATGCGGTCGTTCCTCCATTGGTCGAAACATCGACCTTCGTGCCTGCCGATCCGCTGGTTTGGTCCCAAGCGCGGAACGTGATGTCTTGTGTGATGCCGTTTTCGCCATCGGGTGCGAATCGTAGCAAGTCGGTCGATTGCAATAGCAGCGCCGAAGTTTCCGAAACCACTCCGACTGACGACCAATTCGTGCCGCCGTCGGTCGAGTACTGCCACTGGCCGTTGCCGTTGTTTCGAGCCGTGATCGCGATACCTTCCACGGAACCAGGATCCACATCCGAGATCGGCGTGCCTCCGTCGCTTGCCAAAATCTGCGCCACAGTTTGGCCACTGTTGTTGATTTCGTCTTCGGTGATGGTGGTCATGCGAAGGTCACCGGACGTGTCCAGCACCGGAGAATCATTGACATTTGTCACAGAGAAGTTGAACGTGCCCGTAGCGGGTGTCGATCCATTCTCGCCACCATCGGCCACGCTGAAGTCGAAGCTGTCCGTGGCGATCTCTCCGCCGGCGTGATCGTAGGTCACCAATCCGGCGTCGATATCGGCTTGCGTGAACGTGTCGTTCAACCCGATCGCCGTGCCGTTCAATTCCAATGTTCCGTAGTTGACATCGGTGGTAACCGTATAGATGAGTTCGGCGCCGTCATCATCCGGATCGCCTTCGTTCAACATGGCAGTTGTGATCACATTGTCCAGCGAACCTTCCAGCACGGTCGCGCCGGTGTTCGTTGCGATCGTAGGTGATTGGTTGCTGTTGGTCACGGTGACCCGATGGTCAGCCGTGAACTCCATGTAGGCGGGGCCGTCAATGCCGGTGGCATAGTCGTCGATGTAGGCGCCGGTCGTTCCGTAGTAGCGCCGGATCACGTCGCTGTCTTGATCGCCGACGTAGAGACTGCCGTCAGGGCCAAAATCGACACCCGCAGCAAGTGTTAGTCCGCCCGTGCCATTGGCGATGAACAGCGACGTTGCACCGGTCGTTGCGTTGACTCGTGTCACCCCGTCGGTGCCGCCCACATAGACGTTTCCGTCGGGACCAAACGTCAGGTCTTCGGCGCCGCTAATGCTGGCCACGGTGAAGCCGGAATCCAATACTCCAGTCAATCCGTCATAACGCAGGACGCCAGCGCCACCGCGGTTGGCAACGTACAAATCTCCGTCCAGTCCAAACTGCATCCCCAGTGGATTGGTCAATCCGGAAGCAACAAAATCGTCAATGTAAGCTCCAGTTGTTCCGTCAAAGCGGACGATTTGGCCGGCACCGTAATCGGCAACGTACAAATTCCCATCAGGACCATAGGCCAAGCCGCCGGGGCTGCTCAGATTCGGATCGCTCGCGGCGACAAAATCACCGACCAGCGTTCCATCGGGTTGGTACTCGACAATATTGCCTGAATCGATACCGCTAACGAGATAGTTGCCCGATGGCATGACCACGATGTTGGCATGTCCGTCGACCCCATCGGAGAATGGCGCAAAGCTTCCAAGCGTTGTCCCATCAAATCCGCTGAATTGCGAGACGTAGTCGCCGACGTACGCCGGTGCCAGCAGGGTGGCTTCAAAGTACTGACCGTCTTCATCGATCGCACTGACCGTGATATCGAGTGTCAGTCCGGCCAGTGCATTCGAATAAGTATGCGTCACGCTGGCCGGATCGCCAGCGTATGTATCGATCGAACCGTCGCCCCAGTTGACGATCCAACTGCTAATGGTGTCATTCCCCGGGTCAACGTCCGTCAACGTCAGCGTGTAAGTCGCGCCGCCGTCGACCGTTGCCGCACCGCTGGCAGTCAATGTGGGAGCCACGTTGGCGACCGTGACGGTAGTCAAAGTGGTCGTCACGCCGCCCGCGCCGTCATCGACTTGCAGACCGATCGTGTATACGCCATCGTCATCGATGCCGTACGATGTGAGTGCGCTCCAGGCGGGGGTTGTGGTGGCCGAAGTCGTCGTGATGTCGTAGATCGCGTCGTTGTTCAAATCCCAGCGATAGGTCAGTGTTCCACCATCGACATCCGTCGTTCCCGATGCATCCAGACTCAGCGAATCCCCTTCATTGATCGTATACGGCCCACCCGAATTGACGCTTGGTGCATCGTTGACAGCAGTGATATTGACCGTCACAGTCGCCGAGTCTTCTTCGCTGGTCCCGTCGCCGGTCAGTCCAGGGTCGGCTCCGGTGTTTCCTTGATCATTGACTGTCAAAGTCAAGGTCGTCGAGGCCGGTGGCGAGTTGGACGGATGACGATACTGCAGCGTGCCAGTGCTGGTTCCCCCGAGCAGTGTATTCAGTTGTGTCTCCGTGCCAGACAGTTCAACCGACCCGGTGCCATTTCCTGAGACAATTGTGACACCGGAATCTCCGACGACCACATTGACAGCGCCCTGATTGGCGGTCAGAGTCGCGGTCATTGAGCCACCCAAATCGTCGACGTCAGAAACGGTAAATCCTGTACCCTCAAAATTCATCCAGACTTGCTCGGTGGCGGCTAGTGGACCTGCCGGTGCCGTTGCAACTGGAGCGTCATTAATCCCCGCGATGTCAACATTGACTGTGCCAGCCGTTTGATCGGTGCCACCACCGGTGCCCGTATTGCCACCGTCGTTGACAACGACTTGGATTGTGTCCGCATCGTTGCCAAACGTATGAGCCGTACCATGCAGATACTGTACGTTGGACGCTGTGTCCAGGAACGTGTTCAGATCCGTGAGCGAGCCCGTCAGTGTCAGTGTGCTTGTACCGCTACCGCCCACCGTGACACCACCACCAGAAGAAGCGGTCAAATCTCCGCCGGTTGACGTCGACAATGTCACCGTTAAGTTGCTGCCGTTGGCATCCACGTCACTCAAGTTCAGCGCCGAAAGATCCACGTCGCTACTAACGTCTTCGGTAACGGTGATATCACTCGGAAGTCCCGTTCCTGTTGGATCGTCGTTGGTCGCGCCGATCGAGATGTCACGAGTGACCGTGTTCGAATTCGCATCCCCATCGTTGACCGTGAAGCTGACTGTGCGCGTCGCCGTGTTCGGATTCTCGCTGCTGTTGGTATACGTGATACTGCGAATGGCCGTCTCGTACTGAGCCAAGGTCGCTGAACCGGTCAAGGTCCACGTGCCTGTACCCGAGTTGTAAACACCCGTGATCCCGTTCTGATTGACGAAGGCCAACGTGTCTTCGCCGCTGTTGTAATTGCCTGTAATCTGAACGACTGCCGATTCGGTGTTGGTATCGTCCACGTCGGTGAAGGTGATCGTCGAGGTGATCGCTACCGCGCCGTCGTTCTCGGTGTAGTTCAACGCCGTGCCTTCAATCGTGGCTGCGACCGGCGCGTCGTTGACCGCCATGACGTCGACTTGGCTGGTTCGGATGTAACTCGTATCGTCACCATCATTCACACTCCAACTGACCGTGCGTGATATGGTTGATGGGTTGTCGGAAGTGTTCTCATAGGTGACGCTTCGCAGGGCCGCTTCGTACTGCGCGACGGTCGCGGTGCCACTGAGTGTCAAAGTACCGGCAACCGAATCCCAGCTTCCTGTGATACCGTTTTGATCAACAAAGGCCAGGACGTCTTTGCCGGTGACATAGCTGGTGGTGATTTGAATGGTGGCGCCTTCAAGATTGGCATCGTCGAAATCCACCAACGAAATTTGATCGTGTAGTGCGGTGGGTGCGCCGTTCTCAGCGTAGAAAAGCGTACGGCCATCAAAATCAATGTGTCGCTGAACGATGTCAAAATTTGTGCCGCTTAAATCACTACGCGACCACGTGACTGCCAATCGATCATCACCCAACACGGTCATCTGTGGATTGCGATTCAAGTGATTTGCATCGGTATTGAGCAGCATTTCATCGCTCAGCGCGGTTCCGTTGCTTGCGAAGTGACGGATGAACGCTTCTACCTCGCCATTGGCCCCCGCGGATTGCCAGGTGGTCGCGAAACTGCCATCAGACAATGCGACAACGTTAGCATCGCTCTGGTGACCCGCCGTCGATTGCGCAAGGACGATATCATTGGTGATCGCGACGCCCGCCGAACTGAACACCCGCAACAGCACGCCACTGCTCGATCCGTCGCTAGTGTTGTCACGCCACGTGACCACGATCTCTCCGCCCGAAAGTTCCTGGAGGTCATCGATCCGCTGCGACCCAGCCGTGTTTTGCGTGACTTGGATGTTCCCGCCCACGACGGAACCCGTGGCATCGAACCGTTGCAGGTAAACGCCGAACGCTTCCCCGTCACGGCTGGCGCCATCTGAGAAACCGACCGCAAATCCGCCGGACTGTAAAGCCACGATGTTGCCGATCGATTGCATCCCCGAAGTGACGTCTGGGACCGTGATGGCGCTCCCGTCGAGCGACAATCCGCTGGTCAACATCTGAACCTCGACATCCGCGATCGATCGATAGACCACCGCGAATTTGCCGCTGGTCAACTGAGTGATCTCGGGCGGATCGGCGGTCACCCCCGCAGCAACCACTACGCTGGCGCCAGCGCCTGTCCCCGCAGCATCAAAAGCTCGCACGCGAATGTCGCTACCGTCAAACCAGGTCAGAGCAAAGCCGCCCGCCTGTGTTGAAACGATGGAGGTTTCCCCAACGGACGCGGTATCGTCAAGCAAAAGCTCGCCCCCAACCATTGTTCCATCCGCCGCAAAAATCTGTGCCCACGCGTCGGTGCCATCATTCCATGTGATGACGTAGTTTCCGCTGTTGAGCGTGGTCGTAATGGGCTGAACTTGATCTCCAGCAGTGGTCGTGTTGACGACGCTCTCGTCAAATACACCATTGGCGTCCAGGTAAGGCTGGTCGTTGATCGGAGTGTACGTAATCGCGACGGCCGACGGTGCCGTTGATGTCGTTGCGTCACTGACACTGACGTCAAATGCAGGTGTGGTTTCGCTGCCGTCGTGAGTGGCAACAATCTCGCCCGCGGCCAGCTGCGCCTGAGTGAAGCTGGTAACGATGAAATTGTTGGATAGTTGATGAAAGCTAATCGCAGTGAGGTTCGAAACCGTGAACAACAAGTCGGGGTCGTTATTATCGACATCCGAAGCGCTCAGCATCCCAGCGGTAACGACGATTTCTTGTCCCTCGCTGATGGTCAATTCACTGTTTCCGATTACCGGTGCGTCGTTGACCGGTTGGACATCGACGTACAGGGTTTCAGTCGCCGTGAGCGAGCCGCCGCCGGTATTGCCGCGATCATCGACGACGATCTGGACTTCGCCGGTCCCGTAGAAATCGCTGGTTGGCGAATAAGTGAAACTGGCAAGAGCCGCGTTGATGTCCGTGAGCGTACCTTCAAAGACAACGCTCGCCGTCCCGCTGGCACCCGAGAGCACCGTCACGCCGCCGGTGGGAATCGTGACACTGCCGTTGACCACGTTGATCGTGACTTCCAGTAAATCCGATGCGCCCGCATCATCGGCCACCTGGACACTCAAACCAGCTAGCGACGTATCTTCATTGACCGAACCAACAATCCAGCCGTTGCCCTGATTGGTGTGGATGGCAATCGAGCTGCCGTTTTCGGTAACGTAGGCTACGTCCTGATCACCATCTCCATCGACGTCGGCAATCGTCAGAGCACGCGGACCGTCCGAACTGGCGTCCAGAATGCGTTTGTCAAAATCGCCGTTTCCATCTCCTTCGTAAACCAGAATTTGGTCGTCGTTACGATCAGCGGCGATGATGTCGGCGTTGCCATCGCCGTCAATGTCGGCGATTTTTACGTCGTACAACAGCGTCGAACTGCCCAATTGCTCGACAACGTGTTGCGTGAAGGTGGGCGAACCACCCCCGCTGCTCTCGAACCAGCCGATTTGATCGTTCCAGGTGACATAAGCAACGTCGGCATCGCCGTCGCCGTCTAAATCGCCAACTGCCAGACTATAGTTACGGTGAGCCAGTCCGATCGCATGGGTCGTGAAACCAGGCGTTGCGTTGCCGTCGTTTTCGTGCCAACGAATCGCGTTGTCCTGGAATCCTCCAGTGACGATATCCAAGTCGGTGTCACCATCCATGTCGGCCAGTGCCATGGTGTACGATCCGTTGACGCTGGCAACCACTTGTTTGCTAAAGGTTCCCGGTGCTGTCTGTTGGTACAGAACGATCTCGTCGGATTGATAGAAACCCACGACGATGTCGCCATCGCCGTCGCCATCAACATCACCCAACTGCACGTCGTAGGCACCCAGCGAAGTGGTTTCAAAACTGTTGATCGTAAAGCCAACCGTCCCACTACCAATAAACGTGTTGGTGAAGATGTAAACTCCATCGGTCGTTCCATTGGTCGCGTAGTTCGTAGCAACAATGTCCACGTCGCCGTCGTTGTCCAGGTCATACGCTGCGACCGCTTCAAATTGCGTCCCCGAACCGATCAGCGTGGCCGAACCAAACGCTCCCGTGCCATCGTTGGCGTACCAATAGGCGTTACCGTCGCCCGTCACGGCAATCAAATCCAGGTCGCCATCGTTGTCCAGGTCGCTATGGGTTACATTTGTCGGACTCGTCAGCGACTCGATCGTTGTTGCTTGCGAATCAGGATAAGTTGTGAACACAGGCGCCTCGTTCACCGTTGCGATATCAATGTCACGAGTCTGCGTATTGGAATCTGCATCACCATCGTTGACCGTGAAGCTGACTGTGCGCGTTGTCGTGTTCGGATTCTCGCTGCTGTTGGTATACGTGATACTGCGAATGGCCGTTTCGTACTGGGCCAAAGTTGCCGATCCAGTTAACGTCCAGGTCCCCGCGCCCGAGTTGTAAACACCCGTGATCCCGTTCTGGTCGCTGAAGCTAAGTACTTCTTCGCCAGACTGGTAACCACCTGTGATCTGAACCACGGCCGATTCGATGTTCGTATCGTCCACGTCGGTGAAGGTGATCGTCGAGGTGATCGCCACTGCACCGTCATTCTCGGTGTATGCGACGGGTGTTCCTTCAATCGTGGCCGCCACTGGCGCGTCGTTGACGTTGGTCACCGTGAAGTTGAAAGTTCCTGTGACCGGTGTCGATCCATCCTCGCCACCATCGGCGAGTGAGAAGCCGAAGCTATCCGTGAGAGTCTCGTTGCCGTCGTGATCATAAGTGATCCGATTGTTGTCGATGTCGTCTTGAGTGAAGGTTTCGTTGAGGTTAATGGTGACGCCACTTAGTTTCAGCGTTCCATTGCTGACGTTGGTTGTCACGGTGTAAGTAAGCCCTGTGCCGGCGTCGTCCGGGTCGGCTTCATTCAGCATGGCCGTCGTAATGGTGTTTCCGGACGAACCCTCATTGACGGAAGCTCCTACATTTGTACCGACGACTGGTGATTGATTCCCGCTCTGAATGGTGACTCGATGGTCGGCCTCAAAATCCAGATAGGCGCCACCGTCCAATCCGGTGGCGTAGTCATCGATGTAGAGGCCGTTCGTGCCATTGTATCGCACGATCTTGTCGCCATCCTGATCGACCACGTACAAGTTGCCATCCGGACCAAAGTCCACTCCGGTTGCGCTTGACAGATTTCCGCCCGTTGAAACGAATGTACTGATCAGCGAACCGGTTGTTGCATTGAATTGTAACACTCCAGAATACAGATCAGCCACATACAGATTTCCGTCCGGACCGAACGTCAGGTCTTCGGCACCGGAAACCTGCGGCGTCGAAAATCCGGCGACATGATTTCCACTGGAATCGAATTTCAAAATGCCCGACAAGCCCTGACTGCTGACATACAAGTTGCCGTCGGCATCGAAGGTGATTCCCAGCGGGTACGACAGTCCGCCTGTTGCGGCCGAAACGAATTCGTCAATGAAGTTGCCGCTGGCGTCATACCGCAGGATTGCTTTGTCCCCCGCGCTGGAGAGGTAAAGGTTTCCGTCTGATCCAAACGCCATGCCGCCAGCGTTCGACAACTCATAGCTCGCCTTCCCACCGTCAATGAATGTGCCAATAAGGTTGCCGGCCGAATCGTATTCCAGCACGTTGCTGGAGTTGAAACCAGAAACCAGATAGTTTCCGTTAGGATGCTGCACGATGTTTGCATGGCCACTGATGCCATCGCCTACAGGAGCAAATGTCGAAACGAAATCGCCGCCTTCTCCGTCAATGCGAACGACTTCGTTGCCAGCATACAACGGAAGCAGAGCGTCTGATTCGTACCACGTTCCGTCTTCGTCAGTAGCGCTAACAGTAATATCGAACGTCATGCCGACAGAATTTGCCGAATAGGAGTGTGTGACGCTGGACGGATCGCCCGCGTGAGTCGTAATGTTGCCATCGCCCCAGTTCACGACCCATTGCGAGATGGTGTCATCTCCTTGATCGCTTGCCGACAGATTGAGCGTGTAAGTGCCCCCGCCGTTTGTTGTGGCGATTCCGGTGGCAGTCAGAGTCGGGGCTACGTTGTTGATCGTCAGAGTCGTTGAATCGGTCACGACACCGCCATTGCCGTCATCTACCTGAACACCGATCGTGTAAACGCCGTCATCATCGAGTCCCAGGAACCTGAGTCCGGACCAAGTCAGGCCACCGCCGACGCTGGAGAAATCATCGTACTGTCCGTCGTTGTCGAGGTCCCAGTTGTACGTCAGCGTGTCACCGTCTACATCTGTTGTCCCCGCAGCCGAGAGATTTAAAGCCCCCCCCTCGTCAATGGTATACGGCCCGCCAATGTCAGCGACCGGATCGTCATTCACATCCGTCACTGTAATGATCGCCGAATCGGTTGAACTGCTAAATGCGGTCGTGCCGCCAAAGCTAGACGTGTCAACTTTGGCTCCCGCCGTGCCTGTCGACTGGTCCCAGGCCGCGAAGACGATCGTTGGCGTTTCACCGTGCTCGGCGTCTGGAACAAAACGCAAGCTGTCCGTCGAACGCAACAGCAGGGAATTGCTTACCGAGACACTCCCAACGTCGGTCCAGCCCGAACCGGTGTTGTATTGCCATGTGCCGTAAGTGCTACTGGTCGCAAACAAGGCAATGCCTTCCAACGCTCCGGCGTCGGGGTCTGTGATCCGGTCACCACCGTCGCTGGCGATGATTTCCGCGACCGTGTTGCCCGCGTTGCCGACATTGTCTTCAGTAATCGTATCGAGCGCCAAGAATCCCGCGTTGTCCAGCACCGGAGCGTCGTTGACCGGATCAATCGTGATGGCAACATCTTCGGTGGCGTAACCTTGGTCCCCAAGAACAGCACTGATCTCGGTTTCACTCAACACGCGGTCGTAGACGCGGACATCATCAAGGCTGCCGGTGAATGCGTTGGATCCATCTGTCCTCGAGCCGATCGAAATATCTGCCGATCCGGTCGTGCCCCAAGTGATGTCGCTGAATGAGAAAGTTCCACGCCGAATCTCTTCACCGTTGAGGTAGAGAACGACAACCTTGTTGACATTGTCCAACGTGGCGGCGACGTGGTTCCAGCCCTCACCCGCGATGTTGTCGTCGGAAGATGAACTTCCCGTGGTGTAACCGTTCGCGAACATCGACAGCGTACGACTCGCGTTTGATTCATCGAGCGTGACGTAAAAGTCGTCGCCGATCGACAAGAAGACGTTGTCCTGTTGGCCGGCGTCCAGATTGACCCAAGCCGCGATCGTAACGGTGTCACCGAGACCGCTGGTTCCGTTGGTGATCGTAACGCGATCGTCTCCATCGAACGTCAGCACGTCGCCACGCTCGGCATCCGAAGTCAGAGTTGGATCGCCGACCGCAGTTCCGTCATGATTGTTGGATGTCTCATCTTCCAGTGAACCGTTCAGAAATTCCCAGCGGGCGTGCAAATTTGCTTCTGCGGTCGCAGCCGATCCGGTGGTCACCGTCAGTGTATCGCTACCGTTGAAATCCTGACTACCTTGATACTGCATCCCGTCGAGTGCTGTGTTGATATCCGATTCGGTGCCGGAAATCGTGATCGTCGCATCGCCGTCGCTGGTTCCATTCAGGAAGGTGATTCCGGTCGTTGTGAAGAGTGTCAGCGAACCATTAGTTACGGACACCGTTGTAGTCAGGACAGGGTCGTAAGCGCTTCCACTATCAATGACGATCGCGTTGGCACCTGAAAACGTCAGCGGTGTGTCTTCATCGACGGATTGGGAGATGGGAACGGTCAGCGCCGCAAAGTTTGGAACGTCGACAAGATCAACCGTGGTGCTGCCCGCAATCGACTGAGCTCCGGGGCTGCCTTGTGTGGTAACGATGTCGCCACCATCATTGAATGTCCAGTCAATTTGCACGCTGGCTGGCGGCGACGAGTTGCTGTTGCTGTAGGCAATCTGCTGCATTGCTTCGTTAACCAACGCGTTTGTCGCGTTGCTGTTGAATGTCAGAATCAGCGTGCCGCCGGAGTTTTGTGTCACTGAACCTATCGTGGTCGCACCCACGGTCAGGTTGTGCGATCCCTGGGCCAGCGAAACCAGGGTTCCTGTCGCTGAGTACTGGTCGTCGGCACTCGTGCCGACGTTGCGACTCAGCGTCAGCGTGGCACCGTCGAAATTGTCGATGCCGGAGAGTTCCTGATCGAAGACTTCAACGTTGGCATCCAGCACGACCGGCGCGCCGCCTTCTGTAAATGTGGGGTTCCCGTCGAGTGAGCTAACAGGTTGCAATCCGAATGTCGTGTCCAGCGTACCGTCACTGTTGTAGCGAGCGACCGCAAAGTCATCATCCGCATGTCCCGCAACAACAATCTTCCCATCTGCTTGAACGGCAACGCTGTTCAGAGCAGCATCACCTGAGATGGTGCTGACGATGCCGCCAGATCCGAAGCCACTGTCCAGAGTGCCATTGCTATTGATCCGAATGAGTGCAAAATCTCGCGATGGGCCGTTTTGCTTGAAGCCTGCGGCAACGATTTTGCCGTCGGCTTGTATCGCGATGCTCTTGATGGTGTCAGATAATCCGCTATCGAACACACCGATTCCGTCGCCACCCCCAAACGTCGTATCGATGGTGCCATTGGCCTGCAGTCGAATGATCGCAAAGTTCGTGGAATTACTGCTCGTACCAGCCAGAATAATTTTCCCATCACTCTGGATCGCTACGTCATAGGCATAGTCGTTCTCGTTGGTGAAATCGACTGTGTAAATCCCGTCGGCCCCCCCTTGGTTTCCTCCAAACGGCGAATCAACGCTGCCATCTGCGTTGTAACGGATCACAGAGAAATTATTGAATTCCGTCCCACTGAAGCTGTAGCCGCCGACAACAATCTTGCCGTCATCCTGCAGTTTGACGGTTGTCGCGACATCGGAGCTACCGTCAATGTCGGAGATGACGATGCCTGTTCCGTTCAGTGTCAGATCCAATGAGCCGTCGACGTCATACCGAACCATCGCAAAGTCAGAATTCGTGCTCCCGACAACCACGATTTTCCCGTCTGATTGAATTGTCACACTATGCGCTTGATCGGATGCCCCGCCGAGGTCTGTTGTTTCGATACCACCGCTACCGAAGCTACCGTCGAGTGTGCCGTTGCTATTGATACGCACAGCGGAAAAATCGCCTGTGGAGCGTCCCACCACCACGATTTTCCCGTCGTCCTGGATCGCCAGACTCTCCGCTCGGTCTGAGCCCGAAGTGATGTCGACTGTTAGAATTCCAGTTCCGTTGAAGCTCGTATCCAGCGAGCCATCGACGTTGTATCGAGTGACTGCAAATTCATCGCTGGTTCCGTTGTTGCTATAACCCGCGACCAGAATTTTACCGTCAGATTGAATGGCAACGCTTTCACCTTCGTTAACACCAGTACCGATGTCCGTCGTGGTGAATCCAAAGCCCGTTGGAACGTCAAACGTCGGCACATCGTTGACCGGATTAACCGTGATGGCAACACTGTCGCTGGACGTTGTGTTGTCGACTGCGATCGCTGCAATTTCATCCGACGATAATGCTCGTGAATAAATGCGAGCTTCGTCGATCATGCCGTCAAAGTCGAATCCGCCCAGACCGTCACCCGCTCGGCCAATGTAAGTATCCGGGCTGTTGTCATATTCGATGACTCCCACAGGCGTCGTCGTTTCAATCGCTTCACCATCGACATACAGCGTCATGGAATTTGCGGCGTCAATGCTGACCGCAACGTGCCTCCACCCGGTGCCGACCAACGATTCGGTTGACTGAACAACGTTATTGGTTCCACCTGATTCGTAGTAACCGATCAACGTCCCATCTGTATCCAGGTAGAGTGCGGGACTGGTGCCCATGGAGATGACGGATGCCCCAAGAGTGTCAAGGCTGCCGGCATTGATCCAAGCTGAAAGCGTCACGTCGGCGGGGTTGCCCATCAGGCCGGTGATGTCAACAAAGTCACCGGTACCATCCAGACTCAGCACGTCACCGCGCTGTGCGTCATTGACGATCGCCGCATCGCCGTTGAGCGTTCCGTGTTGTGTGATCCCGACGCTGGTATCGTTTGCGTTACCTTCAAATTCGTAGTGCCCCACCATGTCCGCGCCGAGTGACGTGGTCATGTTCAGCGTCACCGAGCCCGAAAAATTGGTATCCGGAGTGAACGTCATGCCCTCAAACGCGGCATTGATGTCGGACTCAGTTCCGTGAATCGTCATGAAGGTGCTGCCGTTTGCTCCGCCCAGGATCGAAAGACCTGTCGTTTGCGAAAGCGTCAAGGTCCCATCATTGACTGAGATGAAGACTTGCAGCGGAGTATCTGTTGACACGACCGTATCGCTGACCGTCACAGCATTACTGTTGCCACTGCTGAACGTCAGCGTGGTGTCCTCATCAACGTTTTGTGGCCCAGGAACGCTCTGTGTCGGCTCGATGCCATTGTCGATCGTGATCGACATCGTTTCGTTGTAGCTGTTGCCCGCCGCATCAGTGACTTCGACATCAACGTTGTGCGTCGTCGCGGTTTCGTAGTCAAGCAGCGAACCATCGGCCACGGTGACTTCGCCGGTTGACTGGTCGATGGCAAAGCGTCCACCCGCGTCGTCGGTCAGGCTGAATGTGAAGTTCGACAGCACTTTGCTGGCGTCCCATTCGATGACGTAACGCATGGTGTCAGAGGCGGTTCGATCGGCCCATGTTCCCGTACTATGAAGCATCACGGCATAGTCGTCGTCGGCCGTGGTGCCCTGCGGGTTATTCGCATTCCAGTTTGTGTATTGGCCGGTAACAGCAGTCCCAGTAGTGCCATCGCCTTGCCAAAACTGATCGTCGTCAGAACCGCCTTCTTGCCAGCGCCACTCGCCCTCGGTCGATTGGTCCGTTCCGCCCAGCCAGATAGCATTGCCGATTTCACGAACCAGATCATGAACGACGTCGTTTTCGTAGTCGGAATTGATGGTCACTAACTGTCCTGCAGCGCCATTCAACTGGGTAGCAGTCGCGATCGACTGGGCCGTTGCCCACGTCTCGGCTTGATCGACCGCGCGATAGAACTTGCCCGTCGCGGCGTCGTAGGACAGCGTTGGATCGTTGTTCAGGATCGTGCTGACTGCTTGCGGGATCTCGATGACCTGCACATCAGCGATGTAGGCAGCCTTGGCGACCCCGATATCAAGAGAAGTAAAGTCAAGATCCGTTGTAGCCGAATTCGCCGTGAATGAAAACGAGCGATGCTCCCACAGCATGTTGGACAACGACCAATTGTCGGGTTCAGCGATCTGAAAGTCTTGACTCTCCCCTCCCGCACTCACGCGAAGATCCTTGATAGCATCATCACCGCCCCAGTCACCCGACAGCGCGAATACGACTTGGTATTGCTTGCCCACTTCTGTGCTGAGCTGTTGGTAGATGCCTCCTTCTCCTTCTGCTCCACCGTTCAGCTCGACACTTCGTCCGCCCAACGGCGAGCTCTCCGCGAAGGTACCGGTATAGTCAACATCTCCGAATCGAACTGTCCAGTTGCCGAACGTTTGCCCCGCACTGTAACGCTGATAGCTCCCCGGAAAAGGTGCTTCAAGGAACAACCCGTCGGTTACAACATCCTGCGGCGCATCCGGGGCGGTCGGCACGACGAAGCCAACGCTGGCTCCGTCACTTGCGTTTTCGGTTATGTGCAAGTCGTCCACCGGCGTGCTGGCGGTGTAGCCGCCGCCGGAAGCATGTCCGATGCTCAGGTTGTTGCCGCTAACGACATCGACGACTTCATTGGATCCGTTGAAGCCATCCATTTGCCAGTTGGCGATCAGGCCGCTTGGCAAATCACCACTGTCGATCTTTTGTTGATAGGTCAGAGCGATTTCGGCTTCGCTGCGGACTTCGTTCCAAAGGCGAACATCGTAGAACGTTCCAGAAAACGCGTAGGTGCTGAAGGCATCGCCGGCGTCGTCAAAGTCCTGTCCAATCACCAAATCGGTGTTGGTTTGAAGCGTCACTCCATCGCGGAGGCCCGATCCACTCTCTGCGAACTCGCCATCGACGTAGAGTGCCCAATACCCACCGGTCGAATCCCAACTGAACGCAACGTCATGCGTGTTTCCGTCCAGCAGTTGAGAAAACGTATCGCTGCTGACACCGGACACATCTCCGACGGCAAAAGCGATGGCTCCGTCACTTTGGATACGCAGCATCAACTCGTCCGCGATCCCCAGCGTACTGGAAAAGTCAATCAGATTGGCACCGGAACCGGTGATGGAATCAATCGCGAATTTCACTTCCACGGTGGTAGCGGTCAGGCCGGTAAGCAGATTGGTCGTTGTTCCCAGATACGCATCATTCCCGCCGTCGGTGTTCAGCTCGATACCGCTGGATAGATCGGATGGCGCGTTATTCGATTCCGCTAGATTGTTCAGCGAGACCGTAAAGACTTCATCGTAGGTATTGCTGTCGACGTCGGTCGTGCGAATGGTGATCGTGTGCGTCGCGTTGGTTTCGTAGTCCAACAGCGAACCATCAAGCACGCGAATCTCGCCCGTGTCGGCGTCGATTTCAAACGCCCCCGCAACGGTTTGCGATGTGATCGAGTAGGTCAACGCTTGGGTGGCATCGAGAACCGCGTCGGCGTCGTATTCTATAATGGACTTCTGCGAGCCCGTTCCATCGACATCGTCCCACTTGCCCGTAGAAGCAAAGATCTTGGCGTAATTCTGATTGCCAAGGTTGTTGTTCGGGTTGGAAGCATCCCAGTTCTCGTAAGCTTCGTCGACGTTATATCCATCAACATCACCTTGCCAGAACTTCTCAGCCGCAATCCCATCGTCGTACCAACGCCACTCGCCTTCGACGCCTTCGTCCGATGCGGCAAGCCAGGCTTGCGGTCCGCTGTGAGCATTCAGAATGTCGACCACGACCTGGTTTTCTTCGGCCGAATTGATCGCGACCAGATCGCCGTTGACTCCATTGAGCGTTGAGGTTTGAGCATCGGCCAGTGCAGTGGCCCAGTCCTTACCGGTGTCGATGTACTCGTAGAATTTCCCGGTCTCGGCGCTGTAATGCAGGTTCGTATTTGCCGCCAGCAGCGAAGCGATTTGAGCTTCCCTTTCGGCATCGACGCCAGTGACTTGACCGACAACGGTTCCATCAATTTCGTTTTCATCCAGCAAGAACGTCAATTCGGGCGTGTTGATGGTGAAGCCCGCACCGCTGGCGTGCTTGAGCGTCAGGTTATTGCCGCTGACCGCTTCGGAAACCACTCCATCGGTGGACAGTTTATCGAAGCGCCAACTAGCGATCATGCCGGTTTCGTCGTAGGGGATCGTGGAACGATAGCTCGCACTGATCTCGTTGTCGGTACGAACATCGTCGAAAACCCTGACGTCAAAGAGAGTCCCTTTGAACGCTTGCGCAGGATCAAAAGATCCTCCAACGGTATCTTGGTCATTCCCGAGAACCAACACGCCGCCGCCACCAACCGTGCTACCGGTCTGGTAGCCGGTAAACGACTCTACCGACACTCCGTCGACGTAGAATTCGACCGCGCCGTTTGAGCTGTCCCATGAGACCGCCAGATGGTGATTGCTACCGTCAAAGAGTTGTGAATAGTTCGCTGAGGTTGCTTGAGCTGCCCCCGATGAATCTGCGGTGAATAACAATTGCCCTGAGCTGGTGACGAATAACCCAAGGGCATCGTCGTTGGCCCCTTCTGCATACGAGACCAAGGCGATCGATCCGGTGGGAGTCGAGTCGAACGTCATCGAGACTTCAAGCGTCAGTGATGTCAAACCTCCCAACAGAGTCCCGCCGTCATTGGCTTCCAGATAAACATCGTCGCCGCCACCTGCGTTGATGCTGAGACCACCATGAGTCGTGGCTGTGGGCTGTAGATCGCTCGGTGCGTTGTTGATTGCGACACCATACTCATAAGCCCCGATGTCGGGACTGGCATCGCGGCTGTAGCCACGCTGGTCGACTGTCTCGGATGAACCGGTCGCTGCATCATAGGCGATACTGGTGTTGTCAATCGCCTGGACATAGGTGTCCCCGTCAAGGGCGAGAGCTGCCAGCCCGGGATCGCTCCCGAGAATATCACTCCCGACAGTGCCACTGAAACCAGTGTTGTGTTCGATGATGTTGTAGCCGCCACTGACGATGGTTCCGTTGACATCGTTCCCACCAAGGCCTGACGTGTTGTCGGCAAAGATTGAATAATCCACGTTGACGGTGGCGTCGGTCACATACAATCCACCGCCGAAGCTATTGACGTCCGTAGCGGTGTTGTTTGCAATGGTCGAGTGCGTGATGTTCACGACTGTGCCAGTGTTCTCAACAGAAATACCTCCGCCAAAGAAAGTAGTCGTATTCCCGCTGACGGTGACGTTGTTCAGCGAGGTCGTTCCGCTACTAACGTAGATCCCGCCACCCGTGCCAGTGGTCGAGTTGTTGATGATCGAAACGCGATCCAATGTCGTCGTGCCCGAAGAGTGAAGGGCACCGCCGCTGACGTTCGTGGTGGAATTCCCGGACATGATGACGTCTGTCGCAGTGAACGTTCCGGAGTTTCTCACTGCGGCTCCGCTCTCGGTACCTGACGACGCTCCCGTGAGAGTCATTCCGTCGAGGGTTAACGTACCGGCCGCTTGAACCTCAAAGATCCGGTCGTTCAGAGAAGAAGCATCCAGGAAGGTGGATGTAGCGCCAGCACCTGTGATCGTGATGTCTGACTTGATATCCAGGTCACCTGATCCCGCGTTGGCTTCGTACTGACCATTGACGTCCAGTATGTAAGTCGCATTTCCCAGAATGATCGTATCGGCACCCGCCGTATTGTTGGCGGCAATGATCGCTTCACGCAGCGAGATGCCCAGCCCACCCGATGTCGACTCCAGTGCGGAAATACTTGACGTATCACCGTCATTCTCATCCACAGTCGTCGTTACGGCGATCGTGGCCAGTGTGTCGAACCAGGATGACTGTGCCGCATTCCCAAACGCCACTTCGGTCGACACATCCCCAACCTCGTACTCCAGGTCCCAGTCGCCGCCCAGATCCGCGTGCCCTGTCAGATCCTCACTACCAGCGACGTCGGTGGCTGTAAGTTCGCTGAGTTCATGAAGCAGTTCCTGGCCGTTGGCTGATTCCGCCACGTTGCAACCGTAGATCAGAATGTCGGCCTGTTCCGACATTGAATACTGCCACGCACTGACAGCCGATCGATAGCGATCCAGATTATCCAGCGACAAAGTTGTCGACCCCAGTTGCACCTGGCCATCGCTGCCGTGCGAAACGATGTGCATTCCGTCAACGCCATCGTATTGCAGCAGCGCCGCAGTGATTTGAGCAATTCCGTCCCGCTGCGAATCGAGGACGACGACTTCCAGCTGGCGTGAATCGCCTGAACCGCTTTCTGATTTCAAATCGGCGATCATCTGATCGAGATTGCTGACACCGGAATCGATAAAGACCAGTTCCAGAGTTCTCGCTGCTGAATCCGATCCATCGGGGCTAGCGTCGCTCGGCGAAATCGTCCCGCCGGCAGGCAGCACAGAATCCGCGACGACATCCAGAAACTGCTGATCGCTAAGCTCGCCCTCGGTGCCGACGGGCCCCTCGCCGGAGTGCGTTTCCGCACCATTCGAGCTATTGCTGTCAAAACTCACATTGACCGCCGCCGCTTCAGTGGCTGGCGCATCCACGACCACTGCGACCGGCGACGCACTCATCAGAATGCGTTCTTCCAGCTGAGTAATTTCGACTGGCCGGGACGCTGAAGCATCTTCGTCGCACAGTGCGCGGCGAGACTCATAAAGTCCCTGCTCAAGCAGCAGCCGAGTGCGTTTGATGAATTTTCGAATTGACATGGGTGACCAGATATCTGTGATGCGAGTTCTGAAAGTTGCAGGCGTCAGTTTGCGGCGCATATCGGGGGCGCAGCGATCCGTTATGGAAACCTACACCGCAAATGAATAAGGTGTGCTGGTCGGGTAAGGTGGGCGGCCGAAGGTGAGGCAAACCCTTAGTGAAGCTATTCCGGTTGTTGGGGTCAGGTAAACTCCTGGCGGGCTGGACCGACTTATTAGGACGCCCTCCCTACCACGGCGGGAGGCACAGAAAGACCTGTCACGTCGAAAAAACGGTGTCTGCGGTGGTGCGAACCGACTTTCCGGCGATTTTCGCCCGGAAATCCAGAATCTAAGTACGGAACAACTTCTGAATGGATGCGATCAACCACATCCCTGCGGCGCGCTTTTCTATGCTGGGCCGCAGCCGACGCGGCGCTGGCCGTCGGTTCTTACCGGCGTTTACGAAGGTGTCGACGGTGGTCGTTGCCTGCCTGTTGCTGGTGTCCGCCTGCGGCATGGCGGCAGCTCAGGAATTGACTCAGCCCCCAAGTTCCGCCCCGGCCACAGTTAGCTCGGACGCTGCTCTGACAGTCGCATCTTTGCAGGCGCGGCGAAAAGCGGTCGAAGAAGATGGTTCGCTGGACGATGCGCTGCGTGCCGACGTGATTGAAGTGCTGGACACATCCATCGCTTCGCTGCAGCAGCAACAAACATGGCTGGACAAAACGGCCAGCCTTCAGGAATCCACCGAAAATGTAAGCACCCGTTTGGCAGAAACGCGTGCTGAGCTGGAAGCACCGACGCCGGAAGTTGCCGAACCATCGGAATCCGCCGACCTGGCCACCGTTCAGCAGCAGCTTCAACAGGCGGAAGAACAACTGCGGCAGGCCGAAGCCGACAAACAGAAGTTTGAACAGGAAGACATTCACCGGACGAAACGCCGCACCGAATCTCCTGCGGAGCTAACGGCCGCCAAAATGGCTTTGGAAACTCTGAAAGCAGAAAAGGCGGATGATCCCGCCAACGATGGTTTGCATCCTCAATTGCGTGCGGCCAATCAGACGCTGCTGGCGACCCGTCGGCAAATGCTGACCGCTCGAATTAACTTTCTGGAACGTGAGCTACCGATCTACGACGCCACGTCTGCACTGCTGGCCGCTAAACGAAGCCTCGCAGCACGACGCGTCGCGGTGGCTCGAAGAACAGTCACCGCGTGGCAGGAACACGTCAACGAACAAAGGATGTCGGAAGCGGAATCAAATCTGCAGCAGGCGACCGAACTGGTTGGCCGGGCGTCACCAGCTGCGCTACCGATTGCGAAGGAAGTCCGCGAACTCGCTGACAACCTGGTCGCCGTGCGAACTTCGCTAACACGCGACATCGCCACTGCCAGCCGTCAAATTACGCAATTGGAAAAGCAAACGGAGCGGCTGAGCACTGAATTCGACAAGATCACAGCTCGTACGGAAGTGGCGGGGCTAACGAATTCCGTGGGTGTGCTGCTGCAAAAGCTGAATTCGAGTCTGCCGAATCAGAGAAACCTGTCGACCGACATAGCCGATCGACAGGTTCTGATTTCCGATGTCCACATTGATCGCATTGAGTATCAAAACCAGCGGTCAGAAGTTTCTGATGTGGAAGACCTGGCCGAAAGATACGCCAGTCGCGAAGTAAACGGCACTTCTGAAAACGAACGCCGCGAACTGCGTGATGAATTCCGTAAGCTGCTGCAGATGAAGGGGCGATTGCTGGACGGTGTCATCAGCGATCTCAGCAGCTATCTCGACCGCCTCGCCACGCTCGACGCGAACCAGCGCACGCTGTTGGATCAAACCGTCATTCAGGCCGACTACATTGCGGAACACGTCCTGTGGGTTCGCAGCACCACACCCGTTAACACGGCCTTCGCACGGCAACTTCCCGTCGCGTTAACACGTCTTAAGAACGAGCTGGCCGAATCCGGGCAGCTGCTGCTGAACGATGCCTTCGGTCGCCCCCAGCTATGGTTGCTGGCAGTGCTGGCGGGAATCGCCCTGTTAGTCAGTCGCCAAAAGTTTGTGACCAGGATTCGGGACTGCGGCCACGCGGCTCAACGAAAATACACCACGACGATGCGGCCAAGTTTTGTCGCAATCTGGTTAACCGCGCTGGTGGCCTTCGTCTGGCCTGGAATTCTATGGTTCATCGGCTGGCGACTGGCAAGCGGCAGTCGCACAGCCTTCGAAGCCGCGCTGGGAACAGCCTTTCAGTCGTCCGCCGCGCTGACCTTTGTACTGGATTCGCTGCGACACGTGTGCCGTCCGCACGGACTTGGAATCGCTCATTTCGGATGGCCTCCACGCAGCGTCAACACCGTGCGCATGTCAATCCGCCTTCTGATTTTCATCGGCGTCCCCCTGGCGGCACTCTTCGTACTAATGGACCGTAGCGGCGACGACTTGTACCGCAGTTCCGTCGGCCGACTCGCTCTGATGGCCTCACTGGTTACTCTTGCCTTCGCCCAGCACAGAATCTTTCGCTCGCACAGCCCCTTCATCGATGAGGCGTCCGCCACGACGCTTCAGGGTTGGGTTAGCAAAACGCGGATTGCCTGGTACGCCCTGGGAGTCGGCTTGCCGCTGGTTTTGGTCGTCATGGCGGCCGCCGGGTATTTGTACACGGCCCGGCAGCTTGCCATCAAAATGGTACAAAGCGGTGGGCTGCTGGTCGCCGTCGTGCTGCTGGCGGCGTTGCTAAAACGATGGCAATTGGTCACCTACCGAGGCCTGGCCATGAAGCAGGCGCGGGAGCGTCGAGCGGCTTTGCTGCAGGAAGCCGAAAATGCGGCGGGCGAAGATGAAGACGTTGAACTTCCGGCTCTGGAAGAAGAAGTGGAAACCCTGTCTGACAGCAACGTACGGCTGGGCAAACTTCTAAGCGTCGTGTTCACAAGTGCAGTGATTGTCGGGTTAATTGTCATCTGGAGTGACGTGATGCCGGCGATCGGAATCCTGTCACGATTCGAACTGTGGGACAGCAGCATTCCTCAGGAAGTCGTCGACGGCGTCGAAACGTATCCTGTAATCACGATGCGGGAAATATCCATGGCGATCGCCCTACTAGCGCTGACGCTGTTTTCTGCATCGAACATTCCCGGCCTGCTGGAATTTTCGATCCTGCAGCGGCTGCCGCTGGATTCCGGAACGCGGTACGCCACCAGCACGGTCGTGCGCTACGCCATCACCGTCATTGGTGTGGCATTCAGTTTTCGGCTGATCGGTTTGGGCTGGTCCAACATTCAATGGCTGGTGGCGGCGATGACGGTCGGCCTGGGCTTCGGCCTGCAGGAAATCTTCGCAAACTTTGTATCCGGATTGATTCTGCTGTTTGAACGACCGATTCGCATTGGCGACACGGTGACCGTCGGCGACGTCACAGGCACGGTCACCCGAATTCGCATTCGAGCCACCACTATTGTGGACTGGGACCGGAAGGAGCTAGTGGTGCCAAATCGCGAATTTGTGACGGGGCAGCTCATCAATTGGACGCTATCCGATTCGGTATTGCGGGTCGTCGCGACCGTTGGAATCGCATACGGATCAGACACGCGGCTGGCAACAGAACTTCTGTACAAAGTGGCGGACGACAACCCCAACGTGCTGGACGAACCGGCGCCGCGAGTCATCTTTCGTTCCTTCGGCGACAGCACGCTGGATTTCGATCTACGCTGTTTTGTGTCGTCGCCGCAGATGTACCGCAACATCCCTCATGACCTGAATCTGGCCATTGATGACTTGTTCCGCGAACACAATATTGAGATCGCCTTTCCACAGCGAGACCTGCATGTGCGAAGCGTGCCGGAACGGCTTGTTCCGGAGAGTCGTTCCGGGGACAGCCAGTCCAGTTGATGAGACGGGCAGGCTGAGGGCGGCGCGATTTAGACGCATCGTTGGACGGGGCACAACGCTGATCACTGGCGTGGTCGTCGGAAGATCGGTGCGTTCCCGTCATCAGCCTTCGAGTGGAACTGAACCGAACCTGAATCCGTTCAGGCAATGATGTCTGTAACGACATGAGCTTCTTCGACGCCGGTGAGTCTCTGATCCAGGCCCTGAAATCGTTTGGTGAACACGTCGTGATTGATGCCTAGCTGGTGAAGAATTGTGGCTTGAAGGTCATGGACTTCAACCGGGTTTTCCGTGGCGTTAAACCCAAAGTCATCAGACGCGCCGTAAGTGTATCCGGGCTTCATGCCGCCGCCCGCCATCCAAACCGAAAACGCATACGGATGATGGTCCCGTCCGCGCGGCGAATTGGGGCGGTTTTGCTGAAACGGCGTGCGTCCGAATTCGCCGCCCCAGATCACCAGAGTGTCTTCCAGCAAACCTCGCTGCTGCAGATCTTTCACAAGCGCTGCGGAAGGCGCGTCGGTATCCGTACACTGAATCTTCAACTGTGTGTCCAGGTTCGTGTGCTGATCCCATCCGGCATGCATCAGCTGAATGAAGCGACAGCCGCGTTCGGCCAGTCGGCGAGCCATCAGGCAGTTGTAAGCGAAGCTCCCTTTTTCCTGCACCTGTGGACCGTACATGTCCAACACGTGCCTGGGTTCGCTGGCCAGATCGGTGAGTTCCGGCACCGATGCCTGCATGCGATACGCCATTTCATATTGAGCGACGCGGGCTGCAATTTCCGGATCACCCAGCCGCTGCATATTGATGTGGTTTAGCGTCGCAAGGTCGTCAAGCTGTTGCCGTCGCGTCGCGCGAGTGATGCCGGAGGGATTCGACAAGTACAAGACCGGGTCGCCCGAACCACGAAACTTGACGCCTTGATATTTGCTGGGCAGAAAACCGTTGCCCCAATAGAAGTCGTAAAAAATCTGACCGCAGGACGCCTGCCTGTCACGACTGGTCATCACGGTGAACGCCGGCAGGTTGTCGGCGTCGCTCCCAAGTCCGTAGGTCAGCCACGCTCCCATGCTGGGCTTGCCGGGCAGTTCTGATCCCGTCAGGAAGTACGTGATCGCAGGCGCGTGGTTGACCTGAGTGGTCCGCATTGACTGCACGAAACACAAGTCGTCGACAATCGCTGCTGTGTGCGGCAAAAAGTTGGCGGCAATCCATTTTCCGCAGTCTCCGTGCTGAGCAAACCGCGTGATTTCCGGAGCAAACGCTTTCTCCTGTGACGCCGTCATTGTGCTGAAGCGTTTTCCGTCGGTCAGTTCAGCAGGTAGCCCCTGGCCTGCCAGTTCCGTCAACTTTGGCTTGTAGTCGAACAGGTCAACATGAGACGGGCCGCCGTTTTGAAACAAATAGATGACTCGCTTCGCTTTGGGTGCAAAGTGCGGCAACAGCGGCGCGGACGGGTCCGGGGTCAGGGCGAGTGCCTGATTACTGCCAGACATTCCCGGCATTAACGTGCTGAGTGCCGCCGCGCCGAGTCCCAGGCCGGATTGGCCAAGTAACTGGCGTCGTGTTAAGACCTGCGAAAGTTCGTGAACGGGATTCATGGTTTCACCAAAACCTCATCAAGGTTCATCATTGTGTTCAGCAGCGTCGTCAGTGCCGCGTGTTCTGCGGGATCGAGCGTTTCGTTTTTCGGCAACTGTCCAATCTTCAACAACTGAGCCGCCTGCTTTGGGTGCGTCTGGTACTGCGCGATCGTTGTTCGTAAACGTTCGGTCAGCAGTGTGAGTTCTTCCGGAGCAGCTTCGCGACTGGTTAGAATTTCGAACGCGGCCGCAACCCGATCTGCATGTGATTTGTATTCCAGCAGCAGCTTCTCCGCCATCACTCGAGCGGCTTCGATGTAAGTGACGTCGTTAAGTGTTGTTAATGCGTGCAGTGGCGTGTTGGTCAGGTTCGGCTGGACTTCGCACGTCTGGCGTTTGGCTGAATCAAAGAAAATCGTAGGCCCGACGATACGCCGCCAGAAGGAATACAGCGAACGTCGATAAAGCTGCCCGCCGGTACCGACCTGATACTTGATCTTGCCAAACGTGGCTTCTGCCCAAATGCCGGACGGCTGGTACGACTTAACCGGAGGTCCGCCGAATTCATGGATCAGAAGACCACTGGTGGCGAGCGCGTGATCGCGAATCATCCACGATGGCATACGGAACCGCGGCGATCGCGACATCAGTTCGTTCTGAGGATCGCGTTCCAGCAATTCAGGCGTGACTTTCGCAGACTGCTTGTAGGTCTGGCTGGTCACGATCAGCCGATGAATGTGTTTGACGTCCCAGTCAGATTCCACAAACTCCACGGCCAGCCAGTCCAACAGATCCGGATGCGTTGGCTGAGCTCCCTGCAGCCCGAAGTCCGACGGAGTGGTGACGATGCCTCGACCGAAGAAAGTTTGCCAATAGCGATTGACGGTGACTCGTGCAGTCAGCGGATTGTCGGGCGACACGATCCAGCGAGCCAGATCCAGGCGGTTATAGCGGCGGTCGCTATCAGCTTTCGGCAGCGGCGGCAACATGCCAGGCACGTCCGCCACGATTTTGCGATCGGTCGCGTTGTTGTAAACACCTTTGACCAGGACCAGCGTGTCGCGAGGTTTGTCCACCGTATCCATGACCATCACCTTAACGGTGGTCGGCTCCTTGATGGATGGCCATTGATCCGGTTGCAACACATAGTCAATGGATGGCGGCACCGCTCGACCGCCGGCACCGCGTCCGGATTCCGTCGTCTGGTTGAAGAAGTCATAGAAGGCAAAGTAGTCGTCGTTCGACGTGGGATCGAACTTATGATCGTGACACCGCGCACACTGCAGCGTGAGTCCCAGCCAAACGGTCCCCGTCGTTTCCGCACGGTCGAACACATTTTCGACACGCGTTTCTTCTGCAATACGACCGCCTTCGCCGTTGTGCATGTGGTTGCGATTGAACCCGGTTGCCAGACGCTGTTCGGGCGTTGGATCATCCAGAAGATCGCCCGCCAACTGTTCGATTGTAAAGTCGTCGAAAGGCATGTTGTCGTTGAGCGCCTTCACCACCCAGTCCCGCCACGGCCACATCGATCGTTCCGGGTCTCCCTGAAAACCGCTGGTGTCCGCATACCTTGCGGCATCCAACCACGGACACGCCATACGTTCGCCGTAGTGAGGTGAATCCAACAGCCGATCGACAAGCTGTTCGTAGGCGTCAGGAGATTCGTCCGCGAGGAACGAATTCAATTCGTCGACAGTAGGCGGCAGCCCGATCAGATCCAGCGTGACGCGACGAATCAACGTTCGTTTATCAGCCATCGGCGAAGGTTGCAGCCCGGCTTCCTTCAACCGTCGAGTGACAAAGGCGTCGATGGGATGAAGGTTGTGATCGCCCAGCTTCGGCCGGATCGGTTTCTCAAACGCCCAGTGCTGCCCCCACACGGCTCCCTCAGCGATCCAGCGTTTCAGGATAGCGACTTCCGAAGGCTTCAGCGGTTCGCGATGAGAATCCGGCGGCGGCATCAGCAGGTCAGGATCGGTGGTGGTGACTCGAGCGATCAGTTCACTGTCTTCGGGGCTCTTCGGTACGATCGCCCCAACTTCGTCGACGGCCGATTTTCGTTCATCCAGGCGCAAATCAGCTTGCCGTGTCTGAGCGTCCGGCCCGTGACAATGAAAGCAACGGTCTGCCAATATCGGCAACACGTCGCGGCTAAATCGCAGCGGTTCGTCCGCATAGCCGCAAGCCGGAAACGCAACCGCCAAAAGCAACAGAATTGTGGCATAGTTAGGAATCTTCATACTCTAATTATACCCAGCCGCAAGGCCCCGTCGCCAGCACACACCAGCCCCGCAGCGACCCAGAAGCCAGCAAAGAGTTCTCACAGGCCGGACCAGGCAAAACGCAGTTCCGGCGGCCAGTCAATCTGCATGCGACGCGCTGATGCCAAAGCGGCGTGCCTTCGCTCCTTCATTCGGCCAACTGCGATCCATTCACGTGCCGCCGTTGAGCACATCGGCTCAATCGGGGCGCGTCAGAAATGGGGTTCCGAAATTGTTAAGAACCCCTAACAAAAGCTGTGTGGCCGCGTTGTGACGACAGTGGTCGAGATGCAAGGAAAAGTGACGAGGCGACAGATGTCGTCGAGGAGCGCTGACGCCGCAGATCGGCTACTTTCGTCGCAACCCTCCGGGCCGCTTGTGGTTCCGCCTCAGGCGGCGGTGTTCGTCGTCGACGACATTTGTCGCCTCCTTCTCACTTCTTGCCTGAAACGAAACAACAAACGTCGCGGCTCACACAGGTGTTGTTAGGGGTTCTTAGCACGAATGGTCGCGTGCTACTGCTCGGTATGTAGAATGCGCAGCGGCAATTCTTGAACTGACGCAATTGGACGTAGCGTGCCAGCATGTCCCCATACGGAGAAATCATGACCATTTCACGTAGACACTTCTGCGGAACACTCGGAACCAGTCTGGCTCTGGCGAATTCTACTTTGTTCGCTGAAGATCCGAAGTCCAGGCCTCTGCGAGTCATTGCCTACAATATTTACAAATGCACAGGCTGGCCGAAAAACCGGGCAGGTGCGAAACGGGCGGTCGCCAAAGGTCAGATGGCGAAACGACTGGCAATGGAGCTGGCTCTGCATGAACCGGACATTATCAACTTCTCAGAATCACCATCGGAGGAACTGACCAAAGAGGTTGCGAAACTCATGGGAATGAACCATGTTCGTTTTCCAAGCGGCGGCAACTGGCCAGGAACACTGTTGAGCAAATTCGAGATCACCGAGTCTCAGAATGCCCCAATGAAGGGTGGGAGACCGAAAGAATTGTTCACCCGACACTGGGGTCGAGCGGTCATCAAGTCGCCAGACGGCGAGCCTCTGATCGTACATTCGGCCCATCTATACCCAACCGCTGACCCCACGATTCGGTTGAAAGAGATTCAAGCAATGATCGAATCGATGAAGCCGGATTTCGATGCTGGAAAACCCATGCTAGTTATCGGCGACCTCAACCACGGCCCAGACAGTGACGAATACAAACTTTGGATCGATGCTGGTTGGGTAGACACGTTCGCCAAGATCGGCAAAGGCGATGGCCTCACGTTCAAGTCAGACATCCCAAAACGACGAATCGATTTCGTCATGGCCGCAGGCCCGATTGCAAACCAAGTCGTGGAATCAAAGCCATTGTTCGAGGGAGCGTTCAGGCTAAATGTTGACGACGAAGAATCCTTCGCACTAAGCGACCATCTACCACAATTAGCCGTCTTCCACCGAACGGAATAGAGGTCCCACTGGGCACCACTATTGACCATCAAACCGTGCCGCACATTTCCGTCACATCTCCCCATTGATGTAGCAACGTAGGCCGGACCAAGCGAAGCGCAGTTCCGGCAGCTAGCAATATTCATGCAACGGCATTGCCTAAGGATGCCGTGCAAAAACCGCGAGCTGCGAGATTGCTCTGTGAGCGACAGTGAATGACAAGGACCGGCCTCACGTCGATGGCGAGACGGCTTACGCTGGAACGATCATCAGCGAATTGGAGGCCACGGTTTTCTGCTAGTGTCGAGACCAGCCGGGTGAAGTGGACCCCAATATTTGGACCACGGGGTTAGATAGAGAAAACGGCACTGAGTGTTAAAACGGTGAGTTCAACGAACCGGATTTTTCAGGAGCTGTGAGCATGTCTCGGAAGCGTCGAATCTTCAGTGCACCGTTTAAGGCGAAAGTAGCGTTAGAGGCCATCAAGGGGCATCGAACGATCAGTGAGCTGACGTTGAAGCATAAGTTGCATGCGACTCAGATCAACCTTTGGAAGAAGCAACTTCTGGATGGAGCCGAAGGCGTCTTCGAGACTGGCAGTGGCACGAAGAAGACCAAACCGGCGGTCACCGACGAACCACAGACAGCCGAGCTGTACGAGCAGATTGGTCGTCTCAAAGTGCAGCTGGAGTGGCTTAAAAAAAAAGTGGCCGAAGTCAGTGAGTGAAGCAAGGTCGTGGATTGACTTCGATCATCGGCAACTGAGTATTCGTGAGCAGTGTCGTCTTCTCGGTCTTCATCGCAACAATGTGTACTACGAACCTGTTCCGGAAAGCGGGGAGAACCTTAGACTGATGCGGCTGATGGACGAAGAACATTTGAAGCGTCCGCATCGTGGTTCGCGGCAGATGGTGGACTTCTTTGAAGATCAGGGCATGACGGTGAATCGCAAGCGAATCCAACGTTTAATGCGAAAAATGGGCATCGAAGGTATCTCCCCCAAACGTCGAACGACGCTGCGAATGGAAGGTCATCAGGTCTTTCCGTATTTGTTGCGTGGCCTTGAAATCAATCGTCCAAATCACGTTTGGTGTTGTGACATTACGTACATTCCCATGCGGTTGGGTTTTCTGTATCTGGTTGCCGTGATGGACTGGTACAGCCGCTACGTTCTTTCGTGGCGCCTGTCCAACAGCATGGATGTTGACTTCTGCATGGATGCTTTGGAAAACGCGTTTTCGTCATTCGGCAGACCAGAAATCTTTAATACCGATCAGGGTTCACAGTTTACAAGCCGTGAGTTCACCGGCGCTTTGAAGTCACAGGACGTCGCGATCAGTATGGGAGTTATTGTCGAAAGTTGTGTTCTTGAGTGAATGAGAAAGGTGGCGCATCCTGTTGGAACTTCTCCTCTCCAACGGCCCGAAGTGGGCAAAGGAATACGCTATGAGCAAGACTAAAACAGACCGAACCAAAGTGCCAGTGGGTCAAGCGCTCGATCCCGAAGTGATTTCCTTTCGGGCTCAGTTCGACGAGCGAAGTCCGCTCGACGAGATTGTCCGTGAGGGAGCCAGGCGGATGCTACAAACCGCAGTCGATGCCGAGGTGGATGCGTTCGTCGCCATGCATGCGGATCGGACTGACGAGCACGGCCGGCGACTGGTCGTCAAGAACGGAAGCCTTCCGGAGCGGGACATCCTCACCGGTGCCGGAGCGATTCCGGTCACTCAGGGGCGTGTCCGCGACAACGATCCTGATCGCGAAAAACGGGTGGCTTTCTCGCCAAGCGTGCTTCCGAGCTATCTGCGAAAAACGAAGGCCATTGAAGAACTCATCCCCTGGCTTTACCTCAAAGGAATTTCCACGGGTGACTTCAACGAGGCGTTGCAGTCGCTCGTCGGCGAGCGGGCCGCCGGGCTGAGTCCCAACGTGGTTTGCCGGCTCAAGGATCAGTGGTGCAGCGAATACGATGACTGGAGCAAGCGGGATCTATCGAACAAGCAGTACGTTTACATCTGGGCCGACGGCATTCACGCGAAGGTCCGACTGGAGGATGACGCCAATAAAAAGCAGTGTTTGCTGGTGCTGATGGGGGCTACGCCGGAAGGCCAGAAAGAATTGATCGCGGTGCTGGACGGTTACCGCGAGAGCGAGCAGAGCTGGTGCGAGTTACTGGTCGACTTGAAGCAACGTGGCCTGCAATTGTCACCGAAGGTTGCCGTTGGCGATGGTGCGCTTGGCTTCTGGGCCGCGATCCGCAAAGTATTCCCCGAGACTCGTGAACAACGCTGTTGGGTTCACAAGACGGCCAATGTTCTCAACAAGATGCCTAAGAGCGTTCAACCCAAAGCGAAAGGCGACCTGCACGAAATCTGGCAGGCAGAAACGAAGGACGATGCGAACAAAGCGTTCGATAAATTCATTGAAAAGTACGGTGCGAAGTATGCAGCGGCTTGCGATTGCCTGAAGAAGGACCGCGACGAGCTGCTGACGTTCTACGATTTCCCGGCCGAACACTGGAGCCACTTGCGGACAACCAACCCGATCGAATCCACCTTCGCGACGATCCGCCTTCGTCACCGCAAGACCAAAGGCAGCGGAACAAGACGGGCGAGCTTAGCGATGATGTTCAAGCTGGCTCAGTCAGCATCGAAGAAATGGAGACGACTCAACTGCCACGAAAAGATCACACTCGTCATCGAAGGACGTTCCTTCAAAGACGGAATCATGCAGGATGATATCGCCGCCTAAATCAAAAACCCAAAACACAACATTTGACAATTGCTCTCAGTATGGACGGCAAGGGCCGCGCGATAGACAACGTGATGATCGAACGGCTGTGGCGAACCGTGAAATACGAAGAGGTCTATCTCAAGGAGTACGCAACCGGAGCCGATTGTAGAAACGGGCTGACGAGTTACTTCGACTACTACGGACACCAGCGCCGTCATCAGTCGCTCGACCGCCAAACACCATGGGCCGTCTACCGTCCCAAACGCTCAAAGCCACTTTGACTCTCTCTAAGAATCGCTCGCCCGTGGTCCAATAAATGGGGTCCACTTCAGGGAGCGTGTTGAGTGACGGCTCCCGATCGGGACACATGGCACGTCAATAAAAACACGAAGCCACCGGTGAGATTCGAACTCACGACCTATGCTTTACGAAAGCATCGCTCTGCCAACTGAGCTACGGCGGCGCGGGAGGAACGCCCGATGCGGCGTAAGGTAACCAACACCAGAACTTGACGCAATACTCCGCTGTTGGGTTCGGGCTCAGACTCCACAAACCGGACAATCGGGCCGTTTGGTGAGCGGTAGTTTGCGGAATTCCATGGTGCGGAGATTTGCCCACAGCATCTGGCCTGTCAATGGCGTGCCGATGCCTGTGACCAGCTTAATGACCTCAACGGCCGCCATCGATGCGATCATGCCGGAGACCGCGCCGAACACGGGGAACTCACGCTTCCAGTCAGGGGGCTGTTCCGGATAGATGCACGCAAGGCATGGCGTCTGGCCGGGGATGATCGTGGTTAATTGAGCGTCCAAATCGTACATCGCACATTCGACCAGCGGCTTCTTCTGCTTCACGGCCGCCTTGTTCATCGCGTGGCGTTCCGCAAATAAGGGAGCTCCATCGACCACGATGTCCACCTCACCTACCAGCGAAGCGGCGTTCTCATCGGACAGATTTTCGGCCGTCGTGTGAATTTCGATATTGGGGTTCAGTTCCTTCAATCGGCGCTCGGCAGATTCGACTCGCGGCTGGCCGAGCCATTCAGTAGTCATCAATAGCTGGCGATTCAGGTCGCTGGGTTTAACGTTGCCTGCGTGAGCCAGAACCAATTTGCCGATTCCGGCGGCGGCCAGGTAGTATGCAACGGTGCCGCCGACCCCGCCCAGCCGCGATACCAGCACACTGGCGGCCTTCAGTTTTCGCTGGCCTTCCTCACCGACGTCCGGCGTCCACATTTGCCATTCGTAGCGTGCTTTCTCAGCATCGGTCAGTTGCGGTAGTGGACTCGTCATGTTGTGTGTCTTTGGTCGTCGGGCGGTCATCGGGGTCACTTGCCGGGCGACAATCTTCACTGAACGTCCAGCAGGACTGTTTACCAGCAGCGACTCAACTTCTGCCTTAGCGATGAGTCATCGCTAAGGCAGGAAACCGCGATCGCGAAGTTCGTTTAAGTTGTCCGGGGCGCTTTCCATAATACGTTCGGAAGCGTACTTCAACAAAGCGACACCCGCCATGCTGGGCGGGGCCGACAAGATGGCAACTCGGTCTTCTTCTTCGACATCCAGCCGACGATTGAGTCGATCAACTGCTTCTTCGACTGTGTCCGTCACGATTTCTTCAGAACCGCGTTTGTTGTTCAGTTTGAGATTAGAGAACGCGGCGGACCGAGCCATCAGAAAGTCCGCCATGCCGGCGTCTTCGTTCTCTTCGAAGAAGTCACGAAATTCGGGCCGCATGCTGTCCGGGGTGATAATTTTCGCCCGACTGATCGTAATCTGGCCCTGCCGAATTCGTACCGTTTCGCCGTCTTCCTTTTGAAGAGTCACAAGGTAATAAGGAAGGTCGGAATCGCCGAATGTGAACAGCGAATACGGAACCCGTCGCTCGATGCGGACGGATTCCCACAACCTTCGGAAATGCATCTCACGATCAAATTCGTCAAACATGAAATCCTGCTGATTCTTCGGCAGTCAAAAAGCGGTGCTGAGGTCAATCTTGTGTTAACTGAGTTTAGCTGGCGACCGCCAAAGTTGCGAACGGTTAGGCAACTGTTAACGTACCGAAATGGAATTTGAAACTCTGCTGCCGCGTATTATTCGTCCTCCAGCGGCCAACGCGCCCGTGCTGAAGGTGGCGCGTATTCGTATGACGCCGGACGATTTTCAGGTGGATGAAATTCCAACCTATCTACCGGATGGCACCGGCGAACATCTGTATCTGTGGGTGGAAAAGACGGATGTCTCCGGCGGAGAATTGATTTCCCGACTCGCCCGACAACTAAAAGTCTCGGCGCGCGACATCGGCGTTGCCGGGCAAAAGGATCGCCGAGCGGTGACTCGGCAGTTCGTTTCCTTACCACGAAGCTGCGAAGCACGGCTGAGTGATTTTTCGGATAGCCAGATCAGAATCCTGTCGCTTTCGGCTCACGGAAACAAATTACGCACCGGGCACCTTCAGGGAAACCGATTTCGCATCGTACTGCGTGATCCTGCCGGAGAGTGCTTTACAGAATCGCAGGCCGATGAAGTGCGGCAGCGGCTGACGGGGTTGGCGACGACTGGCTTTCCGAACTACTTCGGCCCACAACGATTTGGTTTCGACGGCAATTCGGTACGTGACGGAATTGCGGTGCTGCAGGACAGCGAGTCGGCACCTCGTTGGAAACCGCAACAACGTCGACGGATGAAACGCCTTGTCGCTTCTGCGGTTCAGTCGGCCGTGTTCAATCTGGTGCTGGCGGACCGCGTTCAGGACGAGTCGTTTACGAGCCCGAAGTCTGGCGATGTGGTTTGTCGAAAAGGTGGCATCCGCCCGTTTCTGTTTGACGAACGAGGCGACACGGCTGAGGACGCACTGGTGCCGATGGGGCCACTGCCAGGGCCCAAAATGGTGGCAGCGACGGGCGTCATCCTGCAACAGGAAGTCGATCGGTTGGCGGACCTTGGAATCACGGACGACGACTTCCGCCGCTATCCGAAGCTGACGCCCGGCGTGCGACGCGGCTTTGTTGAATTCCCGACAGACGTGTCGGCGTCGCTGCTGCCAGACGGAGCGATTCAGGCGACCTTCGGATTGTCTTCGGGGTCTTTCGCGACCGTGCTTCTGGCAGAAGTGGTGGAAGCGCTTCAGTAGCCGGTCACTCGCTGTCAGTTTCCAGGCTTTCAAGGTGATCACGATACTGCTGATCCAGCGTGCTGAAACGTACCTGAGTAATCTTTTCCAGCGAAGGCTGTTCCAGCACGTTGCGCAGGTCCGGGCGGTAGACGGCTGACAACAGTTTCACGAGGTCGTCACGGTACATACCGTCGTCGTGATGCAGCAGGAAGTGACACAGGCCCGAGGCTTGAGTGTAGAACTGAGCTCGGTTGGGATGCGACATGAAGTGCTCCTGACCAAGGCTGCAGAAGGTTTGGGTCGGGATGAAGAAATTGTCCACAAGGTAACGCTGCCTCGCGCCGACGAATCGAATAAAGTCCGGCCGGCCGACACTGGCGACTCCTTCGTTCACTTCGAACGATTCGAAATAGGAGGCCAGCCCTTCGATGATCCAAAAGTTTGATTTGTCACCCACCTTCCAGCGTTCTGCGCGAGGTTGTCGTAACACATGCTGGCGTTTTTTCGCCGCAGCAACTCTGTCGCTGCGAGTCGCCAGGTCCAAAATTTGGTGCGTCGCTTCGTGAAAGACCGTACTTTGGTCCGCGTCTTCCGGGTTGCGGAAAAAGTAAGAAGTGCTGTCGGGTTCCCAGTACAGCCCGTTGGTGATCTGGCCGGGCGGAATCTTGCCACGCATCCGGCGATCGTATTCTTCGCGAGTGGCAAAATAGAGCACCTTCATTGGCTTGAACACAGTCTGGCCGCGACGTCGCGCGTTGGCCTGTTCGAACTTTTCTTCCAGGGCGTCCGGAGTATCAAAGAAGCCGGCGAAATGCGATTGCAGCCAGCGATAGAACACCTCCAGCTTGCGCGAAATCTCCACACCTTCTTCCAGACTCGTGTTAGTTTTTACCTCGAAGTGCTCGCTGCGGACTTCCCACGCGTTTTCGAAGTCGCGTCGAATTTCGGCTTCCTTCTGAGCCGAAATCCACTTTCCGCGCCACGGCCGCTCGCCAGCTTCGTAACGCGCGACGTGGCCGACGGGAATCCAGCCGTAGATCGGGTGTTGAGTTTTCGCTTCGCTGCCGCTGCGTTGCTGAGCTTCAAATGGTGATACCCATTCGCCAGCGTAAGCTGGATCGTCTTTTCGTAGTGGATCGTGAAACTGGCGCTGCCCCATGATCAACCGACTGTTGGTATCGTCGGGGTTGAGCCGCAGCACATCGTTGACAATGTCATAGGCCAGCGATGGCAGGCCAGCTCGCAGGGCTTTTCGAGCCAAACTGTACAGTTCCTTGGCTCGGTCCTCCCGAATTTTGCGTAGCCGAGTCCGCCACGCCTTTTCTTCTGCCGGCAATCGATTGCTGACAGGCAGCTGCACGAAGTCTGGTAAAGTCCAGTTGGGATCGGGATTGGTGAGTTCCAGCGAAATTTCGGTGAGGTCACTGGCCGCCTGAATGAGCTTCTGGTCGTAGCATTGCTGGCTTAGCTCTGTTATCTCGTGCCGCAGATTTTTCAGCGCTTCCTGACGCAATGCCTGGTACTGATCACGTCGCCGTTCAGACACGCCAGCTCGTTGAGCGTCAGCAGTCGATGCGGCAGACACGACCGTGATTGCCACGGCGATCAGTGAGATGACAGCAATTCGCATAGGTTCGGCGGTGGGGCTGGGAGGCGAGCGATAAGCGGTGAGGAACAGGCCGACTGCAGATTCTATCACCGTCGAACACATCGGGAAATATGCGTTTGCGTCGAAGTGAGCTCGCTTGAACGCTATGATGCGTCATGAGTTTCGGCCGTTTTAAGGTCCGCAAACGGCAACGAATCAGACGAACACAGGGAAATCTAGCGATGGCGGCGACAAAAATCACCGTGGTGATCTGCCAGGCTCAGGGGCGAAACCCCGTCAAGCGGCAGCTGGAAGAAGACATTCTCACGGCGTTAATCGCCGAACCAGGCGTCGATGCGTCGCTGGTCCCGCATCTGTACGACATGTCTGCGGACCACACCGGCATGCTCTTCCTGAAATCCGTGCCCGGCCCGCTGGTGGTGCTGGGCTGGCTGTACGAACGAGCGACTCAGTGGACGCTGGACCGAGCGGGCGTGCGAGGCCACGAGGGCATCAGCTTGATTCGCAGCGAACGCGACGAAGATGAAGACCTCGACGACGAGGAAACTCACGCACCACGCGGCATTGGCACTGTCGATGTGCCCGATCGAAACATCTATTGCATGGACCTGCGAGTCCGTCCGAATGCGGCGGATTACATCGAAGAGATTCGCCGGATTGTCGGACAGAACAGCGTTCAAACCGTTGACCTGATGAGTTTCATCAACGGAAACCCGAAGGCCGACCAGCTTCAGCGTTACCTGAACCCGGAGCGCCAATTGGAGGCTCGAAAAGCATTCGACAGCGGTGCAGCGAACACCGCGGACAAGGAATCGCTGCCTGAAGACACTCGCCGTCGCTGGTATCCCGTCATCGACTATAGCCGCTGCACCAACTGCATGGAGTGCATCGATTTCTGCCTCTTCGGCGTCTACGGCGTGGATGCGCTGGATCGCATCCTTGTCGAAGAGCAGGACAATTGCAAAAAGGGTTGTCCGGCGTGCAGTCGAGTGTGTCCGGAAAACGCAATCATTTTCCCTCAGCACAAAACGCCTGCAATTGCAGGGGCCGACGGCGAAGTGGGCGGAATCAAAATCGACTTATCCAAGCTGTTCGGCGGCGACGACGGCACTTCGGCTCTGGATATGGCCGTGAAGGAACGCGATCAGGAACTGATTCTGGACGGGCGCAACGCGGTAGGGATGTCGGTCGGCATCAAGCAACGTGATCGCGACGAAATGGACCAACTGATGGACGAACTCGAAGCGCTTGAGTTTTGATCCGCGATGACTCAGCAATTCACACTCGCCGTCGACGTCGGCAACACTCGCGCGAAATTCGGTGTCTTCGAAACAGCGATTGCCGCCGCGCCGCAGGTGGTCGAAATCAGTGCCGTTCGTCTGGCAGACACAGAAGACCTGGCCCACGAACTGCAACAATGGCTGACGAACGTCGGCGTCTCAAAGATCCGCTGCGCGATCATCGCTGGTTCGAACCCGCCTGCCCGTGACAGCTTGCTTGAAAGTTGGCCGCTGGCGAATTCGCCACCACGGCTTATCGAATCGCATGTCGACGTCCCGATTGAAGTGGACGTGGATGAACCCGCCCGGGTGGGCATTGACCGGCTGCTGACAGCGTATGCCGCTCATCGATTGTTCGCGGCGCGGCAGACAGCGATTGTCGTGGATTCCGGCACGGCGACGACGGTCAATTTGGTCACGAGTGACGGCGTCTTCCGAGGCGGCTCGATTCTGCCAGGACTGCGGCTCTCAGCGTACGCCCTCCACGACTACACAGCTCGGTTGCCCCTGATTAACACCGACAACATCGGCCAGCCTGTCGAACCCTCCGATGCGCCCGTGCCCGGCCGAAATACCGACCAAGCGATCCGGTCCGGTCTGTTCTGGGGGCAACTCGGGGCGATTAAGGAACTGCAGAGTCGACTGAGTTTCGCGGCGGTGGAGCAGTTTTCAGACCGCACCGCCCCTGCCTGCCTGTTGACGGGCGGAGGCGGAAGGCAGCTTTCGCCGTACCTAAGCCCGAGCGTATACATCGACAGCCTCGCTTTACACGGGCTGGCGCTGCTGTCGACTTCTGAGAAAGCCGTGAATAGCGGCAATCGCGGTTGACCTGAGGGTGCCGCCGACTACGATGCCGCTTCAAATCTGAAGTGGCCACACCGGAACCCATTCCAGGCACACACTTTACAACTTGCGGAGTACTCAGCATGCGACGGTATCTCGTTGCTGGCAATTGGAAAATGAACACAACTCGCGCCACCGGCGAAGAGTTGGCTGGCGCGCTAGCGGCAAATGCCTCGGCCGAAGAAGCGGGCGTCGAAGTCCTTGTGTGCCCACCATTTCCGTACGTAAGTGCAATCAGCGAAAAGGTTTCCGGCAGTGCCGTGCAGGTGGGAGCTCAGGACGTTTACTTCGAAGCGGGCGGTGCATTCACCGGCGAAGTGTCCGTCGACATGCTCAAGGATGTCGGCTGTCAGTACGTTTTGATCGGTCACAGCGAACGCCGTCATGTGATGGGCGAATGCGATGAGACGATCAACAAGAAGGTCAAAGCCGCAATCGCTGGCGGGTTGAAAGTCGTGCTGTGCGTTGGCGAATTGCTAAGCGAACGTGAGGCATCTCAGACAGAAGCTGTGCTGGATCGCCAAATGGAAGGCGGCCTGGCTGATATTTCGGAATCCGACGCGAATCACCTCGTGATCGCCTACGAACCCGTTTGGGCCATTGGCACAGGGGTTGTTGCAACCACAGAACAGGCGGAATCTGCTCACGATCACCTTCGCAAATGGGTGGCGAAGCATTACACTGCTGCGTTCGCCGACCAGATTCGAATTCTGTACGGCGGCAGCGTGAAGGCGGACAACGCGGAAGCACTTCTGGGGCAACCTAACGTCGATGGTGCTCTGGTTGGCGGTGCGAGTCTGAAAGCAGACGCATTTATCCCGATCATCGACGCAGCTCGCAAGCTGGCGTCTGCCTGAATAATCGCCCTCAATTTTTCAAGATCAGCCTGTTGAGGCTGCTGACGGAGTGCCGGAACGATGAGCTTTCTGATTTATGCACTGGGTGCGTTGTTGCTGTTTTCCAGCATCGTAATGATTTTGCTGGTACTGATTCAGCGCGGCAGAGGCGGCGGCCTGGCCGGCGCTTTTGGCGGCATGGGCGGGCAGAGTGCTTTGGGTGTTCGAGCTGGCGATGTGTTCACAAAAATCACGATCGTCGTCGCTGTGATTTGGGTGATCTCTGCTGGCGTGCTGGGCATTACGATGCGAACGACAGCGGCAGAAAACGCGAAGGACACCGCTCTGGAATTGCCGGAAGGAGAGCAGAAAGACGCTGACGCCGCACCAGTTAAGGGAGCCGATCCTGCTGATGACGATGCGGCCGTTGAGGCAGAAGCCACGGAAGCAGAAGCAGAAGCAGAAGCAGAAGCAGAAGCAGAAGCAGAAGCCACCGAAGAAGAGCCAGCAAAGGCTGTGGGCGACAAGGCACCGGAAAGCGACGCACCAGCCGAACCAAAGACCGAAGAAGGTACTGACGCGAAACCAGAGGCGGACGCCGACACCGCTGCTGAAGAAGAAAAGGCAGCCGAGCCAGCTGAGGCCGATGCGAAGCCTGAAGGTGGCGACGAAGCCAGCGATAAAACGTCTGCTGAAGAGCCTGACGCCACGAAAGAAGAAGCTGCTGAATAGACGGTGTGGACGGTGTTCGCTTGTCCTTCACGGACCAGCCGCAGAACGGCACCGGCACAGCGTAACAGTGCGGAGCCATGGATATTCCGGCCGAGCGGGCTCGGGAGTTAAGCCACCCGCTATTTCGCTCCCATACTCCCACACCGTCAACAAAACGCGAGGTTTTCTGTGCTATTAAGCATGACAGGGTTTGGCAACGCGACTCAGCAAAATGAGGCGGCGTATGTCAGCGTGGAATTGAAAGCCGTCAACAACCGCTACCTTAAAGTTTCTATGCGCCTGCCCGACTTCGTGGCTCGCTTCGAAACGGATCTGGAAAAGATTATTCGGGAAGAGATCGCTCGCGGTTCCCTGCAGGTTGCGTTTCGAGTCCGGCTGCATTCGGAAGCGGGCGGATATTCCATCGACCAACCGACTCTCAAACGCTATCTGCAGCAGATTGCTTCGGTGCAGGGTGAGCTTGATTCCCCAGCCGATCGACAGCCAACTTTGGCGGACCTGCTGCCGCTTCCAGGTGTCGTCACCGAATCAGAAGTCACTCCCGACATCGTCGAATCCGTCTGGCCTGTGCTGGAAAGCACGCTTCGGGAAGCACTACAGCACTTCCACGACTTCCGCGGCAAGGAAGGCGAATCGATGCTTCAGGACCTGAAGGGGCAGTGCCAGACGATTGCGTCGCAGGTCGACGAAGTCGAAAAACGAGCTCCCGAAGTCGTTGCAGCTTACCGCGAAAAAATTCTGGACCGCGTTCGCAAAAGTCTGGCCGATACCGACGTTCAGGTCGATGGCAAAGACGTCATTCGCGAAGTCGCCGTATTTTCAGATAAGTGTGACATCAACGAAGAGATCACTCGCCTGCGTTCGCACCTCGACCAGTTTGATCGCTTTTTGGAAAGCGAAAAATCAATGGGGCGAAAACTGGAATTCCTTGGTCAGGAAATGTTTCGCGAAATCAACACGATCGGTTCGAAGGCCAATAACGTGGCGATCGCTCACAACGTCGTCGAAATGAAGGCGGCCATCGAACGAATCCGGGAAGTGCTGCAGAACGTTGAGTAGTCAGGACGCACAAACCACAGAGGCGAAATCTCACCGCGTTGTCATCCTGTCCGGCCCCAGCGGCAGCGGCAAGACGACAATCGTGAACCGACTGATGGCCGAATCCCCAGTGCGGCTTTTGAAAGCCGTGTCTGCTACAACGCGCAAGCCTCGGCCGGGTGAGATTGAGGGCGGAGACTATTACTTTCTGTCTGATGCCGAATTCCGTCAGCGGTTGGCCGAGGACGCGTTTCTGGAGCACGCCGAAGTATTTTCGTCTGGATTCCTGTACGGGACTCTAAAATCGGAAATCCGGCGAGCACGGGAGGCGGAGGCGTGGGCATTCCTGGAAATCGACGTCGAAGGCGCATTGAACGTGATGCAGCAGTATCCGGATGCTGTTACCATTTTCCTGAAGACGCCCTCGCCGGAAGAATTCGAACGCCGCCTGAGAGCGCGCGGGACGGAAAGCGAACAAATCATCCAAAAACGGCTGGCGACTGCCGCCAAAGAGCTACAATTTACAGACCGATATCGCCACATCGTGGTGAATGACAAACTCGATCGGGCTGTCGCAGAAATCTGTAAAATACTGAAGTCTGAGGAGACGAACGAGAATGCATGACGAATTTCGTGAAGATGCGATTGCTCGCAAAGTGGGCGGCCGCTTTAAGCTTTCCACACTGGTCCAAAAACGCATGGTCGCCCTTAACCGAGGCGCTCGGGCACTGGTCGATATGCAGACCAAGGACCTGATGCAGATCGTTGTTGCTGAGATTATGCAGGACAAAATCTACCTGGACACTTCCGGCGAAGTGAAGGTTGTCGAGGACGAATCCGAAACCGTCGACGCTCTGGAAGCCCTGCTGGCTGACGATGATGGCCCGGGGATTGATGATTTGAACTAGGCACTTGCTTGTAGCCGCGAAATCTGTAACCGCTAAATGAGCCCGGCTTTACCTGAAAGCCGGGCTTTTTTCGCTGAACTCGTGAATCGTGAACGCCCATGTCTACGCTCATCAATAAAGAAATACTGCTGGGCGTAACGGGCGGGATTGCAGCGTACAAATCGGCCGACCTGTGCAGCAAGCTGGTGCAGGCCGGGGCGAAGGTCTCCGTGATTATGACCGACGCCGCACACCAGTTTATCGGTGCCACCACATTTGAAGCCCTCACCGGCCGCCCGGTCAACACGGCTCCGTTCGAAGCAAACGAACACTTCCAGGGCGAACACATTGGCCTGGCTCAACGTGCTGAAGCTGTGGTCGTCGCTCCTGCCACGGCCAGTTCAATCGCCCGGTTGGCTCAGGGGTTATCCGACGACCTGCTCACAACCGCGTTACTCGCCACCACAGCCCCCGTTTTTGTCGCGCCCGCGATGAACTGCGACATGTGGGCTAAACCACCCGTGCAACGAAACGTCCAGCAATTGATTGCGGACGGCATCACTGTGATTGATCCGGAAGAAGGCTGGTTAAGCTGTGGGCAGATCGGAGCGGGTCGCATGGCCAGCCCGGCCAGCATCCTGCAGCGGCTGGAAGTACAGTTCGCTGGCTAAGAACTGAGGCTGCGAGTACTAACTGCTGAGGGTTCGCCCCGGTTATTTGCTTGTAGACCGAGACGAACTCGAAACCTGTATCGCTACGAACCAACAATGCGCGGTGAAGCCACCGATCAGGCCAAGCGGTCTGTGGCGATGTGGTACTGAGGGTCTTCGGACATGTTGATCTCAACCAGATCGCCAGCCTTGTCCAGCAACTTGCGGCATTCGGGGCTTAGGTGAGTCAGGTGCAAACGCTTGCCACAGCCTTCGTACTTTTCAGCCAGCCAGTTGATTGCTTCCAGTCCCGATTGGTCATACACGCGGCTGTAGTAGAAGTCGATCACAACGTCATCCGGATCTTCGTTCACGTTAAACATGTCCTTGAACGACGAAACGGATGCAAAAAACAATGGGCCGTGCAGCTGATAAATGCGGCTGCCGAACTCGTTGTACTTCGAGTCAGCTCCGATATGAGTCGCGTGCTGCCATGCAAAGACGAGAGCCGACACAATCACGCCCAGAATCACGGCCGACGCAAGGTCGTGCATAAACACCGTATAGCCGGCCACAAGCAGCATGACGAAGACGTCGCTGCGGGGCATGCGTTTGAACATCTTCAACGACGCCCATTCAAACGTTCCGATCACGACCATAAACATCACGCCGACCAGCGCAGCCATGGGAATCTGTTCGATCCATGGAGCGAGAAACAGTACAAAGGCCAGCAGACACACGGCCGCCGTAACGCCGGACAGACGGCCTCGACCGCCGGAATTCACGTTAATCAGTGACTGACCGATCATTGCACAACCACCCATTCCGCCGAACAGGCCGCACACAATATTGGCAGCCCCCTGGCCAACGCATTCACGATTTCCCTTACCGCGCGTCTCGGTAATTTCGTCGATCAAAGTCAGCGTCATCAGGGATTCAATCAGGCCGACGCCGCACAGGATGATGGCGAACGGGAAGATGATTTTCAGGGTTTCCCAGTTCAGCGGGACCATTTCGTACTGCATAAAGAACGGCACAGGCAGGCCACCGCTGATGCTGCCGGCAGCGGAATCCGCCTTCGCAGCAATTTCTCCGGCGGCACCGGTGGCGACGCCAGCAGTGGCCAGATCGCCGACTTCCGCGAATTCAGCGGCTTTAATATTGGTCCGCAGCATGTCGCCCACGGTCGCCAGCACATTTTCGCCATTCGGCGTTTCTACATTTCGGTTGATGGCGATCGACGCAAAGGTCACCAACAAAATCGCGACCAACGACGCTGGCAAAGCTTTGGTAAAGCGGGGCAGAAGCCAGATGATGCACATCGTGGCGATTACCAGAGAGAGCATCAGCATCAGCGGCTTACCGTTCAGGAAGACGAGCTCGCCACCGGAGGAAAGCGTCTTAAAACTGCCCAGCTGAGCCAGCCCGATGACAATTGCGAGCCCGTTAACAAAGCCCAGCATGACGGGGTGCGGCACCATGCGAATGAGTTTTCCGAGTCGCCCCAAGCCGATCGCGATTTGCAGAAGTCCGCACAAAATCACGGTGGGGAACAGGTATTCCACGCCATAATCAGCGACCAACGCCACGATCACAACGGCCATCGCACCGGTGGCTCCGGAAATCATTCCGGGGCGGCCGCCGAAAATGGCGGTAATCAGCCCGATAAAGAAGGCAGAATAGAGGCCGATAAGCGGCGAGACACCAGCAACAAAGGCGAATGCAATTGCTTCAGGAACCAGGGCAAGAGCGACAGTTAGACCTGACAGCACGTCGTCTTTTGCGGACGCGGACCGCTGACGAAAGAAATCCAGCATGTTATTTCCAGAAAGGGAAGCCCCAGCGTGGTGGGGCGTAGCAATCGACGATACCAGCTCTCGCCAGCTCGGATCGCCGTCGTAAGCAGTGAAAATACCCGCCGTCGCATCGGCTTCACGAAAGTCACGTGGCGACAATCAGCGGGTCAGCAATGGGACACTATCTCCCTGTGCCCCGTTCGGTCAACTCGCGTTTCTAAGTCCCGCCTGAATGCTCAAAAGCGATAAACGATTTTTCAAATTTCGACCTTTAAGTGCGGCAAAACACCCAGTGGTTGATGAATTTTTTCGATTCCAATTCGCTGAAGGTTGCTTTTGCATTCTGAACGAAACCGCCTGAACACTTCAGAACGAACTCACCAACTACGGTACCGAATTGCTGCAGCCTGAGTGAAAACTCGGTAGACTCAACCACTAACTCATTCTTCCGCAGAATCTCTCATCGCCCCCATGAATTCCACTTCCATCGCACCTGTGTCATTTCCAGATCTCGCCGCCTCTCGTCGCGACTGGATCGACTCCGTCCTGCATCCGTGGTGTCAGCAGGCGAACCGAAAGCAGTTGCTGCAGGCGGAAGTCGAATGGCTGGACATTGCTGGCCGAGTCGACGTGAAGGCGACATTGTGGACGTGGGCCTGGGAACGCTTTCCCGTGCTGGCTCACCCGGAAATGTCGGGCGTCAATGAAACTCACCAAGTGCGAGTCACACTCAAGGATGGCACCGAAGCCGCAGGGTATCCGGATTCGCGTCAGAGTGAACGTGGCGTGCTGGTACTGGTCGCTCGAGATCCCGTTTCGGGGGATTCCATCCAGCATGGACCGTTTTCGATCGATGACGTGGCCAGCGTAGGGTTGGCGTGAAGCCACAGGGCGGTATCCGAGCAAGGTGCCCGGACTACAAAAAACGCCGCCGCCAATTAGAATTCCGCCTTTAGAACCCCCGTCTTTCTTCAAGCATGCGGCCCGCAGCCGCGTAGTCTGACAGCATTTTATGTTCCAGCCCGTTTCCGACAGCAACTTCATCCCTGGCGAACACTCCGTTCTGAACTTCTGGACGGCGCACGACACCTTCCGCAAACTGCGCGAAAAGAATCGCGGCGGCGAAAAGTGGAGCTTCCTGGACGGTCCGATCACGGCCAACAATCCGATGGGCGTCCACCATGCCTGGGGACGCACGTACAAGGATACGTACCAGCGTTTCTTTGCGATGACCGGCCATGACCAGCGCTACCAAAACGGATTCGACTGCCAGGGCTTGTGGGTAGAAGTCGAAGTCGAAAAGCAGCTGGGCCTCGGCACCAAGACGGCCGTCCACGAATACGGCATCGATAACTTTGTGAACGAATGCAAGCGCCGAGTCCTCCGCTTCGCAGCTCGGCAGACAGAACAGTCTCAACGGCTGGGCTACTGGATGGATTGGGACGATCCCGATCAGCTGCGGGAACTTGCCGAATACCTCGGAACGGACGCTGAAGTTGAATTTACCGCTCCGAGTGGCCAAACAGAAACCGCGAAGGCTCATCAACTGGTCGAAAAACTGGGCAACCCGGAATGGGGCGGCAGCTACTTCACGTTCAGCACCGAGAACAACGAAACGATCTGGGACTTCCTGAAGAAGTGTTTTGAACGAGGCAAAGTTTATCAGGGCCACGACGTAATGCCGTGGTCCGGCCGAGGCGGCAGCGCGTATTCGCAGATGGAAATCGCGGAAGGCCGCAAGCTGACCACGCATAAATCCGTCTTCGTACGTTTCCCCTTGAAGGATCGCGAAAACGAGTTCCTGCTGGTCTGGACGACGACGCCGTGGACGCTGACAAGTAACGTCGGTGCGGCCGTGAACGTGGATCTCGACTACGTGAAGATCAAGGCAAAGAAGGACGACGCGGTATATTACTTCGCCAAAGAGAACCTGAACTTTCAGCGTCTCGCCTCCGAGTTCAAAGATGGCTTCGGCCGTCCCGAATGGAAATGGCCGGAAGGCGTCGGCAAGCTGAAAACGATCGCTCAGATATTCAAAGAACAGGGCGGCTTCGAAGAACTAGGGACCGTCAAAGGCTCGGAACTTGTTGGTCTTGCTTACGAAGGGCCGTTTGATGACCTACCGGCTCAGTTAACCCCTCAGGAAGCATTGCCGTGGCACGTCTCTCGAGCGCAACAGTTGGCTGATAATTCAGCGAACTACATAATTCCCAATCCGAGCCACATCGCGACGCAACTAAGTCAATTCGTGTCCGGTATTCGACGGACTTTGGATCCGACCGCCCCGCCGAATGAAAACGATGAAATCCCAAGTTTTCAAAATGCATTCATCCGTTCGAATCTGCCCGCGAGTATCGCCGAACGATTCGCGGCGTTCGTTCGAATCGGCTGCGGAGACTATTCAAACGCTCAATCGAGTTTTGATCGCGAAGACTTGGAGATAGTTAATGGAAATCAGGCGTTACCGTCTGAACTCGATGCGCAAAGCCTAGCCAATATATTGACGACTGGCCTTCGTGCTCTTTACAAAGATGCGGCGGATTGGATTGCATCGGATAAATCAGCAGCAAAGTTCCATCGGGTTATCGACGGAGGTCGCGACTCAAGAGGGAACGCGCACGTCGTGGCGGGAGAGGGTACAGGCATCGTCCACATGGCTCCCGGCTGTGGGGACATCGACCACAAGATCGGCTCATCCATCGGCATGCCGATCATCGCGCCACTCAATGACGACGGCACCTACGGCGAACCGTTCGGTGAATTTGCCGGTAAAGAAGCGATTGCACCGGAAACAGCCGAACTGGTTTTCGAAAAGCTGAAGGAAAAAGGGCTGCTGGTCGCCGTCGAAACCTATCCGCACATCTATCCGCATTGCTGGCGCACCGGCGACGAACTTGTGTTTCGTCTGGTCGACGAATGGTTCATCAACATGGACTGGCGCGATGAAATCAAAGACGTGACAAAGCAGATTCGCTGGTTGCCGGATAGCATCGACGGACAGGATCGCGAAGTCGAATGGTTGTCCAACATGAGCGACTGGATGATTTCCAAAAAGCGATTCTGGGGCTTGGCGTTGCCGATTTGGGTCGACGAAGAATCGGGCGATTTCGAAGTCATGGGTTCGCTCGCGGAACTCAAAGAACGAGCTGTCGAAGGCTGGGACGGATTTGAAGGGCAGACGCCTCATCGGCCGTGGATCGATGGAGTCAAAATCCGCAATCCGAAAACCGGCAACCTGATGACTCGTATCGAAGACGTCGGCAACCCGTGGCTGGATGCGGGAATCGTTCCCTTCAGCACGATGAACTTCAACGAACGTTTCAGCACCGAAGCTGTCAACTGGGCCGACTGGTATCCGGCTGACCTGGTCACCGAATGTTTTCCTGGCCAGTTTCGCAACTGGTTTTATTCGATGCTGTCGCTGTCCACGATGATGATGTACGACCCGGACGGAAAACGAACGGCGGAGGAAAAAAAACCGTTCCGCACGTTGCTCGGACATCGCCTTGTTCAAAACGAACAGGGGCAGCCGATGCACAAGTCGGACGGCACGGCCATCTGGTTTGAAGAAGCGGCCGAACAAATCGGCGTGGACACGATGCGGTGGATGTACCTGCAACACAACCCCGCGACCGACCTGCGATTCGGAACTCGACATCCTGATCAGCCGGTGACGTTAAACACGCCCGACGGTCAAATCAGCGAAACCAAAGAAGGCGTTCCGACAGCGACCGTCACCAGTGGCCCGGCCGATGAAACACGTCGGCAGATCCTGATTCCGCTTTGGAACTGCTACAAGTTCTTCGTGGACTACGCGATCGCGGATGGGTTTGTGCCAGGCGATGATCTGCGGGCACGAGTGTGTGGGAAGAGCAGAGGCCAGAACGCGGAAAGCGGTTTTGTTCCGGTCGCCGACCGTCCCGAAATCGACCGGTGGTTGCTGTCCAATCTGCAAACGCTGATCGATACTGCTCATCGCGAACTCGCCGACTACAACGCGCCCGCCTTCTGCGCGGCGGCGGCTGAATTTATTGATAATCTGAGCAACTGGTACATTCGCCGCAACCGCCGTCGGTTCTGGCGTTCCAAAGATGCCAGCGATACGGACAAAACGGCCGCGTACGAAACGCTGTATGAAGTGCTGGTAAAACTCTGCCAGTTGCTGGCTCCCTGCGTACCATTCTTAACGGAACGGATGTATCAGAATCTGGTGAGAGGGGCTTCAGAATTCGCAGCTCAAGCATCGCCGGATGACGGCGAACTGCCGCAGAGCGTTCATCTGTGCGACTACCCGACCGCAGATCCTGCGCTGTTGGACGAAGCGTTGAACAACCGCATGGCAGCCGCTCAGTTGGTCGTGAAGTTGGGACACAAGCTGCGTGAAGAGAATACTTTGCGAGTTCGCCAGCCGCTGGCCGAGCTTCAGTATGCCACCAGCGATGCAGAAACAGCATCCGCAGTTGCGCAATTGGCCGACGTGATCAAGGAAGAACTGAATATTGAAAACGTCACGCAGCAGGACAATCTGGACGACCTTGTCGGCTACAGCTACAAGCCGAATCTAAAAACGCTCGGCCCCAAATACGGCAAGCTGCTGGGAGTTCTTCGGACCAAACTGCCGGAACTCGGCGACGCCGTGTTGGGACCGCTGCGTCGCGGCGAAAGTCTTTCGGTCGACATCGACGGAAACACGATCGACCTGACTCCCGATGATGTTCTGATCAGCACTGAACAGGCGGAAGACTGGGTGTGCGGCGACGAAGCAGGCATTCAGATCGCCATCAGCACCGTACTGACAGACGACCTTATCCGCAAAGGCATGTCACGCGACTTCGTGCGACAGGTGCAGCAACTGCGCAAAGACGCAGACCTGCACATTCAGGACCGGATCAGGATCCAATACAATAGCGACAACAATTTGCTGCAGGCGATGGTAGCCGAATGGGGTGACTACATCTGTGGAGAAACTCTGGCAGACAGCATCGAATTCGCCTCCGCACCGGCCAGCAACGCCAAATCGGTGAACGTCGGTGATGTCGCGGCGACGGTGTGGATTGTTACGTTGGTTTAATACGCTAAGGACTGTTTGGCTACCGTCGACGCCGTGACCTCGGTCGATGGCGGAAGCCGTTTCCGCGATTTTCCAAACGCTGCTGCCTCGACCAATTGGTTCGAACCCCGCACTGAACTACGATCCTGCCAATGTCTGCCATCGAAGTTCAGAATCTGGGACGCACTTATAAGGTGTATCGCAAGCGAGAAGGTCTCTTCGCTTCGGTGCGCGGCTTGCTACACCGTGAATATCGCGAAGTCCACGCTGTGCAGGACGTCAGCTTCAGTATCGACGAAGGCGAGATGGTTGCGTTCCTGGGGCCCAACGGGGCCGGAAAAACGACTACTCTGAAGCTGTTGTCCGGTCTAATCGTGCCCACGTCCGGCAGCGCCACAGTGCTCGGACACGTCCCGTGGAAACGTGAGGACGCTTATCGGCGACGGTTTTCTTTGGTAACGGGCCAGAAGGAACAGCTGTGGTGGGACTTGCCGGCTCAGGAATCCTTCCGCCTTCACAAAGAGATCTACCGAGTCAGCGCGGCGGACTATAAATCGCGGCTGGACGAATTGACGGAGCTGCTGGAAGTCGGCGAGCTGATGTCACAGCCCGTCCGCGAATTGTCACTTGGCGAACGCATGCGGATGGAGCTGATTGCGGCACTGATCCATCGCCCCGACGTTCTGTTTCTGGACGAACCAACCATCGGGCTGGACGTGATTAGTCAGCGGCGAGTGCAGCAGTTCCTGTTGAAGTACCAAAAGGAACAGGGCATCACTGTTATTCTGACAAGCCACTACATGAAGGATGTGGAAGCGCTGTGCGATCGAGCGATCGTGATTAACAAAGGCACAAAGATCCACGACGGATCGCTGGATGAGATAATCGACAGATTCAGTCGGCACAAAATCATTGAACTGCATTTCGCGGTCAACAGCACCCCAAACGGAATTGATCGTTACGGTGTCGTGCTGGAAAACCGGCCTCCAATGCTGAAACTGCAGGTAGAAAAACACAAGGTCTCCGACGTGTTGTCGCGAATTCTTGGCGAATACGATATCGAAGACGTGAGTGTTTCTGAACGGCCACTGGAAGATGTGATCGCGGAATTGTTTTCGTCGGATAGTGAGTCGCGAGCGGATACGGTTTAAACCCTGAGACCTCAAGTTCGAAACTTAAGGTGAACGAAACCGCTTCTGCACACCCAAAATTGCGATTCAAGAACAGAAAGCACAAACAACGTGTCGTCGTCCCCTTCATTCGCGAACAGTCTGGCCGGATCGCTCCGAGTCAAGTGGCTGATTCTGCGTACGGCGATGGAAGAACGACTGGTTTATCGTGGCGATTTTGCCTTCGCGACGCTCGTGCGTTTTCTGCCCATTGTGACTCAGGTATTCCTGTGGAACGCGATCTTTGCCGGCGACAATCAGCGAGTCATGAACGGGTACAGCTACCCGTCGATGGTATCGTATTACCTGCTGGTCATGGTGGCTCGCGCATTTTCCAGCATGCCAGGCCTGTCAACGGGGATCGCGGCATCAGTTCGCGATGGCTCGGTGCGCAAGTACCTGCTGCAACCGGTCGACATGCTGGACTACCTGTTCTGGCATCGAGTGGCTCATAAGATCGTGTACTACGCCGTCGCCACCGGCCCATTCGCGCTGGTGTTCTGGTTGTGCCGCGACTATCTGCCGGGCTGGCCGGAACCCAAAGTTGCCCTCGCCTGCGCGTGCTCGCTGGCCATGGCATTTTTAATCGGGTTTCTGATCGAATCGCTGATCGGCCTGATCTCATTCTGGTTTCTGGAAGTCAGCTCGCTGATCTTTATTTATATGATGATGAGCTACTTTTTATCGGGACACATGATTCCGCTGGAATGGATCGCAGAATGGATCCCGTGGGTCTACTACCTGCCATTTAAGTACCTCGCCTACTTCCCGGCCGCCATTTTGCTGGGACGAGTTCCCGCCGACTCACTTGCCGCAGAACTCAGTATCCAGGCATTGTGGATTGTGGTGCTGTTCGCAGCGAATCGCATTGCCTTCCATTACGGCGTTCGTCGCTATGGAGCGTTCGGTGGCTGACGACTCAGGACATCATACGCAGCCAGAAGATGTCGTCAGTGAAATCGGATCGGGATCTGCAGGCAGTGATCCGTATCGTTCGCCCGGCACTGTCGCAAAAAATGCGGGGACCGCGTCACTCGCTGGCAGCGATGCGACAATCAATGGCATCGGACACCCGGTGTTCGTGCTGTCGTACATCGCCAATCTGCTGCTGGTCACCGCCAATGCGCTGACGTTTGTGTTCGCCGACTGGGTCGCATGGCTGGCTCAACACGGCACAACGGGAGTCGCATATCAGGAGGAACTGCCAGGCCGAATCATCCAGTACGGCATTCTTGCCGCCATTTGCGTTCGCGTTTTTCTTGGCCAATCCATCGACAGGTTTGGTGTGCGTCGCGTGTGGGCGTTGATGGCTTCGCTGGCTTTCACCGGAATTTCAATCTTCGCCACACTGACCACCGTTTCGCCATTGCTGGTGCTGGGACGCGTTCTGTTTGCAACGGGACTGGCCGGAATGTTCACCTGCAGCACGTTTCATATTCAGTCCTGCGTGCCGGAGTTCCGCCGTACAGAATTTATCGCTCTACTGGGCAGCAGCGGGTTTGTCGGAATGATTCTGGGTCCGCAACTGGCGGATTTCCTGCGATGGCTGGCCGACGACGACGTTAACGTTTTCTTTCCGCGAGTCTTCATGTTGGCGGCGGGATTGCTGGCCGCGTACATCGTCTGTTTGCTGCTGGTGACAAAAGGCCTGCCGCGCCCCGAAAAGCATGAAGCTCGACCATCGTTGCTGACTTTGACTCGACGACACTGGCCAGGCCTTGTCGTTGTGGTGTCCATGACAATGGGACTGGTCTTTACCGTGCCGTCGTTGTATTTGGTGAGGTTCAATCAGCACGAACACTTCGGTGGAATCGCCGCCTACTGGACCATCTACGCCATCACGGCATTCACGTTTCGGCTGCGGACGGCAGCGCTTAGTCAGCGAGTCGGCCGGTATCGTTTGATCCTGATGGGACTCATTTTTCAGGGGCTGGGTTTGTGGTCCCTGATTCCGGTTTCGGCCTGGTGGCACCTCCTGTTTTCCGCCGTCCTGTGCGGGTTCGGCCACGCGCTACTGTTCCCTTCAATTGTGTCACTGGGATCGGGCACGTTTCCGCCTCGCTATCGAGGCAGCGGGATCAACCTGACGTTGGGCTGTCTGGATCTGGGAAGCGGAATTTCAGCCCCCCTGCTCGGCAAAATCATCGACCTGCCTCAGTTTGATGGCGTCGGATTTCGCCAGATGTTCTTCTTCGCCGGAGCAATGCCATTGATCCTGGCCGTCGTCTGGTACTTCGCAAAGTGCGGAGCGGCAGACAGCGAAATTCATGAGAAGAAATAAGCGAAACCTCGCCCCTTTTGTTGCTCGGGCATTTGCAACCACAAAAAAGACGAAACACACGAAAGAAGCACAGGTGCGTGGACAAAGTCCGACTGACTGGCTCTCTGCGATTTCTTTCGTGTATTTCGTGACTTTCGTGGTTCCTCCCGTCCGCCCCTCCCTTCGCCGGAAAGATCAGCGATGCCAGAGATTCTGTTCAAAGAAGAATCCTACAAGATCATGGGAGCCTGCTTCGAAGTCTACAAAGAAAAGGGCACCGGCTTCGTCGAACCGGTCTATCAGGAATGCCTGGAACTCGAACTGGCTCTTCAGTCCCTCCCATTCGCTACCCAGCAGGAACTGGAATTGAGCTACAAGGGACGCCGACTGACTCAAGTCTACAAACCGGACTTCGTCTGCTTCGGCAAGATCATTCTGGAAATCAAAGCTGTCTCCAAACTCACCGAGGAACACCAGGCTCAGATTCACAACTATTTGAAAGCAACCGGGCATCGCCTCGGCTTGCTGGTCAACTTTGGCCACCATCCGAAACTGGAATGGGAGCGGATCGTTCGGTGAGCCGCGTGTTTAACAACCACGAAAATTACGAAACACACGAAAAAGGCTGGCTGTATTCTGTGATTCATTGGAGTATTTCTTACCTTACGTAGTTGTTCCCTTCTGTAGGTCAGGCTGTAGGTCGATTGCGCGACATTAGGTGAGATGGTATAGATGGCAACCTTCAGTGTCAGTGTGATGTTTCACGCTGCTATGTGTGCTGAAATGTTTGAGCCGCGAAAGGATTCCTGCCATGCCTTTGTCCACCAGTTTTGTCGATCATTTCTCTGATGTTACGGATCCAAGGCGCGGTGAGCCGGTCTATCCGCTTCAAAATATTCTGTTCATTGCAGTCTGTGCTGTGATCAGTGGCGCGGATGATTTTGTCGCGATTGCGAAGTTTGGCAGAACGAAACGAGATTGGTTTGCGAAGTATCTCGATCTGTCCGCAGGGATTCCGTCGCACGATCGTTTCAACGCCATCCTCGCTCTGATTCGTCCTGCAGAATTTGAAAAGTGCTTACTGAATTGGATCACTTCTCTGCAGAAAATCAGTGACGGACAAATCATCGCGATCGATGGTAAGACACTCCGTCGCAGCTATGACAAAGCCAGTGGCAAGTCGGCCATCCACATGGTCAGTGCATGGGCCACAGCCAATCATATCAGTCTCGGGCAAGTCGTCGTCGATGCGAAGAGTAATGAGATTACGGCGATTCCCAAACTGCTGGAATTGATCGAGGTTTCCGGTGCTTTAGTGACGATTGACGCCATGGGTTGCCAAACGGAAATCGCGTCGAAGATTGTCGACGCAGAGGCGGACTATTGTCTTGCCGCGAAAGGCAATCAGCCCACGCTACACGCAGGTCTTGTCGCGTTCTTCGCCGACCATTTGGAAGATGACTTTGCACGCTGTCCGGTGCGACGATTTGAAACGAAAGAAAACACCGGCGGCCGCGAAGATTTGCGACAGTATCTGATCTGTCGTGCGCCGGAGGATCTTCCGGACGCACATCGCTGGAAGAACCTGAAGGCGATCGGGATCGCGATCAACAACACTCTCCGCGACGGCAAAATGTGCATCGGCATCCGCTATTACATTTTAAGCCGTTATGTCTCCGGCCGTCGTTTCGCCGAAGCTGTGCGGAGCCATTGGGGTGTCGAGAACAATTTGCATTGGCAACTGGACGTCACTTTCCAGGAAGATCAATCGAGGATCCGTAAAGGCCACGCAGACATGAACTTCAGCATCCTTCGCCGCACGGCGTTGAGTCTTCTGAAAAACGAATCCACAGCCAAGGTGGGGATCAAAAACAAAAGACTCAATGCTGCCTGGGATGAGACATACCTCGCGAAAGTCCTGTTCGGCAAATGACTTAACGTGCAATCCCCCGCGTCTCCGGGGCCCGTGAATTGCACATCCATTGGTAAAACTGAACCAACGTGCGTTTGTGTGCGCGCGATGGTGATCCGTCGTCGTGAATTCAAATTTGAAACGCAATCTTAGGGTTTGAATTCACACATCACTGGAGCCGGTCATTGCGTGAGGTCACTGATAAACTTCTGTAACTGCGTCTTAGCCTTTGCGGGGGACGTTCTGTGAAGCTTGAGCCTGGTGCAGTGATTGAACTTTAGGAATGATTTCAGTTCCTTGCGCAAGGCGAGGAACAACGCATCGGTTTTCAAGGCTGTGGGTTCCAGTACCAGATGATGAATATGTAGCATTGATTCCTTCCTCTCGGTTTTGCAGTCCATTCGAGCCACCAGCTTTCCGTCCCACAGAATGGGCAAACAAAAGTACCCGTGTCGTCGTTTGCGTTCAGGGACGTAGCACTCAATCAGGTAGTCAAATCCGAACAACGCCTTCACGCGATCGCGCTGAATGACAAGGTTGTCGAAGGGCGAAAGTATTTTCAGTTTGCTGCGAGCCAACGGTTTGCCGAGAAGCTCCAGCGTGGCTGGCAACGCGAAGTACAGCTGATCTGCGACGCGAACGCGTTGCAGCTCTCTGTTAGAAACCATGTCCTCCAAAGTCGCAGCAATAAGCGGCTTTGCGCCGTTCTGCAGATACGCGATTTCGGCAGATTGGCCCAAACCGTTTGCTCGCAAGTAGCGTGTAATCAGAAAGCGGGCGTATTCCTGTCGATCAGGCACGGTGGTGTCAGTCCCTTTGGGCAGCACCCGCTCAGTGAGATCGTAAACCTTGTGAAAGTTCACGCGGCGGGGCACCATGAGATCCCCTTGCATAAACAGATACTCCAGCGCGCGTTTGGCGGGCTTAGCCTTCCATTCACCGACCCTCTTGCCGGTATGCGAAAAATCTTTCGCCATCAAGGGGCCTTCGGTGGCAATGCGTTTGAGCACCAGCTTTATCATCCGCTCATCACGTTGATACCAATGCCGCTGCTCGCCATTTGCAAACGCATGTTTGCGAGGAAGGCTGAACCGGAAGTCGCGAAAGGGCAGGTAAGCGGCCGCATGAGACCAGTATTCAAACACCCGTTTCTCGGAAACTAACTGATCGAGCTGGTTCGGTTGGTAGCGAGGATTGCGATTCCACAAAGTGTGATGATGAGCGCGTTGAACGACGGAGATGGTGTCGATCTGGATGTATCCAAGATGTTCAATCGCCGACAGTGTCGCTTCCGTTGCTCGACCGGCCTGCTTCGCCGGCGGCACCCGCTGTGATAACAGGACAAGTTTCCTGGCTTGTTCGGTGGAGAGCGATTCGTTCATGGACATTCAAAACCCAGCGGGCACAATTTTGCCGCAACAGGCCAGCATGAGCATTCACCGCAACCTGGGAATCAGGCAAGTGGGATAACGTACGAGGCAACCCGGCAGCGGACCATCGGGAACCGCGAAAAATCACCGATGGCCTTTCCAGCAGTGTATGCATTGAATCGCCGAAAATGTAGCGGCTCGCGTCCACCGAATGAATCTGCGGCGTCAGGGGGCGACGGTGCAAGACCGCTCGGGATCGGTGACCGGAAACGCATCGTTTCTCTTCAGCCGGGCCAGCAACGCTCGCCATCATAGTGACGGGCAAATTGTGCCTCGGCATCCGTTATGCCCACGAGAGCGAGGAAATCAACATGACCAGAATCCAATTGAAACGAGGGAGAGTCACCAACCGGTGGAGCAACCATTATGTGAGTCAGTTGCGATGGCTCTGGTGTGATCGGACCGCGCAGTGGGATACGATCGAAAACATCGAGGAGATCGCGACCAGGGAAACGGCCGTGTGCGAGAAGAATCTGGAACGCCATGATTTGTTGAACTCGGAGAATCGCCCATTCTCCCTGTGTGGCTGTTTCGAATACGAATTCGCACCCTAGACCAGAAACTCCACTGGGATCAGGTTGAGCATCTTCCCATGCGTTAGACATTCCGGAAATCTCACGCAGGGATGCCGTGTGGGTCTACAAGGGCCACAATGACACCGAGTTTTATTCTGATACCATGCTCTTGAAGAAACTCAATGTTCGTTTGGGTGGAACCACGCTGGATCTTCCGTTGGCGGAGGCCCGTCATCTTCGAGAGTTATTGTCGAAAGTTGTGTTCTTGAGTGAATGAGAAAGGTGGCGCATCCTGTTGGAACTTCTCCTCTCCAACGGCCCGAAGTGGGCAAAGGAATACGCTATGAGCAAGACTAAAACAGACCGAACCAAAGTGCCAGTGGGTCAAGCGCTCGATCCCGAAGTGATTTCCTTTCGGGCTCAGTTCGACGAGCGAAGTCCGCTCGACGAGATTGTCCGTGAGGGAGCCAGGCGGATGCTACAAACCGCAGTCGATGCCGAGGTGGATGCGTTCGTCGCCATGCATGCGGATCGGACTGACGAGCACGGCCGGCGACTGGTCGTCAAGAACGGAAGCCTTCCGGAGCGGGACATCCTCACCGGTGCCGGAGCGATTCCGGTCACTCAGGGGCGTGTCCGCGACAACGATCCTGATCGCGAAAAACGGGTGGCTTTCTCGCCAAGCGTGCTTCCGAGCTATCTGCGAAAAACGAAGGCCATTGAAGAACTCATCCCCTGGCTTTACCTCAAAGGAATTTCCACGGGTGACTTCAACGAGGCGTTGCAGTCGCTCGTCGGCGAGCGGGCCGCCGGGCTGAGTCCCAACGTGGTTTGCCGGCTCAAGGATCAGTGGTGCAGCGAATACGATGACTGGAGCAAGCGGGATCTATCGAACAAGCAGTACGTTTACATCTGGGCCGACGGCATTCACGCGAAGGTCCGACTGGAGGATGACGCCAATAAAAAGCAGTGTTTGCTGGTGCTGATGGGGGCTACGCCGGAAGGCCAGAAAGAATTGATCGCGGTGCTGGACGGTTACCGCGAGAGCGAGCAGAGCTGGTGCGAGTTACTGGTCGACTTGAAGCAACGTGGCCTGCAATTGTCACCGAAGGTTGCCGTTGGCGATGGTGCGCTTGGCTTCTGGGCCGCGATCCGCAAAGTATTCCCCGAGACTCGTGAACAACGCTGTTGGGTTCACAAGACGGCCAATGTTCTCAACAAGATGCCTAAGAGCGTTCAACCCAAAGCGAAAGGCGACCTGCACGAAATCTGGCAGGCAGAAACGAAGGACGATGCGAACAAAGCGTTCGATAAATTCATTGAAAAGTACGGTGCGAAGTATGCAGCGGCTTGCGATTGCCTGAAGAAGGACCGCGACGAGCTGCTGACGTTCTACGATTTCCCGGCCGAACACTGGAGCCACTTGCGGACAACCAACCCGATCGAATCCACCTTCGCGACGATCCGCCTTCGTCACCGCAAGACCAAAGGCAGCGGAACAAGACGGGCGAGCTTAGCGATGATGTTCAAGCTGGCTCAGTCAGCATCGAAGAAATGGAGACGACTCAACTGCCACGAAAAGATCACACTCGTCATCGAAGGACGTTCCTTCAAAGACGGAATCATGCAGGATGATATCGCCGCCTAAATCAAAAACCCAAAACACAACATTTGACAATTGCTCCATCTTCGATTCTACGCGTCCGCTGAGGAGCCATCGGCCATTCCATATGAACTCGCTGCGTACGACAATGATAAGATTGTGGCGAAAGTCAGTGGTCAGTTTGTCATTGAAGGAGCGCCAGCGGGCCCACCAGTCGATGACAGCCCCACAGACTCAGATCATCTTGTGGAACTGACTGAGTCATCTCCGAATTCCTGGATTCTCAAGAAGGCTGAGATCGGGGTTCCGATTCAATCGGCTCGTCAATACTTAATTACTGCTTTGCCACCAGAAGTTGCTGGCGGCGTGCTGCTCCTCAGGCAGCCCGGTGAAGATTCGGCCAGTTGGCTGGGACATGGACAACTTCGACTGATAAAACCAGCAACTGTGTATGCACTCATTCGTTGGAAGTACCTCGGCAAAGAGGTTCTTGACGAAGTTCGCAGAACACAGCTCGTGCGAGATGGGTGGACTGAAGTCAAGGGGGAAACAGCGTGTTCCTTTCCAAATGGAGAAGACGGGCGGTGGAAGACATATTCGCGACGCGTCCCTGCAGGTCCATTAGTTCTTCAGTTGCGTACATTGTCATGGCGGAACAACCGTGACTCATTCGTCGCCTATGTCTTCAAGTCCCGGTAGTTGGTAGGCTCCCGCCTGCCAACGTCTTTGTTTTTCTGCGAAAAACAACTTCTTACGACCATCTGCCAGGCCAGCGGTTGTGTTTCAAGCGACCGCGATCGAATTCGGCAGGCGGGAGCCTGCCCTACTTAGGTTCACTGACTCCTGGCTGCTCGGATGGGAACAGATTGTTCGGTGAGTGGGTTGGGCAACCACGAAAATAACGAAACACACGAAAAAGCACGGCCCGAGTTCTGCGATTCTTTCGTGAATTTCGTCCCTTTCGTGGTTGTTCTAGACGTCCTGCGGTTTGACAGCGCTGGTGGGAAGTCTGGCGAGTTGGAAAAGGTTGCTGACAACTCTGTCGAACAATAATTTTGTGCTGGCGGATTGGTGGACAGTTTGTGCGGACGTTCTGACAGACCAGTCGAACTGTCTGGCAGCTCTGTCCAACTTTCTGACAGGCCTGTCGAAGAGTCTGACAGACTTGTCAGACTCTTCGGCGAACCTGTCCAACTGTTCGGCGGAGTGAGCGAGGCGTTTGGTTGTGCTGTTCGTAGGAAGTGCATGTGCTGCGTTATCGTTAGCATTCGTGTCGGCGGCAGAAATTAACTGGGTGGTTTTGCGGCTTCGGCCTTCTGCAGAAAATTCTTCCGCGTTCGTGAGAACTTTCGGGCCTAGCTTTTTTGTGCAGGCCCGGTTTGATGGGTTGACTGCGTAACTCTTGGCAGTGTTGTCCCCTCACGCTGTGTGTTGTCGGTTGGGTGCCCTTCGCCGTCGACAGACGTTGGCTGGATGATTCTGCGATGTTCTTTTCCGAAAGGAAGTGCTCATGGCTGTTCCCAAGAACGCCCATGAACTCGGGCCTTTCGCTCAGAACGCTGTCACCGTGCTGGAAGAATTTCCGAACGAGTACCATGCGGGCGAGCGGACCGACCGAGTCAAAACGGCTCTGGAAGTTTACAAAGAAAAACTGGCAGCTCACGAAGCCGCCAAAGATGAAGCGAAGGCGGCCACAAACGAAAAAGACGTGGCTCGCACCGAACTGCTGGATGCTCTGCAGTCGACGTTTCGTTTTGTCAAAGGCAACGACGAAGTCAGCAACGCGGCTCTGGAACGGCTGGGCGTGACGCCTCGCAGTTCTCACAGAACTCCGGTGCAAACGCCGACCGAATTTCCTGTGGGTGCCGTGATCAGCACCGACCTGCTGCGTCACACCGTCACGATCTTCGACCCCCAACGACGAACGCGTAAGGGGAAACCTCATGGCGTCACAGGCTGCGAAGTGTATGTGGCGGTCGCCGATCACGCTCCGGAAAATCCGGAAGACTATCGCCTGGCCACCATTGCCACTCGCGACTTCGCTGATGTGAGCTTCAAGGCAGAAGACGGCGGCAAGACGGCTCACTACCTGCTTCGCTGGGTGAACACTCGCGGCGAAACCGGCCCGTGGAGCCCCGTCTTCGGCGGCACGATTCCGGCTGTGTAATGTTTTGAAGAATCAGAAGGGCATTTCGAGCCGATGGGAAACCGTCGGCTTTTTTTTGCGCTGTGTCTGCGCACGGAAGTGAATCGCAGAGCGGCAGGTTTCAACCACGAAATTTACGAACCACACGAAAGAGACAGCAGGACGGGCATTGCCAGTCAACTGCTGTTCCGATTGTCTCATGAACAGCGCCCATCCTGCATAGAATTGTCCCTACTTTGCTTCTATGCCGTCGCATTCCTTTTCGTGTGTTTCGTGACTTTCGTGGTTGCTGTCACCGCCGTGGTTGCTGCCACGTCCACCAGCATTCCTCATTTCGAGTACGTTTGCGGCTTCGTTGAAGTTCTAAAGATGCCTTCTATAATCACGGCGCGTTTTGAGGGTTGTTCGCGTTCATGCACGCTTGAAGGAGCGGGGCTTTGGACTTTCTTTGTAAAATATTCGCTATTCCTGCTGAGCTGCTTTCAAAGGTGCCAGGTATCGGGCCGCTTGTGAAAGTTTGTGGCACGTCCGTCGGTCAGAAACTTCTGATGGCGTTGACGGGGCTGGCTTTGTGCGGGTTCCTTGTCGCTCACCTTGCGGGCAATCTGCTGCTGTATGCCGGTGAACAGCAGTTCAACGAATACGCTGAAAAACTGCACAGCCTTGGCCCTGTGTTGTGGGGCGCTGAAGTCGGCCTGCTGGCACTTTTCTTCGCTCATATTGGACTAGCGTTGTCGACAGCCGCGATGAGCAAGCGAGCCCGTCGTAAGAGCTATGAAGAAAAAGCGACCAAGCAGGACAACGTTGTGATGTCTGGCGGCGGAGCAGCCAACTGGATGCTGCCGACGGGACTGCTGATTTTTGTATTTCTGGTTCTGCATATTGCCGACATGAAATTTAACGTCCGTGGCCTGGAACATGGCGAAGAAAATCTTTACGCACACGTTAAGCAGGTACTCAGCAACCCCATCGCAAAAGTCGTCTACGCGATTGCTCTGCTTGGCCTTGGGGTTCATCTGACTCACGGCGTCAGCAGCGCATTTCAAACGCTGGGCATCAGTCATTCACGCTGGAATAAGTTGATCCGGATTGTCTGCGTTGTTTTCGCATGGGCGATCGCGCTCGGGTTTATCAGTCTGTTGTTCTTTTCTTACGGACCGCCTGCAACGGCTGGTTAGTTGTCCGGTCCGATTTTGAATGGCTCAGAAAACACCCGTCGAACGGGCACCAATAAGTTGAGGCAAACTGATGGTTCATGTGGCAAGTGAAACTCTGGACTCACGAGTTCCGGAAGGAGCGATCGAAACGCTCTGGGACAAACACCGCTTCAACATGAAGCTGGTGAACCCTGCCAACAAACGAAAGTTCAGCGTCATCGTGGTCGGCACGGGCCTCGCTGGCGGAGCGGCCGCAGCGTCGCTGGGCGAACTCGGTTACCACGTGAAGTCGTTCTGTTTTCAGGACAGCCCTCGACGTGCTCACAGCATCGCGGCTCAGGGCGGAATCAATGCCGCCAAGAACTATCCCAACGATGGCGACAGCATCTGGCGACTGTTCTACGACACGGTGAAGGGTGGCGACTATCGAGCTCGCGAAGCCAACGTCTATCGCCTGGCTCAGATCAGCAACAACATCATCGACCAATGTGTGGCTCAGGGAGTCCCCTTCGCCCGCGAATACGGCGGATCGCTGGCCAACCGGTCCTTCGGCGGCGCTCAGGTGTCCCGAACTTTCTATTGCCGAGGCCAAACCGGGCAGCAGCTGCTTCTGGGTGCTTATCAGGCCATGATGCGCCAGGTTCAGCTTGGCAAGGTGGATCTGTACGCTCGGCGTGAAATGCTTGAACTGATCGTCGTGGACGGCGTGGCTCGTGGCATTGTCGTTCGAAACCTGACGACCGGTCAGCTGGAAACCCACACGGCCGACGCCGTTGTGCTTTGCACGGGCGGCTATGGCAACGCCTATTACCTTTCCACGAACGCGAAGGGCTGTAACGTTACAGCAGCGTGGCGTTGTCACAAACGCGGTGCCTATTTCGCGAATCCGTGTTACACGCAGATTCATCCAACATGCATTCCTGTCAGTGGCGATTACCAATCAAAGCTGACGTTGATGAGTGAATCGCTGCGAAACGATGGTCGCGTTTGGGTGCCGAAGAGTCCCGATGACAAGCGTCATCCCACAGAGATCCCGGAAGCGGATCGAGATTATTATTTGGAACGTCGTTACCCTTCATTCGGTAACCTCGTTCCGCGCGATGTGGCCTCACGAGCGTCGAAAGAGCGCTGCGATGCCGGCTACGGCGTCGGCGATACTCAGCTTGCCGTCTACCTGGACTTCGCGGATGCCATCCAACGTGACGGTGAAGACACCGTGCGTAAGAAGTACGGCAACCTGTTCCACATGTACCAGAAAATCACGGCTGAAAACCCCTACAAGCAGCCGATGAAAATCTATCCCGCCGTTCACTATACGATGGGCGGTTTGTGGGTGGATTATCATTTGATGAGCAACGTGCCCGGTTTGTTCGTGCTCGGTGAAGCCAACTTCAGCGATCATGGAGCCAACCGACTGGGAGCCAGTGCATTAATGCAGGGGCTTTCGGACGGCTACTTTGTCATTCCGTACACGATTGGCGATCACCTTGCGAAGGCGACGCTACCGAAAGTTCCGGAAGATCACCCGGCCTGCGTCGAAGCCGTTCAGGCAGCCAAGAGTCGCATCGATCAACTGATGGGCGTCGGCGGAAAACGCACGGTCGACAGTTTCCATCGGGAACTTGGCAAGATCATGTGGAACAATTGCGGCATGGCCCGCAACAAAGCCGGTCTGGAATCCGCCATCGGCAACATCAAAGACCTTCGCGAACAGTTCTGGAGTGACGTTCGAGTGCTCGGTAGCGGCGAGACTCTTAACCAGAGTCTCGAAAAAGCAGGGCGAGTCGCCGACTTCATGGAGTTTTCAGAACTGCTTGCAACAGATGCTCTGAATCGCAACGAATCCTGCGGCGGGCATTTTCGCGAAGAGTATCAGTCTGAAGAAGGTGAAGCCAAACGTAACGACGATGACTTTAGCTACGTGGCGGCATGGGAACATCACGGCGTCGGCGAAGAGCCCACTCTTCACAAAGAGCCGCTGACCTTCGAGAACGTACCTCCGACAACAAGGAGCTATAAATAATGAGCGGCGACCTTCTGAACCTGACATTGCGAATCTGGCGACAGGCCGGGCCCGACGACAAAGGTGCGTTCCGCAATTACCAGTTAAACGGCGTCAGCACGCACATGTCGTTTCTCGAAATGCTGGACGTGCTGAATGAACAGCTGATCGAATCGGGTGAAGAGCCCGTCGAATTCGATCACGATTGCCGCGAAGGTATTTGCGGCATGTGCAGCTTGATGATCAACGGTCAGGCACACGGCCCCGATAAAGCCACGACGACGTGCCAGCTCCACATGCGTCGCTTCAACAATGGCGACACGATCACCATTGAGCCCTGGAGAGCGTCTGCATTTCCCGTCATTCGTGACCTCGTTGTCGATCGATCGGCCTTCGACCGCATTATTTCCACCGGCGGCTACGTTTCCGTCAGTACCGGAAATGCACCGGACGGCAACGCGATTCCCGTACCGGGTAACCGGCAGGAAGTGGCCATGGATGCAGCCGCCTGTATCGGCTGCGGAGCGTGCGTTGCGGCCTGCAAGAACGCGTCGGCCATGCTGTTTGTCTCTGCCAAAGTTTCACAGCTTGCGATTTTACCTCAGGGCGTCCCCGAGCGAAATCAGCGAGTGCTGGGGATGGTCGCAAAGATGGACGACGAAGGTTTCGGCCACTGCACCAACACCAACGAATGCGAAGCCGCCTGCCCAGCAGAAATTTCCGTGAGCAACATCGCAAGGTTGAACCGCGAATACCTGCGAGCATCGATCGTGGCGGGAACTTGACGAACTTCTACGCTGCATCCTGCATGCGATATCCGCGAAGATGAAAACATGGAAGCCCGGCCTTTTCGAAGAGCCGGGCTTCTTTCGTGTGCAGTCCCTGTTCCTCCAACCACGGCGATTGCTTATGCTACGCCGCAACTCCTGATTCACGTTACTCACTGACAATTCAACAGCCATGGCAAATCGAGACTTCTCACCGCACCAGCAAAAAGTCATCAAGCGGTACTACGAAAACCGCGACGCGATTGACGATCAGCGTTTGGCTGAACTAGTGACGAACCTGTACCTGTCGTCAGGAAAGAAGCAGGAAAAGATGTGGGAGACAGCAGAAGGCATCATGACGCGAATGGAACTTCCACCAACGCGGATCGCACACGTCATGGAATCCAAAGACCCCGCCGCACTCGCGAAAGTGGTCGAAGAGCTGCAGAACGGGAAGCTGAAAAAGGGTACGGCGAAGAAGAAGGCCTGATTTCAGCCCCGGCAAATTGGCAACGCAATCACAGCGTACTGCCAGTAAGTTAAGAAACCAGGCTTTTCGGGCGTAATCTCTTCTCTCGTTGGTAGACAATGCGTCGCGCAGCCGCCTCACGAAGGCTGATCGTACCGCCGCCCGACAGATCCGAAATTCGAGGCGGATTGCCTGCTCAACTACGTGACGCACTCAACCGCATGCGTTTTATTGTTACAGTCTGCGAAAGACCCTGCGAAGCTGGTTGCACAATTCCGGATTTGCGTTCAGCCGTTGAAGTAGCGTTGTAGAAAATCTCAGGTCCGCATCGCGCGATTCTTCGTCGACGTATTGATCGAGCAGGTTTACCATGCGATCGACGTTCGCTTCAAATTGACGCCCACCTCGACGGCGTTTCGTGCAGTCGGCCATCAGACGCAGGTAGTCGAAGCCTTTTTGCTGAGCATGAGTGATCCATTCGGACGGTGCGAATTCGAAGTCAATGATGGCGACACGATTGCTGTCGGGGTCCAGCATCAGATTGCCCGGGTTCATATCCAGATGCGTAACTCCGTTGTCGTGCATGGCACGAATTGCGGGTAGTACCCGCTGAATCACTTCCCAGAAGCGGCTGCGGTGTTGCACCAGATATCGGGATGCTCGAGGCCAGCTAAGCCATGAGCAGGCAATAGCATCGTCCGTGCGCCACAAAGGTTCCGGGCTTAGCTGATGGGGTGCCAATTTCGAATACGCATTCCATTCATGATTGAGTCGTTGCTTTGGCTGCAGAGGAAACCCGGCGCAGTGCGGGGCCACGTCTTCCGGCGTTTTTCGAAACGGGCTGTTGACTCGTACAACGGCAAGCCGCTGCCCCTGATCTACAGCATAGTGAATTTCGTCGTAACTTTCGGACGTCGACGCCGGGATTAAGCGTATTGCCCGCCCCCAAGCATTCGAAATTTCCAGTTCAAGTTCTTTGCGACGAGGCGACAGCAACGAATGTTCGTAACGTCTTTTAATCCAGCGAATCGCCAGTGCCATGTTCAACCCCCTTCAAAACATTTCTAACTGAATTCGACGCCATTCTTCGACGAAGATTCTGCGGCTGATTGAAAATTGCAAATCCGCCGACACATTCTCGTTCTGAATCATCAGCCCCGATGATTCAGAAAGCCCTGTCCCCATGTGCTGTTTGCGATCAGCTCCGGTGTCACGCCTCCATTGCGATTGAATCGCTCGAATCGAGGCCACGCTGCCGCCAACCGCCTGCGTACCTTTCGGGCGCCAATGGACTGCACCCAGCGGGCTACGGGAAGAAAGGCGGGGTCTCCCAGGCCGTCAATCAGATAGATCTGCCACGATCCATCTCTACGTGACTGAACGGCCAGGTTGTGGTCCAGTAGCGAACGAGTCAGCACAGTGTAGGCCATCAAAAACTGGCCGAATTTTTCGAAGGCTGGGCGGAATTCATCCAATTCGTGACCGGTCGAAATCAACTCACGCAGGCTGCGGGAGATCTGCCCGTTCCAGTCACGGACCAAATCCAGAACCAATCCAGGCCCCAGGTCTGTAGCAACGATTCCGTGGCTGACCGGAAGATGCTGACTCATTGCCGGTCCGATGCGCCGATACAGGTCCTCAAGAATCTGTTGTTCGTCAGCATTGTTGTCATATCTACGTCGCAGCCGGGCGGGGACAATGCCGCTACGTTTCCCTCGGATCGTACGCTGCTGGTCCTGCCGCAGAACCTTTATACATTTTCCGGGGTCGTCGGGGTGAGTGAAACACAGCCGCCGGCCTCCGACGCCAAATGGCTCCTGGTCGGCGAGTTTTATAAAAGTGGCTTCTGTGCATGGCCTGTCAGTCGCCATTTTTCCGATCCTTCAAGCAGTTTTTCTGCAGTTCGTTGCTTCAACCAGGTTCGTCTTCGCATCGCAAGAAACAGCCTGTACGCGCAGACGCGAAAGTTTGCTGCATTTGCTGTCCTAAGGAAAGATCGGTTTGCACAACGAGCATCCTGCAGTCGGCCGATTCCATCTTGACAGTATTCCGGATTTCTCTCATTCTGCGGCCAGCGAAAACGGGCTGCTGAACACTGCCTGCGTTAGCACGAAGTTCTGGACAGTGTTTGGGATCTAGTCAAAAATCCCCGCTTACTGCAGACGAGGGCACCTTCTCTCAGCCACGATTGAGAGCGATTCACGCAACCAAGGTCGCTCATCGGATTTAGCGTCCACCATTGTAAAATTTTCAATTCCCCGAAGGGAAATTCGTCCGGTTGTCACGTGATCGCCGGTCGACCGTCTGGAATGGAGCAAAGAATGTCGCATCGAACGGAATCGATACTGTCACTGGAACGTTTTAAAAGCCCGGATACCCTGGTGCTGAGCGAACCGTTTCCGATGCTGATTGCTGAGAATCAGTTGCCTGGAGAGCTTGCCGATGAATTGGAAAAGGATTTCCCACGTCAAAAGGAAGCCGGTTACCTGCCGTTCGAACCTCAGGAATGTGGCCCGACTATCGAATCGGTTGTTGATCAAATGACTTCGCCCGAGTTCGCCGATGCGATCGGCAACAGTCTGGGCGTAGACAATCTCGGCCAGTACCCAACAATGGTGTCCATCTGCCGGTCGTTAAAAAAGCACCACGGACGCATTCACACGGATGGCTCGTCCAAGATTGTAACGGCATTGCTGTATCTAAATCCGGACTGGATGCAGTCGAGCGACGGGTGTCTGCGATTTCTGGAACGAATCGATGACTTTGAGGCGATGGTAGTCCCGGAAGTCCGTCCCGTGTATGGCACATTGGCAGCATTCCGCCGAGCAGACAATTCGTTTCACGGGCACCTGCCGTTTCAGGGAGAGCGGCGCGTGATACAGGTGGCATGGTTAACCAGTGAAGCTGAAAAACTGAGGAAAACGCAACGTGGCCGAACCTCACGCTTTCTAAAATGGGTTTCCGGCTCACTTCGAAAAAGTGCTTAGTAACGGCGGTCCATTGGATTCTGAATTTGGGCGACCGTGGCCAGAAAGAAATCCGTTGGTTCAGTCACTCACGATCGCTCAGTTAGTTCCGCAGTTGCACAACGGAGGCGTCGAACGGGGCACGCTTGAGATCAACCGCGCATTGGTGGCGGCAGGTCATCGCAGTATTGTGATCTCCGGCGGCGGGCAGATGGTCACGCAGCTCGAATGCGAAGGCGGCGAGCACGTTGAAATGCAGATCTGGAAAAAAAGCCCCCGAACATTGAGGTCCGTTGGCCAGCTTCGGCGTTGGATGCAGCAGGTGAAGCCCGATGCCGTGCACGCACGGTCTCGAATACCGGCATGGGTCACATGGCTGGCGTGGCGAAAACTGCCGGTTCCGACCCGGCCGCGATATCTGACCACGGTTCATGGCCTGAACCGCCCGAACGCCTACAGCCGGATAATGACGTCCGGTGAACGAGTGATCGCGGTTTCAAACACTTGCCGAGATGTACTGCTGAAAAATTATCCGGGTGTCGATCCACAGAAAATCACCGTGGTTCATCGCGGCGTTGACCCAACCGAATTTCCGTACGGTTACCAACCAAGTTCACAGTGGCTAACGAACTGGTACCAGCAGTATCCGCAGCTTAAGGGGCAGTTCGTTGCCTGCGTCCCCGGTCGAGTGACAAGGTTGAAAGGGCACTTCGATTTCCTGAAGGCGCTGCGAATACTGGCTGATCGCGATGTCAAAGTATGCGGCGTGATCGCTGGCGGAGAAGACCCGCGTCGTAAAATCTATGCTTGTGAACTTCGTGCCATGGTCGAGGATCTGCAGTTGCAGGATCGAATCGTTTTCACAGGACATCGATCGGACATTCGAGACGTCATCGTGGCATGTGATGCCGTGATTTCCACGACTGCAGAGCCACCTGAAAGTTTTGGCCGTGCTGTGTTGGAATCAGTCCGGCTGGGAAAAATCACTCTCGGTTACAATCACGGGGGTGTCGGAGAAGTACTGTCGACCGTGTTTCCTGATGGGCTGATACCGCTTAGAGACATCGCGGCGCTGGCGGATCGTTTGCAGGCAGCGAAAGCCGGCAATATCTCGCTGCCGACGGAGAACTCCAGCTTTCTATTGGAAAAAATGCAGTCGGATACTCTGAAAATTTACCACGAACTCTGTTCAGAGAGTCGTCATGCCTAGCGAAGCCTCGCACGACGGACTGCTGGAGTGCCTCGGCCATATTCTAAACGGCGAGTGGGCTTTTATTCAGCTTCGCGATGACACGCCCGATGCGAACTCGATTGATGGAGACGATATCGATTTGCTGGCGACGGAAGAATCCGTCATGGCAGTCATCGTCGCAACTCAGCAATGGGTGCGCAAAGGGTTGTGCCACGTCCATATCGTGAGGCAGCGCCGGCGCAAGGTGGAGATGCTGCTGTTTTCTTTAGATGGGGCGCACTACCTACATTTCGATCTTTGGATTGAACTGCCGCAGTTGGACGGCGGAAAGCAGTCATTGTGTTTCGAAGAAATGGAACACTGCGCAAAGAGGTCCGACGGTTCGTTCCTGCGGCTACCGATTGACGTAGAGGCCTGTCTTTTTCTACAGCATCTGGTGTGCAAACGAAAGCGTGTGACCGACGATAAGCAGCTGCGACGGCTGCTGCAATACGAAGCGAAATGTGTCACCGAAGGATACGATGACCTTGCTCAGCGACTGGCAGCGATTCGCCAGTCAGGAGTCGTTTCGTCAACAGATGCGGCCTTCAGCCTGACTACCGTGACTTCGCAGCTTGGCTCGCGAAGTGAGCGGACGGCTGACTCGCGACTCAAGCGAGTCGCTCAGGCAATGCTGTCCGCGCCACGAAAAACGAAGTGGGTGTCAATTATGGGCTGCGACGGAGCCGGCAAGACGTCGCTGGCAACGCAAATCTGCAAAGATACGGCGCTGGTAAGCCGTGTTTACACGGGAAAGCATCTCTATCGCAAATCGCTGATTTACAAGCTTGCTGTGATTTTTGTGCGTCCACTGACGTTCCAGTCGAGAGAGAATTTTGACGAAATCATCGCTCCGCTGGTTTATCTGCGAGCATGCCTTGGTCTGCGGCTGAAGCTTCTATTCGCTGGTTCTGGAAATACGTTTGTCGATCGCGCGCTGCCTGACTTTTTGTATCTCAACCGTAAAACTGACCACCCTCGATTTAGCCGCCTGTCCGCCTTAATGGGAGTCTTCGGAAAGAGAATTCCCGTGGTCCACTGCATGGCAAGCTATGAAAATGTGAGCCGACGAAAAGACGAAATCACCGAAGCCGGACATCGACAGTATGACGACGCAATGTTTCTTCTGCACGGCCAGAGGTGCCCGACAAATTACCTGGCCTTCAACAACGACGCGGCACTAAAGGAGTCCGCTGAGAGTCTGTCACGGATCGCCGCCAGTATTTGGTTCGTCAAAAATGGTCGCACTCCAAATTGAACCAGAACTTATCAAAAGTGAGTTTAGTTGCAGTGCAGAAGTAACATTACGCGTAACAGACTGCGACCAGCTCTCGGAAGCCCTGCCCTTGTTCACGCACTTCGACGGGGTAGTCATCTTTTGTAATGCCGTCCAGCTTCATGCGATTGACTAGTTGGAAGCGACTACCGTAGCGTGCGGCATCGTAGCGTTCGACTCTCGAAAAGTGTTCGGCATACCGGTTCAGGATGTCGATCCCGACCTGTCGCGAGCGGTGTTTTCGCATTTCGCCGAATTCGACCGTTTCCTGGTGCGAATGAATTTCTGCGATGATAGCGATGCCGTCAGGTTTCAGGATTCGGCGCAATTCGCGAATCGAAGCGTTCAGGTCCGGCGGAATCGTGAGTACTCGTGAAATGACCACACAGTCATAGCTGCCGCTGGCCAATGACATGTCTTGCACATCTTCATGGAAGTCGACTCCTTCCATGAAGAGGTCTGCCGTGTGGTAGGTAGCGAACTTTGAAGAAATGAGCGGCTGCATACAGGCTTCAGGAGCCATATGCAGCACTGCTTTGCCATCTGCCTGGCCTTCCCCGAACAGTTCTTCAATAACCAACTTCAGCATGCGATGACGCTCTGCCGCTCCACAGCCGAGGCATTTCGAGTCTACTCGAACTAGATTTGGAGTTCTGGTGATCCGCTTGTCTTTGAAGGGGCCATGGTACCCACAAATCGAACAGTCAAAGTGCGGCTTCCCGATTTTCACCATGCGATGAATTGCCGGACGCAGTACGTTTTTGATGACACTCATCGCAATAGTTCCTTCCGTGGAAATAATAGTTTTCGTTCAGATATGTCTGACCAAACGTCGCGTTCGCCGCATGTTTTGTGAAGCGTGTTCCAAGTCATTTCAACAAGCCACGTTGTCCCGTGCGTATGCGAATGGCAAACGCCGCCATCCCCTCCGTACCAGACACCTTTATCCGAGGAATCATCATCAGGTCGTCATGAGCCGCATCGTAAATCCGAGGTTCTGTTGTCACGGCCGCTGAATAGCCGGCTTCACGAGCCAGCCGGACTTCGCGATCACCCAGCAGCCCGAATGGGTAGGCGAAGGTCTTGAGTTCCTGCCCAAACTGTTCAGTCAGTCGATTCCGCGAATCTGTGATTTCTCGAGCTGCTTCGTCACCGTCGAGATTCGGCAGGTTGGCGTGAGTGACTGTGTGCCCGCCAAGTTCCCATCGGCCGGATTGCAGCATCTGTTCAACCTGTAGGTCAGTGAGTTTCGGTTCGCTGGCCAGTTCGTCGTCTTCGTGATGGCTTTTCTTTTTGCTGGACCAGCCGCCAGAACGATCTTCCACCAAGTACAGCGTACCCACAGCTCCGTATTTTTCCATGATGGGATCCGCGATCAGCAGATTGTCTGCGTAGCCGTCATCAAACGTTAAGCAGACCGTTTTCCCCGGAAGTTTGGTGCCATCACATAACTGGCTGGCAAAGACAAATTGAAAGCCGTTTTCCTGCAGCCACGCGAGTTGCTCTTCAAATCTTTCCGGCAGGACTCTCAGCTTATTGAACCTCGCCTTTTTGCGGTGCGGAGAGACCATATGGTACATCAGCACGCGAGGCATGCTCCAGTTTACAGGCGGCTTCCACCAGGCATACCGGCAACTCAAACCAACAGCGACGAGCATTGTCGCAATGGCGCTTGAGCTAAGCACAACCGTTTGCAGGGCGAATAAGTTCATGTCACCAGAATTTGCAATCGGAGCTCTGTATTGAAGGGTTTCGAGTCGCCCGTTGCGCCCGGATGCTATCGGGATTGGCTTCCATGGGTCAATATGGCAATTCCTGTAGACAGATTTCCCGAATACCTGTCTAATTCCGACCACTCACGTCATGGAATCGACGTGGCAGTTTTTGGCGTCAGCAACAGCCTGATCGACACGACCCGACAAAAGGATGCTTGACGGGCAATGGATACGTTAACTCGAACCGCCGGTTACCTGTGGGTCTACCGCTTCTCCCTTATCTGCTCTGTGCTGTGTGCACTTGGTATCGCCACATGCTGGTGCATGAATCTTTCGGCGGTAGCTCCTGTCGTGAAAGTGCTGTTCGAAAATGACAGCCTTCACCAATACATCGATCAGCAGATCGATGATGCCAATCGAAAAATCCAGAGTGATTCTGAGCGGCTGGCGGTGCTTGATGACAGCGCCTTGGAGCGACGGACCAAACTGCAGAGTCGCGTGACCGACGCAACTCGCAGCCTTCACACTTACACACAGGTCAAGCAGTACATTCTGCCATTTGTACCGCGTGACAAGTTCAACACGATTGCATTGATCGTGCTGTTCATCGTTTTCGGCACCGTGTTGAAGAGTGTCTTTGTGTATGGACAGGAAATTCTGGTGGGAATCGTCGTTAACCGCACGGCCAACGATATTCGCCGCGACTGCTTCGCCACCTCCCAGCGACTGGATATGCAGACCGTATCTGCAAAAGGCACGACTAAGATTCTGTCGCTAATGACAAATGATATCCAACAGATGACTGTGGGGCTGGGAGCGTTTGGGACACGCATGATTCGTGAACCCCTCAAGGCATCGGCGTGCATTGCGGCTGCATTCTTCATCAACTGGCGACTGACGCTGACCGCCATACTGCTGGTGCCCCTGATGGGTTTCTTCCTGGCAAAACTGGGACGGATGTTGAAAAAAGCGGCCAAAAGCGCGATGGAAAGCGTGGCCGTCATCTATGACTGCATCGGCGAAACGTTCGATTGTTTCAAGGTGGTGCAGGCGTTTAGTGGTGAGAAACGTCAGCAGGAACAGTTCCTGAAGGCCAACGACGACTACTACCTGTATAAGATGAAGTGCGTTCGGATGAACGCATTAATTCGGCCCACATCAGAAATCATGGCCGTAATCATCGTGGTCGTAGCGTTTACACCCGGCGCTTACATGGTCCTTCGCAACACGGATTCCGTTTTTGGCATCCAGTTGGCAGCAGAGGCAATGACGATCACGGAATTGATGACGATGTACGTGCTGCTGGCCGGCGTGCTGGACCCTGTGCGAAAATTGTCGACGGTCTTCGGGCAGGTTCGTCAGGGGCTGGCGGGTGCTGACCGCGTTTTCGAACTGATCGACACCCAAAGTGTCATCAGCGAACCTGAATCTCCCGCTGTCTTCAGTAGCCATACGCAGTCCATTCGCTTCGAAGACGTTTCGTTCCGTTACCTTTCCGCAGGTGAAAGCGAAGTACGTTCAATGGTACTGCAGAATGTTTCGTTGGAGGTCAAATTTGGCGAAGTGGTGGCAGTGGTCGGCAGCAATGGTTCCGGAAAGTCAACACTGACGAGCTTGCTGCCGCGTTTTATCGATCCGGAGTCCGGAGTCGTCCGAATCGATGGGAAGGACATTTCGGAATACAGCACAAGCGATTTGCGCAGCCAAATCGGCCTTGTCAGTCAGGAAACGATGCTGTTCAACGATTCGATTCTGGAAAACATTCGGTACGGCAACTTTTCGGCGGACCGCGAAACCATCATCGAAGCCGCGCGACAGGCTCACGCGTGGGACTTTATTTCCGAACTTCCCGATGGAATCGACACACATATCGGAGCCGGCGGCGGTCGCTTATCCGGCGGTCAGCGGCAGCGGATTTCTCTGGCGCGAGCGATCGTGCGGAATCCCGCCATCCTGATTTTGGATGAAGCAACGTCCGCCATTGACGCGCGTAGCGAAGACATGATTCACGGCGTGCTGAAGTCGTTTTCTAAAGGGCGCACCGTGTTTATTATCACTCACGTACTAAGCGAAACGTTTCTGGATCTTGTGGACCGCATTGTTGTCATGGATCAGGGGCGGGTTGCAGCTGTGGGATCGCACGCCGAGTTGATGCAGAAATGTGCCTTGTATCAACGGCTAACTCAAGCGGGGCTCGGCGGACACAAGGCTGCCGCTTAGCAGCACTACGGTTATATTTTCATGTCAAACCTGGCCGAAAATCGTTTGTCGATCTGGTGTCTGTTGGACGGTAAAGCGGGTCATCAGAATCAGGTACAGGGCTGCGCGGATGCCATTCAACGCCTTACGTGCGCGGAAATCCATTCGGTCGAATTGTCAGGTTGGAACCAGGGCCTTCGGTCGCTCATTCGTTGTGATCGACGTCGACTCCCTGACTTGGCCCCTGACCTGATCATCGGTGCCGGACATGCGTCTCATTTTCCGTTATGCATGTTTCGCTGGCGGTTCGGTGGTCGTTCGATTGTGCTAATGAAACCCTCGCTGCCGCTATCACTGTTCGATTTCTGCCTGATCCCCGATGTTCATAGACTTCGTCGTGTTCCCGACAACACAATTCTGACGACAGGAGTGCTGAATCGAGTTTTGCCCGGCCGCCATAAGGACGCTCGCCGTGGCATGTTCCTCGTTGGTGGCCCAAGCGGACACTATCGCTGGGACAGTAAACTCGTTTATCAACAGATTTGCGATGTCGTACAACGAACATCCGATGTCTGCTGGACCGTCGCCACGTCTCGCCGCACGCCAGATGATTTCTTCAATTTTTGGCGGACAAACGCTTCAGTAGCACGGTTGGTCTCCGCAGCGGACGTCGGCCCCGACTGGCTTCCGGCTCAGCTCGACGCGGCAGCCACTGTTTGGGTGACCGAAGACAGCGTTTCCATGACGTATGAGGCTCTTACGTCGGGCGCTAGTGTTGGAATACTGGAACTGGTTCGTTGGCAAAAAAATCGAGTCACCGACTGTATCGATTCACTCGTCGATTCGGAACGCGCAGTCCGTTGGACTCAATGGTGCGAGACGCGGCAATTGAAAAAGGCAGAAGCTCCGTTTTCTGAGGCAGACCGTTGCGCCGCGCTGCTGCTAGACCGGCTATTCCCGAATCGTGCTTCGCAGGATATTGGGCAAAAAGCAGCCTGATAGCTCCTCAATGAATTGGAAGTAAAATAGCGACCAGAATTCATCAAATCTCGCATTCCGCAATTTCTGCCACATCAGTTACACTGGTGTCGCTGCAACGCAACAGGCAGGCTGGTACCGCAATTGCCATGATTCAATTGCTCACACTGCGTATTATAACGGCCGACTTGTTTCGCGTTGCCAACTTGGAATACATCCATAGAGCCTAGACCGCCCCAGGATTGGAAAGACAAGTCAGATGGAACTGGCAGAATGCGACCTTTGTGGTAATCGCGACTTTGAAGCGATTTCGCAGAAGGACCGCCACGGCGAAATGCTTGAAACAGTTGCGTGTCGACAATGCGGACTGGTACGGCATGCAGTTGTTCCGACGGAACAGGAACTGCAGGAATTCTATTCGACCAACTATCGCAAGGCCTATAATGGTGAAAGTTCGCCAGGCGTCCGGCGCATCATGCGAGCGTGGAAGAACGGAACTAGAATTTGCCGCCAAGTGCAGCCGCATCTGAAACCACAAGGTCGAGTGCTGGAAGTGGGCGCGGGAATCGGCTGCACGGTGAAAGTGTTCGACCAGAACGGTTTTAATGCCGAAGGTATCGATCCTGGCAGCGAATTTCTGGCGTTTTCACGCGACAAATTAAAGGCGAAGGTACATACGGCAAATGTCTATGACCTGCCGCGACGCAGTGACTACGATGCCATTCTTCTGGTGCATGTCATCGAACACGTTCGGTCACCTCGCGCAGCACTTGAACACATTGCTGGGCTGATAAAGCCGGGCGGCATGTTCTATGTGGAATGCCCGAATCTCCAGGCTCCGTTCGCTCGTCGCAGTCGGCTGTTCCACACGGCTCATATCCACAATTTTGTGCCGTCCACTTTGATGATGCTGGCCAGGTCGTGCGGGTTTCAGCTCGTACAGCGTTTTGGCGATGAGCAGGACCCAAATCTGCAAATGCTGTTTCAGCACTGCGGCGAGCCCCAAATGGAAATCGACTCCGCAAACTACCAGCGTACGGTCCACGAATTGGCTCGAACGAACGCCGTACCTTACACGCTACGGCTGCGGTACCTCAGGGATCGCCTGAAAAAACTCGTCGGCTATGTCGACGAGTACGCTCGCGCACAAAGGTTTGTAGATCAACTTATCAAAGACTGCGGCGGCTTAGCTAATTCGCCCGTACCGAGTGCAGCTCTGGCCAATCGTGCCGCTTGAGATTCTTGAGCATTGAAGAATCGCGGCAGCGGTAGCCAATTTCTGCTGCGATGGCTGGAAAGTGCCCGCACAAAGACGATTGACTCGCAGCGTGCGCCCGTTGTTGCAAATGGATCAGATTTCTAAAAAGCCGGACCACCTTCTTTTTCCACGCCGACGGTGGCCAGCCACATTAACATGGCTGCTTTAGCATCCTGGCTCCTTCAGCAATCGAGTTTGCAAGACATCACCTTCCGCCGCGCTGATGGCTCGCCGATACGAGCTGGCTTATTCAGTTAGGTCTTCAAGGTCGGGGCACGTGCAGATTAGGTGACGGTCACCGTAGACATTGTCGACTCGGCTGACTGGCGGCCAGTATTTGTAGTCCTTCAGCCACGGGGCCGGGTACGCCGCCTGTTCGCGAGAGTAGCTGTGTTGCCAGTCATCGCTGAGCAGGATGTCAGCCGCGTGGGGGGCATGTTTGAAGGCGTTGTCCTGGCGATCCGCTCGGCCGTCTCGAATGTCCATCATTTCGCCGTGGATGGAAATCATCGCGTCGCAGAAACGATCCAGCTCCGCTTTTGATTCACTCTCCGTGGGTTCAATCATCAACGTGCCTGACACCGGCCACGACATCGTCGGCGCGTGGAAGCCATAGTCCATCAGACGCTTGGCGACGTCTTCGACTTCTACACCGGTTTCATCCTTGAACGGCCGCAGGTCGAGAATGCACTCGTGAGCAACCAAATTCTGTGCGCCCTGATACAGCACTGGAAAATACGGTCGCAGGCGGTGAGCAATGTAATTGGCATTTAGAATCGCAATCGATGTGGCGTCGGTCAGACCTTTGGGGCCCATCATCGCGATGTACATCCATGAAATGGTGAGGATGCTCGCGCTACCGAATGGAGCCGCACTCACCGGGCCGATGCCACCTTCCAGATGCATCGGATGGCCAGGCAGAAACGGAGCCAGATGCTTTGCGACTCCGATCGGCCCCACACCAGGACCACCGCCGCCGTGAGGAATGCAGAAGGTTTTGTGCAGGTTCAAATGGCACACATCGGCGCCGATTTCGCCGGGAGAACACAAGCCCAACTGAGCGTTCAGGTTGGCTCCATCCATGTAGACCTGTCCGCCTTTGTCGTGGACGATCTGGCAGATGTCTTTGATGCCTTCCTCAAACACGCCATGCGTCGACGGGTAAGTGACCATTAGCGCGGCGAGTCGATCGGCGTGTTCTTCGGCCTTGGCCTTCAGGCTGAGGATGTCGATGTTGCCTTCATCATCGCAGTCCACAGCGACAACCTTCATGCCCGCCATGACGGCGCTGGCGGGGTTCGTGCCGTGAGCCGACGTGGGAATCAGGCAGACGTTGCGTGATCCCTGGTTGTTGGTTTTGTGGAATTCGCGGATGGCCAGCAGACCAGCGTATTCGCCCTGAGAACCCGCGTTTGGTTGCAACGATACAGCATGGAACCCCGTGCAGGCGGCCAACCAGTCTTCCAGTTGCTGAATCATTTCCGCATAACCCTGCCACTGATCCTTAGGAGCGAACGGGTGAATGCCGTTCACTTCCGGCCAGCTTAGCGGCATCATTTCGGAAGCAGCGTTCAGCTTCATCGTGCAGGATCCCAGCGGAATCATGCTGGTATTTAAAGCCAGGTCTCTTGCTTCCAGACGATGCAGGTAACGCATCATTTCTGTTTCGGTGTGGTAGCTGTTGAAGATCGGCTGCTGCAGGTAGTCGTCGGCCCGACACAGTTCAACAGACTGATGATGATCGGGAACGGCCGCATCGTGATCACAATTGTCTGTATCAAACAACGTGACAATTCTGGCGAGTTCGTCCTGATCTGTGCGTTCATCCAGCGTGATGCCTACGTCGCCGTTAGAAAACAGCCGCAGGTTGAATCCGGCGTCCGCCGCTTTGTTAACAATCGCGGCACCGTTTTCGCATTCAATTCGCAGCGTGTCGAAGTAATTTTCATGGACGAGTTTCCAACCCAAATTCAGCAGACTCGTCGCAAGACTTCTGGTCCGTTCGGAAACTCGCTCAGCAATCTCACGCAGCCCCTTCGGCCCATGATAAACCGCATACATCGACGCGATGACCGCCAGCAGAACCTGAGCCGTGCAGATGTTGCTGGTGGCTTTGTCACGACGGATGTGCTGTTCGCGAGTCTGCAGCGCCAGTCGATAGGCGGGCTTTCCATTGGCGTCTTTGGAAACTCCAACCAAGCGCCCGGGCAGTTTTCGCTTCAGGTTATCAGTACACGCGATCCATGCAGCATGCGGACCGCCAAAGCCGAGCGGCACGCCAAAGCGTTGGCTGTTGCCGATTGCGATGTCAGCTCCCATTTGTCCAGGTGGTTTCAGCAATGTCAGCGCCAGCAAATCGGCGGCCATCACGACTTTTACTTTGGCATCATGAGCGGCCTTGATCAGCGATTCGAAGTCGTAAATTCCGCCACTGGTGTCGGGATATTGCACCAACACACCGAAGACATCATCGGTGAATTCGAAGTCGTCGTGAGCGGCCACAACGATTTCGATGCCCAAAGGTTCGGCTCGGGTTTGCAACACGGCAATCGTTTGAGGATGGCAGCCATCAGAAACGAGAAACCGGTTCGCCTTGCGATGCCCACCAGCGCACATTGCCATCGCTTCAGCGGCGGCAGTACCTTCGTCCAGCAGTGATGAATTCGCGACGTCCAGCCCGCTGAGTTCCGTGATCATCGTCTGAAAATTCAGACACGCTTCCAGTCGCCCCTGTGAAATTTCGGGCTGGTATGGAGTGTAAGCTGTATACCAGCCGGGGTTTTCCAGAATGTTGCGAAGGATGACAGACGGAGTGATGCAATCATGGTAACCCATGCCAATCAGTGATCGCGTCGCCTGATTGCGGCTCATGATCGACTTCAGCCACGCCAGAGCATCAGTTTCAGACTTTGGCTCCGGCAGGTCGAATGCCTGCTGCCGACGAATCGAACCGGGCACGGCTGCGTCGACCAGTTGTTGCAGCGACTCGAAACCGATTTCCTTCGCGAGGGTTTCAGCTTCGTCCAGGGAAACGCCCAGATGGCGGTTGCGAAATGCGTCTAACTGCGGCTTTGAGGAAAGGGCAGGGGGAGAAGATATCGACACGAAGAGTTTCCGTCCGCGGGAGAAAACGAAAGAGGTAAGCAGCCGAACGGTTACCTACGCGCGTAAACTGTATACTGTATGGCGATGATCGAAGGGAGTACGCCTGCAGTAACCGGCCGCGAGCGACTTGCCGCTCGCAGCAATAAACGCCTTCCAACAACCTACGAGCTGATGCTGTCTTTGTAGCCGTTGGCGTCCAGCAGCTTGTCTAACTGTGCGGCATCGCTGATTTTGATCTTGAACATCCAACCATCCTGAAACGGAGAACTGTTCACCAGTGATGGATTGTCATTCAACGCTTCGTTCACTTCGACAATTTCGCCACTGACAGGCGTGTAAATGTCGCTGGCCGATTTGACACTCTCTACGACAGCCACCTCATCGCCCGCACTGTAACTCCGACCAACTTCGGGAAGTTCAACATAAACGAGTTCTGTCATTTCGGCCTGAGCAAAATCAGAAATGCCGACCGTGACGATGTCGCCATTGTCGACTCGCACCCACTCGTGCGACTGGGCGTATTTTAGTTCATCGGGGACGTTCATTCTTTGTCATTCCTTGGTTGGTGATATGGCAGATGATTCGTTTCTCGCAGTGGCTCGACGAACTCAATGAATCGAGCTGCGGCGGCTGTTTCCTATAAGAACGGCTTCTTGACGACTTCGGCAGCAAATCGCTTGCCGCGAATTTCAAGGTGCAACGGAGTGCCGACCTTCGCGTGATCAATGCTGAGATACGCCAACGAAATGCCAACTCCGAGACTCGGTGACATCCCGCCGCTGGTCAGCGTTCCGACTTGTTCATCACCAGCATACACAGCGTAGCCGGGACGCGGTGGGGGCGACTTTTGCGTTTGTTTGATCGCGACTAAACGCCGATGCAGACCTTTGGTCTTTTGCCTTAACAGTGTGTCGCGGCCGATGAACGAGTCTTTATGCAAGTCGACGGCGAATCCCAGTCCAGCTTCCAGCGGCGAACGTTCGGGCGACAGATCGTTGCCGTTTAGCGGGTAGCACTTTTCCAGTCGCAACGAATCGCGTGCTCCCAATCCGCACGCCTTTGCGCCTGCATCCAGACACCGCTGCCACCAGTCCGGACCATCGGACGCTTTGCAGAACAATTCAAAGCCGTCTTCACCGGTGTAGCCGGTGCGGCATACGAGCACGTCGCCGTGCGGCGTTGAGATTTCTGCCATGTAGAAACGTTCAGGAATCGTGACGTCGTCGCCGAACAACCTGGCGAAGGCAGCGACCGTGTCCGGGCCTTGTACAGCGAGGCCCGCGTAGCTGCCGCTGACATCCGCGAACATGATGCCCGATTCCGGTTGATGATCGAGCATCCACTGATAATCTTCTGCCGTCTTCGACGCATTCACTACAAGATAATATTCTGAACACCCCTTGCTGTAGACGATCAGGTCGTCAATCACACCTCCGGTTTCGTTCAGCAGCATTGTGTACTGCCCTTGTCCGACTTCCAGCGACGCAACGTTGTTTGTCAACAGACCGTCCAGCCACTTGGTAGAAACTTCCGGTTCGCTGCTGGCGACGGCAAGCAGTCCCATGTGCGAAATGTCGAACACGCCCAGAAATTCTCGCACGGCCTTGTGTTCGGGCATAATGCCTTCGTACTGCACCGGCATTTCCCACCCGGCAAACGGCACCATCCGCGCACCGGCGGCCACGTGGACTTCGTGAAGGGGAGATTGCCGTGGGGGGCTGTTCATAGAGTTGTTTTTCACTTTTAAGAGTCAGAAGCAACGTCTGAGCTAACCAGTCGTCTGGACTGCGTCGCACCTTCGCCCTAAGGCTTTTGCCGCAGGTAAATGCATCTGCAGGACGCAAAAAACAAGGAAATCCTGACAGGCTGCCAACTCAAGAACGTGTTTTATCACTCCGGAATTCCCGACGGTAGGCACCGCGTTGAGGAATCCACATTTCGCTCCGGCTTTCGATTGCGTGCCGCCAAAGCTTTCTCAGGCGGCGGAATCGCGCGGGTCACCAGATGTCGCTTGGCGTTTCTTCAAACAAGCAGCGTCGGCTCGCCTGCTCCGGTGACAAAACGAGGGCAGGCTGTGTTTGCATCGCATCGGTTTTCAGCTGCTCATCTCGAAGCCTGCCATCGCACGCACCCGCTGAATCTGCCGGTACGTTGGCGTTATGCCAGTGCGGCAAGGAATGCCGCCAAAAATAGACACTGGTCGCCCGCATAAGCAGCCCGAATTACCAAGCCGGAACAGTTCAGGTTGTGACGGATATTTGCCTTCTGTCGGATGTAGAGATCGTCAAGCCGCTCGGTTGGTTGGCCGAATATCAAAGTGACGCGCCCTTTTCGGGCACATCCTCAGTCACCACCAGAGTCTGCCTCACACCGCTGGAGTGTTCGAATGCAACCTAAACGGCTGCTCACGTTTCTGTTCGCGTTAATTCTGTTCGCCGCCTCGTTCGTTGCGCCAGCGACCGTTGTCGCGCAGCAATTTGACGATGAGTTTCCAACGGAACTGAATACCAATCACAAAGAACCGGCCATCGAATTGCCGGAACATAAGGGCCCGTCGCCCTATCGGCGGATCTCGCACACCCGCCGACAACCCTCGTCAGACAAGCTGGTGCAATTGTGCCAGGAAGCCGTCGACACAACAGCTCGCCGCATGTTGTCGACCGACCAGCATACGCCGTGGCAGATCATGCACGCATTGTTGGGGCTGCGAGAAGAATTTCAGATCCTTCATAACGGAGCTCCTGTTTCGGGCCTTGACTGGGTCAGCGAAGGACAGGTCTTCACCAACGAACACTGGTTCGAAAAAACGAAACTTGGCGGACGAGCTCATCCGTACAGCGTGCCGTACGCGTTTGAAGGTCACGCCAACCAGTTTCTGGCCATTCTTTCGATGTGTGGCGTCGGTCTGGATCACACGCTGGGAACAGCCGACGGGCCGGTTTCGATGCGAGAAATGATCCGACACGCTCAATTGACGGTGTCTACCAAAGACGAACCGACGTGGACGCTTTGGTTCCTAAGCCGCTATCTGCCGTCGAACGCTCGCTGGCGAAATCAGCAGGGCGAAGCATGGAGCATCGAAAAGCTGGTCCAGATTCAAACCAACAAGCCCATGCAGGGAGCTCCCTGCGGTGGCACGCATAGCCTGTTTGCACTGGCGCATGCTCGCAACGTATATCTGCGTCAGGGCAAGCCGCTGCGAGGCGTCTGGATGCAGGCCGAATGGAAAATTCGTAAGCACATCAACACGGCTCGCATGCAACAAAACAGCAACGGTACGCTGTCTTCCAACTTCTTCCGCGGCAAAAAATACGATCCGGACTTCAACAAACGCATGGCCAGTGCCGGTCACGTTCTGGAATTCCTGATGATCGCCTTGCCGCAGAAAGAACTGAATCAACTGTGGGTACGTCGCGCCATCGAAGCGACGGCTCGCGACCTTATGGATAACCGCAAAGCATTCGTGAAGTGTTCGCCGCTGTACCACTCTGTGAATGCACTGAATATTTATCTGGACCGAGTGAACCCGAAAACGGAAACAGAGGAACTCGCTTCCGATCATGAAGATCGACGAACGGCTCAGGCACCACAGCCGACTCAGGACGCTGCGACGAGATTGCGATCGGTACCGTTCCGAGGCATCTCGCAAGGCCGCGATTCTGATGGATCGGAAGTGACCAACGAACCAGCCGACGACGTGGCAATGAATCGCGATTCGGCCAATCAATCTGAATCTGCAGACGTTGCTAGCACTCAATCACAGCCAGCCCTGAAAGTTCAGGCCAAACCACTGAAACGCACCCCCACGGTTCCGAACTCGATGTCGGCGGACGCTCCGTCTGCCGCTGAAATCCGATCCGACGCAGACCGTTGGAAAGCGACGTCACCGAAACGCCGTCTTCCGATCGTCGTCCCACCGGACAAAGAGAATGCCGAAGAAAGCCTGCCGCCGCTGCCTCGAATGCCGAAAAACTGTGCCGACACGCCTTCCCAGGAAAAATCGGATCCGCGTGGCAAGGCCGACGGCTCGCCGCAACCAGCCGATGCGATTAACGGAGCACTCATGGATTTGGACGAGTCGGGCACTGCCGAATCGACCACCCCAGCGGTGCCGTCCGATGAAAGCTCAACTGACGACAAATCTTCTGGTAGCCGTTCTTCGGTTCCGGTGAAGTCGGTTTCCATGCCGCGTCCGGTCCCAATCGTGCCGTTCACGGATGCTGAACGCACGGTGAATTCGCTGCCGATACCGTTGGCCATTCCTGCACCAGTGGCCACACCAGAACCTGTGGCAACACCAGCCCCTGCGGCCACACCTGAACCCGCAACTACACATGAACCTGCCGACGAACAGGAACCGGCTACCACGCCGACTGAAACCAACGTCACAGGACCGCAACCTCAGCCCGCACCGGCCGCCGATACAGATTCATCTGCGACCGAAGAGGTCAAGACGTCGGCTGTGGAAGCGTCGGCAGAGAACGACGACACCGAAGCTGAGCCGTCAGAGGGTCAACCTTCCACACCTGCTACGTTGAGCACGCTTACCATTGAGACTGCTGAAGCGGTTGAAGAAGACACGGACACTGATACACCGGTGGCCGAAACAACAGAAAGTGAGCAGGCAGCACCGACAGCAGAGCAAACCGCTTCGCCCAAGGCAGCACCTGACCAGGAAAAGCCGGCGACCGACGAACAGAAGCAATCAGCGACGATTCCGGACGGCATCAACGATAGTTTTCTGGATCCGGACCTCGACCCAAGTGAATGGGTCAACCGATTCGAAATCGAAAGCCGCGAAGTCTTTGCCGCTCGCGGTAGTATCCTGAAAGCAGTCGGTCTAAAACCGGGCATGTCTATCGCTGACATCGGCTCAGGAACCGGTTTATACGTGGGTCTGTTTTCAAAGGAAGTCGGCACCGAAGGGCGAGTCTACGCCGTCGACATTTCACCGCGACTGGTCGACTTTGTCCGCCGACGAGTGAAAGCAGAAGAGCTTCACAATGTTGAAGTCGTTCAAAGTGATGAGAAGTCGGCCAAGCTGGGCGACCGCAAGGTTGATCGAGTGTTCGTCTGCGACACGTATCATCACTTCGAATATTACGAATCGATGCTGGCGTCGATTATGGACGCCTTAAAGCCGGGTGGTGAATTGATTTTGATCGACTTCAACCGAATCCCCGGCACCTCGCGCGAGTGGGTAGTGAATCATGTGCGAGCAGACAAGCAGACTTTCCAGGCTGAAGTAGAAGCCGCTGGTTTTGAATTCATAGATGAGGTTAGAATCCCGGAATTCAAAGAGAACTATCTGCTGCGTTTCCGCAAACCGGTTAAGTAATTTCGAATGGTAAAGAACATATTTCCAGGCGAGTGCTCATGAACGTCATCGGCCTGGACATTGGCGGTGCAAACATAAAGGTGGCGAACGCAGACGGTAATACAGCGTCGGTGCCCTTCGCGATCTGGATGGAAAAGGAAAGCCTTTCTTCGCAACTTGCAGCCGTCGTCGCCAAACACTTTACGACGCCGGACCTGATCGCATTGACGATGACGGCGGAACTGGCGGACTGCTTCGTCACGAAAGCGGAAGGCGTGGAGTTCGTGATCGCCGCCACCGAAGCAACCTTCCCGAACGTCCCAATTCGCGTCTGGTTGACGTCTGGCGAATTTGTCGAACCGGCGGATGCCATCGCTATGCCCGAACTGGCTGGCGCAGCCAACTGGCACGTGCTGGCGACGTGGGCCGCGCAAGCCATTCCCGACGGTCCTGCCCTGCTGATTGACGTGGGTTCAACAACGACCGACATCATCCCGCTGTTAGATGGCCGGCCGGTTCCTGCGGGGACAAACGATTGCTCTCGCATGCAGTGCGGCGAATTGGTGTATTCGGGAAGCCGCCGCACTCCAATCTGCGCAGTGACGCAGACGCTTCAGTTTCGTGGACGAGCGTGTCCGGTCGCCGCAGAGTTGTTTGCCACGATGGCGGATGCATTTCTGGTGCTGCAGCAGCTTGAAGAAGACGCGTCCAACAGCGATACCGCCGATGGCCGACCGTTCACGCGGACTCATTCGCTAAACCGGATGGCTCATACAATTTGCTGCGACGCGACGGAGCTGACCGAGGACGAAATTGTCGAACTGGCTCAATCGACCGTTGACGCTCAACTAACGCAACTTACAACAGCGGCGGAGCAGGTGCTGGAACATCTTGAGCAGCAACTGGTGGCGGACGGACATCGAACGCTGAGCATTGAGAAACCATCTGTCCTGATTAGCGGCAGCGGAGCATTCGTGGCGACTCGCCTGTTATCGCAGCTCGGTCCTGAACGGTTCGCTCAGACATTGGACGTAACGACAATGTATCACCGTCCGGTCGCAGAAGCGGCGTGTGCCTTTGCGGCCGCACGACTCGCGCACACACTGTGCCGCGACGACCTGCTGGAATTTGTTAAGTTCGTGTGAGTCATCCGGAAGTCCCGCCCCGAAAATGCGAATCCGTGAACTCACCGCCTTCGAAGTCCCCGTGGTATTGAAGAAGCCGGTGCGCCATGCGTCGCATGTTCGCGATCACAACGATACGCTGATCATTCGCTGTGAGCTGACCGACGGCAGCGTGGGCTGGGGCGAGGGCTTGCCGCGGACCTATGTCACCGGCGAGTCCATCGACTCCGTCTGGCGACACCTAAACGCGGCAGACTTCTCTAAATTAGCGGAAGCAGACTTCAGTGGACCGCTGGACGCCGTAACGGTGTTAGATGCTTTCCAGCTTCCCGACGTCGCCACCGACGACGGGGTGATCGCGCGAGAATGCTTCGGCAACACCGTGCGGTGCGCGTTGGAACTCGCGATTCTGGATGCCGTATTCCGCTCGATCAACAGACCGCTCGGCGATTTGGTGTCGATGCTGCCGGACGCAGCAAACGTCGTGGCGCAACGTGACGAGGTCTTCTACAGCGGGGTCATCACGTCGGCGACACCGCTCAGGCAATGGAGATCCGCCTTAAAGATGCGACTGTTTCGTTTTCCGCAGCTAAAGGTAAAGGTCGGCACCTCAGGAATCGACGACGCCGCATTGCTAAACCGAGTACGCAAGATTGTCGGTCGAAAAGTCGACCTGAGACTGGATGCCAATGAAGCATGGCACTGCGATGATGTCGTGGCCAAAATGAAGCCGCTTTTGCCCTTCCGCCCGAGCTGTTTAGAGCAGCCCGTAAGGCATGCGGACGTCGCCGGATTGGCAGATTTACGGCACGCCCTGGGGGTCCCGATCATGCTGGATGAATCGCTGTGCTGCCGCGAAGACGCTCAGCGAGCGATCGATGGGAAGACGTGCGATTTTTTCAATCTGCGACTGTCGAAGTGCGGCGGTTTCGTGTCATGTGTCCGACTCGCAATCCTGGCCAAACAGAACGGTCTGGGCTATCAACTTGGTTGTCAGGTTGGAGAAACCGGTATTCTGTCGGCCGCCGGTCGCCATTTTGCCTGCAATGTAGCGGGGATTCGTTACCTTGAAGGGAGCTTCGATCGTTTTCTTGTCCGCGATTCGTTGACCGTTGAGGACCTGACGTTTCGCTTTGGTGGACGAGGAAAACGGCTGCCTGGACCGGGACTTGGAATCACAGTCAGCGAACAAAGGTTGCGCCAACTGGCCGTGCGAAACATACAATTGCTGACAGAACCAACGAAGAAGACGTGACTGCCCATCGACGTTAATGAACGTGATTACCTATTCCCTCCATTAGCCGCCAAATTTTGCTACTCTGCGGCCCGCATTTATTCGGTATTCGCATATCACCGGTGTTTAATCTATGAAGGTCGCTCTATTTATTCCCTGCTACGTCGACCAGTTCTATCCTCAGGTGGGGATGGCGACGGTGCGTGTGCTGGAACACTTCGGCGTCGAACATGAATTCCCCGAAGGTCAAACCTGTTGTGGTCAGCCGATGGCGAATTCCGGTTGTATGCCGGAAGCCAAACCGCTGGCGGAAAAGTACATCGACGTATTCGATGGCTACGACCACATCGTCGCTCCGTCCGGAAGTTGCGTTTCGATGGTACGTCATCACTACGACGCTTTCTTCGACAGCAGTGATGAAAAAGCCAACCGCGTGCGAGAACGAACGCTGGAGTTGACTGAATTCCTGTGCAAAGTGCTGAAGGTTGGTGACATCGAAGGTAACTTTCCGCACCAGGTGGGCATTCACCAAAGCTGCCACGGCCTGCGAGAGCTTCGATTATCGTCGTCGTCAGAAGTGATGACCAAACGCCCCGATATGTTAAGAGGCTTACTCGACAACCTGAACGGCATTACGTTTTCAAAGCTACAACGCAATGACGAATGCTGCGGTTTCGGCGGAACGTTTGCGGTCGCCGAGGAAGCCGTGTCCTGCATGATGGGTGAGGACCGAATTCGCGATCATCTGGATTCCGGAACAAAAGTTCTGACGGCCGGTGATATGTCGTGCCTGATGCATCTGGAAGGAATTATTCGACGACAGAAGCACGACATCCGAGTCATGCATTTCTCCGAAATTCTGGCGGAAGCGATTGGAGCGTAATATGTCACACCCAACACTCGCGAAAGGTTTCGTCAACAATAAGCCTCGCGCCCAGTGGCACGATAAAGCTCTGTGGTTCGTGCGCGAAAAGCGAGACCGGATGGCTCACGGGGTCCCCGAATGGGAGGAACTCCGTCAGCAGGCGTCAGCGATCAAAATCCACACGATGTCGCAACTGCCAAATTACCTTGAGCAGTTCGAAAAAAACGCAAAGGCGTTGGGCGTCCACGTCCATTGGGCCATCGATGGCGACGAACACAATCGGATCGTGCATGAGATCCTTCAGCAGCACAACGTCAAACGCGTCGTCAAAAGTAAGTCGATGCTGACGGAGGAATGCCACCTGAATCCGTTTTTGGAAAAGAACGGGTACGAAGTCGTCGACACGGACCTGGGCGAACGCATCGTCCAGCTACGCAACGAACCGCCCAGCCATATCGTGCTGCCCGCCATTCATATCAAAAAGGAAGAAGTGGGCGAGTGCTTTCATGAACACCTCGGCACAGAAAAAGGCGCCTCCGATCCCAACTACCTGACGGAAGCGGCGCGTAATCACCTTCGCGAACGATTCTGCTCTGCAGACGCGGGCATAACTGGTGTCAACTTCGCACTTGCAGAAACAGGCGGCTTCGTCGTCTGTACCAACGAAGGCAATGCAGACCTGGGCGTGTCACTGCCGAAGCTGCACATCGCTTGTATGGGAATCGAAAAACTACTGCCGCGAGCGTCCGACCTGGCCGTGTTCCTGCGTCTGCTCGCTCGTTCGGCCACCGGACAGCCCATCACAACCTATTCGTCGCACTTCCACGGCCCGCGCGAAGGAAGTGAAATGCACATCGTGCTGGTCGACAACGGTCGTAGTGGAATTCTGCAAAGCCCCGAATTTCGCCGCAGCCTGAACTGCATTCGTTGCGGCGCCTGCATGAACACCTGCCCGGTTTATCGACGCAGTGGCGGACATAGTTATGAATCCGCCGTGCCAGGCCCGATTGGTTCGATTCTTACGCCGCTGAAAACTCCCGAGAGCCACAGTTCGTTGCCATTCGCATGCAGCCTGTGCGGCTCATGTACCGACGTGTGCCCGGTGAAGATCGACCTGCACCATCAGTTGCTCGCGATGCGAGGATTCCTCGACCGAAAAAAACTGTTGGGGATGTCCAAAAAGCTGTCGATGAAGTTTGTCTCCGGCCTGCTGTCACACAAATGGATGTACACAACGGCTGGCAGTGCAGCCAGAACGGCGCTGCGATGGTTGCCTCGGTTCGCCGTTTACAATCCGCTTAACGGGTGGGGCAAACAGCGTGAGTTGCCCGAGCCGCCGAAGAGTTCGTTTCGCGATCAGTATGCGGCTCACAAAAAGCAATCGGGAGACAAGTCATGAGTAGTTCGTCTCGCGAAACAATCTTTACCAACTTGCGAGCCGCGTTGCCGGAATCGTCACCGCTGCCGGACCTGCCACCAAGTGGTCCGTGGCAAACCTTCGACGATCCGTTCGCCCGCTTTTGCGAAGTGCTTGGCACCGTTGGTGGCGACTGTCAACGAGTCGCCACAATCGCCGAAGCGAACGATCAATTGGCAAAGATTGAACCGTACCAAGCTGCTAAGGTCAAAGTCTCCGTCGTCGATGGACTAGGCGATTCGACAATCGACATTAACGCCATCGAAGATCCTCATGATCTCGAAAACGTGGACTACGCCGTGCTGCGTGGGCACTTTGGTGTCGCAGAAAACGGAGCCATCTGGGTAACAGATGACACTCTGAAGCATCGCGTGCTGTACTTTGTTCCGCAACACATTTCCCTGGTGATCCCGGCTTCGCAGATCGTGAACAACATGCACGAAGCGTACGACCGGATCGAAGTCGGCAAACATGCCTTTGCAGGGTTCATTTCGGGGCCGTCTAAGACCGCCGACATCGAACAATCCCTGGTGATCGGTGCTCACGGAGCAAGATCACTAACGGTGTTCGCGGTTGACGAGTTGTAACGCCAGGACACCATTCGAGGCACGCCCGCCCGAACATGCCGTACGAGCGGGCGAGCTTCCTGCACTCGCTCTATTTCGCGAAGACTCGAATCTCGTCGAAGTTACCGGTGTCGTCAAACGATCCCACGCCCACTCGCCCCTTACCGAACGACTTGTCGGTTGCCGTCATCACGGGTGTCGTCATGTCGTCGTAGTAGACTTCGATGCTGCCGGTCGCTGTGTCACGGACAATCCGAGCGTGATGCCAATCGTCGTTCCATGGAATGCCGGGCGTCGTCTTCGTTGAAATCTTTTTACGAGGCTCGTCATTCACGATAAAAATCTGATTGGCGTGGTCATCCGTCTTCTTGCCGAGATGCACGTAGTAAAGGTGAGCGTCGTCCTGGTAGCCGAAAAACAAACACAGATCGCGGTGGTTGTAATCCGGAATGGTCGACTGCAGGTCGACGTCCATCACGAAACTGTCCACCTCCAAATCTTTGACTAGTGCTCGATTGTACGGCGAGCGGACTGGCGGTTCGAAGTCGCTGCGTTTCTTCGTGAGCGAAAGAAAATGATTTCCATCTTCTACGCCCACCGTCCACGCTGATGCGTCGGTCGGTTCGAAGCGATCCATCTTGCCGTCTTCAAAGTTGGCATGGAACACAGGGTTGGCAACCACGATTTCGCGTCGTCCCTGCGAATCTGCAGCCGCTCGCGACATGCCTTCAGTATTGAACTGCATCTCAATTTCGCCAGCAGCAGAAATCGCGATGATACCACCGCTGATTTTGTGTGTCGGATGATGAAGTGTCGCCTTGACCGCGTTTTCCAGAGTCTCACTTTTGTATTCCATCAGCGCAGAAATATTGAAGGCGACTGCGTTGCGAATAAAGTCCTCGCCAACTCCAGTGCAACTGACGCCACACGTCGCGTTGTCCGCGAATGTGCCTGCGCCGATGATCGGCGAATCGCCCACTCGACCATACTTCTTGTTCGTCAGCCCACCGGTCGAAGTCCCCGCCGCAATATTGCCGTCGTTGTCGAGCGCTACGCAACCTACGGTTCCAATGCGAAAATGATCCGGCATCGGAATAGCGGCCTGAGCCTTCTTGAGGTTGGCTCGTTGGCGATCGGTAGAAAACCAATCGTTGGGTACTCGCGAGATGGTGTCCGGTCCAAGTTCATCTGCAAACTTTTCCGCACCGTCCGTCGCCAGCAGTACGTGTCGAGTGTCTGTCATAACATGACGAGCCAGCGAGATTGGATGCCGTATTGTCGAAACCCCCGCGACCGCTCCGCCCGCGCGGTTGCGACCGTCCATGATGGACGCGTCTAATTCATGACCGCCCGCCGCGTTGAAGACCGCCCCACGGCCCGCATTGAACTCAGGTGCATCTTCCAGAATTCGAATCACCTGCTCCACCACCTTCAGACTGCTCTCCCCGCTCTTCAGTAGTGACTCACCTAATGACAGAGCTTCCTCCAGAACCGCTTCGCGGCGTTTGATGTGCTCCGCATCTTTGGCAACACGACCAGCGCCGCCATGAATGACGATTGCGTAAGACGGAGATTCAGCTTTGTCCTGAGCAGCAGCGTTCAACGACAGCACACAGCTGATCAGTAACAGGAAGAATGGTTTCACTTAGTAAGCCCTTCACTTTGGAATAACAGATCTGACGTTCAGAATGCAATTCCACCTTTCTACCGTCTTCAGAACCACCCGCCAATCGTCCACTCAGAATTTTTCGGCTGTCAACGATCGTGACTTGGTGCAGTGAGGTGTGGTGTGGTGCAAGCAGAAGGCTGATGCATCCGACCGGCGGCCTACAGGGCGGAACGCGATCAGTCGCCAGCCGCGGTGACAAACGCCAAACGAGCGGAGCGGCTATGCTCGTCGCTGATCCGGAGAACAAAGCCAGTTGCGGGCGTAATGGGCAACTCAAGCTTGAATCGCAGTCGAATACGTCACTGGGGCAGTGCAACATTTGTAGATGCGGCCCGCACAACTGGAGGCGGCGCATGAGTACTCGAGGCGATTGGGGCACCGGTCGTGGTATCACCTACGCCGTGCCCTATGCGCTGTCGGGGCAAATTCGGCAGTTTTGTTTGGGCGATGCGATTGGTTTGCCGGCTGCGCGGTTACGGAGCAGCGCGCAATGGTTTTGTCTTTAATAGCGGAGTCACGATTCGGCAAGGCAGGCAATCAGCAGGCTTGCAGGAACGCGCGACGAAGCCGCTATGAGTCGGTCGACTTCTTCGCGTCCGTTTCACGCTGGATGGCGTCGTAGATTTCCTGGCGATGGACGGTCACATCCCGAGGGGCATCGATGCCGATGCGGACCTTGTCGCCACGCACTTCCACAATCGTGATCCGAATCGAATCACCAATAACAATCGTTTCGTCGCGTTGTCGCGATAGTACAAGCATTTATATTTTCCTCCGTGTACTGTTCTTTCGGCCACGGTAATCCACTTCTCGACAAGTTGGGGGTGCTCCTGTATATCAGGTCTGATCGGAACGAGCGGACGCCTCGGCAGGATCAGCACGATGTGTGCAGAAGTGTGCGAAGGTGTGTGGTGAAAAACCCTCATTGATCCGCTACGGCGTTCCGATTAGGCGGTTGACGAAGATTGACGGGGTTTCGAACAGCGTTTCCCGGTGCACACCGCCAACAGGCTGGCTCCACCAGGCGACAGCGGAGTGCCACGGGCACGGTGCAAGATTCGCAGTGGACCGGCAGAAGTTGACCGTCTGTCAAATCGAAATTCCCGTGGCCGCTTTCTTGATTTGACATTGGTCATGCCCCCGCCAGTGTTGCTCCAGGATCAACCGGGCAGTAGCCTGTGTGCAGCGGAAAAGTTGCGACTTTGCCGTTGTGGTCCTTCAGTTCGTTAAGGTCGAAATTCATGTTGACGTTGAGTGTTGCCGTGCTGTCGTTTGTCGGCTTTATTCTGGCCTACAACACCTACGGTCGCTGGCTGGCCAAGAAAGTCTTTCAGATTGACGGGGACGCAATCGTGCCCGCTCATGAACTGCGCGACGACATCGATTACGTACCGACTCAACGGCAGGTGCTGTTTGGCCATCATTTTACAAGCATCGCCGGAACCGGGCCGATTGTAGGGCCTGCGATTGCCGTCTTCTGGGGCTGGCTGCCAGCATTATTGTGGGTCGTGTTCGGTTCCATTTTTGTCGGAGCTGTTCACGACTTCGGTGCACTGTTTGTGTCTTTAAGGAACCGCGGACAGACGGTCGGTGAAGTGGCTGGCCGATTGATCAACCCGCGAGCTCGAGTGCTTTTCCTGCTGATTCTGTTTTTTGCACTCACGATCGTGCTGGCGATTTTCGGTCTGGTGATCGCGATCATCTTTTCAATCTACCCGGAAAGTGTGCTATCCGTTTGGGTGGCCATGCCAGTGGCTGTGGCGATCGGCATCTATGTGCACAAAAAGCAAAGTGCGTCGCTGCTCGTCCCGTCACTCGTAGCGCTAGGAATTTTGTATTTGTCGGTCTACGTCGGAGTGTATCACCTTCCGTTGGAGCTGCCGCAGGACATCCAGATTCCGCATCAAAAGACTGTTGTCGTGACGGGCAGCACCACAGCGAAGAGTCTCACTAACAAAATTCCTGCTGCGGACCTCATCTATCCGGATGGCAACGATCAAGCTGGAAAGTTAATTGCAGCCGCCGGGACAAAACTGACCGCCGGTCAAGCAAATGAAGTTATCGCCGCTGGGTTTACCAGCTTTGACGAGACGACCTACTCGCCTATCGTTCCGTGGACGATTCTGCTGATGGTCTACTGCTTTATTGCGTCTGTGCTTCCCGTTTGGCTGTTGCTGCAGCCGCGCGACTACATTAACAGTCACCAGTTGGTCGTGGCTTTGGTGTTGCTGGTGGCTGGTCTTGCCGTCGCCGGCTTCACAGGAAAAGCGGACCTCAACGCGAGCACTCCGGCCATCGTCAGCGCGGAAGACATTCCTGCGGACGCTCCGCCGATCATGCCGTTCTTGTTCATCACGATTGCATGCGGTGCCTGCAGCGGCTTCCATTGCCTTGTCAGCAGCGGAACCAGCAGCAAGCAAATTGCCAGCGAGAACGACGCTCAGTATGTTGCCTACGGTTCGATGCTTTTGGAAGGTGCCTTAGCGGTGCTGGTGATTCTGGCGTGCTGTGCTGGGGTTGGGATGGGCCGATTTGAAAAAGTCGACGGCGTCCTGGTTGAGAAGCTCGGCGCAAATGGAACCCAAATGGTGGGCGCTGAGGCATGGCGGTCTCGATATGCCGTCGGGGAGAATGGCTGGGGCAGTTTTAAACTGCCCCAAACAGTAGGAGCATTCGTCGAAGGCGGCGCGAATTTTGTGGCGTCACTAGGCATCCCACTGGAACTTGGCATCGGTATCATCGCAGTGCTGGTCGCTTGTTTCGCAGCCACGACCCTCGACACAGCCACACGGTTGCAGCGCTACGTGATCCAGGAACTGGGCAGTTCGTTTCGCATCGCACCGTTGGCCAACAAGTACGGTGCAACATTGCTGGCGGTGACACTGGGAACGCTTGTCGCCATGATTCCCAATGCAGCCGGCGAATACGGGAAGGGCGGGCTAATACTGTGGCCCCTGTTCGGAGCGACCAACCAGCTGCTGGCGGGGCTGGCGTTTTTGGTCATCATTTTCTTTCTTGTACGTCGTGGTCGCAGTGTCGCGTTTGCGATTGTGCCCGCTGTGATGATGATCGTAATCCCGGCCTACGCACTCCTGTGGAACATGTTTCACGAAGGCGGATGGCTGCGACCGCTGCAAGGCAACGAACCGAACTATCTGCTAACCGGATTTGGCCTCGCCATTCTGGCATTGCAGGCGTGGATGGTTGTCGAATGTGTGATTCTGTTCCCGAGAATTAAGGGAGTGCTCGAAGAATCGCTTCCGCCGCTAAGTCGCCCAATCGAAGCCGCCAGCGGACCAAATTGACGAATTCAGCCCGGCTGTTGATCGAACGCGCTGCCCGTTCGACCAACATAAATGGTGCGGCCTCCTTTCTCCGCATTGGAATTTCGATTCGACGCCAAATTCCGCTGGCCCTCGCCTCAGAAATGAGGCAGGTTGCCACTCATACGAGGTAGTCGTCTGAAGCGAAGCTGCGCGCGGCGTGGCTCAAGGGGAAATTTGCCTGCGAACCGCGTGGTTTGAAGAGTCCCGTCTGTCGGGACGAGTATCCGGGCGATTTCGAAGGTCGCCCGCATGCCTTGAGTCATTCACTTCGCTAGACTATTGCGTCGCGCATTTTATAGTCGCTGCAACGGTGTCGGGCCGCCACTGGCCGCAGCTGAGCGAGTGTCGACAATTCGAAACCACTATGATTCGATCGAGCCTTTTTGCCGGTCGTTGATGATCGAAAACTGGAGAATAGAATGCGGCTGCTGATCACGGGCGGTGCTGGGTTTATCGGAAGCCATATTGCGGATCGAGCGCTCGCCAACGGATGGGACGTTGCGGTGCTGGATGACCTCAGTTCCGGTCGCCGCGAAAATGTTCCGGACGGTGCCACGTTCTTTCAAACGGACATCCGCGACAAATCGGCCGTTGAGGCGGCGTTTGCTGAATTCCGACCAACTGCCGTCAGCCACCAGGCTGCTCAGGCCAGCGTCGCCATCAGTGTCCGCGAACCACAGCTTGACGCCGCAATCAACATCACCGGATCGTTAAACATTCTAACAACATCCGTCGCCCACAAGGTCGAGCGTATCGTATTCGCCAGCACCGGCGGCGCGATCTACGGTGAAGTGCCGGAAGGCATTCGCGCTGGCACTGACTTCAACCCCGTGCCCATCAGTCCCTATGCCTGCAGCAAGTTTGCTGTAGAAAAGTACCTTGAGTGCTTTCGCCAGGAACACGGGCTGAATTACACCGTACTTCGCTACGGCAACGTCTACGGTCCCCGGCAGGATCCGCATGGCGAAGCGGGCGTCGTCGCCATTTTCTGCAACCGAATTCTGGCGGGCGAATCCATCGCCGTGAATGCCAAACGAGAAGTCGGGGACGCAGGCTGCATCCGAGACTACGTCTTCATCGATGACGTCGCAAAGGCCAATATCGCCGCTCTGGAAGGACGGATTCCCGACCAAATCCTGAACGTCGGCACGGGCAGCGAAACCACAACGCGACAACTCGCCGACATCCTTCAACAAACGCTGAAACGCACGATCGAGGTCCTTCCCAACGAAAAGCGAGCCGGTGACATTGAGCGTTCTCTGCTGAACGCAGATCGTCTTGTGGAACTACTCGGCCCAGTCGCAACCATCAACGACGGGCTAGCCGCGACGGCAGACTGGTTCGAACAACGAGCGAAATCCGCTCAGTCGGCGACGTAAGGCACCTCGTTTTTCTTGGGTTGTGCGAACCGCCAACGCGGCAAATTGCTGCGATGCGCGATAAGAGCAGTTTCCCGTTTGTTGTGGACGATTGGGGCTCGCGGGAAGCAGCCTTCGTTGCTCGAAACGCTGTTCCGAGGCCACAAGTCAGTGAGATTGGCTGTCACAAAGCAAATTACGAAGAAAGGACCTCTTCAACTTCGATTGCCGTTTCTATTTCCATTCGAAGCGAAACCGATTCGGATTGAAATAGCAAACAATTGCAGTAAACTGCCCTCGCCAGCCCAACACGACTGCTCACCGCATTCGTCGTGACTTGAATCACAGTTGGCAAAGCACGGGACGTGGCTCAGCCTGGTAGAGCGCTGCACTGGGGGTGCAGAGGTCGCAAGTTCAAATCTTGTCGTCCCGACTATCTTTCGAAACGAGCCCTTTGGCCAACAGGTCAAAGGGCCTTCTCATTGTGGCGACTAGACTTGCGCCATCGAGAGAGCAGTTCAAACAGAGGATTTCGAGGATTCGACGTTTTGCAGCGTAGTCAGCCGTAAGCCATTTGTCACGAAGGCTTTGCGAAAGTTCAAACGCTTTCACCGCTATGTCGATGGTTTCGTTCCGGCCACGGCTGCAACGGTCGATTTCGAGCCGCAACTCGGCTTCCTCGTCACGCAACTCTCGTGCTTTCTCTGCGTAGGTGTCGGCATTGATCTCTTCGAGCAGCCGAAGGTTGAGCAACTGCTGTTGAAGACGCACAACTTCGGTGTGCCGGTTCTTTAAGTTGCCGTCCTCTTTCGACGCTTCGCCGAATTCCCAATTCGTCGCCTGACGAAGCTGCTCACGGAACAGATCACGGAATTCGGCGTCCTCAACCCGTAGCGATTCAAAGATGTCGAGCATCTGCGAGTCCATTTGCTTTTCGGTCAGACGGATGCGGGGATGATCTCCCTTGTGATACTGAGTGCAACGGTAGTAGACGTAATCCCGTTCTCCGCTTTTAGTCATCTTCGTCTTCCGCTCTCCCGTGATTGGCGATCCGCAGTGGCCGCATTCGATCAGGTCGCTGGCGTAGGTCATCTGGTGTTGCTTGTACACTTTCTGGCCGAGGAGAGTCTGCACTCGATCCCAGAGCCGTGGTTCAATGATCGGCTCGTGGGTTCCGGGGAGCCATTGACCACGAAACTTGATCTCGCCGATATAGGCACGGTCAGTGAGGATCGTGTACAGCTTGCTCCGTCCAAACTTGGGGGTGGACGGCAGCCAATGGATACCTTCGTCTTCGAGCTTTCCGACCAGCGTGTCCAATGTCTCGCTGTGATAACCGTACAACTCGAAGATGCGGCGAATCTTGGGGGCGTTCTCGGGATGGACTTGGATGATGCTGCGACCGTCGATGCGGACATTGCGGTAGCCGAACGGAGGTCGGCTGGGAAACAGGCCACTTTCGACTCGGCGTTCGATCCCTTCTTTCACATCGATGGATTGTTGCTCGGTGTAGAAGGATGCCATGCTCGCCAACATTCTGCGCTGCATCCGACCGGCTGGCGTGTTCTCTGTGGGCTGGGCGACGGAGATGAACTGAACACCGAACTCAGATTCGAGTCGTTCAAGCTCGACGTAATCGAACAGGTTCCGAGCGGCACGGTCCACCTTGTAGAAGATCAGACCATCGAGCTTGTGAGCGTTCTTCTTAGCAAAGGCCATCAACTCCTTGAAGGTTTTGCGCTCGTCGTGATTGGTTGCGGTTTCGGCGATGCGGAATAGTCGAATGATTTCGCCGTTGTTTCTCTCGGCGTACTGGCGCAGGGCATCGACCTGTACGTCGAGAGAAAACCCCTCACGCTCCTGTTCCCTGCTACTGACCCGAGCCAGTGCGACGTATCGTTTTTGCGGTTTCACTACTCAGCCATCCCTGAAAGAAAACAGACTTCACCATGCGATGAAGTTCATTTTCCCCGAGAAAACTCGATTGGCAACAGCGAACAGCTATCCGGCCCGAAATAGTTCTAACCGTGTCCTGTTCTCTGGGACCAGCGTTCGGCCTTCGAGCCGGAAACCACCGAACAAGGCGGAAAGAGCAAGCTGTCTGGACCTTCTCTCCATTGTCAGCCACTCGTTCGAGAGAACATCGAAGACTCGCCCAGCTTGGCCGCAAACAGACTCGACCAATTGCCCGATCCGCACCTGTCGTGCCATCTGTTCTCTGAGTCGCCTCTCTTGTTCGTCGAACTCGGCTTGCTGCTGCTCGTACAATTCGTCCGAAACCGAATCTGACAAGTTTCGACTCAAAAGTTTCTTACGTTGAGTCTCCAGCACTGACAGAAGGCGTTTTGACTCGGATACTTGAACCTTCTCATCCTCGAACTGAGTCTCAAGAATCGACCGGGACACCATCTGGAGCAACTTGCGGTTGTCGTCCGATAGGCGGCCAACCGATTCGAGCATCACCTGCAACTGATCGTCGAGTTCTTTCTCGGTGAGCCGGACTCGTGGATGCCCCGTCGTGCGATAACGAGAACATCGATAGTAGACGTATGGCGTCACGCCTTTCTTCGTCTCCTTAAACTTCTCTTCTCCTGTGACGATGTGACCGCAGTGACCGCAGCGGATCAGGCGGCTGGCGTACACCAATTCGTGGGAGCGGTAATTCTGTTCGTTGAACGAGACCCGAACCTGATCCCACGTCACCTGATCGACCAGCACCTCATGCTGGCCCGGATACCATGCTCCACGGAACCTGATGAAGCCGAGGTATGCCTTGTCATGCAGAATCGAGTTCACCTTCGACTCTGAAAACTTTGGCTTCGACTCCGAGTAGAACAATCCTTCGTCGAACATTCTGTCCATTGAGGTGGTACAGGTTTCAGGGACACGTGAATCTCTTATTCTGAGTCCGTAGAAAGGACCTCAGGATGTCTCGGAAGAGAAAAACATCAGTCAAGAAATCGTCTCGCCGTCAGTACACGGATGAGTTCAAAGAAGAAGCCGTGCAGCTGCTTCTGGATGGGTACACGGCTCCTCAGGTTGTGGACCGGTTGGGCATTTCAAACGTCAACGTTTTGTATCGCTGGAAACAGGAGCAGCTGGAACAAAGTGGTCCAGTGGCAAGCTCTTTGGAGGCTAAGGTCAAGGACCTCGAAGCCGATCTGCGGCGTGTCGAACGTGAGAGGGACATACTAAAAAAAGCGTTGGCTATTTTCGGCCGCAACGAATAGCTGACGTCTATGCGGCCGTTGAAGCGATTGTTCAGGAAGGTCATGGAAACGTGGCCGAAGTCTGTCGTCATCTCGGTGTGAACCGAACTTCGTTTTATGCCTGGCAGACTGCTGAGCCCACGATCTTTGAAGAACAGGATGCTCAACTGGCTCCGTTGATAAGAGTCATCTTTAAGTGTCACCGCCGCCGCTACGGGGCTCGTCGCATTGCCGAAGACCTCAAGGAAATGGGACTTCCCTGTGATCGCAGGAAGGTCTCGAATGTCATGAAAGCCCTTAAATTAAAGGCAATTCAGCCGAAGTCGTTCGTTCCAAAAACGACAGACAGCCGTCATCGACTGGGCTATTCGCCGAACCTGTTGCTCGATGCGGACGCCCCAACAACGATCAATCAAATTTGGGTTGGAGACATTACCTACATCCCGCTGACTGACGGGACGTTTTGCTACATGGCGATGCTGATGGATCTGTTTTCCCGGCGGATCGTTGGTTGGCATCTGGATAACAACATGACGGAACAGCTGGTCCTCAAAGCACTGCGTTCGAGCATCAAAGAACGACAGCCTGACGTTGGATTGATTCACCACACGGATCGAGGCGGCCAGTACGCTGGCAATGAATACCGATCAATTCTTCGTCGGGCAGCAATCACACAAAGCATGAGCCGTGCTGACAACTGTTATGACAACGCATCCATGGAAAGCTGCTTCGGAACGATCAAGAACGAACTCGAAATGACCGATTACCAAAGCAAGGCAGAGGCAAGAAGAGAGATGTCAAAATACGTCCGCTACTACGTTCACGAACGCAGACACTCCAGCCTCGATTACAGGTCGCCAGCTCAGTTCGAACAGATCATCAATCTCCCAAAATAAGAGAATGACCTGTCCCTGAAACCTGTACCACCTCAAACCGTGGAAAAGTGCGTGTAAGGAGGGAGTTCCAAGACAGCCCATACAAGGATGCGTATGGAGTCGTTGCCAACACAATCAAAGGCGTCATCAAGGAGTTGAAAGGTAGGAAGAGATATGAGCAGATGGGAGAAGAGCTTAAGCGCCAAGTGAAATTCCCAGACTTGTACTTTACCCCAATGTCGTCCTGCACTCGCTGGGAAGTCGAACGAAGAATGTGAACGACGAGGCACCTGCTACCGGCTCCAGTTTCGACCTCAAAACTGGAGCCATCCATGCCTCGCAATGCCGTCAAAGTTATCGCCCGTTTCTGGGTCATCTGCTTCGTCTTCGCCCTCTTTCCCTTTGGTCTGCCTGCGGTCCTCGCAGGCGTCCTCAGTCTCCCATTCTTGGCGTTCATCGCCCTCCTTGTGGCGCTCGGCTTCAACTTCGCTCAATGGCTAGGCCATCGACTCCTGTTCGGCGGCACGCCTGAGTACGAACAGTTGCGAGCCAGCGGCAGGGATGCGTGGTTTGATGTGAGTTGTCCGTGGCCTTTCCGCTCTGAATCCGAGCAACTTCCTCCGACCGTCGATGAACCAGCGATTCGCTGGTACTGCAAACAATGTGGCTCAGAGGCTTTTGACCTCGACGCTCCATGCCGAGTTTGCGGGTTCGAGTACGAGTGCCCTGTCTGCGGCTCACCTGTGAATGGCGAGTTCGCCGCCTGTAATCGTTGCGGTAACGATCCTCTTGGGAAATGAGGCACCTGCTAGTCACAGATGGTATCTGTTTCCAAAAGTTGTTCCCGAGAGGAGTCTGCCAATGACATTCGACGTGACCGCCTGTGAAGTTCTTAGCCTCGACAGCGGCGTGATTGACTGTCCGATCACCGCAGAGGAAGTGCCGGTCTTGTTTCTCACCTGTCGCATCGCTGGCCAACCGATAGTGAATCTCGCCATTCGCAATCCTCACCGGCTTGCCGATGACTTGCCGAACGTGATTGAGCAATCATCTGTGCTGAATGGCGGCAAGTTCGTCCCCGAGCATCCTGAAGGAGACTGCGAGTGAGCAAAGAAATCCCAATGATTACGCTCATCAAGAAGGGATCGAAGGCGTTCCCGAGGTACGTCTTGGCCAAGGCCGACGAGTTTAAGAATGCCGTGTTTTGGAATGGCACGACGTGGAGCGACGAGTCGGAGGCCATCCTGTTTGACGACGTGAATAAAGCTCTGTGGACCCACCATGACCTCTTAATGGAAACTTTGAGTGATCGTCCATGTCACCAGTATGTCGTGCCGGTTTATGTTGAAATTTACGGAGACAAGCCCAAGCTGAACGATCTCCGAGCGTGGCTTGAGAAGGCCGTGCGGATCGTGGTTGAGTCACCGAAGCATGGAACCGGCCCAAACGAAACTTTTGGCGTGGTCCTCCTCGATGCTGAAAGAACGCAGAGCGTCTAAGCGGTTCCAGCTACCCCTGAGCGAACCTTTCCCGGCAAACGGTGTCTCCGTGAGAGAACATCCAGAGAAACGGAGGTGCGCCATGGGACACTCGAATCACGAACACTTTGACGAACAGCCATTTTTTTCGAGACGATGAGCAAACGTCGTCAAGGATACCCGTCCGAAACGCAGGTCAAGCGAGGAATGCGGGTCGTCCACGGCGACAAACTGCTGGAGGAGAAGCTCGGTAGAAACGATCTCTGCCCCTGCGGTTCTGGCCAACGCTTCAAGAAGTGCTGTCTCAAGAAAGGCTGTTTTTGATGGCGTGAACCGGGATCACTACTTTTAGGGACTGATCGTCTCCAGAAGAAACCAACAGCCCACTCGGTTCGGCACAACCGAGTGGGCTTTTTTCGTTTTGGAACGTCACGAGGTAAGTCATGGAGGCGGTGGTGTTCATCGGTCTGCAAGCGTCGGGGAAATCTTCCTTCTTCAAGGAACGGTTCTTCTCGACGCACGTTCGCATCAGCCTCGACCTGTTGCGGACTCGAAATCGAGAGCGGCGACTGCTCGCAGCATGTTTGGAGACCCAGCAGCCGTTCGTCATCGACAACACGAATCCGACTCGTGAGGAGCGAGCGAAGTACATCGACGTTGCGAAGACGGCCAAGTATTCGGTCGTGGGGATTTATTTCCGGTCGAAAGCTGAGGAGTGTCTCACACGGAATCAGCAACGGACTGGACCAGTACCCGAGGTGGGCATCCTGTCCACTGCCACGAAGCTGGAACTGCCAACATTCAAAGAAGGCTTCGACGCACTGAAATACGTCCGATTGACGGAAGACGGTTTCGTCGTCGAGGAGTGGAACGATGAAATTTGATGATCTCGACAACAAGATGCGGGTCTTTGAGACTGGCGCTGACCTGTGCGTATTGCCGAGCTTGTTCATGGTGGCCCGTTTGGACGGTCGGAGCTTCACCCGATTGACCAAAGAGGTTTGCCAATTCGAAGCTCCGTTCGACGAGCGGTTTCGAGACCTGATGGTGTCTACCACTGAGTCATTGATGACCTGCGGCTTTCGGGTGTTGTATGCCTACACGGAGAGCGACGAGATTTCATTGCTCTTGGACCCGGAGGAGCAACTCTTTGGCAGGAAGCTGCGAAAGTACAACTCGACGCTGGCAGGTGAGGCCAGTGCGCAGTTCTCGCTAAAGCTGGGTCAACCAGCCTGCTTCGACTGCCGCATCTCGCAACTACCGACAGTGGAACTGGTCGTGGATTACTTCCGTTGGCGAAACGAGGACGCCGCTAGAAATGCCTTGAGCGCATGGTGCTATTGGACGCTGCGTAAGGATGGCCAAGATGAGCAGCAGGCTACGAAGCAACTGATTGGACGGTCGGTGAGCCAGAAGAACGAGTTGCTGTTTCAGTATGGGATCAACTTCAATGATCTCCCAAACTGGCAGAAGCGAGGCGTCGGTTTGTACTGGAAAGAGTACGATAAATGTTCGGTGAATCCGATCACGAAGGAAGAAGTCACGGCTCGTCGGCGTCGGATTTCTTCCGACCTCGACTTACCCATGAAGAACGAGTACGGCCAATTTGTGCGGTCGCTCGTTTCCCAGACCCAGAAAAAAGGAGCCTGACATGGGTACTTCCCACGGTGATTTCACCAAGTACCCCCGCACGCCCCATCTGTTTGGGTCCAAGGGGACAGACGACGACAAGCATCTCAGCGAAGAGGAGTCGAAGGCATTCATCGCCGACGAGTCGCTGATCGTCGAGGAGAAGATCGACGGCACAAACGTCGGCATTCACTTTTCGGACACCGGCGAGATGGTCCTGCAATGCCGGGGCCATCTCATCACCGAGGGAATGCACCCGCAGTACGACCTGTTCAAGCAGTGGACGGCAGCGAAGCGACATGTGCTGGAGGAGCAGTTGCAGAACCGCTTCCTCTTGTTCGGGGAATGGGTCTACGCCCGACACTCGATCCACTACCGGAAGCTGACACACTACTTCTTCGAGTTCGACATTTACGACAAGGATCAGGAAGTCTTCCTCGATCTTGAGCAACGACTGTCACTCCTCGCTGGAACGGGAATCCAGACAGTTCCCGTCGTTCATACGGGCACGGTGATTCGTGACAACCTTGAAGTCCTGATCGGGCCATCTCTGTTCGACAGCCACTTTGAGAACCCGATCACTAATCGACCTGACAATCTGATGGAAGGTGTGTACCTGCGAACTGAGGCAAACGGCGCTGTCACGGGACGAGCCAAGTTTGTGCGTCCCGAGTTCGTCGAGAAGATCAAGCAAAGCACACACTGGCAGCATCAGCAGATGATGCCAAATCAACTGGCGGATGACGTGGATATCTGGTCATGAACTGGGAGCAACTCAAACAGTCGTCGCTGGAGGACATCACGGCATGGGCAGAAAGCCAACCGTGGTGTCAGGCGATGTCGGACTGCGCACAGGATGCCGAATGGCATTCCGAAGGCGATGTCTGGACCCACACGAAGATGGTCCTTGAGCAACTGCTCGAACTGGATGAGTGGCCGTCTCTCGCACCAAACGAGCAGATCGTTCTAATCTTCACCGCTTTGTTTCACGATGTCGCCAAGCCGTTGACCACCGAGGTTGATCCCGAGACTGGTCGAGTCCGCTCACCAAAGCACGCTGTCAAAGGTGAACACGTCGCCCGTTCGGTTCTGCGTGATCTCGGATGTGACCTGACAACTCGTGAGGAGATCGCCCGGCTGGTCCGTTATCACGGGCGACCGGCGTTTCTACTCGAACGTGACGAGCCAACGCATGAAGTCGCTCGGTTGTCGTGGCTGGTCAACAACCGACTGCTATACCTGTTCGCATTGGCTGACACTCGTGGCCGAGACACCGACTCCATGACTCGGCCCGAGGAGAATCTGCACTACTGGAAGCTCATGGCGGAAGAGGCTGGCTGCTATGACCAGCCGTATCCGTTCGCCACCGATCATGCTCGTTTCACGTTCTTTCGCCTGCGGGAACCCAACCTGCACTACGTTCCGCACGAAGACTTCTCTTGCACAGTGACGTTGATGGCCGGTCTTCCCGGTAGCGGCAAGGACACATGGCTCTCCAGAAATCGTAGCGACCTTCCGATTGTCTCGCTGGATGACATCCGTAGTGAACTGGATGTCGAACCGACCGACAATCAGGGAGCGGTGGCCCAGCTTGCCAAAGAACGCTGTCGGGAATTGCTCAGAGCGAAAAAATCGTTCGCCTTCAACGCTACGAACACGATGATACAAACCCGTGGTCGCTGGCTCGACCTGTTCGCCGATTACAACGCCCAGATCGAAGTCGTGTACCTCGAACCGCCGTTCGAGAACTTGCTTCGTCAAAACCAAACTCGGAGCAAGGCGGTTCCCGAGCCGGTGATCCATAAGCTGGCTGATAAGTGTGAGCCGCCGACGTGGTTGGAGTGTCACAGTCTGGTGATTGAAGAATGCCTTTACAAGCCTCGTCTTACCTGAATGGTACTCGTCGTTCTTCTCAGGAGATTGCCAATGGATGATCCCAACAGCCAACTTCAATGGCTCACAAAGATGTCGAAGCGACCAATGGATCAAGTCACCTATCTTCCAAACGCCGATGCCAAAGTCATCGACTCCATTGAGGTTGGTGTTCTGTTCCTGATGGCATTCTGGAGTGCGGGTGCCGTGAAAGCGTTTACTGCGCTCAGCGAGGTGCTTGCGACCTCCGAAACCGATTCCCTCGAATTTGTCGTGGCGGATGTCGATGGCTCACCTTCACTCTACGAGGTTCCCGAATTCAAGGGAAACATACACGGGTGGGGAGAAACAGCGTGGATTTATCAGGGCAAGATCATCGCCACCTCTGGCCTCGGCCTCAATACCGAGCGTTTCAGGCCGAACACATCGACCCTTCTCGCATTCAACAAGCACGGCAGTCACGTTACACCAACTCAGATTGCCGCAGAGTTTCATTGGCTTCCACCGTGGGCAGACGTTGGCGACGTGGCAGATTCGCTCGACAGCGAACTTGCTAAGGAACTTTTCAGTCCGCATTCTCTACGAGGTGTGACTGTTCAAGCTATTGGAAAACGCACAGATTGCGACGATGTATTGTTTGCGATCCAAGGCGACAATCGAGTGGCAGTCGTTCACCTCACTTGGTCTGCGCAAACCGAATCGGACGACAATTATCCCGCAACGGTCATGTATCACGGCTGGCAGGATTGGGTAGACAGGTGCCTGCTACCCGAATATCGACGCTATCGAGACACACCACGTTGAAGTTGCACAATGCTCCTAACAATCTCCACAGAACACAAACCAGCCAGCGACCTTGGTTTTTTGCTGCACAAGCACCCCAGGGCCAGCGCATACTAAGTTGTTTTGCCGGTAAGGATTTGCATCAAATAGTCAATGTTCCATCCGGCCATTCTTCTTTTCATGACGTTGCTTTGTTTGCCAGGATGTTTCTTGATGAGGCTGAGTGTGAGTCGTCTGAGCCATGACAAATTGTTCGCGAAGATTCGGTTTCGGACTCGACTCTCATCCTCGCGGTAGGTCATGTCGAGACTCCAGTGCAGCGTGTTTTCTATGGCCCAGTGACCACGAACCGTTGTTGCGAACAGCTCGCCTTTGCGACGCAGACTGCTGATGTAGTAGCGAACGTCAGAATGATGAATGCCGTCCTGCTCGTACATTCGGATCGCCGTTCCGATGGTCTTGAGTCCGGCCCATTTGTGGCCCACGTCAAAATCGACAGGCACGGTCGCCTGATAGTAGATTCTCTGTTCCTGCCGACCGTGTCCCTTCTCTGTTTCTTCATAGCGACTGACGGGACAGCGAGCGAAGTCATCCTCCAGGTGATCGAGAAAAAACTTCTGCACGACCTCATAGAGTTTCGGTTGGTTGCCTTTCAGGGCTAACACATAGTCTGCATTGCCAGACACGATCTGCTGCGCAATGTTTTTTTGACAACCCGCTGCGTCAATCGTAATGATCGCCTCATCGATATTGATTTCGTTCAGTAATTTCGGGATCGCGGTGATCTCGTTCGACTTCTCTTCCGTCGCCACCTGTCCCAGAGAAATCCCCTGATCAGAAGCCCACGCACTCACGATGAACAACGCACCCAGCCCATTCTTTTTGTCATGTGATCGACGGAGTGCTTTGCCATCAATCGCAATCTGTTTTCTGTAGCCTTCTTTCTGTTCGTCGGAAAGTCCTTCCAGCGATTCAATCCATTGCACGAAGCACGCTTGAAAGTCGTTCGGCTTCAGGAGAGAAAGGACGCGCCGGTACGTATCTTTTTTCGGAATGCCATGCGGAAGTGCCAGGTGTTTCTGCAGGCCATCGGCATTCAGTCGCGCCCATTCCGCAATCGCACTGGGGCCGTCGGCGTTGGCCAGCACTCCGCAAATGGCGATCACAATCACATCACCAAGCAGATGCAGACGATTGATGTTGGAACGCGGGTCTTTCAATTGATCAAAGTAATGAACAATGTTTCCTGTCAGCTCCTGGGTGACCGCCAGTTCAACTGTCGACATCTCTTGTCCTCTCCTCGTGAAGTCCGATGTTACGACACGAAAAGACTAACCAATACTCACTTGTCGCGCCAGCCTAAATTGCCCAAAGTGCGCGCTGGCCCTACTTGAGCAGTGACTCGTAGGTGTCTCGGATGATCTGCTCTTGTTCGGCTTCCGAGAACTCGCCAAGCAGATTGAAGTGGGACTTCGGATCGCCTGCCTCTTCCTTCGGTCCATGCTTCGGTCGGGGCCGAAGTCTCACCCTGACCGGCTCAACGGCGTTCTCAAGGACGAGTGAAGCGTGGAAATGAGCGTACAGCTTCGTCAATTGTCGCCGACGTTCCTCTTCATTCTGCTCGACCACCAACGGAAATAAATTGAAGTAACTGATGTGCCGTTTCCCACGGCAGTCCCGCACGAGCCGTCCAAACCGCTGAAGCCGGTCTTGATCGGAGTTGGTAGGCACAAGATCAATGATTCGAGCGGCTTCAACCCAGTCTGCTCCCTCACGAAACATTCCGACCGTGAGGATTGCAGCTACTCGGTTGCCGTGTTCAGCCACGAACCGGATTTTCTCAGTGCGCTGTTCGGTAACGACCAAATCAACAACGACCGCTTCTTGCCGCAAGGCTTCGTCGAATGAAGTCCACGGGGTTGCGTCGAGGCAGTCGCACACCGTCTGTTGGAGTCGGGCGACGAACTTCGCCTTGCTTTTGCCGAGCAACATTTTGTGGCCTTCTGGCGGACAATAGATGATCGTCGGCGTAGCCGATTGTTGAAGAAGATGCTGAAGCTCCTTGAACACGGTGCCCTTGTAGGCCACGAAGTCATAGGAGTAGCTCTTGATGTGCTTGAGAATTTGCCAGTATTCGTCGAAGGGAACGTGAACCCGAGTGAACTCGGAGAGGTGCGTTTCACTGATGATCGGGAGGTGGTCGCCTCGGAAGAAGTAGGCGGTGGCCAGCCACATCTTGAGACCCTCTGATCCGGTATCGAGTATCCGAACAATCTGCTCGCCCAAGACGTTCCGATTCTGTTCCGATGCAGATATGTGGTGTGATTCATCGATGACATAGGTAGTCTCGTCCGCAACCTCGGCCAACTCATCGTCACTCAATCGGTTTAGGGCATAAGAGAGCGTCATGTGGGTTGTGAGAACAACACGTCTTGCCGCAGACTTCGCAGGCCCGGCAAGCAAGAAGTCCGTCAGTTCATCCACTTTGGCAGTGGATGTACCACAGAGGTTTCTCGGCACGGACCATTCAACGATTTCGCCATCAGGAAGTATGATCTTTTTCTTCTGGCTGAATCCTTTGGCGATGATCCGTTGCGGAACGCAGATAACGACTTTTCTCGAAGGGTTTCGCAGGTCCGAAGCGGCAAGGGCACAGAGCAGAAAGCTCTTGCCCCAGCCGGTTGGCATATTGACGATGACTCGTGATTGGCCATCTGCGGTCTCGTAGGCGTCTTGCTGGTAATCACGGAGGTTCCAAGTAGTCATGGCGATTTCCCTTTCGATATGGGCGCACTGGATTTGGTAGCGACCACGCTGAGTGCGCACCGGGAGCGCAGCCGCTATACAAAAGTGAAAGTCAGTAGCGAACGGTCAGTCGTCGGTGGGAATCGCTTCTCTGCTTACAACGACGAAGCGATACCTGACGTGCGGTGGTTCGCCATCGTGACGCTTCCGACTCTTTTCGAGCCGAAGAGTCAGTCTTTCGGACTCCGTTTCGACGTGGAATGCCTCATTGCGGTGGGCACTCAGAACGACGCCCAAGCCCCTTTTTCTGGATTCAAAGCTCTCTTGATCGCCTATCGGGATCACTTGCTTGACGAGGCCAAGCCTAGCGACTTCTCTAGCCCACACTTCAGGCTTGTACCACTCCTCACCGTGAATCGATGTCCCTATCAGGCCGATGGCGGCACGAACAGGATCATCGGCAACTCTTCGCTTGCCGTAGTTGGCAAGGAATCCTCGAATGCCGTTTGCTTTGAGGATTCCTCCAACGACCGCAGCCCATTCTGAAAACGGATGTCTCGTATCCTTATCGAGAGGGCAACCAGCATCTTTCCAACGCTCAATCATCCCTCGCAATTCTGCGGCTATCCCGTCACGATTCTGGGGTAAAAACTCCAGCTTCGGATTTCCGATGGGTGACGCTCGATCAGACACATTGCCCACGGGATCGAGATGGATTGGCAGGCAGCGGTTGAGTATGTCCTCACTCACGGTCCCAAAGTTCGTAGAGATCGCCAGCACGATGTCGTTTCGTCGTCGGGTTGCTGGACCTGTCCCAGTTGAGAACAGAAACACATTGGGGTCTGTTGCGAATCGTTCGATGATCGCAGAAGAAATCGAGTTGCCTCGGCGATCCAACCGAGCATTCTCAACCACCAACACACCGCAGTCGGCATTGTGGTTCAATGCACCTACAAGACTGCGCTCCAGCGCCCAATCTGTGCCCTGATAGCTGATTGAGCATTGCTCGGTCTCACCCGAAGCGAAGGCGATCACAGTGTCCTTCCCGGCGTGACTCTTGGATGCGGTGAGCAGAACAATCGGTTTGCCTCCGGGCCAGTGATTCCGCAGCAGCACAGTCAGCCCCGCCGCCAGTGCATTTGCCCTGTCTGCCTCCGTCTCAAGGTCCATTACGTCCAGGAATCTTTCGATACGATCCATCGAATCAAAGACCTGGGGGGACTCGCCGACGAAGAAGTAACGATGGTCTTCGCCGCCATCGTTGTAGCCGGGTTCTGTCAGAGAAAAATTGGGCGGCAGATAGCGTGGCACCGTGCTGATATGATCGACGACGGCAAACTTTGACAAGAACGCCTTCGTCCTCAACATGGCGTTCATGTGCGCCGCCGAGAGCTTGCTCCCCTTGGGCTTTCCGTCGAGATAGATGGTCAGAGCCACCCGGTCCACGATCACGGGAGCCAGATCAGCCGCCGTGGTGATGAGCTTGGTGGAGCCGTCTGGCCGGACCAAGATCAAACCCGCCTCATACCCGGATCGCCCGAAGAGGTCGCCCGATCGGGCCAACAACGACCCGAGCTTGCGATAGTTCGTAGCGGCAGGGTCTCCTTCATCCCAACTCAATTGACGTACCGAGGTGTCTTCTGAATCTTCAGTCGATTCGTCTTCGGCGTGCTGGTGCGTTTTCTCTTCGTCAAAGAGTTCGTCTCTGACCACGCTCAGTTGTTTCATTTCTTCCTCCTATAATGTGAGACCCGGCACACCCGGCACAGCGGCACGGGTGGCAGGGAATCCATCGAGATTCATACGGTGTACTATCAGCCTTCACACCAGCCGCAATACTCGTCCTCATCCAGTAGCATCCCGCACTCGGAGCAATTGGGGCGGAACGGAAGGTTCATCGTGCGAGCGAGGTCTTGGTAGAGAGCGACAGCATGTTCTTCTTCCAATTCCATCTCCTGACCGAACCCGTTGCGCAACCAAATCCGAGCAGATTCCAAGTCAAACTTGACCGTCACCTTTCCCGACTAGTGTTGCGTTCCAATGGACGACATGACGATCTTCATGTGTTCCATCCTGCTCAGGCCGAGGGTCGCCTTGGAATGGCTATATGCCATTCTTTGAGCTTCTTGACGGTTACTGATGGGCCACCAAAGAACCGGAGCGGCGTCTGGTTGATTCGAGAGTTCTCCGCTGGGAAAGTAGCCGGGGTGGTTCTCGAAAACGATGATGGCTCGGAAGCCCTCGCCTTCGTGATACTCGCCGACTTCCAACACAAAGCGACGGCCCTCGTCGATCAGGTCGCCTACGGTCACTCGTCTTTCGTTAAGCATCGTCGTTGCCTCCGTCCCCAACACTAATACACTGCTGATGAGCCTCCGCAGCCTTTTCGAGAAGTTGCAGAACTCGGTTGCTGACACGAACGTCAGTCGGTGGATGCTCCTGCTCGGCTTGACTGACCCGACGAAACTGCCATTCCATAAACGCAATCGAAAGTTCACGGATGCCAAGATAGCGAGACGATTCTTCAGCAGGCTTTACTGAACGGGGATACTTCGACTCATCTCGGAGCCAGTTTGAGATCAAGCTAATTGCCTGAACGATCTCTTCCATGTCATGTTTCATTTGTTGGTTCTCCTTGAACTGGAATTACTTGAAGGGTGGGCTACGCTACCTCTGGCCACTCTTGGCGGACCTTTCCGTCGATCAGGCCGTCGTATGAGGTGGTACAGGTTTCAGGGACACGTGAATCTCTTATTTTGAGTCCGTAGAAAGGACCTCAGGATGTCTCGGAAGAAAAAAAATCAGTCAAGAAATCGTCTCGCCGTCAGTACACGGATGAGTTCAAAGAAGAAGCCGTGCAGCTGCTTCTGGATGGGTACACGGCTCCTCAGGTTGTGGACCGGTTGGGCATTTCAAACGTCAACGTTTTGTATCGCTGGAAACAGGAGCAGCTGGAACAAAGTGGTCCAGTGGCAAGCTCTTTGGAGGCTAAGGTCAAGGACCTCGAAGCCGATCTGCGGCGTGTCGAACGTGAGAGGGACATACTAAAAAAAGCGTTGGCTATTTTCGGCCGCAACGAATAGCTGACGTCTATGCGGCCGTTGAAGCGATTGTTCAGGAAGGTCATGGAAACGTGGCCGAAGTCTGTCGTCATCTCGGTGTGAACCGAACTTCGTTTTATGCCTGGCAGACTGCTGAGCCCACGATCTTTGAAGAACAGGATGCTCAACTGGCTCCGTTGATAAGAGTCATCTTTAAGTGTCACCGCCGCCGCTACGGGGCTCGTCGCATTGCCGAAGACCTCAAGGAAATGGGACTTCCCTGTGATCGCAGGAAGGTCTCGAATGTCATGAAAGCCCTTAAATTAAAGGCAATTCAGCCGAAGTCGTTCGTTCCAAAAACGACAGACAGCCGTCATCGACTGGGCTATTCGCCGAACCTGTTGCTCGATGCGGACGCCCCAACAACGATCAATCAAATTTGGGTTGGAGACATTACCTACATCCCGCTGACTGACGGGACGTTTTGCTACATGGCGATGCTGATGGATCTGTTTTCCCGGCGGATCGTTGGTTGGCATCTGGATAACAACATGACGGAACAGCTGGTCCTCAAAGCACTGCGTTCGAGCATCAAAGAACGACAGCCTGACGTTGGATTGATTCACCACACGGATCGAGGCGGCCAGTACGCTGGCAATGAATACCGATCAATTCTTCGTCGGGCAGCAATCACACAAAGCATGAGCCGTGCTGACAACTGTTATGACAACGCATCCATGGAAAGCTGCTTCGGAACGATCAAGAACGAACTCGAAATGACCGATTACCAAAGCAAGGCAGAGGCAAGAAGAGAGATGTCAAAATACGTCCGCTACTACGTTCACGAACGCAGACACTCCAGCCTCGATTACAGGTCGCCAGCTCAGTTCGAACAGATCATCAATCTCCCAAAATAAGAGAATGACCTGTCCCTGAAACCTGTACCACCTCAGTATGTGATCTGGGTGCCCTCGTATCTCTGCTTGACGAAGTGAGCGATCTCCGCTTTCCGGCACTGGTTGTCGATGTCTTCCACCCAGTCGAGGCTCATCGGACGGCGTTTGTCTTTCCCCGCCTGCTCACAGCCCGTGATGATCCAGTGAATTGAACCATCCAGATGCGGTCGAAAATCCACAGGTTCAAGCAACGGTTCTGCGGAGATGAACCGCAGTCGGGCTGGTAAGCCCTTGAGAATCGCAACCCGGCCAAGAGAACTCGTGGCCCCGCAGGTTACGCCTAGCCAGACGTTCGGATAACCGCCTCCCCAGTCGTTCGGTAGGCGTGTCGGGATAAGCTCGGGCCGCTTGGTCAGGACCAGCCAGTCGAGGTTTGGGCAGGATCGGATGACCTCCCATGCTTCGGGACGCCATTGGTCAGCCCCCTCGTGGAAGAAGTCTGACATGGAGCAGGTGAAAATTCGCAGCCGACGACCGAGCGCTTCGGCTTGCCTGTTCCATTTGGCTGGCTTGCTCCAATCGACTGTCCGCATCGGGCCGTTGAATGGCTCTCGCCCCGCCCGGCGCATCAGGCCGTCGATGTAACAGTGTTGACACTCGGTGGAGACTTTGTTGCATCCCCACCAGAAGTTCATTGTGTGATCGGTCCAGCCGATACCTGAGTTCTCTGCCATTGTTTGCTCCTTCCATTCTCAAAGAAATGTCACGCTTATTGATTGCCCACGGTTCATCTGCGATTTGCACGTTTCCGCTGACGTTCCGCCTTCCGATTCACTCTGCGTGAGTTGGCCAGCCGCTTCTTGTCTTGTTGGTTGTTCATTGAGAAATACCTACGGAGGCAATCCGCCGACTCTCTGTCATTTCTGTAGAACTCACGGGATCGGAAACCGCCCCGGAAGAACAACTCTGAGTTCAGACTCATCAACTCCACCGAGCGTAGAACGAGCGGGTGGGCTGAAAGGGGAAAGTAACTGCACGGCATTGAGAAGCTGAAAGGCATCTCTTCGGTCGCTGCAAAAGCGATTCGACAAGTGGCGTCAAACTGAGGGGTGATGTCGATGAGGCCGGATTCGGTCCTTAGAACCGCATGACGTTCTGCGACCAAGTAGGCATTACGCATTTGCCAGATGGACCAACCCGCCTGCAACGAACCGTTCCCTTCCTCCACCTCTGCCAACACATTCTGAGAGCAGCAAGCTGGCTCAGCGGATGGGGTTGGTTGGATTGCAAGAAACTGGGGCCGATCAGCCTCCAGTGAATCGCAGAAAGCTCTGACTTCAGGCGTGATTGCCTTTGGGCAGCGAGCGACAAACTCGCAGTTCTGGCCCCACTCCATTACGCTGTCTATAATTCCACTCATGTTCGGACTCCCAAAGACTTGGATTGAGTTGGAGCAGCGACATGCTTGCTCCTCACAAGTCAAAGGGCGAACTGGCAGTTCGGTTGACGAATTGGCAATTCGTCTGTTTTTGACGCCTGAATTCGGGCGACGAATTCGGAAATCGCCCTCTTCTAAATGAGGGCGGAATGTTGGCCCGAAGCGGTCAAGAAGAGGTTTACGCCGCTAGAATGAGGTGGGAAATGTGAGCATCCCACTCGGCGACGGAGGCGAGAAAAAGTTCAACTGGGCCTCTGAACTCTCGATGCACGGTTCTAGACGAGTTGATTATTCCTCTCGTCAGAGTGTCGAAGGGTCTTTTTCCCTTCCAACCGTGCTGAAATTCGAGCGTGATGCTGTCCACAAGCATGTGGATGGCATCACGCTTTATTTTTGGTGCTGACGATCGAATCTGCTTCGAGAAGTCTTTCAGCCGCCGCATGGCATCACTCACCAGCCGTTCACCGTCGCTATCGCTGGATTTCCGCCGCTCATTTTCCAGCATGTCAGCCGCTCTGTCACGCTCCTGTCGCATGGCCTTAATCTTAGGAGCGAGAATATCAATCAGATCGTCGTCGGATCGCAGTAGGCGGTCTGCGGCCTTGTCGATGTCTGCGTTGAGTTTGTCCAGCTTGCGTTGCAGCGGTGCTGTGTCAGGCTTCTGGCTGGATCGTTTGGCCACTTGCCGCCGCATCGCTGATTCCAACCGCTTCAGGTTTGCGGGTGTTAGTGACTTCTGAATCTTATCGGTGACGACTTTCAGCAATGCGTCGCCGTCAATCTGGTTGTGATAGCAGCCGTTCGCGTGTTTGTGCTTACTGCCTTCTTTTTGATAGGTCGAACAGAAGTAACGACTGGCTGACTTATCGGTCGTGTGCGGTTTCGGTCCGCCATACATTCGCCCCCCGCAACAACCGCAGATCACCAGACCTGCGAGCGGATACCGATCAGGTTTCTTCACTTGCGGCTGACGGCTACCACGCTTTTGATCATCCAGTTTACGTTGCACGGCATCAAACAACTTGCGATCGATCAGACCTGTAAAGGCATTCGGAACGATCACCTGTTCGGCTTCGTCGTTCAGTCGCACCTTTGAACGTCGATAGTCCGTCTTCTGTCGTTCTTCGATTCGGTCCTTGGATACCTTGAAGAATTTCGCCTCCGTCCGTTTTCCGAAGACATAGGTGCCGACGTAGTTCTGATTCGACAGGATGTGTTTAATCGTATTTGCGTGCCAGCGACCTGGATTTTCAGTTCCCCGTTGTGGTCCACGCGGTCCGCAGATACCACGCTCTGTCAACTCGCCTGCGATTGTGCGCAGTCCGATCTGAGGCTTAGCGTATTCCTCAAAAATGTAACGCAGCGTAGCGACGACTTCAGGGTCGTCTGATGGAACCAGCGTGATGTAAGTATCTCCGCCGCGTGTTGGTTTTGGATCTCCGTTCTTCATTCGCAGAATGTGGTTGCCCTGGCCATCAACGACCATGCGGTCGAAACCATAAGGTGCAGATTGACCTGCAATGTGTCCCTGCAACGCCGAATTCACACGACCACGCAAAGAATTCTTCGCCAGGTCACGGATATAGCTGTGCCGCCCTTCTTGGCGAACGGTGTGAGTGATGCGCCCTTCGAAGGAATCCCGATCAATCAACCCCTCAGTAACAGAATCAACGCAGATGCCAGCTTCACGCAGCGGAAACATGGCAGCGGATTCTTCGTCACTGTCGTTGCGGCTGATGCGGTCATAAGCCCAAACCAAAACAACGTCCGCGACGTGGCTGGTCGTCAGGTCGTCCCGCATCTGATGGAACTGTCGTAACGCCGCGTTATTGTCGCCGCTGATGCCGTCGTCGACGTACTCTTTGACAATCGTGTAACCACGCTCGCCAGCGTAGTTCTGGACCGCAGACCGTTGTGCGGAAATCGACTTTTCCTGTTTGCTACTGGAGCGTCGAAGATATGCAACTGCTCGTGTCATCGTTTTCACCTTCCAACTAAAGTGAATCCAACAAAATAAAATGACGGGAAACTGGTGTTGGTGCCAGCGTTTGGCCGCTAAGCCTATCCCGCCGATCGCAGTGTACCGTAGCACGCTGCCGACTTGCACCCTGAACAAGAAAAACCCGCCGGCACACACCGACGGGTTCAGCCATAAGGGTTTGTGATGTCCATCGATCTATGCCGCGAACATCACTCGCCGATAATTACGCAGTGCCTTCAGCAGGTGCCAGGTGCTGTTCAGAACCGACGACAGTCGTGCTGTCGTGTGTAACTGGTTCTTCATTAGCAGCCGTCTGAATCGCAATCACGCTGTCGATTGTTCCGTTCGCCGTTGCCGTAATGACGACAGGACGAACATAACGTTCGAGCGGTTTCGTGATTTCCAGAATGGCGACTTTGTTGTCGTCGGCATCCGTGTAGGCAATTGCAGTCCCTTCCAGGTCAGCGAATGAGCTGTTGTCGGTCGACTGCTGTGCTTTGAGTGTGACCGTTCCTGTCGAGACAATCGCCCCGACGCTGAGAACGAAAGTCACACTTTCAAAGCCCTTCATATCAACCGACGAACAATTGGTTGTCGCCTGGCCAGCCGCCACGGCATTGGATACGCGGGTGATTTTACCCGATGTTGAGAGATTCATTGTTCAGCCTTTCTACGCTGTGATGCCTGTGAGGACGGTAAACCAGGTCGGACGCAGCAACGCAACGTCGGCCCGCACGTAGCACACAATGTGCTTCAGCAACTGGCTTGCTGCGTTCCATGTGTCGCCGCTGTCATCGGTAGCCGTTCCAGCTTCCAGAATTCGGATATTGACGGACCTCGTCCGCATGCCGAACACCAACTGGCTGAAGTCACCCACGATGCTGACAGCTTCATCGCTGCCGCCGCCTTCATCTTCAGGCAACGCCGTCGTGCTGAATCGCTTCAGCTTGGCTACCCGTGGCGTAGGCATCAACGGTTGGTTCGTCGTATCCTGCAATCCATCATAGGTGTCGTCAGTTCGCGGTGAACTGATCCACGACAGGCCATCGACCTGTCCCGCATAGTTCGCCGCCATGATGTCACCGACGGCCAGGCTGATGTCGTTGTAATCCGCAGGTGTGCCCACGCTGGCAATCGTGTTGATGCCGCTATGGTTACGGATCCCCAACGGTTCGGACGCAGCACCAGTGCCGACAAGTCCAGCCGCATCGAGTTTCTGAGCCATGCTTGCAGCCAGGGCCGATTCGATGACTGATGCAGCGTTCGACGCATCTTCCAGCATCTCGATGCTGACAGGCACGATACACGCCAACGTCTTCGCACGCAGATTGACAGCTTCAAACGTCATGGTGGACGATGTGACCGCTGCCGTTTCTGGTCGCCAATACGATGTTGCATCTGATGCTACTCGAGCAATCCGCAGTTCGGATGTGGTCATCGGCATCGTGACTGCCCCCGCACGCATGCAGACGCTCGCAGAACGTGCCAGGTCAATCACCTGGCTGGACAGGTCACCGTTCAGAATGTAGCCGCCAGCACTGTCTGTGCTGCCTGCCTGTGATGCCATCGGCTGACCTGTCAGCATGCCGTGGATTGCTGCACCCAGTTCACCGTCAAGTCGCTTGTTGGCAAACTGCTGTTCGCCTGTAAACGCTCGCAACTGGTTACCGTGCTGATCCACAAAACGCGGACCGCTGCCGACTGAGCCCCCAGAATCCTCTCCGAAAACGAATCCGCCCATTTTCGGCGACTGGTGCCGTTCCAAAAATCGGCCGATGTCCTCGACCTCGCAAAGAAGTTCGTCGACCTTCGCCTCGTCCTCTTTTGAAAGCCGCTGCGTTTCAGTCGCCGCATCCAAAAGTTCTTGAACCTCCGCATGTAAGGTAATGCGTCGCTCCGCAGCTTGTTCGAGCTGCATTTTCATCGTTTGTTGAGTCATTACACCAGTTTCCTTTCGCACGCATCAGGCGTGTCGTACAAATTGTTCGTCGGTTGATCGGCGAGCCACTGGTCGATATCTGATTTTCGCCAGCGGTTGCAGACGCCGATCTGAATCGGTGCGGGCAGTTGTTTCCGCCACCACATGCGTCTGATCGTTGCACGGCTGACCTTCAACACCGCCGCAACTTCGCCATCAGTCAAAACTACGCTTTCCATTTTTCGCTACTCCGTGATCTATGCCAGGAATTTTTGCTCCGCCATCTTTGTGACGTGCTGGCATTATCAGCGATCGTCAACCGCTTGCGAAGAACCTGTTTGCTTAAGGCGAACCACTTTTTTGCTTAAGCGTTCGCCGCCGCACTTCGCTTGCTGGAACAACATGCTGACAACGTTGTCCACACTTCGTGCAGATCAAATAGCGAGTGTGCCAGCCGCCGCTGTCGTACACAGACCGAACCTTCATTCGTCCCGCAAAGCATGCGTTGCATTGGTCGCCTGGCTTTAGTTGCATGATGGGTCTCGCATAATCTGTCGAACCTTCAATCGTGCTGCCATTTCCAGACAGATGCACGCCTTCAACAACGCTGCCCACTCGTTTAGCCGCTCAGAGGTGCCCGCTAACGCACGTTCTGTCATCGTTGCGGCAAAGTATGCTTCCGAGACTTCCGAATCGCTCCAGCGGTCAACTGGTGGCAACTGAGCGGTTTTCGTCTTGAAGTGTTCACGATGATCAGCTTCGACCTGCAACGCATCAGCCAAAAAGAACGCCATCGGTCTGCTGACCTCCGATGTCTTCGGCGACGTTGCAACCGCCGCGATTGCTTCCAGTTCTGCGACGCTAAGCCGCTGCCAGAATTCGGTGAATTCTTGCGTCGATGCCATGTGATTTTCCATTTGCTAAAGATACTTGGTTTCCAGATCACGCTGCCGTCGCATGCGGACGGGTTCCACGTTTTCCGCTGGCGGAACACGTTGTCGACTTGTTGGCGACATTCCAAACTGAACCGAAAGTGCGAGAAATTGTTTTTCGGTCGAGACTCGCAACGACGCCGCGGGATGTGCCCGGCATACTCCCGTCGAACTGACGGTAGTAAGCCCCTCGTCTTTCAACTTTTGGTCCAGCTCGCACAGCTGTGACCACGTGTGACAAAGACGAACAAACGCCGGTACGTCCTGTGGCGTCAACCAGCCTTTTTCGAACAGGCTTTTGGCGTGCTGCTTCCAGAATCGCTTGGCGGCATCATCTGGCAAGTCGCCTGGACATTTCGGAAGTGTTGCCTCCGGGTCAATCTTGGTTCGACGGTTCGCGGTGTTCCGGCCGCGCTCAGATTCTGAACTGCCGGGTTTTGGTAACGGTCCTCTGCTTCCCATTTTCAATCCTTCAAAGTGCTAAGAAAACTCCCCAAAAAAATACGCTAGGGGAATGCGGTTGACAGCCACTATCGCTCCCCAAATATTGGCCCCTACCCGAGTCGACCATCGTCTGTGCCACACAAGGCTGCATGGCTCGCTTGGTGTGCGTGATAGTCTTCATGTGTCATCGTCGCTTGCTCGCCATCGCATCGCGTGTACGTCGGTCTCAAGTCAACCCTGAGGCGTCGCAGCCGTTCGGCCTCGGACCATGTCGCTTGAATCTCGAGACACACGGCTGCGATCTCTTCAGGTGTTGGGTCGTGTCGTCGTTGGCTGCTCATGTCGGTTCAGCGTTTCCAGTGCGTCGTTTCGTTGGGGGGATGCTCGTTGCTCGTTGTTGTTCGTCGGCCATTTCCAATGGTGGTTGATGATGTTCGTTGTTCGTCGTCCCCTATAGGGACGGACGACGAACATATATCGAACTGCTCGTCGATGTTCGTCGTGACGAGCAACAACGAGCATCAACGAACATCTTCAGACTCGCTAAAAAGTGCGTCATATTCGTGCCCTTTTTCGGCCAGCAAATACCCTCCCGACTGAAGCCGATTTCGCGAATCTCGGTAGTCGTGGATTGTCAGCGACTGGTCGGTTTCCATGTCGTAGATTGCCTGGCGGATTTCCTTTTGCGGAACCTCGCCACGGCGTTCTTCAATCTGGTTTTTGCTGAGTGGGGTCGTTTGGTCTCTCAGAACATTCTGAACCCTGCTGCGTGCGGTTTCGATGGCTCGATGATGTTTCTCACGCTTAGCGTCTTCCCTGGCCTTCTGTGCCGCTTCCTGCTGCTCGGTTAGAAACTCATGCAGGTTCGAGACTTCAGCCGTCCAGTCTTTTTCGTTGAACAGAATCCGCCGTCCGCCTGCCTGCTCATCACGGCCGCCGAATTGGACGCATAGGTCGTGGTTCCAATCCCATTGATACTTCTCGTTGCGTCCCATCAGCCACCAATTCCCGAATGACTCGGCGATGCCCGCGCCCGTCATATCTTCAAGGTCAGGTGGCGAGCCAAGTTCCCTGGCGGACGCTTTGGTCGTGTGGTGACTCATCACAAGCGACGCAGGACGGCACCAATTCGCGAAGTTCACAATGGCATCACCAATGTCGGCCATGCGGTTGGTGTCCATCTGTGCGGTCATGCCGCGATAGAGCGGGTCGACGATAACAACGTCGATGTCGTATTTTTTGACGGCGTCGGCAACGGCCACGCAATGAGTGACGTTCGGTAGCTTCGGGAACTCCATTGCGTCGACTCGCAACATGCCACGCAAAGCTGAAAACGACGTCCCGTGGCTCTTACAGGCTTTCTTCAGGCGACGCGCTACGGCTCGATAGTTTGCCTCGCCAGTAAAAAACAGAACCCGCCTCGGTTTGCCGACCTGAAATGCTCCAAGCCACTTCCCCCCGGTAGCCAACGCAATCGTCAAGTCGACCAGCAACGTTGTTTTCAGGCATTTGGATTTTGCACCGAACAGCGTCGGTTGGTCTGAAGAAAAGATTCCATCGACCAGCCAGTCGACTTCAGATTCTGCATGCGGTTCAAGATCGGATATGTCTTTGCCTTCGAATGTTTTCTTCGGGCTTTCGGTCGGTTGTTCGTCGTTGCTATGGGCTGCCCCCGACTGAGATTCACGCCATTGCTGACCGTGCTCCTGAACAACATCGTCGGGCAGATACTCTTTTGCCGCTGCAACCTGATCAGTCCCGAAGTTGTGCGACCAGCAATAGAAACGCCACTTGCCGTACGACTGGCCATTGCTTTTGCCGTCCGCTGGAAGGTTTGTCGACTCCGTGAAGACGTGGAACAGATTGTTGCCGCCAAAATTCAGCGTCGCCGATACGCCTGATTCCTTCCCTGGTCGAGTCCATGTCGATTCGGCTCCGTTGTTCGATTCAAGATGCCATCCCTGTGATTCGAGCAATTCACGCCACGGGGTTTGTTCAATGGTTCGCTCCGCAATATCGACAAGTGATTCCGTGCCGTTGACGTCGGGGAGCGGTTGCTGTCGCTTCTCCATGGTCTTTCGCGTCGCCGGTTCACACGCGTCATTATCCGGCGGTTCATCCGGCACAACGTTCAATACAGATGGGTCGTTCGCAGGCAGGTTTAACAAGGCTTCGACGGACTCCGCATCATCCAGCCACTCGCCATCACCCCATACACGCGACCAGTGCTCTCGCGTGTGGTGCCGACCGGGAAGCCGCAACCAGTTACCGAGCCCCTTCCCGCTTAACGCTGCCTGCTTAGGGGAAGTTTCAATGTCGGCACCGTCAATCAACCACTTTGCAAAGCGAAAGACGTCTTCCGTTGGCACTGGTTCCGAAAACAGGATCCAAATGTGATAGCCGCCGTCGCCGTTGCTGTCTTCCAGTGCCGCCATGATGCCAAGATCAAGCAATTTGTTCAGCAGCTCGATGGCGGTGCTGAGATTGTCTGCGGCTAAGTTGTCATCGCCATCGTGGTTGTCGATGTCGAGCCCCAGCCACTTACATGTGTTGTCGGCCGCTGTGCTGTGCAGACCGACAACCTTCGCGCCGTAGAAGTGATTTCGGAGCGTGTATTCGTCCAGTGTGTCGGCCGTGAATGCTCCCTTGTCACCATAACACCCGTGCCGATCGCTTCGGTTGACCAGCCTATCCAATGCCCACTTGGCCAGCCGCTGTGAGTGCTCTTGCCACGCCGTACAGTCGCTTGCTACGCTCATCGGCCCACCTCATCGTCGAGAGGGCGGTCGGCCGGCAGCTCTTTCCATGCCAGGCTAAGTTGCCGCTGTGGCAACTTGCCGTGCGTGAGGATGTGCAGCACCGTCGCCTGATCGACTTTCAGCCTGCGTGCGATCTCAGCCGCCGGCACAAAGATCGAATGCAGAATCATGATCGTTTCAACGAGATCAGTGGCCGCGTTCGGCACGTCTCCGGTCTGCAGGACGCATCGGACAAAACCGATTTTCAGATGCAATTGCGTTGCGATTTGAGGCAGCGTTTTGCCTTCAGCCCACATGCGTTTGATGTCGTCGACGATTGGGTCCACTACGTTGCTCCATGCGTGCTGCTGGTTTCTCGGCACGCAGCATCGCGTTGCCGAAACGGGATGATTGGAGCATCTGTGTTGTCGTCATCGTGCGACTGTTCGGCTAGGTCAAGAAACAGCGCAGCCATCTGTTCGACCGCTTCGTCGGTCCAGATGATTTCGCCGCTGATTGATACGTCGTGACACTCCATGCCACGACGATAGCGATCGAAAAACCGCTTGGAATATGGTTCCAAGCGGCTACGACAAAGAGCGGACGGCAGGTCGACAAACGGTCGACGTATCAGGTTTCTGTCGGCCTTGGGTTTAGAAAACGGTCCCTCTGTGGCTTTGTTTTCAATCCATCAGGAAGGTCGTTGGTGTGAACCTTGAAGTGCTGTTTGCTACCAGACTTTGCCATCACTCGAATCAAATCGCCTTTCAAGCCTTTGATTCTGGCTGACCACATATCTCGACTTAGCGGTACACCATCTTTTTGCAATATCTTTCGCCAGTCTCCCGATCGGCGAAATTCTTCAGAATAATCCGCTTCGTCAATTTCCGCCTGTGTACTCGCTGCAACTGGCGTTTCCGAAGTTTCACTCTGATGGATAGCTGCCGTGGTCAGGTAGTTGGCAGTTACGGCACATAGCTCCGCAGCGTTCGGAATACAGTTTGGCGGAGCGTCGTGAAACAGCGGGTCTGTGTGTTTAAAAAGTAGCGACATTGCACTGTTGCCAAAATGCTCAACGAGTACGCCGGTGAATTTACTGCGTTCACAGTGCGTGACGCCCAACAGTTGGTCTGCTCTGCGTATCAGACCTGCCAACTCATCAACATGCAGATTTCCCTTTTCGCCCGAGACATGCCACTCCCATTCGCCGGTTGGTGTGCTCCAGCCGCGATAGCTCTTCGACCAACCAGTCTGAACTATACGCTGCCCGACTTCGACGCCTTCCAATAGCACAGGTTCTGACTGCCATTCGGCATCTACTGGATTAACACCGAGACTAAGTTCTGGTGCCTTCGCAGCCAGTTCACGGAAACGCTGTTCCAGTGTCTGCCATGTGTCACTCATCGCATCAACTTCCGATAGTTGATTCCGAATTAGAAAAACACGCCAGGCGGTTCGGATGCCGCTTTTCCCCCGCTAAGGGTAGGCGTGAAGACGCATTGTAATTTCTCAGGCAGCCGCTGCCAGGTCGTCGCCGTTGAACGGTTCGTATAGAACCGTGCAAATCTTGTCGTCCCGACTTGAAATCAAAACAGCTCGTCGCGTTCGTTCGTGGCGAGCTGTTTTTCTTTTGAGCGCAGCGCCCCGCGTGATCATTGCGAGCCACCGTGGTCGGTTCAAACAGTGGATCCAGTTCAGGCGATGAAGAGGTTCGATTTCTCGAACCCACTGTCGGGTAAAAAGTTGCGGAGTTCCAATCCAGCCGCCACATTCACTTCCTGCTACTCAGGTTCGAGTCATAATCGGGGCTCTTCGAAAAACCGGATCACAATCCGAACCATCCCCCCTCGGCAATAAGTCCAAAAGTAGCAGAGGGTTTTGTCGTTGACCTCCAGTATCTGTGCCATCCGGTTGGGAGCCCAAGGTTTCCCCCTTCGAGATACCTATCCGAACCAGTGTGCTCTGCCGAAACGACTGCCTGTCGTGCTCGTTGGCCTGATCCCAATCTTGCGGATTCTCCGGTTCCAGCGTCGATCAAATGGCGTTCGGAGTGACCGCGGTGAATCTCTCTGGTTGAATCAGTCGTCGCGCTGCAAGATTTGCTTCCAGCACGGTTCCGTACCGCCTGTTTTCCATAAAATATCGGGAAGCGGCGGTAATTCTGCGTTGCCGCGGAATGTCTACACATCGGGACGTCCCGGAACACCTGCCACGGTAAGAAAATGGACCACGAATCAGACCGCGAACAGCGATACAGCGATACAGCGATACAGCGATACAGCGAGTTTGTCGCATTGCTGGCTCGACATGACCAGTCGATCCGGCGATTCGTGCGTTCGTTGTTGCCATCGCGGGATGGAGTGGACGACGTCGTTCAGGACACGGCCCTCGAATGCTGGAACAAGTTCTCGGAATTCCAACCTGAAAGCCTGGACGATTCGGTTCAGGAATTTATTCGCTGGGCCTGCATCATCGCCCGTTACAAGGCGATGAGTTGGCAGCGTGACAAGGCCAGAGATCGACTGGTGTTTCGTGAAAGTGTGATTGAACGGTTGGCTCAGGCAGCCATCGACAATCTCGATCAGCAGGAGTTGGAGCAATCGGCAATTGAGTCCTGCTTGGGAAAACTGCACGACGATCAACGGCGGCTTGTTCTGAGCGTCCACTCTCCGGGCGAATCCATTGCGGCCATCGCTGAGGAAACGGGAGAAGCTGCTCGACGGCTCTACAGCAAGGTCAATGCCCTGCGTAAACGCCTCCTTGACTGTGTCGAGCAACGTATCGCTGCGGAGGTTGGCAATGGATGAAGCGACGCGGAATCTGATTTTCAAGGCGATCGACCAGACCATTGTCCCTGCAGAGTTTGATCGGTTACAGGATGCCATTGAACAGGATGACGAGGTGCGAGCCGAGTACCTACGGGCAGTCACACTTTGTGAGTCCCTCAGCGAAATCGCATCTGAAGCGAGTGAGCCGAACGCGATAGCTTCGCGCCCCGCCCATGACGACAGAACGTGGAAAGCGCCTGCGGCTTGCGCCGTTGGCGCACATTGGCAGTCGCTGTCGTGGTCGATGATTGGCCTTGCTGCCACGATCCTTCTAACGGTCGGTGGTGCCGCTTTTTGGTTCGGTCTGCAGAAAAGCGGAACGACGAATGTGGCCGATCGCGGTGAGCAGAGTGTAGAGCGGAATGAATCGCAGATCGCGGGACATGCGACACTAAGGCGATCGGTTGATTTGAAATGGTCTGCTGGCGGCAACGAATATCGGGATGGTGATGTCCTGACAAACGGACGGCTTCAATTTGAGGAAGGCGTCGCGGAGATCGATTTCTTTTGCGGTGCGACATTGATTGTCGAAGGCCCGGCCGCTCTGAACATCGAGTCCGATTGGTCAGTCAAAGTCGCGAGCGGTCGGCTTCGAGCGAACGTTCCTCCGGCGGCACGCGGTTTTATTGTCAAAGCGGCGGGTTCCGAGATCATCGATCTGGGGACGGAGTTTGCGCTGGAAGTCAAATCGGAGAATGCCCGCGTTGAGGTCATTGACGGTGAACTGGAGATTCGTGGTGGAGAACACGATGGCAGCCATCTGCTGACAGGAGAGCGGCAGTGGTTGAAAGGGGCAGACACAGCTGAATCGTTCGATGGGCTCAGCACAATTGATGAACTGAAGAGTCGGCAGGAAAACGCCGCATCGGAGCGGTTCGCTGCGTGGCAGGCACATGCGGAAGAGCTGCGACAGGATGATCGCCTGATCGCCTATTTTCCAATTGCCGCGGGCCAACATCGCGAGCCGACGGCGCTGGCCGCGGGCGGTGATGGTGGAACGGAACTGCATACCGGGCCCGACGCTAACGCGTTCGGCTCACGTACCGTGCGTAATGTCGCACGGACTGGCGATGGTCTCAACGGCAAGCTCATTGGTCCGGTTGAGCACTCCAGCGGTCGTTTCGGATCAAAGTCATCCGGGCTGAACTTTGGCCGCCCCGGCTCGCGTGTTCGTACGCGAATCGATGGTGAGTATCAGGCGTTTTCGTTTGCCTGCTGGGTTAGAATCGACGGCCTTGAACACGTTTACAACGCGTTGTTCATGAGCGATGGTTACGAGACCGGCGAGTTGCACTGGCAGATTCGCAATGACGGTCGTCTGATGTTTTCCGTGATGGTGGATGATACTCAGAAAATTCGACGCTTCAGCGAACTGGACCAGCGTGAAGTCGAGACAGCGGGGCTTGCTCGCGTCTATTACTCAGACCCGATCTGGGACATCTCAAAAAGTGGACAGTGGTTTCACCTTGCCGCCGTTTATGACCCGGCAGGCCGTCAGGTGATGCAATACGCCAACGGCAAACAGGTCGGCAGCCATGAGATCCTCGACAAATTTCACATCGACACTTTGCGAATCGGTGCCGCAGAGATCGGGAACTGGGGACAGCCGTTTCGCAAGACCCCTTGGTTCTCTGTTCGCAACTTAAATGGCACGATTGATGAGCTTGCCATTTTCGATGCTGCACTGACGTCAGAGGAAATCACCACGCTCTTCCAGAACGGAAAACCTCTTGGCTACTAAACTCTTTGAGTCGACGGCGCTAGCCGCGGGTTCTAGAAACAACCGCAAATGCCCGCGGCTAGCGCCGTCGGCTCACAAACGAAACAATTCATCTGCCTCGGATGAATTCGATGAAGCTCCTGCTACTCCTTTCGATTCTGATTGCGTCGCATTCGATGACCATCGCAGCCGACCCTGTGCCGACCGGTGATGTCGGGCTGACGACGAAGGATTTGACTTTCGTTGCTGACCAGTCTGACGAATTCAATAGCGACAGTATTGACCAGCAAAAGTGGAACATCGACTCAAAGGACTTTGGCCCCTGGAGTTGGGAACCCGAGAACGTCGTGCAAAGCGATGGATCGATGCATCTGCGAATGCTTCAGAAAGATCACCAGTGACGCGGACAGCAACTGCACTACACATCTGGTATGGCACGCATCGACAAGACGATGACTTACGGATACTTCGAGGCTCGTATCAAAGGCTGTTCGCGCTATCCCGGAGCCTGCCCGTCTTTTTGGCTTTACAGCATAGGCCCACAAAACCGCTACCAAGCCAGTGATGGCGAAACGGTGGCTTACTCGGAAATCGACATCGTTGAGCTGCAACAGAGCGAATTCGACTCACAGACAAAGAAGCACTTCCCGGTCACTCGCATCGACTGCAATTTGCACACGGTGCTCATCAAAGATGGCAAGCGAGTGTGGAGTCGTCCCCACACCAACCCGGAACTCTGCAAGACTCATTTTGATTCGCCCTGGGATCCACGCGAGGACTATCACGTCTATGCGGTCAAAAACACGAAAGAAGAAATCGTTTGGTACATCGATGGAAACGAAGTCGGGCGCAAGCCAAACCTGTATTGGCACCTGCCGATGCACGTGACACTTTCGCTCGGACTACGCTACCCCTTTGTGACGTACAAGGGGGGCGAAATGGCTCGCGTACCCGAGAAGACGACTGCCAACGGCTTCCCGACTCACATGTCCGTCGATTACGTGCGAGTCTGGCGATTCAACCACGCTGCCGCCAGCACCGATTGGTCGAAGCAGCAATACGTCGCCAGAGAGAAAGTGACATGGGAAGAGAATGGCTGGACATGGAACCAATCGAAGGTTGAATCCAACTTCGGCGAGATCGACGTGAACAAAGATGGCATTGTGTCCGGCAAGGAGCGACAGGCTTGGTTCGCAAAGAAGAAGGCAGGGAACTGACAATGACGAATGGTGTCAGACTTCGCAAAGACTTGCTCCTGAGTGTCGTGGATCGCTCCGCCGATCCAACGTTGGATCGGCGGAGCGATCCACGACAATTCGCAGGCAATCGTTTTTCTGGGGCTTGTTGCGTTTGTCTTACAGGCCAGCGTTTCCGACTCGTCTGATCCGTCGAATGCGGCCGATTGGGCTGTGTACCAACGATCAGAATAGCAACCCGGTAATTGGCTATGTGTTTGAACTTTATGAATGGAAGCCAGAGGAACCGAATGAGGATGATTGAAACACTGAAACAACTGGTCGTGTTCGGCTGTCTTCTCCTGCTTATTCACCAGGCAAACGCAGCCGACAAACCAAACATCCTGTTCATCGCCATCGATGACCTGCGCCCGGAACTGGTCTGCTACGGATCGGAGACCGCGATCACGCCGCATCTGAACGGACTTGCCGCAGACGGATTACTGTTCAACCGGGCGTATTGTCAACAGGCGATTTGCCGTCCGTCGCGAGCAAGTCTGATGACCGGAACTCGGCCGGAAACGACGGGTCTGTTTCACAATTACGTCTCATTGCGAGAGTTGCAACCCGACATCCTCACTCTGCCGCAGCATTTGATCGCACACGGGTACGACACGGCTTATGTCGGCAAGATCTTTCACCACGGAGATACTGACGAAGAACGTTCGTGGAGTCGTCCTGCAGCAAAGTGGCTGGGCCAGGACATCAAGAAACCCAGCGGGCCTTATCGTCTGCCGGAGAACGTCAAACTTCGCAGCGAAAACTTCAAGGAGATGTTTGCCAAGTACGGTGAAGCGGCACGACGCGGGCTGGCCAGTGGTCCGCCCTTTGAACGCGCTGACGTACCGGATCATGCCTACATCGACGGATATAACACCCTGCTGGCCATCAAGACGATGAAGCAAATGGCCGATGACAAGAAGCTATTTTTTCTCGGCATGGGTTACCATCTGCCGCACCTCAACTGGTGTGCCCCGGCGAAGTACTGGGACTTATATGATCCCGAAAACATTCCACCCGCGACCGATGGAACCGCGCCGACCGATGGAGCGGCAATGGGGCTGCACGCTTCGTTTGAACTGCGAACTCGCTCCAACATTCCCAAGCACGGTGCGATCGAAGCCGACCTGGCCAGAACGCTGAAGCACGCGTACCTCGCGAGCACCAGTTATGTCGATGCCCAAATTGGACTGTTGCTGAAAGCTCTTGACGAAGCAGGCCTGCGTGAGAACACCGTGGTCATTGTCTGGGGCGATCATGGATGGCATCTTGGTGACATGGATGTCTGTGGAAAGGCAACGAATTACGAGATCGCAACTCGAGTCCCGCTGATGATCCGGACTCCGGACATGAAGGCGCGGGGGGAAAAGACCGACGCTTTGGTGGAACTTGTCGACATCTTTCCGACACTTTGCGAGTTGGCAAAGGTTCCATCGCCGAAGCATTTGGAAGGACACAGTTTCGCGCCGTTGCTTGACGACCCGAATCGATCATGGAAAAAGGCTGCATTCAGTCAATACCCGAATCCAGCGTTGCGTGAGTGGGCTGCGAACCCGCTTTCTCAGGGCATGCGGGAGACATGGTTCGGGCCGCTCATCGAAGACGTCGAACAGCGGATCATTGACAAGCAAGGCGAAGTGTGGGATCGGGAATTATTTGAAAAGCATCTGATGGGCTACACGATGCGAACGAATCGCTATCGACTGGTTGCATGGCGAGATCATCGTGACCCGAAATCGAAACCGTTGTTTGTCGAGTTATTCGACCACACCGTTGATCCGAACGAATCGAAAAACATCACCGGCGCGAACCCCGATGTCGTTAAACAATTGATGAAGCAGATGAATGCCGGCTGGAAAGCTGCAATCGTAAGCCGCACGCGCTAGCGTCGGGCAAGAACCAGTAGCAACTTAGCCAGAAAATACGAACTGCAAACATAGCGACAAAAGTCAGGCCCGCGGCTAGCGCCGTCGGCTCACGAAGACAGGAATCCCCATGACTACAATTCGACTCACCCTTGGTTCACTGATTGATGTGATACTCATAGCTGCACTGCTGCAGGCGCAGGAGATGGTCGACTTCAAGAAGGACGTGGCGCCGATTCTTGAAGAACGTTGCTAGTACTGCCACGGGGAAGACGAACAGGAGTCCGGTCTGCGACTGGATTTGCGGCCGTGGATGTTGCGCGGCGGTGATTCCGGGCTGCCGGGCGTCGTCGCTGGCAAGCCGGACGAGAGCTACCTGCTGGACGTGATCAATCACGCCTATCCCGATAGAAAGATGCCGCCGGATGAGGACAAGTTACCGGCGAAAGAGATCGCACTGCTGACACGCTGGATTAAGGAGGGCGCAGTCTGGCCCGGCCAGATGGACGCGAAGCTTGATGAAACTGTTGATCACTGGTCCTTCCAACCCGTTCGACAAGAGTTCGCCCACGATAGCATCGACGCTTTCCTTCAGGAGAAACTTGACGATGCCGTTCTGAAGTTTTCAGATCCCGCTGCACCTCAGGCTCTCATCCGCAGAGCATCGATTGTGCTGACCGGTCTGGCACCGACGCCCGAACGAACAGCCGCATTTGTGGCTGCCTTCGACCGCGATGCTGACGCGGAGTACTCGGCACTTCTTGATGAACTACTCGCGTCACCTCATTTTGGCGAACGCTGGGCTCAACACTGGCTGGATGTCATTCGCTGGGCGGAAACCAACGGCAGCGAAAGCAACATGTATCGCAAAAACGCGTGGATGTATCGCGACTACGTCGTTCGTTCTTTCAACGAAGACAAACCATACGACACGTTCATTCGCGAACAACTTGCAGGCGACACAATGGGCGCAGGCGACGCCACCGGTTTACTGGTCGCAGGGCCACACGTTCCCGCCGGAACCGTCGGTTTTGAACCAACCGCCATCCGTCAGGCACGAGCGGATCGGATGGACGAGATTCTTCAGACCGTCGGTGCGTCGATGATGGGCGTCACCATTGGGTGCGCCCGCTGCCACAATCACAAATTCGATCCAATCACGATTACCGACTACTACTCGCTAACTGCGGTCTTTCAGGACATCGAATTCGGCGGTCGGTTTCCGGAACTTGCCGACGACCATCGGCGTGTGGTCAAGGAGAAACAGCTTCTGCAGAAACTGGAAGGACTGCGGGCTGACATGAGAAAAATCGGCTGGGGATGGATTGAGGATTGGCAGGGCTATCAGGAAATTCGTTTCCCGGCTCAGTCGACTGAAGGGCTTCGCATCGCATTTGACGGCGGATGGGTGATGGCCGACGAATTGGAAATTTTCACCGCCGACGAACAACGTCGAAACGTCGCTCTTGAGAAAGCTGGAACCACGCTTCGTGAAAACCCGGCGACTTTCCAGGAAGGCAAGCCGGCAACGAAACTTGTCAACGGAATCTTCGGCACGAAGCAGTGGCTGGCAAAGTCCCCAAAAGGAACGAAGGAACGCCCTTGGCTTGAATTCTACTTCGCCGAAACAACAAAGATCGACACGGTCCGCATCAGCACGAACCGCGAAGATTTCCTGGAGACTGATTATCTGCAGGGGATGAATAAGATTTCGTACGGAGACTTCAAGCTCGCCGTGCAGGAAGACGGCAACTGGAAAACGTTCAGTGCGACGGCTTCGATGAAGAAGCGGGCCGACGAAAACGAAAAACGAAAGACGCTGCAGGAGGAGATTCAGGCCGTCATCGACGAGATGTTGATTCACGGTCGGCAACCCGCGTTCGTGGCGAGGTTCATCGAACCTGCAGCGACGTTTGTTTTGGACGAGGCAGTCCGGAGAACCCTCGAAACAAAGTGCAGCCCGCCGCTCTGAAATCGTTAAATGGGACGCTGCCGGTCGATTCAAAATCCAACGGTCCAGCGCGACGAAAGGCGCTGGCGGAATGGATCGCCGACCCCGCCAACCCGCTAACGGCTCGCGTCATGGTCAACCGCATCTGGCATCACACTTTCGGAACAGGCATCGTTTCCACTCCCAGCGACTTCGGAAAAGCAGGCGCGATGCCGACCCATCCTGAGTTGCTCGATTGGCTGGCCGCCGAGTTCGTCAGCTCGGCCGATTCAGTGTCCGGTACCGAGGGCCGCCCGTTTTCGATGAAACGCATCATTCGCATGCTGGTGATGTCCAAAGCCTTTCGTCAATCAAGCTTGCCAAACAGCGACGCGCTGGCCAAAGACGCATCCTCGATCTTTGGAGATAGGCGTGCAAACAGGCCCACTACAAGCTGGTCATTCGGCAAAGTCGAATCACGCAGTTCAAGTTCAACAACAGCAGGAGCTGCCTGCCTTACGCCTCCCCATCACCGTTGGCTCTCAGGAGTTACGTGAAGAGCAAACGGTGACGGCGAGACGACGGCAGGGCAAACGAGGTGGGACCGGTTGCGCGCCGATGGTGGGGCCATTTTGCGCGCCTATCTCCAGAACGTTCTTCCGTCGCAGACCGAGTGGCCGCCTTTTCGCATTCGGGCAAGATCGCGTGGTAGTCGCAGTGACATTAGGTGATGTGCGAGCAGAACGGCACGTTTTGTTTCATTCTTCTCCATACATTCGTCCCTTCGGTGGGGCGAGATTGGTAGACAGAAACGTGCGTCTGAACGACGCGCACCAGCTTCAGGTTGAGCCCGCACACCAGATTAAACAACCCGATCGATTCTTCCTCGCGGCATTCGACGATTAGGCGAAGCGCCTCGCTACTGGCAATGTTGATCTCCAGCCCGGGCTGCGCGACACGCTTCAGTGCGACGACCGAATCGGTTTTAAGGAGTCTCATCACCTTGATGAATTCTCGCGTTCCGTTGCCGCCCGGATCCGCAGAATAACATTCCAATTCGACTTTGCAGGCTTGTCCATGAATCGAGCAGGTTGCAATCAGGGAGTCAGCCTGCCTTTGGCCTCATGCAACGTGCGCCGCATGTCCTCAGACGACATTCCGTTGTCTGCACACATTTGCAGGTCATCAATCGCGACCTGCCAGTGACCGGCGGCTGCGGCGATCAAACCGCGAGTTTCTCGAAACGATACGTTCTCAGGACACGTGTCTACGGCCGTATTTGCGAGTTGCCACGCACGCTTTAGCTGCGCTGCTGAGGCTTCGCTTGTGCTAATCTTTCCATCTGTCGGCACCGCCTGCCGCCACAGCACCCAGGCAAGATTGTTAGCGGCTACCGGATGCTTCGGGCGGAGGTCAGTAGCTTCTTTCAGTAGCTGGACGGCCGCGGGAAGGTCACCAACCGCAGCTTCGTCAGTACCCATCAATAGCGGAACCAGCCATTGCCCTTCACCGGCGAGCAGTGCGTTGTGAAAGTCTACGATCGGGGTCGGAAGTGAAACCGTGGCTCCGCTGGATAGCTGAATGACATCGGTTTCAAACGCCTTGTCGTCGGCGAGCGGTGGAAATGTTGGCGCGAGAGCCAGTTGGATACTGTTGAGTTGGCGGCGCACCTGTTCCGGCCTCATGTCAGTAAGCCAGATCGTGTAATGCCGAATAAGTTGATCGGCAAGATGCGGATCGTCTATCTGGCGGCATCCCTCCGCAAGCACGAACAGTGATTCCAGAATGCGGCCCTGTGCACCGAATGCACGGCTGAGTTGTTGCCGTGTTTCTACGCTGTGGGGAGCTTGTTCCAGTTTCGCCGCGAGCTGTTCAGTCGCGGCTTCAAGTTGGCGTCGTGCGGCGGCATGGTTTCCGAGATGGGTGTGGGCGGCGGCCAACGCCAGCTGAACGTCTGGTTGATCTTTTTGCCACCTGTTAAGCGTATTGATCGCTTGCTGATGGTAATTGTGTTTCGCAAAAAAGGCGGCCAGGTCGAGCGCCGGGGCTTTTTTATTGGGATGACCAAACGCGCGATGTTGCAGGGTTAGAAGTCGCGTAACGGGCGTGGGCGGCTCGCGACTTTCAAAGTGGTCAGCCAGAAACCGGTGCGCCGGGGGGTAGCCTGCGGCATCCGCACGGCGCGGTGCCAATGACTGCAACAGGCCAAGGGCGCGTTTTGCGAAGTCGTCAGGGGGAGTGGCATGATCAGTGGACTTTGACAGCAGCACCACCTGCGGCTCTGTGGCAGCGTTGGATTTTTCGTAGAGCTGCTTTGCGTAACGAAATGATGCCTCCTGTTGGTCGGTTGTCAGGGTCAGTAGCCGGGCAAAGTACAATTCCGATTCCGTTCGATCACCCTTTTCGAATGCCTTTTGCGAAAGTTCGTTGTACCGCTGTCGCAGGTTCTGCTGAAGGGAAGCGGAATGTCGTGACGCAAACACAATCACCAGAAGCAACGTGACGATGACTGCGGGGATCGCGGTCAGCAAACTCAGCCATGTTCGAGATTTCAAATACGACAGGGCAAAGCGAGGAAGTTCCAGGACGAACTTTGGAAGCAATATGATGCGCAGGAATCTTCGAATCACGGGACGTCAACTCCTGCAGATCGCTTCCAGCGTTGGAGCGTGAGGGCGAGCAACTGAGCGAACAACCGCTGTTCCGCCTTCACTTCTGAAGTGAGCGATTGCCCGTCGTGCTGAACCAGCATTTGTAATTGCCACCAATGTCCACTGTCACGAGGAATGATAGTATTCGCCAAACGTTCCTGAATTCTTGCACCAAAACGGGAATCGTCGTCGCCCACCGGTGCATGCATCAGTGCGCCCATGGGGGACACAAGGCAGAAATGTAAATGGGCACGCTGGCCGTTGACATCGATCATACGCACAGTCACCAGGTCTTTACCTGGCAGCTGGCCATGAATTGGGTGCACTGATGTCTGTTCAAACTTCCAGCCCTGGGATTCATAACAAATTCGCAGATCGTGCCAGTGACCGAAGGGACCGTCTACGGCAACGATGCCTTTGCCGAAAGGTGTGCTAACGTCCCATACATGCGACCGCGCGCCAAACAGATTCCGATCGTCCAATGCGCTACGTGTCTCTGTGTGAAACCCGTCCGTGGTTAATTCGCTCACACTTCCGAAAACGGTTTCATCCAGTAGGTCGAACTCACGGTTCGACAGCTGTTGCAACTGGGAATCATCAATCTGAGCCGCGACGAGATCTTCCGGACGTTTGCTCTCGACCTTAGCTCGCACTACGTTTGTCCAGTACCATCCTCCGGACAAGAGCATCAGCAGAGTCAACGTATTCAGCAATGGGCGGCGAGGAAGGCTTATGCAAAACGTGCCTGTCGCTAGTCGTTGTTGCGGGCGAACGGCTGTCAGATAGTTCCAGAATTGAACACTCTTCAGGCGCCAGGGATCTTTGTTTTGGGCATTGCGATCCGGCCGGATTTGGCCGAGCAAAAACTCCAACAAATTATTCGTGCTGTAGATCCCCAACATAGCAAGCAGCAGCACAAAAATGCCGAGTGTTTCGTGCTGCCAGCCTGCTGTCAGATCCTGGCCATAGAAGTCAATTCCCGCCGCGATAATGACGATCCTGAAGATGTTTGCGACGATGGACCACCACAACACCGACAGAATCAACGGGATCGCCTGAAGCATTCTGACACGAGCCCAGACCACATAAAAAGCCGTTGCTGCCAACAGCAAATATACTGAACTAATCCCGCTGCATGCTTCTTCGACGAACAGCCGTTTGTCGGCCAGTTCCAGCACGTTTCCACTCATCAAGTGCGGGACATTCAGTCGGTCCAGCAGAGTGCTCGCGTAGGTCGATGAGATTCTTTGCAGAGAATGAACTAACTGTTCATCAAGCTTCATGGGAAGCGTAAGCAACAGAAACAGCAATCGCCAACACCGCCGCACTGCCAGGTGTCCGCTCAGTAGAGAGTCTCCGAGCAACAGCAACGATAACGCCGCGAGCCATGGTGACCAAATCCAGCCTGCCCCCCACAGGGCCGCGACGCCGAGGCACAAGCTGATCGGTTCGATTCTCCACGCCCGTTGATCAGGAAACACGCCTTCGCGTAGCCGGCTAATGGTTAGTCCGAGCACGGCAACAACGAACACGGGATAGAACTGAAAGTACTCAAGAGCCCACAGCCGTTGGCCGTAGTCCAGAAGCATTCCGGCATAAGCAGCGACAGCGGCGATAGACAAAGCCCACCACCGCCGATGTTGTAAAATCAGAGATTCGCTCATAGCGAAAGGATACAACTCTTTACAGGAAATTGCGGCATGTAGAGGACGGTTCACGAACACGCAAAATGTTGTGGCGACAATGCCGCACCTCAAGAAGTGCGCTGTTCAGCTACAGCGTTTCACGCTGACTCGTGGCCGCGGAAATCGGCTATTGTCCTACGTGGGCTGTTTCCCGCGAGCCAGAACCGTCCTCAACAAAACGTAAACTGCTCTAGACTACGGAATTGCTTTTGGTGGAAGCCCCCTTCCGTCGTCGGACGACGAAGGCGGCGACTCCCAGCAATCCCGCAACAAACAGGCTTGAGGGTTCAGGAACGGCGGCCGTGGTTACGTTCAGAGTTACAGACTCTGCGGCACCTGAGGCCAAAATCAGACCGTCCAAATCTACCGGCGTGAAAACCGGACCTGCTGTATTTCCATTGTCCGAACCACCGAAGACTCCTGCTGTCAGAGTGTGAGTGTCACCCACACCACCAGTTGCTGTGACTTCAAAAGTACCAATAAAAACTTCCATCGCGCCAGCCATTGCCGCTACTGTGACTCCCGCTCCGGGAACAACGGCGGCGATGGGGGGAGCAAATAGCATGGTTGTGACCTGACCGGCGGCGATTCCGGGTGGGACAGAAGGCGGTGTTTGCGAAACGAATCCCGTTCCAGGTGAGAAAAAGCTTCCCGTGGCTGAAGTTCCGCTGGGAACGTCGAAGATTCGGCCGCCGGCACCAATCAACCCGTCTGCGCTCATCACGGAGGTCCCATCAGTGTCGACAAGGAACATGTCTACAAAGACTGAACTTCCCGACATAACGTTTCGGGAGCGAGTTGTGTCGTCCAAACGCAGATCGAGAACCAGATCGGCATTGGCCGAACTCGCAGTGCCACAGGCTACCGCTATACCAAACAACAAGTGCTGAAATTTCATCGCAATTTATTCCGTCAATTAGAAGTGAAAGTCTTTGGAGGTAGGAGCCAACTGGCGGACGTTCATATTGTCCAGTTCACGTAGGTGATAGAAATCCGCCAGCCTGCCTCTTAACCTTTAATTAACACAATTTCGTCATTCCCGATGTTTTACTCGGCGATCTCAAGCCGCCCGTAGTTGGCGAAGAAGGCATCCGTTTCGTCGAAGAGACTGTCGTCGCCATCGCGATCGAAAGCGTTCATATAGGCGGCATCTCCATAGAAAGCTCGGTACAGATTTCCGTAATCGCTGTTGTCCACATCACGGTCACCATCGCTGTCGCCGTAATACCGGTGGAAGTCGATTGCGTGACTGCCGCCGTTGGTGCCACTGCCGTCCGCATCAAAGCCCTGAATGGAGCCATCAATGTCGAGGCGGTAGTTACCGTCGATCAGCGAACCGTTCACGTCTACATTGGCCCCGGCAACAAAGGACAGCACGACAACCGTCTTGCCGCCAGCAGTTGCGGCGGATTCGACATTCAGTCCCACGGTCGAGTTGCTGTCGAGATTCGTTACCGTGAATGTTCCGTCAGTGGCAGCAGCCCCGGAGACCGAAATCTCACCGTCCAGCACCAATTCGATACGTTTGATGATGGAACGCTGGCCAGTCTGGTCAAGGCTCAATCCATCTTCCAACGCAGCATCCTCGTTGTAGAACGTCACGTCTTCCAAAGTCGCATCCGCTGCAGCACTGTCGTTGTCGACTTCGGTAGCCGTTACATCAACACTGGTCAGTCCGGTGGACGACACGGTGACTGTCGCCACACCGTTGTCCGCGTCAGCATCTTCCGCAGCGTTCACAGTCACCGGCTGAGCCGTGTTCCAATTGGCCGGTGTGAATGTCAGAGTTGTCGTGCCGGCCGTGATGTCCCCGTCGCCGGAGGTTGCGATCGTAACTTCGACGTCGGCTGATGGTTGGGCTGACAGAGAAACGTTGAACGTCGCCGAACCGCCTTCGTTCACAGACACGGCTGTCGGATCAACAACAAGGTTCTGCGTGTCGTTGTCGACTTCGGTAGCCGTCACATCAACACTGGTCAGTCCGGTGGACGACACGGTGACTGTCGCCACACCGTTGTCCGCGTCAGCATCTTCTGCAGCGTTCACAGTCACCGGCTGAGCCGTGTTCCAGTTGGAAGGTGTGAATGTCAGAGTTGTCGCGCCGGTCGTGATGTCCCCGTCGCCGGAGGTTGCAATCGTGACTTCGACGTCGGCTGATGGTTGGGCTGACAGAGAAACGTTGAACGTCGCCGAACCGCCTTCGTTCACAGACACAGCTGTCGGATCAACAACGAGTTCCGGTGCCGCGAACAGACTGGACGAGAATGGAGTTCCCACATCGCCGGTCGTTGATGTGATCGATCCGGCTTCTGGCGATTCAATGGTGTTCTGCTCGTAGCCAGTCAGGCCGAGAATTCCAAGGTCATCGCCAGCTCGATTGATCTGATTTCCCGCTTCGGTGCCCCAGTTTCGGCGAGTGAATGAATCATCGGTCAGGTAAGTCGCTCGGCCTGTTGTTTCGTCATTCACCCATGCTACGTTGTAGATCACGTTGCCCAGCGGATCGCTGATGATCAGCTCATCCGCACCGTTGCCAAGTGCCATATTGCTGCCGTCGTAGCCGACGACTCGGGCATCAGCCACTCCGCCCAGCCACTGGGTTTCGAACGCGGACTTGTCTTTGGCCAGAATCAGGAAGTCTCCAGCGGCAATGACGGCCGTTCCCAGCGTCACTGCGTTTGAGCCTTCATCGGTCAAAACATAGCCAGTTAGGTCAACGTCCGTTGTGCCATAGTTGTACAGTTCGAGCCATTCGTCCGTGTCTTCTTCGCCGGTGACATCGTTGATAAACTCCGTCACGGCGATTGTCGCTGGCGTATAACCGTTGCCCTGTACGTCAAACGTATATGGGTTTTCGTCAGCATCGTCGTTGGCGATGGAAACCGTGGCCGTCTTGATTCCGTCTGATGTTGGATCAAAGACGACATCGAATGTCAGGCTGGCACCTCCGGCAACCGTTCCGGCCGTGAAGTTGGCAATACTGAAGTCCGAGGTGTCACCGGCAATGACTGCGACGCTGCTGACATCCAGATCTACAGAGCCAATGTTGCGAATCGTGAAAGTATGAGTGACGGTTTCGCCATCCGTCACCGCTCCACCAAATTGAGTGTCGTCCGCAGCATCTGGAGTTGTGCCGCCGGACACAATTTCCATGGCCTGACCTTCAACCTGGATTTCCGTGCCGCCGGCCGTGGTAAAGTTCCAGGTGTTGGCGTCAGTTGTGCCCGTGTAGTCATTGCCGCTGAGGTCGGTGAAGGCTCCCGATGGAATCAGGACGTAGAAATCGGTCCCGGCAGCCAGATCGCCGGTCGGGTCAATCGTGGCCTGGCTGCCATCGACCGTGACCAGACCGGCCGAAACATCAATGGTTTCGACAACGGAATCATCGGAAGCCAGTCGGATTTCGAGGTCGCCGGTTCCGAGCAGGACAACTTCATTGAATTCAATGATCAGGTTATCACCACCGGCGACATCGGCCGCATCATCTGCCGGGCTGAACGTCACAGTGACCGGAGCCACTGGGTCGACAGGTGACCCCGTCAGCGAGATGAGTTCACCGGTCGAAGGATCGTTCTTCTCGTAGCTCGCACTTTCATAGGCCCCATCGGTTCCAGCAACCGGAAGGCTTTGAATTCCCGCAGCATCAAAGACATACGTGTGGTAATCCTGGTGTCCGCCAGTCGCTGGGTCGTAGGTAACACTGTCGATGAGGTTGGCGGCCGGAGTATTTCCGTCATAGAGATTGACGCGGTCACCACCACCGCCCAGTCCTGGTCCGTCGACGGTAATAATGTTGGCTCCGACGCCACAAATTCCTTCGAAGGCAGCGATGTCGTCAACGGGAATTTCTGAAAGCAGGACAATGACCGTTTCACCAGGATTCAGGTTGAATGCCGGTAACTGGACGCCTTCTGTCGGAGTGTCCGAACTGTCTTCGTAGTACAGAGTCGATGTGTCGATGACTTCCGCACCTGTATTCGTGATTTCGAACCAGTCTTCGGTGCCATTTTCACCATCATCTACGCCTGAGAAGACCTCCGTAATTTCAATACCTGGTCGAGTGTAGCCCGTTCCTTCGACAGTGAAGGTGTATGGGTTCTCATCAGCATCGTCGTTTGCAATTGAAATTGTGGCTGATTTTGTTCCGTCTGAGGTCGGATCAAAGGTGACGTCAAATGTCAGGTTTGCCTCCGCAGCTATGGAACCTGCTGTGAAGTTTGCAATCGTGAAGTCAGCCGTATCGCCTGCACTAACAGTGATGGCGCTGACGTCCAGGGCCGAATCACCAACGTTGCGGATAGTGAAGGTGTGAGTGAGCGAGCCGCCAGCCGTGTCCACGGTGCCGAACTGTGTATCGTCTCCAGCGTCCGGCGTCGTGTCTCCAGAAACAATTTCCGTTGACAGCCCTTCCACCTGGATTTCCGCCCCCGCCGCGGTCGTGAAATTCCACGTCGCGGCATCCGAAATTCCACTGTATGCATTGCCGCTCAAATCGGTGAACGCAGCCGATGGGATGGAAACATAGTAGGCAGTTCCACCGGCAAGATCAGATACAGGATCGATGGTCACCATCGTCCCATCAACTGTAATCTGTCCATTCGTGACATCGATGGTTTCGACTACGGAATCATCAGATGCGAGGTGGATCTGAATGTTACCCGTACTAGTCAGCACAACTTCGTTGAAATCGATGACCAGATTTGAGCCCCCCGGGACGCCGGTCGTGTCGTCGGCTGGACTGAGTGAATCCACAATCGGTGCGGCGGGGTCGACTGGTGATCCAACAACCGTGCTTGTGCTACCACCGTCAGCGAAACCAGCACTCTCATAGGCTCCATCAGTTCCTGCAACTGGCAGACTCTGCACACCCGCGGCATCAAAGATGTACGTGTGGTAATCCTGATGTCCGCCAACTGCTGGGTCGTAGGTAACACTTTCAATCAGATTCGCGGCGGCAGTGTTGCCATCGTAAAGGTTCACAGTGTCGCCACCACCGCCAAGGCCTGGACCATCGGCAATGATTATGTTCGCTCCAACGCCCCAAATTGATTCCCATGTGTCAATGTCTGCCACGCTGTCGGTGATCAGCACAATAACGGTTTCACCGGGATTGAGGCTAAATGCCGGTAGCTGCACACCTTCACTTGGTGCGTTGGAACTGTCTTCGTACCAGAGTGTCGACGTGTCGATCACCGCCCCGCCGGTGTTGGTGATTTCAAACCAGTCTGCGGTTCCATTTTCACCGTCTGTACCGGAAAAGACTTCCGTGACATCGATGCTGGCCGGTGACGCCCCCGTTCCTGAGACAACAAAAGTGTAGGGGTTCTCGTCGGCATCATCGTTCCCGATCGAAATCGTTGCCGTCTTTGCACCATCTGACGCAGGATCAAACACGACGTCGAAGGTCAGGCTTCCGCCGGGGGTGACCGCTCCGGCTGTAAAGTTGCCAATGTTGAAGTCAGCCGTATCACCGGCACTGATAGTCACCGTGCTGACATCGAGGTCCGTGTCGCCAACGTTGCGGACGGTGAAAGTGTGCGTCAGTGTGCCACCATCAGTGTCAACAGTTGCGAACGCCGTGTCATCTGCGGCGTCGGGCGTGGTATCACCGGAAACAATTTCAGTGCCCTGGCCCTCGACCTGAATTTCGGCTCCCGCAGCCGTCGTAAAGTTCCATGTCGATGAATCAACGGTGCCAGCGTAGGAGTTGCCGCTCAAATCTGTGAAGGCTGTTGCGGGAATCAAAATGTAGAACCCGGCCCCAGCCGTCAAATCGGCCGATGGATCGATGGTGACCGTGGTCCCGTCAACGGTGACCTGTCCACTCATTACGTCAACAGCTTCGACGAGACTGTTATCGGACGAGAGTCGGACTTCGACGTTGCCCGATCCTGCCAGCACGACTTCATTGAATTCAATGACCAGATTGTCGGTTCCCGGAACCCCGGTAGCGTCGTCAACTGGGCTGAAGGTGACAGTCAGTGGAGCTGCAGGATCAACGGGCGACCCAACCAGCGAGATGAGTGCTCCGTCCGCCGGATCGTTCTTTTCGTACTCAGCACTGTTGTACGCTCCGTCAACGCCAGCGGTAGGTTGGCTTTGATTTCCGCCAGCATCAAAAACATAGGTGAGATAGTCGGGGTAGCCTGCTGGATCATACGTTACGCTCTCAACCAAACTTGCTCCTGCGGTGTTGCCGTGATACAGGTTGACCGTGTCACCGCCGCCGCCAAGGCCCGGACCATCAACGGTAATGATGTTTGCCCCGACCCCCCAAATGGATTCGAAGGTGCCGACGTCGGCGGCACTGTCCGTGATTAGCACGATAACCGATTCACCGGGAGCCAACGTAACTGACGGAAGTTCCGCCCCTGCAGTCGGGTCATTGGAATCGTCTTCGAAGTACAGACCGGCGATATCGCCTGCGGCCAAACCGAGATTCGTGATTTCAAACCAGTCTTCGGTGCCATTTTCTCCGTCGGAAACGCCAGCGAAGACTTCCGTGATCTGGAAGTCTGGTGCATTGGCGACTTCATCGTCCGCGACATCAACGGTGTCGGTTCCATCGGCATAGCCGACTGAGGATGCCGTGATTGTTACCGTCACATCACCGTCAGCATCTGCGTCATCCTGGGCTGTGATCACGAATTCAGCAAATACCTCATTGGCAGCAATGGTGACCTGAGCTGGGACGGTCGCTTCTGTGTCGTCATCACTACTGAGGTCCACGACCAGTGAGCTGGAAATATCCTCCGAAGTCCGATACACGCGGGCTGTCGTGATTCCGCCGTTTTCAGAAAGCGACGTCGGGGTGATTTCCACAAACAACGCTTCAGGAGCATCAAACACATTAGACGTGCCAATGTGATCCAGCGCAGCTCCTCCAAGTTGATAAGGCACCGTCGCGCCAGTTGCCAGCGAGAAATTCGGAGCAGCACCCGCGATCTCCGGAAACACCCAATCGGCTTGCGCCGAACCGGTGGAGTCGCCAATGCGAGCAAGGTAGTCCGGGTGATACGAGCCTCCCAGCAGGCCCTGAGCGGAAATGTCGACCAACGTTGAGCCAGCCGGTACAAGTCCCTGGCCGTTGCCGCTGACGTTGATGAGTCCGTAGGCCGTATCGGTCGCACCACCGTCAATGTTTCCGATGCTGTCGACGATCGTCAGAGGAAAGTCAAGGTCATCAACTTCGCCGTTATCGTCGGCGTCGATATCCTGAGTGACCAATGTGTTGAGATCGACATCTGACTGAACCAGCGCAATCGTCGAGCTGCCATTTTCGAGATCGTTGGTGCGGCTGGAAAAATCGGTTCCCCAGCCAGTCCCCGTGGCTGTCACGACACTGCTTGCCGGGTCGACCGTATAGGTGCTGCCCGACTGCAAAAGCACAAGATACCCAGTGGCACCAAACTGCATTCCGCCCAGCGTGAACACGTGATCCAGAACACCCTGATTGCTGGCATCCCCTTCGATGATCACAATATAGGTATCGGAAGAAATGACGCCGTTGGGAGTACCGCGAAGTTCGATGTATTCGCTACCCGTGTCAGGCCCCGGTGCGTCGATCATGACTTCATTGATATACAGCTCAGTCGCGACGACTCCACTGCCGTCGTTGTCAGTGATATCGACCGAAACAGGAGCGACAGTGAGGCCGTTGTAACTACTGTCGTCACTGGTCACGCTGAAGGTAATTTTGCCCGTGTGGTCACCTTCGTCGTCGCTGTCATCGACGGCTGTGACAGTGATCACCTGAGGATCCTGCCAGCTGCCGGCAGTGCCTGATGCCGCTGATGTGAAAGTGACGGAACTAAGATCCGTTGTCGTTTCGCCGTCACTGACGGTGATCGTCACAGTGACATCTTCAGTCGGCTCAGAATCCAGCACGACGGTGAACGTGTCGCTGGTCGAGCCTTCTTCGTTCACAGCGCCCCCGTCCGCCAGATCGATCGTGACGCCCGGAGTCTCCGCATCGGGAGTGTTTTCCGCACCAGGCGTGATTCGACCGCCACCAGGAAGGTTGCTTGTGGCCGCCGCCGGATCATAGGCCTGAGCTAAGTCGGCACCGTCGATTCCGCCCCCGTACCACGAACTCAACGAGTTTGTCGCATCATCGCCGAGGAATCGAGTGACCGCGTGCGTGCCGGACGACAACACATCCACGCGGGCATCGCTGTAGACCAGATCGCTGCCGCCTCCATCCGACCAACCGACTCCATCGATAATTCGAGTCCAGGGAGTCGTGTCGAAAGTGCCGTCATTGTCGTCATCATAGTCGGTGTTGACGCCTCCGGTGAATCCCTCAACCAGCAGGTAAGTGTTTGAACCGTTCTCCAGGTTTGCGGGAGCGTTCAGATCAGCGATCTCAGTATTCGCATTCACGACGCCTGTCGGCCACGGAGTACCGGACGTGCCGTACCCGTCACCCAGCAGCAGCAGCAGCAGCCCGTTACTTCCGGTTGAAATGGAACCAAGATTAAGTGCAAAGTCGACTGTCCCCGCGCCGGTACCATCGCCTTCAATGGCCAGCAGCGTCACGTTGCTCAACGTCGTGGCCGCACCACTTAATGCCCGAATTTCGATGTATTCGCGGTTATTGTCGCCCCCCGGAACATTGACATACAGTTCGTTCAAAACGACATCGGGTGCCGGAGCGTTGTCCAGCGTGTAGGTCTCATCAGTAGCAGGCTCGGCCGTCGCAAACGCGTTGCCGGCAATGTCTGTAATGTCCTGCGACGCAGCGATGTCCAGGCCGACCGTGCCATCAAAGTTGGCGAGGTCACCGCCGGAGACAGTGACGTCGTACACACCGAGACTGGCCTGAACGACGGCTGTCACGGATGCAGTCGTCGTGCCGTTCACGGCGAAGTCTGCTACCCCCACGTTCTGCAGTGCTTCGTTGAACCGCACACGGAACGTCAATACGTCTGCGTTGGTATTTTCTGTAACAGGATCCAGTCGCGTGATCGAAAGAATATCCGGCGGCGTCGAGTCACCTCCCGTTTCGCCTTCGATGATCAGATTATCAATCGCTACATCTTCGTCGCCCGCATCGAGATTTTCATAGCGAGCTCGAAGAATGAGCGAACTTCCGGTCCCAATGATGGAAGCGGTGAATGTTTGAAAGGTGTCCGTCAGTGCTGTGCCGTCACCAACACCGTCAAAGTCTGTATCCTGCCTCGGTTGAGAATTTGTGCCACCCTCAGATTCAAACGCAAGCAGATTCTGGAATGCTCCGCCATCGATCGAATACTCAAACTTTAATGCAGCATTGGCATCCCAGTCCTGACTACCATCGGACGCCACGTCTTCCGCGACCATCGCGGAAAATGTAAGAGTTGAAAACCCGGAAATATCGATCGCGTCAAAAGTCTGATCGATATGCGTCGAGTTCGGCGGTTCGCCGTTTACATCCTGAACAGCGAAAAAGTAGTCCCCCTGCTTGTCATTGTAAACAAAACTGGCACCGATGTTGCTTCCATCCGTGCGAGTGAAATAGTCGCCGCTGCCATCAGTTGTTTCTGCGATCTCCGCGTCATTATTGTTGGGATTCGTTAGCTGATACCCACCTTCAACCTCGAAGTTGAACGCTGCGATTTCCGTCAGCAGCAACCTTCGCTCTACGGGTTCCACCTGCGTACTCGCTGAAACCTGCTGCTTCAACCTGGACGTTCGCCGCTTGCGGCCGCCAGAATGTCCCACCCAGTTGCTGACGATATTTTTCCATGTTTTGCGACGTGAAATCATGCGACTTATCTCCTGACAATTTGGGGACGCCTCAAAACTCGGTGACTGAGACGACGATAGATTTGGTATGCGGGGTAAAATATGAGTTCATGTGAATGTTCAACTCACGCACCGTTAAGGTTCAATGAATTCGACCTTTCGGACCGTGCCCTGAATTCACTGAGACGCCAAAGCTACATTGCAAGACGAGGCGCGCACGTGTGTTGTGCTCTGCCCGGAGCTCAATGCAGGGGCCAAAATGGGGACATCCAAAAACGAAGCCTGGCCAGACCATCAGCGGACGAAATTGGCGCCGCCTTGCTTGTGTTGGCAATGTCTTCGTTTCTTGTGCGGCTACTGAGAGGCCTGCATGGCCGATTGCCTGGCGTGAATGGCGGCGTACAGGTCGTCGCGGCCAGCTTCATCGATCATCTGTTTTTCAAATGCAAAATCGATGATCTCGTGAAGCCGCTGGAGCACCTCTTGATTTTCAGCAGAGCCAACCTTGCGCAGAAAATTGGCGACGTGTCCCTGATGGACACGTTCAGAAAACGCGGCATCCTGATCACTGCTCATGGGGGAATCGATCCTGCAAACTCTTTCTGAAATCTGTGAGGGCACTGGCGAAAAACCTGCGGGGAGGCAGGCTTCCGCCAGTACCAAATAGTGAGGACTGCGAAGGAGAAGGCCCGTAGCAGACGCTGCCTGCCGCTGCGAAGAACTGCAGCGGTCAAGATTTCGCAGTGGTCCACAGGCGGTCGAAGCACTCACGCAGCGAATCATGTTGAGCAACATGAAAAATCGGCGCAGCTTCTATCAGTTTTGTGTTAATTCGCCAGCGCGTGTTCGTTGCGTGCGTTGCGGCAGCGGACGCCGAACGACACAGAAGCTTAAGCCGGTTAGCTGGACACAGCACTTAGCTGAAGTCACCTCGAATGTAGCGTTTTGTGGCGTCTTCCTGAGGAGAATCAAACAGCTCTTGTGTGTCACCGAATTCGACAAGGTACCCCGTCCGTCCGCCCTTCGATGTATCGACGTACATGAATGCGGTTTTGTCGGCAACGCGTTTGGCTTGCTGCAGGTTGTGAGTCACGATCGCGATCGTGTAGCGTTCCTTCAGCTTCTGCATCAATTCTTCGATTCGGCGAGTGGCAATCGGATCCAACGCCGAGCAAGGTTCATCCATCAGCAAGACTTCCGGCTCTGTCGTGATGGCCCGCGCGATGCACAGTCGCTGTTGCTGTCCGCCGGATAGAGCCAGTCCATTCGTTTTAAGTTTGTCTTTGACTTCGTCCCATAATGCGGCGCCACGCAGCGCGTGTTCCACTCGTTCGGCGATATTGCCTTTGTAACGATTCAACCGAAGCCCAAAAGCCACGTTATTATAGATACTCATCGCAAACGGATTGGGCTGCTGAAAAACCATCCCGATGTATCGGCGCACAGCGACCGGATCAATGGATGGCGCGTAGATATCGCGATTACGAAAACGCACAGAGCCTTCGAAGCGAAAGCCGCGCACCAGGTCATTCATCCGATTCAGGCAACGCAGAGCGGTACTCTTTCCGCACCCGGATGGGCCAATGAATGCCGTTATTTCACTCTTGCGAATCGGAATATGGCTATCGCGTACGGCGTGAAAGTTGCCGTAGTACAGGTTTTGGATATTACAATCCAGGATAGGACGCCCATTTCCGTTTGCCGTGTGCGGCGTTTCCGGGGCGGCGGCGACTGCCATGAGTAAAGCTTTCTATCTGATTCGTCGCGTGCGACTTGAAATAAGCTGTCCGGTAATGTTGGTTCCCAGAACCATCAGCACAAGAATGAGCGATGCGGCCCAGGCCATCTCGATTTGGTTTTCGAACGGCATGCCGGAAAAGTTGTAGATAAACACAGCCAGTGACGCAGTTGGTTCCATCACCTGCGACTGCCCGTATTCAAAGATCCAGTAGTTGCTGAACAATGCGGTAAAGAGTAGGGGTGCCGTTTCCCCGGCAGCTCGAGCGACCGCCAACATCACTCCCGTCAGAATTCCGGGAAGGGCAGTTGGCAGGACGATTTTCCAGGCCACCTGAGTTGGCGTGCACCCCATTCCAATCGCCGCTTCCTTCATGCGTTTTGGGACCATCTTCATCGCTTCTTCCGAAGTCAGAATAACGGTCGGCAGCATCAGCAGCGCTAACGCCACGCCTCCCGCTGGTGCCGAGTAGCCGCCTGTTGCCGCGACAACTGCAGCGTAGGCGAACACACCAGCCAGAATGGACGGCAGGCCAGTCAACGTTTTCGCACAAAATCGAGCAATCGCTGCCGTGCGACTATTAGGACCAACCTGAGCGAGGAAAACGGCTGTGAGTACACCCAAAGGAATCGCGATAGCTGCTGCAATCGCAACGATGACGATCGTGCCAACGATGGCGTTGCCAAATCCACCGCCTTGTTCGAAGGCTGTTGGCGGGAGTGCGGTGAATAGTTCCAGCGACAGTTTCTTGCCGCCGCGCCAGATCAACATGATCAGAACGCTGAACAAAGGGATGCACGCAACAACCGTGACAATTCCGGTCGCGATACTCAAGCCGGCACTAATCAATGTCCGTGGTTGCTGCAGCGAATGTTCCAACTGCGGAAAATCGACGCCGTCAAATTCTTTCACGATGTCGGCCGCCTTCATTTTGCGTGCCCCTGAAATCGCTGCGTCGCATCCTTCAGAATGAAGGCTCCCGTGATGTTGACCAGCAGCGTGATTGTCAGCAGGATCAACGCCGCATACATCAGCACAGGTTCTTCACCTCGGCCCGCTTCCGGAAAGTGATTCGCGAGCAGGGCAGCCAGCGTGTTTCCCGGCGAGAACAGCGAAATGCTAATCTGATTGGAATTCCCAACCAGCATCGCCAGCGCCATGGTTTCCCCGAGTGCCCGACCGAAGCCCAGCACGAGAGCGCCAAAAATACCAGCGGACGCTGACGGCAGGATGACACCGAAGATCGCTTCCCACCGGGTTGCCCCAAGTCCAAACGCAGCCTCTTTGATTTTTTCAGGAACGCTGCTGAGGGCATCGCGAGAAATTGCGGACACTGTTGGCAGAATCATGATCGAAAGGACGATGGCCGCGGGCAGCATCCCCGGCCCCGACAGCGATGTGCCGAATAACGGAAACCATCCAAGATGGTCGTGCAACCATGTCGCTAACGGCCGCAGCAAGGGTATTACGACGAAGATTCCCCACAAGCCGTACACGACACTTGGAATGGCCGCCAGCAGTTCGACGATGTTCTTGAAAATCCACTCGATCGTCGGCGGCAGAAAATCCTGTGTCAGAAATATGGCGATGCTAATCCCGAAGAATCCGCCGATCGTCAATGCCAACAGCGAGCTATACAGAGTGCCCCAGATCTCTGGCAGGATACCAAACTGGTCCTTCTGCAAATCCCATGTCGTGCTGGTAAGAAAGCTGAATCCGTAGCGTCGAATCGCGGGCATCGCATTGCCAGCAACTTCGTAAACGATCAGGAATACCAGCGCCACGGTCACCCAGGCAAACAGCCGAGTCGATAGTCGAAAGCCACGATCGACCGCAATCTCCCACCGAGACGGTGGCACCGACAGTGTTGTCGGGTTCGTTGACTCCGAGACTGTTGTGGTGGCAGCAGGCATTTACTCAATTGGGTAGGTAAGAAGCATTGACGGGAAGCGGAACCGTCCCCGACCAGACATCATTGAATCGATTCCAATTTGCCAACCACGGTCTCAACGACGTTTTCCGGCAGACGCACATAGCCCATTTCAGGACTTGACTCCTGCCCTTCCGTCAGACACCACCGAACCAGTTCTTTTAGAGCTTTCGCTTTGGCAGGATCGTCGTACTGCTTGTAACACAGCAACCACGTGTAACTGACAATCGGGTAGGCCCCTTCTCCCTCAGGATCCGGTAACCACGCACGCAGGTCGTCGGGCATTTCAACGCTGGCTAACGCGGTGGCAGCATTTTCCAGTGTCGGAGCAATGAATTCTCCGGCGGCGTTTTCAAGTTCAGCCATCGGCAGCTTGGCCTGCTCAGCGAATCCGAATTCGATATAGCCGATCGAGCCGGGGGTCTGCACTATCGTTGCGGTGACTCCGTCGTTCTTGGGAGCCGCGATGAAGTTGCCTGTCTCCGGCCAGTTCACGGATTTACCGACGCCCGGACCATCGGCAAATTCCTGGCTGATGGCACTTAGGTGATTCGTGAAGATGAATGTTGTCCCACTGCTGTCCGCTCGCCGAACGACGGTGACAGGAAGGTCGGGAAGATCGACGCCCTCATTGGCTGCCGCAATCGTCTTGTCGTTCCAATTCGTCACCTTGCCGAGAAAAATCCCGACATATGCTTCCCGAGACAGTTTCAATGGCTGACTGAGTCCCGGCAAATTGTAAGCCAGTACCACGCTTCCTGCTGTAAGCGGCAATAAAACGACACCTTCGTCGACTTCAGCGATTTCCTCGTCATTCATAGCCGCATCACTGGCCGCAAAATCGACAGTGTGCTCAGTAAAATCTTTGATGCCGCCACCGCTGCCTTTTGCCTGGTAGTCCACTCTCACGGCGTCGGTGGCTGCACTGTATTCTTTGAACCAGCGGCCATACAAAGGTGCCGGAAAACTTGCTCCCGAACCTTGAAGCTTCAACGTTGCAGCAGCGTCGCCGTCTGAGGTTGACGATGAACAGCCCGTAACGAGTGTGATTAGTAGCACAAACGCGGCGGCGGCAAAGGAATTGGGTTTCACGTGTGCAGTCTCAGTTCTTTTAAAAGAAAAGAGCGGTTGAGATCCCAACCGCTCCTGCAATGTTCTCACTTTGGATTTAAACAGGTGAGCGGCTTCGTCGCGACTCACGTTTGGCGTTCTTAACACGAAGTTAACACTCCAGCAGAATCGGGAATAATTGGGCAGATTTTGAGCATTTCTGGCTATTTTCTTTGGCCGTCTCAATGCCGATTTTCCCTCAATCCCGGAAATATCGACCGGAATCGCCAGGTGCACCGCAGCCGCTGACTGAATCGCCAGCCGTCAGAGCAGGTTGCTGGCGACTTCTGAAAGCTCTGATCGCACGCCTTTTTCGAGCGTTACGTGAGCGTAAAGCTGCTGTCCCCGCATCCGGTTAATCACGTAGGTCAAGCCGTTCGATGCGGAATCAAGATACGGATGATCAATCTGCTGCAGATCGCCGGTGAGAACGATTTTCGTTCCTTCACCGGCCCGCGTAATAATGGTCTTCACTTCGTGAGGTGTCAGGTTTTGAGCTTCGTCAACAATGAAGTAAGTTTGCTGAAGACTGCGGCCCCTGATGTAGGCCAGCGGTGTGATTTGCAGTCGCTCGTCTTCCAGCATTTGAGCCACGAGCGCTTGCGAACCTGGGTTTCCGTGCTTCAGGACAGAAAGATTGTCGAACAACGGCTGCATGTACGGTTCGATTTTGGCATGCGCGTCTCCGGGCAGGAATCCAAGATCACGATTGCTAAGCGGAACGATAGGGCGGGCCAGAAGTACCTGGCGATATTCCGACTCGCACGCCAGCCCTGCTGCTAATGACAACAGCGTCTTGCCGGAGCCTGCCTTGCCCGACAATGTAACCAACCGGATCTGTGAATCAGTCAGTGCATTGATGGCAAATGACTGCTCGGCATTGCGGGGACGAATACCGAAGCACTGCGAAGCCTCCACTCGGCGAAATCGTTCTTCAACCGCGTCGTAGGTTGCCAAAACGGAACGAGAACCGTTTCGCAGAATAAAATTTTCATTGCCAAGCGGCGTTTCAATCGATTTCAGATCATGTCGAGCGACACCCGCTTCGCAGTCGTAAATCGCGGCGATTGTTTCGGATGAAACGTCGTCAACGAAACGCCGCCCAGTGTAGAGATCGTCAAGGTGGCGGATCTTGTCGTTGTTGTAGTCCTGCGCCACAAGCCCGAATGCCTTGGACTTCAATCGCAGATTGGTATCTTTGGTCACAAGCGTTACGTCCGTAGCCGATTCCAGTGACGCCACTGCGAGTGCTGTCTTGAGGATTCGGTGATCGACAGTATCGCCCAGCAAGACTTCATCAGCCTGGCGAAACGGGAGGCTCATCAAAACGCGAATTCGGCCAAGCCCCTCACCCAAAGACGCGCCTTCGTCGGACATCACGTCGCATGCCAGTTCGTCCAGCGATCGCAGGAACTTTCTCGCCTGAAAATGAAGATCGTTGTCGCCCTTTTTGAATCGATCCAGCTCTTCCAGGACCGTAATGGGCAGTGCAATATCGTGTTCCTGAAACTTAAAAATACATTGCGCGTCGTGCAGGATGACATTCGTGTCCAGCACGAATAACTTTCGGGCCAACGGTGAAGTGATTTCGTCAGCTACGTCCGGCGCGACCGTTGAAGATTCGTGTGTTGTTGAAGTGAGCTTCCTTGCTGACGGGATCATATGGACTCCGTGTTTGACCTGTTACGTGGCGAAAATGCAGACTTCACATCAGTCGTTTGTTGACGCCGGGAAGGCAGAGTGTGGATTGTAGAATTAAAGTAGCTGTCCATTTCCGCGTGGTGCGCAGCGTGAGGTGTGGTGTTCAGTTGGCGGGGACGAGTTTGGACAGTCGCGACTGACCGGGCGGCGCGGAGGTCAGGCCGACTTCAAGTTTCAGTCGATCAAACAGACTGAATCCATCCTGCTGCCACGTCATGACCTCGGCCACCACGGAACTGAGCGTTGGTGTTTTCAGATGGAGATTCAGCGATTCCAGGACGCTTGTAAGAATGCTGCGGCGACGGGCTCCCTTCGATGTTTTGCTCGTTCGACCTGTGCGACGGTCCATGGCCGCGCCGCGAAGACTGCGTTCCGCTTCGTTGTTCGTTGCTGGCGCGGCCGGGCTTGTCACAAAACAAAACAACTCCTCTTCCGTCATCAGCCGAATCAGTTCTGAGACCAGGTTGTCAAAATCCTTGCCGAAGTCGGCCGCCCGAACATCGGAATCCTCGGCGCAGTAACGCACCAGCAGAGCCGCCAGCGTGTTATCAAGTTCATCGACCTTCGCCGCACGACCGGCATCGCCAAGACGACCATCGGCGGCGTGGCGTTTGGCCGCGTAGAAAATTTCCAGCAGGCCGTCGAGCAGTCGCTGGTACTCTTCGTTGTCCGGCTTCAGCAGCGTCAGACGGATGGCCTTCCGCAGCAGGTGAGCCCAGCATTTCTGTGCGTGACTGAAACCTCGGTACACGGCCGCATCGTCCGAAACAAGCACGCCTCCAAACAATTCTTTCGACAGGATCTGAGCCAGTGTGTCGCCGTCTTTGCGGCATCCGAAGATCAGCACGCGCGCCTTCTCCGACAAAAAAGCCCACACGCTGTTGATACTCCAACTGGTTTCGTCTGCATGCACAATCGCACTGAACGCCATCAGGTCACACAGAGATTCGAATTCCTGTTCCCAACGCCGTGCCAGTTGATTCAACAGAGCGTCCGCCTGGGATTTGCCGAGCGGCAGATTCCAGAAGAATTCAATCAATGCACACGTCTTGTCGATCGACAGTCCCGTGATGGTCACAATGCGAGCCAGCGCGATATGAACTTCAATGCCGAATTCGGACCGCGGCCACACGCCCGGAATTTCGGATTTCTCGCCGTTGGGGCCGTGATAGATTTCATAGACGACCTGCACGGCTTGGCCGTTGATCACTCTCCAGACGAAACGTTCCCGAACGAAACGGCACTCTGCGACGTTGTAACCTTCCGGCAGAATGAGTTCGCGTCGTTCGGCGTTGTCCGCTTTCTGCTCGGTTGTGCGACGACCGCGACGCGCCGAGGATTGTTTTTTGCGACCTTTTCGGCGGCCCGTTTCAGCGCGGCGTCTCTCTTCCGCCGTCACCGAAAACGCCTCGTCGAGTCGCTCTGTGGGGTTCTTACCTTCGAGCTCTTCAATCCGATCACGCAGCCGCCGGTTCTCGTCCCGCAGCTCCGCAACCTCACGCTGCAGGCTAAGCACAAGCTGCTTCACTTCCACAGCGATGATCTGACTGACATCCGTGTCCATCCACCTGTCGTATCAAAATCTAACCGACAGAAAAAGACCAGTCTCCAAGCTGAAATGGACAGCTACGAATTAAACCATGGACCAGTCCAAACTTTGATGACTGGCACTTCAGAAAACCCGTTTTGGCCGCTCCGCTTCTTCTGCCCAAAACAGACCCTGCATTGCTGCCCATTAAGTCAGCCGTGACTGTGGTTCTATCTGTCATCAGCGTTGATTCTGCAGGCCAGTTCGTGACATTTAGGATGTAGTCAGAGGCGTGAGGCATACGAGGAAATCCTGGTGAAAGGGTTTACCTGCCACTCCATCGGCTATCTTAAGAGCGCCAAATTCGGCACCAATCGCCTCATGCTGGTTCAAAGTCTCCAAAGCAAGCGTTAAGAAATCGTAAAATTTGTGCGTAGTTTTGCAGAATGCCGGGCCGTTGCCTCAGCATTCCGCGCTCCCCGCCACAGCAAATTTCGCTGCCTCTTGGCCGCAGAACAAGCGTTTCGGACTACGAAGCCCGTTTTCCACCAGCCCGAACCGCCCAACAAGCCCCGTTGAGCTTGCCCGATACCACAGTTTCACTTCACGGTCTTGTTCTGGCGATCGGCCACACGATGCGAATCGGCAGTCTGCGAACATCACCAACGTGGTGTGTCGATACCATGCACGCCAATTTCAATCTTCGTGTGCGTCGAGTCCGGTTACCTGCTCGGACTCTGCGATACGTTCCTCGATCGGCCATCGGCATTCCCGCAATACTGACCAAAGTTTGCAGTGGAATCGGGCGATCGTCGACCTCCCCCCACGAAGAATGCCGTCGGCAAGTGTGCCGTTTTGTCGATCATTTCCGCGTCCAAAGACTGCCTAACGAGGGTGTGTCATGTGCGTCCGCATCCGCTAACGAGCTGCGCGCATCTCAAGTTTCACGCCCGAAAAACGACCCTGGTGTCTGTCGCACGTTCGCCGCTCCGCGAGCGACAGGCACTCATGCAGTAGTCGCCGTAAGTGCTGTTGCTGCATTGATTAGTTCGTCCGGCATCGTACGGAGCCCAGGAGTAAAAAGTTCTATTGCCGTCCTGCCGCCCCGACTTGAATTCAAAACAGCTCGTCGCGTTCATTCGCGGCGAGCTGTTTCTTTTTAAATTGCAACGGTTTGCGCCGTTTTCCTCGCGGTTTAAACGATTCCCGTCGTCACTTTCAAGGCTCAGTCGGTGGCAATTTGCGATTCACACGCGCCATTGGTGTCTCCATTCACCGATGCGACTTGCGATTGGACAGAAGCTGTTAAAGCCGTTCACGCATTCCGCATAGTCGACTGACATAGGCAAGCCGCCTCAGTGGAAGTAGTCGTACAGCAATGCTGCCCACGAACAAGTCTGTCTCGCTGAAACAAAAAAACTGCCACTGACAGACTTGGCTTTGTCCCTTGTCGTCATCGCGTTTCGCTTCCCATTTGCAGCATCATCAGAGCCTGCTCCATTTCTTCCGGCTTGAAACCGAAGGGGCCACGGCCGCTTTTATATGCCACTTTCCCCTGTTGATCGATAATGTAAAGCCGAGCGGGCATACCGCTGTAGGCGTTACCGACGGAATCGTCGATGTCGTCCACAAGCAACGGCATGGATGTCCTCAGGGTGGCGGCACAGGTTTGCGCAACCGCGACTCGCTCGTCTAACGTCTTTGGCTGACTGATCTCAACACCGACACGGACGTTAGATTTCATTGCCCAGCCGTCGGAAGGATGTGCCTCGCGAACATAAACCATCAGGAAATTTGCCATATCCGCGTGTCGTTGTTTCACCGCCTCAATAGTCGGGTACATCGAACGAAATGGGCCGCAGGTGAAATTCCCAAACACTAATACGATCGGTTTGTCGCCGATCAGCGACGATAGGCGAATGCGGCCTGTACCGTCCTGACGTTGCAATTCGAAGTCTGGCGCAGCTGCATTCAGATCCGGGCCTTCCTGGAGTGAACCAATTTCACCAGCCATCAGCCCGCGAATCAGCATGTCCTTCCTGGGAGCATCACCGGGCGAAAACGAGCTTGACGGTTTGCCGAGCCATGCATCGCGCAACTGTTCCGTTCTAATTGATTCGGCATCGTTGGCGATGTGTGTGAAGTAGCTGTTCCATTCCTGTTGAGTCATCAGGCCGTCGCCCGAAGACTCAATTTTTCTAAAGATGCGGTTGATCATGTATGACTGTTTAACCCATGCATTGTCGGACGCCCAGTCGAGGTCATCTTCGGAAATGAGACCGTTGCCGTCGCGGTCAAGAATGGCAAAGCAATCTTTGGGTCCCTTGAAAGCTTTCTTTGGAATCGGCTTCTGCGCGGACGAACCGTGCAGATCGGCCAACCATTGCCATGTAAAACGGTTGTCTGCCGGACCGAACCACCCATTGCTGTCACTCATTCGACCGCCCGCAGCAATCACCAGGTACATCCGCACGGCTTCCGGCATTGATTGACCTTTGTAAGCTTCCTTGATTTGCTCAGGTGTGTAATTCAACAGATCCGGTCCTGGTGTCGGTACTCCTGTCACGGTTGACGCTTCTGATTCACCAGAGACGGCCGCTACAAAATCGACGGCAGAAGTCTTTGAATCAGATGTCTGAGCGAACAGTGAACTACTCAAGCAGCCTAGTACCAACGCGGTGCCGCAAATGAATCGAGAGAGTAATGAAGTCATGGAGTGATCCTGATATTCGATTTGAGTTGAGTTTTTAAATGCACACTGCAGAAAAGCTGTAAGAATGAACAACTAAAAACAATCAGCGTGATCAGTGAAACATGTCTCGAAACACAGTCAGCGCCGGATCGGTTCCCACCAGATACCACACGTTTTTTTGCGATACGTTGCCAGCCTTGTTTTTCAATTCCAGATGAACTTCGATCGAAAGATTGGCCCCGACCGATTTTCCATCATTCACTAATTCATAAGCTGTCAGCTGTGTTCCTGCGGACCAATCAAGATCCTGGACCACGATGGTCGGGTTGTGTTCTCGCAACATCGACGGTTCAGTTCCCGCCTTCCATGCATCGAGTGCTGTTTCCAGCGTTTGCCGAGCCACGTCCGATCGAACAGGGTACGGGTTTGCTCCGTCAGAACAGCCGACCGAAAAGACAGCCAGAACAGTGACGTGTAATAGCTGTCGAACGGAATAACCTCGGGCCGTTAAAAAGGCCCGGTGTTGTGTCATCCGATTAGTATTCACCAATCACCTCGCCTTCCGAACGTGTCCCTACGGCCCGCCACGTCACGCGGTCGATGTTCTCGCTGACGAATCGAACAGAACCGTCACATAATGCAACATTGACACCACCGAAGTGGCGACTACTCGGCGGCATGTTCGCTCGTCCAATCGTGAAGAACCCACACGAGCGGGCGTTGGGAACATCGGTATGTAGATATGTGTGTTGACCGTCAATCCAGGGAGCTCCCATGAACAGTGGAAACTGATTGGCCAGATCGTCGATATCAACCGCAGCACACATCTGAACGGCTTCATCGGCATCGGCTGGTGCAGCGGGACTGAAGAACACGTCTGACACTGGCGACACCGTGCCGTTGTTGCCGTCCGCCAGAAGTCGCTCACTGAATGCGGCCGTGTTGGATGAGCCGTCGGTAATGTCGCGAAAACGGATACAACTGCCGTAGTACATGACGCCCGAAGCCGCAGGAAGCCCGGTGTTCGGGCCTTTCGGTTCCGTCCAGACAATGCCTGCCCCTTTATTGGCCATGTAATTTAAAGCGCCACCAGAAGCACCAAGCGGATTGGCTGAGTCGCTGTTGCAACGCAACATCGGCAACTCCCGCATCCGAGCTTCGTCGTTGTCCGGGTGATTGGCTGGCAGCGAAAAATCGATCTCTGCGTAGATGTTTCCCTGTTCAAGAAATGGTAGCAGCTGACTGATTGCCGAATGCTTCTTGGAATTTCCGGAATGCCCAAAGGGCAAACAAAAGTGAACATCGTGATAGTTGTGTATCGCAAGTCCAAGTTGCTTCAGATTGTTCTTGCACTGTGTTCTCCGAGCCGCTTCACGAGCCTGTTGCACGGCGGGCAGCAGCAGCGCAATTAAGATCGCGATGATCGCAATGACCACCAATAATTCGATTAGTGTAAAACCACGAGATCGCGGCCGCATAAACTGCGGCAGTCGTGATGTTGGATAAGACATAGGGATTTTTCCTACTGCAAGAAGAGTACAGAAGAACGAATAGAATGAATTGATAGCTCAATTTGCGCGCATGGCTTGGCGCACAGTGAACTTAGAGGCGCAAATGCAGCGGGTGAGTTCGTGTCAGAGATTCAGCACTGAGCGCAATACTCACTGGTGCCGGAATTCAGGACATCGGTCGCTGGACGGACACATTGTGAAATGCACACCGAACACGCATCAGTCAGCAACTGAGCCGGAATAGAATTCAGGCAGCCTACCAGGCCACACTCTAGCCTGCCGCACAGGACGCACGCGCGACGCAAAAAGGCTGTAACGCTCGTCACAACCAATTTCGCGATCCAACATGTGCGCAGTGGTTCTCAGCAAACGGACGTCGACGCTCTTGGCGGACGAAAGATGGTCACCGCGCGAACGTCGGCAACTGCTTCAGATTCTGCAGCAACGCTACTGATCGGTCTCTGCCCTGCACTTACAAACTGCAGCAGCAACGCATCCTGATCGAATGAACGAGACATAGTGGGTGAATCGGGAGTCACCGGCGACCGCCCTTTAGAACAGTTTGGGCTGTGACATGGCCGAGAAGGAGGTTGTGATTCTGCCTGATGGTCAACCTCATTCAGCCTCGCATCTGAATGCCCCGAGACAGGAACGCCGTTGCGGAAGAGATAGTCACCACACGATGCATGTGCGTTACTGTTTCCCAAAAATGTGACGGCTCCCATCACCAGGACGCAAGCGTACAATCGCGTCCCGCCAAGCGACCGCGTCCATAGGGTATGGTTATCGTGAAACTGAGTCATAAGTCGAAACGCCGACTGAATCAAACTCCAACAGCCATTCAGGTTTACGATCAAGCAGTCTGAATCGCAAGATTGAACTGACGAATTTCCACGGATTTCCTTCAGTTTGCGTAATGCGGACCTACTTGGGTTGCCCCCGAGGTTAGGTCCAGTTGTTATGAGAGTCGTGGGCTGACATTGGTATTGAATAATCATCCAAACAAATTGTGCTGCGCCCCGTCCGCACTCGATGGAGAGTTGTCGTATTCGTCATGACGTCGCCACCAAAAGGCTGATTCGTTGCGTCCCCTGGGTGCTCGGTCGAGCCATTGGTACTGGGACCAAAGAACATCCAGTCCGCGGGCAAAGGTTGAGTAGGTGTGGTAGATCACGCCGTCTTCGAGTTCGAACGCGCTCACTCCGGGACGTTCACGCGTGTAGGTCGCGACGTCGGTTCCCGTCATTGCCGCGTTGATACCGACCGGTGAACCGTCCATTCGGCTGGCGATGCCTTCGTCGGTTCGCTTGAGCCAAACGGGTTCGTCGCGATAGTTATAAATCAGCCCGGTTTCAAATTGCTGTTCCTCCGAAAAACCAACACCGAAATCCCGGTTGAAATCACTGCCTGCCGACGAGACTTACGGAAAGCTCCAGCCCATGCGTTTTCTGTAGTCTTGAAGCTTGGTTTGGGGAGCACTCGATACAGCACATAAAGTCACATCATGATTTGCCAAATGCACGTGCAGCCCGTCAAAAGAGTCGGCGATTGCCGAACACGAAACGCAACCGGCTTCATAGTCGGGGCCAAACATGAAGTGATAGACTAAAAGCTGACTTCGGCCCTGGAACAATTCCGCCAGGGATGCCTTACCACTTTCCGCGTCGAATTCGTATGCCTTGTCGATGCGCACGCAAGGCAGCTTCCGGCGTTGCTCAGCGACTTCGTCACTACGACGTGTAAGTTCCTTCTCAGCTTCCACCAGGTCCTTTCGCGATTCAAGCCAGGATTCCCGGCTGACTATTTCACGTTGCATGGTTATTTCTCCAGTTCAGAAGATTGAACATTCACACGATTAAGATTTCGCAGATGCCGCAGTCGTGACAACGCAAGGACCGCCAATGCGGTGACACAGATTGCGATCAAGACCCAGCGCAGATACGTAGCCGTTGTGAGCCCGATTCCAAGTCCCGTCCACAGCGCGACGTACGCCGCAACGCAACCTGGGCATTTGGGAACGAACGCCAGAGCGACGCCTGGCAGAATCCACTGCGTCGCAACACCTGCTCTGCTGAGCAACGTTTTATTTCGCAGTGGTGTTTGATTACGACAACAGCAAGTCATCACGCCTGCTCCGCTTTCTCGACCGACAGCTTACAGATGCGTTCGATCCAGTATTCCCATCCGGCGGGAAGTCCATCAAAGTGTTCGGTTTCGAGCAGTCCTGCGGCTTGATGTCGAAAGGTCAGCCTGGTCGACAGTCCTTCAGCACTAAGGCGATACGAAAGGTGATTGATGGCCGCGTACGACATCATCAGCGGTCCGCAGATTTCAATCAAAGTCGGCGGTTTCATGACCTGGACGTGCCCCCACAAATGCCCGGCGTTCTCGCCAATTTCGCGATACCATCGTCCGCCCGGCCAGGCTTCCAATTTCATCGGAAAGCGTTTGCTTCCCGGCATTTCGCAATCCGTCCCCAACTGATCCATCACCGCTTCAAACGCGAACTCAATTGGTGCTTCGATCTCGACAACGCGGTCGATTGTAAAGGTTTCCAGTTTCCCGTCGGTGTTATTGCTCTTGATCATGAGATACCTCGTCAGTGTTGATATCGGTGTCAATCAATTATTCCTGCGAGCGGCCGCCGCTCGCTTCTCGGCGGTCGCTTTAATCCGCGAAAGCTGTCCGTCCCACATCGACTCGAAACTTTTGGCCCAATCGTAGACGGCTTTCAGCTTTTCAGCCTCCAGATTGTAGATTCGCTGCTGGCCCTGCCTGGCAACCGACACAACGCCAACTTCGCGCAATAGCCCCAAATGTTTGGAGACCGATGGCTGCGAAAGCTCAGTCAACTCAACCATGTCGCCAACCGGCATCGGCCCCTTTTTTGCCAATAGCGAAACAAGCTCTCGTCGCCGAGGCTCGGCAATCGCAGTGAAAACATCTGTCGTCGTCGGTCGTGGAGGCATGAATCTAATATATTCCCATTAAGGAATACATCAAGAGGAAAATCGTCCGGCTCACGATGAAAAATTCAAAGTCAATTTTCCAATCGAGGTCGCGACGCGGCGAATGGTGTGCCAGCGGTCGAAGAAGGCAGTGGAAAGGGCGACGAATCGCTCAGCATCCAATCGGATTAGCCGGCGCCAGAAACGCCACGCTGACGGTCCGGGCGAAAAGCGATCTTAAAAAACAAAAAAGCTCTTCCATGGATGGTCTCCCCGTCGGCGCCAACAATAGTTTGGGTGTCATGACGGAGCGTCTATCCTTGTGGGCGCCTCGTTTATGCATGGCGTGGTTCGCAGCAAACGACACAAGTCGCTCTTTATCGGCATGGACCATGCCTTCCGGCCAGCAAAGTGGTACCTTCGATTTTTAGTACTGTGGATCTGGAAAAGGTCCACTGGCCGCTGAGAATGGCGGGTATCGAACCGCAGCGGTGGATCGATATCCTGTCGTAACGCCCTGAAGGAAGACCACAATGAGAATTCTGCCAGCCTGGTTCATCGTATCCACCCTGTTCGGCAATATGTGGCACGTTCACGCGCAAGATTAGATAACAGCAACGGAGGAAACATGTACGATCAACGTGAAGGACAGTGTGAATCGATCTGAATTCGACGAGTCGCTGCCAACGATTGGCGTCCTGCTCTTCGACAATGTGTTGATGACGGAAGTCACCGCACCGATCGACGTATTCTCCAAACCAGCGAAGGACGGAAAGAATCCCTTCAACGTGGTTACTGTCGCCCGCGCATTGCAGCCAGTGCCCATGGAAAGCGGCCTGAGGGTACTTCCTGATTATTCGTTTGATGACTGCCCGAAACTGAACGTGTTGGTCGTGTCCAGTTGCTACGACATGGAATCGGTGGTGGCATCCAGGGAGATCGTTGCGTTTGTGAAATCCAAAGGCAATGCGTCAGACTTCACGATGAGCAACTGTGCGGGCGCGCATCTGATTAGAGCCTCCGGTGTGGCCGACGGACGAAAAATCGTGACCTACATCGGCGGCGGTGACCTGTTGCAGAAGACTTACCCCCAACTTGCCGTGCAGGACGACAATCAAGTCAGCTTTGTCCGCGACGGGAAAATGATTTCATCAAACGGAAATCTGGCCAGCTATATTTCAGCACTGGAATTGCTTGAAGAGTTGGCAGGTCCCGAACATCGCAGGTTTGTGGAATCGCAACTGTATCTTAAACGACTGAAAAAGCATGGACGCTAGAGCAATTTACGTTTTGTTGTGGACGGTTCTGACTCATGGGAACCGACCCACCTAAGACAAAAAACGATTTTCGCGGCCACAAGTCAACGTGCAACGCTGTCGTGTCGCTTAGCGGCTGTCAACGTTTCAGTGCTTTCGCCCAACGTCGAACGGTGCTCTGGATCATCTTTCGATCAAACGCAGCGAAGCCCAGAATCATTCCGCGAGCGTTGCCCGAGAGTGAATATATGTTGACGGGATGAAAATCGACTTTAGTCTGAATGGCGGCCGATACCAGTTTCGCTTCCGCCGTTTTCGTAACTCCCTGTGCGACCAGATGCATACCTGATTCAGGTTGCTCTACTTTGATCAAACCAGCCAGATGTTTTTGCAGTGATTCAAATAGCACGGACTGGCGTTCCGCGTACAGCGTTCGCATGCGGCGAATGTGGTTGATGAAGCTGCCGGTTTCGATGAAACGGTGTAATACCATTTGAACCAACGGTGGCGAACCGCGATCCTGCAGGAATCGTGCGTAGGCGAACGTTTTCGCCAGCGACGCTGGAACGATCAGAAAGCCCAACCGAATTGAAGGGAAGAGTAGTTTGCTGAAGGTCCCCATATAGATCGTTCGCCCTGACGAATCGAGGCTGCTGAGCGAAGCATGCGGACGTCCGGTGTATCGAAACTCACCGTTGTAGTCGTCTTCGATAATCCAGCTCTTATTTTTCTGTGCCATTGCGATCAGTTCCAATCGGCGATTGAGACTCATTGTCATCCCCATCGGCCATTGCCCGCCCGGCGTCACGCAAATCAGTTTCGGTTGTCGGCGTACGGAAGGAACCTGGCTCAGGTCGATGCCTTCGGCGTCCAACGGAATTGGAACCAGTCTGGATCCTGCGACCTCCAGCAATCGATTCGCCGGTGCGTTGCCTGGTTCTTCTACCCAGACCACATCGCCTCGTTCCAGCAACAGTTGTGCAACCATCGTGACGGCCTGTTGAGCCCCCGATGTGATGACCACCTGGTCGGCGCAGCAGGAAAGACCTCGTGAAACTGCCATGTACTGAGCAATCGCTTCACGCAACGGAAGGTAGCCCTGTGGGTCGCCCAACATCAGATGGCGGTTGGACCAACGCGATTGTTCGTTGCTGAACCGATTCCATAATTCCCACGGAAAATCGTCAACTGACGGTAAGTGAGGTGTGAACGCCTGCGGACGTTGCCTCGCAGAAGGTAGCAACATAGCGTCGGCTCGAAATTGTCGTCCTAAACTCGCAAGACATTCATCCGCGTCCACTCGCGAGGACTCCGGGTGTGCCGCCGAGTCGAACTCGAACGCTTGCGGTGGCATTTTGGCAACACGAGTCCCGCTGCCGTGAGCGGCCTCCAGATAGCCTTCCGAGATTAACTGTTCGTAGGCGGCCAGCACTGTGTTGCGAGACACGCCGATCGCCGCCGCGAGGTTGCGACTGGAAGGCACACGGTCCTCCGGAAGCAAAGTACGGCTGGAGATCGCCTGACGCAGCTGGTTTTCCAACTGGCGATAAACCGGTATCTTTGACTTCGAACTGAACTGAATCGATTCGAATTCAAACGTTTCTTTATTGCGTTGTTTCACCATGGTCAAAAGTGGCCCTTTATGTTTGTGCGAAAGTGGATCTTTGCTGGAGCCAGCTGTTCGCTAGAATTCTACCCGAATCAACCGTTTCATCGACTGCTTTGGAAAAGAAATATGCGAGCCGACTACTTTCAACTGGTCTCTGACGAGATCAAACAACTGTCTGCAATCGAGACAACAATGTTGTCGTACACGATCAGCCAGCATTTACTGGAACTGGTCAAGCTACGCGTGTCGCAGATTAACGGCTGTGCCTTTTGCGTCAGTCTGCATACGCAGCAACTTCGGCTGTTCGAGGAAACGAATCAACGCATCGATCTGGTGGGCGTCTGGGAGGAGGCACCTTGCTACTCTGAACGCGAGCGAACTGCCTTTCGATGGGCAGAGGCCCTGACCAGGCTTTCGGACGGTGCGGGTGTCAGCGATGATCTCTACGAATCGACCGTTCGCGAATTCGGAGACGCCGGAGTCAGCCAGCTAAGCATTGCTGTCGCCATGATCAACACCTGGAATCGGCTGGCTGTACCATTTCAAACCGACCACCGGTACATCGAATCTTTGTTGAAGAGGCCTGCCACAACAGCCCAATAGTCTGCTCAGACACGACTTCAGTGAAATGGCCCGATTCTATGGCGAATGCTTTCCCACCGATGTTCTTCGACTTCTGCTTCTGGCCTTCGGACAGGAAGCGATTGCCCCGCTCAGGTCAGGTGCTGCTGATGCGACAGTGCTGTCCAACGTGGCACATTCAACTTGCTGATGGTCAAAGTCCTTCGCACGCATCCACTAGCGGGCACTGTTGACGGCAAGGCAATGTTCGCCTCGCTGTTCGAAGTGACGTTCGCGCCCGGCGATTCATCGGCACCACACTATCACCCTGGCGAAGTCGTCGGCTATGTTGCCGAAGGGACGCTGGAGTTCAAAATCACCGGCAAACCTCTGAAAACGCTGAAAGCAGGTGGTACATTTTTCGAGCCTGCAATGATTCGCCACGAAGTGGCCCGCAATCCGGATGCGAAACAGAGGTGCCGTGTGATTTTCACGTTGGTTCACCCCAGAAACGTGAAACGGCTAACGATTCCTGCCGTAGAAATCGATGCGCAACAGGCAGTGCGTTCGGACAAACTGAACAGCGCGGCTGCCCGGATTTGGTTCCTGGCCTCTTTTCGCTGTTTGCAACGATCGTCAAATCCAGCGGCCTCAAGCCAATGCTTGATGAAAAGCAGTTCACGCTTGATGAAGGCAGACAGGCGCATACTCGGCTCGAAAACGGACAAGCAATGAGCAAAAGGGTTGTCGATAACCCGTAGCACAGGCTGCCAGCCTGTTGCCAAGTTTTTCTCCTGTATGTGTGCGTGTTTACGTGTGGGCAGGCAAGCTGCCTGCTTTACGTTCGGGAGATGCTGGGAGCCAAATCAGCCGGTGATGCAGTCGCCTATACGTGGATCTGACGGAAGCCGCTGACGCATCACCACAGCCAAGTCATCTCGGTTTCCAGCTCGGCGCGAATCATCTTCGTGACTACCTCAAGGAGCGGGAAGAGATCGGCGTGAATCACGTCGCGCTTAATCTGCGATTCAATCAAGCGGACATCGATACAACATTGAGGCCATTGGCCGACGAAGTACTGCCACACACTTTGATGACTAAAACGTAGTGCAGGCAGCTTGCCTGCAACCGGACAACCAACCTTCAGGCTGGCAACCTGATCTACGGAGAAAACAATGCAAACCGTTGTAATCACCGGCGTGACAGACGGCACTGGGATGGCGACAGATGCTGGTTTCGCCGTCGGCCCCGGTGAGGGCGAGAAACCGCAGGCTGCCCACGTATATGCCGGAAGTTGCGTTTGGCGAATCTTGCCGAGACACCGAAGAAGCTTGCCATGTGGGTGCTACCCAAAAACCCAGACCTCCGGCCCGAGTAGCCACGGGTTGTGCGATCAAGCCATGGCTTCCTGAATCGCCCCGTTTGTGTCAGGCCGAAAAGCGACAGGATTCACTCAACCGCATATCGGCTAAGAAACATCTCGACGGTGTGAGCGACGATTTGTTTTCGTTTGCGGCGTGAGGGGGGAGACTCGCCGTGGACGATGGTTGGCCAGAAGGCGAACGTCCGCAGCAGGCCGACGAATTGCATCGCTGCGAACTCTGCGTCGGCTTCGAGTAGACAGCCGGAAGCTTGGGCCTTTTTCATCCAGGTTGTCACTCGCCGGATGAAGAATCGCTGATCGACTTGCTGGCCGGCATCCGGTTCACCCAGCACGCGTGACAAGCCGGCTCGGGCAAGTGCCTGCACGTGTTCCGATGTGAAAAAGTCGATTTCGGAGTGTGCAAGCTCCGTCAACTGCTCGGCAAGATCACGCGATTCGTCGAACTCGCATTCCGGCAACTGCTCAACGCGAAATTTCAGCTCCTCAAGGATCTCGACAAACAGAGCTTCCTTGCTGTCGAAATGGTTGTACAGCGTTCGTTTGCTGACCGAAGCGGCCTCAGCGATGCCGTTCATGCTGGCAGCAAAATAGCCGTACTGCTGAAACGCCTCGACAGCCGCCTGCACGATCGACGCTCGTTTGCGATCGGTCAGGCGCCCATGGGGCTCTGGCTCAGAAGGTACACTTTGCGGTTTACTTTTTCCTGACATAATGTAAAGTATACCGTTCGGTTTACTTTCCTCAAGTAGCACAGGCTGCGCAGGGAAGATCACTTTCCGAAGCGGGACATTCCTGGTAACCCGACGCGTGAGCGAGGGACAACGCAAACGCCTCGCTAACGCGTCGGGTTACCAATAGTGACGACACCGCAATCTGAAAAGTGATCTTCCCTGGTGTGCCAGCCTGTACTGCGTCTTTGAGCAAGTTATGCGTATTCAGAATTTCAACTTCATCGTTTTGACAACTGCTTTTTTGTGTGGCCTTGGAACCACGGGGTGCACGAACGAGAACGAGGAATCCGTCTCGCCCGAGAAACCTCCTAAGCCGGTTGCGATTGCTGTGTTGCGGCAATCGTCTCCAACAAACGCGCAATTCGTAACCGGTTCCGTTGTGCCGTGGAAATCCGAGCAGATTGGATTTGAGGTCGCCGGCCGCGTCGCCGAAGTCATCGAGCCCAACGAATTTGTGACGCCGCAAATCGGTAGTGAGGCCGATGAACGGACACCGGGTGCGACCCCGCTGGCTCGCCTTGACGCCGAAGAATTGAAAATTGCCGTGGAGTCGGCTGAAGCCAGTGTCGAAGTTGCGAAACTGAACCGCGATGCCAATCTGGTGACAATTGAGCAGCAGTTGCCCGCCCAGATCGAATCTGCAAAGGCCGAGGCTGAACTTGCTGACATCGAGCTGTCGCGCGCGTTGAAGCTTTCCAAACAGAGTGCAATTTCACGTTCAGAACTCGACGCCGCTCGAACCAACGCCGCAACAATGAAATCGCGATTGGCCAGTTCCAATGCCGAATTGGCTCAGGCGAAAGCCCGCCAGCTTGCCCTTGAAGCTCAGATCCTGCAGGCCCGGCAGCAGCTTTCCGAAGCCCAGCGCAGCCTCCGAAACGCCGTGCTGTTTAGGCCGTTCCCGGTCAGGTCTCATAGATCCACGCGGTTCCCGGCACTTATGTGAAAGAAGGCGATCCGGTGGCGACCGTGCAGATGATGGATCCGATGACCATCGAATTTGAAGTCACGGCCCGCGATTCTCGCCGCTACCGTCGCGGTGACATGTTGCCGGTTCAGGTCACCGATGGCAGCGGAATGTCGCGACAACTTGGCGGCATGGTCTACCGAGTTGACGCGGTGGCCGACCCGGCGGCGCGAACGTTCACGGTGACGATGCACGTGCGAAACGAAATCGACGAATCCGCGTACGACTCGCCAGACACTGACAAACCGATCGCATGGACAGATCAGATCACACCGCTAAATATTGGCCCGATGATTACGGGTGACCGGCGACAACTTGTCGTGCGCGAAGCGGTTCATACGATCGCTGGCGAGACGTTTGTTTGGAAAGTGACCAATCGTCGCTGGGGCACTCCATCACCGCCGGGCGACCGTTTGCTTTTGGTGACCAAAGTCCCCGTACAAATCACCAGTGACGTGATCCCCTATCTCGGGCGATGGAAATTTGTCGCGATCGAGTTCACCGATCCGAACGTAACGATGGATCTCGAACATGATTTGATTACGGGCAAACTGCACTTCAAGCCGGAAGGTTCAACACCGGCCGGCGAACCAGCAAGTCAGCGCCTGGATCTGGAAAACTGGTCCGGCTGCCAGGTCGTGCTTGAAGAACAACGCTGGCTGTTGCGGTCCGGCGACGTTGCGAAGATTTCGCTGACTGCCGACGAACCGGCCGGTGGGTTCTTCGTTCCGATGAAGGCCGTTCGCGAAGAACAAGGTAATACCTTCATCCACGTCATTGATGACGCTGCGGGCCAAGCCACCGCACGGCGAGTCTTCGTCGACGTTGCCGAAGGCGAATCGGTCCTCGGTGAAACGGTCTTGCTGCGGATCACGTCGACTTCGCCAGAGGAATTGCGTGAGGGAATGCGGGTCATTGTCGAAGGCACGCACTACCTGAACGACGGCGACCGCGTTGTCGTTTCGACGCTTGTCGGAGGCCAGCCATGAGAAGCCTTCCCGATTTCGCAGTGCGTCGGCCGACAATCACGATCACTCTGGTGCTGTTACTGGTCGCCTGGGGCAGCGTCAGTTTCTTCACCATGCCGCGTCGCGAAGACCCTGAATTCACGCTCAAGATCGCCCTCGTGACCACTCGGTGGCAAGGTGCGTCGGCGGAGCAGATCGAAAATCTGGTCACCGATCCTCTGGAAGATGCGATCGACGGACTGGAAGAAGTTCGCTTGATTCGATCGACGTCCAGCAGCGAACAGTCGGTCATCTTCGTCGAGCTCGAAGACAACGTGCCGGGCGCTCGAGTCGACGACGCCTGGGATCGCGTGCGCGCCCGGATTCGCAATGTGCCGATGCCGGACGAAAGCATTTCGCCGTTTCTGTTCGACGAATTCGCTGACACCAGCGTCCTGCTCTATGCCGTCCACCAACAGCCGCTCGATGGGGACTCGACAGTTGGTCCGAAGCACGCCTACTCGCCGCGACAGCTCGATTTGTACTCAGAACGAATTCGTGATTCGCTGCGGCTGCTGCTGGCGTTTCGCAGGTCGGTCGGTTTGGAGTTCAGGAAGAAGCCATCTACATCGAGACCAATGAGGGGAACTGGTCAACGCTGGAGCGGACGACGGCTCAAATCGAATCCCTTGCCAAATCGCAAAATATTGTCGCTCAAGGCGGACGGATCGACGGCGAAGATGGTCGCTTTTTTGTGAAGCCCAGCGGTGATGTCGGCGCGGTGGAGGCTTTTGATTCGTTGGTCGTTGGTGTCGTGGCAACAGCGAACGAAGACGGGGACGCTGGCTTCAATCAAGTTCAACTCAAGAACATGGGCTTGAACGTTCGTCGTGGCTACGTCGACCCTGCTCAGCTCATTTGTCTCTACGGAACGCCCGAGTTCGAGACGCCCGCCATCACCCTTGCGGTGTCGATGAAATCAGGTGCAAACATCATCGACATTTGCGACCGTTCCAAAGAAAGTGTCGCCCAGTTGCAAAGCACGGGCGTGTTGCCGCCCGATCTGGCCGTGTCCATCATTTCCGATCAGTCGGATAGCGTGAAGCAGCGCATTCGCGAAGTTGGCGTGAACATCGTCCAGGCGATTCTGGTCGTGGTCGTTCTGGTGTATCTGGTCGTTGGCTTTCGCACGGCTGCCGTCATGGCGGCCAACATCCCGTTTGTTGTTGTTTCGTCGCTCGCGATCATCACGCTCTTTGATGTGCAACTGGAACAAATGTCGCTGGCGTCGATGATCATCTCGCTGGGACTGCTGGTCGACAATGCGGTTCAGGTCTGCGACCAAAGTCGTACGAACCAGATTGCCGGCATGAACCCACGCGAAGCGTCCGTTGCGGGTGCAAAGATGCTTGGTGTTTCGATGTTGAGCGGAACCGCGACGACGGTTGCCGCTTTCATTCCAATGTTGATCACGATGGACGGTGCCAATCGCGAGTTCATTTACAGCCTGCCGATCACGCTGTCGGTCATGCTGGCCGTCAGCTGGGTTCTGGCAATGACTTTCTGCGTCATCCTCGCCGCCTGGTTCATTCGACCGCCCCAAGACTTAAGTCGCCCCACCGCGCCGCTGCCGTGGTTGATGAGCAAACTGGGAACTGTGTGGCGCAGGCTTCGCCGAAAGAAAAACAAGCCAAAGAATGTAGAACAGTTGTCCCCAACTGTTCACGACCACTCAGTTGAGGCAACTGAGCCACAAGGTGGCTTCTACCGACTCTACGCCATCGCTGTCGGATGGGCTCTGCGTCATCGTTTTGTCACGATTTCCGCATCCATCGGCACGTTGCTGCTGGCGACTCAATTGCCGGTTTCAAGCGAGTTCTTTCCACTCACGCAGCGCGACCAATTTGCCGTTCAAATCTATTTACCCGAATCCGCTTCGATCGAACAAACCAACAAGGTTGCTCGCAAGGTCGAAGAGATGATCCGCGCGCTGAGCCCGCATGTCGATGACGAAGGAAACCCGCACCAACGTTTGCTCAACATGCGAACCCTCGTCGGCGGAGGCGGGTCGCGCTGGTATCTCGCATGGGAACCGGAAACCCTGAAACCGAACTACGCTGAAATTCTGATTCACACGACCAAGGGAGAGTTCACTCACGACTTCGCCGAACAACTTCGCGTTGTGGCGAGGCAAGGTGACGAATCGCTGGGGCTGTCGCCGATCGCCGGCGCACGAGTCGTTCCCGTTGAACTGGCGCTCGGCCCGCCCGCTGATCCGGTCGTTCTGCGCGTCATGGGTAACGGGCTCGCCGACGCGGACGGACTTAGGAGCATCGCGAATCGCGTCAAGTCGATTGTAGACGCCGAGCCTGACACCTGGGACGTCAACGATTCGTGGGGCGTGTCCGGCCAACAGTTGTTCGTCGATGTAGATTCAGATCGGGCGAGCCTTTCAGGAATTCGCAACGCGGAAGTTGCCTCAACGCTTGCCGCTTACTATTCCGGAAAACTGCTGACGACATATCGCGAGAGTGACCGCCAAATCCCGGTCTATTTTCGGTTGAATCCCGAAAGCCGTCGGTCACTCGGTGCGGTCGAGAACTCTCACATCGAAAGCCGTGTTGGCAAAGTTTCGCTCGCAGCCATCGCCAGCGTCAAACCACAATGGCGTTTGGAGACCATTGATCGGCGCGACGGGAATCAAACGATCGAAGTCCGATCACGGATCAACTACGGGGCGTCAGGCAACGACATCACGACGCGCGTCTTCAATTCCGAGCCAATGCAAGAGCTGAAAGCCGAATTGCCTGCCGGATTTCGCATCGAGATCGGGGGAGCTCTTGAAGAGTCGATGAAAGCTCAATGGAAAATGTTCCGGTCATTCGGCATGTCGTTCATCGCAATCATTCTGTTGTTGATTTTTCAGTTCAACAGTCTCGCCCGAACTTCGATCATCATGGTGACGCTGCCGCTCGCGCTCGTGGGCGCACTGTTCGGACTGTGGGTGACCGGCAACGCGTTCGGATTCATGCCGCAACTCGGCGTGCTGGCGCTGTTCGGAATCGTTTTGAATTCAGCCATTCTGTTTGTTGAATTCGCTGACATTGTCATGAAGGAACGAACATCCGGAACCGGTCAGCCCCTTTCGCGCGAGGCTTATCACGCTGCCATCGTCGACGCTGCACGGCAACGACTGATGCCGATCTTTCTGACAACCGCGACGACCGTTGGCGGACTCGTTCCTCTTGCACTTGGCGGTGGACCGCTTTGGCAAGGTCTGGCGTGGTTGCTGATCTTCGGCCTGACCTTCGCCACTCTGCTGACGTTGTTCGTCATCCCGGTCCTCTATTCCTTCATGTCGCCCACGTCGCGCCTTAGCGCTGCCGACGACTATACTCCGCAAATTCAGGAGTCCGCGTAGTGAGTACCAAAACAAAGTTCGGCCCCAAGGGCTGGACGCCGGAACGACTCGGCTCCCTGGCCGGCAAAACGTATCTCATCACCGGCGCCAACAACGGCGCGGGTTTTGAAGCAACGCGAGTGTTCCTGTCCAAAGGCGCAAGCGTTGTGATGTTGAACCGCAGCGGCGACAAGTCAGCTGTCGCCATCGCGAAGCTGAAGCAGGAATTCGGTAGCGATGCTGACGTGACATTCGTGCGGATGGACCTGGCGGTATTGGATTCCGTGCGAGAAGCCGCGGCGGACGTTTTGAAGTCGGTTCCCCGCATCGACGCTCTGATCTGCAACGCCGCCATCGCGCAGGTTGCCCAACAAGAGATCACTGTTGACGGCTTTGAAAGCCAGCTTGGCGTGAACCACTTCGGTCATTTCCTGCTTTGTGGACTGTTGTTCGATCGCGTCGAAGAGTCCGCGGGGCGGATCGTCGTTGTCGGCAGCAACGCCTACAAGATGGGGCTGAAGAGAATTCAGTTTGAAGACCTCAACTTTGACAACAACTACACCGCCTGGAATTCCTACGCCCAAAGCAAACTGGCGCAGATGATGTTCGCCTATGAATTGCAGCGCCGCGTTGAAGCTGCCGAAAAGAACGTCACCGTCCAGGTCTGCCACCCCGGCGCGTCACGAACCAACTTGCTAAAGGACACGGCAAGCACCTTCAACAAAATCGTCTGGTCCATACTCTCACGAGTGATCGCACAATCCGCCGAGAAGGGTTCCTGGCCCGAAGTCATGTGTGCAACGGAGGAAACCGTGGAAACTGAAAAGCTTTATGGTCCTACCAAAAGAGCCCAAACAGTCGGCCCATCGGCGAATGTCCATTGGATGACTGCGCCCTGGATGAAGAAGCGGCCGCAAAACTCTGGACGCTTTCCGAACAGAAGACGTCGCTAACCTGGTCGCCGTAGCCGCTCCGGGTCATCATTCCCTGGTCCAGTTTGTTGGCAAGTCAATAATTGCAAAAAGCGATTCGTCAGTTGACTCAATCCGATTCGGTCGAGGCGATTTTGTTTCGGAGAAAGCGACGTTCTGGTTCCAGCCTGGCAAGTGCCAGTGCCTGCTTGAACGCGAGTTTGGCTTGATCCTTGTTGCCGAGTCGCCGTAGAAATTCACCTCGAGCGGAATGGGCCAGATAATAGTCGTGTAAGTCGCCGCGATACAAAATCGAGTCGATGATGGCCAGGCCGGAAGCAATGTCGTCTCGCATCGCGATCGCGACGGCTCGGTTGAGTTCGACGACGGGAGATGCGTCTGCTCGAAACAGGACATCGTACAGCGCAACGATCTGTGCCCAGTCGGTTTCACTCGCCTCGGTTGCTTCGGCGTGCACGGCGGAGATCGCGGCCTGGATCGAGTAGACTCCAAAACGGCGCGAACGAAGGGCCTGTTCGACCAGACGGCTACCTTCGGCAATGAAATCCTGATTCCAAAGCGTGCGATCCTGTTCGTCAAGCAAGACAATGTCGCCGTCGACATTCATACGTGCCTCGCGGCGTGATTCATGAAGCAGCATCAACGCCAGCAGGCCCATCGCTTCCGGGTCAGGAAGCAGCTCGACCAACAGCCGAGCCAAACGAATGGCTTCGTCGGAAAGATCGGCGCGCGTCAGGCTTTCGCCGCTCGAAGAGGAATAGCCTTCATTAAAAACCAGATAGATCACCGACAGAACTGGTTCAAGCCGCGACGGCAGATCATTCAGCAAAGGGATGGTGTAGGGAATTCGGGCGTCGCGGATCTTTGCCTTGCCGCGAACAATGCGCTGAGCCATCGTCGAGGGTGCGATCAGAAATGCTCGTGCAATTTCTTCCGTCGTCAGCCCGCAGACTTCCCGCAGCGTCAGCGGAACCTGGACTTTCGGGTCAATCGCCGGGTGGCAACACGTGAAGATCAAACGCAGGCGATCGTCTTCGATGTCCTGCTGAGCCACTGAGTGATTGGCCGCTTCAATTTCCGCAAGTCGACGACTCAGTTCCGGTTGCAGATCATTCAGTTTGGCTCGTCGACGCAATGTGTCCACCGCCTTGAATCGTCCCGTTGAGACCAACCACGATGCTGGGTTGTCCGGCAGACCGTGCTCCGGCCACTGTTGCATGGCAGCAGCGAAAGCTTCGTGAGTTGCTTCTTCCGCGAGGTCGAAATCGCCCAGCAAACGAATCAATGTCGCAAACACTTTGCGAGATTCGTTGCGGTAAAGTTCTTCGATTTCGGCGGAATGCATTGGTGACCTACGGCAATCTGGCAGTTCGACAATTGGGCGAATCTCCATGGTGCCACGCGTAGTACCGGGAATTTTCTCTGCGACCGCGATGGCTTCGTCGAGGTTGGCGACGTCGATTAAAAAGTATCCCGCGATCTGCCAACACATGCCGAACTTAAGTCGATGCAGGTAATTCAGGCAGCGGCAGCAGCGGGCGAATTTCGACCGTGCCTTTCTTCGCAGGCGGCAACCTCGCGGCGACTTTGATTGCTTCATCCAGGTCGTCGACGTCGATGATGTAGTAACCGCCGAGTTGTTCTGTCGTTTCCGCGAAAGGGCCATCGGTGATTTGCTGTTTGCCTTCGCGAACTCGCACGCTGGTCGCCGTCGTGACGGAATGAAGCGGCGACGCCGAAATCCACTTGCCCTGCTTTTCGAGTTCTTCGCTGATTTCCATCGACTCGATCATGCAGGCCTCGCGCTCTTCTTCGGTCCAGCCACTCTCGGCACCATAAATCAAAAGCATGTATTTCATGGTTGGTTTTCCTGTGAAACGGGTTTGTCATTTCCCAATGCGAGGCGAAAGACTTCGGGCTTGCGCAGGCCAATTGCGATCCAGGCGACGACTCCGATGATGATCGGGAAATAGAATGGATCACCGACGCGAACATGAGTCGCCGTGGCTCCACCCAGATAAGCCGCCAGCAGGATCGCTCCAACGAGTGCGGTGCGCGGAATCAGAAACAGAATCGCGATCGCCACTTCGACGATCCCGATCTTAAACATCACGTCTTCCCCCCAACCCAGGTTGTCAAACATCTCGGCCTTGCCTTCCCACTGCGTGAACTTTCCCATCGCACTGGCAACGCCCAGAAACAGCGCGATCAGAACGCTTAGCACCCATCCAGTCATTTTCATTTTCTTCGATCCACTCATTCGATTAAGCCGCCTCTCGTGGAACGATCGTGACTCGCATCAACCGTTCTCGAGTGTTGTTTGCTACCAGTATAAATTCACCACTACTGCTGTTGCTGTATCACGCTGGGGTCCATCCAACCCATTTCCCACACGTGACCATCGAGGTCTGCAATCGAACGGCTATACATGAAACCCAAATCCTGTTTCGGGTTGATGTCGGCAGTACCACCGTGTTTGGCCGCAGCCTCGTTCAGTTTATCCACTTCTTCTTGACTGTCGCAGGACAGGGCCAGCATGACTTCGCTTGAATCTGTCGCCGGAATGGGCCTGGTGGTGAACGTTCGCCATTTTTTGTGAGTCAGCAACATGGCGTGGATGGTTTCGCTCCACACCATGCAGACGGCGGTTTCGTCACTGAACTGCGGATTCTTCGTGAAACCAAGGGCCTCATAGAAAGCCATGGATGCCTTGAGGTCAGCGACGGGCAAATTAATAAAGATCATTTTTGACATGGGTTTTTCCTGTTCTCATTGGGCGAAGGACGACGAAGGATCGCGCGAAAAAGATCACGCTCAACAATACCGATGCGACGCACATCGCGATGAAAGTTTTGTGAAGACCGTTCGCCAGCGGAAAAGGCAAAGCCAATCCTGTTGCGATGCTGACCCAAGCCGCCAGGCAGAACGGGCATTTGGGCATCACGCAAAGCAGAACGCCCGGAATCAAGCCGCCGGCCAGCGATCGAATCAATGGCCGCTTCGGCGAGTCAGTTTCGATTTGTGATCGACAGCAAGGCATCATAGTTGCACAACCTCCGGCGGACCGTATTCATCGTGCCGGCGCCACCAAACGTAGGGCTCGGACTGAGGCCAACCGGGCGGCAAATTTTCCCAGTTTTCCTGCCGACCAAGCGGAGCCATGTCGAGCAAAGTGAAGTTACTAAGCAGCACTTCGACGCCGCGTCGTCCGGTGAAGTAAGTCTGATAAATGTCGTCACCCTCTCGAAGAAACATGCTCAACCCGTGAGTTTCTCCCTGCGGAGTCGTCACGCCGAAGTCTTCGTTGAAAGACGTCTCCGCCGACGAGTACCACGGCAGGCTCCAGCCCATCCGCTGCTTGTAGGCTTCCAGATTCTCAAGCGGCCCGCGGGATACAAGTGCCAGCGACAGGTCTCGCGCCTGAAAGTGAGCCGGATGGCCGACGTTGTCCACGAAACACGAGCAGCCCGGACAGCCTGCGTCTGGCCAACCACCGACGCTTTCGGCAAACATAAAGTGATAGACGGCCAACTGTCGTCGACCTTCAAACAGATCAATGAATCGCACTTTTCCAGATGGACCATCAAACGTGTAGTCGGTCTCAATTTTGACCATCGGCAGACGCCGACGCTCGGCAGCCAACGCATCGCGTTCTCGAGTTGCCTTCTTTTCTTTTGCCTGAAATCTGTCGAGTGTCTGTTGCCACTGGGTGCGTGATACGATTCGCGGACGTCCTTCGGTCGGAGGTTCCAACTGTTGCTCTGCTTCGGCATCCCGGGCGAATTTCAAGTCGCGAGCAGCGATCATCTCGTTGACTTGTTCGTCGGCGGGACGAATCTCAAACGGGCCCACTTTCACGCCGGGATGATTCGACATCAGAGCGATCGCATGATTCAGATCACGAGCTTCCAGCAAAAGTATCCCGCCAAGCATCTCTTTGGTCTCAACGTAAGGTCCGTCGGTTACGTCGACCGATCCGTTTTTCATTCGCAACGTCACTGCATTTCTGGCTGATTGCAGGGCTTCGCCGCCGAGAAAATGACCGCCGCGCCGCAGTTCATCGTCGTAGGCGAAACATTCTTGCATCATTCGCTGGCCGTCTTCTTCACACAGCGATTGCTGATTCGATTCCGAGATAAACCCCATACAGATAAACTTCATCGTCGGTTCTCCTTCTGTATTCATTGGCTGAATTGCAGGCGCCGGTTTTGGCTTTTCGAGTTAGTCGAATGGCCATCGCCGGAATCGACAGCGACTTGTGGAAATCCTGAAAACAACTCGTGGCCCCTAAACACGCGTGTGTTTCGCGACCATGAATTGCTGCCAATCGCCTTCGTCCGATTGAAGTTCGCTGGTTAACAGCCAGGTGTTTGTGTCGACGATTTCGATGATGTCTCGATACTTTCCCATCCCACTTCCATCGAATTTGGGCCCTTCCGAGTTGAGCGGCAATCGTTTGCCATTGGCGTCGAGAACGCCGTGGTATGGCCAGATGTTTGCCATCATCGAACCAACAAAAGTTCCGACAAACTGGTTTTGAGCCGGATCAAACCCCAGTGTCATCACCGACGACCACTCGCCGTCCGGTGACTCGCCGCTGCTTTCGCAAATCAGCCACATGCCACCGAGCGACCGACAATTCATGGTGCCGCTGGTGTTTGACTTGGTGCCATCAGGCATCTCGCAGTTATGCTCGAACTTCCATTGACCAATCAGTTGGTCCAGCCACTGGTGTTCCTGCTGTGGTTTGGCAAACATTTCGCAATTCCCCTGTTTTTGTTGTTGGTAATGACACGGACCAATCGACGGCTTTCGGATTAGTCGATTGACGTCATTCCGAATCGACACCTTTTTAATAATTTTGTCTGCACTGAAACAGGCGAGGAAATGTTGGTGTCGCGTCTGTTCAAAGATCACGTTAGTTCGAGGAACATCGTTCACGGTTTAGCGCGACCTCGTAAGGCTTTCCAGGTTCTTATCGTGATTGCTGAGCTCACGCGTAGGCGCCTGTTCCAGATCGTTGGCCTCAGCATCACGTCCGATCGCGAGAAAGACAACCAAAACTTCCTGTGTCACCTCCTCGGCGTCTTGGGAAACAAGGACCAAACGATCGGCGGCTATTGGAGACGTCGCAGCAGCCCCCCCGACACCCCCAGCAGAATTTGCGGACGGGGCGAGGGTAGGGCCGAGTAAAGGTGGCTGGAAATTCGTTTCAGTTTCGTGCAAGGCTGCTCTGACATCTGAAGTCGCGAATGTGAAGGCGGCCAGAGTCAGCTTCAATGCCAAGCACCTAACCCCGCGAGCAACAAGTTCTAACGGCGTCCCGTCGGCCCAACCTGAGATGCAAGGTGGCTCGTCGCATAAATTTGGGGGGAGCTGTTGTTCTTTGGGGGCGGCGAGTTTGACGTGCGTTGAACCCAAGTTCCTTAGTTCAAATGGCATACGACAGTTTGCTAATTATTCAACCGGACTTGGTGCGACACCGCGCCGACAAACTGTTCGCTGAGTTTGAGCACTCGTGTGGCACGCACGAGTTTGCAGACTTTTCATGTCTTCTATCATAGTTGTCCGCATGAGTGCGAACACCGTATTCCACGCTACAATGCAACGACGCGACTTGATGAGGGTCAGGTTGCCAATTTACGGGGCCGAGAAGAAGCTTGACGGCAGAACTGCAGTTCGGTGCCCTGGGCGGCGCGAGGGCCACATGTTGCGTCGTGCACAACCATCATGAATGAGTTCGTAATTGAGAAGAACCATAATAACAATGGAAACGTCGAGCAGGAACATCACAGTAGAGGATAAAGACGCGATTGCTTCCAACGTGACGTCGTTGGTCGACTGGAGACAGCTGCTTTTCTTTGCTGTCGTGTTGATGGTCTATTCTGCGGAGCGGGTCCACGCTGAAGCCACGCGGCCGAACGTTTTGCTCATCATGTGTGACGATCTGGGGTACTCGGACCTGGGCTGTTACGGCGGCGAGATTCAGACGCCGCATCTTGATCGGCTCGCGGAAGACGGATTGCGGTTTTCGCAGTTCTACAACTGCGCCGTCTGCGTGACGACTCGATCGGCACTGCTGACGGGGTTGTATCCACGCCAGGCAAAGCGGCCTTACCTGCGCACAAATATGGTCACGCTCGGTGAGGCGCTGGGGCGGGCGGGCTACGCCACATCGCTCACGGGAAAGTGGCATCTGGGAAGCGAGCCGCCGCTAAGGCCGATCGACCGCGGCTTTGAAGAATTCTATGGGGTGCTCGACGGTTGCTGCAATTTCTTCAATCCTGCGCAGCTGGACCCTGAATTCTACAACGGCGGGCGAGCCCGTCCGTTTGCACACTACGACAAGCGGCTCACGCAGTTCCCGAAAGATTACTACACAACCGACGCTTTCTCAGATCATGCCGCAACGACGATCAAACGCTTCGCCAAAGGCAATAAGCCGTTCTTCGTGCATCTGTGTTACACCGCTCCGCACTTTCCGCTGCACGCGTTCGCCGAAGATATCGAACGTTATCGCGGTAACTATTCGGACGGCTACATTCCGATGCGTGAGCGACGACATGAACGGCAGGCCGAATTGGGTCTGTTCACTTCATTGCCCCAACTTTCGGCCGAAGAGGACAAGAAGGGGGACTTCCGCTACGACTACGACGTTCCCGACTGGGAAAAGCTCCCCGCTTCTGAACGGAAACGCGAGGAAGCCCGCATGGAGACGTACGCCGCGATGGTCGACCGAATGGATCAAGGCATCGGGCGCGTTCTGACAGCATTGGACGAGGCTGGCGTCGCGGAAAACACCGTAGTGATGTTCCTGTCCGACAATGGCGGCTGTGCCTCGTGGCCAAATGCCAAACCCGGACAGGAAGAAGGCTTTATCACATACAACAAAGATATCCCGGTGGGAGACGGTCACGGCTACGAATTTGTCGGCAAAGGATGGGGCTGGGCTCAGAATGCGCCATTCCGTAAGTTCAAAGGGTGGTGTTACGAAGGCGGCATCGCCACGCCGATGATTGTCCGTTGGCCAGGAAAAGTCGCACGCGGCTCGATCACACACGAGGTCGGACACGTTATCGACCTCATGCCCACACTGCTCGAACTGGCAGAAAGTGAATATCCGCTTGAGTTCAATGGGAACAGAATACTGCCAGTCGAAGGCAGAAGTCTTCTGCCGATACTACAGGGTCAAGAACAAGACGCACCTCGATCCTTAAGCTGGGAACTGTTCGGCAACCGTGCAATCCGACAGGGCGACTGGAAGCTTGTATGGGGAGCGAGTGAGAAGCAGTGGGAGCTGTATAACCTGAAGAATGACCGCAGCGAAACCAATGACATCGCATCAAACTTCCCCGAACGCGTGACCGCAATGATCCGCGATTGGGAAGCGTGGCGAGCGAGAGTCGAACACCAGGACCATTGAAGCCAGGAACCGACAAATGCTGATGAACCGTCTAGCAACTCAATCCTTCGTGCCTGTCGTTTGTTTGCTGATCGCCGTCGCATCGGCGGTGACAGCCGCAGAACCAGCCTGGCGCGCCGGTGTGGCCCGAACAAAGATTACTCCGGACGGTCCCTATTGGATGGGCGGTTATGCAAGCCGGAAACGTCCGTCGGAAGGAACGCTTCAGGACCTGTATGCCAAGGCGATCGCGATTGACGATGAGACGGGCTCGCGAGTGGTAATCGTCACAACAGATCTGCTTGTGATCACGCGCGAACTCGGCGATGCCGTCAAACGGCGAGTCCTCGAGACTTACAAATTGCCTGCATCACATCTCCTGCTGAATTGTTCACATACACATTGTGGACCTGAGATCCGGTTGTATCGCGAATCGTTGCACAACATTCCGCCTGAGTCTGCTCGCAAGATGCATAACTATGTCAGGCGACTCGAAACCCAGCTGGTGGATCTTGTGGGACAAGCAATCGCCAATCAGGCCCCTGCCAGCATGAGCTTCGCTGAAGGGAACGCTTCATTCGCTGTGAACCGGCGCAACAATCGGGCCGCCGACGTGCCAGCACTGCGGAGTGCCGGTAACCTGATTGGTCCCGTCGACCATTCCGTGCCCGTGCTGAAGGTAACAGACAGAGACGGCAGCCTGCGAGCGGTCCTGTTTGGCTATGCCTGTCACAATACGGTGATGTCGTTTCACAAAACATCAGGAGACTACGCCGGTTTCGCTCAGCAATATATCGAAGAAAAACATCCTGGCGCGGTGGCGATGTTCGTGATGGGCGCCGGCGGAGACCAGAATCCTGAGCCTCGCCGCAAAGTCGAATACCTGAGCAAGTATGGCCGAACTCTGGCTGATGCCGTCGAAACAACACTGGCCGATAGCCAGCGCGAAGTCACTGGTTCGCTACGTGCCGCACTCGCAAGTGCTCCGCTGGAATTCCAGCCACACGCCGATCGCGAAACGCTGAAAAAGCAGACAGAGTCGACGAACCAATACGAACGCTGGAAAGCCAACTACATTTTGGGCGAACTTAAAGCTGAGCGGACCGTGCCACGGAAGTACGAATTGCCCGTTCAAGCCATCCAGTTCGGTAACGATCTTTTGCTTCTCGCCATTGGTGGTGAGTGTGTTGTCGATTATTCACTACGAACCAAACGCGAATTCCATCGCGACGATGGTCCGGAGATCTGGGTCGCAGGCTATTCGAACGACGTATTTGGCTACCTGCCGACGCTGCGGGTCCTGAAGGAAGGTGGCTATGAGGGCGGTGGCCACATGGTCTACACGAAATTTCCGGGGCCGTTTACGGAAACGGTTGAGGAACGCATCTTCGAAACGCTCGACCAACTTGTTCGACAGGTGGGATCACAACAATGAAACTCGCGACGATTACGTAGTTGCTCATCGCACGACTGATCGCGTCGGCCATCGCACATCCCGGCCACCTTTTTGCCCACCGTCCACTCGCCCCGAAAAATCATTGGCTACCTTGAACAGGATCCGCGGTGCGAACGAAGGCCCCAATCATCGATCAGCCGAATGATCTGACATTGGACAAGGGCGGCAGAACGCTGAAAATTGCATTCCGACGTCACGAGAAACGCAGCTAACCCAACTTCCCCAGCAGCGGCACAAAATGTGGTTGCAGAGAATTTATTCGGCGTGTTTTTGTTATCGAAGTTTCAAAAGTCCAGCGTTTGAAATCTGAAACACGATGTAGTGACGACCTCTGATCTGGCCGGTCAGAGATCGATCGGTAGCATTTGCGATCATGTTCATTCGCCAATGCCATCGGATCAAAAACGGTCGTCGCCACGCCTACTGGGCGCTGGTCGAATCGTATCGCTCGGCCAGTGGGCCGCGGCAGCGGGTGGTCGCGTGGCTGGGGAAGCTTGACGAAGCCGGTCGACTGGGCGTGCATCAGGCGGCGGAAGTTTTGGCCGGTAGCGATGAGGTTGCACCCGGTGTCACCGCTGATCAGTCACAACCGCTCAGTCGACAGATGCGATTCGAGTTCGATGATGATGCGTCTGCCGTGACTCCGCGATGGGTCGAAGTCAACGCCGCCGGAGTTCGTGTGGAAAACCTGCGACAGTTCGGCGGGCCGTGGATGGCTCTGCACCTGATTCGCACGCTGCAACTGGATACGTTCCTGAGCAACGCGATCCCTGAAGGTCGTGAACTGGTCGGCTGGGATGTGAGTTCGCTGATTCTGATCATTGCGCGGCTGCTCGAACCTGCCAGCGAACTCTTCACCGCCGAACAATGGTATCCGAAAACGGCACTGCGGGATCTGCTCGGCGTGAGCGAAGAACGTGTGAACGATAATCGGCTGTACCGCACACTCGATCAGCTGCTGCCGCACAAGGACGCATTGGAAACGCATCTGAAGAATCGCCTTGGCCATCTGTTCGATCTCGAATACGACCTGCTGATGTATGACATCACAAGTACCTACTTCGAAGGTCAGGCCGAACACAATCCGCTGGCTCAGCGTGGCTATTCGCGCGATAACCGCAGCGACTGCAAGCAGGTCTGCATCGGGCTGGTGGTGTCTCGATGCGGAATGCCGCTGGGATACAAGGTGTTTGCCGGCAATACGGCCGACGTTACTACCGTGGAACACATCGTCGAAACGATGGAAGCACGCTACGGGAAAAGCGATCGCATCTGGGTCATGGATCGCGGCATGGTGTCGGAAGACAACATCGAATTCCTGCGCGAAGGCGGTCGACGCTACATCGTCGGCACTCCCAAATCGATGCTGAAGAAGTTTGAACACGAGCTGCTGAAGGAAGACTGGACCAGCATTCGCGATGGCCTGGAAGTCAAGGTCGTGCCGTGGCCCGGCAGCGACGATCCGGATGAATCGGAAGACTGCAACACATCGCCGGAGACATTCATCCTGTGTCGCAGTCGCGATCGATCAATGAAGGAAGAAGCGATCACACAGCGCTTCGAAAAGAAGATCGAAGAGTCGCTCATCCGCATGACGGCGCGGTGCGATAAACAGAAACGCGACCCGATGAAGGTCGAACGTGAGATCGGCCGGCTGCTCGGAAAGAACACTCGAGCGGCAAAGCTCTTCGACGTGAAAGTCACGAAGACAGATGACGGGGCCGCACGCATCGAATGGTCAAAGATCGAAGCTACGCGTGACTGGGCGACTCTGAGTTCCGGATGCTATCTGCTGCGAACGAATGTCAGCGACTGGTCCGACGAAGAACTTTGGAAGGCGTACATCCAACTGACCGAAGCGGAAGCCGCGTTCCGAATCCACAAAAGCGATCTTTCGATCCGCCCGATCTGGCATCAGAAGGAGGAACGTGTTCTGGCACACATCTTCGTGTGTTTTCTGGCATACGTCCTGTGGAAGACGCTTGGTCAGTTGTGCAGCAAAGCAGGGCTGGGCGACGAACCGCGCCGTGTGCTTGCGGAGCTGTCGGAGATCCGTTCGATGGACGTCGTCCTGCCCACTCGCACCGGCCCGGAGATCCGTACTCGCTGCGTCTCAAAGCCGTCCGACCATCAGCAGATTCTTCTGGAAAAGCTGAGCCTCAAACTGCCCTCAAAAATAATCCAAAAGCAAATGTAGTGGAAACTTCTGGCCGCTCACCCCACAAAACACTGCCTTCGTGACTCGAGTTGGGGAAGTTGGGGTAACCAGGACCAAAACCCCGACGGTCAAGAGTAGCAGTCAAAAGAACGCAGGCATCCTATGTGGTTCAGTCGGCAAGTGGCCAGTCCGTCGTGCGGTTTTGCGTGCTTGCAGCCACCGCTTATTCGGCTGCGAAGAATTCAGCAACAGCCTGCTCCTGCTGCTCAGTGATTCTTTCTGTCGCCGGGTGCATCAGGTGAGCGTTCTTCGTACCGCCGCGAACTCGCTGTTTGAAGAGGTTCAACTGTTGGGCAAGGTAGTCCTGAGGCTGACCGTTCAACAAGGGATAGTTGCCAGCGATGCTGGGAGCATGGCAGCCGACGCACGCCGGAACTCGCCGCGCGGGGATGCCTGATTGAGCAATCTGTTGGCCTGTGAGGTCGCTGTCATGATTGGGATTTCCGGCCGCCACGCCGTCTGGTTCAGACGCAATGGCGTCGCCCAGCGGAGACGGCAGCTCGCTATAGAATTCGGCGAGAGCATCGATCTGCTGTTCTTTGAGTGGTACGGCAACCGGCTGCATGAATCCACTGTGCCGTTCGCCGGTTGAGTACGCTCGCAGCGACGACGCCAAATAGTCTTTTCGCTGACCGGCCAGAATTGGAAATACTCCATCGCGGCCCACCCCGTCCACACCATGACACCTTCCACAACTGTTTGTTACCAGATGCTGCAGTCCGCTGGGAACACTGTCGGATGCCGCTGCAACGTCGCCAAAGACTAGATCATGGTATTCGGCTCTCGGCATGTTGGGCAGAGTCTTTAGAAAAGCGACCACTGCCGACACTTCGTCGTCACGATTTTGAGCGGGCCAGCCTGGCATGCCGGTGAGTTTCACTCCGTGCTTAACAATGTAGAACAGTTCGCGAGGCTTCCATTCGGAAACAGTGTCAGAGAGTTTCGGCGGTTGAGGCATCAGCGATTCCGCGATCGGACTGGGACCGCGAGCCGGGCTACCGTGGCACTGCACGCAGCCGGTCGCAAAATGTCCGGCTCCTTTGATGACCAGAGCAGCGTCGTCAAGATCTGGCGTTGCGATTTCTATGCTGTGAGTCGCCACGGAGCGTTCCATGGAAAATTCCAGAAACCACTTCGTGATAGGCCAGTGTGGAGAACTAGCCGCAATGGGCACGATGCCAGAGACGACTGTGATGACTCCACCGGCCACCACAATCACAGCAAGAATGGCGATGTGTTTGATCCACAGTTTCATTGTGCAGGTTCCTGAAACAGTTTTCGTTCTCTGAGCACTTCGACCGTCAGCCACAGTCCGCCAGACAGGTAAACGATTCCGCCAACCACCAGCATGATGGCTCCGCCGAGGTGCTGATCGGCCAGAGACGTCAGCGCACCGAAGCCGTGGTGGTGGGGATACAGCGGCCGAGGCGACAGTCCCAGCAGCGCTCCAAGAAATGTCATGTGCATTGATGTCAGCAATAAGCCAATGATGCCGGTGCCACGACGAGCCTTGTCGTCGTAAGCAGAACCTCCAAACGCTGACAGCCACACCCAAATCCCCGACAACAGAAACATAGATTGCTCGGCGACCAAACCGAACGTTGTCATTCTGGCCAGGTGATGCGGCACCGGAGCATGCCAGCCCCAGACGATCACCAGTTCCACGACCGATGCGGGAATCGCGGCGAATAGCCACGGCCACCGATCCACTGGATCGAATCGTTTGCCCGCAATGGCAAACGACAGCAGCGGGGCCGCCACGGCCACGTTTAGCATGTGCATGATCATGTGACCGAAGAAGGCTTGTTGAGCCAACTGCGGCACTGGCCAACCCCAGGCGAATGCAAGAGCGACGATACCAGCAATAAAGAAAATCCTGGAGTGCATGATCGTTAATGCCTAATCACAACTGTCGACGATCATTGCCACGGCCGCCACGAACAACGTCGCCACAGCACTTAGTCCGGCCAGCAGCAACGTTGCGAATCCAAGAAACCGGTGCCGATCTTCCGGCGTATCTTCATCGTGCGGCGCAGATGCTGCGCCGAACCGATGATGCCGATTGCCGATCCAGCCGTTCCATGAAATCAGCAACAGCGCCACAACGGTGAAGGCACCAATCGCGACTCGCACTTCGTTAAACGAACGCGACGATTCCGCGAGTTTCTCGCACCAGACGGCGGCCGTTACGTATGTCAGTAAGAAATGGACGGCCCAAATCGCGGGTGATGCGATCAGACTCCACAGACTTTCTTGATGTTCAGGTTTGGAAATCATGCCAGCAGTGGAAACCCTCCAATCGTCGCCACGGTAATGACGACGGTCAGTACCAAAAAATGCCAGTACAGCGTCACGTTCATCATGTCTGCGTTGTATACCGATGTCATTCTCCCTGCCGCTCGCCGAGCCAGACAGTACCACTGCATAATCGTCCCCACAGCCAGGTGCGTGACCGTCCAAAGCACCAGCACCCAAACGATTGCCGGGTACACGTGAGTCGTGGGATCCAGTTCACTGAACCACGGCCCGGCCATGAGTGCCGACATTCCTGCGATTGTCAGCAACGATCCTGCAATCAGCGCGCCGTAGAAGGCGTGGGGACGATCGGCGGAGTTCCAGCGGCGAGCTACAACGGTCAGCCACCATGCGGCGACCAGCAGACACGCCGATAACAACGGCCAGAATACTCCCGGCCCGGGCAATGGATCAGGAGGAAAATCGTCATGAACAGTCCAGTAAAAAAAGTACCCGAACACCAGCGCGATGAACGCAGTCATGTCACCCAGCATCGTGATGAACATGGCCCACCAGCCGACCGCCTTCGGTCCGGAAACATAGGTCGGCACAGTTTCTCCCAGGCCGATGTCTTTCTGCGGCTTCTCAGGAATGATGGCCGTCCCGGTCCAGAGCCAGATCAGAATTGTGGCCAGCGCCAGGACACCGCTGATGATTGTCGACCACCACCAATGGAAGGTGCCGAAGATGAAGATTCCCCCGGTGAAGATCGCGGCCCACATCGTGATGAATGTCGGGCCGGGAACTCGCAGCACCTGCTGAGGCACCGCGTCGATTTCAGACGTGACCAAAGTTTCTCTTAATCCTTCTTCCGCATCCGGAAGATAGAAGCGCCCTTCATCCACGTCGCGCACGAAATCGGGCTGGTCCCATAAGGGATAGCGGCTGTCAATTTGCGGAATGGAACGAACGCCCCACGGTTTGTCCGGCACCTCGGCCAGCCATTCAAGCGTTCCCGCGTTCCATGGATTGCGTTTGCATAGAGGCTGCGATTTGCGGGGCCTCACGACATCCCACAAAAACACGGCAAAGCCAATTCCCAGCACGAAGGCCCCAACGCTGGAAATCATGTTCAGAGTCTCGAACCCCATGTCGGCAGGGTACGTGTATACTCGGCGAGGCATTCCGAGCAGCCCTGTCCAGTGCATCGGCAGGAAGGTCACGTTGAAGCCAATCACCATCAACCAGAACACAACCTTCCCGACGCGATCCGACAGCGTCTTTCCGGTGATCAGCGGAATGAAATAGTAGAAGCCGGCGACGATGGGAAAAATCGTTCCGCCGATCAGGACATAGTGCAGATGCCCAACAATGAAATAGGTGTCGTGAGCCTGAAAGTCGAACGGCGCCACCGCCACCATCACTCCGGTCAAGCCACCGATGATGAATGTCGCCAGTCCGGCAAACACAAACATCATGCTGACCGATTTCACCACGCGACCGACCAACAACGTGGCCAGAAAGGCGAACAGCTGCACTCCAGTGGGAATCGCAACAGCCTGAGACGCTGCCGAAAAAATGCCAATGGAAATCCCTGGCAACCCGGTTGTGAACATGTGATGGACCCACAAGCCGAAACTCAGAAACCCCGTCCCCACCGCTGCCAGCACAACCCACGTGTAGCCGACCATTGGGGTGCGCGTGAACGTGGGCACGATCATCGCGATCAGAGCGACCGACGGCAGAAACACGATATAAACTTCCGGGTGCCCAAAGATCCAGAACAGATGTTGCCACAGCAACGGATCGCCACCACGCGCTGCATCGAAGAAGGGCCAGTCCAGCGTTCGTTCCATTTCCAGAAGAATGTCGCCGGCAATCAGCGGAGGAAACGCGAACAGAATCATGCCCGCGACAACCAGAATGTACCACGAATACAGCGGGATCAGATTGATCCGCATACCCGGCGGTCGACACTTCAGCACGCCAACGATCAATTCGACCGCCGCCGCGATCGAGGCGATTTCAATAAACGACAACCCCAGTAACCAGATGTCCGCCCCGATACCCGGTTGGTACGACGACGACAGCGGCGGGTACATGAACCAGCCGCCTTTGGGGCCGGCATTAAAGAAGATCGAACCGCACACAAAGATGCCGCCGATCAGAAAACACCAGAAGCCGAAGGCCGATAGTCGAGGAAACGGAAGATCGCGGGCTCCCAGCATTTGCGGCAGCAACAGAATTGAGATGGCTTCAAAGATCGGCACCGCAAACAAAAACATCATCACGGAACCGTGCAGAGTGAACACCTGGTTGTATTGATCGGCCGTCAGAAAGGTGTTGCCAGGCACCGCCAGTTGGATACGGATCAGCAGCGCCAAAATTCCTCCAAACAGAAAGAAGCCAAACGACGCGATACAGTACCACAGCCCCACTTCCGAGTTGTTGACCGCCGACCAGTAACGCCAACCTGTCGGAGTTTTCCACGCTTCCAGCAACCGCTCCTCCTGCGCAGCCGAGACGCCTCGGCGGGCGATGGCGTGGTGAGTTGGGTTGGTGTCAGTCACGATGAATGCGCTTAGTTAGTTGAAAGAGAAATAGGTGAGAGGCGAACACGTTGGCTGTTCATCTCTGGCCACAGGCTGTTACGCGTCATTCCAGTTGCTCCAGGTACGCCGCCAGCGCCATTCGTTCCTCCTCCGGCAACATGTGAAACGACGGCATCAGTACTCCGGGTTTCACCGCGTCCGTTTCTTCTAACCAGCGATGAAACATATCCGGTTGGTTTTTCAGGATGCCCGCACCGATGGAGGATCGACTGCCGACATGAGTCAGGTCAGGGCCAACTGTGCCGCGCGCCTCAGTGCCCCGAACGGTGTGACATGCTCCGCAGCCGCGAGACACAAACAACTCACTGCCACGGTTAGCGGCTTCGTCGATCGGTGAGGTTGCAGGTTGACTCTGTTCCCGCAGCCAGGCATCGAAGTCAGCTCGCTCCATCACGGTCACATCGAAGTTCATCTGAGCGTGAGCATCACCGCAGTATTCCGCGCAGACGCCTCGAAACGTTCCAGTACGCGTGGGAGTGAGCGCAAGCCGAGTTCGTCGCCCGGGGAACATGTCGACTTTGCCGCCGAGTGCTGGAATCCAAAACGAGTGCAGGACATCCTCACTGTCCAGCAGGAACTGCACGGGTTCATTCACCGGCAGTCGAATCTCGTTCGCCAACTCAACCGCGCGTTCATTGGAATCAGCGGCTGGCGGATATCGAACTCGCCACCACCATTGCAGGCCCTTGACTTCCACCTGCATGCTCCCTTCCGGAGCCTTTGCCACCAGCGGCGGCAGCATGCGTAATCCGAATACCAGTAGTACCGACAGCACGACGGTGGGGAACACAACACCCCCACCGATGATCCATCGTCGAGTCTGCTTTACATCGTGAGCACCCGGCTGCAACCAAATCGCATATAATGCCAGAGCAATCATGATCAACCAGATGACGACTGCTCCGCCCGTCATCCACCAGAACAACTCCAAAATCTGCGCCGCTTCCTTCCCGGCTGGATTCAGAGTCGACTGCGGTCGATCACACCCCGCGATTCCTCCGGCGCATATGATCAATATGCGGTTTGTACGCGGGAATTTCATGAAGGTAGGTTATTCCAAAACCGGATGATGGCGGGCTATGGTCAGCGTGTTACTGAATGACGGAATGCAAACTCAATGCCGAGGTCCTCAGAAATGACGCAAGGCCGGACCGTGTCCCCGAACTACCAGCCCATGAGTTTTGTGGCTGCTTCGTCACAACCTTGCTCCGCTGTCGGTCGATCTCAAAAAACCACAGTACGACGCTGCCGCAATCGAAGTGTCAACGCTGAAGCGGGTACGTTTTTTCTGCGATCCGCAGGTACCGGCACGGTTTATGCCTGAGCGATCTGTTATGGATCGACTACATCTCTGAGTTCAAGGAGGAGCCACCATGTTAGTTTTGTCTCGTAAGTGCGGCGAAGAGATCGTCATCGGGTCATCGATCACGATCCGAGTAACTCAATGTGAAAATGGCCGCGTCCGGCTGGGAATTGATGCTCCGACTCATGTGCAGATCGCGCGTGGCGAAATAGTTCTTGACGGCCCGCCTACAGCTAGCGGCCGCCGAGACGATCCCTGAATTAAGCCGTCGATGGTCGCTCGACGCTCATTCATTGGTCGCTCACTGACCACACCGTCTGCTGGCTGACCGACAATTTTTCATGATCGTTGACGCTTGCCGGCAGGATCAGAGCCTCATGGAGAACTCAACAATCGCGACGCCGCAATCTGCGGAGACCTCGGCCACTGCGTTTGGAGGACGGCGGAAGTTTTCGTTCTACGCACTTGTCGCCACGGTGATCGCGGTGGGACTGCTGTTCTACCGAGTCGCTCAGCCATTCCTGCTTCCGATTTTCATCGCCGGTATGCTGGCAGTAATTTTTCGCCCCGTCCATTTACGCTGCACAAAGTGGTTCGGCCAGCGTCGTCATCTGTCTGCGGGAATTGTGACAGCGACGGTGCTATTGCTGGTGCTGCTACCAGTCGTGTTCGGAGTGGCTCACGCGGCAGAAGAACTGTTCGTCGCGGCTCGGACGTTGCTTGAAACAGACTGGCGATCCCATGTCGGTGTCGAACGAATTCTAACGTGGGTCGATGACTACGTCCCGATTCCGGATCGGCAACAGTGGGAATCTTCCATTGTTGACGGGCTAAGAATACTCGTCACCGAAACATATGATCGGTCCCGTGCATTGCTTGCCAACGTGATTGAGTTTCTGATTGGACTGGTCATTGTGGCGTTGGGGCTGTTCTACTTTCTGGCGGAAGGCCCCGCGTTGTTGAAAGCCCTGCAACGGGTTTCGCCCCTGGACGATCGCGACGAACTGATCATGTTCGAGGAGTTTGATCGAGTGTGCCGAGGTGTCATCGTGGCCAGCGGAGCGTGCGCTGTGGCTCAGGGATTCCTTGCATTTATTGGATTCGCGGTGCTGAGGATTGATGGGGCCTTGCTTCTGGCAGGCCTGACGATTTGCGTTTCCTTCGTACCACTACTGGGAGCCGCGTTGGTGTGGGCTGGCGTCTGTATTTCGCTGCTCATTAACGGAGATTTCGGCACTGCGATCGCGCTGGCAACGTATGGGGCACTCGTCGTTTCCACGTCAGACAATCTGATTCGAGCGTATCTAATTCGGGGCACTGTAGGCATGCACCCATTTGTTGCGTTCGTCAGCGTCGTTGGAGCCATTCGCGTCGTCGGTATCTGGGGAATTTTTCTGGGCCCCATCGTCGCTGCATTTTTCTACGCTCTGCTAAAAATTCTACACCAGCAGACACATCCCGACATGGTGATCGAAACCGCAGCAAACTCCGATGGTGTCGAAACAGTAAGGCCGCTTCGCCCATAGCATTCTGGCATCACGTTTGACGTGTGAATTCTTGTGAGCTTCTAAATGGCCACGTGTGGGTGTGGTGGTGTGTGGCGGGAGTTCGCGAGGCACGCGTGCGACTCCGGGCGGGGCCTTCGCTTCGCTCAGTCCGAATGCGGCCACATTCGACGCGATGGTACTTTCACTTTGGTGGAGAGCTACCTACTGAACCGGCTGAATGTTTTTCACAAACTTACGAGTCACCATGCGTGGGAGAAAGCGGTGCATGCTGGACGCCACCTTATTCATGGCTCCGGGAACGACCAGTGAATCATTGGCCCGAAAGGCTTCGTATCCAGCCTTGGCCACAGTTGCGGCCGGCATGGTCCCCATCCGAAAAATCTTTGTGTCGTTCATTCCGGAATCTTCGCCGAACTCCGTTTCAGTCGGGCCCGGCGCCAGGCACGTGACATGCACTCCAGTATCCAGCAGTTCCTCACGCAGCGCTTCAGAAAATGACAACACGTACGCTTTTGTCGCATAGTAGACAGCCATATTCGGGCCCGGCTGAAAAGCGGCCGTCGATCCAACATTCAGCACGCCTCCCCGTTTGCGTTCGACCATCTCAGGAAGTAAGCGTCTGGTCAGTTCAGTAAGTGCCAGAATATTGACGTGCAGCATATCGACCTGCCTCTCAAGCGGTAGGTCGGCAAACTTTCCCAGCGCACCGAACCCGGCATTGTTGACCAGCACGTCAACCTCCAGACTGCGTTGGTTTAGCTCGTAGTGCAGAGTTTTCGTACCGTCCGGCTTCGCCAGATCGGCCGGAACGACGCTCACTGGCACGCCATGCTCGCTGTGAAGCTCATCTGCTAGCTTGCGTAGTTTCTCCTCTCTGCGAGCGGTCAAAATCAGACCGCTGCCGGCTTTCGCAAAAAGCTTCGCGAACTCCAAACCGATTCCGGATGACGCTCCAGTGATGAGTACCGTTTCCATGTTTTTCCTTCGACGTTTCGTAACCAATTTCTGCAGATGCTCGGCAGCATGCCGCACCCGTTTCCCAATGGCGTTTCGTGCGGTGTGTTCTGTGAAGCACACATGCTTCTTAGATAAGAGTGAACCGCCCATTGGACCTATGCATTTACCATGCCGTTAGAGATTGCACGCACGGAATCCGGCCGAAGGCCACAAACTGTCGGCGCAGAAAAAGCCACCGTCTCCTTTGGGGGAGGCGGTGGCTGTTGAGAGTGTTCAGGCGATCCCTCAAGAACAGGGATCACGAGAAACAACCCTGACTACCTGCAACAGCGTCGGTGTCGACGGTGCACCCTGCGACAGCAGTTGTCGCGGCGGAGATCATAGAATGGGGCATATCCGTACGATTGGCCGTAATTCAGGTTCGGTTGGTAGCCGGAAAATGAGTTTCCAAACTGATTGTGGCCATTACCGGAGTAATTTAGGTGCCCGCCATGGTGCATTGCCTGGCCACTCGCCTGTCCATCGACCAAATTATTGCCATCTACGCCAGCAGCCCCCGACACACCGGCTTCAGACTGATCGTAGTTTGGTCGCATCGCGGACGAAGACTGGACGCCAGCACCAAGCTGGAGCTGCCGACCCATTTGCCGCCCGTCACGACGGAAGGAAATGTCGACTGGACGTGAGCCTTCGACGTTATTCATCATCCGCTGCAAGTCCTGAGTATTGCGAACCCACTGACCATTGAACCGCACGATTTCGTCGCCCGGCCTTAGCCCAAGTCGACTCGCCGCACTGCCATCAGCCACATTGTCGACAATGATGCTGTCCGTATTACTACGGAACGTCATGCCAGCCGAACTGTTCTGAAGCCCGTCGGTCTGTGCATTGGCGGCCGCGTCGGTCTGGTTCCTCAAACGTGACGAGTTATCAGTAGTGTCCGTGTTGAGCGAGCTTTCGAGGTCCCCTTCCGGATCGATTTGACTTCTGTCTCGATCGAGTGCGTCCGTCTGCTGGCGAGCTGACTCGCGAACTTGTTCAGTCGCACTGCCAACATCATTCCGTACACCGTCCGCAATGGCCTCGGCGTCTGTTTGAGGTGTGTCCGGTGTGTTTAGGTCGACGTTCGCATCCGTCTGCTGGTTAGCATTGACGTTGTTAGCCCCTTGCCCAAGCTGACCATTCGTCTGAGTGTTTGTCGCCGCCGACGCGCCGGACTGTGCCGCCTTCGCCGCTGTGCCCGCCGTGCCAGTCGCATCGGTGTTAATTTCCTGTGCCGAAGCGACGCTAAGCAGGCCCAGGGTCAGAGCTGCCGCTGGTGCTAGTCTTCTTAACCGTATCATTGATTCTCTCCTGTGAAACTAGTTGCTGGATGTCCGGGTCACGCTTTCCGCTTCCACACGAAACGGAATATGTCGTGCTGCCACACGCGGGCAGAGGACTTTCAGATTGAATCAACAGCTTCTGCGAACAACGTGCCAACTCTTCGCATTTGAACGCGAGTCCAGCAAAAGATGGCGAGACTGACGGCTCGCTGAATCACGCCGTGTCGGAGAAAGCCGAAACTGTTGACAGATAGAGCGGTGAATCCACGAATGAAAATTAGCTCACTATAGAAAGCGTCGACTACGGTCGATCGCTGCCCAGTCGTCCACGATGGAACGCTGGCCGCTGAACGATCACTTCGGATGAACGTCGCTCGCAAGCGGTAGTGGTGCGCCACAAGTTAGCCAGGCGACCGCCAAGAGATATCCCCTAAAAGGTGAAGCCACTTGCGTTGCTCTTAGGTATAGACGGCAGACGAACAGCGTAGCGATCTGGCTTCAAACACATCCGGGCAGAGCAGGGCTGACAGCTGTTGGCGAGGTTTGGCAAAGCATTTTCAGGCGTATTACTAATACTCCGCCGTTGTTCTATCGTGCTTCAGCGTGGGACTAGGTTGCGGAATTCAATGCTGTCTTGATTGGCGTTATCCCAAAATAATGCGGGACGTTTGTCATAGTGATTGCGTGATCCGCGTCGACGGCGTGGGCTCCAAGCGATTCGAGAAATCGATTCTTGTGCGTTATGCAGGTGCACGCCACCGTTGCGCATGGGGCGTGTGTTTCGGGGAGTAGCTTAAGGTTCGGTTCGCCCTTTACCCATTGCCCACCAAACGACACGCCAAGAAGGAAGTCCTCCGCTTCCTGAGCCGTAGCAAAACGGCAGCCATCGGCAATGGTTTCGGAACAACTCGCTTTAAGAATCGTCGCGTCGTACAGGACTTCACCTTCAGAAATCATTTGAATACGCCAGCTTTCATCATCTTCCGCGAGGTCAATTTCACGGCACTGAAACCTGACACCAGTCAGCACGGAACCGAACGTACTTAGTAAGCGACGATTGATGTTCGGCTGCAGGACGAGCACGGCCTCTCGCAGCGTTCCATCCGGAAAGGGCAGCCTAGCGCGTGTTCTGTGAATCAGATAGTTGAAGCCCATACCAACGGCCTTCGGAAGAATATTGGGCCGCATGTTATCCATCCGGACAAAGCAAGCTGATACCCACGCAAAACCGGCGTGGGTTGCGCATTCTGCTCCCGGAGGCAGGTGGTCCAACAGGACGTCAGGCGACACCGGGTAGCTGATCAGAAAACGACGAACGACAGTCCCCGTCATGTGAATGCCAGACAGTCGGGCGGTGGGGACAAGATCGAAGGGAACAGCCATACCACGAACCTCGCACCAGCCATTGTTGGATTGTGTAAAGCGACTTTAATTTGAACATTAACGTTGCCGCACGACTGCCGTGCGGGTTGTTTTTACCTGCCAACGTCTTGGTTCAGATTGCCACAGGCCAGTCAGCGGGACGAATTGAGATTCGAATCTGAGATCAGATCTGGCGACATACTGCCTGAAGAAATTCGAAGATCTACTCCGCTGCACGCCCTTCGTTTCGCCACCAGCGCAGTTCGTAGCTTCCGTGTTCGGCGCAGGCCGCTATATCTGGTCGGCCGTCGCCGTTGAGGTCGGCGATAATGACCTGGTTCGCGCTGCGCCAGTTGTTCTTCAGCATGTGCCGCGTCCATTTGCCTTGTGGGTTGCCATGGTTTTCGAACCACGCAACTCGGCCCGGATTGCGCCAGGATGTTGCGACAATGTCGATATCCCCATCACCGTCAAGGTCTCCGGCAACAGCCTCAAAAGCGTCGTCGAATCGGGGACCGACAATGTGCTTCTTCCACAGCCCCGATGCAGGCTGACTGTTGTTTTCATACCAGACGACCTGATTGTCTTCGGATGCGAGCGATGCGTCTGGCAGTCCGGATCCCGGCCTGTAATAGAATCCCAGCGCCATCACGATATCGAGATCACCGTCGCCATCCATGTCCACCGGGTGACCGTGCGCCGGGCAACGCGACTTGTCATCCACAAGATGCTTTTTCCACACGACCGAACGGCCCGTACGCTGGTTCTCGAACCAGATGACTTGATCATCCCTGCGAGCCGTGCCGAGTAGGTCCACGTCCCCATCGCCATCGAAATCTGCTGCCTCGATCGTTCGTGTTTCCTTGATGTCTTCTTCAATCATGTGCTTCTTCCAGCCGTCGGTGGCGGGCGAACCGTCGTTTTCAAACCACGCAAACTGATTCCCCAGCAGCCAGCTGGAAGCCGCCACGTCGGGATCGCCGTCGCCGTCGAAATCAGCAAGCACCACGTCGTAGGCCCCCGGCAAATTGGTGGTGATCACGTGGCGTTGCCAGAGTTTTCCGTCAACAGGTGTGCCACTGTTTTCGAACCACAGCAAATCGCCTCGCAGATTCTTGACAATCACAACATCCAGGTCGCCATCGCCATCGACATCGCCCACCGCATGACGCTCAAGGCGTTCCGGGTCGTCTTTTTGAATGATGTGCCGTTGGAATTTTCCCTGACTATCGTTTTCGAACAGATACAGCATGTTGTGTGGCGTATAGTCAGCACTTGTGAGATCGAGGTCCCCATCTTCATCGATGTCGGCCGCCGCAATTCCGTAGGCATAGGCGTACTTGTCCGCGATCAGGTGCTCGCTAAAGCGAACCGCTGCAGAAGGTTTTTCGGCGGCGAAAATGTAATCGAGAGCCGCCGCCAGATTCAGCCTTTGGTAATCTTGATCGGTGGCCTCGTCATGAACGGTGACGCCGGTTTTCTGCATCAAAGTCAGAATGGCTTCGGGAATGTTGACTCCGTCCTGTTTCCAATCGTAACCAGTTTCTTCGATGGCCTCGCGAATCACGATTGCCGCACCGCAGGCAATGGCATTCGAAGAAGACGTTGCAGCGGCGGGGACGACAAGGTCCGTTTTCGAGTGCCGATCGAGATAAACTTCATCCTTCCCCGGACGTACGGCTCCAACGGCGAAACAACCAGGTTGGCAGGCGGGCCAGGAAATTCCGTTGGTGAAATTGTGATTCCCCGTCGGCGCGCTGACCCAGATTCCCAGCTCCCGAAGTTTGAGCAGCTTATCGTCAATGGCTGTGGCAACCGGTTTGTCGTGGGCTTGATCGTCCACCGGAGCGAGATTCACCGTTGTGATCCGGTATTCCTGATGGTTGTCAATGATCCATTGCAGGGCGGCAGCAACAGTCTGACCATCACTAATGTTACAGTGACAGCATTCTAACGCTCGAATCACGGCGAGCTGGTCGTTGAACGCCACTCCGCGTTTTCCTTTGTAGTTAACGGACGAAGGCATACCGATTGTTGAACCGTGATAACCACGGCCTTCGTGCATTGGGTTGTCATCGCCATCAACGGCGTCGTACGCGATGAGTACCTTCGGCTGGTCGCCATCCGACATGGACCATTCGGGCATCGACAACTTGCAGCCGTCATCGACCAGAGCAAGTGTCTGACCTTTGCCAAACGTCAGCTTGTGCCTGTACGTATTCCAGGCTTCAATGATCCCTGCATGCTCGAATGAAGCGGGCTGAGCAGGTTCGCTGGCACGGATTGCAGTTGGTGTGATGAATGCCAGACACAGGCAAACAATAATCTGCAATCGAGCTGGTGTGCGTTGTTCACGTCGCATGGATGTTTCCCTGAACGTCAGATACGATGTTGATATAGTTGTTGGTGGCTGCTGAATGCATCAGCGGTGCAATCAGATACTCTGACGTTACAGTATCCTTCGCCAAAATGGCACCGCGTCAGAGAGATTGGGCCACGATCCAGCATGCAGAACACGAACAAAAAGCGAACACAATACATTCTGAGTCGGAGTGAAAACTTGAGACGTTTGACGATATTTCTCTGTAGCCTGCTAATGGTTTCTGCCGCGGCCGACGAACCTCACAACTGGACTCTCGTGACCAAAGACGCTGGATGGCAGGCACGCGATTCCCAGGGGGAAGTCGTCTTTGATGATCAACTCTGGATTTTCGGCGGCTGGTTCAGTTCACACGCCGCACCGCCGCGAGATGTCTGGAGTTCCGGCGATGGCCGCACATGGAAACAGGTGACCAGTGAAGCGCCGTGGATCCACAGCGATTTGTCGATGTCAGTCACATTTAAGGATCGCATGTGGTTCATGGGCGGTTGGTACAACGGACGGTTGCCCGGGTATTCGGCCAGCAATGCAGTGTGGTCAAGCTCCGATGGCAACCAGTGGAAGCAGGAAACGAAGGCAGCCAACTGGTCGCCTCGAGTTGCGGCCGCAGTCGTTGAATTCAAAGACCGCATGTGGATCATCGGTGGCATAGAAAATTACTACTTCGGAGACGACAAGAGCCTGAAGAATGACGTGTGGTCGTCAAAGGACGGAGTTACCTGGGAGCTTGCCACGGACAATGCCGAATGGGCTCCGCGTGCTTATCATCAGGCCGTCGTACTAAACGATCGTATCTACGTGTTCGGCGGTGGAAACTATGTTCCCAACTATAGAGGTCTGAACGACGTCTGGAGTTCTGCCGACGGCGTGAAATGGCGAAAGGAAACCGACGCGGCTCCCTGGCACGAGCGGCTATGGTTCTCATCAGTTGTCTACCGTGATCACATGTGGGTGATCGGCGGCTGGTCAAACAATCCGTCGGTCAACCACGGTGACGTCTGGTACTCAAAGAACGGCCGTGATTGGAAAGAGCTGAAAAGTGAAGTGACCTGGAAAGCACGGCATGAACATTCCGCGTTCGTGTTTCAGGATCGTATTTGGGTCGCGGGTGGCCATGCGAGGCCGCTAAGCAATGAAGTCTGGTCGTTGCACTTGCCAAGAGATTGGGGCCAGTAGCACTCTAATACGTGAAACCGCGAGCTCGCCGTTCACCGATTGGAATACCACAAATCGTCAGAATTCGTTTCCGTCGACGCTATCAAATTTGGCGCTGTGCCTGAGCGACGATGTCCATGCCCACGCGTTCACTCCACGCCGCCAGAAGTTGTTGAGTAATGCCACCCACGCAGCCGTCGCCAATGGGCAGACCGTTAAATTTGGTCGCGGGCATCATGCAATACGGAGTGCTGGTGAAGAAGACTTCATCCGCTGTGTACAGGTCATACATCTGCAGCTTCATCTCACGTACAACCAGCCCCTGTTCTTGTGCCAGCTCAATCACGGTTTGCCGACTCAGCCCCGCCAGACAATTATCGGTCGACGGCGTGCGCAGTTCACCATCGCTGACGACAAACAGATTGCCGCCCTTGTTTTCGGAAACATTACCGTCGATATCCAGAATGACGCATTGCGCGTCGGGATCCACCAGACGAGCTTCAGCATCAGCAATCGTATACGCCATGCGGCTGCGATTCTTGATCCGCGCGTCAAGCGTCTGAGACGGCACGGCGCGACTCATAGACGTCACAGCGTGGCAGCCATCAGTATAAAAGCGAGCCCAGCCTCGTAAAGCCAGATGGTTCGTGAAAATCATCACAGTCGCCGGATTCACCTGGTTCGAACCCGGGCCAAGTTTGAGTGAACCGGCAGAAATGTTGTGCACGATCCAGCAGTCATCACCTGTAGCCATCATAGGCCGATTGGCGTCCAACACGTTGAGCGTGATTTGCAGCAGTTCCGCCGGCGTGTGTTGCAGATGAATGCGAGCAACCTTCAGAGAACGGTACAGCCGATCAATGTGCTGTTCTAAAAGGAAGGGCCGATGTTGAAAGGTGCGGCTGGATTCCGTGACACAGTGTCCCAGCAGCACGGAGCTATCAAAGATCGATATCCTGGCCTCCGCCTCCGGCACCATTTCGCCGGACAGATACACCATCCGTGACTGACTTCCCTCTGTCATCGTCAGATACCCTTCGTGTCGACATGTTGTTAGTTTCAGTCAGGTGCTTGTATCAAAACGACCTGGCCTTTTCGACCACGAGACCATCTCTCCATCTTGCTACATCGCATGGACGCGCAGACTGCCTCAACGGCGCACGGCACCGATCTCTTGGCGCACACATTATTCATTCGATCATATGGCGATGACTACCTGGCGTCTGAAAACCGAACGCCACAAGCGCGATCGATTTGACATCCAGCGTGACTCGGCAGACAATCGCTGCGTGACGATTCGCTCCACATGAGCAACGTCAGCTTCGTGGATGGAAGTCGCACACGGCCCACCGATCAAGGCGTTGCCTTCGACTGTTCACCGACAAACGCATCGGCGCTCAACTGAAACGTCAGCGAGAGAACGATATGCCACGTAACCAACACTACTCGCGGCGTCAGTTTTTATACGGTACGGGCGCTGCGGTCATGCTGAGTGGGCATTGCGGTTTCGCAATCGCGAAGCCACCCGACTACTCCGGGCTGGAAACAGATCGATACCTTGGTTCTGTAGAAGTGCTGGCCAGGGTGCAGGCCGAAAAGGTGTTCACGGAAGGCCCCGCCGTGGATGCGGCCGGGAATGTGCTGTTCACGAACGTGCCAGCCAGCGAGATCCTCAAGTGGGATCCTCGCGCAAGAAAACTTTCCGTCTACCGTGATAACACCAACGAAACCAACGGGCTGTACTTTGCTCCCAACGGCAGCCTGCTGGCGTGCGAAGGCGGAGCTGCTCGGGTTACACGAACTGACGCGAGGTCCGGGAAGATTGAGGTGCTGGCCGACGGGTTCAACGGCAAACCCTTCGCAAAACCTAACGATCTTTGCATGGATGGCCGAGGCCGCATCTACTTCACTTCACGTTCTGACACGCAGGATCCTGCAGGCGAAAACGTGAAGGCTGTTTATCGCATCGCCCCGGACGGCGCAGTCACTCAAATCCTGGCCTTCCCTGAAGTGCACATGCCCAACGGCATCGTGACTTCTCCTGACAACAAAAAGCTCTACGTAATTGAAGCTCACCCTGATGCTAATCACCACCGCGACATTCGCGTTTACGATCTGAACCAGGACGGAAGTGTGTCGAACGGGCGAGTGTTAATCGATTTTTATCCGGGCCGCAGTGGCGATGGAATGTGCATTGATGCAAACGGCAATCTGTACGTTGCTGCAGGGCTGCACAAGACACGGAACACCAGTGAGACGCTGGACACCAAGCCCGGGATCCACGTGATCTCACCAGACGGAAAGTTACTTGCATTTCGCCAGACACCGGAAGATACGATCACGAACTGTACATTTGGCGGCCCGGACCTGAAGTCGCTGTATGTGACCTGCGGAACATTACTGCTTCGCATCCCAACTGAAATTCCAGGCAAGCCGACCTATCGGCCAGAACGATAGGCACGTTGATTGACTAAGACCCCCTAACCAAACCTGTGTGAGCCGCGACGTTTGTAGTTTCGTTTGAGGCAAGAAGTGAGGAGGAGGCGACAAATGTCGTCGACGACGAACGACGCCGCCTGAGGCGGAAACACAAGCGGCCCGGAGGGTTGCGACGACAGCAGCCGATCTGCGGCGTCAGCGCTCCTCGACGACATCCGTCGCCTCGTCACTTTTCCTTGCATCTCGACCGCTGTCGTCACAACGCGGCCACACAGCTTTTGTTAGGGGTTCTAAAACATGGTTTAGTGGCGCTAGTTTTCCTTAGCAAAAGTGAAATGTTTGCTCATAACGAAAACAGCAATACTGCTCGGAGGAAACGATGACAGATTCTTCTCGCCGAACATTTCTGCAGACGACTTCTTTGGCAATCGCAGCCAGCACAGCATCGGCGGGCTCAACTGCTCCGCCAAGCGAGCGTGTTCGAGTTGGCATCATGGGCGCTGGAGGCCGCGCTTTGTCGCTGATCAATTCGTTTTCGTCGAACAAATCGGTCGAAGTTGTGGCGATCGCTGACATCGACCCAACTCGACTACCCCGCGGCCTCGCTCAGGCGGCGAAGAATCAGGGAACAACTCCTCGCGGTGAAAGCGACTTCCGAAAACTCATCGACGACTCGTCGATTGATGCGATCGTTATTGGAACACCCGATCACTGGCACGCAATTCCCACAATTCTGGCGTGCCAGGCGGGCAAGGATGTTTATGTCGAGAAGCCTGATGGACACAACATCGTCGAAGGCATGCGCATGGTTGAGGCGATGCGGAAGAACAAACGGATCGTGCAAATGGGATCACAGCATCGATCGACAGAACGACTGCAGTCGGCAATTGCATACGCTAAGAGCGGCCGTCTGGGTCGGTGCACAGTTGCGAAGGCTTGGGAGAGCACAAAGCAGGGGCCAGTGCCCGCTGTCGCCGACAGTCAACCGCCGACAGGTGTGGATTACGACATGTGGACTGGTGCTGCGCCGATGCGTCCGTTTAACTCAAACCGCTTCCACGGGCGCTGGCGATGGTTCTACGATTACGGAACGGGCGACCTGGGCAATGACGGTGTGCATCGCCTCGACATGGCGGTCGCCGTTTTCAACGCAGCTTGCGAAGCTCAGGGAGATCAACCGCTTGGCATGCCGAACCGAATTTCCGCTCATGGTGGGAAATGGTACTTCGACGATGCTCAGGAATTCCCCGACACCTTGCAGGCTAACTACGAATTCGGCAGTGACTTGGCCACAAAGCTCCTGACCTATGAAATGCGCATCTGGGCACCCTATCACTATCTCGAAATGTCCGAAGGCGCCGCAGTTTTCGGAGACCAGGGCTACATCGTGATTGGTAACTCAAACTGGAAGGCCTACGGACGCCGGGACGAAGTACTGGCTGAGGGCAAAGGCGGCAGTCACGAAGCGCCGCACGTCCAGGACTTCGTGGAATGCATCAAGACGCGATCAAAGCCCCTCTGCGATTTGGAAACTGTCGGCCATCCGGCGTCCGTGTTATGTCATGCCGGCAATATCGCGGCGCGAGTCGGCCGAACATTGGCATTCGACGCGAAAACTGAATCCTTCCCCGGTGACGATGAAGCCAACGCTTTGCGAACGCGTCCGGAATATCGGAAGCCGTGGGTATTGCCGGAGGTTTAGTTGACGAGAAACTGAAACTGAGAACTGCACTGGAATTTAAATGGCGAAGACATGGCGAGTCGGAATCATTGGCAGCACAGCGCGCGGTAATTACGGCCATGGCGTCGATGTTGCTTTCACAAAAATCCCGGACGTGACGATTGTCGCCGTTGCCGACCACGACGATGCCGGTCGCGTCCAGGCTCAAAAACGAGTCGGCGCAGCCAATGCATATTCAGACTACAGAAAGATGCTTGCCACAAAGCAGCTGGACATCGTTGCAATCTGCCCGCGATGGATGGACCAGCATCATGACATGATCATGGCAGCGGCTGAGGCGGGGTGCCACATCTACATGGAGAAGCCGTTCTGCCCGACGCTGAAAGAATGCGACGAAGCGGTCCGTGCTCTCGAAATGAGGCACTTGAAACTCGGCATCGCCCACGTCACTCAGTATTCGCCCGTTCTTGACACCGTATTGTCGATTATCAAACACGGTGAGATCGGCGAAGTGCTCGAACTGCGTGGTCGTGGCAAAGAAGATCGGCGCGGCGGCGGAGAAGACCTGTGGGTGCTGGGATCTCACGTAATGGGCATGATGAGAAGTATCGCAGGCGGAAATGCTTCGTCCTGCATAGCAACCGTGTTCAACAAGCAGGCGCCTGTGACCAAAGCAAACGTGGTTGAAGGGGCCGAGGGCATCGGCCTGCTGGCGGGAGATCATCTGCGGGCACAATACTCTTTTCCAAACGGTGTCTCTGGATACTTCGCCTCCAAACGTGGTGCCGGAGGCAGCCCGACTCGTTTTGGACTGCAGGTGATGGGTTCGCGAGGCATTATTGAACTGCAAAGCGGCTACCTAAAGCCCGCGTTCATTTTGCAGGACAGTAGCTGGTCTCCGGGACGCACCGGAAAAACATGGAAGACGATTACTTCTGCCGGGATTGATAAAGCAGAACCCCGCACAGACGGAACGTACGAGGGAGGTCATATCGCAGCCATTCGAGATCTGACCGACAGTGTGGAAGGGCAACGAGACACTCGATGTTCGGCCGAGGACAGCAGAGCCATCGTGGAAATGATCGCAGCGGTCTTCGAATCACACCGCATTGGCGCCGAAGTGGAACTGCCACTTAAGACGCGAGGTAACCCATTGTCCCTGCTAACCTGACTACGGCTGTTCCTGTTTGCGTAACGTCAGTTTTCCAACACCGTTCATTTGCAACCAGGTAGCGTTCTCAGCGTTCGAGTCAAACTAAACGTTAATGAGGAAGTCATGAGCGCGAAAATACTCAAAGACAAGCTGATCAAGGGCGACACGGTTTACGGAACACTGATTCAGCACGCTGTCACGCCGTCCATCGTCGACTTCTTTCCGGACGGAGCCCTCGACTTCGTGATCGTGACAGCAGAACACAACGCGCTTGAACTGGCGGACTTTCTGCCGCTGCGTTATGCGTTAAACGCAAAAGGCATTGCCTGTCTTGCACGCACTCACAGTCGAGAGCCGGACGACGTGGCCAAAGTCTGCGATAGCTTCGACGGTGCCGTGGTTCCTTATGTAGAAGACTATGAACACGCAAAACGTCTGGCAGCCGCTGCCGTCTACCGCCCCCTCAAAGGCAAAGCACTCGAACAGGTTCTGTCCGGAGGTGCATGGCCGAGTGACGCCACTGAAAAATATGTCCAGACAAAATGTGCCGACACAGTGTTCATTCCGATGATCGAATCTGTTGAGGGTGTTAACAATCTTAACCAGATCTGTTCGATACCGGGCGTCCACGCGGTGTTTGTCGGGCCGAACGACTTGACAGTGAATATGGGAATTCCCAATAAGTACGACCACCCCGATCTGATCGCCATTCTGCAGAAGATTATCGACGAAGCTAATCGTCAACACGTAGCTGCGGGTTGTTGGTTTGGCACACCAGAACAAACTCTGCGAACACAACGCCAGGGAGCTCGCCTGATCGTGTATGCAAACGAATCCCTGATCATGCGCAACGCCATGGCAGAAGCGTTCAAGGCCTTCCGAAAAGGCTGAGCCACCAACGGCACTGGAAATGGGACAGAGCACACATTTTTTCATGCGGACCTGAACCCTTCGTTTAGAACGCAGGCAACATGAAACACGATCATATCTGTTATTGTCCGCTGTCAGATATCCGAAGCATCTCAAAACTCCGGCAAGACAAAGACCGAACGCTTCGCCATTTTGCGTGTTCCGGTCACCGATGAAGCCAAAAACTCTAACGCAGTTCCTCTTTTGTTGTGGACGGTTTGGGCTCGTGGGAAACAGCTTTCATCGTCCAAAACGCCTGTTCCACGGCCACAAATCAGCGAGATTCGCTGCAAAAACGTAGCGGCCAGAATCCAGAAAGGCTTCCATTGCCGGAAGACTCATTATATGCTGAAACCACAAGGGCGACTCACTCCCCTGCGGCTGTGGTGTAGTGGCAACACGGAAGCTTCCCAAGCTTCAAATGAGGGTTCGATTCCCTTCAGCCGCTTGCGTTTTAGGGTACCGGCTTGCTTTGTGTTCGGACAGCCTGCTCGTCAGGAATGGAGCTTTGAGAGACGAATGCCCGTCCTTTTTCTGCGTTCAATTCAGTCAGTGACCACCTCGGGACACTACTTACTGCGGTAGATTTGAGCGGCGAAGAAAACGGTTCGCGTTCTGCACGAGGTGTGCCTGCCAAACTCGCACATCCCCCGACGGCGAGCACATAGAAGGCGGCGGGACCGTGTAGCGATTGGCAGCTCGAAGGTGCGTCGTCGTAGGTCGTAGAACATTTCTCTGGGACGGACCTCATCGCAACGGTTGTTGAGGCCTTCTCGGCTCTCTGATTTGTGCCGTCGCGTTTAAACGTGACGTTCGTTTCGTCATTTGGCGGTCTGAATACGAAAGCGTTCGCCGGGTTCTTTGAGGACGCAGTGAGGTGGTGACGCCGAGCGGTCCAAGTTTGCTTCGGCCACGGGTACGGAGAGCTTCGATCAAGGTTCAAACTTTGGAGCGGTCTGACGATCAGGACCTGACGCTGGCAGGCACAACTAATCCCGATCGGGTAGCCTTCATAGTCAGTGTTGCCGGCCGATACTGGCGTCTGGACACCACGTGAGACGTGGCGGCGCGAATTTGGTAGTTTCGTATCTGCGGATCGCCTTAACGCTCATCAACTCACAGAGGATTCAGGTCAATGCATCGTTGCTCACCCGTTACACCGCTTCATTTGGGACAACTGCTTAGTGCGCCGACAATCGATGTCTTCAGGCTCGCCGCAATGTTGACGGTGTTCGTGGTCGTCACGATGGCCTCACAGGTGTCCGCGTTTGAGCTCAAACATCTGCGTAGCGGTGCGGAGCGGGAGTGGGATCAGTTTCCGATGGAGGCTGCTCAACTCACGCATACCGAGGAGCTTGCCGCTTCACCCAATGGCGGTGTTCAGTCGATTCGATTGCGGCAACAGGATGTGAAGGAAGCCTGGGAGGTCGTCGTCAACGACGAAAGGGTAGGGCGACTAACCCGAGACGAAAACGACATGGTCGTTTACTTCGACGTGCCGCCAGACATCCTGAAGGAGAAGAATTCGATTACTGTTCAGCCGGTCGGCAAACACAGAGCGTCTGATGATATCCGGGTAGGTGAGATCACACTGCTCAATCAGTCGCGATCCAAAGTGCTGGCGCAGTCAAGTATTCATATTCATCTGCTCGCCGATGGAAATCCGTCGCCAGGCCGAATCACCATCCTGAATCGCGACGGTGCAATGGTCAGTATGGGTACGACATCCAATGCTCATCTCGCGGTTCGTCCCGGAACCGTATACACATCGAATGGCGAAGCAGCCGTCGACCTGCCCGCAGGAGAATATGAACTGATCGCTGGTCGTGGTTTCGAATACTCGATTGCCCGATCAAAGATCGCAGTAGCCGAAGGCGAGCGGAAGGAAGTCACACTTTCGATTCGCCGCGAAGTTGACACAGCCGGCTGGGTCGCGTGCGACACACATATTCATACGCTGACGCATTCGGGCCATGGCGATGCCACTGTGGAAGAAAGGATGGTGACTCTAGCCGGCGAAGGCATCGAACTCCCCATCGCAACGGACCACAACCGCCACATTGATTTCGAAGCACCCTCACGCGAAGCAGAAGTGCGAAAATATTTCACGCCTGTCATCGGAAATGAAGTCACCACGAAAACCGGCCACTTTAACATTTTCCCCGTCGTCAGCGGTTCTCCCGTGCCATCCCATGAAGGGACGAGTTGGAAGCAGACATTCGACGGCATTTTTGCCACACCTGGCGTTCGGGTCGCAATTTTGAACCACGCACGAGACATTCATAGTGGGACGAGACCGTTTGGCCCCAGGCATTTTAATGAAGCCGCTGGTGAGATGTTGGACGGATGGCACGTCGGATTCAACGCGATGGAAATTGTGAATTCAGGTGCGACGAAGACCGATCCTATGCAACTTACCCGAGATTGGATGACGTTGCTGAATCGCGGACGACGGATAACTCCGGTAGGTAGCAGTGATTCGCACGACGTGTCTCGCTACATCGTTGGCCAGGGTCGAACATACATTCGCTGCGACGACTCACGCCCCGACCACATCGACGTTAAGGCTGCAGTCGATGCATTTCTTGGTGGCAAGGTCATGGTCAGCTATGGCCTGATCGCCGAGATGCAAGTCAACGGCACGGCACAGTCAGGCGATCAAATCACAGCCACGACAGACACGATGAAGATCGATATCACGGTGCGTGGCCCGCAATGGGTGAGCGCTGACAAGTTAGAGATCTATGCAAACGGCGTCCTTGCGAAAGAACTGCCGATTGATTCCAGTCAACGAAGCGAATGGCCCACAGGCGAAATCTTTAAAACGACGATCGAGTTGCCACGACCAAGTCACGACGTCCATTTGGTCGCAGTTGCCACCGGGCCAGGCATAGATGGCCTCCATTGGAAGACGGCCAAGTCCTATCAACCGGATTCGCCAGTTTGGAAGTCACGGACTTTAGGCTGCAGCGGCGCGGTTTTTGTTGACGCGGACGGAGACAGAGAATGGCGTAGCGCTCATGAGTACGCAAAACGCATCATCGAAGAGTCCGGTACGCAGCTGGCTGCGATCGTTGCTGCCCTCAAACCATTTGACGATGCCGTGGCGATTCAAACGGCTCTGCTGCTCCATAACGCCGGCACGGCTCCGATTGAGCTGCTGGACCGGGAACTGTTATCCAAGGCATCGGCCGCCACTAAACGAGGCTTTATGGCCTACGTCACCGCATGGCGTGCCAATGAAATCGCGCGAGCGAATTAGCGTTTGTCGCAATCGAAATTGTCTCCGCGTCGCGGAGCTTCTCAACAATCTGTTCGCCGGAATAACACTTTATGGCGTCGCGAAACAGACGTTGAGTTCTCTTGCCTGCATTGCCGTCAAGACTCATTTTTCATGGGACATTTCAGCTAATGCGCGTCAGGAAGGCGATGACCGGGGACTTGCGTCCCCGGTCCGCCGCTTAGCCATATCAGATCTGCCAACCGTCGCGGTACTCGCGACCGACGAACTTGTTTAGTTCCGGCCGATTGGTGCTCTTCATGTTCTTAGCATCCCACTCGATGCGCTGACCTTCGCCTGCGCGAACTGCCAGGTTGCCGACCAGGATCGTTTCGGTCAGACGACCAGCGTAGTCGAAGTTGGACATCGTACCGGGCTCGTAATCGCCGCGGCATGATTCGACAAACTCCCACTTGTGGCGTTCGTCGTTGCTGCCGCGGAACGGAATTCGTGGCAACGTCGCTTCCGGCTTCTTGTAGCCCTTGTAGTCTTCTTCCGGCAGCAGGGTGTATTCTGCTCCGTAATCGTTTTCCGAAAGCAGCAGACCTTTTGAGCCCACCAACACGGCCGCACTCGTTTTTCTGCCGCCTGCTTTGTGAGCATCGATCTTCTCACGGAACCCGGCTGGCAGTTTGGCCAACAAGTCGTCAGAAGGCAGGTTGCCGCCATCGTACCAGTAGAACTTGCAGGGCTTCAGGCCGTTGCGTTCCGGGAACTCGAACATCAGCGTTGACGAACCAGGGAACGTTTCGCCTTCGACAATGCCTGGATTCTTCACAGCCGTAACAGCAACTGGATCCCACAGTTCCAGTGCTTTAACTGGCATGTTGGTGGTGTGGCAGGCCATATCGCCCAATGCTCCGGTGCCGAAATCGACCCAGCCGCGCCATTTGAAGGTGTGGTAGATGCCTTCTTTGTATGGACGCATCGGAGCCGGTCCAAGCCATGATTCCCAGTCCAGATGTTCCGGGATTGGGTCGGAACCTTCCGGACGACCGATTCCCTGAGGCCAGACGGGACGGTTGGTCCAGACGTGCAATTCGGTGACATCGCCGATTGCTCCGCTGCGGACCACTTCAACAGCTTCACGAAGACCGTTTTCAGCAGTTCCCTGGTTACCCATTTGAGTCACGACGCCGGTTTCGGCGGCGGTTTCTCGCATGAGGCGAGCTTCTGAAATTGACCACGTCATCGGCTTTTGCACATAAACGTGCTTTTTCATCCGCATCGCTTTGACAGCGGCGGCAGCGTGAGTGTGGTCGGGCGTACTGACGCTGACAATGTCGAATTTGTCGCCGAGGCTGTCGAACAGTTCTCGAAAGTCCGTGAACTGCTTAGCGTTTTTGAATTCCTTGCCCTTCTTTTCCAGTGTGCGACGATCGACATCACAGATGCCGACGATTTCCACGTCCTGATTCGCGATGTGGCTGCTGTCGCTATCGCCTTTTCCGCCGACGCCGATACACGCCGCCGTCAAGCCCTGCAGGGCTGATCGAGTTGGGCGGCAGAACGATTTCGGAGCCACCCAAAATGCTGTCCCCAGGGCGGCGGATGTTCCGAGAAACGACCGACGAGTTGATTTGTTTGTCATGAGTCTACCTCGCTTGATGGTTTAGATTCGAAGGTTAATCCCGAAGCCACCAGCACGCTCTCAGCGCTATTCAGCGAAGGCTGGTGCGACATCCATGGAAGCCTGGTGAATCAGGGCGATTAACAGAAGCGAAAAAACGGCCGCTTCCAGTTGAATACGATAGCATTACACGCAGAAACGGCAATCGACCATCGTCAATCCGATGATCGGGTCATCGACTGTTTGAATTGACGAAACGCGGGGTTATTCGTCAGGCCCCGTCCATGATAATGCTGATTGAAGCGATTGAAGAAGGCCGGCTGACGGGATATTCTGGCCCACAATTCCTGAACCAAAATTAGAAATTGCGTTTGCCCGTCGGCAAATGGCCGGAGTGTTTGTCATGAATCGAGTCATTGTTTTTCTGCTGACAACGGCAGTCACCAGTTCGTTTGTGGGTTGCGAGCAGAAATCCGCCACTTCCGACTCGCAGTCAGCTTCGTCAGCCGCACCTGCCACACCAGATGATTCAGCAGCAGTGGCGGCGCTGGAAGAGGCCGGCTGCCAACTGACGAAAGACGCTGCCGGAAACGTCACAGAAATCGCAGTTTCGGCCGACAGCGACTTTTCAGAAGTTCTGCAGCATCTCGCAGGCGTCCCGAATGTCACGGTCGCTCGCTTCGGCGGGCCGGGCATGAATGATGCAGGTCTGAAACACCTGGCCCATCTAAAATCCCTCAAGCGACTGGACCTGACGGACTGCTCCAAAATGTCCAACGAATCTCTAAAGGTTATTGGAGAACTCAACACGCTGGATGTGCTCACCCTGCGACGCGCCGGCTTCACCGATGAGGGGCTGCAGTACATTTCCGAACTGCCCAAACTGCGAGCTCTCGACCTGCGAAATACTTACACGACGGACGCCGGTGTGAAACACATTTCCAGCATCACATCGCTGATCGACGTGCAACTGGAATATGCAAAAATCACCGACGCGGGTGTCGCGTTCCTGACCGGTCTGCCGCTCAAGTCGCTCAACCTAAGCTACACCGGAGTGACAGACGAGGCCATGAAACCTGTCGGGCAGATTAAGACACTTGAGCAACTGCAGCTTAATGCGTCGCGAGTCACCGATGTTGGGATGGCCGAACTGGCCGGACTCACGAAATTGAAACGATTCAGTTGTCGGCAGGCAGATGTCAGCGGCGCAGGAATTCGGCATCTGGAAGGCCTGAAGGACATGACTCGTCTGGAACTGCGAGAAACCTCCGTCGACGACGAAGGGCTGGAAGTTATTGCTCGAATGCCGAACTTAAAGCATCTAAGTCTGGCAGAATGCAGGCTGGTCACAGGCGATGGTCTGGCGAAACTCGGCGCACTGCCCGGGCTGACGTTTCTTGATCTGCGTGAAGTGACGAAATTAAAGGACAAAGCGTTCGCCAATTTCGCAACGTTGACCAACATGGAAGACCTGAATGTCGAATCAACTCGGATCACAACCGAATCCGTGCCCGTCATTCTGACGATGACAAAGCTGAAGAAGCTGAGCATCGCTGGCAGCCAAATTGACGATGAAGGCATGGTTCAGTTGGGACAGCTGCCAGAGCTAAAATCGCTGAACCTGAAGAACTGTCTACCCGCCGACGAAACGCTCGCCGCTCTGCGCGAAGCTCGCCCAAACCTTGAACTGATTGTGGACTAGCACTAAATCTTATGAACGACACCGCAAACCGCCCGAATAGCGAAACCGAGTTCGCTCGCGCATGCAAGTCCATTCCCGGCGGCGTCAACAGCCCGGCTCGCGCATTTGGTGCGGTCGGCGGAACGCCTCCGTACATTCAGCGAGGCGACGGTCCTTACCTGTTTGATATCGATGGCAATCAGTACATCGATTTTATCGGGTCGTGGGGGCCGCACATTTTGGGGCATCGTCATCCGGCTGTCATTCGAGCCATTCAACTGGCTTTAGAAACCGGCACCAGCTTTGGCGCGCCGACGGTGGCGGAATCCGAATTGGCAGAGCTGGTTGTGAAACTGGTTCCGTCGGTCGAAAAAGTTCGCATGGTCAATTCCGGCACGGAAGCCACCATGTCGGCCATTCGCCTGGCTCGCGGCTTCACCGGACGTGACGTTATTATCAAATTCGCAGGCTGCTATCACGGTCACGTCGACAGCCTGCTGGTTCAGGCGGGCAGCGGAGCTCTAACGCTGGGCACTCCGTCCAGCCCCGGCGTGCCTTCCGGCTGCACAGCCGATACTTTGGTGCTGCCGTACAATGACGTGGCGGCGCTGGGAACGGCTTTCGAAGGAAAAGGGGCCGAGCTTGCGGCCGTAATTCTGGAGCCGGTCTGCGGCAACATGGGCTGCGTTGTGCCGACCGAAGAATTCCTGCAGGCGCTGCGACAAACTTGTACCAATAATGGCACGGTTCTGATTTTTGACGAAGTGATGAGCGGCTTTCGAGTGGCCCTGAACTGCGCTCAAAGCCGCCTGGGTGTCACGCCGGATCTGACGACGCTCGGGAAAATTCTCGGCGGTGGCATGCCGGTCGGCGCGTATGGTGGTCGAGCCGACATTATGGACGCTGTCTCCCCAGTCGGCAGCGTCTATCAGGCAGGAACTCTTTCCGGCAACCCGGTCGCAATGGCCAGCGGCCTGGCGACGTTGCAGCAGCTTGTCAAAGACGATCCCTACAACAAATTGGAATCGCTGGCCGCTCAGCTGGAAGACGGTCTGCTGGCAGCCGCGAAGAACGCGAATGTGCCCGTGCAGATCAATCGAGTCGGCAGCATGCTGACGATGTTCTTTAACGAACAGCCCGTGACTGATTTTGCAACCGCGACGGCGTCTGATACGGACCGCTTTGCGAAGTGGTTTCATGGAATGCTGGATCGAGGCGTTTATCTGCCATGCAGCCAGTACGAAGCTCTGTTTGTTTCGGCGACCCATACGCCTGAGCTGATCGACGAAACGCTCGAAGCTGCCTCCGCGACGTTGGCAACGCTGTAGATCGCAGATGCGATGCGACCAGCTTGAGCCCTTACCTGCTGCGCGGGGCTTAGCTGATCCAACCGGTACCTCGCCGCCATCGGCAGCCGGCTTGGGCAATTTTCATGTAGACGAGTCTCTCCGAGACTCGAAAAGCGGCGACTTTGTCGTGGTGTCAGTCTTGGAAAGACTGACCCACGTGGTAAACCGCGCTCTCTGGGTTCGGTTCTTCCACCTAGACGGGTCACATTGGTTGGACGCGTTGTAGCGTTTTCAACGACGCATGATGTTGCCAAAAGGCATCGTCGCCGATTCATCCGCAACGGATGAGTCCATTTGGGCACGAACGCGCGATTATCGAGGACACCTTGTCTCGGTGCGCCCGTTGCAAAACTATGCTTGCGGACAGCGTGGTCACGACATCAAGATGCCCCTTTTGAGTGCTATTTGCACCCCCATAACAACATGAGCGCCAACGTACTGCTGGAAGAGCAACCGGTCCGACAACAGACGCCGGCCATCGATCTGTCCGACATTGTCAGCAGCTACGCTGAGGAGTTGCCGCGCACGGGCTGGTTGACGAAACTCGATCTGGAGCAACCTCGCGAAAATCTGACCTGTCTGCCACTGTCGACGCGTTTTTTTAAACGCATTGTCGACATCGTCGGGGCCGGAACGATGTTGGTGTGCCTGAGTCCAGTCATGATTGTCGCCGCCGTTTTGGTGAAGCTGACGTCGCCTGGGCCGATCATTTATTCCCAAACGCGAGTTGGCCTGAACCTGCGACTGAAGTCCAACAAAGATCGGCGTCAATCCGATGCCTCGGCGCCGCAAGGTGTGGAAGACCGACGTGGCAAAGGCCGTGACCGACGTGAAGAAAGCAACTACGGGCAACCGTTTACAATGTACAAGTTTCGCACCATGCGAAACGACGCCGAAAGCAAGGGCGCTCAGTTCGCTCAGAAGTCTGATCCGCGAGTGACGGCGATCGGCCGGTTCCTGCGAAGGACTCGCATCGACGAACTTCCGCAACTGTGGAACGTACTGAAGGGCGACATGTCCATGGTCGGTCCACGCCCGGAACGCCCGCACTTTATGGAAACGCTTTCCAGCAACATCCCGAACTACGTCGCTCGCCTGGGGCTGAAACCCGGCATCACAGGGATGGCTCAGGTTGTTAATGGCTACGATAATGAACTGGAAGGTTTTCGTCGCAAGGTCGGCTACGACCTGCTGTACCTGCAGAACTGCTGCCTGCTGAACGACTTAAAAATTCTGTTCCGCACGGTTCGCGTCGTCATCACCGGCGAAGGTGCTCTGTAAGAATTCAGCCGTCCACGAACACAACTCACTGCGCATAAAAAAGCCCGCGAATGTGATGACATTCGCGGGCTTTTTAACTTCAACCAGTTGCTGATGCTGCTGTCTAACTCACATCGTGGCAACTTCTTTCGCGTGCCGTATTACGGGCTGGCTGGTCCAAGCAGACCGGCTTCCAGTCGCTTGAGTGTGTCTTCGTTGTCTTCCAGTGTGTTCTTGTTGTCAATGCTGACAACCAATGCTCCAACAGCAGCACCGACGGTTGCCAGTGTGATCACGTCCAGCATTCCGAAACCGGATGTGGGAGGGCCGGTTTCGTAGCCAGGCTCGCAGTACATATCCTGACCACGGACGATGGCTTCATCGACGGCAACAACAATGCCTTGAGTAGCTACTTTAGGTGCCGAACCGGCGGACCACAGTCGAACTGGATTTCGCAGTGGACCGACAACAACTTCGTGAGCTCCCCCGCGTACACCGTTGATCGCAAACTGGCCTTTTTCGTTGCAGCGCGCGGCGGCGACTGCCGTTCCCTGGTACCGCAACTGAACCACAGCGTCCGGGACTGCCTGTCCGGCGGGCGTGTAGACCTGGCCGTACAGTACGCCGTCTTTTGAGAGTTCCACGTCCTTAATGATTCCCGCGTCGCCCGCCATTGAGACTGGGCCGGACATGAGAATTCCAAGGCACACCGCTAAACTGGTTGCTCTTGTGAAGAGTGTGTGCGTTCGCATCGTTGGCTTCCTTTTCCTTATCAGAGACAGCAGCAATCCACATCGGGCCGCTGAAATGCGGACTTATTCCTAGCAGGATCTTTCGACACGATCGACAGGACAGCTATAAACATAACGCAGCAACTTTTCGTTTTTTTTGGAATAAGCCTCAGAACCGCCCAACTTTGCCGCGCCCGAATAACCAGCACGCGGCCCTCGGCAGAAACTGCCGTATCCCACTGTGTCAGAACCTCTTAAATTGAGCGTGAGCGCGCAGCTACAGAAGAGCAGGGCAGCGCAGTGTCGCATGTCAACCGCCCACAAATTTCGATAGCATGCGCCCGCCAGAGCCACTGAAAGGCCTTCCGGCGGTTCCAGAGGGCAACCGTTTTGTTAGTTTTGGCCGCTTAGCCCGCTCTTACCTTCGATCCTCCCGTCTCGATTTGCCCTTCACACTGTAAAAACGCTGATGCAGAACGTTCGATCATGGTGGCAGAAGGTGGCTGCTCGGTTCGGCCCGGTCGGCAGACGCCCCCCTTCCCGCCGCAGTTTCCGGCTGGCTTCTGGCCCGGCCGATATCGCTCATGCGACAGGTGAACGGCTTGAGGACCGGCTGCTGCTAACCATCGACATCGCATTCGACTACCGCTACGACACCAACGGATTCTTCAATTCGCAGCGGCAGGACGTGCTTGAAGAGGCCGCTCGGATTTATGAGCAGCGTATCGACGATCGCCTTACAGCGATTGATCCTTCCGCCAGCAGCAATAACTGGACGGCAATTTTCGGCAACCCCGGGACGGGCAGTGAAGTACGGCTCAGCAACCTTGAAGTCGCGGCAGATCAGATCATCGTCTTTGTCGGAAGTCGCCCTCTTTCTTCATTGGCCATTGGCGGGCCCGGCGGATCGTCAGCCTCAGGCGTGCCCGCCTTCGTCGATGATGTCCTGACTCGTGGACAAACCGGGATGAAGCCCAACGGTACCGACGACACCGACTTCGGCACATGGGGCGGCACCATTACATTCAGCAGCAATGTGAACTGGCACTCCGATTTGAATGCGCCGACTCCGGGCCAGAACGACTTATTCTCCGTTGCGTTGCACGAACTGGGACACGTTTTCGGCTTCGGCACATCAGACTCATTTTCCAATCTGGTAAACGCTGGCGGACAGTTTACTGGTGCGGCGGCGAGCGACGCTTTTGGTGGCGCTGTTCCACTGCATACCGACCGAGCTCATTTTGCAGAAAACACCACCAGCACTCCGCCCGGCACGGCGACCATTCAGGAAACGCTGATGGCTCCGGAAATCACCACCGGCACGCGCAAGCAGATCACAACAGTGGACTGGGCCGCTCTTAGCGACATGGGTTGGGAAGTCGCTGACGTTGCCGCTCCGTTAGACTTCGGCGACGCGCCGGATTCCATAGCAGGGACCAGCACCGGAAACTATCAGACGCGTCAGGCCGATGATGGTCCCAGCCATGTGCTGCGGCCGGGACTGAAAATCGGCGACTCCGTAGACGGCGATAACGGAGGACAGCAGAATACTTCTGCGACGGCAGACGACAGCGTCGGGCTGGCAGACGAAGACGGCGTGGATGCCTCCGCATTGATTTTTGTCGAAGGCACAGCCGCATCAATCGATGTGACGGTTACTAATACCACCGGCTCGAACGCAACGCTGTACGGCTGGATTGATCTCAACAGTGACGGCGTCTTCAGCAATGGGACGGAATCAGCCAACGTGATCGTGCCATCGGGTACTCAAGGTGGCACTGTCGCACTCAACTTTCCTTCAATCCCCATCAAGTCGGCAGGCGAAACCTTCGCTCGGTTTCGCTTGAGTACCGATACTAGCGCGTCATTGCCGACCGGGGCTGCTGCCGATGGTGAAGTTGAAGATCATGCCGTCTCAATTCTGACGGCTGCCAGTGCCTATGATCCGCTGCCGCTATTCACGTGGTCTGCCATTGCTGGAGCCGTTCGATACGAACTGGAAGTTGACAACCTCACCGCCGGGACGACGCAATATCTGCTGCAGAGTCATCTTTCCACCAACAGCTTTCGACCTCACGAAGCGCTCCCCGCAGGCCGCTATCGCTGGCGGTATCGAGCTCACACGGGATCAGATTTCCAGGCGTTCAGCGACTATGCGTACCTGACGATTCTGGAAACGGAAAGCCGCCCTTTCTTTACGGACCCCGTTGCCAATTCGATCGATAGCTTGCCGACGTTTGCATGGTCACCGGTGGTAGGAGCCACTCGCTATGAACTGTGGATTAACGGAACTAATCGGCCACGCGTCATCCACCAGGCGCACCTGACGAATGCATCTTTCACACCGGAAACAGGACTCACCGCCGATCGCTACACAGCCTGGGTACGAGCGTTCGATGACCGTGGTCCGCTGTACAGTTGGAGTGCCCCGTTTGCTTTTGAACTAACAGAAAGCAGCAGCAGCGTATTGACCGATCCAGCCGCGTCAGCGACCGATACAACACCAACTTTTGGATGGCTGCCGACTGCCGTCGACGATTACACGCTGCGAATCAGCAATGTGTCGACGGGGCAAAACAATATCGTCATCGATCGCAATCTGACCGGCACGTCATACACACTACCATCAAGTCTTCCGCCCGGAAACTACGCCGCGACGATCCAGGCGACGGGGCTGAACATCAGTTCTGCCGTGACGTTTCAGGTACAGGAAGTCGCCAACCAGGCTGAATGGGTTGCTCCTAGTAGCGATTCAGAAAACCCACTGCCGGTCTTCAATTGGGCAGCCGTGTCGGGTGCGAGTCGCTATGAAGTATGGGTGAACGACGTCAGCCGTGGCGTAGCGCGAGTCGTCCATAATTCGAGCCTCACGGACACTACATTCACAGCGCCGAATCCGCTGCCGCCGGGACAATACCGAGCGTGGGTGCGAGCGTTCAACGACGATGGCAGCATCGGAACGTGGAGTGCCGGCCAGAATTTTTACGTCACGGAAGCCGTCAACACTCCGACCGTGTGGTCACCGGACAAAATCACGGACAACGGGTCGCCTCGGTTTACGTGGAGTCACGTGGGGCAGGCCACTCACTACCGAGTCTCATTCAGCTACGGTCTCACAGGCGGCACCAATCCGCTTCCGCTGACTCAAACTCGAGTCCAGAACAACGTGCTGCAACTGGATACTCCGTTCGTGCTGGGGGACTACGTGGTCTCGGTCACAGCGTTCGATGGCGACCGTATGCTGGGAACGGCAGAAAAGCGTTTCCAGATCACGACGACTGACGACGATGTATCGGTGTATTCTCCATCCGGACGCATCGACACAACTCGGCCGACCTTCACCTGGTCAACCGTGAGCAACGCAACTCGGTATGCTCTGTGGGTGAACGACATCACTCGCGACGTCGACGCCATCATCCTTGACTACAATGTTGCCAGCCCCGTTTACACGCCGGCGTTTGCACTACAGCCCGGCGAGTACCAGGTTTGGACACGTGCCTACAACGGAGTTGAAGCAGTCAGCGACTGGAGTGCCGGGGCCAAGTTTTCTGTCACTGAATCCGCGGACGTGCCAGTGATCACGGCTCCACTGCCAAACATCACAAGTAGCATGCCGATTATCACGTGGACCGCTTTAACACCAAACAGCGCGGTACAGTCGTGGCAGGTTGAAGTTCAGCAAGAGGCCAGTGGCCAACCGGTCTTTGAACTCATCACCGGCGTGACAGCCACGTCCGTTCAGCCCACGACGCCGCTGCCACCGGGCGACTATCGGGTCCGCGTACGAGGCGTGAATACGGCCAACGCTTCGCTGGCGTGGAGTGACTTCCATGTCTTCACAGTAGAAGCCGCCACGTCGGCCACACTTGTGAGTCCGCTGGCAACCATTCCCGCGACTTCAGGCGAAGTCCTGTTCGCCTGGTCAACAGTCCAAACAGCCGCTCGCTACGAACTGTGGGTCAACAACATCACGACGGGCGAGCTGAAATACATCCACGAAACAAGCGTGACAGACATTTCTTTCCGGCCAACGTCAGCGATGCCCGCTGGCAATTATCGAGCATGGATTCGCGGAATTGCCGACGACGGCACTCCATCCGCGTGGAGTGCCGGCGTCGAATTCACCGTGGCCGTTGAAGCTTAACCGCCGTGCTGGGACGGACGTCTCTGTGCCGTTGTAACGACTACTGACGCAACTTCATCGACGCGAGTTTTTCCTGGAACTCAAGAGCGAACGCTTCGTCATGTTCCAGGCAGCGGTTGTTCATCGCCAGAATTTTGCGGATCCTGCCAACCGTTTGTTTGGCAGGGCTGGTTAACTTCATGACCAGCTGATCCGGATCGAATTCTTCCAATTCGCGAACCGTATGAATGCCGAGGAATGCGAAGGCCTCCTGAGCATCCAGGTCGTTTTGGAAAACCACGGAAAGCGGGGCATCTGTAGGGATACGAGAACGCCCCATCTTCTTGCCGGCCTTCTTGGCGCGAATGCCGGTCGTCATGGTCGCGCGACGAACACCCTTCTTTTTGACAGGGCGAGCGGCCGGTTTTTGAGCCACTTTCTTGGCGGGCGCCTTTTTCGAAGCTGTCTTGCGAGCGGGCGTTTTTTTGGCAGCTGATTTCTTGGCTACCTTCTTTTTCACCGGTGATTTCGCAGTTGTGGTCTTCTTTTTCGGCTTTGTAGCGGCTTTTTTCTTCGCCATGCCAGGGGCAACCCTTCTGAATTTTGATCGAACTGCAACCCGAAAACCCCGTGGCTTTTCGGTGCGTGTCAGTTTATCAAAGCAATACAGAACTGCCACGACCACAAGGGTAGCTCTGGCAACTCTGCTACAAATTCATGAGTCGGGGGTTCTTTTGGAGAAATACGCCAAGCGTGCGAACTTCGTCCCGACACAGCAGCCCCTCGCTGTTGGAAAGAATTTCGGCAGAGACCTGCCATGCTCCGACCGTGTCCAGCAGCACTCGGCGAGTCTCCGCACTGACCGGCTGATGGTGAGGATCATCAAGGTCGGCGTTTAGCAGACGTCCATCGTCCATCACGTTTGGCGTGCGGACGCGAAAAGGCCACGTCACCTGGAGGGCTCGAATCTTCGATGCCAGCCACAGGTAGTCGGGGTTCTTTAATGGCGTCGGTCCGGCCGCCGCGACGGCCAGCAGACGACGGTTTTCGATTTGCCCCAGCCGCGCCAACTCATTCACCGCACAATAACACACGCACTGTTCAATCGGACGCAGTGGCCGGCTTGGGTGGTGACACAGCTGATGCCACGTCTTCAGAAGGCAGTCGATTTGCACCTGAGCAGCGCAACCAGACAGAAGGGGAATATGGTCCAGAAACCCGGCCGTGGCGGCTGCGTCGTCACCGTCGCGTTCGGCAGAAAGCTGCTCAAATGTCGTCAAAAACGCAGCTCGAAACGCAAGGTACCAGGCGTCGCGGGAAATCATTGTCAGGGTGGAATTTGCGGTCATCAGAAAAATGGCACACGAATGAGACACGGCGGCAGGAGAATTACAAAGGCAGGTTGTGGCCCAAGTTTTACATCATATGCTGCCTCAACGCCCGACCTGACACACCAAATCGGCCGAAATCAGCGTTGCCGGTCCGCAACCAACCGGCAGTTCGCCATCCACGACCGACCCGCGAAAGTGCAGCAAAATGGCTCGTTGACCGCACATTTGGCCTGGTTTTGCTCAAAGTCGAGGGACTTCGGCGGAGGAGAAGAAAATTCTTTATCCGAGTCGGCCGTCCAGCTTGTGGAATCAGCGAAGTTCGTCAAACTTCTCGGCTTTAACCGCCAGGAAGAGCACAATGCCCGACAATCTGATCACCCCGAAATACCAACGAATACTGCTAAAGATCAGTGGCGAAAGCTTTTGCCGCGACGGTGAATCCGGCATCAGCATGTCGGAAGTCGCCAGTATCTCGGAACAAATTCGCGACGTGATGAGTAGCGGTGTTCAACTGGCCATCGTATGTGGTGGCGGCAACATTCTGCGAGGCAAGCAGTTTGCTGAGGTCAGCGACGCCATTATCCCGTCGACAGCTCACTACATGGGCATGCTGGCCACCGTGATTAACGCTCTGGCCCTGCAGGACGCCCTGGAAAGCGCCGGCGTGGCAACTCGCGTTCAAAGTGCAATTCGTATGGAAGGCGTGGCCGAACCGTTTATCCGCCGCCGCTGTATCCGCCATCTCGAAAAAGGACGCGTGGTCATTCTGGCCGCTGGCACGGGAAGTCCGTTCGTGACAACCGACACGGCCGCGGCCCTGCGAGCTCGCGAAATCGATGCCGACGTCGTACTGAAGGGGACGAAGGTCGACGGCGTGTATTCTGACGACCCCATGAAGAACCCTCACGCGATTCGCTACACAGAAATCACTTACCGCGAAGTCATCGACCAAAACCTGCAGGTCATGGACGCTCAGGCATTCCATCATTGCATGGAACACAAGCTGCCGATCGTGGTGTTCGACTACAAACGAGTTGGCAACATCGCTCGCGTCATCGCCGGCGAACCTATCGGCACACGCGTCCACTAGGCCGGTACGCACCGGCGGGCGGTTGGCGTGGTGGGTGTGTGAGCGGGACGCGAGCTGAAGCGCCGGCGTGGTGTTCGATTACAAACGAGTTGGCGTGATCGTCGGCATGGCTCTCGTTGTTCGCCGGAGGGGCAGACGTCCGTTGTTCGGCACTGTGGTTGGGCCGTTCCCGCTGGTAACCAACGGGAACGACGCGTCCACTTCAGAGCAACAACTCCGACCGGCAGGCGGGCCGCACCGCCTATAGCTCCAGCAATAAGTCGTCGAAGTTGCTGAGAGCCAGGTCGATCAGGTTTTCCAGGTCAGAATTGATCGTGCTTTCAATGCGGGTCAGCGTCGGCGAACCGGCCACCGTGCCGTCAGTGGCGAACGTGTCACTACCGCTGCCGCCTCGCACGGTCGCCGAACCGTTGACCGTGCTACCGTTGCTGATGCCGATTTGATCGTTATTGCCGCGGCCGTCTGCAACCAGGTTGCCGGCGACCTGGCTGGCTCGCAGAGTCAGCAGGTCGTTGCCGCCGCCGGAATTGACGGAAACGTTGGCCCCAAACGATGAACGATTAGCGATAATCGCATCCGCCCCGCTGCCGGTTTCAATGTCCACGTTACCGTCGACCGTTGAGCCCTGCACGAATACGGTGGTTGGCGTGCTGCTGCCAACGACAGCCAGTTCACCATCGACCTCGGAATTCTGCAGGCTGACAAGTCCGCCGGTGTTGACGTTCAGGCTGCCGAAATCGCTGCCGTGAATACGGTGCTCATCAACGCCCGACGAATTGCCGATCGTGGCCGATCCGTTGATAACGACGTTGTCTATTGTCACCAGGTCCAAACCACCTCCAGTCTGCACGTCCAGTGAGCCAGCAGTGATTCCTGACAGCACCAACTGGTCGTCACCGCTGCTGAGCGAAACGTTCAGGCTGGCAAGCGTGCCATTGGTAGACAGCAGGAATGGAGCAGCCGATCCGTTAATTGACGTGCTGCCGGCACCGGCAATCATCACGCTGCCATCGGCAGCAGTGTAGACCACGATAGTGTTTTTCTGCGCGTCGCCGCTGATCTGGGCGTTCGAACCATTCACCGTTACCTGAACATTACCTTGACCGGTTCCGTTGTGTGCGAGTGTGTTCGCAAAGTTCAGTCCGGTGACTTCCTGACCAGTGATCGAAACCGTGTAATCCGCTGGTTGAGCGGCATTGTACAGCAACGACAGATCCTGGAAGTACGACGCGTTCAGTCGTGACACCAAGGTACCGGTGAGGTTCGTGCGAGGACTGCCATCCCATTCGTAGATGCTGCCGTCCGGAGTCACGAAGTGCCAACCCACGTCACTCCACAACCACTTCTCGTTGCGGCCGCCCCAGTTCAGGAAGTCGAATTTCGCCTCGCGGAAGTTGCGCTGCTGATTAAGGTCGTAGGCTGCACCGGCGAAGATCCCGCCGTCGCCAGACTGAATCCAGCCCGCTCGACGTTCTTCCGAAACGGTGTAGTTTCCTGGCAGAAGATTTTCGAAGCGATAGACGCCCCGTTCCCGCGTTGGGTCAATCGAACCGTTGCCGTTGCGATCGATGTCGGCCGTGGTCGTGGTCGCCACAATGTTGCCGGATTCGTCTCGCAGAGTGATGGTCCAGCCGTTCAGGTACGGTTCGCTGGAATCTCGCTGGCCATTCGCATCGACATCATGGAACTTCTGCCCTTCGATCACGCCAGTTGGTGCGTTACCGAAGTTGATGCCGGACGTCGTCTGGTTGGTTTCCACAGTAACCGTGCGATTGCCGGGCGGTTGAGCGTTGAACAACAGCGCGGGGTTAGAATGGAAGATCTCGCCGAGCCCCACAATGAGGTCGCCGCTGAGGTTTTCTCGTGGGCTGCCGTTCCATTCAAACACGTCGCCGTTCGGTGTGATGAAGGTCCAGCCGTCGTCACCGAATAGCCATTTTTCGCCGAGGCCGCCCCAGTTTTCGAAGTAGCTGCCAGTGAACCGCAGCCCTCGTTCCTGATCCAGTTCGTAGGCTTGAGCGTTCCCTGAATTCGGAGACGTTTGGCGCCAGCCCTGTTGCATAACTTCAGAGATCGTCCATGTTCCGGCACCAGTCGGAATGTTGTATAGCCCCTGTTCGGTAATAGGGTCGATGCTGCCATCATTGTTCAGGTCAATGCTGCCGGTCGTGGCTGACGTGACGACATCGCCCTGATCGTTCAGCACCTGAATCACCCAGCCATCAAGCCCCGGCTCGTTGGCGTCTCGCACACCATCCGCGTCAATGTCGTGCCACTTCTGACCGCTGATAAAACCGTCGTCCTGAACAATTGTTCCGACGGCTCGAGGGTTCGCGATTTGAACGCCAAACATGGACGACGAAATATCGACGTAGAGAATTTCATCGGGCTCCAGCCGATGATCGCCAATCACTTCCACAACCACGTTGGCGGTGAGCGGCGAATTCGCGGGAAAGCTGAGTGTTCCGTTGCGAGCCAGATAGTCGCCATCGGCGACGGTGGCCGTGCCATCGACTGTGACGAAATCAATGTCGATTGGAATAGACGCATTGTCTCGCCTGACGGTAAACGACAGGAACGAGCGGTTCGGCGATTGTTGTTCGACCACCTGAGCGTCGGTGATGGTCACGTTGACAAAATCGTCGTTATTGACGGTGACTTGCCCACGGCTGTCAGTCAGCGTGACGTTGCGGCCGCCAGCGTCCAGGTTCGTCAGGTCGACGAAGAAGGCTTCGTTCTGTTCGATCAACACGTCACCTCGAACGTTGACCTGAATCGTTGTTTCCGGGTTAGTCCCGGCAGGCAAAGTGATTGTGCCCGAGGCTTCAGTGTAGTCATTCCCGACCACTGTCGCGGTGCCGTCCTGAGTTTGAAAGTCCAACGTGACCGGCGTATCGATTGTGCCGTTTAGCCGCACCAGAAGCGTGGTGACTGGCGTGCCGGAATTGCCTTCCATCGTGGTGGAATCCACAATGCTGATTGTGGCCGCATCGTCGTTGACGATCGTGCCTACACCTTGGGCCTTCGTCAGGGCAATGTTGCGGCCATTGGCGGCGAGGTTGGTTAGGTTCACGAAGAACGCTTCATCCAGTTCGACCGTGTTATCGCCCACCACAGATACAGACAGCGATTGCGTTTCGCCTGCGGCACCTGCGAACGATAGAGTTCCGCTTGTGCTGCTGAAGTCAGACGCATCGGCCGTGGAGTCTGCCGTCGTAAAGTCAAGATTGAAAGCGGTATCAACGTTCGCCTCCAGCGTCACCGTAAACACGTAGTTTGTGGTGCCGCTGTTTCCTTCAGAACGCGAAACATCGTCAATTATGATTCCAGCGGTTTCATCGTTCGTGATCGCACCCAGGCCCTGACTGTCTGCGAGCGTAATTGCCTGCCCGTTGGTCACCAGGCCGGACAGGTCGACCTGGAATGTTTCGTCGCGTTCAACAGTAGCATCACCATTGACTGTGACGGCGAAGGTCAGGGTTTGAGGTCCGTCACCGGCGTTGGCTGCAAACGTCAGCACGTTGCCCGTGTTAGCAACGAAGTCGTTGCCAGAGACTGTTGCGGTACCTTCGACGGTGTCGTAATTAATCGACACTGGCGACGACACTTCGTTGCTGAGCGTTACCGTGAAGACAAAATCGGTGGTGCCCGCATCTCCTTCTGCGATGGTAACGTCGTCGATGCTAATGGTGGCTGTGTCGTCGTCGATGATGTTGCCCATGCCCTGAGCGTCCGCAATCGTGACGTTGCGACCGGCGGCATTGACGCTGTTCAGGATCGCCAAGAACGCCTCGTCTGATTCGACTCGCCCATCACCAGCCACCTGCACGGTAATGGTTCGAGTCTGCGGGCCGACGCCGTTGTTGGCCACGAATGCATCGCTGCCCGCCGTGATTTCCGCGAAGTCGCCATCGGCCGCCGTGGCGGTGTCGTCGGCGGTGACGTAACCGTACTGCACGGGCACATCGACTTCGCCCGACATTGTCACCGTGAATTCGAACGCTGTGTTGCCCGACGAACCTTCCTGCAGTGTGACATCGTTAATCGTCAGCGTGGCCGCATCGTCGTTGACAATGCGTCCAACGCCTCGCGAGTCTGTGACCGAGACCGCTCGACCACTGGCTGACAGACCGGAAAGATCCACAAAGAACGTTTCGTCCAGTTCGACCTTTTCGTCGCCGTTGACAGTGACCGACACCGTTTGCGTTTGCGAACGACCGTTACCAGCATTGAACAACAGATTCGTCGCGCTGCCTGCGGCGTAATCGCCATCCGTTGGGCTGGCAGTGCCGGCCGACGTGCGAGCGACAAGTCCAACGTTCGCATCAACTTCGCCTTCCAGCGAAATGGTGAATGTGAATATCGACGTGCCAGCGTCGCCTTCGTTTTGAGTAACGTCGTCGATTGTGATGGTGGCGACGTCGTCGTTCGTGATCGTGCCAACGCCCTGAGCGTCGGCGACTGACACGTTGACGCCGCTGTTGTTCAGGTTCGACAGGTTGGCGAAGAACGTTTCGTTCAATTCAACTTTCTGGTCACCGTGAACCGTCACTTCGAACGTTTGGGTCTGAGGTCCGCCGGAATTCGCGGCGAACGTGAGACCACCGCTGGAACTCGTGTAGTCGCCGTCCGCGGTGGTCGCTCGATCGTCTGCCGTCGCGTAATCCAGCGTGACATCATCAGCCACTTCGGCATCCAGACTGACGGTGAATGTCACCACCGAATCCCCGGTGACTCCTTCGCTGACGGCCACGTTATCAATGGCGATCGTTGCGCTGTCGTCGTCATTGATGGTCACCGTGGCTTGGTTGTCGATCACGCTAACATCGCGACCGGCCGCCGCCAGGTTTGTGAGATTAATGAAGAATGATTCGTCGTGTTCGACCTTTTCGTCGCCCGTGATCAGCACAGAAAACGTCTGAGTCAGCGGGCTGCCAAGGTTTGGAGGGAAGGTCAAAGTTCCACTCGCGGCCGCGTAATCGTTGTCGGCGTCAGACGCGGTGTCCGCCGCCGTGGCGTAATCGATGGAAACGGGGCTGTCGACTTCGCCCACCAACGTGACTGTGAACGTGGCGGTGGTGACTCCGGCATTGCCTTCGTCCAGTACAACGTCGTCAATGCTAATGGTCGCCGATTCGTCATTTTGAATTGTGCCGACGCCCGGTCCGGCGATGGTGACATTTCGCCCTGCAGCCACCAGGTTCCGCAAAACCAGTTCGAAGGTTTCGTTGCGTTCGACTTTGGTGTCGCCGTTAATCGTGACGGCGACAGTCTTTATTTCACCGTCGGCCCCAGAGAAGGACAACCCCGCTGCGGCCGCGCCGACGTAATCTCCGTCGCTGGTCAATGCCGTACCGTCTGCGGTGATGTAGTCCACGGTGACAGGAACATCGACGGCACCGTTTAGCGTGATCGTGAAGACCATCTGGCTGGTGCCCGCATCGGCTTCCACGACTGTCGGGCTGTCTACGCTGATGTTGGATGCATCGTCGTTGGTGATGGTGCCAGTTGCCGAAGTATTCGCCAGTGTGACATTCAGCCCGCCCGTCACAAGATTGGACAGGTTCAGCAGGAAGGCTTCGTTCAGTTCGACCATCGAATCGCCGGAAACCAACACTTCGATGCTGGCGGTTTGCGGGCCGCCAGTATTCGCATTGAATGTCGTGCTGCCGACTACGATTGGCGTATAGTCACCCCCGGCACTTGTTGCAGTGCCATCAGCGGTGTCGTGAATCAGGCTGATACTGTTGCCGATTTCTGCGTCGAGCGACACCGTGAACACAAACGACGTGTCGCCCGTGTTGCCTTCCTGCAAGGTAACATCGCCGATGGAAATCGTGCCACTGTCGTTGTTGGCAATCGTGCCAGTGCCCTGATCGCCGCCGACGTCGAATGCAACTGAGTTCGTTCCGGACTGGATGTTGCTGAGCTGCAGCGTAAAGGTTTCGTCCAGTTCGACCTTGCGATCACCATTCACCTGCACGACGACTGTGTGAGTTTCATTCGCCTGGCCATTGAAGTTAATGGTGCCGTTTGCTGAGGTGTAGTCGCCATCGGCCACGGTTGCAGTGCCGTCGACCGTATTAAAGCCAACAGAATACGGCCGGTCGGAAGCGTTGGTTGTCGAAACAGTAAACGTGTACGTTCGCAGCCCCGTATTCGCTTCCACGGACGTCACGTCGTTCACGCTGACCAGAGCCGTATCGTTGTCGATGATTTCAACTGCCGCTGAGTTGGCTCCGGTGAGCGCCAGACCGGACGACAGGTTACTCATCGTAACATTAAGGATTTCCGAAGTGGATTCGACGAGCTGGTCATCCAGAATTTGCAGAGTTGCGGTGCCCGTCGTCTGACCAGACGGAATGGTGATCCGTGTATTCGACAGCGTATAGTCACCCGCCGTGATGTTCAGACCATTGACGTTGATGTCGACCGTTTGGTCACCGACCGCTGGATTTTGCGTACGAGCCGTAACCGTGATCTGCGGTGAGCCCGATTCTGAAACGCTGATCTCACTGACTTCCAGACCAACACCCACCGTGGCATCTTCAACATCAACGGTATCGACACCCGACACGTAACCTGGTGAAGACGCAGTGACCGTGACCGTTTGAGTTCCGTCCAACACGCCATCGTTGACGCTATTGACAGGGAAGGTTACGGCCGATGCCCCCACAGGAATGATGATTGTGGACTGCACGCTGGCTTCGCCTACGTCGTCACTGAACAGTGTGACCGTTAACTGACTGTCGGTCCTCGTGTTGCGAGTCAGCGTTGCGGTTGCAGCGGCGGCTCCATCAATTTCATTAACGGTGCCAGGAGCAATCGTCAGGGTCAGCGTGCGGAGGTCGTTGTCAATGATTTCTGCTGTGACCGAATTACCATCCCAGATGGTGTTGGACGCAGAACCCACGGACGCAACGATCACATCGCGAGGCTGCTCGAACAGACTGTCGTCCACGGCCGAGATTATGATTTCCGCCGTTTCTTCGCCCGGAGCGATCACCAGCGACTGCGGCCCGGCGTTGTAGTCAACGCCTGATCCGAGTGCCGTTCCGGCAAGCGACACGTCCAGCGTGATCGGCAAGTTAGACGGAGCCGAAAGTGTGGCGATCAGTCTGGTGCTCGTCTCACCCGCTTCCGCGATCGTCGCGGGATCAAAGCTGAGTGTCACTGTCGGCGTGGCGTCGTCGTCGATCAACAGTGTCGTGGCTGAAACCGTTGTTCCCGGACTAGCGTAGTCTGCGAAGGTTAAGTTGACTGTCAGTTGCTCGTCATTCTCATCGCGATCGTCAGACAGCAACGTGATCGGCAGCGGGACACTCTGCTGCCCCGCCGGGATCACAATTTGAGTACCCGGGTCAACGTAATCCCCACCGGCGGATGCGTCTCCGCCAGTGTTAAAGGCTACGGTCACATCACGTCCGGACACCTCTGACAGCGTCAGCGTAAAGTTCGCGCTGGCAGCCGATTCGCTGTACGACGCGGCATCGGCGGCAATCGTTAGTGATGGTATGGGGTCGTCGTCGACGATCGTGACTAGCTGGCTGGCCGTTCCGATGCTGGCGAAGTCGGCGCTGTCGATTGTAAGCGTGACCGTTTCGTCGAATTCGTTAAGCGCATCTGGCAGGGCATTCATTGTGACTGACCCCGCCAGCTGTCCCGCCTGAATTACGATTTGAGTTCCCGGATCCGAATAGTCGACTCCCAGAGTTGCGTTGCCCGTGGGGCTAAGTGTGACCGTGACGTCACGGCCTGAGATCTCTGACAGTGTGGCCGTAAACGTGGCCGTGCCGCCGGTTTCTGGAATAAAGGCGTCACTAGCCGCGAGATCAATTCTCGGCACAGCTTCGTTGTCAAGAATCGCCACCTCCACCTGCTGCTGACCGTCTTCCGTGCCGTTGACGACGGCGGTGATGTCAACCACCACGGTTTCGTCGAATTCGTCCAGCAGATCGTCAATCGGAGTAATCGTCGCTGTGCCCGTCGTGCTGCCCGCCGGAATAACGATTGTCGTACTGTCGATTGTGTAGTCTGTATTTCGAACCGCATTGCCTGACATTCCGAGGGTGACTCGAACTTCTTTTCCAGACGGAGCCGACAGCGAGGCTGTCACGGTGGACGTCAGAGTACCCGCTTCCGAAATCGCCGCCGGAGCCACCTGCAGAGTAACAGTGGCCGGAGCATCGTTGTCAACAATCGTTGTCGACGCCTGCTGCACGATATTCTCAACCGCGTTCACGACGGATACAAATTCGATCACAACCAGTTCGTCAAATTCGTCCAGTGTGTCGTCCGTCACCGATACATCGATGGGCACAGACGTGGAGCCGGCGGGGATCACAACCGTCAGATTGGACGTCGGCGAAGTCGGCGTGCGCGTGTAGTCGACGCCGTCTGTCGCTGTGCCTCGCAGCATCAGATTCACGGTCACGTCTTTGCCCGACACGGCATTCAGTGTTGCAAAGAACGTGAATGTCCCGCCGTCTTCGGGAATCGAAGCGACGCTGGACGAAAGACTCACGGTTGGCGCGATGTCGTCGTCGAGAATCGTTGTTTGAGCTTCTACGGTCCCGACGACGGTCGCGTTCGTCACGTTGGCAAACCGCAACAGGACATTTTCATCGTGTTCGTCAATCGCATCGGAAGTTGCCGTGACTTTCGTTGTGGCGACCATCTGGCCAGCTGGAATCACGAGCTGCGAATGCGAAATCGTGTAGTCAACGTTTTCTGTGGCAAGCCCCAGCTTTGCGAGGTCGATCGTGACTGTCTGCCCCGATGGTTCGGACAGTCTGGCGGTGAAGGTCGCCTGTCCGAGGTTTTCGATAATCGATGCGTTGTCGACCGTGAACGTAACGGTCGGTAGTGGATCGTTGTCGTTGATTTGAACTGTTCGCTGAGACGGGTTGCCGGCGGTACCGTTGACGACGCCAGTAATCCCCAGAATGATGGTTTCCACACCCTCACTCAGCGCATCGTCGACCGTTTCGATCGATACGGTAGCCTGAGTTTGCCCGGCCGGAATCACGATCTGCAATCCGGGGGCTGGATCCAGGAAGTCGCGTGATGCACCGGTGGCCGTGGCGGTGCCACCCAGCGCCAAATTGACGGTAACGTCGAAGGATGACGCAGCCGACAATTCAAGCGTGTACACGACGTCCTCACCTTCAATCACGGCAGTGTCTGAAGGTGTGAGGGTCACCAACGGTGGCGCGTCGTCGTCCAGGATGGTAGCGGTCGCATTCAAAAACACCGGATCAATCGTGGCGTTCACCACGGAATTCGGATCAATTGATATGACGACCGTTTCATCGGGTTCGTCCAGAGCATCGGATAACCCGGTAATCGTCGCCGGTGGACTCTGCAACTGACCGGCGGGAACTGTGAGCGTCAGCGTAGACATTGAGAAGTCTGTGCCCGGGCCGGTGATGGTGGCCGAGCCGCTTAGCATCATCGTGACGGTCACGTCGGCAGTCGAAGCTTCATTCAGGACCGCACGCACAGCCGCCGTGCCTCCCTCTTCACTTAGCGTCAATGGATCAATTGCCAGACGTACCAACTTGGTTTCGTCATCCAGCACAGTCACACTGTCACTACCGGAAATGAAGCCAGTCAATGACGCGGTAATGGTTACCACCTGAGCGCCGTCAATCACGGCATCGTCAATGGCGTTGATTGGGAATGAAGCTGACGTCTGATTGCCCGCGAAAATCGTGATGCTGCTGGCGACTGTGGCTTCCGTGGTATCAGAACTCACCAAATTCACCGTCAGGTCTGCGGCGACGTCGGTGTTGCGAGTGACCATCGCCCTGGTGGCTGCCGGGCCGTCCGCTTCATTAATGGAATCGGCCAGAATGGTAATCGTCAGCGTCGGCACGTCTTCATCAGTCACGTCAACGGTATCCGCAACAGACACATGCCCAGCGGCGGTTGGTGTGATCGTTACCGTTTGAGTTCCGTCGACGAACAGGTCTGCCACGGCCGTAATATCAAAGACGGCAGAAGGCTGCCCGGCAGGAATCGTGACCATGCCCACGACGGTTGCTTCCGACGTGTCGTCGCTCATCAGCATCACGTCCAGTGGACCGCTTATGTCTGTATTGCGAGTGACGATGGCCGTCGTCGAAGGATTTGCACCGCCAGGTTCGGTGATCGATGCGTCGGCAATCGAAACTGTGATGGTGGCGTCATCGTCGTTAATGATTCCGGCTGCCACAACAGACGTATCGCCCACGCTGCCCGTCTCAACAGTTTGAACAACCACACTGAACGAAGCCGGTAGTTCCGGGTTGGTGTCGTTAATGAGTGGCACGTCAAACGTAGTGGTCGCCGTTGTCGCGCCGGCCGGAATCTCGACCGTCGCGGTCGTGGCCGTATAGTCCTGACCAGCCAAAGCTGTTCCGTCGACGGTCGTCAGCGTCAATGTTGTGGGCACAACGGCGGGTGTCGCCAAAGTTACCATGAACGAAGCCACGCCATCGTTTTCGTTGACCGTCACATCGCCGATCGACACATCCGGCGTTGTGGGCAGTGCAGATCGAGCATTCTGCAGCGACCACGCTCCACGGCCCAGCGTTCCCACGGCTAGAACGTCGTCCGTGGCATCGTATTCCATATCGAAGGCGATGACGTTCGGCATTCCACCGCCGACTTCGAACCACGTGCCGATCGTGCTGACAAACGAACCGAACACGCCCATGTTCGTGCCCACAATCAACGCATCCGACACGGCGTTGGCAATGTAAGACACACTGTAAATCGCGCTGTTCGGGAACGACGTAAACAGGTCGCCTGTGACATCAAACCATGAAGCTCCGGTATCCGTCGTCACCTGCACTTCGTTGCGAGTCACAATAGCGGCCGACGCCCAGTCGTCCGGATCGATCGTCAAGTCCACAATCAAATCAGAAGTCGGATCAGAGGCCGTCGGTGCCAAAGCCGCTCCACCTGCCGTGCGCACAAGCACGTCGTCGCCTGACCCCACCCACAAGACGTCAGCATTGTCGGTCCCATTTTTGCGACCGCCATATGCCAGTGCATTCTGGTAGATCTGGTTGCCAATGCCGCCAGCATTCAGACTGGTCGCCGTACTTCCCTGGTCCAAAGTCTCAAACGTTTCTCCAGCTCCCTGAATCACCAGGCGACTCGGATCAATCGAATTCAACTCCACAGGCGTCCTGAACACGCCGCCGGTGAACCCCGTCAATGCTGGAAAAGAGGTACTGACAAGATTGCCAGCCGCATCCCAAACAGTGCGGCGGAAAGCACTAAGATTCTGAAAACTCGAATACCGAATCGACTGCCCGCCGGCCGCCAGCGATCTGTCGTCGATGACGACATCGCCGCCGTCAGCCGTCGACAGGCTGACCCACTGAGTAGAACCCTGGCCTGGCTGATACGTTGTGCCCGTGTCCTGGTTGCCAGTCATTAACGTGTTCGACACGCTGTCGTAGGCAACGTCGTGGACTTCCGTGACCTGAAGGTCGCCGGTCATGGCAAACCAATCGCCCTGATTGCTGCGAGGATCAGTGCGACGATAGATACCGCCGTCGTCCACTTCCAGCAGGTCGCCGTTGGCGTCGAATGTCATTTCCCGCGAATCCGCGTGAGGCGCCGAACTGCTGGCCGTGCCGCCGCCAGCCGCTCCCATGTCATCGCGGTGAGTCAAATGCACCCACTGAGAACCGGCCGCCAGCGACGCGTCGCCTCGAAATAGCCGACCAGTAAAGTCCTGAGCTCCAATCGAATTTGGGAAGCTACCCGTGTCCTCATTTTGGCGAGGCTGCCGGTCTCCCCCGACGTAAACGATATTCGGATCGGTGGGGTCGGCGACAATGGAAAAGTGAATGCTTCCCTGACCGCCCGCGATTTCGGCCGGCGTGGGATTGTCGCCCGCCGTGGGTCCCTTCGAACCTCGCGGATTCAGTCCGACGTCGCCCGTATTTTCGAACGTGACCGGGTCATCCAGTTGCACCCAGGTCGCTCCGCCATCGCCAGATCGGAAGAACGCCACCGGAGCGCCAAACTCTACGATGCCCGCGTAAACGTTGTTGTGATGACCAACCGCCATCTCCAGATTCGAATTAAAGTCGGTGATGAAAGCATCTACTGCCGCAGAACTGACCTTGTTCCAGCTGGCACCACCATCGATAGACTTGTACAGACCGTTCGCGACGATTGAAAACACTTGGTTAGTGTACATGATGTCTGGGTTCGTTGGATCGACAACGAGGTCGTAGCTAACACCACCCGGGAGCCCGGTCGCACTGCCATCGTCGATTGAAACCTGCTCGAACGTTGCACCACCGTCAGTGCTGCGAAAAATACCCACGTTGCTATAGGTATAGCTGTCTGCCACGTTCACCGATACAACCACCGTGTTTCCGTTGGCCGCAATACCGCTGATGTTCGCCCCGGCCAGTTCGCCGTTGCCGTCCAGCACCTGCCACGAATTTCCGCCATCCGTCGATTTCAACAAGCCGACTCGTTCGTTGCCTGTCTGTGCATAACTACTCTGACGCCCCGTGCCAGCGTAGATCGTTTGGTTGGTCGTATCAGCCGTATCCCACACCAACGCACTAATCGACTGCGACGGCATGTCGTCCGTCAACGGCGTCCAGCTCGGGTTAACAGCCGTCGCATTGTTCGTTCTCCACACGCCGCCATTCACCGCACCAACGTAGACGACATCGGGATCGGTAGGATGAGCGATCACCGTGTGGATGGCTCCAACAATTTCACCGTTTGGAGCAACATTTTCCGTCTGTCCGTTGGTCGCCGAAAACGGCCCTTCCGCATTCCAGCCGCCAAGGTCGTCGTCCAGAATACCGATGTCGCTCGACGCCTGAATCGTCGTGTTCGCACCTTGATACACGACAGTCGCCGACGCGCTGATAGTGACCGTCTGAGTCCCATCGATCAGCGTGTCGTCTACCGCAGAAATATCGAATGTGGCCGAAGTCGCTCCGGCCGCGATCGTCACCGAATTTGTGACTGTCGCCGCCGTGACATCGCTGCTGGAAAGATCGACGACGAGTGCTTCGGTCGTGTCTGTGTTGCGAGTTACTGTGGCGGTCGTTGCCGCAGGCCCGGCCGATTCGCTGACGGCTGAAGCAAAAATCGACAGCGTCAACGCAGGCGTGTCGTCATCCGTCACGTCCAGCGATGCACTACCCGCCGCATGCGAAGTACTGGTAGCGGTGATGTTGACCGTTTGAGTTCCGTCGACAAGACCATCGTCAATCGCCGTGATGTCAAACGCGGGTGAAGTCGCCTGACCGGCCGCAATCACAACGCTCACTGGAACAGACGCTTCAGACGTATCGCTGCTGGTGAGAAAGACGGTCAACGGAGCTGACGTGTCGGAATTACGAGTCACTGTGGCAGTCGCCGCAGCGGCCCCAGCGCCTTCGGCCACTTCGCTGGCGGCAATTGAAACTGTTAACGCCGCGTCATTGGCCGCGATCGTGCCCGTCCCAGTGTCAGTAATGCCACCGACGACTCCCGAGTCCACCGATGCAACGCTGACAACAAACGTTTCGTCAGCTTCCACATCCGCGTCGTCGACAATCGCGACGTCAAAAGTTGCTGTCGCTGTTGTCGCGCCGCGAGGAATCGTGACTTGAGCCGTCGTCGTGACGTAGTCCTGTCCGGCAACGGCCGAGCCGTCGGTTGTGGTCAACGTTAACGTTGTGTCGCTGACGGCGGGTGCCGAAAGAGAAACCGGAAACGCAGCAGTGCCGTCTGATTCGTTGACGACCACGTCGCCGATCGACACGTCCGGAACGACGGAGGAATTAGCTTGCAACGCGACGCCAGCCAGCCCAAAAAATCCAGTAGGATTCGCACTGCTGTCGACACGTACCTTCATTTCGCCATTCGAGTCGGCTCGCGCAAAAACCGCATAACTCGACAAAGCGCGGTTCGACGCGCCAACTTCGCCGTTAACAACCAGCTGATTCGCGTCGTGAGGTTGAGTGAACTGAGTGAGGGTCGTTCCCGACGTTGGTTCTGAAATGACGACGCGCTGGTCAGACGCGAGTCGGTCGCCTGCAAACACGTAGACCTCATATAACTGTCCGGCGCCCAGATCCGAGAATGTCAGTTCGATATTGCCCTGGTCCGTGTACGCACGGTCGATGCCGGCCAGCGATTGAGTATGGCTTGGCAATTCTGTGGCAGGCGGCGCAAAGCTGTCGTAGATTCCCGCGCTGGTGTCGATATCGATGGCGACGTCAATCGCCGTCGCAGTGCCCGATTCGTCGACGAGGTCATTCAAACTAACGTCGGAGGTGCCAGAGAAGGCCGTCCAGTTGGTGGGTGTCGTACCGCCACCAAAATCGATCCCGACCAGGGTCAGCAGTGCTCGGCTTTCCAGCTGTTCGGTCGTTTTCTGACGACGCATCTCTCGCCGGCGGCGGCTGGGCCTGTCAGGTGTGCGGGATGACTTTCCGAACATTCGAGCCAAAAAATCAGTTAGTTTTGGTCCCTGATTGCTTCTTGCCACTGCTGAATTCCTCACTATGGTCACCCAAAAAGGCGGTCACAGGGCATGCGTGCGCATCGACCTCCGGAAGCCATCGGCACAACGGCGCGCGAGAACCCTGCATAATCAAAACGTCAGGACCAACAGGTTAGTGGTCCCAGGTGGGCAAAAGTAAGCAAATATATTTGATTTTGCTTGATTTGAAGATCACAGCCTCCGGCCGCCACGCCGCTCCGATTTTCCAGCGGGCCGACCTTCCCGCAACGGACAGATGTCGCAGGATGACAACTTCAAGATCACCCGTACAATCGCCCGAGGTTGATGTCGCGACGGGAAACAATCAGCCCCACCTCTTTCGTAAGACCGCCGCACAGAGAAGCCGACCGCTGGAAACTTTGGCCGTATTGAAAGCGTCTGGCTGCGTTCCGGTGCCGACGCCATTTCTGAGCTCGCACCTTATAATCGCAGCAGGTCGATTCGCGCCATGGTTGTTTGGCATGGGGCGAGGTTGAAAAATTCGGCACGATTCGTTTGCGGAAACGACTCCTCGCCCTATACTTCCGGCCCACGCCGGAGTGGTGGAATTGGCAGACACGAAGGATTCAAAATCCTTTGGGACTAACGTCCCGTGGGGGTTCGAGTCCCCCCTCCGGTATTTCGCCGAACGGCCTTCGCTTGAAAAACGCTGGCGGCAAGAACATTTGCTGCCCTTGAGTGGCACCGCCAACCGGCCTTCCTGTTAGCTCTCTACGGTTCGACACCGATCGAACGCGGCACGTCGAGTCGCCACGGACGATCCGCCGGCTGGGCGACACACCGCTGAATCCACCGATCAGCTCTCATGTGTCTGTCGAAGTCCGGATGAAACAGATAGTTCTGCATGCCATAGCACGGACGCCGAGCAACCAACTAAGAACCCCTAACCAAACCTGTGTGAGCCGCGACGTTTGTGGTTTCGTTTCAGGCAAGAAGTGAGAAGGAGGCGACAAATGTCGTCGACGACGAACGACGCCGCCTGAGGCGGAAACACAAGCGTCCCGGAGGGTTGCGACGACAGCAGCCGATCTGCGGCGTCAGCGCTCCTCGACGACATCTGTCGCCTCGTCACTTTTCCTTGCATCTCGACCACTGTCGTCACAACGCGGCCACACAGGTTTGGTTAGGGGTTCTAAAATGGCTGGTTTCGCCCGTCTTTTCGGCGACTGGTGCTCACGATGTGGCGATCGCGTGTCTGCGCCGGGTAACTGATACAGGCCGATCGATCGGACCGCCGGTCGGGAATTACTGTTTCACTGCCGTTTCCCTGACAAATCGCCGCATCCAGGTTTCACTTGCTGGTCGATCGAGCTAGACTCGTCCGCCGCCCGAAACTTAAACGACCTTCCAGTTGAGCGGGGGCCTGTGAATATTTGAGTCGCCGCTCAGAATTGGCTTCGCTGATCGCTGCGAAGAGTTGACTCAGGTAAGCACGTTTTCTTCCATTAGTATCAAAAGAAAGCCACGTTCGTGTTCGTTTGCCAGATGTGCGGAAAAGTTGCTCCCCCCCGGACCAAAGCTCACAGAGTCACCGTGGCGTCGCGACCTAAAGAGTATCGTGGAAGCGTTGAAGTGGCTCCGCGACGACGGTTTGGTCGATTTCGCGAGGCACCTAAGCAGCGCGATCGCGGCGGTCGAGGACACGAAATCGTCAAAGAGATGAGCGTCTGCAGCATGTGCGCTGAAGCTCATCGCGACAAGCAGCTAGCCATCGAAGAGGCTGCCAAAGCAGCGGCCGCTCAGGCAGCCGTGGAAGAGTCCGACGATTCTTACGGCGATGATGACGAATAGGGGTTGCTGAAACTCGCTATTGGGGATATTTACCCCCGCAGCTTTTGCCATTCACTTTTAACTACTCAGCTTCAACGCTGTTGACGGATTTTGGAAACGCGGGAATGAACATATCGGAGCAGCCGCCACTGGAGACTCGCCAGGAAGCCTTTCGCGAACTTGTGGAACGACAGGATAAAGGTACGCCAGTGCTGCAATCCCGCAGTGAAATCGAAAACCAGTTTTCACTCAGCTCCGAACAGGTGCTGGCGATTGAACGCGAAGGTTTGAGTAACAGCTGGCCCCCACTTGGGTAGTCGTGTTGAGAGCAGGGGCAATGTCAGAATTGTAAGCGTCACGGCACTCGCTGTGAGCTTGTCCCTGCAAATCTTATCAGCCACCAACAGCTGGCGCCGTGCCGATCATGAATCAACGATCGTGGGGCGTTAGAGCATCTGACCTTTTGTCGTAGACGGTTCGGGCTGGTGGCAAACAGCATTCATAGCACGAGACGGCTGTTCCGCGGCCACAAGTCAGCGCAACACGCTGTCAGCGTTAACCGGGGTCACGAGAATTCGTGATCCCCGGAATTGCTTTCATCCCAATCGGTGAGTTACAGCCGACGCAGGCCGTCTTCTCGTAGCGGGTTGGGGATGTCCTGATCGATTTCGTCGATGCGGTTCATCGTGTCCGCGTCCAAAATCAGATCCTTCGCCGCCAGGCTTTCATCCAGCTGCTCGACCGTCGTCGCGCCGATAATCGTGGACGCCACGAAGTCGTGCTGACGACTCCACGCGACCGCCAGCGCCGTAAGCGTCACGCCCAAATCAGCCGCGATCGGCTTGAGTCGCTCCACGGTTTCTCGCGTCCGGTCATTAAGAAACCGGTTCAGAATATTCTGCTGCCGTTCTCCGGCTGAGCGGTAGAGACTGAATCTTGCTCCTTCCGGATAGCTGTCGGTGTACTTCCCGGTCAGCACGCCGCCGCCCAAAGGCGAATATGGCAGCAATGCAATATTCTCCCGGCGGCAGACCTGAGCCAGTTCGCTTTCGCAGCGACGATTGATGATGCTGAAGTTGTTCTGCACGGTATCGTAGCGGCTGAGCCTATGCTGTTCGGCGGCCCACAAACTTTTCATCAGCCCCCAACACGTTTCATTACTGGATCCGGCGACCCGCACCTTCCCCTGCTTGATCAGCACCGTCATCGCTTCGAGGATGTCTTCATAGCGGGCGTAGTGGTCAGGCCAATGAGTCTGATACAGGTCGATATAGTCAGTTTGCAATCGCTGCAAACTGCCTTCGACGGCTCGCATAATCTGGAATCGATCCAGCGCGGTGCGACCATGCCGGACCGGCGGAACGAACCAACCGTGCCCGGGGCCCGTGACCTTGGTCGCGACGATAACAGACTCCCGCGGCTTCGTTTTCAGCCAGCGGCCCACGATTTCTTCCGTGACACCATACGTGTCAGCCGACGGCGGCACCGGGTAGATTTCAGCCGCGTCGTAGAAGTCAATGCCTTCATCGTAGGCTCGATCCATAATTTCGAAAGACAGCTTTTCATCGCACTGAGAGCCAAAAGTCATGGTGCCCATGCAGATATCGGTCACCGTGATGCCGCTGCCGCCAAGTCGTCTACGTTCCATTTTATTGCCCGAGGTTCAGTTGAAAGATATTTGGCCGGATTAAAGCGAAGGCCAGCGTGAATCGCCAATGTCCTACAGAAAATGACCACGGACGGGGCAGGGCAGCTACTGCAAGACGTCAGCGACGAAACACACTGCGATGTGTTCGGCAGGAAGGACATGAGTTGCAGCGGCAAAAGTTATCACATAGACGACACAAAGATTCACAGTGACACGTTTTGATGACACACCGATCCTCGTCGCCATTTAGGTAAACCCATACATGAAAACAACTTAGGTCGGATGGTGGGTTTCGGCACGATGTTGGCGTAGGGAAAACGGCATGACAAGCGAGTCACGACGACTTAACGGCCGCTGTTTGGCTTCGCGTCACATTCCCAATTCAACCCGCAAGTTAAACAGGACCTGAGCCATGACGATTCAACGAACTGTACTGCTAAGCCTCGCCGCTGTGTTGGCACCCGCAGCAACCACTCCGACCGCGAACGCTCAATGTCATCGCCATCGCCCGATTGCTGTCCGCCCAATCCACCATGGCCATCATGACCATGGTCATCACCGCCCAAGCAGCCGATATGTCGCCCATCGCCCACACCTGGACCACCATTATCTGCAGACGGCTCAGTTGCCCCCCGCGCCAAGGACCGTCGCGTATGGATCGTTTTCGCACGTGGACGACCTCGCGGCCCGCCTTGAAGTGCTGATGAACGAACTCTGCCTTGATCTGTACTACAACTATTCGCACAACCCCGGCTTCCACGAAACGTACGCCGAAGCCTACAGCCTGTTCCAGACAACTCGGTATATCCACGCGTCCGAACACAACTACGACCGTAACGCCATCCGTCAGCAACTTGGCGGAGCGGACACTTTGTTTCATCATATCCAGGACGACGTCCGCGGCTGGTCGCGGATTGCTCGCCGCCAAATCGGAACGCTGGGAATCCTCACAAAGATGGAGATGGCAGAAGATACGCTGCACCATCTGATGGAAGACGTGGGCGTCGTCGCTACGCCGGGCCTGGAAGAACCACCGCAGCCATCGGCGTTGTCAGCACTCTCAGTACCTCCACCACCGATCAGGATCCCGTAGTACACAGCGAACCTCCTTCTGCAGTAGCCCGACTTTTAGGAGTCGGGCTTTTTTTGCGTCCTACTTCTTTTTTGGCCGGAACGCGACGAGACGTTCTTCATTGGTTTTCAGAAATGGCCCGCCGATGAGGTCAATGCAATAAGGGATGGCGGGAAAGACGGCGTCGAGGCATTCAGCAATTGCTTTGGGCTGGCCGGGCAGGTTGACGATGAGGCTGCTGCCGAGGATTCCGGCCGTCTGTCGTGACAGGATGGCTGTGGGCACTTTTTCCAGCGAAACCTTTCGCATCAGTTCGCCAAAGCCGGGCATCATTTTTTCACAAACAGCCTCGGTGGCTTCCGGCGTGACGTCACGAGCAGCCGGGCCGGTGCCGCCGGTGGTGATGATCAGACCGCACCCTTCGGCCGCCAGCTTGCGAAGTGCCGCCTCAATATCGGGCTGTTCGTCACTAACGACGACTGGGATCCCCGTCCATTCGCTGGCGAGCACATCCGTCAGATAGTCACGGATCGCCGGGCCGCCACGGTCTTCGTATTCGCCTCGAAAAGCACGATCAGATACGGTGAGAATTCCGATAGCGGCAGCACGCATGAATGAGCAATGACGAAAAAACAGGACCAGAAAATGTAGCGTTACGTGGTACAGTTTAGCGGAGTTTGTTCGGCACCCCAAACGCCCTTCAACCATCACTGCCGGAGCACACCGTCGCTTAATTCAGCGAATGCCTCGGTCCGGAGCCATGAAGCTCGCCAGGTCTCAGCGATTGCTGTTACCACTCATCGCCTTCCCTGGATATGATTGATGCACCTGATTCCAGCGGGACCGAATACACAATGCAGCCCGAAACCAACACAACCGCAAGCACTGCTATCGTCTTCTTTGACGGCGTTTGCGGCCTGTGCAATCACACCGTCGACTTTCTGCTCAAACGCGATCGGCGAGGCGTGTTGAAGTTTGCACCGCTGCAGGGCGAAACGGCTGCCGAAATTCTGCCGGAAGAAGTGCGGAAAGATCTGAATACGTTCGTCTTCGCGGACCACGGCGACTTGCACTACCGGTCTTCTGCGATGGCACGAATCCTAATGCGCCTCGGGGGCATCTGGTGGCCGGCCGGCGCGTTGCTGTGGCTGATCCCGTCCCCCATCCGCAACGTCGCCTACCGCATTGTGTCCCGACTGCGATACCGGCTGTTCGGCCGCAAAGAGTCCTGCCGGATGCCAACCCCAGAGGAACGCGACCGCTTTCTAAGTTAGAGCAGCCTCCCTCTTGTTGTGGACGGTTCCGGCCCGTGGGAACCGGGCGACGTAGGACAATAACCGTTTCCGCGGCCACAAGTCAGCGTGAAACGCTGTAGAGCTCTTCTCTTTCCGCCTGGTTCAACTACCGTGGGCAACCGTAAACGGTAGGCCACGTTTTTTTAAACACCGATAGTTGCAGCTAGGAAGTTCACATAATGGGATTGATTAAAGAGTTCAAAGAATTTGCCATGAAGGGCAATGTTGTCAATATGGCCATCGGCATTAATATCGGGGCCGCATTCGGGAAGATCGTCAGGTCGTTGGTGAGTGACGTGATCATGCCCCGATCGGCAAACTGATCGGAGGCGTGAACTTTTCGGAGTTGAAGTACATGCTCGGAGAGTCCAAAACAGTTGCCGACGGAAAAGAAGGTGTCAAAGAGGCAGTCATCTACTACAGATCGTTCCTGCAGCATGTCTTCAATTTTCTGATCGTCGCGGCTGCCGTCTTCATGCTGATCAAGGCAATGAACCACGCGCAGAGAATTTCCGGGATGAGCGAAGAAGAAAAGAAACCCACTCCGGCCCCGCCCCCGGAAGACACCCAACTGCTCCGCGAGATTCGCGATTCCCTGGCCAGGTAATTTCTTTGCAGTGAAGCCTTCACCTCAAGTCCCGACACTCGCTTTGCCTCCATTCACCGTCGCCCCGAAAGTGCTTGCACTCCCGCAGGTAATGGGCCCGCTGAGTGGCCTCAAGAATCCAAACAACTTCTCCAAGCCTCATGCCGGACGCATCTTCTGGGAAGGAACGATTTGATACCGGGCGGTGCTGTGAAGCTGGGCGCAACCTGCGAGGTCTACTCTGTTGCATGTAGAGCTTTAGGCGCAGTCACCGGTATTGATACCACGTAGGCTGCTCTCCACGAGCCAAAGCGTACGCACACACCGGCAAACTGCTTCGACCTGAATATTAGCCGACTGGTCCGATCAGGCGACTGTCGTTGTGTCGCTACGAGTACGGAACAATCCCTTTCGACGCGCGGTTCCGAACAAAGCGATCGCGGATAGAGCAAGTAGGGATGAAGGCTCGGGGACCGGGGTTGCTGTAAATCCAATATCGACGAAAGAGGCAACCGTCATATCGCTGATGAACGAATTCGGATTGGCCCACCCGGTCATTAGCTCGTCGCGCATGTCGCGGCCTAGGGAATCGGTGATGCCGGTCAGTGCGGCACCATTCAACACCTCGTTCCAGTGACCGTTGGCGGTCCCAGGACCGCCTTCCAGTTCCACATCGGGCGTGCCAAGCTGCCCGAACTCAGACTGCCACGCGGCCGTTGCGTTGGCTCCGGTGAACTCTCCGCTACCGGACACGTAGACGTTATTTAGGTTCCAGAGTGAGCCGAAGCCAAGGATGTGGCCGATTTCATGCGTCACAACGCTTTCGAGCATTCCGGCAGCGTGCAGGGCCGCGACATCGAAGGAGTCGATTGTCAATGCTCCATCGGTCGTCAGGAAGAATCCAGAGGCGTCCAGGGCAAGTTCGGTGGGACCGGCCTGAGCGAGGATTGACCCTGCATTGTCGATCGGCGCGACGGATGCGGAAACAAATACACTCGAGATCGTCTGACCGGCCACGTAGCTGCTGTTTATGGTCGCGTCGGTGATCAATCCATCCTGATAACCAGACAGCAACGACTCCCACGTCGCTTTAGCTCCCGTGAAGGCAGATTCGTAGGCGGGGTTGCCGGAGTAGGAGACATCCAGGACCAATCCGGCAAGGGAAACGCGACATATCAGCAGGACACCCACGAAGGAAAAGAAATGCATGCCATTCGGCCTTTCAACGATGTCGCGTTAACAAACGATACTGGGAACATGCGGGACGATGAAACAACCTGTGTTAATGGGCGGCGAAGACGAATCGATTCGGTGCATTTTTGTGCCGGATCGAAGCGATTTGCCCGCCCCGGATGGGACGATAGCACTTAGCTGTGGGTGTCAGCCCAAGTGTACTTTGTCGCGTAGGTCAGTCTCTCTGAGACTGACGCCGCGACGAAGTCGCGGCTTTTTCGAGTCTCGGAGAGACTCGCCTACGTGAAAGTTTTCCGTGGCTAACGCCCACGGCTACGTGATTCGACCTATCCGAGGTCAATCGCAGTCTGCACTTCACAACACGATTGGGCCCCATTTTCGTCGCACAATACGCCTGATGGCTGGTTCCTTCAATTTTCTGATCGCCCAGCCAAGTGCTCCGGTGATCCTCGCGTTGCCGATCGCCCCAACCGCCCCGCGACGGGTGAACAAAAAAAGCCACCGAAATTTTCGGTGGCTTCATCAATGGTATCGTGTTCGACAACCAGACACGCAACTAAATTTCACACTAACTGGCCTGCACCGCTATTGCAGACTTTCGGCGACGTTGTCGAATGACCAAGCCCAAACCGCCTAGACCTAGCAATGCAAATGTACTGGGTTCCGGCACACCTACGGGTACCGGATTACCGACATCGAACGTTCCGGTGAACGAAAACGGCAAGGTTCCCTCGGACAAGCTGTTCAGCTCACTAACTGCGCCACCGCCACCCGGGGCATTGCCAATGAAAAAACTGAAGCTCTGATCGAAAATGCCACCGAACACAGACGTGTCAATATCAAATTCGCCTACGAGCGTCGGTGTGGTGCCGATTGTTACAGAGTTGTCACTGATGTCACCTAGAGGAGGTGATTCGAAATCGGTGAGGCCAGGTGTGGCCCGAAAGTTATTGGCTACCTCAGGGGTAAAGCCTGAAGGGATAGCGAGCCCCATCTGAGCTGTGATGGCGGCATCCCAAGTATAGGACTGAAAAATTGGCACACCCGTTTGAGTAGCTAAACCATTGCCAATTTCAGCGTAGACACTGAATGACTCGACATCGTTCAAAACCCCAGAATCAGAATGGAGGAAGAGGGACAATTTTTGGTTTGGTGAATTGTTCGCCAGTGGCGTTGTCGAAATCGTCGCCACGATTCCACCATCTGCAGAACTGTAGAATATACTACTAACCACCACAGCAACCAAACAGCAAGATCTTCGAAACGCTGCTCTGCTCGATAAACAAATCATTGAACATTCCTAATTAAATTGACCATCGTCGGTCGGAATTTCATTTTGTGGAAGTTAAGGCTACACGGTAACCGAACCGCAACCTACGTCAAGAACCTAATGTGACAATTTCACGGTTTCTTGCTGAGACCCGACGACAGATAAATCACCTGCCCATGGGGCTTCTCTTAGAAAGTACCATGGCAACATCCCTATCCGATCAAACTCCGTACAACGAGCCGAACAAGTCGTCATCGTCGTCTCCGAACAAGTCGTCTCCAAACGAACTCAGACTGCTAAACCCGCCAAACCCACCGCCGAGGCCAACGGAAGATGACGGCGGAGATATCAGGCGAAGGAAATCGGTTGACGTGGTAGAATTCAAGATCGAGGTGAATGCATCCGTGGTATTCACAACTCCGTCACGGTTGAAGTCGAAGTTATTGTCAACGTCCGCAGAAATTGTTGACGTAGTTGGGTTATTCAATGCATTGAGCGCGTCGGTTGTATTTACGACGGTGTTGAGGCCACTGCCGTTGCCTGATTCACCCGCCCAGTTGCCCCAGTAGTGAACGTCTGGCGTTGCTAGCCCAGTATTGACGTTCGCCAACACCTTGACTTCCAGCCATTGCTTCTCAATCGCGTTGTCTGCAAAGACAATTACGATTCGATCTGATCCACCCGCGCCAGCTCCCGTCAAGACATTGACAGACGTTGGTGCCGGAGCCGATGTCCACGTGGGCGAAGCAAAGGTATTGTCGTTTCCGACCCGGAACTCGAAGTCCGCAGCGGTAATTGCCCCAGGTGCTGCAAGGTTTGCAAGATCCACCATGATCCCGTTGATTCCACGAGTATAGCTCGTGTAGTTAACGAAGTTCGCAGTCTGACCAGGCAGCAATGCCGTCTTGTCGATGGCGATAGCGGACGAATCATCCGGCCCGTCATTTCCGCCTGGTGTCCCATCAAATTTTGACTTGTTGTAGAAGATCGAACGGCCAGCCACAGTGGCTGGTACCACACCGACGTCGATATCAAACGTTACGGTTGCCGTGTCAGTATTGCCCGCTGAATCCGTTGCCGTGTACACGAAGCTGTCGGTCAGCGTGGCTGAGCCATTGTGCGTGTAGCTAAACGTACCGTCCGGGTTCAACGTGACCGAACCGTTGGCTGGTCCGGTCAGCACTGACGCCGTCAGCAGATCGGCTGGCAGCGAGAGGTCCAAAGCATTTGCCAAGTCGACATCGGTATCATTGCCCAACACAGATCCGGTGACCGTACCACCGTTGGCCACGTTGAATGAACCATCATCATTGGCCGTGACCGCTCCATCATTATCATGGATAGTGACCGTTGCGACGTCCTGATCGGCTGGCACGATGTTGACTCGCGACAGCGGTGCCCCTGGCGTAGTTGTTGACTTGGAAACGAGTCCCAAAGTGACCGTTTCATCCCCTTCGACAAGAGCGTCAACGAGCGGTGTAATCGTAACTGGAATTGACGTTGCTCCGCCTGCGAAGAAGACGTCTCCGTCGATTGAGCTGTAGTCGACTGCGTTCAGGGCAGACGTTGTTGAGATTGAATACCCAACTGTCAGATTGCCGGAGAACGAAGCCGGTGTCACTCCGTCCGTTGGGTCCACCAGACTAATGATGAACAAACCGGTTGTGTTGTTGTACTCCGTCGCATCGGCATCCACAGCCGTAATGATCACCTGAGCCTCATCAGTATCAGTGATCGTAACTGTGGCTGTGTCTGTTGCCGTGATCGGTCCGAAACCGACTACTCCGTCTAAGCCGACTGTAAATTGCTCATCGACTTCCACGATCGTGTCATCGGTAATATTGACCGTGATCGAGGCCGTTTCGTTGGCAGCCGATCCCGGGAACCAGATGGACACCGTGTTGATAGAGAAGTCCACGGCATTGGCCGTGCCTGGCGTCAATACCACGTTAGCAGTGACTCCGCCAGCAACCTGAGCGTCAATTGTCGCCGTCAGGGTGACGGTTCCCAATTGCTCATTCACGGTGACGTCACCAATGGTAATTGTCGCTGCATCATCGTTGGTGATCGTGACGGTACCAGTGTCACTGGTGTCAATGTCACTCGGGTCAACCAGAGCGTTGTCAGGAACAGCGGTTCCGAGGCTGACCGTGAAGTCTTCGTCACCTTCGACAATGGCGTCGACCGTGATTGGAACCGTGATTGCCTGAGTTTCACCCGCATTACCTGCAAAGGTGCGGGTGCCGCTGGTGTGATCGAAGTCCAGACCGTCGGTGTCCACATCGGCGAAGTTGTAAGGAACGGTGAAGCCGTCCTGAACGGCGTTGCTTAACGTGACAACAACATCGACCGTGCCGAGATCTTCGTTCACCGTGACACTGTCAACCGTCAGGCCAGTTGTGTCATCGTTGGTGATGGTGACAGTTCCGGTATCGCTGGTATCAATGTCAGCCGCATCGACGAGGGCGTTACCAGGAACAGCGGTTCCGAGGCTAACCGTGAAGTCTTCGTCGCCTTCGACAATCGCGTCGACGGTGATTGGAATCGTGATGGTCTGAGGCTCGCCGGCCGTTCCAGCGAATGAGAGTGTTCCAGACGTGTGATCGAAGTCCGCTCCGTCGGTGTCTACATCGGCGAAGCTGTAAGGAACATCAAATCCACCCTGAACAGCGTTGGTCAGGGTCACGACAACATCAACTGTGCCGAGATCTTCGTTCACCGTGACACTGTCAACCGTCAATGCCGTAGAGTCATCATTGGTGATGGTAACGGTACCGGTATCGCTGGTGTCAATGTCACTCGGATCAACCAGAGCGTTCACTGGTGCTGCAGTGCCGAGGTTGACCGTGAAGTCTTCGTCACCTTCAACAATGGTGTCAACAGTGATCGGAACCGTGATTGCCTGAGTTTCACCCGCATTACCTGCAAAGGTCAGCGTGCCGCTTGTGTGATCAAAGTCACTGCCGTCGGTGTCCACGTCTGCCAAGCTGTAAGGAACGGTGAAGCCATCCTGAACAGCGTTGCCCAACGTTACAACAACATCAACTGTGCCGAGATCTTCGTTCACCGTGACACTGTCAACCGTCAAAGCCGTAGAGTCATCATTGGTGATGGTAACGGTACCGGTATCGCTGGTGTCAATGTCACTCGGATCAACCAGAGCGTTCACTGGTGCTGCAGTGCCGAGGTTGACCGTGAAGTCTTCGTCACCTTCAACAATCGCATCAATTGTAATCGGGACGCTGAATGTGACCGTTTCACCCACGGTGCCGGCAAAAGTCAGCGTGCCAGACGTGTGGTCGAAGTCACTTCCGTCGGTGTCCACGTCTGCCAGCGTGTAAGGGACGGTGAAGCCATCCTGAACGGCGTTGTTTAGAACCACGCTTACCGTCACAAGTCCGGAGTCTTCGTTCACGGCAAATGTGCCGATCGTCAGAGCCGCCGCATCATCGTTTGTGATCGTGACAGTTCCAGTGTCGCTGGTGTCAATGTCACTCGGATCAACCAGAGCGTTCACTGGTGCAGCAGTGCCGAGGTTGACCGTGAAGTCTTCGTCACCTTCAACAATCGCATCAATTGTAATCGGGACGCTGAATGTGACCGTTTCACCCACGGTGCCGGCAAAAGTCAGCGTGCCAGACGTGTGGTCGAAGTCACTTCCGTCGGTGTCCACGTCTGCCAGCGTGTAAGGGACGGTGAAGCCATCCTGAACGGCGTTGTTTAGAACCACGCTTACCGTCACAAGTCCGGAGTCTTCGTTCACGGCAAATGTGCCGATCGTCAGAGCCGCCGCATCATCGTTTGTGATCGTGACAGTTCCAGTGTCGCTGGTGTCAATGTCACTCGGATCAACCAGAGCGTTCACTGGTGCAGCAGTGCCGAGGTTGACCGTGAAGTCTTCGTCACCTTCAACAATCGTATCGGCTGTGATTGGAATCGTGATGGTCTGAGACTCACCTGCGGTGCCTGCAAATGTCAGGGTTCCACCCGTATGGTCAAAGTCACTTCCGTCGGTGTCCACATCACCAAAGCTGTAAGGGACGGCGAACCCGTCCTGAACGTCGTTACTTGATATGACGACAACGTCCACTGTTCCCGCGTCTTCATTCACAGTAACACTACCGACCGTCAGGATAGTCGTATCATCATTGGCGATGGTGACAGTTCCGGTATCGCTGGTATCAATGTCAGCCGCATCGACGAGGGCGTTACCAGGAACAGCGGTTCCGAGGCTAACCGTGAAGTCCTCGTCACCTTCGACAATGGCGTCGACCGTGATTGGAATCGTGATGGTCTGAGGTTCGCCGGACGTTCCAGCGAATGAGAGTGTTCCAGTCGTGTGATCGAAGTCAGCTCCGTCCGTGTCTACATCGGCGAAGCTGTAAGGAACATCAAATCCACCCTGAACAGCGTTGGTCAGGATCACGACAACATCGACGGTCCCGAGATCTTCGTTCACCGTGACACTGTCAACCGTTAGGGCCGTTGTGTCATCGTTGGTAATGGTCACTTCTGTTGAACCACTGGCGGTGATTGCCGATGGCGGTGTCAGAGTGACTGCCGGAGTGACAGTGCCAAGATTGACCGTAAACGTCTCGTCAGATTCGACAATTGAGTCGACAGTGATCGGAATCGTGATCGTCTGAGACTCACCATTTGTACCGCCGAAAGTCACGCTTCCGGCGGTGTTGTCATAGTCAATGCCACCTGTTGCGGTGCCGTCCGTAAAGCTGTAGGCCACATCGAAGCCGTCCTGAACATCACCACTGAGCGTGACGATGACATCAATGCTGCCAAGGTCTTCATTCACTGACACAGAGGCGACATTCAGTGAAACAGCCGCCGTGTCGTTATCCAGAATCGTAACAGCATCATCATTGAGAGCAGTCACCTGAGACGTGCCAAGCCCCGAGAAGAATGGGTTAACCAGGTTGTCGACATCGAGGCCAACTGTTTCCCCGGCTTCTACGACAGTGTCGCTAACGGGAACAAGGTCAACAGTCAGCGTCTTTCCATCGCCGTCCAGTGGCATAAACGTTACAGACTGGCTGGCGAATGAGTAGTCCGTCGTCACAGTTGCTGTTCCGGTTGTCGCGTCTGAAACTGTGACATTAAAGTATACGTTAGGCCCAAGAATCGCAGAGCCGCCAGCACCGTCGTCCGTGTTCAGGATAATGTCGACGGTTTGCGAACCGCCTTCCTCTGTGACCGTCTGCCCAGGAACGACAGAGATTGTGGCCGTGTCATTGTCATCGATCACGTGATTCGCATTGAACTGCAGGAAGGCGTTCATGTTGACGTCACCGCCCTCGAACGCCGTTCCCAGTCCGAGACCACCGATCGTGAATTTCTCAGGGCCTTCGATGAAGTTGTCGTTGATAATATCTAAAACGGCCGGATTCGATCCCGATGCAGGCAGTCCATTTGCTCCGAACATTGTCAAGTCAAAGACGCCGTTTCCGGTGCCGCCATCAAGCACGCTGGCGTAGTTGCCCGCAGGAATAACGATGCTACCTGTGAAGTTGAAGTCGAAACCTTCCAGAGCGAACCCCGGGGAGGCACCACTGGTGATGCTCATCGTCACGGTTCGAGATGCGTCCGACGTACCCGTCAAGTCCCCATGAACAATCAGCACGGGGCCGGAACCGGTTCCGTCCTCGCTGCTGGAAGAAGGCAGCGTGATTCCTGGCTGATCAAATTCGATCAACGCGTCATCGTTGTTGATTGTGCCAATTCCCTGAGGATCAGAGTTCGGCGTTGTCAGATTCACCTGCGGAGCACCGACGACGCCGTCGTAGGCGGCATCGGTCAGGTTGACTTCAAACGTCTCATCAAGTTCAACATTCAGGTCACGGGTGACACTCACGCTGAAGTTCTGCGTCAGTGGCTGTCCCGGCAGGAATGTCAATGTATTGAATGCCGCACCAGTGCGTGGTGTGTAGTCCGAATCAGCAACGGTGGCGGTGCCATCGGCTGTATTCACCACAACTGTGATGGGCTTGTCGGCAGGTTTGTCCAAAGTTACGGTGAACGTTGCAACCGTCGGCGGCGGAATACCCGGATCGCCTTCATCAACCGTTACATCGTTGATCGAGAAGTTGACGACATCATCGTTTTCAATCGTGGCACTTTCCGCTGCATTGTTGATGTCGACAGTGTCGGCACCAGCGTCTGCCTGATTGCTGAGAGTGACGGTGAAGTCCTCATTGGCTTCAACAGTTGCATCGCCGGTCACGCTGATGGTGATTGTCTTGCTCGTCTCACCCACACCAAACGACACAGTGCCGCTTGGGAACGTGCCGCCAAAGTCGGCGGCATCCGCTGGATTCGCTCCACTGCCGGTCACGGCGTAGTCCACGGTTGTGGTACCGTTTGTCAGACCATCACGTGTCACTTCGAACGTGTAGTCTGTCGTGCCCGAATCCCCTTCCGCCTGGCTTGCAGGGGTTGCCATTGCCAGCGTCAGATCGATGTCGTCGTTCGCAATCGTGACTGTGGCCGTGTCCGTTGCGGTGATGTCGTTGTCATCAATGTTCGGATCGGTGGCATCGCCGTTCGACAGTGTCACGGTGAAGGCTTCGTCGGCTTCGACAACGCTGTCATTCACGATGCCGACTGAGAACGTCATGGTTTCACCATCGTTGCCGAGGAACGTGAGCATTCCGCTGGTCGCCCCGTAGTCGCCCGGGTCGGTGGCCGAACCGTCGCTGGTGGCGTAGTCAACACTGACACCGCCCTGGACGGCTCCGTTGAGCGTCACGGTCACGGTTGCGGTACCGTCGGCTTCGTTGACCGTCACATTGTCCACAGTGAAGTTCGCCGTGTCATCGTTTTCGATCGTTGCCGTTTGCGGGCTGTCAACCAGATCAACGCTGTCCGCAGGAGCATCCGCCTGATTGCTGAGCGTGACTGTGAATCCTTCATCGGCTTCAACAATCTCGTCTTCAGCAAGGTCGATTGTGATCGTCTTGCTGGTCTCCGTCGGAGCAAAGGTGATCGTGCCAGCGGGCAAACCGCCGTCGAAGTCGGTGCCGTCAGCCGCAGTGGCTCCTGAGCCGGTGACGGCGTAGTCAACCGTTGTGGTGCCGGTCAGCAGACCGGTTCGTGTGACGGTGAAGGTATACTGAGTCGTATCGCCTGTGTCACCTTCGGCCTGAGTCGCTGGAGCGATTGCACTCAGCGTCAGATCGATGTCGTCGTTTGCAATCGTGACTGTGGCCGTATCCGTTGCGGTGATGTCGTTGTCATCAATGTTCGGATCGGTGGCGTCGCCGTTCGACAGTGTCACGGTGAAGGCTTCGTCGGCTTCGACAACGCTGTCATTCACGATGCCGACTGAGAACGTCATGGTTTCACCATCGTTGCCGAGGAACGTGAGCGTTCCGCTGGTCGCCCCGTAGTCGCCCGGGTCGGTGGCCGAACCGTCGCTGGTGGCGTAGTCAACACTGACACCGCCCTGGACGGCTCCGTTGAGCGTCACGGTCACGGTTGCGGTACCGTCGGCTTCGTTGACCGTCACATTGTCCACAGTGAAGTTCGCCGTGTCATCGTTTTCGATCGTTGCCGTTTGCGGGCTGTCAACCAGATCAACGCTGTCCGCAGGAGCATCCGCCTGGTTGCTGAGCGTGACTGTGAATCCTTCATCGGCTTCAACAATCTCGTCTTCAGCAAGGTCGATTGTGATCGTCTTGCTGGTCTCCGTCGGAGCAAAGGTGATCGTGCCAGCGGGCAAACCGCCGTCGAAGTCGGTGCCGTCAGCCGCAGTGGCTCCTGAGCCGGTGACGGCGTAGTCAACCGTTGTGGTGCCGGTCAGCAGACCGGTTCGTGTGACGGTGAAGGTATACTGAGTCGTATCGCCTGTGTCACCTTCGGCCTGAGTCGCTGGAGCGATTGCACTCAGCGTCAGATCGATGTCGTCGTTTGCAATCGTGACTGTGGCCGTATCCGTTGCGGTGATGTCGTTGTCATCAATGTTCGGATCGGTGGCGTCGCCGTTCGACAGTGTCACGGTGAAGGCTTCGTCGGCTTCGACAACGCTGTCATTCACGATGCCGACTGAGAACGTCATGGTTTCACCATCGTTGCCGAGGAACGTGAGCGTTCCGCTGGTCGCCCCGTAGTCGCCCGGGTCGGTGGCCGAACCGTCGCTGGTGGCGTAGTCAACACTGACACCGCCCTGGACGGCTCCGTTGAGCGTCACGGTCACGGTTGCGGTACCGTCGGCTTCGTTGACCGTCACATTGTCCACAGTGAAGTTCGCCGTGTCATCGTTTTCGATCGTTGCCGTTTGCGGGCTGTCAACCAGATCAACGCTGTCCGCAGGAGCATCCGCCTGATTGCTGAGCGTGACTGTGAATCCTTCATCGGCTTCAACAATCTCGTCTTCAGCAAGGTCGATTGTGATCGTCTTGCTGGTCTCCGTCGGAGCAAAGGTGATCGTGCCAGCGGGCAAACCGCCGTCGAAGTCGGTGCCGTCAGCCGCAGTGGCTCCTGAGCCGGTGACGGCGTAGTCAACCGTTGTGGTGCCGGTCAGCAGACCGGTTCGTGTGACGGTGAAGGTATACTGAGTCGTATCGCCTGTGTCACCTTCGGCCTGAGTCGCTGGAGCGATTGCACTCAGCGTCAGATCGATGTCGTCGTTTGCAATCGTGACTGTGGCCGTATCCGTTGCGGTGATGTCGTTGTCATCAATGTTCGGATCGGTGGCGTCGCCGTTCGACAGTGTCACGGTGAAGGCTTCGTCGGCTTCGACAACGCTGTCATTCACGATGCCGACTGAGAACGTCATGGTTTCACCATCGTTGCCGAGGAACGTGAGCGTTCCGCTGGTCGCCCCGTAGTCGCCCGGGTCGGTGGCCGAACCGTCGCTGGTGGCGTAGTCAACACTGACACCGCCCTGGACGGCTCCGTTGAGCGTCACGGTCACGGTTGCGGTACCGTCGGCTTCGTTGACCGTCACATTGTCCACAGTGAAGTTCGCCGTGTCATCGTTTTCGATCGTTGCCGTTTGCGGGCTGTCAACCAGATCAACGCTGTCCGCAGGAGCATCCGCCTGGTTGCTGAGCGTGACTGTGAATCCTTCATCGGCTTCAACAATCTCGTCTTCAGCAAGGTCGATTGTGATCGTCTTGCTGGTCTCCGTCGGAGCAAAGGTGATCGTGCCAGCGGGCAAACCGCCGTCGAAGTCGGTGCCGTCAGCCGCAGTGGCTCCTGAGCCGGTGACGGCGTAGTCAACCGTTGTGGTGCCGGTCAGCAGACCGGTTCGTGTGACGGTGAAGGTATACTGAGTCGTATCGCCTGTGTCACCTTCGGCCTGAGTCGCTGGAGCGATTGCACTCAGCGTCAGATCGATGTCGTCGTTTGCAATCGTGACTGTGGCCGTATCCGTTGCGGTGATGTCGTTGTCATCAATGTTCGGATCGGTGGCGTCGCCGTTCGACAGTGTCACGGTGAAGGCTTCGTCGGCTTCGACAACGCTGTCATTCACGATGCCGACTGAGAACGTCATGGTTTCACCATCGTTGCCGAGGAACGTGAGCGTTCCGCTGGTCGCCCCGTAGTCGCCCGGGTCGGTGGCCGAACCGTCGCTGGTGGCGTAGTCAACACTGACACCGCCCTGGACGGCTCCGTTGAGCGTCACGGTCACGGTTGCGGTACCGTCGGCTTCGTTGACCGTCACATTGTCCACAGTGAAGTTCGCCGTGTCATCGTTTTCGATCGTTGCCGTTTGCGGGCTGTCAACCAGATCAACGCTGTCCGCAGGAGCATCCGCCTGATTGCTGAGCGTGACTGTGAATCCTTCATCGGCTTCAACAATCTCGTCTTCAGCAAGGTCGATTGTGATCGTCTTGCTGGTCTCCGTCGGAGCAAAGGTGATCGTGCCAGCGGGCAAACCGCCGTCGAAGTCGGTGCCGTCAGCCGCAGTGGCTCCCGAGCCGGTGACGGCGTAGTCAACCGTTGTGGTGCCGGTCAGCAGACCGGTTCGTGTGACGGTGAAGGTATACTGAGTCGTATCGCCTGTGTCACCTTCGGCCTGAGTCGCTGGAGCGATTGCACTCAGCGTCAGATCGATGTCGTCGTTCGCAATCGTGACGGTGGCCGTATCGGAACTGTCGATCTTGTCAGCACCGGGGCCAGCACCGTTGTTCGGTGTGAGCAGTGGATTGACAGGAACAACGTTGGACAACGTCAGGTTGAACAATTCATCCGGCTCAACGTCACTGTCGTTGATGATCGGGATCGTGAAGGTTTCCACTTCGCCGACACCGCCGGAGAAGTTCAGTGTGGTCGTGCCGCCGGTGTAGTCGGACGTATCCGTGGCTGTGCCGTCCGATGTCACGACGTCAACGGCAAAACCGCCTTGAACAGATTTGTCAACGGAAACACTAACGGTCGCCGTCCCGTCCGCTTCATTGACCGTCACGTTATTGACCGTCAATGTGGCATGATCATTGTCCAGGATAGATATTTCGGCTTTCCTGTCAGGCAAAGCGGCAATCGAAATATCAGCCGTTTGGGTCGGAGGATCGCTGCCGAGACTGCTGAGCGTCACAACAACGGTTTCCGTGGCTTCAACCACATTGTCGTCGTTGACCGCGACGGTGATGGTTCCGATGCTGCTGCCAGCCGTGATGTTAACCGTACCGGTCAGGGCCGAATAATCCAGCGTTGGAGTGGCCGTTCCGGCCGTGCTGTAGTTTACGATTGTGTCCGTGCTGGACGTGATCAGGTTGCCAGCACCGTCTTCCAGACGAACTTCAAACTCACCGAAGACAGAATTTGGCGTTGTCAGCGCAGATGGTTCTTCATCGCCATTCTCCACAGGACGAATGACAAGAACACCTTGATCTTCGCTGTCGATAGTGAACAGAACAGGCGCACCGGAAGCCAGGGAGATATTCGGGCTAGGAGGCGATGTGGTTCCAGGCCCCGTCAAGTTGATGGCGAAGTCCTCGTCCAGTTCGATGATCGAATCATCGACGACATCAATCGTCACCGACAAGGTCGGGGCCGTGAGCCCATCACCCGTGTATGTCAGCGTCGTGCCCGACAGCATGAACGTGTTTGGCGTTCCAGGAGTATTCATACCGTTATAAGTGTCGACTGCTGCCTGAAGGGCAGCGTCAAGATCCTGTCGATCCGACGCCGTGGTATCAATATCAGTCAGGATAGCCGTGATCTGAGCTGTAATGCCGCTGGCCAGAACTGTTGACGGAGCAACCCCGGTCAGCTCGATATCAAACGTCGCGTCGTCCGTATCCTCTGCAAGCGGGTTGGTGCTGGTCTGGGTAATCGACCATTCAACTTCGTCAATATCATTAATCGCCGTCGTGACTGATGAGCCATTTCCAGCGACGTTCGTGACCGTGCTGTTGTCTGGATCACCAGGGACAAGCAGCTCAATCTTGACCGACTCACTGCTTTCAACCAACGTGTCGTGTATCGCACCAATCACAACCGTCAGGTCGGCGGGAACGCTGTCCGTTGGACCAGCCGTGTAAGTCAGGATGATATTGTTTGGAGTCGTGGAGGGACTCAGAGCGTAGGTTCCTGGCCCCGTGCCGTTGTAATTGCCGATCGCTGTGTTCAACGCCGCCACGGTGTCGGCATAGTCGTTGGAGTCTGTCCCCAAGTCGCTACCATCGATTTCGACGGAGACCTTCTCGTTCGCTTGAATTGCAAACGGACTCGATGTGCTGGTGCCAGTTGCCGTCAGCTTGATCGTGTAAGTTGCGTTGTCACCTTCGTTGACACCGTTGGCCAGCTGGGCAGCTGATTGCTCAATCGACCAGGTTGCCGTTTCATTGTCATTGATCGCCGTCGTGACTGATGAGCCATTTCCAGCGACATTCGTGACCGTGCTGTTGTCTGGGTCACCAGGGACAAGCAGCTCAATCTTGACCGACTCACTGCCTTCAACCAAGGCGTCGTCGGTTGCACCAATCACAACCGTCAGGTCGGCGGGAACGCTGTCCGTTGGACCAGCCGTGTAAGTCAGGATGATATTGTTTGGAGTCGTGGAGGGACTCAGAGCGTAGGTTCCTGGCCCCGTGCCGTTGTAATTGCCGATCGCTGTGTTCAACGCCGCCACGGTGTCGGCATAGTCGTTGGAGTCTGTCCCCAAGTCGCTACCATCGATTTCGACGGAGACCTTCTCGTTCGCTTGAATTGCAAACGGACTCGATGTGCTGGTGCCAGTTGCCGTCAGCTTGATCGTGTAAGTTGCGTTGTCACCTTCGTTGACACCGTTGGCCAGCTGGGCAGCTGATTGCTCAATCGACCAGGTTGCCGTTTCATTGTCATTGATCGCCGTCGTGACTGATGAGCCATTTCCAGCGACATTCGTGACCGTGCTGTTGTCTGGGTCACCAGGGACAAGCAGCTCAATCTTGACCGACTCACTGCCTTCAACCAAGGCGTCGTCGGTTGCACCAATCACAACCGTCAGGTCGGCGGGAACGCTGTCCGTTGGACCAGCCGTGTAAGTCAGGATGATATTGTTTGGAGTCGTGGAGGGACTCAGAGCGTAGGTTCCTGGCCCCGTGCCGTTGTAATTGCCGATCGCTGTGTTCAACGCCGCCACGGTGTCGGCATAGTCGTTGGAGTCTGTCCCCAAGTCGCTACCATCGATTTCGACGGAGACCTTCTCGTTCGCTTGAATTGCAAACGGACTCGATGTGCTGGTGCCAGTTGCCGTCAGCTTGATCGTGTAAGTTGCGTTGTCACCTTCGTTGACACCGTTGGCCAGCTGGGCAGCTGATTGCTCAATCGACCAGGTTGCCGTTTCATTGTCATTGATCGCCGTCGTGACTGATGAGCCATTTCCAGCGACATTCGTGACCGTGCTGTTGTCTGGGTCACCAGGGACAAGCAGCTCAATCTTGACCGACTCACTGCCTTCAACCAAGGCGTCGTCGGTTGCACCAATCACAACCGTCAGGTCGGCGGGAACGCTGTCCGTTGGACCAGCCGTGTAAGTCAGGATGATATTGTTTGGAGTCGTGGAGGGACTCAGAGCGTAGGTTCCTGGCCCCGTGCCGTTGTAATTGCCGATCGCTGTGTTCAACGCCGCCACGGTGTCGGCATAGTCATTGGAGTCTGTCCCCAAGTCGCTACCATCGATTTCGACGGAGACCTTCTCGTTCGCTTGAATTGCAAACGGACTCGATGTGCTGGTGCCAGTTGCCGTCAGCTTGATCGTGTAAGTTGCGTTGTCACCTTCGTTGACACCGTTGGCCAGCTGGGCAGCTGATTGCTCAATCGACCAGGTTGCCGTTTCATTGTCATTGATCGCCGTCGTGACTGATGAGCCATTTCCAGCGACATTCGTGACCGTGCTGTTGTCTGGGTCACCAGGGACAAGCAGCTCAATCTTGACCGACTCACTGCCTTCAACCAAGGCGTCGTCGGTTGCACCAATCACAACCGTCAGGTCGGCGGGAACGCTGTCCGTTGGACCAGCCGTGTAAGTCAGGATGATATTGTTTGGAGTCGTGGAGGGACTCAGAGCGTAGGTTCCTGGCCCCGTGCCGTTGTAATTGCCGATCGCTGTGTTCAACGCCGCCACGGTGTCGGCATAGTCGTTGGAGTCTGTCCCCAAGTCGCTACCATCGATTTCGACGGAGACCTTCTCGTTCGCTTGAATTGCAAACGGACTCGATGTGCTGGTGCCAGTTGCCGTCAGCTTGATCGTGTAAGTTGCGTTGTCACCTTCGTTGACACCGTTGGCCAGCTGGGCAGCTGATTGCTCAATCGACCAGGTTGCCGTTTCATTGTCATTGATCGCCGTCGTGACTGATGAGCCATTTCCAGCGACATTCGTGACCGTGCTGTTGTCTGGATCACCAGGGACAAGCAGCTCAATCTTGACCGACTCACTGCCTTCAACCAAGGCGTCGTCGGTTGCACCAATCACAACCGTCAGGTCGGCGGGAACGCTGTCCGTTGGACCAGCCGTGTAAGTCAGGATGATATTGTTTGGAGTCGTGGAGGGACTCAGAGCGTAGGTTCCTGGCCCCGTGCCGTTGTAATTGCCGATCGCTGTGTTCAACGCCGCCACGGTGTCGGCATAGTCGTTGGAGTCTGTCCCCAAGTCGCTACCATCGATTTCGACGGAGACCTTCTCGTTCGCTTGAATTGCAAACGGACTCGATGTGCTGGTGCCAGTTGCCGTCAGCTTGATCGTGTAAGTTGCGTTGTCACCTTCGTTGACACCGTTGGCCAGCTGGGCAGCTGATTGCTCAATCGACCAGGTTGCCGTTTCATTGTCATTGATCGCCGTCGTGACTGATGAGCCATTTCCAGCGACATTCGTGACCGTGCTGTTGTCTGGGTCACCAGGGACAAGCAGCTCAATCTTGACCGACTCACTGCCTTCAACCAAGGCGTCGTCGGTTGCACCAATCACAACCGTCAGGTCGGCGGGAACGCTGTCCGTTGGACCAGCCGTGTAAGTCAGGATGATATTGTTTGGAGTCGTGGAGGGACTCAGAGCGTAGGTTCCTGGCCCCGTGCCGTTGTAATTGCCGATCGCTGTGTTCAACGCCGCCACGGTGTCGGCATAGTCGTTGGAGTCTGTCCCCAAGTCGCTACCATCGATTTCGACGGAGACCTTCTCGTTCGCTTGAATTGCAAACGGACTCGATGTGCTGGTGCCAGTTGCCGTCAGCTTGATCGTGTAAGTTGCGTTGTCACCTTCGTTGACACCGTTGGCCAGCTGGGCAGCTGATTGCTCAATCGACCAGGTTGCCGTTTCATTGTCATTGATCGCCGTCGTGACTGATGAGCCATTTCCAGCGACATTCGTGACCGTGCTGTTGTCTGGGTCACCAGGGACAAGCAGCTCAATCTTGACCGACTCACTGCCTTCAACCAAGGCGTCGTCGGTTGCACCAATCACAACCGTCAGGTCGGCGGGAACGCTGTCCGTTGGACCAGCCGTGTAAGTCAGGATGATATTGTTTGGAGTCGTGGAGGGACTCAGAGCGTAGGTTCCTGGCCCCGTGCCGTTGTAATTGCCGATCGCTGTGTTCAACGCCGCCACGGTGTCGGCATAGTCATTGGAGTCTGTCCCCAAGTCGCTACCATCGATTTCGACGGAGACCTTCTCGTTCGCTTGAATTGCAAACGGACTCGATGTGCTGGTGCCAGTTGCCGTCAGCTTGATCGTGTAAGTTGCGTTGTCACCTTCGTTGACACCGTTGGCCAGCTGGGCAGCTGATTGCTCAATCGACCAGGTTGCCGTTTCATTGTCATTGATCGTCGTCGTCAGTGGCGCTGTCAGACCGGTATCGATCGAAACATCAGCACCGGTGGTTGAAAAACCGGCCATAGGTGCGGCGAGTTCAACGGTGTAGTCTTCGTCACCTTCGACGAGCGAATCGTCATTGATATTGAAGATCATGTTGAGATCAGGCATGGAGGTGTTCGCGCCACCGCCCAATCCGTCAGATCCGGCCAGGTAAGTGATCGTTGCAGTACGCGGGTCCGTACCGCTTAAGTTCACCGACAGCGTTCCATTGATTCCTGCAGGACTTTCTGTTGTGTTCCAGTTCGCAATGTTAGCTGCTAACACTGCGGCGTAATCCTTCGTTGCCCCTCTCTCTGTATCAATACTGGTGACGATAAAGTCAACCACCGCAGTCTCACCCGCTTGCAGCACGGCGGCAGTCGTCGAACCGTTACCGTTGTTAAGTGAAATCACATGCGTTTGCGTACCGGCCGATTCATCCACTGAGTTCAGCGTCTGAGTCAGATTCCAGACAGCCACATCGTCATCTTCAATCGTCACGCTGTCGTTAACAACCGAGACCTGGCTGTTCAGCGGATCGCTGCTGCTTCCGGGCGTAATGCTGCTGCTAATGTTGTCGATTTCCAAGGCGACCAATTCGTCGCCTTCGACAACGGAATCGTTGACCAGAGGGATCGACACCTGAACCGTGCCACCGCTGTAGCCCGCAGGTAGCGTGAAGGTTGGATCTGGCGATGGATAGGCGTAGTCATCAGGATCAACCGCGTTACCGGTTGCGACAGTGGTCGCGTCGACCACATCAAATTCGATCTCGCCACCGAAAACAATCGTGGCGTTGCCCATGCCGAATGGCCCGCCATTGGCACTCGTTTCAATTGTTAGACCGACATCGAATGGAGTTGTCGCTTCGCTTTGCGACTGTCCCGAGTCAATTGTGATTCGCAGGAAATCATCATCAGTGATGTTGTGCGTGGTCCCTTCGCCCTTCGCCCCACCTGGGTCCGAGGTGTCCTCGTTTTCCAGTGCAACGCCGATCGAGTCGAGGTCAAAGCTCAAATCTTCTGTGCCTTCAATCAACGTGTCTTGATTGATGACCAGCAAAGGTGCCGTGAATCCTGGATCGCCGCTTGTCAAGCCTGCCGGGTCAACGAGTGTCAAGTCGAATGGTGTCAATGACGTGTAGTTGCCTTCGGGAATCTCGAACGTCGCGTTGAGGGTATAATCATCGCTTGCACCGGACTGCGCCGATCCTGATGGTACCGAGAAGGATACCGTGCGATATTGGGCGGGAATACCGGTTAGATCCCCTCCTTCGACTAAAATTGTCGGTGCCGTTCCACCAGTGCCACTTTCACTTTGAGTGCTTGCACCGCCGATCCCGCCGCCATCCCCGAACTCAATCTTCGCCATATTCTTCGTGAACAACAGCACGTCGTTACCGTCGCCCCCGACGTAGGTGATTACCAAATCCTGGCCACCGACAGTCACGGTGGCACCTTCGGCAAGCCCCGCAAATGTACCTGATACGGCATCGCCACCGTCATTGTCGATAATGGTGTAGACACCATTGGCAGGCAGGCCACCCGTAGAAGACAGACTCAACGTGGCTCCGCCGAGCGTCACCGTGCCGTCACCGCCACCGGGGCCGTCGAGCGCGGCATCAACAACGGTTTGGTCGTGACCGCCAGCGACGCCAGCACCCGCTGTACCGTCAACTTCGATAGTCAGTGTATCTGCCCCGCTCAACGTCAATTGAGCAGTGTTGGTGATACCAGGACTGTTCCCCGGCGTGATGGTGCCACCTGCGGCCTGCGATCCGTCCAGATGGCCTTCAATCGTCAGATTACCGGCGACCGTACCCGAGTTAAGAGTTACGTCGGCATCAACTGTGCCTTCGCCCTTCAGGGTTTCCCCACTGCTGAGGGAAACTCCGTTGTCCGCTTCCAGTTCACCACCGGCCCCCACAATGGTGGTCTCACCAAGGAGTGCCTGGCTGCTGTCGAGCAACGTGACTTTGAAGGCGCCTGTCTCAAGCGTCCCTTCATGATCAAATCCGGCGGCTGAGCCATCACCCATTGTCAGGTCGCCGATCGCCCGAATTGTTGTCCCGTCGTCAGTCACGGCGATTGTGCCGTCTACAGTGCCTTCCAATTCGAGCGTCAGGTCCTGCACCGTGGGATTGGCAGCGGACGGAACAGTCAGATCTTCGGTGTACGTGTCGTCAAAGACACGGATTGTGTCACCATCTGCAGCCGCATCGATCGCGTCCTGAATCGTGTCGAAAGTACCAATCAGACTGCCCATGCTATTAAACTGCTGAACCCCCTGAGTCAGGTCCAGGACAAGGGGAGTGCCGGCAGCGTCGAAGACAAGGACCTCAACACCTGACAGTGTATCGGCTCCTTCGTCAGCTAGCGGGCCGACAGGTGCCCCGGCATCGGTGTCCGTCACAGACGTGAAACCGGTCACACGCCCGTTGGCATCAGTTGTGACGCCAACCGTAAAGTCTGAGCGGAGCCCGACATAGAACGCCTGGTCCTTTTCCAGATTGCCGGTGATCGTGTCGTTTCCGGTCCCACCGAAGAAGTCGTTCGGTTCGTCGTTGCCTGTCAGAACATTGTCGCCATCTGCACCTTGAAGCGCAACTGTGGCAGGCATTGCTCCAGACGTATCGATACCTAGCGACGACAGGTCAATATCGCCACCAATGCCGTCGAAGTTCACTGCAAGCTGGAAGCCGGTGCTTTCAGCGGTGATTGCAACGCCTGTGGCTGTCAGGTTGTCAACATTGTCGTAATTGTAGAATGCCAGCGGCACTTTTTCGTAGAAGCCACTAATTGTGACGTCGCTGAGCGAAACGAGACCGATTGCGCCGGTATCGCTTCGAAACTGAATACCGTTTTCAGCGGGTGCCGGTGGTGCGGCCGATGCGTAACCCGTGACCGTCAGGTCAGTGAGCGTCACCTCGCCTGTATGGTGGAAGAACACAATGTCGCCGTCACCATTCGTTGCGCCTGAGCCACCGTTTGTCGTGAAGGTTGACGAATTTTGAATTGTAACGGGAACAGTTGACGGCGTCCCGGACGTACCGAACACAGCAAGTCCGTTTTGGCCATTGCTCGCCACAGAAACACTGTCAAGCACCAGACCACTTGGAATCGTTGCCCCGGCATCGACTCGCACGCCGTAGGCGCTAAACCCGGAGATATCTCCGAGCTGGAAATCGACGCTTTGCACGTCACCGGCGGGCACAGAGATTCCGATCGCACCGCCGGCCGTTCCGTCAAGATCGACACCTAGAATCGTTACGTCGTCTGTGGCAACGGTACCGGAAATCGTGATGGCGTTACCACTGGTTGGCTGCAGGATCGACGTGTTGGGAATCGAGAATGTCCCGAGAATTGTCACGCCTTGAGAAATCACAATTCCCTCAGCAAACGTGCTGCCGTCCAGATTGACAACTGCGTTATTTGCAGCCACATCCAAGCCGTCCTGGACGCTGCCGCTGGCTGCGCTCGCAGCTCCGTTGACATTGACTGTGTCCGCTGTTCCGGAGATGCCGCTGGTCGCCGTCAGGTCATCATTGAGCGTGACCGTTGCAGCATTGACGGCCAGTGTTCCGGTGACAGTCACTGCTGCATCAATATCGACCGTACCGTCAGCTGTGGTCTGCAAAGTCAGATTAGTGTTGGCATGTGCATTTGTGAGTGCTGATGCAACCGTAATCGAATCAGCACCGGAAATCGTGGTTGCACTGGTGTCAATCGTAACGTTGGTGTTGTTCCACAGGTGAGCGGCTTCAATCATTGTGCCGCCGAGGCCGGTGTTGCCGCTGACAACAATCGCCGGAATGGCACCGGTGGCGTCATCAAATCCAGCATTCAGGACCATTGCATTTGCCGCGTTGGCCGGAGACGTAATCGTCACGTTGGCCATGCCAGTGATGTCAACCGGTTCCAGACCGGTGAATGTAATTGTCGGACCGCCGGCGATCGCCACGACGCCATCGCCGAACGTTGTTCCGTCAGGTGTGTAAACAGCATCGTCACCACTGCCAATCACCTTCAGAATGTCATTTCCGCCAGTGCCACCGTCGTAGCTAATGCTAACTCCGTCCAAGCCGGAGGAACCCAGATTGTCGAGATCCAGAACGAACAAGTCGTCCATCCCGTCACGGCCCGTGATCGTGATACTGGTGATTTTGTCCGGATCATGTGCTGGCGCAATGTCGACGCCACTTGCGTTCTGGAAGTGAATCAAGCCATCGCCAGTCGGCGCATCTGGCGACTTCAGGACTGTGACATGGCCACCGCCTGCCGTGAACACCGCTGCGTCGATCGCTACGTTCTCGGTGATGTCGGTCAGGCTGACTGTCACTGTTTCAGGCGCACTTGTCTGGCCCGCAGAATCATCAACGGTGACCGTCAGAGGAAATGACGATCGACTTTCGAAGTTCAGATCATCTGCATCAATGATCGTAATTTCTCCAGTCAACGGGTCGATGCTGAAAGGCAAGATCAAATCGCCATCTGTGTCATGGTTGCCGCCGGTGATCGTCCAGTTCTCCAGAGACGTAGTCGCCTCTGTGGCATTGACGAGGAAGGCCGGATTGAAGTTGCCCGAGTGTTCCGCGATCGTCTGGGACTGACTCGCCGCAATGATGGGCGCAACCGTATCCTTCGTGCTGGTGTCGCTGGCTGTCGCGGTGCTGCCTCCGTTGTCTGCAGCCACGATCGTCGCCGTGATCAGGCCGTCAGTAAGACCGCTCAGGTCAACGGTCTGCGACCCGTTTGTGGTGACGCTAATACCAGGAAGAGTCGTCGTACCGTCGCTAAACGTGACAGTCGCAGTTGCGTCACTGTCCAAACCAGCAACTGTAAAGCCTACCGCAGCCTGTTCGCTGAAGTCGATGAAGCCGTCCGAGTCGTCAATCGTCACGGCGAGGTCGCCGCCAACGTCTGCCGTGGGATCAAATGTCCAGAAACCCGAATTGAAGCTCGTGACTACGCCGCCGTCTCCAGTGCTGTTTGCGTCGTAATAATCGATGGCGGCATGCCAATTGCTTCCCGAGTTGGAACTGACCTCAAACAGGATTGTGACCGGGAATACACCTGAACCGTTGAGCACAACTGGCAGCTCAGCGCCTAAGCCATTTTCCATCCCTGCGCGAGCCGAGACCCAAGATGAAGTCGACGACAAGACTCTTAGACGACCCCACAGAACACTGTCCGACGTGAAGTTACCATCGGAGTCGAACGGGATATCAGTTCGTTGCCAAATGGCCTCGCCACCGGATAGGGAGTTCAAATCTGCTGCAGTAAACAGCTTCGCGGACGAAAACCCAGACAACCCAAATTTAGTGTCGGCATAGCTGGACGTTGCTGCGGGTCCCCAAGTCAAATCGCCCAAGTCGTCATTGTGAGGATTTGCTGAAAAATCATAGTGAAACGTCCGACCTGAGACCTTCCCGATCCCATCCCCAGTGGCTGAGAAGCCGGAGCCACCTGGAGGCGGGTACGTTGGGGAATTACTGCTGATCGTGAAGCTAATGGAAGCGTCAGAGGCTCCGATCACTGTCGTCGCATCAGAAATTAATGCAGAGTTATCTGCCACCACGTGAGCCGTGTAAGTACCGTCAGCCAAGCCCGGAGGCGTCACAGTGTTACCGATGTGCACATCGGATTCGTAGTGGACGACATTGCTGGAACCATCAACGATTGCGATGTCGACGTGCGTGTCGCCTGCGCCTGTTCCAAAACTGAAGGTCGGAGTTTTATCTCCAACAGTGTCGCCCGCCAACGTCGTGTTATCCCAATCATTCGACCCGGAAATCGTCGCCGCCAGCAACGCCTTCGGCTCCAGCAACTCCGCCGATCGAGCCGCCGTGCCCACCAATGCCTGTTCCGGTCGATTACTGCGACGCACAGGGCCTCGCTGAACGGGGGACTTACCCACAATGGGTCGCACCACAGAAACCAGTAGGCCCGCCAGCTTCAGCCACCACATCCGGAATGCCAGTCCGGCTCGCTTGAAGGCACTCAGATGACGTTTTTTCTCTTCCTGACGCTTCTGCTGGATGAAGCCGCGTCGAGCCTCAAACCGTTCCGATTTCTGTCGAGCCCGTTCCGCCCGTCGCTGCGATTCTCCAATGCCTGATTTCGTAGATGTCGTTCGATTAAGACCAGCAGAAAAGTTTCGTCGGGACATGTGATGAGTGCTTTCTGGATAGTTCGCGAGTACAAATTGCACCGTTTATAGCGGTAGCAGCGACTGGCAGGTAAATGCGGATTGGGATGAAGTGGCCAGCTTCAGCATGATGGCTGGTGAATTTTGCGACGCAGAAGGAATTGCCCAAGTCCCCTCAGCACAGCGGTTTACGGCAAATAATGCTTGCCCTGTCTGATTATGCGCGTGTCAAAAATGCAGCAAAAAGCGGGATTTCCCTCTCCCTAAGAGTCCCGGCATTCTTAAGGGTAGGCTTGGTGGTTGCAAGGATTTTGAGACGTTTTTCCGAACAATCGGGAATTGTTCGTTAGATCCCCAAAATCCTCATGCCCGACTCAAGACGGATACCGAGTTTATCTATCTTGAACCACGTGACCTGACCGCCAGGAGTGTTCGTTATGTGCGTCACTTTTTCGAAAACTTTTCGATTTGGTTCAAGATTGGAGGACTGGAAACCGAGACCCGCCATTTTGTCGTTTTTGGGGGTGTTAACTTCTAACGTTGTGTGGGTGTTTAGGTGTACCCAAGTACGCCTTGTTTGGCGTGCCGCACACATGCAGGGCGCGAGGCGCCTTGTTGAGATTTTTTTTCGCAATCAGCGCGTTGTGAGTCTGCGGATCAGTAGATGCGGCGGTGAAGTTGGGCGTCCACGTGAGGCGCGGACAGGGTCTTGCCCCGGATGGGCAAATGTCGTCACGGATGAACGGTGGCTAAAGCATGGAAGCGTTCCCTGATGCTCTGGCGGTTCAAGAGGTTTCTTATTGTGGCACTGCGTTTGGTCCGGTCGGGCCGAATCACGTAGCCGTCTGATTCAGCCGACGGATCATTGGATTTCGTGGATTTCGCCGGCAATCGCGAGCAGGCGTCATAATCGCAGGAAATCAGGCGAGTTCCACGACGATGCGCTGTATGGCGGCAGGCGGACGAGCCTGTCTTAAATGGGGCTTTCTCGCATTCGAACGCAGGTCCCGTCGGCTAACAACAGCGTCCACTTGTTGCGCCCGCTGGGCGGAAACACGAGAACTGCATTCTTGCACGCCGTTCTCACTTTTCGTGGTTCTGAATTGGGACTGGAGTTTGTGTTGTTCCTATGGGACAGCCGATTACAATACTCGACTTCTGTTTTCCTCGCCGAGCACACACTGCGTGTTCGGTCCGACCGGGCGGTCGGCTATAGCTGAGGACTATGGCAGGCTTTACGAGGTTTCTAAGTGAGCGGTCAGTACTCGTGTTCCACGTAGCGGCGTCTCTGTGAGACGCTGATTTGAGTCTCGGAGAGACTTGCCTACGTGGTTGCGGTACATGCTCACTAGCCCGTTCCACAATCGCTTATCAGGCATACAAGGCGAACTTAGTTACATGGCAACAATTTCGAAATCGGATCTAAAGAAGCTTCGCAAACGACGTGCTCGTTTGAAGAAGAAGAAGATGACATGCCCGTTCACGGCTGGCGGCAATGTGCCTCGTCCCGTGTATGTGGACTACAAAGACCTCAAGACGTTGCGCAATTTGATCGACCGCGAAGGCCGCATTCTGCCTCGCCGACGTACCGGCACATCGGCGCTGTATCAGCGAGCCGTTCGGAAAGCTGTTTTGCGAGCTCGGTTTATCGGCCTGCTGCCTTACGTTTCTGACGATTAGGTTCAGGTGAGCAGACGTTACGTTACGATCGAAGCCCGGCTTTTCGAAAAAGCCGGGCTTCTTTGAGTTTACCCCGAGGCAATTGGAATCATGGAACTGAAACAATACGCAAAAACAGTTGCAAAAAACGCTCGCCAGGCATCCATCGAACTGGCGACAGCGACCGGCGATCAAAAGCTGAACTGGCTAAAGCGTTGTGCGGCCGAACTGGTGGCTCGCGCAGATGAGATCGTGGCGGCCAATGCGAAAGACCTGACTGCGGCTGAGGAAAAAGGTCTGAGTTCCGCGATGATCGATCGCCTGCGACTCACGCCGGAACGACTGCAGAACCTTGCCGATGCCGTTGTTGAAATCGGTCAACTGCCGGACCCGGTCGGTGAGATTTTTGAAAGCTGCAAGCGGCCGAATGGTTTGCTGGTCACCAAGGTGCGAGTTCCCCTGGGCGTCGTTTTCTTCATCTACGAATCGCGCCCGAACGTGACAGTTGATGCCGCCGCGCTGTGCGTGAAGAGCGGCAATGCGGTCATCCTTCGTGGGGGCAGCGAAGCGTTTCACAGCAACACAGTGCTGTACAGCGTGTTGAAGGATTGCCTGAAGGCGGAAGGCTTGCCGGAAAACGCCGTGCAACTGGTGGAGACCACCGACCGAGCGGCTGTCGGCGAATTTCTGGCGAAGGGCGACCTGATCGACGTCACCATCCCGCGTGGCGGAAAGTCGTTGATTGAACGAGTAGCTCGCGAAGCCACTATGCCCGTTATTAAGCACTTCGATGGCATCTGCCACGTGTACATCGATGCGTCGGCCGATCAGGCGATGGCGACCGACATTACGGTGAACAGCAAGTGTCAGCGTCCGGGTGTCTGCAACGCGGCGGAAACGTTGCTCATTCACAAAGACGCGGCCGCCCGTTTCTGGCCAGCCCTCGCGGCCGAACTGCAGTCGAAGGGCGTCGAACTACGTTGCTGTTCGGAAAGCGCCAAAGGAATTAAAGACGCGAAGGCTGCTACAGATGAAGACTACGGGACGGAGTACCTGGAACTGATTCTGTCGGTAAAGATCGTGGACAGCATCGAAGAAGCGGCCGGTCACATTCGGCAGTTTGGGTCAGGCCATACAGAATCGATTGTCACCAACAGCTTGCAGGCGGCTGAGTACTTTCAGAATCAGGTCGATTCGTCGGCGGTCATCGTGAACGCGAGTACTCGATTTAACGACGGCGGCGAGTTTGGGTTGGGTGCTGAGATCGGGATCAGCACCGACCGCTTTCACGCTCGCGGTCCCTGCGGATTGCGGGAAATCATGAGCTACAAATACGTGGTCCACGGAACCGGCCAGATTCGCAACTGACAGGCAGCCCTCATGGGGCCGGTGAGATAGCTGCCGGGGATTAGGTTGCGCACGACTGCAAATCGCCGAAGGGTGAATGTGCAGTGCATCGCGGTATGCACACAGGCGAATGTGAGCGCGCCCAATTGTTGCGTCATGCTCCGCTGGCTGTGCAAGCTCGCGCCCTACCGAAACACGTTGAACCGCTGGTACTCCCAGTGGCGGTACAGTTCAGACGTTCGCACCAGGTCTTCGTGCCGACCGTCCGTTGCGACTCGGCCGTGGTGCAGCATGATGATGCGGTCGCACTTTTTGACGGTGGACAGGCGTGTCGGAAGAAAGATCAACGTGCGGCCCTGGCAGATGCGTTGATAGGTGTCGTCCAAAATGGCCTTGGTTTCCGCATCCAGCGCGGCTTCCGGTTCCTGGATGATCAAAAGCGCTGGCTTGCGAGCGATCGCGCGGGCGAGGCTTAACCGAAATCTCTGCCCGACATCCAGTAGCGATTCATGTTCACCTAGATGAGTTTCGTAGCCCTTGGGAAGCTGGCGAATGAAGCTTTCTGCGTGAGCCACCTTGCAGGCTTCGATCGCATCCTGTTTGGACAGACTGGACTGGCCGACCGTGATGTTTTCCAGCACGGTCGTGTTGAACACGGGTTCGTCGCCGCCGACGATGACAGCTTCTGCACGCAGCGATTCCAGCGTCGCGCGACGGATATCCTGACCGTCGATCAGCACCTGGCCTCGCGACGGATCCTGAAATCGCGGCACGAGACTGACCAGGGCTTCGGCTTCCAGCGGATCCAAAGACAACAGCGCGACTCGCTGGCCGAATTCGATTTTCAGATCCAGATTCGACAGCAGGTCCGGGTGCGTTTCAGTTTCCACGCACACCTGATTGAATTGCAGCAGCCGTGACATCGGCTCCAGAAAGCGTGCCCCGACAACCTGGCTGACAGATGGCACTCGCAGCAGATACTGATTAATGCTGTCGGCGGCCACTGTGGCTGCGCCGTGCAACTGAGCGATGTTGCGGAGTCGGTACAGGCTGACGACAAAGAAGCCGATCACCGTGCCGATCGCAACGGCTGCGGGCAGACCGATCAGATCGCCGAACAACAAGTGTCGCGCCAGGATGAATGCTGGCAGAGCGACCATGGCGGCAAAAATTAGGTTCGACGACCAGCGGCTTCGCTGTCTTTGTCGCCGCAGTCTGTCGCAGCGTTTTTCGTACAACTTCAGGCTGCCGCTAAAGTGGTCGTGCTCAAGCGACTCCATGCCGTAGCCCGCCACAATGCGTGCTTTGTCCAGGTGTGCTGTCAGCTTTTCGAGGCCGCGATCGAACTGCTCGGTTAGCAAATGAGCCGATGCGGCGTGACGTTCGGATTCGATGCGAGCGATAAACCAGCACACGATGACGGGCAGAATGCATTCCAGGCCGACTCGCCAATTGATGCACAACAGAAGGATTGTCAGCACGACAAGGTCACAGCCGGACGTCCAGCGATAGAAACTCCAGCGGCGAGCGTTGTCGTCCAGTTTCTGGGCCGTCTGCTGAAACAAGCTGGCCGCCGTGCGACGTTGAGCGCCTGTCAGATCGCCGGGGTTGCAACGCAGAGCCTGGCGTTGGATGTGCTCACGCAGTCGATTAACGGCTCGGGACACTTGGCCGCTGATGCGAGATTCCGCGAAGGCTCGCAGCAGCAACCGGACGAGCACGAGCACCGCCAGCCCCACGAACAAGGTGCTGAGGGCTGAGCCCGGCTGATTCAACCACGGAATGGCATCGACAATTGGGCGAACAATGTTCTGCGGAAATCCGACCTGATCAGCCGCGGTGTCCGCCGGCGAATCGACGCAGATCGCCCCAGCGACGACAAGCTTCGTCAGTCCGGCGGCACTTAGCACGATGCCGACAAGCGTCAGAGCGGACAGGATGGCGGCCACCAGCGCGGCGGCCAGTGACGAAGTGAAGAACTGCCGGTCAGAAATGACCTTGTGAAACGCATTGGGGGCTGCATCAGACACGAAACTGCCTTCGTAAAATGGGCCTTATCGGCCGGGATGGCAATTTCGAACGCGGGTCGCGAAGCTTCCGTCGAGGCCGACAGCCACGTCAATCGCCACACTCTCACGGTAACCAGCGGGCAGCGGCGTCACAACTGCGAGCCGCCCGGACGACGGATGTTTTTCTCTGTTAAGCCAGATCCCGGTCTTCAAACAAAATGAATGCCACCAGAATCGTGGCCGCCGCATACGCCGCTCCGTACAGCAGGCTCACGCCAAGGTAAGTGGGCGGCACAGACCCGCCGCGCGCGAGCACTCCGTAGATATCGAACGAGTGCAAAGACGGTAAAATCGTTGCAATCAGGCGCGCGACGAAGGTGACGAATTCGTTTTGAATCACGGTCTTACCCTGAGTCACCATCATCGGGGTCAGATTGCCGACCACAAAAACGGCAAAGCACACCACCAGATTCACCACCATCGGCAAGCGAGTCGCCACGGCCACACTGATGGCACCCAGTACGCAGACCTGGAAGAAACACAGCACTACGCCGGGCAATACCTGAGACACCGCCGCCATTCGGACGGGGTTGGGGCTGGGGAGTTCCACACCACCAGCGACCGTTGTCCATTCAATCCAGTGAGCCACTTCGGACGACGCTTCTTTCTGGTCGTAGCCGACCTTGTAAAAGATCAGGAACGCCATCAGCAGCATCATAGGCAGAAACAGCCACAGCACCGCCTGGACAATTCCGATGTACTTGCCGAGCACGAACTGGCGTCGCGTGATTGGCTTCGACAGCAGCGTCATCGCCGTCTTACCGTCGATTTCGTTGGTGATGCTGGTCCCCGCCGTCCATACGGCCAAGAGCACACCGGAAATCAGCAGCGTGGCTAAGCCGCAGTTTTTGAGTTCCCGGATATCGTCACCCAGAGTGAAGAAGGGCATGAAGGTGTTTACCACCAGCACGGCGGCCGAAATCAACAGCAGCAGAAAGAACAGCGGCTGCCGGATCGCTTCTTTCGTGGTCGCACGAGCGATAATGCCGGCTCGCGTGCCGTACGAAAATCCAACTAAGCCCAGAAACAACAGCAAACCAACGACCCACACGGGGGCCCAGTCTGCAATTTCGTAGACCTGAGGCCCATCCTGTTGAGCAAGAATCACAAGGTTTTTCATGGCAAACAAAAGCTACAAGTGCTGTCGTGAAGAAGGTTTACGTACCTCAGGCCGAATGCTTACGCCGTTTTGGAATTGAGTGTTGGAAGGATTTTCAGACCGACCGCCGGGACCGTCAATGTTGTGACCGGTATGAATGACAGAAGATACCCGCCGCGATGGCAACATTCACGGAATCCGTGTCGTTATGCATCGAAATCGTCAGACGTTCATCACAACTTCCCGCGATCTCGGCTGTCAGCCCGTGAGTTTCGTTGCCGAAGACGAGCGCCGTACGGGCCGGAAACGAGTAGTTGGCCAGTTCCGTCGCACTGCTGGTCAGCACAGTTGCGCAGCACGTATAGTTGAGTGACTTCAGGTCGTCAACGGCCTGCCCGGCGGCTGCACCCTCAACAATTGGCATGAACAAACCGTTACCCGTTGAGACTCGCAACACGCGCCGCGAGAACCCGTCGGCGGATCCGGCTCCCAGGACGACCGCGTCTGCACCGAAGGCGGACGCGATCCGGATTAACAGCCCCACGTTCTGCTGGTCGATCATGTGCTCCGCCAATAACACGAGACTCGCCCCATCTGGCGGCACGGCATCGGCAAGTGTGGGCGAAGGTTTTCGAGCTGCGACAGCCACGACTCCCAGATGGAACGAGTAGCCCACCAACTGTGTCGCAAGGTCGCGATCCACTTCCAGGACGGTCGTTCCGTCAGGAATTCGGTCCGCAAAGTTGCCCAGCTTTTGTGTGGAGGCCAATACCGTCTGAACTTCGTACGGGCTGCGGAACAACCGTTCGACCAGTGTCGTGCCTTCCGCGATGAAGGTGTCCTGCGATCGAGTGCTGTTGGACTTCTTCATGCTTCGAAAAGCATCCAGCCGGGGATCGTCGATCGATTCGATTCGAATTCGATTCATGAACGCCCCGTCACACGACTTCGGCGACGACAGGGTTTGTCAATGTGCCGATGCTTTCGATTTCGATGCTGACCGAATCGCCTTCCTTCAGGAACACGGGCGGGGTTTGAGCGAAGCCGACGCCATGCGGCGTGCCTGTCAGAATCACCGTGCCGGGGGCGAGGATCGTGCTGGCACTCAGGAATTCAATGATCGACGGAACGTCAAAGATCATATCATCCGTGTTCCAGTCCTGCATGACGTTGCCGTTTAACGTCGTGCGAATGGTCAGCGAATTCGGGTTCTTGATCTCATCAGACGTCACCAAACACGGACCCAGTGGACAGAACGTGGCAAACGTCTTGCCACGACACCATTGCCCGCCGCCACCGTTTTTCTGCCAGTCGCGGGCACTCACGTCGTTTGCGCAGGTGTAGCCTAGCACATAGTCCAAAGCGTCTTCTTTCGACACGTTGTGGCACGTCTTGCCAATCACGACGGCCAGTTCGCATTCATAGTCAACCTGGTCGCTGTTCAGCTTCCGCGGCAATACAATTGGATCGCCGGGATTTTGCACGGCTGAGCTGGTCTTCATAAACAGCACCGGGTTTTCGGGAATATCGGCTTTCCCTTCCTGCGCGTGCTTCAGGTAATTCAGGCCGATGCACAGGATGTCGACCGGTTGCAGCGGCGCGAGCACCTTTCCGGACACCGCTTCGCCCGTCGTCTTTAATTCGCCGAACAGGTCACCGTTAAGACGCTGGAATGAGCCGTCGTCGGTTTGTTGAGCGTAGCAGGTGGAGCTGTCAGAAAGCTGAAGGCGAACAATTTTCATGGTGTTGGGGCGTTTGAATAATGAAAGATGAAAATCAAGTAATTTCCGCCCGCTGCGCCGCTGCCTAAAGGCTGGCAAAACCGGAGGAAACGTTGAAACGGCCGGGTTTGGTCATGTGCGGCACATGGCGGAAGCCCACCATATATATCATCAGTCCGGCCGTTTGTCGTGGCTTCCACGCCGCTGATGATATTTGCCAGCCCGCGTCGCCGCATGCTCTGGGAGGCACGGCAGTGTCGGCGGTGGGCTCTCGGTCGTCAATGCAATCCGGCTTCTGGATACTCACGCAGAATCTGCGGGTTGGCTCACGAAAGCGTCCGGCAGGTATTGCCGGTGCATGATTTGGGCGTCGTTCTCGCCTCGACAGTCTTGCCGCCGCACTTCTATAACGCGAGCCGATCCAAAATTCAGGCCCATTTTCGGCGGTTGCATGACGCGGCCAGCCGACGCTGCACGACACAAAACTGATCACGGATGATTTGTGATGACACGCCGCCCCAGCCATAAATTTCTTGCCTGCGTCTTGCTGCTCAGCGGTTGCCAAACCGGGAACAGTTTGCTGCCGTGGCAGGCGGCCAGCGAACCTCGCTACACCGCCGAAGAACTTGCACAGCGCAACAATCCTCAACCTGCGGCAGCTCGGCCTCAATTGGCGCAGTCGATGCAGTCAAAGTCTGCCAGCTCTAATTCATCCAACGATATTGTGGCCGCCGCACCACCGATTGCGGCGGGGCGAGTCGACCAACTAATCAAATCAGGGCGAGCCGCCATCCTCGAAGCTGGCCAGGGCGACACAACCAAGCTGGATGAAGCACGGCAGATTTTCACTCAGGTGCTGACCGTCGACAATGAGAACTCATCGGCTCACCACGGCATGGCGATCGTTGCCGACCTGCAAAACGACTGGTCAGCCGCAGAACTGCACTACAAGCAGGCGTTGCAACAAAGGCCGGAAGATCCCAGCCTGCTAAACGACTTGGGCTACAGCTACCTGCTGCAGGATCGATTCTTTGAAGCATCAAAGTACCTGAACCAGGCTGTCCAGGTGTCTCCGCAGAATGAACGAGCCCACATTAATCTTGCGTTGCTGTCGCTAAAGCGAGGCGACCGCAATGCCGCGAAATCACAACTTGCATCAATCTATTCAGCGTCAGAAATCAACAACACGCTGGCGAAACTTGAGCAGGACCTGAATCAGTCGAATCCCACGGGTGGCACGCAAGTGGCGGCCACACCTCCTCAGTATGGAGCCGCTCAGAACGGAAATGCCCAGCAACCAGCGATGCAGCCATTTCAGCAGCCGATGCAATCGTTCGCTGGCCAACAACCACAGACCGGACAACCAGCGGACAACCACGGCATGATGGCTCACGCCAATCGCCCGGTCAGCGTCTACCCGCCCGGCGTTGGACCGGCCATCACTCCGCAACAGAATTTTGGTCAGAGCACAAACCCTGGAAATAGCCCCGGGAACAACTTCGGCAATGGCAATGGCTCGGATCAGACGGCAGGCCAGTTTTTGCAGTTTGCGTCCAATGGAAATCCACCGCAGCAAGGGGTCCCCGTTGGCGGCGTGATTAACTCACCAAACACAGGCGCCAGACCTAACGGCTACCAGACGGCCCAATCGAACATGGGCGGCAACCAGTCGCAGTCGCAGTACCCATCTCACAACAATGTTAGAAATGGGGCGTGGCCACAACAAAACCAGAACGGCCAGCCACTGATCGCCGGTTCGCCGCGCGGGGGCATGTCTACTGCCGGCTCTGCCGTTGACCACAGCCTGCAGGCTCCGATTGCGGGCCTGAACGCGGGGCCGGGAACGCTGTTTCCACTCGGCATCAACCAAGCGCCAATGAATTCTCAGCCGTCACCACAGCAGCAACAACAGCAGTTCGCACAAATGCCGATGGCACAAAACGGAATGCAAAACTTCGGTGGTCAGCCGATGCATTCACAGTACCAGTCGCCGCAGAGACAACCTCAGTACCCCCAAGGCAACCAGGTCTATCAGGCGTCTGCGAACGCTCCGGCACGTGACAATCGTCCGATTAGCGTGCTTCCCAGCGAAATGCCACAGCAGCAACAGCAGGGCAATTTCTACCCACGAAACATGTCGCCTCACCCCCAACAGATCGCTCCGGTTTCCGCGACGCAATATCTGAATCAGCCTCAATACGGCGCCCCACAACAGACCGGTGGAATGGCTTCACCAAATGGCCCGGGGCCTCAGCCCGGCGGAGCTCCCAACTTTCAGTATCAGAACAACGCCCCTCAACAACAAATGAACATGCAGCCACAGCCGAACGGGCAGCAGTATCAGTCGTTCAACGGCGGAGCAGCCCCCGGCTCACCAGCTGCACGGATGCAGGCGTACGACGCTCAACTGCAGCAGAACAACAATGCGTACAACCAGGCAGTTCAGCAAATGAACGGCCAGCGAGCCGCGTTCGGAAATGCTCAGGGGCAGTATTGATACTCAGCTAGATCGCCAGGCTCAGCAAACGCTCTTCAATCTCCTGGACGACTTCCGAAATTGTGCGGCCGCGACAGGACGAAGGTAGTTCGAGTGGAGAATCCTGCTCGATCCACTTCTCGACTCGCTTCTCGGCCGCAACAACGGTGCTGTGATCGCGACCTCCAAAGTACAGGCCAATTTCACGATACGCCGCCTTGGTCAGCTTGCGAGCTACGTACATCGCCATCGCTCGCGGGCACGCCACCGTCTTGCGACGTGACTTCGATCGCAGGTCGGACGGGCTAAGCCCGAACGCATCGCAAACGACTTTCTCAACATCACTGATCCGGACCAGGTGACGACATTCCTGCTCCATATCGCCCAGAATCTCACGCGCTCGACTGACCGTGATCTTCCGCTTGGTCAGCGTAAAGTGCCCGTGCAGGCAGTTTAGTGCGCCCTGGATTTCGCGGATGTTCTTTTTGCAGCGGCGAGCCACATAGTCGAGCGTTTCCTGAGTGAAGCTGTTCTTCATCGGCAGCGCCAGCGTGGCGGCGATTCGGCGACGTGTGTCTTCGCACGGAACATCGATGCGACACACCAGGCCACTCATAAAACGTGTTGTCAGTTCTTCGCGGTGCTTTGTCAGCAACCTTGGATGACGGTCACCGCTGACGACCAGCTGCCCACCGTGTTCAATGACCTGCACGATCGTGTGCAAAAACTCTTCTTCAGTCGCCTTCTTTTTGTTGTCCAGAAATTCGATGTTATCAATCAGCAGGACGTCAACGTTACGAAACCGTTGCCGAAACGACGGAACGGTTTTCGATTCCAGTGCTTGAGTGAAGTAATTTGTGAAAGCTTCGCTGGTCAGGTACACGACGTTCAGGTTGGGCTGAGTGCGTCGGACTTCGCTGTAGATTGCTTCCAGCAAATGCGTCTTGCCGACCCCCGTCGAACCGTGGATATACAGTGGATTGAATCGCTCGCCGGGAAATTCCGCGACCTGCTGTGCGGCCATCAGGGCGAGGTCGTTGCATTCGCCACTAACGATACTTTTAAACGTGCGAAATCTTCGCCGGTTCGATCCACGCACTGCCAGTGTTTGCACACCACTGATGGGCGGCTGTTGAATCTTTCCGGGTTGCCGCTGTTCTTTCGACGTGGCTTTGCCAGTGTCAACATTGGGTATTGGCAACACTTTGGCAGGAGACTCAGATTGCGCGGCTTGCAGCGTTTCGTCGACCAGCAGTTCGCATGCGCCGGCCGGTCCAAGGACATCAACGGCGGCGGCGTTGAACGCGGTGCGAAATCGCTTGTGCAGCCAGTTCGAGATGAATGGATTTGATACGAATATGCGGAGTGCATGATTCGTGACTTCGAATCGGCTACGTCCGGCAAACCAGTGTTGATAATTCTGTTCGCCAATGGCCTTCTGAACAGCGCTGATCGCCCGTTCAGTAATTTCGTCCGGCAGGATTTCTGCCGACGACGCGACACACGTCTGTCCGTGATTCACGGGTTGCGTCAT